>CAWCNK010000009.1:0-85443 GCA_963796905.1 uncultured Actinomycetota bacterium | reverse complement strand
CGCTTGAGGCCGTTCGTGAAGTTCGAGCGCAGGCGGGCCGGAGGGCCGTCAGCTCGATCGAGCGGATGCGCGGCAGCAGCTGCTCGAAGAGCATCGCCATCTCGAGCCGGGCGAGGTGCGCGCCGAGGCAGAAGTGCGGCCCGCCGCGCCCGAAGGCGGCGTGCACGTCGCGCTTGCGCGTGAGGTCGAGCCGGTGCGGATCGGGGAACGCCTCGGGGTCGCGGTTGGCGGCCGCGAACCAGACGACGACGCGCTCGCCCTTGCGGATGCGCACGCCGCGCAGCTCGCTGTCGGCGATCGCCGTGCGGCGGAAGTGCCAGACGGGCGAGGCGTAGCGGATCAGCTCGTCCACGCCGTCGGCATCAGCGACGGGATCGGAGCGCAGCAGCTCGAGCTGGTCGGGGTGCTCCATCAGCGCGAGCATCCCGAGCGCCATGCCCTGGCGGGTCGTCTCGTTGCCGGCCACGACGAGCAGGGCGAGGTTGTTGTCGAGGTCGTGCTGCGAGACCGGACAGCCCGCGATCTCGGCGTTCGCGAGGATCGAGAGCACGTCGCCGCACGGGTGCCCCTTGCGCTCCTGCGATCAACGGCCGGCCGAGCTCGAGCAGCTCCGCGCCGGCCTCCGAGCCGAACGGCAGGTACTTCGACTCCTCGGGCGTGAGCGTCGTCGGCGGCGTGAGATCGGGATCGGTCGGCACGAGCATGCGGTCGCCGAGCTCGACGAGCTTGCCGAGGTGCTCGTCGGGCACGCCGAGCATGTGGCCGAGCACGCGGATCGGGATCGGGCCGGCGATCTCCTCGACGAAGTCGAACTCGCCCTTGGCAGCGTCTCGTCGAGCATCGTGCGCGTGAGCTCGCGCAGGTACTCGCTGTAGCGTTCCGCGAGCGAGCGCGGCGTGAAGTCGCGGGCGAACATGCGGCGCCACTGCGAGTGCAGCGGCGGGTCGGTCTCCATGAAGTTGCGGCGCGCCTCGAGCACGTCGGCGGGCACCGGCTCGATCAGCGCCGCCCCGCCGGCCTCCGACGAGAACGTCCGCCGTGTCCTTGAGCACCTGGACGACGTCGTCGTAGCGCGTGACGCACCAGAAGCCGTCGCCGTCGGGCTCCGGGTGCCGGAACACGGGCGCCTCGCGCTGCAGCAGCTCGAAGACGTCCCAGGGCTCGCGCTCGGCGAACATGTCGTGGTCGAGCAGGTTGACGTCAGCGAGCGTCAGCGCACGGGTCGCCATGCGGCCAAGGGTACCCTGCGCGGGGGCGAACCACGAGGAGGCACACGTTGAAGGCAGTCCGTTACCGCACCGGGCCGAGCGACTACCGCATCGGCCGGCTCGAGGGCGACGCAGGTCGTCGATGCCGGGCCGGCCGGGGAGCTCGGCTTCGTCCCGACGCGCGCGGCCTGGGCCGAGCTCGCGCGCGGCCGACGGCCCCGCATGGCGCTCGCCGTCGGTCACGCTCGCGCCTCCGGTCGTGCCGCGCAAGCTCATCTGCATCGGCCTCAACTACCGCGACCACGCGGAGGAGTCCGAGCTCGACCATGCCCGAGGTGCCGGTCATCTTCGCCAAGTGGACGACGCGCTGATCGGCCACGGCGAGACGATCGTGATCCCGCGCGAGGAGACGCGCCCCGACTACGAGGGCGAGCTCGCGCGTCGTGATCGGCGAGCCGTCTACCGCGCGACGGGCGAGGCGGCGCGCGCGGCGGTCGGCGCCTACTCGCTGCTTCCACGACGTCTCCGGCCGCCGTGCCAGCTGGAGACGCCGCTGCGGCAGTTCACCTACGGCAAGAGCTTCGACACGTTCGGCCCGCTGGGGCCGTGGCTGGTCGACGCCGACGGCGTCGACCTGGGCGCGCTCGACATCGAGACCGTCGTCTCCGGCGAGACGCTGCAGCGCTCGAACACGAAGAACCTCATCTTCGGCGTCGAGGCGCTCGTCGACTACGTCTCGCTCGCGCACGACCCTCGAGCCCGGCGACGTGATCGCGACCGGCACGCCCGGCGGCGTGGGCGATGCCCGCGATCCGAAGCGCTACCTGCGCGAGGGCGACGTCGTCGACATCACCGTCAGCGGCGTCGGCACGCTCAGCAACCCGGTGACGTTCGAGCGCTGAGCCCTCAGTCCCGCGCGGCGCAGCCGCGCCGCGGAGCCCTGCAGGGCGCGGACGAGCTCGTGCCCGCAGGCCACGAGATCCAGCGCGTCGCCGAGCGTGGCGCTCGCCGCGAGCGCCGGCGGCGGCACGACGCGCTCGTGCCGCCCGAAGCGCAGGCGCACGCCCTCGATGCCGAGCTCGTGGCCGACGATCCAGACGGGCACCTTGACACCGGCCGAGAGCCAGTCCGCGAGCCGTCGGGCGTCGGCGCCGCGACCCATCACGTCGACGCCGTCGAGCCCGTCGAGCGCGCCCTCGCCCTCGCTGCCGGGCGCACTGCCACCCGCCAGGGATCGGTGCGCAGATCGGCGAGGTCGCACACGCTGGAGGTGCCGGCCAGGGCCCCCGACGAGCTCGTCTCCGCAGAGGGCGGAGTCGAGCACGACGTCGGGGCAGGCCAGGGCGAGCTCCTCGGCGAGCGCGACCGGGCGCTGCCTCGGGGATCCAGGCGACGGCCGCACCGGCCGAGGCCGCCAGCGCGCTCGCCCCCTGCGCACCTCGGCGGATGTCCCGTTGGCGTCGATGCGCACGATGGCCGCGGGCAGGTCGCCCTCCAGCGAGGCCAGGCCGCGCCGCAGCGCCCAGGTCGGGCTGTCGAGCGCGACGAGCCCGAGGGAGGCACGGCCGAAGGCGGGTGCTGGCGTCGGCATCTAGAGGGACATTCGCGCGAGCGGCCCGGTCGGATTCATCCGGCCGCGGCAATCAACGCCGGCACAACAGTGCAGGCCCCTGCACGGGCCGGCCGCGCCCCGCAGGCCCACTAGCCTGTCGCCGTGCCCGAGCGGAGCTGCGATGTGCTTGTGATCGGCTCGGGCGTGGCCGGGCTGACTGCCGCGCTCGCCGCCGCCGAGCGCCGGTGCGCGCGTCGCTGCTCGCGACCAAGCTCGGCGTCGCCTCGTCCAATACCGCCAAGGCCCAAGGCGACATCCAGGCGGCGCTCGGCGAGGACGACGCGCCCTCGGTGCACGCCGAGGACGTCATGCACAGCTCGCACGAGACCGCCGATCTGACGCTCGTCGCCGCCCTGACCGCGGCGGCGCTGGCGGCCATCGCGGGCCCGAGCGCTTCCGCGTCGCGTTCACCCACGATGCCGACGGCCGCTACCGGCTGGCCCGCTGTGGCGGCGCGACGCGCAAGCGCCTGCTGCAGGTCGGCGACCGCACCGGGCCACGCCATCGCGACCGCCCTGCGCGCCGCCGTCGCGTCGGCCGGAGGGCATCGAGACGCTCGACCACGCGCCGCTCCTGGCGCTTGCTCCCGTCCCCGGCGGGCTGGCGCGCGACGCTCGGCCGGCGCGACGGCGACAGCCTCGCGCGTCGACGCCGGCGCGGTGGTCCTGGCGGCCGGCGGTCGCTGCTTCGCAGAGGCCAAGCGGCTCGGCACGTTCTCCACCAACGCAGCCGGCGCCACCGGCGAGGTGACCGAGATCGCGCGCGCGGCGGGCTGCGAGGCCCGCGATCTGGACGCGCTGCAATACCACCCGAACGGCGGTCTCTGGCCGACGACGATGCAGGGCTACTCCATCCCAGAGACGACGCGCGCCTACGGCGCCCTGCTGCTCAATGCCGCCGGTGAGCGCTTCGTCGACGAGCTCGGCGGGCGCGACGTCGTGGCCGCCGCCATCGTGCGCGAATGCGACGAGGGTCGCGGCCTGACAACCCCGGAGGGCCGGCCAGTCGGTGCTGCTCGACTGCCGCCCGATGATCTCCTCGGGGAAACCGGCTGGCGTAAGGTCGTCGGACAAAGTAGTCACGCCTGCAGCTTAGGCGAAGGGCTGTACCGCGTCCTTTAGGCGCCATGCACACCACAGCTTGCCTGCGAGGAAGGCTGGAAGCAGAGGTCGTATCTACGACTTGTGAGGTTGCCGAGGTCTGTCTTACTGCTGGGAAGGCGGTCGTCGTCGAGTGTCGTGACTGACCCGATCAGCCTGCCTGGTCGATATCGGTGCGCCCGGTGACGTGTGGGGCTGTCTTGGCCGACTTCTTGGTGCGCAGTCGCCGGGGTGCGTAGCGGGTTACCGATCTCGGCACGGACGGGGGGAAGTACTGCTCCCGGCGCCGTTCGAGCCTGCGCAACTGCCACCGGTACGGGACGCTGGCACGCTTGGCCCGGTTGTGGTGCCGGCACAGCGCCTGCCCGTTGGCCACCGCGGTCTGGCCGCCGCGACTGTGCGGGTGCACGTGGTCGGCTTCGAGCCGCTCGGTCTGCTTGCACCGGCCGAAGACCAACCCGTGGTGCTCGCACCGCCCACCGGCCCGCATGAGGATGGTCGCCTTGTCGTAGCGGGAGAACCTGCGGACCGGGTCGCGCCGATCGACCGGATGGGCCACCGCCTGCACGACCCGCACCGCCATCAGCACAGCGAACACCGCCGCGATCGCCATGGTGAGCGGGGAGGCCGTCACCCCCGCCCACAGGCCATCCGCGAACGCCCGCACGAGGTCGAACGCGGACGGCGCGGTCGGCTGGTCAGGGGCAGCGGTCACCCCCTCAGCTTCGACCGCCCGCGGAAGAATGCAAGCAGTTCGGACGAAACCCCGCTGAGCCAGTTCCCTGCGCGGGCCTACGACTCGTCGGGCAACTCGTAGGTGCCGTGCCGCACCGGTCCGTCCGGCGCGTAGCGGGCGATCAGCACCCCGGTCGAGGTGGTGGTCGCATCGATCAGCCGCAGCGCCGCCGCGCGGCGGCCGTCCCGGAACAGTTTCTTGCCCGAGCCGAGGTGAACCGGGAAGTACAGCAGCCGGTACTCGTCGATCAGGTCGTGCTCGATCAGGGTCTGGGCCAGTTCGGCGCTGCCGTGCATCTGCAGTTCGTCGCCGGGCTGCTCCTTCAACGCCGCGACCTCGGCCGCCACGTCACCGCTCAGCACCGACGTGCCCTGCCAGTCAGCAGAGGACAGCGTGGTCGAGGCGACGTACTTCGGCAGCGCGTTCAGCGGCCCGGCGATCGGGTTGTCGGGGTCGCTCACCTGAGGCCAGTAGCCGCTGAAGATCTGATAGGTCTTGCGGCCCAGCAGGAAGGCACTGGCGTGGCCGAACCAGCCGACCACGGCGGCGCCGCCGATGTCGTCGCGGTAGGGGAACTGCCAGCCGCCGTGGTCGAAACCGCCGTCCCGGTCCTCCTCCACACCGCCCGGTGCCTGCATGACCCCGTCCAGGGTCAGGAACGCGTGCAGGGTCAGCTTCATTCGTCGTCTCCCAGCTGCGAGTAGATGGCCGGCGGCGAGCACCGCCTGCTACCTCCTCTACGAACGGCCACCGCCGGATTCGACACCCGTCAGGCCGGGCAGGCTAGGACCCGTCCGGACGCCACAGCTCGAGTACCGGCACGCCGGGTGGTTCGAAGCCGAACACCTGCCCGTAGAACGACAGCGCCGACTCGACCGCGTTGATCTGGGTCTCGGCCCGCCGGAAGCCGTGCGACTCGCCGGCATAGGCCAGGTAGGCGTGCGGGATCCCCTTGGCGACCAGGGCATCGCGGAACATCTCCGACTGCGACGGCGGCACCACCGGGTCGTCCAGGCCCTGCAGCAGCAGCACCGGGCAGGACAGCTGGTCCACCTTCGACAGCGGCGCGCGGGACTCATACAGCGGCAGTGCCTCCGGCAGCGGCCCGATCAGCCCGTCCAGGTAACGGGATTCGAAATCGTGAGTGTCGTGGGCGAACTTCACCAGCTCCGCGACGCCGTAGTAACTCACCCCGCAGGCGAACACCTTGGTACCGGTCAGCGCCGACAGCACCGTCCAGCCACCCGCCGAGCCGCCTTCGATGGCCAGCCGGTCGCCGTCGGCCATCCCGGCGTCCACCAGCCCGCGCACCGCGGCCACGGTGTCCTCGACGTCGACGATTCCCCACTCGCCGCGCAACCGGTCGCGGTACACCCGCCCGTAGGCGGTGGAGCCGCCGTAGTTGACGTCCACCACGCCGATGCCGCGGCTGGTCAGGTAGGCGATGGCGAGGTTGACCACCGGCGACACCCGCGAGGTCGGCCCGCCGTGCACGAAGGCGACGTAGGGCGGCAGCTCGCCCTCCGGTGCTGCGAAGTCGGGGTTGCTGGGCGGGTAGACGAAGGCGTACACGTCCCGGCCGCCCGGACCGGAGAAGGTCATCGGCCGGGCCTCGGGCAGGTAGTCGGCCGAGGGCAGCCGGTCGTTGTTCAACCGCAGGTCGGTGAGCTCGCCGGTGGCCAGGTCGAGCGCTCGCAGCCCGGTGCCGATCCGGGCGCCGCCGCAGGTCAGCAGCACCCGGCCGGCACCGAGGCCGTTGAGCGCGATGGTGCTCACGCCGGGCAGGTCGAGGTCGGTCAGCTCGCCGGTGGCCGGGTCCAGCACGCCCAGCCGGTCCTGCCCGACGGTGTGCATGGTCAGCAACCGGCCGTCGCCGAGCGGGGTGTACCAGCGCAGGCCGAGCACCCACAGCGCCCCGGCGAAGTCCTCCGGGCGCGGGCACAGCGGCTGCGGCTCGGCACCGTCGTCCAACCCGACCCGGTACAGGTTCCACCAGCCGGACCGGTCGCTGATGGCGAACAGGCTGTCGTCGTCGGCCCATTCCGGTTGCAGCACCGACTCGGTGCTCGACCCGATCAGGGTCCGCCACGGGCCGCAGGTGCCGTCGGCGCCGAGGTCGGCCACCCGCAGCTCGGTGCCGTCCCACGGCATCTGCGGGTGCTCCCAGGCGATCCAGGCCAGCTTGCTGCCGTCCGGCGACACCCGGGCGTTGGCCAGGAAGTGCGACCCGGAGACCACCGACCGGACCCGGTCCGGGTCCTCGGCGGCGGAACCGTCCAGCGGCACGGCGCAGACGTCGCGGTGGATCGAGCCGTCGGCCTGGTGGGCCTCCCGGATGCACCACACCTCGGTGCCGTCGGCCGACAGCTGCGGCTCGGCGTAGCGCAACCCGACCGGAACCGGGCCCTCCGGGGTGAGCGGCTGCGGCTGGCCGGCACCGGGCGTCAGCCGGTACAGCCGCTGGTCGGTGAACTCGGTGAACACCAGGTCGCCGTCTGCGGTGGCCGTCCAGGAGGAGCCGCCGTACTCGTGCACCCTGGTGCGGGCGTTCCACGGCACCGGCAGCACGTCCTCCGGCTGGCCGTCGGCGCCGAGCCGGCGCACGGACTGGCGGCCCGCCTCGGCCGGGCGCTGCTCGGTCCACCAGACCTGGTCGCCCACGTAGCGCCCACCCCCGACGGGATGGGCGCTGGCGACCAGATCGGCCGCGCTGATCGGGGAGGTCCACGAGCCGTACGGTGCGTTCTGCATGCACAGATCATGCCCCGTTCGGCCCCGGCGGCGTCGGTCGGGGATGACCGTTCGGCCCGGTCAGGCTCCGGCGAAGCCGTGCTGGCGCCAGGCCTCGTAGGCGGCCACCGCGGCGGCGTTGGACAGGTTCAGCGAGCGCCGGCCGGCCAGCATCGGAATCCGCACCTCGGCGCTGATCCGCCGATCGCCCAGCACCGTCGCGGGCAGCCCGTCGGGCTCGGTGCCGAACAGCAGCACGTCACCGGGCCGGTAGCGCACGTCGGTGAACCAGGTATCGGCCCGGGTGGTGAAGGCGTAGACCCGAAGGCCACCACCATCGGCCGCCTCCCAGGCCGCCCAGGCCGCGGCCAGGTCGGCGTGCACCACGACCGTGGCCAGGTCGTGGTAGTCCAGGCCGGCCCGGCGCAGCTTGGCGTCGGACAGGTCGAAGCCCAGCGGCCCGATCAGGTGCAGCTCAGCCCCGGTGGCCGCCACCATCCGGATGGCGTTGCCGGTGTTGGGCGGGATCCTCGGCTCCAGGAACGCGATCCGGAACATCTAGGCTCGACGCCGGGCGCTGGGCTCGACAGGTTCACCGGCGGCGCCCAGGACGGCCGGGGGATCAGGCAGAACGGATGACCGGCCGGGTCGGCGAACACCCACGGCCCGCCGCCCGGCTGCTCGCCCGTTCGTCGCCCGAGCGATCGGCACCGGGCAGCCGGCGGGCACCCAGGGCCAGCACCTGGCTCGCCGCAGCCGCCTGGTCGTCGACCATCACGTCCAGGTGCAGCTGCTGCGGGCGGGCCGGGTCGGGCCAGTCCGGTGCCCGGTAGTCGGCGACCGGCTGGAACGCCAGCCCCGAGGTGTGGTCGTTCACGGCCACCACCACCCAGTCCGGCTGCTGCCAGGTGATCGGCCAGCCGAGCAGTTCGGAGTAGAAGCGCGCCAGCAGGTCCGGATCGGGGCAGTCCAGCACGAGGTGATGCAGCCGTCCGATCATGCCCGCCAGCCTCCGTCCCTGGTGCGTGCCCGCACGCCGCGGTGCGGGCCATAGGGCAGACTCTGGCACATGCCTGACACCGTGGAGATCGGACTGGGCCGCGACGCCCGGCGCGGCTATCACCTGGACGAGGTGGCGCTGGTGCCGAGCCGGCGCACCCGGGGTTCGTCGGTGGTTTCGACCGCGTGGCAGATCGACGCGCACACCTTCGAGCTGCCGCTGGTGGCCGCACCCTCCGACGCGGTGGTCTCGCCGGCCACCGCGGCCGAGATCGACCGGCTCGGCGGCCTCGCGGTGCTCAACGGCGAGGGCCTGTGGGCCCGCTACGAAGACCCCGCCGAGGCGCTGGCCAGCATCGCCGACGAGTCCGGCTGCACCACCGCCACGTTGCAGCAGCTCTACGCCCGGCCGGTCTCGCCGGACCTGCTGGCCCGCCGCACCAGCGAGCTGCAGGCCGCCGGCGTCCGAGTCGCGGTGCGGCTGTCACCGCAGCACACCGTGGCGCTGTCGCCGGTGGTGCTCAAGGCCGGGGTGGACCTGCTGGTCATCCAGGGCACCGTGATCTCGGCCGAGCACGTCGGCTCGCCGGACGCCGAGGACGAGGCGCTGAACCTCAAGACCTTCATCGCCGACCTCGACATCCCGGTGCTGGTCGGCGGGGTGTCGAACTACCAGACCGCGCTGCACCTGATGCGGACGGGTGCTGCCGGGGTGATCGTCGGCTACGGCGCCCACTCCGGCTCCACCACCCACTCCGCGCTGGGCATCGACGTCCCGATGGCCACCGCGATCGCCGACGCCGCCGCGGCCCGGCGTGCCTACCTGGACGAGACCGGCGGCCGGTACGTGCACCTGGTCGCCTACGGCGACATCACCACCGGCGGCGACATCGCCAAGGCGCTGGTCTGCGGCGCCGACGCGGTGATGCTCGGCGAGCCGCTGGCCGGTGCGGCCGAGGCACCGGGCGGTGGCCGGTACTGGGACCCGACCGCCTCGCACCCGCGGCTGCCACGCTCGGCGCTGGTCGACCTGGGCACCGACCCGGCCGACCGGCCATCGCTGGCCGAGGTGCTGCTCGGCCCGACCGCGGACCCCAGCGGCGAGCGCAACCTGTTCGGCTCGCTGCGCCGGGTGATGGCCAAGTGCGGCTACTCCTCGGTCAAGGAGTTCCAGAAGGCCGAGCTGATCGTCACCGGCCTGCGCTGAGCGTTGCCGTTGCCCGAGCGCTGCCCGATCGGAGAGGTCGGTAACAGCGCGGACAAGTCCTGCCGGTTCGGCTTGATATCCCGCGCGACGCGCGCACACTGGAGGCGTGCTGCTGGCCGTAGTACTGATCGTGCTGCTCGCGCTGCCCTACCTCACAGGCGCGGTGGCCCGGGTGGTGCGCCGCCAGGCCGAGCTGATCGCCGAGCAGCGCCGGCCCGCCGAGGCCTCGCAGCTACCCATCGAGAAGGTCGCCGCGGACCTGCGCCGGCTGCGCGCCCAGCTCGAGGCCCGCGAGAACCGGCCGGGACTGACCGGCAAGGGCATGCGGATGGGCGCCGTCCGGACCGCCTACGTCCAGGTGCTCGGGGTGGCCTGTGCCCAGCTCGAGGTGGCGCCACCCCGCAACGGAGCCCACTGGCACACCCCGCTGGCCGAGATCTACCGGGTCGAGGCGCAGTTGCGCGAGCACGGCCTGGACGTGCGGCCGGTCAGCCGAACGGCCTCGCACGCGCGCTGACACTTTCGACTCCCCGAACCGGGACGCAACGTTTCGACCGGCCCGCCGCATCGGATAATTAGTACGGTCCGTCGTTTTCCGGATGCGGCTGGAGGAGTCCTCGTCATGCGCAAGCTCGCCACGGCGCTCGCCGTCGGTCTGTTGCTGACCGGTTGTGCCTCGAACCGGACGGTCGGCGGTGCCGCCGGACCGGGTACCGGCGGGTCGAGTGGGGTGTCCGGCGCTCCAGGGGGTGCGTCCACCGGCTCGAGCGGTTCGGGCAGTGCTTCCGGTGGCCCGGCCAGCGGGCAACCGAGTGCCTCCCCACCGGTCTCGCCGCTGGACTCCCGGTGTCCGGCCCAGCTGGACGAGGGCCAGCATCTGGCCGAGTACGGCAGGCCGGTACCGCCTGGAATCACGGTGGCCTGGGTGCTGCGCTGCCGGGTGGCGCCGCAGCCGGGCGGTACCAGTGACTTGCTGGTGGAGCGCTCCGACAGCGACCCAGGTGCCCTTCTCGCGGCGCTGCGCCCCCAGGACCAGCCGTTGAGCAAGGGCGCCTGCCCGGCGATCGCGATGGTGGTGCCGTACTTCGCGCTGGTCGAGCCGAACGGCACCGCGCTGGTGCCGCACATCCCGGTGACCGCCTGCCGGCTGGCCCAGCCGCAGGTGATGCAGGCGCTCAACGCCCTGCAGTTCCAGGTGATCGCCCGGCACCGGCTGCCCTAGGTGTCTTGACCCGGCAGTCGTGGTCAGGCGGCTAAGCCGGCCGCCGGATGGACTGCCGCCGTCCAGGCGTGCACTGAAGGTCTGGGTAGCCTGGTGCCCTGCGGGTTGAGGCACAGTGAGGGCGTCGGTAGATGAGTGACGAGATCGAATTGATCATTGACGGCGACGGCGTAGCCGTCCTCGGCGACCCATCAGCCGTCGAGCTGTTCCTGGAGTCCGCGGGCTTGCCGTCGCGAGACCTGGGCCTATCCCGACTGCGAGGCGTCCTTGGCGCTGGCGGCGCGGCGATGCAGGCCGGCTCTGGCATCGCCGAAAACTCCGGACGCTGGGTGAAGCTAACCAAGGAGTCGGCCGAAATCTTCAAAAAGTCTCCCCTGATGAAGGGCAGCGCGGAAGGCGCGAGCCGCACCGTAGCCATGGACGGAAACAAGACGGCCCACATCCTGCAGATCGTCACCAAGCCCGGGACGGCGCTGGTCAACCCAGCGCTGCTGTCCGGCGCGGCCGGTCTGATGTCGCAGATGGCGATGCAGCAGGCGATGGAGGAGATCGCCGACTATCTCGCGGTGATCGATGAGAAGGTCGACGACATCCTGCGCGCCCAGAAGGACGCCGTCCTGTCTCGCATGGTCGGGGTCGGCTTCGAACTCGACGAGGCGATGACCCTTCGTGAGGCTCGCGGCCGGGTCGATGAGGTCACCTGGTCGAAGGTGCAGTCCGCTGCATCGACGCTGTCGGACACGCAGGCCTATGCACTCAGCCAGCTCGAGGCGACCGCCCAGAAGCTAGAGGGCAAGTCCACCCTCGGCGACCTTGCTGGCGCTGTCGAGAAGGCCGAGCCCAAGGTCCGCGAGTGGCTCGCCGTGCTGGCCCGCTGCTTCCAGTTGCGCGACGCGTTCAGCATCCTCGAACTCGACCGCGTGCTCGACGACTCGCCGGATGAGCTTGAAGCGCACCGGGCCGGCCTGAAGGCTGCCCGCCAGAAGCGACTCGACACGATCTCTGGCTGCACCGAGACCCTGCTCGCCCGCCTGGACGCCGCCGCGGCCCGAGCCAACTCGAAGGTCTTACTCCACCCGACCACCTCGCCAGCCGTCGTCCAGGCCAGTAGCACCGTTGCCTCGGTCGTCCTCGGCTTCCACAAGCCCCTCGGTATCGAGTCCGGGCGTGAGGACATCGAGGCTCGGCGCTGGGCCGATGCGGCCAGTGAGCGGGTCGAGGCGGTGCGGCGCGGCTCCGGTCAGACCTACGACCGAGCCAAGTCAGCGACCGGAAAGCTCACTGGCAGCGTTGCCGAGCGCGCCTCCCGCCTGCGCCGTGGCGACGCACGGGACTGACACCGGCAAGGCGGCGCCCCGGCGCACGCCTACTGACACGACTGGTCCGCGCACCTACCTCGCGGCACGAGCGTGAACCATTACAACCAGCCCTTGCGCTTGAACGCCAGGAAGAGCAGTCCCGCGAGCACCGCGATGAGCACCAGGCTGCTGACGAACCCCGAGTGGCGCGCGAAACCGGGATAGGGCACGTTCTGGCCGTAGAAGCCGGTGACCGCGGTGGGGATGGCGATCAGCGCGGTGTAGGAGGTCAGCTTCTTCATGATGGTGTTCAGCCGGGCGTCCTGCAGCGACAGGTTCGTCTCGAACACCGAGCTGACCATGTCGCGCAGCGACTCGGTCCACTCGGCGGCCCGCAGCACGTGGTCGTACAGGTCGTCGAAGTAGGACCGCAACTCGGCCGGAATGTCGCTGTCGCGGCGGACCAGGGCGGCGACCACCTCGCGCATCGGCAGCACCGCCCGGCGGGTTCGTACCAGCGACTTGCGCAGCGCGAAGGTCCGCCGTTGCAGCTGGTGGGTGCCGTCGCTCTGGTCGAAGAGCAGGTCCTCCAGGTCCTCGATCTCGTCGTCGAGGGCCTGCACCACGTCGAACTGGCCGTCCACCAGCACGTCCAGCATGCCCCAGGCCAGCGCCTTGACCCCGTGCCGGACCAGCTCGGCGTTCTCGTCCCAGCGGGTGACGATGGTGTCGATGTCGAACCACTCGCCGGCGTGCACGGTCACGAACGCCTGCTTGAGCACGAAGGCCGACACCTGGACGTCGCACAGCTCGCCGGTGATGCCGTCCAGCGAGATCGCGCGGGCGGTGAGAAAGGTGTGGGTGGCATAGCGGGACGCCTTCGGCCGCTCGTGGTGGGCCACCGCGTCCTCGATCGCCAGCGGGTCCAGCGACAGCTCCTCGCCCAGCTCGGCGAGCCGGCCGGCGTCCGGGGCCTGCAGGTCCGCCCAGACCAGGCAGTCCGGCTGGCAGAGGTAGTCCGAGATCTCCTCGAACGGGAAGTCCTCCTTCTCCAGGACGCCGTCGCGCCAGAGCCGGGTACGCACGACTGCTTCGGTCATGCCCAATAGTGTGCTCGCCGCGGGCGGTGTCGCTGCGGCAGACGTACCGTGGCGGTATGTCGTGGTCTGCCGCCCAACTGCCCTCGCTCGCCGGCCGGACGGCGCTGGTCACCGGAGGCAACTCCGGGATCGGCTGGCAGGTGTGCCTGGAACTGGCCCGGCACGGCGCCCGGGTGCGGCTGGCCAGCCGGGATCCCGGCCGGGGCCGGGACGCGGTGCGCCGGATCCGCGAGCTGGTGCCGGCCGCGGACGTCGAGCCGGTGCGGCTGGACCTGGCCTCGCTGGCCTCCGTCGAGACCCTGGCCGCGCAGTGGCAGGGCCCGCTGCACCTGCTGGTCAACAACGCCGGGGTGATGGCGCCGCCGCGGCTGCGCTCCACGGCCGACGGCTTCGAGCTGCAGTTCGGGACGAACCACCTGGGGCACTTCGCGCTGACCGGACGGCTGCTGCCGGCGCTGCTGGCGGCCGACTCGGGCGCCCGGGTGGTCACCGTGTCCTCGATCGTGCACTGGAGTGCGCTGTCGGTGCCGTTGACCGGGGTGCCGGCTGCCGGGTACCACCCGCAGCGGGCCTACGCGAGCTCGAAGCTGGCCAACCTGCTGTTCGCCTTCGAGCTGCAGCGCCGGGCCGAGGCCCGGGGTGCCTCGCTCACCTCGACCGCCGCCCACCCGGGGGTGTCCAGGACCAACCTGATGCTCGCCTCGGAGGGGATGGGCGCCCGGGGCCGGGCCCGGCTGGTGCGCAACACGGTGGGACGGCTGGTCTTCCAGTCGGCGGCGGCCGGCGCCGAGCCGGTGCTGTACGCCGCCGCCGTGGCCGCGCCCGGCAGCTTTTCGGGACCGCAGTGGCCGGGCGGCATGCGCGGACCGGCTGGACCGGCCCGGCCCAGCTGGACGGCTCGCGACGTCGCGCTGGCCGCCCGGCTGTGGCAGGCCAGCGAGGATCTGACCGGGGTCCACTACGACTGGCCGCTGCACGCGCTGCGCTGAGCGGCGGACACCGGCCGCTCTGCGAGAATGGGCCGGTGCAGACCGACACCGTGCTCGTCGTCGACTATGGGGCGCAGTACGCGCAGCTGATCGCCCGCCGGGTGCGGGAGGCGAACGTCTACTCCGAGATCGTGCCGAGCTCGATGCCGGTGGCCGAACTGCTGGCCCGCGAGCCGAAGGCGATCATCCTGTCCGGCGGGCCGGCCTCGGTGTACGCGCCCGGGGCGCCCGGTGTGGACCCGGCGCTGTTCGACGCACGGCGTGCCGGTGTTCGGCATCTGCTACGGCTTCCAGGCGATGACCCGGGCGCTCGGCGGCGAGGTGGCCAACACCGGCGGGTCGGAGTTCGGCCGGACGGTGCTGAACCTCGCCTCGCCGGGGGTGCTGTTCGGTGAGGCGCGCGAGTCCCGCCAGGTGTGGATGTCGCACGGCGACGAGGTGACCCGGGCCCCGGACGGGTTCGTGGTGACCGCGTCCTCGTCCGGCGCCCCGGTGGCCGCCTTCGAGGACGTCGCGCGGGGGCTGGCCGGCGTGCAGTTCCATCCGGAGGTGCTGCACACCGAGCACGGCCAGCAGCTGCTGAAGAACTTCCTCTACGACATCGCCGGGTGTGAAGCCGACCTGGACCGACGCCGGCATCATCGACGAGCAGCTGGCGCTCGATCCGCGCCCAGGTGGGGCAGTCCCGGGTGATCTGCGGGCTGTCCGGCGGGGTGGACTCGGCGGTGGCCGCCGCGCTGGTGCAGCGGGCGGTGGGCGACCAGCTGACCTGCGTGTTCGTCGACCACGGCCTGCTGCGGGCCGGCGAGGCCGAGCAGGTGGAGACCGATTTCGTCGCCGCCACCGGGGTATCGCTGAAGGTGGTGGACGCCCGCAAGCAGTTCCTCGACGCGCTGGCCGGGGTTTCCGACCCGGAGACCAAGCGCAAGATCATCGGACGGGAGTTCATCCGGGCGTTCGAGCAGGCCGAGCGGGAGCTGATCGCCTCGACCGGCTCAGACGGGCCGCCGTACGAGTTCCTGGTGCAGGGCACGCTGTATCCGGACGTGGTGGAGTCCGGTGGCGGCACCGGGACCGCGAACATCAAGAGCCACCACAACGTCGGCGGGCTGCCCGAGGACCTGCAGTTCAAGCTGGTCGAGCCGCTGCGCGCGCTGTTCAAGGACGAGGTGCGCCGGGTCGGGCTGGAGCTGGGGCTGCCGGAGGGAATCGTCTGGCGGCAGCCGTTCCCCGGGCCGGGACTGGCGATCCGGATCGTCGGGGCGGTGGACGCCGACCGGCTCGACATCCTGCGCCGGGCCGATGCCATCGCCCGCGCCGAGCTGTCGGCGGCCGGCCTGGACCGCGAGATCTGGCAGTGCCCGGTGGTGTTGCTGGCCGACGTCCGGTCGGTCGGGGTGCAGGGCGACGGGCGCTCCTACGGCCACCCGATCGTGCTGCGGCCGGTGTCGTCGGAGGACGCGATGACCGCCGACTGGACCCGGGTGCCGTACGAGGTGCTGGCGAGGATCTCGACCCGGATCACCAACGAGGTGCGCGAGGTGAACCGGGTGGCGCTGGACGTGACGTCCAAGCCGCCCGGCACCATCGAGTGGGAGTAGTCCCGCCGGAGCTTTCCGCGCTCAGGCGGAGCGGTGCCGCCAGACCACCAGGATCGCAACGGCCACCAGCAGGCCGGCGAGGCCGAGGAAGATCGCGCTCTCGACCGCCTGGATGATCCAGAAATGGCGTCCTGATTGGTAGGCAACCGTGGCGTGGACGCTGAGGTTCTGCACCTGGGCGGCACAGGCGTCGGGGTTGAGGACCCCGCTGCGGCTGGAATCGATCTCAAGGTTCGGGCAGTAGTTGCGGAGCAGGTCGAAGTTGCCGCGACCGCTGGGGATCACCTTCCCTGCCGGGCCGGTCAGGTCGACCTTCTGTAGCCAGCCGCCGGCGGGGACCGCGTCGGCAGCGGCGTCCCAGGGCGAGCCGGTGGGGTTCTGCAGGAAGGTGCTCAGCGGGGTGTCGATCGTCCGGGTGCTCAGCGGGGCGAAGTGCCAGCGGAGCCAGTGGATCGGGATGCGGGCGGCGGCGTAGCCGAGCAGGGTTACGGCCATGGCGGGGATGGTGCGCCGGAACAGGGCGCTGGCTGCCACCCCGACGGCGAGCGCGAACAGCATGCAGGCGACCGGAACGATGCCCTGGGTGTCGTACCAGGTGCTGTTGTAGCGCCCGCCGAAGGCGTCGTTGAGCGGGTCGAGGGTCCAGGTGGCGAGCAGGCCGAGGGCGAGTGCGGCGGCGGTGGCGGTACCGAAGATCAGTGCGATCTTGACGGTGATCCAGCGCAGCGGGCTCACCGACTGGGTCCAGGCCAGCCGGTGGGTGCCAGCCTCGTACTCGCGCGAGATCAGTGGCGCCGCCCAGAACATCCCGGCGAGTATCGGTATCGCGATGAGGGCGGCGATGAACGGCGGGATCGAGTGGAAGTCGCGGTGCAACCGGTCGAGACCGTCACCGCACCCGGAGGTGCACCGGGGCAGGCCGAGGGCGCTCGCCCGGCTCCGGGCGGTGCTTCCCACCACCAGGAGGGCGGCGGCGAGCGCGGCCAGGAGTACCCCGCCGACGGCTGCTTCGGCGCGGTGCTGGCGCCAGGTCGTCCAGATCATCGCGGGCTCCCCTCCGGCTGGACCGCGACCAGGCGGGGTTCCGGTTGCGCGGCGGGGCGTTCGAGGTAGGCCAGGACGAGTTCCTCCAGGTTGACCGGGCTGGTGGTCAGGGCGGGGTCGAGCAGCGGCGCGCGGGTACGGACCAGCAGCGTGGCATGTCGTTCGTGGCATGCCCGGCTGAGCACCTCGGTCGCCGCGGGCAGCTGGGAGGTGCTCTCCGGCGTGCCGCTGACCCGGTGGTGTTCGCCCAGCAGTTCGTCGATGTCGCCCGCCAGGCGTAGCTGACCGTCGCGGATCACCACGAGGTGGTCGCAGACCCGCGCCAGCTCGGCGATCAGGTGCGAGGACAGCACGACGGTCATGCCGGTTGCGGTCGCGCTGTCGAGCAGGCTCCTGAGGAAACTCCGTCGGGCCAGCGGGTCCAGCGCGGCCAGTGGTTCGTCGAGGAACAGGACTCGTGGCCGTTTGGCGATGGCGAGAGCCAGCGCGACCTGGGCCCGTTGGCCGCCGGACAGCTTTCCCGCCTTCCGGGCGAGCGGCACCTCGGCGGCCTCGATCCGTTCGCGGGCGAGCGCGTCGTCCCAGGACGGGTTCATCGCCCGTCCGAAGCGGAGCATGTCCTCGACCGAGAACTGCCGGTAGAGCGGGCAGTCCTGGGCCAGAAAGCCGACCCGGGCGAGAAAGGCCGGACTACTGCTGGGCGTTACCCCGTCAACGGAGAGCTGGCCCTCCGAAGGCGCCAACAACCCGACCAGCAGGTTGAGCAACGTCGTCTTGCCCGCGCCGTTGGGTCCTACTACGGCTGTGACCGATCCGGCAGGCAACGTCATCGTGCAGTCGCGCAGTGCCCAGAAGCCACCGTACCGGCGCCCCGCGCCCACGGTTGTGACACCGTTGCCGGCCGCCGTCATGCGCTTGCCTCGGCGTCGAAATCTCGCATCGCGGCCCGGACCACGTCCATGATGCCGTCCTCGTCGAGTCCGGCCGCCCGCGCGGAAGCGATCCACCGCGCGAGGCTGCGGGTCAGGGTGGCCAGCGAGCCGGGCGTTGCCTGGCTCAGGCTGCGCCGGACGAAGGTGCCCTGGCCGGGACGGCCGGCTACCAACCCTTCGTACTCCAGCTCCTTGTAAGCCTTCTGAACGGTGTTCGGATTGATGGCGACACTGGCCGCGACCTGGTGGGCCGTGGGCAACTTGTCGCCGGGCTGGAGCCAGCCCAGTCGCAACGCCTGTTTCACCTGCTGCACGAGCTGGGCGTAGGGCGCGATGCCACTGGTCGGATCGATTCTGAAGTCCAGCATCCGGGCAATGTAACCTACCTAGGCAGATGGGTAAAGCCTACCTAGGTAATTAGGTAGAACCTGGTGTGCTACGGGGGCGGCGCCCCTGGGTATCAGGGGATGGTGGGCCGGACGCGTCCAGGAGTGGTAGAAACTGCGGTATCCACTCTCGGACACACGGAGGCAAACCAGCATGGGTGACATCGCGAGCAAGGTCGACAAGGCGCACGAGTCCAAGTCCATCAGCGAGCTCGCGGACGCTCCGGTGGACGCGCTGCAGGGCGTCAGCGCGGCCGACGCCGAGCACCTGGCGGCCGCGTTCAACATCAAGACCGTTCGCGACCTGGGCACCAACAAGTTCTTCCTGTGGGCCCAGGCCATCGCCAAGCTCGCGGACTGACCTTCGCGGCTGGACCTCGGCCTGGCGTTCCTGCGGCGGATCAGCCGCGACCGCCAGGCCGAGGCCGGCGATCGTGAGGTTCCTACCCCGAGACTGCCGGAGGCACGGTGGTCGACCGTAGCCACCGGCGAACCTGCTCGCGGCGGGCCCGGGTGTACTGAATCAGCGCAGCCAGCAGCAGGATGACCCCTGCGCCGTAGCCTGCGAGCAGCTGCAGCCAGTAGTACGACTGGATCGCACTGATCACGCCGACCACGACATAGGCCAGGGCCAGCACGGCTGCGATCCGGCGAAGGTTGGTCAATCGTGCATTGGCCTTGTTCCGTTCCGCCGCCCGTCCCGCGTCGTCGTTGACCGGTGGCGGCAGTGAGGTGACGTCGCCGAGCGGGCGCCATTGCGCGGCCAGGCTGGCCGCCTGTTCCTCCTCTGCTACCCAGGGGAGGCTGGCTAGGAAGACCAGCCAGCTGACGACGGGCAGGGCGATGGCCACCGCGATCCACAACCCGGTCGCGGAGAAGGGCACGGCCACCAGGGTGGCCGGCACCGCGGCGACCGGGATCGGACTGACCACCCGGGCCAGTTGGCGCACTCGGGCGAGACGGCCGGTCTCGAAGGAGGCCCGTTCGACCACCGTTTGGCGTCGCTCGCGGGCCGTGGCGAACAGGTGGAGCGCGACATAGGCACCGAGGGTGAGGCTTAGCAGCAACCGCATGGACAAAGGGATCGGCGCCGGCGGCGCGTCCGCCCGCTGCGCCGTGATCCCACCGAGCACCAGCACGACCGAGAGGGCCAACGACAGCAGCGCGAAGGTCAGGACGGCGACCGCTTCCTTGGTCTGCTGGTATTTGAAGTCGGTGCGCACCGCCAGGTTGTGCGTTTCGCGGATCATCGCCTCATGGCGTTCCCGGACGATATCGACAGCCGGCTGCTGCCACTTCGCGTACCACTGTTGTAGCGAGGTGCCGGCGATCTCGGTGAAGTAGATCGGGCTGGCCTCCACGGTCCGGTCAGCGTAGTTGATCTTGGGCATGGCCGCCTTGGTGCCACCGGGGAACCGCAGCGGCGTGGTCAGGCTGTTGATCAACATGACCACCGAGGCGATGACGCCGATGAGGAAGGCACCGAGCAGGATGAGTGCCAACGGGACGACGGTGCCGGGGGTCACCAGGTAGCGGGTCCTGACCCCGGCGGCCGAGTTCAGGTTTCCGAGCGCCAGCGAACTCGCCGTGAGGAACGCGATCGCGCTGAGCAGCCGGTTGATCTTGTCGTCCTGGTGTTTGGTGGCGTCCAACAGTTCCTGGTACGTGAACCGCAGGAGCGCATCGGAGGCCTCCGACGCGTCGGAGGTCACGGCCGCGTCCGGGCTCGCCGGCCGTCTGCCGGTAGCGGTCGTGCCACCGGCAGGCGGCTCGAGGTCGCCCGGTGCCGCCGGC
Source organism: uncultured Actinomycetota bacterium (assembly GCA_963796905.1). Classification (GTDB taxonomy): domain Bacteria; phylum Actinomycetota; class Actinomycetes; order Mycobacteriales; family Jatrophihabitantaceae; genus Jatrophihabitans_A. The sequence continues at coordinate 65,485 of CAWCNK010000009.1, read as the reverse complement.
TCAGGGGTCTCCGGAGGAGGATTCGAAGACATGCGGCGACGATATCGTCAACCCGCCTCCGGTTCGGCCGATTTGTCAGCCGTCTGTGGAGAATGCTCGGTAGTAGGGTCCCTGCATCGGGCCCCGACGTGATCCAGGGAGCGGTATGGCTAACTCTGCCGGGGGCGGCATCAGGGAGATCCTGCAGGCGGCGCCTCCAGCCGATCTCGGCGACGGCAGCGCGACGGGGCAGGGACGCGCTCTGCTCGAAGCGATCGACACCGTTCTGCATGGCCGCAGGCAAGCCGTCTACGTCAGTACTCCGATCACCACGGGCCCGGAATTCCTGGCGTGGTGGCGCGCCAACTCCGACCGGGCCGGGTCGGATCGAGTCGCCTACCAGCGTGAGATGGCATCGGTGATCGAGAACAACATCGCGGCGGTGCGCCCGCTCGTCGACCGGGTGGAGGCCCGATTCCAGGCACCTGTCATCGATCCGACCCGCTTGGACTCGATGCCCGGGTGGGACCAGCCGGACTATCACCGATTCTGGGTATCGGTGATCGAGCGGTTCGTGACGACGGTCGTCTTCGCCGACGGCTGGCCCTACAGCAGCGGGTGCGCCGTCGAGTTCGCGGCGGCGAGCAGGTGCGGGCTCACCATTCTGGACGCAAGGCTGGACGCCATCTCCCCGGCCGCCGGCCGGGAGGCGCTGGCCTCGGCCGCCCGGACGGTCGAGGAGAGCGGGCTGGACGCCAGCTCCCAGTGGGCCGCGGTAACCGCACTCGAGGGCATAGCTCGACTCGGCACGGCCTCGTGACGACGGGTAAGCCATGCCCATGACCGAGCCGGGCGACCTGCGCAAGGACGATCGGCTGGACCTGCTCGCCGAGCGTGGCAATGTCGCCCGGTTCGTCAGCTTCGGTCCCGGCCCGACCCTTCCCATCCGGCACAGCCGAGTGTCTGCAGACGGCACGTCGGACAGGTACACCGGGCCCGAACAGGCGATCGAGGACCTTCTCGCGGCATCGACAGCTCGTATGGTCAACGTCCGGAGCTTCTTGCCCGAGCGGGACAAGGGTTGCCCGTTCCGCTATGGCCTGATCGAGGTGGCCGACGTGCTTGCGGTCGTGCGGCAGCTGGCCGGGCAGGGGTACTACACCATCGTCAACGAGACCATCGACGTCCACGACGGCGGTGTGTCGGGGGTGGCACTGGGCGGCGTCGTCGAGTTCGCACCGGACGCAACCCCTCGGGTCGTGGAGGAAGGCGGCACCGCCGCGCTGCCGCATGCGCTGGCCTGCCGCATCCTGGCGTCGGTGTACGGGTTCGAGCCGGAGATTCCCGACGAGCGATCCAGCCGCCTGGAGTTCTCGATACATCCTCGTCGGGTGGGCTACCGGCAGACCCACACCATCTGGTGGGAGCAGGGCGACGAGGCCGCGGATCTCCAGATCCAGGTGACCAATGCCTGGCCCAACCGGTTCAGCCACCATATCGGCGACAAGGCCTACGGCCTGCTCATGGCCCACAGCCTGGACCTGCCGGTGCCACGCACGACAGTCATCAGCAGGCGGGTGGCGCCCTTCAGCTTCGGCGCCTCGACCGGCACGGACGAGTCGTGGTTGCGCACCTGCCCCACCGAGCAGGCGCCGGGCCGCTACACCACGGTGCCGTACTGGACCGACCCTTACGCCCTACTCGCCGCCGAGGATCCCACCGGAACCGAGATCGCGGCTGTCCTAGCGCAGGAAGGGGTGGACGCGCGCTGGTCCGGAGCGTCGATGCCGACCGAGGACGGCTCGGACTTCGTCCAGGGCGTCGCCGGCCAGGGGGACGCTTTCATGGTGGGGGATGCCGGCCCGGACGACCTGCCCGCTCACGTGGTCGCCGATGTGCGCGGCCTGGCCGCGCAGGCACGCAGCATGCTCGGACCGGTTCGGCTCGAATGGGTTCACGACGGCAACCGCGCGTGGGTGGTGCAGTTGCACATCGCCAGGCATCTGTTCCGCGGTGATCGCGTCTTGAGCGAGGGCGCGGCGACCGAGTGGATCAACTTCAACGCCGAGGAGGGCCTGGACCGCCTCCGAGAGATCCTTCCGGAGGCTGCCCGGAGCGGGGCGGGCGTTCTCGTGCACGGCAGGATCGGAATCACCAGCCACGTCGGCGACCTGCTCCGCAAAGCCCAGGTCCCTGGCCGCCTGGAAACCTCACCATGAGCGGTGTCGACCGGCGGTAGTGCCAGAGGTGCCTCAAGATCGTCCGGTTCGCGACGATGGTGCGGTGATGAGCACCGCATCTCCTGCCGCGGCCGGCCTGCCCCAGGCCGAGCTGTCCCGGCTCGCTGCCCTGCACGCCCTGGAGGCGCTGGACCAGCCGCGCAGCTACCAGCTGGACTCACTCGCCGCGCTGGCCGCGTTCGTGTGTGGCACGCCGACCGCCGTGGTGAACCTGCTCGACGCCGACCGCCAGGTTGCGGCTGCCGCCTACGGCTACGAGCCGGCAGTGGTCGCCCGGCAGGACGCGATGTGCAACGTCAGCATCTGCTCGACCGACATCAGCTACACCGCCGACGCGGCCACCGACAGCCGCTGGGCGGACAACCCGTTCGTCGACGGCACCTTCGACCGGGTCCGGCTCTACGCCGCCGCCCCGCTGATCCTGTCCGGTGGCGAGGTGGTCGGCACCGTGTGCGCCTTCTCCGGCCAGCGCCAGGAGCTGACCCGGCTGCAGCTGGAGCGGCTGCGCGACATCGCCGACCAGGCGGTGCTCATCCTGCAACTGCGCGACGACGCCGCCCGGCTCAGCCACGCCGCCACCCGCGACCACCTCACCGGCCTGCCCAACCGGGCGCTGTTCGCCGAGGCGCTGGCCATGGCACTGGCGAAGTACCAGCGCGGCGCGAGCACCCCGACGGTGATCTTCTGCGACCTGGACCGGTTCAAGCCGGTCAACGACACCTACGGCCACGCGGTCGGCGACGAGCTGCTGCGGGCGGTGGCGCACCGGCTGGTGGACACCGTCCGGGCGACCGACCTGGTGGCCCGGCTGGGCGGTGACGAGCTGGTGATCCTCACCGAGACGCCGGACGGTGCCGAGGCCGGGGTGGCGATCCTGCTGGCCCGGCTGCGAGAAGCCTTCGCCGTGCCGTTCGAGCTGAGCTGCGGCGAGCTGCTGATCGGCTGCTCGATGGGGCACGCCACCGCCGAGCCCGGCGACACCGCGGCCGGGTTGCTGAACCGTGCCGACGCCGCGATGTACCGGGCCAAGCAGTCCGACCGGCGCTGGGCGACCGCGGCGGCGCGCTGAACCTGCCACAGCATTCGCACAGCGTCGGCACAAGGTTCTGCCGGGCTGCCCGGGCAGGGTGACTCTCGACCGATCGAAGAGCCCGAGCGATCCGGAGAGACCCATGACGGCCCAGCGCGCACCCCAACCCGACCACCCGGCACCCGACCACGAGATCGAGGACCACGACCGCGGTTTGGAGTTCGACCTGCAGACGCTCAGCCGGCGCGGGGCGCTGGCGTTCCTGGGTACCGGACTGCTCGCGGTGGCCGGCTGCTCCAGCGCGGCCAGGATCAGCACCGCCGCCTCCGCGACCGCCACCACGAGCGCGGCAGCGAGCACCGCCGGCCCGGCGTCCTCGGCGGCGAGCGGTCCCGCCACGGCGACGGTCACCACCGAGATCCCGGAGGAGACCAGTGGCCCGTACCCCGGCGACGGGTCCAACGGCCCGAACGTGCTGACCCAGAGCGGCATCGTGCGCAGCGATATCCGGTCCAGCTTCGGCAGCTCCAGCACCACCGCCGAGGGTGTCCCGCTCACCGTCACGCTGACGCTGCGCGACTCGGCCAACGGCTATCAGGCCCTGCAGGGCGCCGCGGTGTACCTGTGGCACTGCAACATCGACGGCGAGTACTCCCTGTACGGGCAGGGCGTCAGCAACGAGAACTACCTGCGCGGCGTGCAGGAATCCGATGCCGACGGCCAGGTCAGCTTCACCACGATCTTCCCGGCCGCGTACTCCGGCCGGTGGCCGCACATCCACTTCGAGGTGTACTCCAGCCTGGCCAACGCGACCGCGACCGGCAAGATCGTCGCCACCTCACAGCTGGCGCTGCCCGAGGAGGCCTGCACCAAGGTGTATGCCACCTCCGGCTACGAGCAGAGTGTGGCCAACCTGGCCCGCACCTCGCTGACCTCGGACATGGTGTTCGGCGACGACGGCGGCATCCACCAGCTGGCCTCGATGAGCGGGTCGGTCTCGGCCGGCTACACCGCCGCGCTGACGGTGGGCGTCTGAGCCCGGCTGTCCCGTAGGCTGGCGGCACGCGCTGCGCGTGCCGACCTGGGAGGTCACCATGGGACTGTTCGACAACGTCGGCAAGCTGGCCCGCAAGGCACGCGACGCGGCCGGGCAGCGTCCCGACCAGGTGCGCAAGGCGCTCGACCAGGCCGAGAGCCAGATCAACAAGCGCACCGGCGGCAAGCACGCCAGCCAGGTCGACGCGGCCACCGACAAGGTGGCCGACTTCCTGGCACCCGAGGCGTCCACTGCACCCGAGGCCGCCGACCCGCAACCCAAGCCCGACCAGGCCTAGTCGTTCGGCCGCTCCGGCGAGCCGTCCGATGGCTGAGCCGGACAGGACGTAGCCGTAGTCGGGCGGGCGATGCAACCATTGCCCCGGCCAGGCGTCTGGACAGGTAGCACCTCGAATTCCTCGAGGGGCTCCGAGCCTGGACGGTGGCCATGAGGACGACGATGGTGCGCAACAAGGATGTGCCGGTGCGGCTCGCGCCGGCGGGCGATGCCGATGCGGCGGTAGCCGCGCTGTTCACCTCCCATCGGCTTTCCATGGTGCGGCTCGCGGTGCTGCTGGTCGACGACCTGGAGACCGCGGAGGACGTGGTGCAGGACGCCTTCGCGGCCCTGCACCGGCGCTGGCCGGCGCTGGCCGACCGGGAGTCGGCGATCTCCTACCTGCGCAGCTGCGTGCTCAACGGCTCCCGCTCGGTACTGCGCCGCCGCCGCACGGTGCGCCGCAACCCCTACCCGGACGCGGACCGGCTGACGGTCGAGCCCGCCGACGGCCGGCTGATGGTGGCCGAGGACCACCGCGCGGTGCTCGCGGCGCTGCGCCGGTTACCCCGCCGGCAACGCGAGGTGATCGTGCTGCGCTACTGGTCGGAGCTGGGAGAGGCACAGATCGCGGCCGAACTCGGCATCTCGCTGGGCGCCGTCAAATCCAACGCATTCCACGGTCGCCAGGCGATCGCCGCAGCACTCGGAGGTGCCGAATGAACACCATCGACGACCGGATCACCGCCGCCCTGCAGGCCCGGGCGGACTCCGTCACCGCCGCCGACCTGGCACCGGCCGTCCCGCCGGCCAGCCGGGTGGTGCCGCTGGACCGGGCGCGTTCGCGCTGGGCAGTGCCGCTGCTGGCCGCGGCCGTGGTGGGAGTCCTGGCGGTGGCCACCGTGACCGCGGTGCAGCTCAGCCAGGATTCCAGCCACCCGGCGGGGCCCGCGACCCAGGGAAACCTGCCAGCCACCCCGAGCAGTTCGGCGCCCACCCCGGCCCCGTCCAGCGCGGCGCCGAGCCAGTCACCGACCCAGGCGCCGTCGTCGACCTCACCGACCCAGCCGACGTCCGAGGCCCCGTCGAGCGCGCCGTCCACGCAGCCGACCTCCCAGCCGCCGGCCGGCCAGTCGTTCACGCTGGGCTACCAGCCGCTGTGGCCGTTCGGCAGCTACGCCGAGGCCGAGCAGTGGCGCACGACCGCCGGCGGTTCGCAGCCGTGGCACCTCGACGCCGGCCAGACCGCGCTCAACTTCACCCGGTCCTACCTGGGCTTCACCGAGATGACCCTGGCCACCGGCACCCGGACGGACTCGCGAGGCGCGCACGTCGGCATCGGCTACCGGGACCCGAACGGGCAGCCGCGCACCGCGGCGACGCTGCACCTGGTCCGGTACGGCACCGCGTCGGACTCGCCGTGGGAGGTGGTCGGCAGTGACGACACCACCCTGTCGCTGGAGCAGCCGGCCTACGGGTCCAAGGTGTCCTCGCCGATGGCCATCGGCGGCCACATCACCGGGGTGGACGAGAACATCGTGGTGTCGGTGCTGGCCAGCCAGAGCGACCGCAGCACGGTGGCCCGGGTACCGGCCGGTGGCGATCACACGGCCTGGACCACCGGCCCGGTGACCTTCAGCCAGCGCGGGGTGCTGACCCTGGTCGCCAGCACCGGTGGCCACCTGCAGCAGGTGGAACGGTTCGCCATCCAGGGAGTGCACACCTGATCTGACCTGCTTGTCGCCGGCGCCGGGCCGGCAGCGCGCACCAGCGTGCTGCCGCCCCGGCGCCGAACCAGGTTCAGGCCGGCCGGCGGGCGCTGAGCAGCACGCCCGGACGCACCCCGCCGGTGGCCGGGATGCGCAGCTCGGCCTCCAGGTCCAGTCCCGCCATCGACAGCAGCGCGACCAGGTGCTCGGGCTGCCAGTAGTGGGTGGTCCACTGCACCGGCACGCCGCCGTAGGCCTCGGTGCGCTGGAGCTCACCGTCGCCGAGGTGGGTGCCCAGCAGCAGCCGGCCGCCGGGCACCAGCGCGCGGGCCAGGTCGGCCAGCACCACCGGCAGCACGTCCCGGGGCAGGTTGAACAGCGACCACCAGCCGAGCGCGCCGCCCAGCGAGGCGTCCGGCAGGTTCAGGTCGGTGGCCGAGGCGACCTCGAAGTCCAGGTCGGGATACCGGTGCCGGGCATGGTCGATCATCCGCGACGACAGGTCCACGCCGCGGGCGTCCAGCCCCAGCCCGGCCAGGTGCGCGGTGACGGTGCCCGGCCCGCACCCGACGTCCAGCACCGGACCGAGGCCGCGGACCTCTTCGGCGAAGGCCGCCAGCGCCGCGCGCAGCCATGGCTCCGCGGTCAGCTCACCCATCCCCATCGCCACGTAGTTGTCGGCCACCCGGTCGTAGGAGGCCCGGACGGCATCGAGATCCTGCGGGGGGACGCGCACGAATCCAAAGGCTAGCGGGCTGGTCTGAACGCGGCGTGCCGGGCCGGCCGGTACCGCCGGGACGGCAGCCGGGTGGCCGAGGGCTACCGTCGGAAGCGGGTACCCCGCCGAGACCCGGCGATCCCCGCACCGCACTACTCACTGAGGAGAAGCGTTCGTGACTGATCCGTCGGCATCGTCGCGCCGGCTCGGCGACTCGGGCCTGGCCGTGTCCGTGGTGGGCCTGGGCACCAACAACTTCGGGATGAAACTCGATCTCGACCAGAGCCGGGCGGTGGTGCACGCCGCCCTGGACAACGGGATCACCCTGTTCGACACGGCCGATTCCTACGGCGAGTCCGAGCAACGCCTCGGCGAGATCCTGCAGGGCAACCGGGACGACGTGCTGATCGCGACCAAGTTCGGCAGCGACGTCCGGCGGCTCGGCCAGGACAACGGCCAGGACTTCGCAGCGCGCGGTTCCCGCCGCTACATCGTCCGGGCGGTGGAGAACTCGCTGCGCCGGCTGCGCACCGACTGGATCGACCTGTACCAGCTGCACCGGCCGGACCCGGCCACCCCGATCGAGGAAACCCTGTCGGCGCTGGACGATCTGGTGCACCAGGGCAAGGTGCGCTACCTGGGCCATTCCAACTTCACCGGCTGGCAGGTCGCGGACGCCGAGTGGACCGCCCGGACGAAGGGTTTCCAGCGCTTCGTCAGCGCCCAGAACGAGTACAGCCTGCTCCGGCGCGGGATCGAGGCGGACCTGGTGCCGGCGTTGCAGCGCTACGGGATCGGCCTGCTGCCGTACTTCCCGCTGGCCAACGGCCTGCTCACCGGCAAGTACCGCCGCGGTGAGCAGCCGCCGACCGGCAGCCGGCTGCAGGCCTGGGGCCGGGAATCGATGCTCACCCCGCAGGCCTTCGACGTGCTCGACGACCTGGAGGCCTTCGCCGCGCACCGGGGCATCACCCTGCTGGAGGTGGCCATCGGCGGCCTGGCCGCGCGGCCGGCCGTCAGCTCGGTGATCGCCGGCGCCACCTCGCCGGAGCAGGTGGCGGCCAACGTCAAGGCGGCCCGGTGGCGGCCGACGGCCGAGGACCAGGCCGAACTCGACCGGATCACCTCGGCGCGCTAGCGCGGGGTCGCTCGCCTAACGCGGCGCCTGGTGGGTGGCCAGCACCGCCTCCAGGTCGTACAGCTCGGCACGTAATTGCTCGGCGCGCTGCTGGGCCTGCAGCCGGGCGGCCTCGTTGATCTCGGCCACCGCCTCGGACACCCCTGGCTGGCCGAGCAGCGCGGCGATCGCGGTCACCGCGCCCGGGGTGAGCGGCGCGTTCTTGACCACCGTCCGGGCGCCTCGGCTGGCGCTCACCGACCAGGCGGCCCCGGACGAGCTGATCGTCACGCTCACCGTCGGAGCGGCCGGTGCCTTGCGTCGCCGGCCGCTGTTGCCGCCGAGCCGTACCCGGCTGGGTGGTGGCCGTACTCGGCCCGGCGGTGCTGGGGCGGGCCGGGGTGGCGCCGGCTGTCGGTTCGGACTGCGTGGTCGTGGGTGTTGCTCGGGTCGGCTTGGCCCGGGCCGGCCGGCCACCCGCGGCGGTGGTCCGTGCCGTGCCGGCTGCCGACCCGGCACGGCCGATGCTCAGCTCGGCCGGTGCGAAGGCCAGCTCGTCGGTGACCCCGTTGACCTTGACCCGCACCGTCAGGAAGTCGGCGCCGTCGGTCGCCGGGTCGCCGATCCGGACCACCGACCCGGACGTGCCGGCCTCGAACTGCGGTCCGGCCAGCGCCACCCGGGGCCGGCGGCCGTCGGCCAGCTGGCTGCGCAGCCGGGCCACGTCCTCCTCGCTGAGGCCGCTGGCCTTCTTGCGCCGTGGTGGCATCGTCGGTCCTCCTCCGGGTGCGGGCGTGACCGCCGGCGTGTACCACCGGCAGTCTGCCACCGCCGCGGTAGGAGGTCAGTGCCCGTCGGCCGTGGGCAGCGCCGGCAGGCTGTAGAGGTCGAGACGCCGCACCAGCCGATCGACCAGCTCCGGGTCGACCCCGCGCTCGGAGCGGGCGGTGAGCAGCTCCTCCCGGGCGGCGCTGAGCATCTGCCGCAGGCCGAGCAGGAACTCGCTGCGGTCGGCGGACCGCGAGCCCAGCACGCTGTGCTGGGAGTCGCCGCCGAGCTGGGCGTGCAGCCGCACCAGCAGGTCGGTCGGGAAGGCGTTGAGCCGGTCCCACACCTCGACGCCGAAATTCACCTCGTCCTGCAGCCGGTTGAGCGCCTCGGCGGCTGAGTGCGCGGCCCGTTCCACCAGCGCGGCCTCGGCGTCGTCGCTGTCGTGCGGGCCGGCCCGCACGCCGAGCAGCCGCACCACGGTGGGCAGGCTCAGGCCCTGCAGCACCAGGGTCACCAGCACCACCGAGAAGGCCACGAACAGGATCCGGTCCCGGGACGGGAACGGCTCGCCGGCGTCGGTGACGGTCGGCACGGCCAGGGCCAGGGCGACGGTGGCCACCCCGCGCATGCCCGCCCACCACACCACCACGGTCTCCCGCCAGCCGATCGGGACGTCGGTGTCGCGCTGGCGTTGCAGCCGCCGGCTGGTCCGCTGCCCGCTGAGCGCGTCGTCCAGGGCGCCGGCCTGCAACCGCCGGTAGAACCGCCGGGCCAGCAGCGCCGAGGGCAGCAGGTAGAGCAGCCGGACCGCCACCACCACCCCGACCACGGCGGTGGTCTCGCCGACCAGGGACGTCCAGTCGGTCCCGATCGCCTCGAACGCCGTCTGGAACTCCAGGCCCACCAGGCCGAACGCGATCCCGGTGACCAGCGTCTCGGTCATGGACCAGAACACGTCGGTGGTCAGCCGGCCCTGGGCGTCGGCGGCGTCCACCGGGCGGGACACCGAGTACAGCGTGTAGACCAGCACCGCGAGCACCCCGGAGCCGTGCACCTCCTCGGCCGCCACGTAGGTCGCGGTGGGGGCCAGCACCGACAGCAGCACCTGCGGCCGCGGGTCGGTCGAGCCGAGCACCGCCAGCAGCCGGGTCATGCCCCAACCGAAGGCGAAGCCGATCGCCAGTGCCAGCAGCGCGGCCAGCACCAGCCGGACCGCCGCCTCGCCGGGTGAGATCGAGCCGCCCACCACCGAGGCGATCGCCACCTGGTAGAGCACCAGCGCGGCCACGTCGTTGAACAGGCCCTCGCCCTCGAGCATCGACACCAGCCGTCGGGGTAGGTGCAGCCGGCTGGCGATCGCGGTGGCCGCCACCGGGTCCGGCGGCGAGACCAGGGCGCCGAGGGCGATCGCGGCCGCCCACGGAATGCCGGGCACCATCGCCGTGACCACCGCGGCCACCGCGGCGGTGGTCACCAGCACCAGGGCCACCGCCAGCAGCAGGATCGGGGTGGCATTGGCCGCCCAATATCGCCAGGACGTCTTGCGGGCGGCGGCGTAGAGCAGCGGCGGCAGCACCAGCGGCAGGATCAACTCGGGCTCGACGTGCACCTGCGGTACCTGCGGGATGGCGGCCAGCACGATCCCGAACAGGGTGACCAGCACCGGCCACGGCAGGTTGATCCGGGACGAGACCGGGATCAGCACCGCGGTCGCGAACAGGACGGCGGCCACCAGGGCGAGCTGGTCCACTGGCCTCACCTCCGTCCGGGAGTAACCAACCTACCGGTAGCGGCGTGCTGCCCCAGCCTCTGATCAGGCCGTGCGCCGGGCACGGGAGTGCTGTTCGGGCCGTCGGCCGGAGTGTCAGCCGGGGTGTCAGCCGGGCCGGAGCACCGGTCGCAGCCGGTCCAGCACCGCGGCGTCCTCGATGGTCGAGGGCACCGCGGGATCGGCGCCGTCGGCGAGCTGGCGCATGGTGGCGCGCAGGATCTTGCCGGACCGGGTCTTGGGCAGGCCCGCGACCACGTCCACCCGGGACAGCGACGCGATCGGGCCGACCTCGTCGCGCACCCGGGCGGCGAGCTCGGCTGCCAGCTCGTCGGGCGAGCCGGCCCAGCCGCTCTTGGTCACCACCAGGGCGCGGGGCACCTGGCCCTTGAGCGGGTCCGCCACGCCGATCACCGCGCACTCGGCGACCGCCGGGTGCCCGGCCAGCGCCGCCTCGATCTGGCCGGAGGACAGCCGGTGGCCGGCCACGTTGAGCACGTCGTCGGTGCGGCCGAGCACGAACAGGTAGCCGTCGTCGTCGAGGTAGCCGCCGTCCCCGGTCAGGTAGTAGCCGGGATGAGTGCTCAGGTAGGACTCGACGTAGCGCTGGTCGTCACCCCAGACGCCCTGGCTGGTGCCGGGCGGCAGCGGCAGCTTGCAGGCAGATCGCGCCTTCCTGGCCGGCGGGCAGCTGCCGGCCTTCGGGGGAGAGGATCCGCACGTCGTAGCCGGGCACCGGCACCGTGGGGGAGCCAGGCTTGATCGGCATCGGCTGCAGCCCGCGCAGGTTGGCGGCGATCGGCCAGCCGGTCTCGGTCTGCCACCAGTGGTCGACCACCGGGATGCCGAGCCGCTCGCTGGCCCACTCGTAGGTCGCCGGGTCCAGCCGCTCGCCGGCCAGGAACAGCGTCTGCAGGGTGCTGAGGTCGTACCGGCCGACCAGCTCGCCGTCCGGGTCGTCGCGCTTGACCGCGCGCAGCGCGGTGGGCGAGGTGAACAGCACCTTGACCCGGTGCTCGGCGACCAGCCGCCAGAACGCTCCGGCGTCCGGGGTGCCGACCGGCTTGCCCTCGTACAGCACGGTGGTGGCGCCGGTGAGCAGCGGCGCGTAGACGATGTAGGAGTGCCCGACCACCCAGCCGACGTCGCTGGCGGTCAGCATCACCTCGCCGGGCCCGACGTCGAAGATGTTGGCCATCGACCAGCGCAGCGCCACCGCATGGCCGCCGTTGTCGCGCACGATGCCCTTGGGGCGGCCGGTGGTTCCGGAGGTGTAGAGGATGTAGAGCGGGTCGGTGGCCTGCAGTTCGGCGCACTCGGCCGGCGCGATGAGCTGGGAGCGCATCAGCTCCCGCCAGTCCAGGTCGCGCTCGGTGAGCTCGGCGGCCAGTTGCGGGCGCTGCAGGATCACGCAGCTGTCCGGTTGGTGACGGGCCAGCTGCAGGGCCCGGTCCAGCAGCGGCTTGTAGGCGACCAGCCGGCTGGGCTCGATGCCGCAGGAGGCCGAGACGATCACCCGGGGCTGGGCGTCGTCGATCCGGGCGGCCAGCTCGGGGGCGGCGAAGCCGCCGAACACCACCGAGTGCACCGCCCCGATCCGCGCGCAGGCCAGCATCGCGATGACCGCTTCGGGCACCATCGGCAGGTAGATCAGCACCCGGTCGCCGCGGTCCACGCCGAGCGCCCGGAGCACGCCGGCGAACTTGGCGGTCAGTTCGGTCAGCTCGGTGTAGCTGTAGCTGCGCCCGCTGCCGGTCACCGGCGAGTCGTAGATCAGCGCGGCCTGCTCGCCGCGGCCGGCCACCACGTGCCGGTCGAGTGCGTTGAAGCAGGTGTTGACGGTGCCGTCGACGAACCACCTGGCGAACGCCGGGCCGGTGTCGTCCAGCACCCGGGTGGGCTTGCGGAACCAGCTGATCGCGGTGGCGGCCTGTGCCCAGAACCGGTCCGGGTCGGTCAGGCTCAGCCGGTAGTCCTGCGCATAGCTCATGCAGCGGATAGTGCCGCACTTACCGCGTAGGCGCCACGACGGCGGATGGTGAAGAAGGCCAGCGCGGCGGCGATGCACAACATGCCCGCGGTCAGCCAGGCCAGCCGGTAGTCGCCGGTGTGCTCGCGGACGGCACCGGCGTAGGAGGCGGCCAGGCCCGCGCCGACCATGTGGGCGGCGAACACCCAGCCGAACACCAGCCCGGACTTCTCCAGGCCGAAGTGCTCGCGGCACAGTGCCACGGTCGGTGGCACGGTGGCCACCCAGTCCAGGCCGTAGAAGACGATGAACAGGAACAGCGGCGGCTCGACGGCCGAGCTCAGCACCGACGGCACGATCAGCAGCGACAGCCCGCGCAGGCCGTAGTAGGCCAGCAGCAGGTTGCGCGGGTCGACCCGGTCGGTGAGCCAGCCGGAGCCGATGGTGCCGACGATGTCGAAGATGCCGATCAGGGCGAGCAGGTTGGCCGCGGTGGTGGCCGGCATGCCGTGGTCGTGGGCGGCCGGGATGAAGTGCGAGCCGATCAGGCCGTTGGTGGACCAGCCGCAGATGAAGAAGGTGCCCATCAGCACCCAGAACGTCCAGCTGCGGGAGGACTCGGTGAGTGCGGCGATCGCGGCCTTGGCGGGGTTGCGCTTTGAGCTGGCCGGTGGTTGCCAGTCCGGCGCTGCGCCGTACGGGGTTAGGCCGACGCTGGCGGGGGAGTCGGCGAGCAGCCACATCACCAGCGGCACCAGCAGCAGCGCGAAGGCCGCGACCAGGAACACCGCGGTGTGCCAGCCGTGATGGGCGATCAGGTAGGCCAGCACCGGCAGGAACACCAGCTGCCCGGTGGACGAGGCCGCCGAGAACACGCCGGTGACCAGGCCGCGGTTGGTGACGAACCACCGGTCGGCGACGATGGCGCCGAACACCAGCGCCATGGAGCCCGCACCCATCCCGATCGCGAAGCCCCAGGCCAGCACGAGCTGCCAGGACTGCGACATCACCGTGGTGGCCAGGCACCCGACCGCGACCAGGCTGAGGGCCAGCGCCACCATCCGCCGGATGCCGAAGCGCTGCATCAGGGCGGCGGCGAAGGGGGCGGTCAGGCCGTACACCACCAGGTTGACCGAGATCGCGAACGAGGTGGTGGACCTGGACCAGCCGAACTGGTTCTCGATCGGCTCGATCAGCGCCCCGGTGCTGGACCGGAACGCGGCGGTGGCGATCAGCGCGCAGAACGTGACGGCCGCGACCGCCCAGGCCCGGTGGAACCGGCGGCCCTGGCCGGCCGGCGTGAGGTCAGCCGGCGTGGGGCTGGCCGGCGCGGGTTGGCGTGGGCCGGTCGGGGCGGCGTGGCTAGGGGCGCTCTGGCTCGGGGACAGCTGCCCGGCTGCCTGTTCAGCGGTGGTCACGGCATCATTCTGCCTGGGCGCGGGCGGCCTTGGTCAGGCTGATTTCGGCCCGATTCACATCAGATCCTGCCGCCGTCATAGCCGGCTCGCCCGGATGTTGCTTCGCGGCGTTCGGGTCGGGTCGATCCAGGCCGGTGGAATCCAGTGCGGCCGGCCGTCGGTCATCCGGCAGGTCCATCCCGCCCCGGTCGAACTCACGATGGTGGTAGCCGCACACCAGCGTGAGGTTGTCGAGGTCCGTCCTGCCGCCGTCGGCCCAGCTGACGATGTGGTGGCGCTGGCACCATTCCGGCGGCTTGTCGCAGCCTGGAAAGGTGCACCCGCCGTCCCTGGCGATCAGTGCCAGCGTCTGGCTGCGGGTAGCGATGCGCCTGGTGCGGCCGAGCGACAGCACCGCGCCGCTGGCATCGGCCAGGAGCAGGTTGAGCGCGGCCTCATCGGCCAGCGCGAGCGCGGCGGGGATGGTCAACGGGTGCCCGAAGCTGGTCTCGGCGAGGCCCTGCCGGGTGGCCAACTGCTCGGCGGTCATGGTGATGATCACCTGGGCCGGTGCACCCGAGTCAGGTAGCTCGTTGCGGCGCACCACGACGCCGGCCAGGTCTTCCAGCGCATCGTGCAGGCGCTGGGCATGGTTGCGCGGATCCGGCCCGGAATCACCGGTGGGCTGGGGTGCCGAGCGCGGCGTCAGGCTGGCGAGAAGGAGTGCTCCGCAGGTCGCGGTGAGCCGCCCGTGTGCGGTATAGCTGCCGTCGGCTTCTGGATGCAGCGTGAAGCCGCGGCGCCGATGCTGCTCGGCCTCGGATGCCAGGCTGCCGTCTGGATCGAGATGCGCCAGGATCCGGCGGCCGACGGCGGCGACCTCACGTGGCCGCAGCGTGGTGGCCGCCTCGACCAGGTGTTTCTCGGCCAGTTGCTGGTCCTCGTAACTGGCTTCGACTGGTAGTTGACCCAGGGTGCCGAGGACGACCCTGGTGTGCTCGGCCGACACCGTGCCGTCGGCCTGCGCGGCGGCCAGCGCTGGACGTTCCGGTGGCAACGGTTCACCGGTGATGCTGGCTCGGCTGCCGCAGGCACGCGCTGCCGTGACCCGATCCTTCGCCTCGCCGGGCGACATTCGCAGCAGCCCTTGCAACAGTGCGGCCGTGGTGCCCACCACCATGCGGCCGGCCAGCCCGCGCCGGTCCAGCTCGCCGATCAGGGCGTGATCGGCAACGGCCAATCGGCGTCGTAGCAATTCCAGCTCACGCAGTTCGGCGAGCAGATCTGCATCAGACACCCGGCTCAGCTCTCCGGCGGCTGCCGAGGCTACATACTCTTGAGCAGCAAGGCTCAACGTCGCCATGCTGATAGTCGCGGTGCCGCCAGAGGGTCCCTCCATACATCAGACACTAGGGCAAGGGTCTGACAAAACCGCGCGGCTCGTAGGCTGTACGGATGCGATCACGAACGACGGGCATGTGGTGGGGCGTCGCCATCGAGGCGCCGGACCCGGCCGCGCTGGCCAGGTTCTACGCGAACCTGCTGGGCTGGCAGATCAGGCACGAGGAACCCGGCACCACCAGCCTCGCCGACCCGGAGAGTGCCAGCTCTCTGGTGTTCCAGCAGGCCGACGGCTACCAGCCCCCGGTCTGGCCGCCCGCCGCCGACGATCAACGGCCGATGATGCACCTCGACATCCAGGTCGGCGATCTCGACTCCTCGACAGCCGAGGCGATCGAGCTGGGCGCGTCGCTGGCCGACCACCAGCCGATACCCAACGTCCGGGTGCTGTTCGATCCGGCCGGGCACCCGTTCTGCCTGTGCCGCGAGGACGGCTGACCAAGCAGCGTTCAGGACCGCCCGCTCCCGGTCGCGGCAAAGGCCGGCGGGTACACCACCCTGCCGCGCAGCGCAGGGTCATAGTTCGGCAGCCGGTAGGCCATGCCTGCCTCCGGCGGCGCCCACTCCGGCAACTCGATGACGATGCCGAAGTCGCGACAGTCGGTGAACCCGAACCGTGGGTAGTAGCGCGGGCTGCCCTCCAGCACGACCAGCGGCTCACCCGCCCGTTCGGCTGCCGCAAGACCGGCCCGTACCAGCGCCGAGCCGATGCCACGTCCCTGAAACGCCGGCGCCACCGCCAGCGGCGACAGCGTCAGAATCCGGTGTCGCTCACCGGAATCACCCACCAGCGAAGCATGGCTGAGCATCACGAACCCGGTAACCGCGCCAGAAACCCTGGCCACCAAAGCCAATGCCGGAACGTACTCGGGCGAGGCCCGGATCAGCTCGACCAGGTCCGCGACCTCCTGGTGGTGCGCGAACGCCGCCCGCACCGCCTCACGGATGGCGCCGGCATCCTCAGGCCGCTCCGGCTCGATGTTCGGTCCCATGAAACCGTGATGCTAATCGTCGCTGCGCTCCGGCCACCGCAGTGCCACCGCTACCGCCGCCACGGCGACGAACAGCCCACCCGCACAAGCAAAGACCTGGAAGCCGCCTTGCGCCCCGGCGACGCCGCCGCCGACCGTGACCAGCACCATCAGCAGGATGCCGACCGCGCTCACCCGGCCCTCCACCACGCTCGCGTACTCGCCGGGCATCGCCTCGACCAGCCGGGCCTGCGCCACGGCGAAGCAGACCTCGAAGCACACCACCGAGGCCAGGAAGCTCAACTCCCAAGCCGGCCGTACCAGCACCGCCACCGCCAGCAGCCCGCTCGAGGCCAGGGCACCCAGCACCGCCGGCGGGTTGGAGCTGCCGAACAGCCGCCTGATCGGCAGGGCCACCAGCGCGCCGACGAACACCCCGGCGCTGGCGATCACCTGGGCCAGGATGATGAACCGGGGCTGGTGCCACACCACGCCCGGGATCGCCGCCTTGGACGCGAACATCAACGCCTGCAGCAAGCCGGTGGCCAGTACCAGGAACACCGCCGCCGCCTGCGCCGAACTGCCACGGATCAGCCCGATCACGTGCGGCCAGTCCACCG
The DNA here is from genome assembly GCA_963796905.1 of uncultured Actinomycetota bacterium. Classification (GTDB taxonomy): domain Bacteria; phylum Actinomycetota; class Actinomycetes; order Mycobacteriales; family Jatrophihabitantaceae; genus Jatrophihabitans_A. The sequence goes on along the minus strand of CAWCNK010000009.1, from coordinate 48,483 downwards.
AGACCTTCCTGGCGGCCCCACCAGCCACCGGTCGCCGGGCGCCCGGCGATCGCGCGACCAGCCAGTACAGCAGCGCCGACACCACGAACGTGGCCAGGTCGAGCAGACCGAGTTCGAGCACCGTGACCCGGCCGTACAGCGCGATGCCCGCCAGGCCGCCGAGGGCCGAGCCGAGGAAGTACGACGTGTTGAAAAGGTAGATCGCCGACCGGCGCAGCCCCTCCTCCAGCGGGAACGTCGCCACGATGGTGATCCGGGACATCTTGGTGAGGGCGTCGGGCAGCCCGCGGACCGCCAGCAGGCCGAGCGCCAGGAATGCCACCTCGTGCGACGCCGACACCGCCGTCAACACGCTCATCACCCCGGCGGACAGTTCCACCAGCGGCATCCGCCGGACGGCGGGCCACCCGGCCGATAATCGGGCCAGCCACCGCGAGGCGAACGTCGGGAGCAGCCACGGCATCGCGAACACCAGCGCGCTGGCCAGGAAATCGTCCTGCTTGACGACGAAGAACGCCGACAACGAGGCGAGCAGCAACGTGCTGCCCACCGAGCTGACCAGCATCGCCAGCCAGGACAGCACGAACCAGCGACAGCCGAGGAGCCCCGCCCGCCGGGCAACGGCCGGAGCCGCGACCGCCTGGCTCACGGACAGACCAGTGGCAGTCCGAGTACCCGCTCGGCAGACCTGGTGAATTGCAGGTAGGCCTCGAACGCCGCAGCCGAGGACTCGGCGTAGTTGCAGTACCCGCCCACCGCCGTCACGTTGCTGACCATGCCGCGGACCGGTTCACCGTTGCGAATGCTGTGCCTCTGGTGCAGGAAGTCGAACCGCTCGGCCAACCGAGCCAGCTCCTCCTCGGCATCGGCCGGCGCGACGCCCGCGCGCCGGGCCCCCAGCACGAACGCCACCGACCCGCCGTCCGCGGCGTCCGGCACCCGAACCGAATCCGGGCAGAGGTAGGCGTTGATGAGCAGTTCGTACGGGTCGGTGCCCGTGACCGCCAGGAATGACAGCGGCGCCGAACCTCCCATCATCCGCGCATTCACCTCGACCAGGATCGGCCCGCGCGCGGTGTGGATGTACTCGACATGGAACACGCCCACGGTCAGGCGCAACGCACCGAACAGCTCGGTCACGAACCGCCGTACCGCCGCGTGCCGGTCGGCGTCCAGCTCGGCCGGAAACACCGCGGCCGCCTCCAGCAGCGGGTTCAGCGCGTCCCGCCGCCGGTGCGTCACACCCAGCAGATGCGTGGTGCCGTCCAGGCACAGGACCTCGGCCGAGTACAGCTCGCCGTCCAGGTACTCCTCGACCAGCCACGGCCCGGGCGGGCCGTCGGAGCCGCCGGCATAGCCGAGGGCGTCGGACGGCCCGGCGAGGATCGCGACCCCCTCCTTGCCGGCCGACCGGACCGGTTTCACCACGCAGGGATAGCCGATCTCCGCCGCCACCCGGGGTACGGCAGAACGCGTCCGGGCCACCGCGGTGCGCGCGTTCGGCAGGCCGGTCTCGTCCAGCCGGGCCCGGCACAGCTGCTTGAAGCAGGCGGTGTGCATCGCAGTCCGGTCATTGGCCGGCAGGCCGAGTCGCAGGGCGGCCTCATTGGCGTACTCGGCCGTCTCGTCCGCCGTGGTCAGCACGGCGTCGAAGGGTGTCCGCGCATGCAGGTCGGCGGCCAGTTCGTACAGGTCGTCGTCCAGTCCGGGTGCGGAGGTCACCTCGTCCGGGCCGTCCGGCAGCCGGCGAAGCTCCTCGACGGACCAGCCGCCGCCCAGCATGTATCGATCCGGCCCGGGCAGGACGGGAACAACCAGGCTCGACCGGCAACCCAGCCTGCGCGCGGTGGCGAAGGCGCGCAGGCCGGCGGAGTTGCTGCCGAGGAAGAGCAGGTTCGGCACCGTCAGCAGTCCTCGCCGAACCTCTCCACGATGCGGTGGTAGGCATCGAGGCCGGGCTTGACCTGCTCGCTGGGCAGCTCGGTGAGCGGGCGGCGCATGAGGCCCGCCGGCAGGCCGATCTCGTTCATCAGCGCCTTGACCGCGATCGGCAGCCGGCCGCTGTAGCAGAACCGGGCCAGCGGCCACACCAGCCCCAGCAGCTCGCGGTACTCCATCGGGTCGAAATGCTCGTCCCACGGCCGGGACAGCAGCGCGGTGGCCCGCGGCGCGATATTGCCGATGACGTTGACGACGCCCCGGGCGCCCATCGCCAGGCTCGGCGTGATGATGTCCTGGTCGGCGCAGTCGTCGCCCATGAAGTTGATCCGGTCGCGGATGTGCGGCAGCAGCTCGGGAATCCGCCCGGTCAGCGACGAGCCCTCCTTGTGCATGATCACGTTGTCGTGGTGGGCGATCCGGATCAGCGACTCGGTGTCGAAGTCGGTGAGCAGCCGGGACGGGTTGTTGAAGAGCACGATCGGCACCGCGCTCGCGTCGGCCACCCGCAGCACGAACTCGGTGGCCTGGCTGGTGCTCGGCCCCATGTTGTGCGGCACGGTCAGCAGCACCGCCTCCGCGCCGTGCTCTGCCGCGAAGTGCACCCGCTGCAGGACGTCGCGCTCGCTACCGCCGCTGCAGCCGATCAGGTAGGGAACCGGGCCCTTGTTGTCGAGCACGTGCTTGACCAGCTGGAAGTACTCGCTCTCGGTCAGCGTGGTCGCCTCACCGGTCAGACCGGCGAGATAGATGCCCGAAGTGCCCCGGGTGAGCTGGCGCTCGATGAGGGCGTCGAGGGCGCCGAAGTCGATGTCGCCGTTCTGCTGGAACGGAGTCACCCCTGACACCAGCGAGCCGGTGAAGTTGCGAAAGCCGCCCTGACCGGTCATTCGTCGCGCCTCCTTGCCTCGAGTCCTGCGCCCGCAGAGCGCTGCCCCATGGGCCTGAGCAGTGACCTGGATGACCGCGACCGGCAAGGTGACCGGTCGACTTGCGGTCAAACCGGACCAATAACCTATCAGATGTCGATGTGTCCAGGCCGTCCCGGCCGAGCGGCTGACTCCTCAGCCGGCACCGTCGCCGGTGGGGCCGTCCTCGTCGTCCCCGGCTGTGCCGGAACCGGCTGTGCCGGAATCGTCTGTGCCGGAACCGTCCTGCTGCGAAAGGAACCTCTCGAACTCCGCGCCGATCTCGTCCGCCGTCGGCAGCCGGGCACCTTCGGCAACCAGGCCGTGGGTCCGTCCGGCCAGGATCTCGTCGTACTGCGCCTCCAGCGCCCGCACCACGGCGCTCACCTGCTCGGACGCGGCCACCTTCTCGTCGATGTCGGTCCGGCTGGCGGCCGCCGCGTCGGCCAGCGCCTCGGTCGGCAGCACCAAGCCGGCACCCTGTGCCACGTGGTCGAGCAGGCTGAGGGCCGCTGCCGGGTATTCCAGATGTGCCAGGTAGTGCGGCACGTTCACCGCGAACCCGGTCGAGGGCACCCCGGCCTCGGCCATCCGGAACTCGATCAGGTGGCTGGCGCTGCCCGGCACCTGCACGGTGCCCAGCCAGTTGCTGTATTCGGTCACCAGGTCCGGCGAGCTGCCCCGGGCGATCACGGTGGTCGGCCGGCTGTGCGGCACCCCCATCGGGATGGCATCCAGCGCGACGATCAGCCGCACCCCGACCCGCTCGACGATCATCGCCACCGCGGCGGTGAACCGCTCCCACTGGAAGTCCGGCTCGGCCCCCGCCAGCAGCAGGAACGCGGTGCCGGCCGCGTCACGCAGCGCGTGGACCTTCAGCTCCGGCGCGGCATAGCTCTCCCAGTGGTCGGTGACGAACAGCATCTCCGGACGCCGGCCGCGGTAGTCGAAGATCTGGTCGACGTCGAAGGTGGCCACCACCTGCGACTCCAGCGTGTTCAGCAGGTGTGCCCGGGCCAGCTGGGTGGCGCTGCCGGCATCGACGAAGCCGTCCAGGGCCAGCACCAGCACCGGCCGGTCGAGCTCGGGAAGCTGCTCGTTCAGCCGGAACAGCTCGGCCGGGTCCAGCATCGTCGCTAACCGCCGGCCAGCGCGACGGTCAGCTCCGGTTCGGTCGCCGCCCGCACCTCGTCCACCGTCACCCCGGGCGCCAGCTCGCGCAGCACCAGCCCGCGCGGTGTGACGTCGAGCACCGCCAGATCGGTGATGATGTGGTGCACGCAGGCGGCCCCGGTCAGCGGCAGCGTGCAGTGCCGGACCACCTTGGGCGAGCCGTCCCGGGCCTGGTGCTCCATCATCACGATCACCTTCTTCGCCCCGTGCACCAGGTCCATCGCGCCGCCCATCCCCTTGATCATCTTGCCGGGGATGGTCCAGTTGGCCAGGTCGCCGTTCTCGGCGACCTGCATCGCGCCGAGCACCGCCACGTCGATGTGGCCGCCGCGGATCATCCCGAACGACAGGGCCGAGTCGAAGTAGGACGCCCCGGGCAGCACCGTGACGGTCTCCTTGCCGGCATTGATCAGGTCCGGGTCGACCTCGGAATCCAGCGGGTACGGGCCGACCCCGAGAATGCCGTTCTCGCTCTGCAACACCACGGTGACCGACTCCTCGACGTAGTTCGGCACCAGGGTCGGCAGCCCGATGCCGAGGTTGACGTACTGGCCGTCGTGCAGTTCGCGGGCCACCCGGGCGGCGAGTTCGTTGCGAGTCAGTGCCATTCTCGATCAGCCTGCGCTTTCGACGTTCTCAGAACCGGCACCGGCACGTTCGGGCGCCGCGGCCTCGCGCACCGTCCGCTTCTCGATCAGCTTGCCCGCCTCGCCCACCCGGACGACGCGCTGCACGAACACCCCGGGGGTGTGTACCTGCTCCGGGTCCAGCTCGCCGGGTTCGACCAGCTCCTCCACCTCGGCGATGGTGATCCGCCCGGCCATCGCGCACAGCGGGTTGAAGTTGCGGGCCGAGGCGTCGTAGGACAGGTTGCCGTGCCGGTCACCGCGGGCCGCCCGCACCAGCGCGAAATCGGTGACGATGCCCTCTTCGAGCAGGTAGCTGCGTCCGGCGAAGTCGCGGGTTTCTTTCGGCGGCGAGGCCAGCGCCACCGACCCGTCCGAGGCGTAGCGCCAGGGCAGGCCGCCGTCGGCGATCAGGGTGCCCACCCCGGCGGGCGTGTAGAACGCCGCGATCCCGGATCCGCCGGCCCGCAGCCGCTCGGCCAGGGTGCCCTGCGGGGTCAGCTCGACCTCCAGCTCGCCGCTGAGGTACTGCCGGGCGAACTCGCGGTTCTCCCCGACATAGGAACCGATGGTGCGCCGGATCCGCTTGGCGCCCAGCAGCACGCCGAGCCCCGCCGCGTCCAGCCCGCAGTTGTTCGACACGGTCTCCAGATCCGTGCTGCCCAGTTCCAGCAGCGCCTGGATCAGGACGTGCGGGATGCCGCACACGCCGAAGCCGCCGACCGCCAGCGAGGCCCCGTCACCGATGTCGGCGACCGCCTCGGCGGCCGATGCCACCACTTTGTCCACGCTCCGCGCCCCTCCAGCTCACCGACCGGCACCAGACCTGTCGATCAGGGCGAACTCTAGTCAGCGCCGCTGGCCGGGGCATCAATGGCTGATGCTGACCTGCTCCGCCGCGGCCCGGGTGGCAGCTCGGGCCGGGTCCGGGTGGCGTACCAGCACCACCGAGCCGCCGACCGCCAGCGGCGCCAGCAGCGCGGCGATCCAGTCCGCCGGCTCCGGCCACGGTGCGCTCCACAGCAGCCGGCCGCCCGGTGCCAGCCCCAGCTCGTCCGCGGCCTGCCGGGACGCCTCGGCCAGCTCGGCCCGGGTCCGCCCAGCCAGCGCGGGATCGTCCGGCCCTGCCTGGGCGCGCACCTCCCGCCAGGCGTCGGGCATCGGCCGCACCGAGCTTGCGTAGTCGGCCATTCCCGGCGGCGGCGTCGAGGGCCGGGCCATGGACAGCAGCGACACCGCGAACGCCCCGTCCAGCCGTTGCGGGTTCGGCAGCGCGGCCAGCAGCGAGTCGGCGTCGCCGAACGCGACCGACGCGTCGGCCGGGTCGGTCACCACCTGCAGGCCGGCGTACCAGCACCCGAGCAGGATCGGGGCCGCCAGCCAGTGCACCGGCAACCGGACGAAGGCCCGGTCACCGGGCGCGGCACCGAGCTCGTCGAGCAGCAGGAAGTGCGTCTTGGCGACCCAGTTGGCCAGCGACCTGGCCGACAGTTCCGCGCGCTCGCCGGTGGCGTCGTCGTAGAAGGTGACCAGTGGACCGGACGGGTCCGCCGCCAACCGGGCGGCGAACAGCTGCTCGGGACCGGCGGGCGGCGCTACGGAGGTCATCGTCGGCAAGGCTAACCAAGGCCGGCGGGGAGCCGGCAGTCAGTGGCGCTAGTTGATGCAGCCGGCGTCGGCGGCGGTGGTGACGGCCGGCGAGGAGGAGTTGCCCGGCTGGGCGGACGAGGCCGACGAACCCGGCGCCGGGGTCGGCATCAGGCTCTTGACCTGCACCTTGTTCTCACCCAGCACCAGCGTCACCGACTTCACCTCGGAGCTGGCCTCCATCACCGCGCCCGGCACCTGGGCCTGCACCGCCTTGGCCGCGGACTCCTGGCCGGCGGGGTAGCGGATCAGGGTCTTGGCCACCACGTCAGAGGTGGCCGGCGGGATCTCGGTGGAGAACCCGGCCGCCTGCAGCGCCGCGGCGTTGGTCTTCTCCAGCCCGTTGGCGTTGGTGTCGTTGATCACCTGCACGGTCACCGTGGCCGGGTTCGCGGCCTTGGCCCGCGACAGCGCGGTGCCGGGGTCGTTGCCGATCAGCTTGCCGATGAAGCTCGGCATCGCGGCGGCGTCCACCACCACGACGTTCTGGGTCTGGCCACCGATCTGGACGTCCTTGAAACCCTGGGTGGGGATGGTGGTGAAGGAGAAGTTGCCGGCCTGCAGGTTCTGCATCTGGGTGGCCAGCTTCGACGGCACCAGGTCGGGGTCCATCTGCAGCGAGGAGGACACCGCCTTGAGCAGGTTCTGCAGCTTGATCGGGTTGAGCAGGGTGCCGGCCGAGGACATCTTGCGGAACACCGCGGACAGGAAGTACTGCTGCCGCTTGATCCGGTCCAGGTCGCCCTGCGGGAAGCCGTAGCGCTGCCGGACGAAGGCCAGCGCCTGGGTGCCCTGGATCGACTGGTGGCCGGCCTTGAGGTCGATGCCGGAGTTGGTCTCCTTCACCGCCTTGTTCAGGCACACGTCGACCCCGCCGATGGCGTTGGAGATCCGGTAGAAACCGAGCAGGTCGATCTGGACGAAGTGGTCGACGCTCAGGCCGGTCAGGTCCTCGATGGTGCGCACCAGCAGTTGTGCGCCGGCCGCCTTGTCGCCGTTCCCGTCGGAGATGCCGTCCGGGTAGGCCGCGTTCAGCTTGTTCTTGCCGTGCCCGGGGATGTTGACGTAGGAGTCACGCGGGAAGGAGATCACGGTGGCCTTGCTGCCGTTGGCAGGCAGGTGCAGCAGCATCATGGTGTCGGTGTTGTAGCTGCCGCCGTCCCGGGTGGTGCCGAGCTTGGCGAGCTCGGCGTTGCTGGCCGAGTCGCGGTCGTCGTTGCCGACGATCAGCAGGTTCTGGTCCTTGCCGTCGATGCCGCCGTTGGCGGCCTTGCCCTTGGCCGAGATGGCGTTCACCCGGGTGATGTCGGCGTTGAACTTGCGATACGTCGCCCACGCCCAGCCGCTGCCGATCAGCACCAGCAGCGAGCACAGCGTCGCCACGACCTTCACGCCGAGCAGCGCGCCGTGCGCCAGGTCGGACCGCGGCCGGCCGGCGGGTGGGTATCCCTGACCTGACCGGCGGCCTCCCGGTGGCCGGGTGTCGGCAACCGCCGCGGCCCGGGCGGCCCGGCGACCGCGCGGGTCCAGTTCTGGCGGTAACGGGGCGCCGTACTGCGGCGCGCTACCCCGGCCCTGACCGCGAGGGTCCGGACTGCCCGGGCCGGCCTGGCGCTGGTCGCCCTGCCAGCCACCGGCCGACGCCGGCCGGCTGCGTCCCCGGCGCGGGTCCAGCTCGGGCGGCAGGTCGCCGTCACCCGGGTACGGCCGGCCGCCGGGCGGCCCGTCATGGGAAGAGGGCATCCGTCGAGTCTATCGGCGACAAGCTGTGTGCTGGTTCAGAACGCGCGCCCGGCAAGTCGGACCAGAACGGGCCGGACCGGGCGGCGCGACAGGCCGGCCCGGTGCTGGCGAGGTTCCGGCCGGCTGCGGGTCGGACGGCCGACAGCCGTGTGCGAGCATGGCCGCATGCCTGACCCTGACGTCCGCTGGCTGGTCACCGGAGCCCGGGGGCAGCTGGGCACCGACCTGGTCGCGGTGCTGGCCGACGCCGGGGTGCCCGCCGAGTTGCTGGCGCTCGGCTCCCACCAGCTCGACATCACCAGCTCGGCCGCGGTGCAGGCGGTGTTCGCCGACTTCCGGCCGCAGCTGGTGATCAATGCCGCCGCCTACACCGCCGTCGACCAGGCCGAGACGGAGGAGGACCGCGCCTACGCGGTGAACGCGGCCGGCCCGGCGCTGCTGGCCGCCGCCGCGGCCCGGACCGGGGCCCGGCTGGTGCAGGTGTCCACCGACTACGTCTTCGCCGGCGACGCCGACCAGCCCTACCCGGAGCAGGCCGAGACCGCGCCGCGCTCGGCCTACGGCCGCACCAAGCTGGCCGGTGAGCTGGCGGTCCGCGAACTGGCCCCCGAGCACGGCTACGTGGTGCGCACCGCCTGGGTGTACGGCGCGACCGGCAGCAACTTCGTCAAGACCATGGCCCGGCTCGAGCGTGACCGGGACACCCTCGAGGTGGTCGACGACCAGCGCGGTTCGCCCACCTGGTCGGCCGACCTGGCCCGCGGCCTGGTGCAGCTGGCCGGCAGCGACGCCGCCCCGGGGATCTACCACTGCACCGGGGCGGGCCAGACCAGCTGGTTCGGCCTGGCCCGGGCGGTGTTCGAGGAGCTGGGCGCCGACCCGGACCGGGTCCGGCCCACCACCACCGACAAGTTCCCGCGGCCGGCCCCCCGCCCGGCGTACTCGGTGCTGTCGGACGCGGCCTGGCGGGCGGCCGGGCTCAGCCCGCTGCCGCACTGGCGCGCCGCGCTGCGGCAGGCGTTCGCCGAGAACCGGGCCGCCTACCTGCCGCACGAAGCAAACTGAGCCGGCCCGGACGGGCTGAGCCGGCCCGGTAACGGTCCCGACAAGGCTTCCGGCCCGGGGCTGCGCGGGGCGGATCCGGCCGGTTACAGTCCTGCAATCGCTCAGATCGCCGCGGCACCGGCCAATAGGTAAGCCGTAGGGAAATTGAATACGGCGGTTCCGACCGCCCCAATCCGGACGTACCGGCTCATTGCTCGGCCGAGCCGGCGCGAGGTGACCCAACCATGTTCAGCATTCGACCGCAGCGCCGGACCACCGGCGATTCCCCTTCCCGACCCGGCCGGTCGCGGCGTGCGGTTGCCGCGGTGCTCGGCGGCACCCTGGCCTGCACCGCGCTGGCAACGGTGTTCCCCGCACCGGCGGGAGCGTCCTGGCCGAACGGCCAGGTCGAGATCAGCGGGCACGGCTTCGGCCACGGTCGCGGCATGGGCCAGTACGGCGCCTTCGGCTACGCCACCCAGTACGGCTGGACCTACACCCAGATCGTGTCGCATTTCTATGGCGGAACGACGCTGGCCACCCGCAGCCTCGGCACCATCGGCGTGGATCTGACCGATTTCGACGGGGTGAACCAGGTCGCGGTCACCTCCGGCAGCGCGTTCAAGGCCGGTGGGGTGAGCATCCCGGCCGGCGGCGCGGCGCTGCTGCGCTACGTCTCGGCCGGCTCCTACCAGCTGGCCACCAGCGGCGGCTGCGGCACGCCCTGGTCGGCGACCAAGCCGGTCACCTCGGGCGCGATCTCCTCGACGGTGCCGGCCGGTTCGCTGTCGTCGATGCTCACCATCTGCTCCGGCTCCACCAAGCGCACCTACCGCGGGTCGCTGTCGCTGACCACCGGCGGCGGCATGACCCGGCTGGTCAACCTGGTCGGCATGGAGGACTACCTGCGCGGCGTGGTGCCGCGCGAGTCGCCGGCGTCCTGGGGCGATGCCAGCGGCGGCAAGGGGATGGCCGCGCTGCAGGCGCAGGCGGTGGCCGCCCGCTCCTACGCGGCGGCGCAGAACCGCTACAGCTGGGCCAAGACCTGTGACAACCAGAACTGCCAGGTCTACGGCGGCGCCGGCCTGAACGGCGTGGTGACCGAGGATTCCCGCACCAACACCGCGGTGACCAGCACCGCGGGCAAGGTGCTCACCAACTCCTCCGGCGGCATCGTCTCGGCGGAGTTCAGCTCCTCGACCGGTGGCTGGACGGCCGGCGGCGCCTTCCCGGCGGTGGCCGACCTCGGCGACGTGGCCTCGCCCAACCACGACTGGACGACCACCATCGCGGCGAGCACGATCGGCAACGCCTTCGGGGTGGGCACCCTGCAGTCGATCAGCACCACCGGCAACGGCCTGGGCGCCGACGGCGGCCGGGTGCTGTCGGCCACCGTCAAGGGCAGCACCCGCAGCGTCACCGTCACCGGCAGCCAGTTCCGCAGCACCCTGGGTCTGATGTCTGACTGGTTCTCGGTCGCCCAGCCGCTGTCGGCCCCGACGATGTACCTGACCGACTCCCTGGCCAACCCGGTGACGGCCACCGCCCGCGCCTTCGGAGCACCCGGCGACCAGCCGTTCGCCTGCGACTTCGACGGAAACGGCACCGACAGCGCCGGGGTGTACCGGTCGGCCACCGCGACCTTCTACTACCGCGACTCCTTCGCCGCCGACGCCCCGCTGCGCGCGGTGCGGCTCGGCGCGCCGGGGGACCGGCCGGTGTGCGGGGACTGGGACGGCAACGGCACCGACACGGTCGGGGTCTACCGCCCGTCGAACTCGATGTTCTACCTGCTCAACACCAACAACCGGACGTCCGACAGCCCGCTCACCCAGGTGCTGCTGGGCGGCGCCGGGGCGCTGCCGGTGGCCGGCGACTGGAACGGCGACAAGCGGGCCACCCCGGGCGTGTACGACCCGAAGACCGCCACCTTCTACCTGGTCAACACCCTGGCGCCGGGCTCGCCGCGGCTGAGCTACCGCTTCGGCCTGCCCGGTGACGTCCCGATCGCCGGCGACTGGGACGGCAACGGCACCGACAGCTACGGCATCTACCGCAGCCCCTGGTTCGCGGTGGCCAACACCCTCGGCGGCCCGGCGGCGTACGCCAAGTACGGCCTGGCCGGTGACCGCCCGATGGCCGGTGACTGGAACGGCGACCACAAGGACACGGTGGGCGTCGGGCGCGACTACTGAACCCGACCGGCTACCGAACCCGCCCACCCCTGAACCCGGCCAGCTGCTGAGCCCTGCCGTCCGGCGAGCGTCTCCCAGCCGCCGGAGGCGGGTTGGGTACCCTGACGACGCGCTTCGCCGCTGCGGGGTGCGCCGGCTCGCCAGCCGGACCAGCTCGACGCCAGAACCGAGGGAGAAGGTCGGCCATGCCCCGCGCGCTGATTACCGGCATCACCGGCCAGGACGGGTTGTACCTGGCGGAGTTGCTGCTGTCCAAGGGCTACCAGGTCTACGGCCTGATCCGCGGCCAGAACAACCCGAAGCGGGCCCTGGTCGAGCAGGAGGTGCCGGGCGTCCAGCTGCTGACCGGTGACCTGACCGACCTGTCCAGCCTGATCCGCGCCTACTCCCACGCCCAGCCGGACGAGGTCTACAACCTCGGCGCGATCTCCTTCGTCGCCTACTCCTGGGAGAACGCCCGGCTGACCTCGGACGTCACCGGGATGGGCGTGCTGAACATGCTGGAGGCGACCCGGCTCTACGCCGGCGACGACATCGCCAAGGTGCGCTTCTACCAGGCATCCAGCTCGGAGATGTTCGGCAAGGTGCAGGAGGTGCCCCAGCGCGAGTCCACGCTGCTCTGGCCGCGCTCGCCGTACGGGGTGGCCAAGGTGTTCGGCCACTACATGACGATCAACTACCGCGAGTCCTACGGCATGCACGCCTCGTCCGGCATCCTGTTCAACCACGAGTCGCCGCGCCGCGGGCCGGAGTTCGTGACCCGCAAGATCAGCCTGGCGGTGGCCCGGATAGCGCTCGGCCTGGACAAGGAGCTGTCGCTGGGCAACATCGACGCCAAGCGGGACTGGGGCTTCGCCGGCGACTACGTCGAGGCGATGTGGCGGATGCTGCAGCAGGACCAGGCCGACGACTACGTGGTGGCCACCGGCGAGACCCATTCCATCCGGGAGTTCCTGTCGATCGCGTTCCGGCGGGCCGGCATCTCCGACTGGGAGGGCTACGTCCACCAGGACCCGCGCTTCTACCGGCCGGCCGAGGTGGACCTGCTGATCGGCGACCCGGCCAAGGCCCGGCAGCGGCTGGGCTGGCAGCCCTCGATCAGCTTCGAGCAGCTGGTGGAGATGATGGTGGACGCCGACCTCGCCGAGCAGCGGGCGCTGGCAGGTAAGTGACGCCGGTGCCTCAGCGGACGGCCTTCGTCACCGGCATCACCGGCCAGGACGGCGGGTACCTCACCGAGCGGCTGCTGTCCGAGGGCGTGTCCGTACACGGGCTGGTGCACGGCCACGACGAGCAGGTCGCCGAGCTGAGCCGGCGCTGCCCGCAGGCGGTGCTGCACCCCGGCGACCTGACCGACGCCGACCGGATCGCCGCGCTGCTGGCCGAGATCGGCCCGGACGAGGTCTACAACCTGGGCGGCATCAGCTCGGTGGCGTTCTCCTGGCAGCAGCCGGTGCTGACCGGGCAGGTGTCCGGGCTCGGCGCGGTGGCGGTGCTGGACGCCTGCTGGCGGCTGCAGGAGCGGACCGGCCGCCCGGTGCGGGTGCTGCAGGCCTCCAGCGCGGAGATCTTCGGCAACCCGCAGCGGGCCCCGCAGGACGAGCGCACCCCGCTGCGGCCCGGCACCCCGTACGGCGCCGCCAAGGCCTACGCCCACCAGATGGCCGCGGTGTTCCGCAGCCGGGAGCTGGCGGCCAGCACCGTGATCCTCTACAACCACGAGTCGCCGCGCCGCCCGGAGACCTTCGTCACCCGCAAGATCACCGCCGCCGCGGCCCGGATCGCCGCCGGCCGGCAGGACGGGCTGTCGCTGGGCAACCTCGACGCCCGCCGGGACTGGGGCTGGGCGCCGGACTACGTCGACGCGATGGTGCGGGCGGTGCGCCACCCCGAGCCGGACGACTACGTGGTCGCCACCGGCGAGTCGCACACGGTGGCCGAGTTCGTGGCGGCGGCGTTCGGCGCGGCCGGGGTGCCCGACTGGCAGCCCTGGGTGACGGTGGACCCCGCGTTCGTCCGGCCGGTCGATGCCGTCGAGCAGCGCGGCGACGCCGGCAAGGCCCGGGCGGTGCTGGGCTGGGCGCCGACGGTGGACTTCGCCGGCCTCGTCGCCGCGATGGTCGAGGCCGATCTCGCGCTGCTGTGACCGGCGCGCAGGTCCTAACCCTGTGGTGATCAGCACTTGCCCAAGTTTGCCTCGCCGTCCGGTGAGGTGTCCGGTATGCGGTCAGTAGGGTGGGGGACAGGACGTCTGGGCCTTGAAACAGCAGGGTTGGCGTAACCGAAAGGAACTGGACATGCCTAATGTGACCGAATCCATCGACGTGTCGGTGCCGGTGCGCACCGCCTACAACCAGTGGACGCAGTTCGAGAGCTTCCCGCACTTCATGAGCGGTGTGGAGTCGATCACCCAGACCGACGACACCCACTCGCACTGGGTGACCAAGGTCGCCGGGGCCACCCGGGAGTTCGACACCGAGATCACCGAGCAGCACCCGGACGAGCGGGTGGCCTGGAAGAGCACCGACGGCACCACCCACGCCGGCGTGGTCACCTTCCACCGGCTCGGCGACGACGAGAGCCGCGTCACCGTCCAACTGGACTGGCAGCCGGAGGGCGTCGTGGAGAAGGTCGGCGCTGCGGTCGGGGTGGACGACCACCGGGTCAAGGCCGACCTCAAGCGGTTCAAGGACTTCATCGAGAGCCAGGGCCGCGAAGAGGGCGGCTGGCGGGGCGAGGTCGACGCCCCGAACTAGAGCCCGCGTCGTCGTCGGGGACTGACGGCCGGCCGGCCCTGACCGGGCACGGATCCGGTTGCGCCCAGGCGTGCTGGGACGGACCGGCGGCAGATGGTCGGTAACATGTGCTGCTGGTAGCCGGCCCGCCCGGGACGGCCGGGGTAGCCCGCTGGGCAGCCCCCGACGACGAGAATGAGGACCATGACCGCAGCCGGAACGAAGCTGCCGGCGCGGGCGAGCGCCGGGCCGGACGGGGCGGAGACCCCGCTGGCCAGGGTGAACGCGCCGCGCAGCTTCTTCTCCGGCTCCGGGCAGACGATGCGCGAGGTCTGGCAGTACCGCGAGCTGCTGGGCAACCTGATCCGCAAGGAACTCAAGGTCAAGTACAAGGACTCCGCGCTCGGCTTCGTCTGGAGCCTGCTGCTGCCGCTGGTGCAGCTCGCGGTGTACTGGCTGGTGATCGGCAAGTTCCTCGGCGCCGGCAGCATTCCCACCTACGGCGTCTACATCTTCTGCGGCCTGGCGGTCTGGACGCTGTTCTCCGAGATCCTGAGCACCGCCACCACCTCGATCGTGTTCAACTCCGGCCTGGTGAAGAAGGTCTACTTCCCGCGGGAGCTGTTCCCGCTGGCCGCGACCGGTGCCGCGGTGGTGAACTTCCTCTTCCAGCTGACCATCCTGCTGGTGGCCGACGTGATCGCGGGGCTGTCCACCCACCGGTGGCCGGACCTCACCAAGCTGCCGATGCCGATCCTCGGCCTGGTGGTGCTGGTGGTGTTCGCCACCGCGCTCGGCCTGCTGCTGGCGGCCGCCAACGTCTACCTGCGCGACGTGCAGCACCTGATCACCGTGGTGCTGATGCTGTGGTTCTGGGTGACGCCGATCATCTACAACGTCCGGCGGGTCAGCGGCACGCTGCCGTCCACGCTGTACACGATCTACCTGATGAACCCGATGGCGCCGGTGGTGTTCAGCTTCCAGAAGTTCTTCTGGCCGCAGGGCGAGGGCACCGAGTACGAGTTCGCCGGCAACGTCTACGGCCGGCTGGGCGTGATGCTCGCGGTGGGCCTGGCCTTCCTGTGGCTCTCGCAGCGGATCTTCGCGAAGGCTCAGGGCAACTTCGCGCAGGAGCTGTAGCGCCGTGGCAGGCACGCCCGTCATCCGGGCCACCGACGTCTCGAAGAAGTTCGTGATCCGCAAGGACAAATCGCTCAAGGAGCGGCTGGTCAACGCCCGCCGGTCGAAGGCCAACGCCGAGGAGTTCTGGGCGCTGCGGCACGTCGACCTCGAGGTGGAGTCCGGCCACACGCTGGGCCTGATCGGCGGCAACGGGTCGGGCAAGTCCACCCTGCTCAAGGTGATCGGCGGCATCCTGACCCCGACCGAGGGCTACGTCGAGCGGCGCGGCCGGCTGGCGGCGCTGCTGGAACTGGGCGCCGGCTTCCACGGTGACCTGACCGGCCGGGAGAACGTCTACCTCAACGCCTCGATCCTGGGACTGAGCCGGGCCCAGACCGACCAGTACTTCGCCTCGATCGTGGACTTCTCCGGCATCGAGCAGTTCATCGACACCCAGGTGAAGTTCTACTCCTCCGGCATGTACGTCCGGCTGGCCTTCGCGGTCGCCGTGCACGTCGACCCGGAGATCCTGCTGGTCGACGAGGTGCTCGCGGTGGGGGACGAGCCGTTCCAGCGCAAGTGCCTGGACCGGATCAAGCAGTTCCAGCAGGACGGCCGCACCATCATCCTGGTGACGCACTCACTCGAGCAGGTCCGGCAGATGTGCGACCGGGTGGTGCTGCTCAACGCGGGCTCGGTGGTGATCGACGGCTCGCCCGCCGAGGCGGTCCGGCACTTCCGGGAGGCCAACTCCGAGGCCGACCACGTCGAGCAGGCCGCCCGGCGGCACCTGCTGACCATCTCCAACCCGCGCACCGTGGACGCCGCCGGCCGCCCGCAGCACAGCTACCCGGTCGGGGCGAGCGTCGCGGTGGAGTACGACGTCACCGCCGAGGACGGCGCCACGGTGGACGACTGGGCCGCCGGGGTGGCGCTCACCGACGCGTCCGGCCTGCTGATCTACGGCACCAACACGGTGCTGCAGAACATCGCGGTGGCCCCGGTCAAGGGCACCCGCACCATCCGGTTCCGGTTCGACCAGTTGCCGGTCGCCGACGGCCAGTACTTCGTGACGCTGGCGGTGCATCCGAGGATGGGACCGGACTACCACCGGATCGACCGCGCGATGTCGTTCCAGGTCACCAACAGCGCCACCGACCCCGGCGTGCTCGCGCTCAGCCCGAAGATCGAGATCGAAGAACTCCCGAGATGAGGACTCCTCCGCGATGAGCCTGTTCCAAGCCCGCACCCCGGCCGACGCGGCGAGCCTGCTGCCGGCCAACGACCAGCCGGTGGTGGTCGTCCCGGTCTTCAACTCCTACGACGAGGTGGTGCGCTGCTACGAGGCGTTCTTCCGCAACACCCCGGCCGACGTGCCGCTGCTGGTGGTCGACGACCGCGGCTGGGACCGCCGGCCGTTCTCGGTGCTCAAGGAGGTGTTCGACAAGAATGCGCCCAAGCACGACGTGGTGGTGCTGGAGCAGGTGTCGAACAAGGGCTTCCTGCTCACCATGAACGACGCGTTCGCCGCGGCCGGCCGCAGCGACATCGTCATCCTGAACAGCGACGTGATCGTCGGCCCGCAGTGGCTGGAGCGGATGCGCGAGGCCGCCTACTCCGCCTCCACGGTGGCCACCGTGACGGCGCTGACCAACCACGGCACCATCGTCTCGGTGCCCAAGCGCAACGTCGCCACCGACGACGTGCCGGGTGGCCTGTCGGTGGACGAGGCGGCCCGCCGGGTGGCGGCCGGCTCGCCGCGGCTGCGGCCCCGGATCCCGACCGCGATCGGGCACTGCACCTACGTCAAGCGCAGCGTGCTGGACGTGGTGGGCCCGTTCGACCCGGCGTTCTCACCCGGCTACGGCGAGGAGGTCGACTTCAGCCAGCGGGCGGTGGCGGCCGGCTTCGAGCACGTGGTGGCCGACGACGTCTTCGTCTTCCACAAGGGCGGTTCCAGCTTCGGCCGGTCGCCGGAGATCGAGAAGCGCAAGCACGAGCACGAGCAGATCATCCAGCGCCGCTACCCCTACTACGGGCCGTGGGTGCGGCGGGCCTCGATGGACGACTACTCGCCGCTGGCCGCCTCGCTGCTGGCGGCCCGCCGCTCGCTGCAGGGCCTGGTGGTCGCCATCGACGGGATGTGCCTGGGCCCGCTGCCGGCCGGCACCCAGGTGGTGGTGGTCGAGACGGTGCGGGCGCTGGCCGAGCGGCCCGAGGTGTACCAGCTGCTGGTCTACACGCCGATGGAGGTGCCGGAGTACGTCCGGGCCGCCTTCGACGGCAACCCCAAGATCACCATCCGCAAGACCCAGAACCTCAAGCCGCAGCTGGGCGAGAAGGCGCACGTGGCCTACCGGCCGTACCAGGTGCGCGACAGCGACGAGCTGGAGTGGCTGCGCAGCATCGGCGAGCGGGTGGTGGTCAACCAGCTGGACCTGATCGCCTACCACGACGCCGCCTACTTCGACCGGGACCAGGCCTGGCGGGCCTACCGCGACCTGGCCAAGCTCTCGGCGTACGCGGTGGACGGGCTGACCTACCTGTCCGAGCACTCCCGCTCGGCGGCCCGGTCGGAGGGCTTGCTGCCCGACGACAAGCCGAACCGGGCGATCTACTGCGGCACCGAGCACACCGCGCTGGTGCCGGTCTCGGCGATCCAGCCGCCGGGCACGGAGTCGGCCGAGGCCGGTTTCCTGCTCTGCCTCGGGGTGTCCTACCTGCACAAGAACCGGCTGTTCGCGCTGGCGATGCTGGCCGAGCTGCACCGGCAGGGCTGGCGTGGCTCGCTGGTGCTGGCCGGTGCCCAGCCGCCGGACGGCTCGTCGCTGCCGGCCGAGGCCCGGTTCCTGATGGAGCACCCGGAGCTGGCGCCTTTTGTCGTCAACCTCGGGATGATCAGCGAGGCCGAGAAGGTCTGGCTGTACGGCAATGCCGGGCTGGTGCTGTACCCGACGCTGTCGGAGGGCTTCGGGCTGGTGCCGTTCGAGGCGGCCCACTACGGGGTGCCGTGCCTGTCCACCCGGCAGGGCTCGCTGGTCGAGGTGCTGCCGGAGGACCTGCCGGTGATCGAGTCCTTCGATCCGGTTGCGGCTGCTTCTGTTGCCAAGGGTTTGTTGGACGATCCGGCGGCCGGGCAGAAGGTGGTCGACTCGATCCTGGCCAAGGGCACCGAGTTCAGCTGGGCGCGGGTGGCCGGTGAGGTTGTCGAGGTGTTCGACGAGGTGACCAGCCGGCCGGCCAGCCGGGTGGTGGCGATCCGCGGCGAGCAGGGGTACGCCCACCTGTCCGATGTCGGCATCGGCGGCGGGTCGGGGTCACCGCTCAAGCGGGGGATGGACTTCGCGGTGGACTGGTTCCTGGCCCGTCCGGACCTGCGGACCAAGCTGGTGCCGCCGAACTCGGCCCGGCAGGCCTTCGCCCGCCGTGCCATCGACGAGGTCCACCGCCGGTTCTAGCCCGCTCAGGCGCTCCGGGCGGTTCGCGACTTCGCACGAGGGGCCGAGAAACCGCTCGCCATGCGGGAGACTCGCTGGGTGGCCGGTCCGCTCCTGAGGAGCAAGTACCGCATGCCGGTGCGCCGGCCGGGAGCGGTCCCGCGCCGGCGACTGGTCGATCGCCTCGTAACCGCCAGCCGGCTGCCGCTGACGGTGCTGTCCGCACCGGCCGGTTTCGGCAAGACGACGCTGCTCACCGAGTGGCTGGCCGGTACCGCCGCGGAGGGCACCGCGGTGGCCTGGCTGTCGTTGGACCGGCGCGACAACGACCCGGTGCTGTTCTGGACCTACCTGGTGAGCGCCCTGCAGGCCGCCGTGCCCGGCCTGGGCGACAGCGCGCTCGGACTGCTGGTGCCGTCCTCGCGGTCGACCGACGCCGCGCTCGCCGCGCTGCTCAACGACGTGGAGGGCCTGCCGGACGACGTCGTGCTGGCGCTGGACGACTATCACCTGATAGATGCTCCCGAGATACACGCCGGGATGGCGTTCGTCCTCGAGCACCAGCCGTCCCAGCTGCACCTGATCCTCGCCACCCGGGTCGATCCGCCGCTGCCGGTGGCGCAGCTGCGTGCCCGCGGCCGGCTGGCCGAGCTGCGGGCCGGCGACCTGCGGTTCCGGCCCGAGGAGGCCGCGGCGTACCTCAACGGTGCGATGGTGCTGGGGCTGAGCGAGCAGGACGTCGCGACCCTCGGCGAGCGCACCGAGGGCTGGATCGCCGCCCTGCAGCTGGCGGCGCTGTCGTTGCAGGGTCGCGAGGAGGCCGGTGCCTTCATCGCCGAGTTCGCCGGCGACGACCACTACATCGTCGACTACCTCGCCGAGGAGGTGCTGGGCCGCCAAACCGGCGAGGTGCGGGACTTCCTGCTCCGGACCTCGATCCTCGACGGCCTGTCCGGCCCGCTCTGCGACGCCGTCACCTCCCAGGCCGGCGGCAGGGCGATGCTGGTGGCGCTGGAGCGCGCCAACCTCTTCCTGGTCCCGCTCGACGACCGGCGGCAGTGGTACCGCTATCACCACCTGTTCGCCGACGTGCTGCACGCACACCTGCTCGACGAACGGCCGGGTGAGGTGGCCGGCCTGCACCAGCGGGCCAGCGCCTGGTACTCGGCCCACGACGACGTGTCGCGTGCGATCGATCACGCGCTGGCCGGCGGCGATGCCGGCCGGGCGGCTGACCTGATGGAACTCGCGATGCCGGTGATGCGTCGGCAACGGCGCGAGGCAGAGCTCGCGCGGTGGATCCGGGCGCTGCCCGAGGACGTGCTGCGGACCCGGCCGGTGCTCGACGTCGCGTTCGTCGGAGCGCTGGTGCAGGCCCTGACGTTCGACACCGCGGGCGAGCGGCTCGACCGGGT
Source organism: uncultured Actinomycetota bacterium (assembly GCA_963796905.1). Lineage (GTDB taxonomy): Bacteria > Actinomycetota > Actinomycetes > Mycobacteriales > Jatrophihabitantaceae > Jatrophihabitans_A. The sequence continues at coordinate 28,500 of CAWCNK010000009.1, read as the reverse complement.
CGAGGCAGCGGTCCGCTCGCCGGACGGCAGCTGGCCGGAGCAGCCACCGGCGCACCTGGTGGTGGTCGACGGGGACCACTACCGGTCGCTGCCCGCCCACGTGGCGATGTACCGCGCCGCGCTGGCCCTGGCGCACGGGGACCTGGACGGCACCATCTCCCACGCGCGGGACGCGCTGGCGTTGGCACCGGCGGCCGATCCGCTGGCGCGGGCGGCGGCGGGCGCGCTCGCCGGCCTGGCGTCCTGGGCGACCGGTGACCTTTCCGGGGCGCACGCGGCCTACACCGAGTCGGTGGCCGGCCTCACCAGCGCCGGGTTCCTCGCCGACGTCCTGGGCTGCACCATCACCCTCGGCGACCTCCGGCGCACCCAGGGCCGGCTCACCACCGCGGTGCGGACCTACCAGGCAGCGCTCGAGCTGGCCGTCTCGCCGCCCGGTGCCGAGCCGTTGCGCGGCACGGCCGACATGCACGTCGGGTTGGCCGGGGTGCTGCTCGAACGCAACGACCTGGCCGGCGCCCGGGAGCAGCTTGCGGTCAGCCAACGGCTGGGCGAGCACAACGGGCTGCCGCAGAACGCCTACCGGTGGCGGGTCGTGCTGGCCCGGCTGCGTGCGGCCGAGGGCGATCTAGACGGCGCGCTCGCCCTGCTCGAGGAGGCCGAGCGGGTCTACGTGGGCGACTTCGCCCCGGACGTGCAGCCGGTGGCCGCGACCCGGGCTCGGTTGCGGATCCGGCGGGCCGAGCTGGCGCACGCGCAGGACTGGGCGCTGGAACGGCGGCTGTCCGCCGAGGACCTGTCCGCCGAGGACGACCTGTCCTACCTGCGCGAGTACGAGCACCTGACCCTGGCCCGGCTGCTGATCGCCCGGTGCCGCGCGGAGCCGGCTTCGTCAGGCATCGGGACCGTGCTTGCCCTGCTGGGCCGGCTGCTGGTGGCTGCCGAGAGCGGCGGGCGGGCCGCCAGCGTGCTCGAGGTGCTGGTCCTGCAGGCCGCCGCACACCAGGCCGGTGGCGACCTGGCGGCCGCCCTGGCCGCACTGCGCCGGGCCGTCACCCTGGCCGAACCGGAAGGCTATGTCCGGCTGTTCCTCGACGAGGGGCCGCCGATGGTCGGGCTGCTCAAGGCTCTGCAGAAGCAGCCGGACGCGCCCGGCTACCTGAGATCCCTGCTCGCCTCGACCGGCACCGTCGCGGCGCAGGCCCCGGGTGTGCAGCGGTTGGTCGAGCCACTGAGCGTGCGGGAGCTCGAGGTGCTGCGGTTGCTCGGCGGCGACCTCGGTGGGCCCGATATCGCGCGCCACCTGTCGGTGTCGCTGAACACCGTGCGCACCCATACCAAGAACATCTACGCCAAGCTCGGGGTGTCCGACCGCCGGGCAGCCGTCCGCCGGGCGCGTGAACTCAGGCTGATCCCCGGCTGATCCCCGGCTGTTCCCGGGCTGCGGGCGGCAGCTCGGCCGAGAATCACCAGATGTGGTGATGACGGCTCACCACATCCGCGGCCAACGTAGCGGCATGAGCACTTCGACCGGCCCGGGCGAGCGGTACGACATCCGGGTCACCGGGCACCTCGCCGCCCGGTGGGACGCCGTCTTCGACGGCATGACCCTCACCCCGCAGGGCGACGGGACCACCGTCCTCTCCGGCCCGATAGCCGACCAGTCGGCGCTGCACGGCCTGCTCCGCAGGCTCGGCGACCTCGGCCTGCCGCTCATCTCGGTAACTCCCACGACAAGGAGCCAGACATGACCACCATCAGTTCCGCCGCACCGGCCACGACCGTTGCGGCGGCGCCCGCCGGACGCCCCGGAATGAACCGCACGCGCAAGATCGCCCTGGCCGGCGGCCTGTTCTACCTGCTCACGTTCGCGGCGTCCCTCCCGCAACTGAAGCTGTTCGCGAAGGTCGTCGATGACCCCGAGGACTTCGTCACCGGCACGGGCAGCACCCTGCCGGTGCTGTGGGGGAGCTGGTTCGAGGTCGTCACGGCCCTGGCCGGCATCGCCACCGCCGTCGTGCTGTACCCGGTGACCCGGCGGATCAGCCGGTCCGGGGCGATCGGTTTCGTGACCTCCCGGGTCACCGAGGCGGCCCTGATCCTGGTCGGCGTGGTCAGCATGCTGACCGTCGTGACGATGCGCTCGGACCTCGCCGGCGCCACCGGTGCCCGTGCGGACGCGCTGCGGGTCGCCGGTTCCGCGCTGGTGGAGCTGCGCCAGTGGACGTTCCTGCTCGGCCCGGGTGTGATGGCCGGCATCAACGGACTGTTCCTGGCCTCCATGATGTTCCGGTCCCGGCTGGTGCCGCGCATCATCCCGACCCTCGGCCTGATCGGCGCGCCGCTGATCCTGGCCTCCTCGACCGGCACCATGTTCGGCCTGTGGGACCAGGTCTCGCGGCCCGCCGCCGTGCTGGCCCTGCCGGTCGCCGCCTGGGAGTTCTCGCTCGGTGTGTGGCTGACCGTCAAGGGCTTCCGGGCAGAGGCGCTGGCCCGTCTCGGCGAGTGAGGGACTGCGGCAACTGACGCTCCGAGCGGGGTGGCCTACCGGCACCGGTAGGCCACCCCGCTCGGACGTTTCGAGGTGCGGCCGAGAGCGGACCCGGTTCTCGCTAGCCCGGCAAGGCGGACTGTTCGGGCTCAGGCCGCGGTAGTGGATGGCTGTCGGTGATGACCGGCAGCTTGATGCCGCTGACCATCCGGCAGGGTTCGCTGGTGGAGGTGCTGCCGGAGGACCTGCCGGTGATCGAGTCCTTCGATCCGGTGGCCGCGGCTTCTGTTGCCAAGGGTTTGCTGGACGATCCGGCGGCGGGGCAGAAGGTGGTCGACTCGATCCTGGCCAAGGGCACCGAGTTCAGCTGGGCGCGGGTGGCCGGTGAGGTTGTCGAGGTGTTCGACGAGGTGACCAGCCGGCCGGCCAGCCGGGTGGTGGCGATCCGCGGCGAGCAGGGGTACGCCCACCTGTCCGATGTCGGTATCGGTGGCGGGTCGGGGTCACCGCTCAAGCGGGGGATGGACTTCGCGGTGGACTGGTTCCTGGCACGCCCGGACCTGCGCACCAAGCTGGTGCCGCCGAACTCGGCCCGGCAGGCGTTTGCCCGCCGTGCCATCGACGAGGTCCACCGCCGCTTCTAGATCCGCTGGGCTTGCCAGTCATGCAGTGCAAAGCTCAGGGTGTTGCAGCAGGACTGCCAGGCCGACAGTCTCCTGCGGGATCCGGTTGCGGCTCTGAATGAGGATCTCGGCGTCAATTCGCAAGTGTGCAGGTAGCCACCCGAGCAGACGCGTCAGCTCGGGAATGGTGGCCGCCTTGTTCGACGGGTCTGGGCGCGTGGTGCCGTAACGCAGCACAGCCTCGTACAGGGAGGCTGCGGGCAGTAGACGCTTGCCGGTAACGCGGACGATCGTTGTGTCGGCGTCGCAGGCGATTTGGAGTCCTGCCAGATCGAGATCGCCAAAGTAGAGGTAGCTGTTCGGTGTCGGTTCGAGCATGAGCACGTGCTCGGCTGCGATGGGGAACTGCCGACCGGCGCCCCACGCCACGTGCGTGTCGGGTCGGTTGCGTTCCGGCAGCGCGAGTAGCGCCTGGGTCAGTGACTGGTAGGTGGCACTGTTTTCTGCGACCAGCAGCCGAGTTGGTCCGGTTCCTCTGACGTGGGTCGAGGCGAACGGCAGCAGCGCCGGGGCGCAAGCGAGCATCTCAAAGGTCAGTGCGCCGGTAGCGAACAAGCGTGTGCTGCGCAGCTTGTCGAACCGCTTTTCGTCGCCCATGATTTCCAATGAGCGTTCCTGAAGGGGAGCGACAACAGGCGTCGGATTTGTAGACATCCAGGAAGCGATAGCTGTGAGCAGGTCGCGCTCGTCAGCGCGTGTGGCTATTCGTGCGGCTGATTCAAGCGCTGAGGGCCAGACACGCGGACACGTCGGCGGACGGTCGGGTACTCGGTTGGCGGCTATCCGAACGACCCAGCGCGGCAGCTCCGGTATCGCACGCGTGTCGAACCCGGCTCGGCTCTTCGGCCACGAGATTTCAAGCCGGTCCTGCAACTCGATCAGGGTGCTGTGCAGACGCTGACGCGCCGACGGGTCGGATACGAACGTCGGGTCGTTCTCGATGGCGTGTTCGCGTAGCGCGGTCTGCGGGACGCGCTTGTGAGGGTATGAGCTAATGAAGGCCGACAGCTGCTGAGTAAGGTCAATTCGTCCGTGACTCATACCGAGCCCTCCGCGGTGGGGACGACATGAAGATGCTTCGCACTGTCGGTATGGGCGACCCGAATGCCGTCAACATGGCCAGTGTTCGGGTCCGTGTCGGCTTGCGCTTGCACGATGTAGTGGCGGCTTCGGCTGCCCCTGCCGGTCCGGTTGTCGAGGCGGATGACGTTAGGGAAACGGGATACCGCGTCCGGGTCTTTGACGCCGGTCGTGTAAATGAGCTGCACTTTGTGGTGGGCTGCCACAGCGCGCTGTAACTTCACCAACGACCCGTGCGACGCTCGGCCGATGGGGTTGTCCAACAGAAGAACCCCTCCGGCTCGGTCCTTGCGGCCCGAGTTCGCCGCACGCAGCGCAGCGATGGTGCAGTACAAGGCGACACACACCGTCAGCTTCTCACCGCCGGACCACTTGGACAGGCGGGTGATGTCCTCCCGGGTGCCGGACGCGTCCTCGGACGGTTTGAGGACCTTCACGATGAATCCGCGCGGCCCGACCACCTCGTGGACGGCGTCTTTAAGCAGCGGCATCCCCTCGGGTTTCACTCCCTCGTTGACGCGCCGGTCGATAACTCGGTTGACGTAGGTGCGCATGTCCGCATCGCTGGGCGGCACGGTGAAGTTGATCCGCAGCATCTTCTGGCCCGCCCACGCCCCCAAACTGGAGGGCAGCAGCGAGTACCGCTCGGCCTTATGGAGGATGTCGAACGTGGTCTTCACCAGGTTCACCAGGCTGGTGGCGACGATGTCCTGGTCGCGGCTGATTCCCGCGAGTTCGTCCGTGATGGTGGTTGCTCGCAGCCGCAAGTTCTCAGCCAGGGGAGCGGCGTTGCGGGCGAGGATGTCCTCGCCGTCATGAAGAAGGCGGTCCTTCGCGGTGGTGGTCACCGTTGGGTACCGGGAGCCGATCGAGCGGGCTCGACCGATAGCGTCCTTGAGCCTGTCTCGCGCCTCGCCCGCCCGAAAGTTGGCTTTGCTAATCCACGATGCGACCGCATCCCGCTCCGATTGCGCCTGCTCGGCGGAGTGCGGGTAAGGCGCAGCGTGCTGCGGCGGCTCGGTCCCGTCCGGCAGGTTGAGGTTGTTCCGCAAGACGGTGAATACCTGGACGTGGTTCTCACAGGTCTGCTTCGATGTGTTGAAGACGCCAATCGCCTGATCGATCTCGAGACGGCGAGCCTGTGCAGCGTCGTTGCGTTTCTCCCACTCGGCAAGCAGAGCGTCAGCGTCGGCGACCGTCGTCGGTTCCACCGGCACCTCGTTGCGGCGTGGCACCTCGCGACGGCGGGCTCGGACTTCTTCGTGGCGTTGTTGCGCGGAGGCTAGCGCGGCGCGCGCCTCACCCTGCCTGGACGCGGCGTCGGTGACGGCCTGCTGAGCGGAGCTAATCGCCACCGCGCGGCGTTGCGTGTCCTGACCTTCCGGGCTCGCCAGTAGGTCTTCGGCGCATACGCGGACCTCTGCGTCGAGCCGGTTCACCTGCTCTTGAACGTTGCTGACGCGTTCGGACAGCGTGCGTACCCGCTCGGCCAACACCGATGACGCGGTCCGCACCTCGTAGGCGCGCAGCGCATCGCGTTGGCGTTGGCGTTGGATATCCAGCGACGTGGACTGGCCAGGGTCCGGTTCGCTCGGCGGCGCGTAGTCGGCGTCGAGGTACTGCACCCTCGCTGCTTCGGCGACTAGAGCCTCCGCGCGCAGGTCAGCGGCTTGCGCGCGGTTGTGCGCTGCTGCAGCGTCAGCGTCCTTGGCTTGGGCGTCGCCATGGGCCTGGCCTGCGGTGCGGTAGGCGGTGGCAGCGTCCTGCGCGGCGGTGCTCAGATGCTGACGCCATTCCGGTGCCTGCTCAGCGCGAACGGCGAGGTCGGCAATCCGGTCAAGCGCCCGCCCAATCTCACCGTGGCGACTCGTGAGTTTATGCTCGGCTTCGCTGTCTGCAGCGTCATCCTCGTCAAGCTGAGTTAAGTGTCCCTCGACGATGACCTTGCGGTTGGCGAGCCGATCCAGTGTTGTGTCTTGTCCGATCACTTCATCGCGCAGCTGTGCCAGGTGGCCGTCGGGGCAGTCGATGAGGAACTGGGTGAGCAGAGCGAGCAAGGACCGGTCGGTGTTGCGTTGGGCTTCCAGCGCGGCGGCAACCTGGGCGTAGGCATGTAGTTCGTCTTTGACGCGGACAACGGTCTCGTCGGCGATGGCCTCGTCCACCATGCCCGGATGCAAGCCCGTCCACAAGGCAGGATCCTCACTGGGATGTGGGGTTGCGGCGGTGAGATGGAGGGCGGATGAGGCGGTGTAGAGGCCGACCAGGGAACGGGTGTGTATGTCTGCGGCGAGCAGGACGGTTCGGGCGGCATCGAGGTTGTCGGTTGCGACGACACGCCGCAACCCAGCCGCGCGAGGTCGGCGGAGTCCAGCAGCGCCCGGCTCTGGTCGGGGTAGTTCAACCTCAGATGGTGCCAGCCGGTGTCGGCGGTAATGCCCGCGTTTGACAGCAGTGTCGCGACTGCGATGGCGTCACTACTGGACGGCAGCACCCCGGTCGTCTCCTGCTCGTGCACGAGGTCTCTCGTCAGCGAAAGTGGTGTGCCCGGCCTCGAATAAGGTCGGCATCGGCTCGTTCGATGTGGGCGTGCAGGGCGTGGATGAGCTGGTCTCCTTCACTCCACGGGTCCAACGGTGATTCATCGGTGGCTTCGGCCAGTTCCCGCAGCCGGGACTCCCTGGCGAGGTTCTCGGCGCGGCCGGTGAACGCGTCGATCGTGCTCATTACTCGTCCGCGTTCGCCGTCTACGCGGACGATTTCGGAGCTGATGTCGCTGGCTTCACCGGTCAGCTCTTTCCGGCGTGCCGGCCGCGCGGCGCGGCGAGCACGAACCTCCACCAACTCTGTGTCGACGGTGGCGGCTTCGGCAAGCAGTGTCACCTGATGCGCTCCCGGAGACTCCCCGTCGGGCAACATCTTGTCGGTTACCGCGCGCTTGATGTCGGCGTCGAGAGCGTCCAGCTTCGAGCGGGCCTCCGTAGCCCGCTGGTCGGCCACTCGTCCTAGGTCGCGCTGCCTATTTCCGTACTCGCGTAGCAGGTGCGCCTCACCGGTCAGGGTCTTCGCGATCTCTCGTTCTTGTTTGGCTGTGACGCGTTCGGTTTCGGCGGTCGCGGCCAACCGGGTCAGGAGTGTGGCGGCGTGCTGATCGTGGGTGCGGCGCAGCGGGGCGATGTCTTCGTTCTCAGCCGCGGCGAGTGCTGCGCCTGCGTCAGCGCGTCCCGCAACTCCGACAACTCCGCAAGCCCATCGGTCGCGGCCCACGCCTGAGCGTGCTGCTGCGCGTTACGTGCTTCCTTCTCGGTGGTTCCGACGTGGTGCTTCGCTTCCTCGATACGCAACGTTGCGGTTCGCAGTGTATAGAGGAAGGCGTTGTCGCTGGCAATGGACCGGTCGGTGGCGTTCGTTTCCCGTTCTTCGGTCCACGTCGCCAACCGGCTTTCCAGCACACACAGTTCAGCGTTGACCGCTCGGAGTGTCGCATCGAATTGCCCTGCCAGGTCCATGGCATGAGCCGAGGCGGCGGCAAGCTCGTCCTGAGCGATGCCGACGTCGACCGCCCGGTCATGGATCGTCGTCAGGACGTCGGCGGCGGCCAGGCAGAACTGTTGCTCAGTTTGCTTGGCCGGTTTCGACGCGACCAGCGTCGCGATTGCCGAGAGCCGTTCAGCGACCGTCCCAGCTTCGTCCGGGGCGACTGTGAGGTCGAGCAGGAAGTTCACGAACTCTCGCGCGGACGCGAACCGGCACCTCCACGCCGCCTTCGACATGGTTCATCGTCTTCTGCGTGCGAAACAGGTCCGGGTCGATTCCCCGCGCGTTCAAGGTGGCGGCCCACTCGAACTGCCGTTCGGTGAGCGCTAGTTCGGCTTCGCCGCCGCTGCGGTGAGCCATCGAGCGCAGCTCACTTAGGAACGTGATCCGGCGATGCGGTTGTCCGTTCAGGTCGGCGAACGGAATGCTGTCGGCGTCCAACACGCCGGGCACGCAGTAGAACGCGTAGTAGGAGGCGTTGAACCTGTCCCGGGCATTGTCGCTGTCGGCGGGCCGACGCAGGTCAGCCCATTCGTACACGGCTCCGACAACCAGCGCGCCGGTCGGCGTGCCGTGCAGGTCCCGGTCGCCGTTCACTGGGTGCCACACGGTCACGGTGTGCGAGGTGTCGCCGGAGTCGACGTAGTCGGTGAGCGCGCGTTTCGCTTCCCGTCCCATGAAGTCGTATACGCGCGGCAGTAGCAGTGCGTAGAACAGCGACAATAACGACGACTTCCCTCCGCCGTTCCGAAGCCACGTCACCGAATCCGACGGGGCCAGCAGCCCGTCACCGCTCGGGGCGGTCATGTCCAGGGTCAGGTCACTGAACCGTGCGGAACGTTCCCGACAGACTTGAGTCGGAACTGGGCGAGATGAAAGGTCATGCCGGACTGCTCCTGAGCAGAGTCGTCAGGTTCTTCATCAACCGATTCGCTGGGCGGAGCGTCGTACGCCGATGTGCGGAGTACGGAACGCGACAGATCGGCCAGCGTTTCGTAGGCGGTGTTGGCGGCCATGTCGCGGACATGAGCCCGGAACCGTTCGGTCAGCGTCCACGTTGCAGAGTTCGGGGTGCTGGTCGCACTGTCTTCGCGAGCCATCCCTTGGTCGGCGAGTCAGGCAAGGCAGGTCCGTACCCAGTAAAGTGTGCATCCGTTCGTGAGCCGTCCGCTGCCGCCGGTTGCCCCGCATGGCCGCAGGCAAGGCGACGCGGTGGCGCGACGCCTCATCCAGCCCGGCGTCTGGGATAGCTTCACCCAACGCGTCGTGGTGCCGCACGCTCTACACGTTTCGCGTAGCCATTGCTCGAACTCGAGGCATTTACATGCCGGACCCGCTCGGCGTCGAGCCCCGCGGGGCTGGGGGACCGCGAATGCGGACCCGCGGTGAGCACCAGCCCAGCGACAAGCCGGTATTCCCGTTTGCTAGTGAACGGCAGGTCGCTGTACCTGAACGCAAATGGTGAGTCTGGGAGAACCCCGAGGATGAGTCCATGGTTGGAGTCCGACAACACCTCAGCCTGCAGGCCATGCAGTACGGCGTCGGCCGCATCCTTGAACTCGACCTCGCTGCGGTACCGGCCGAGAACCGGAAACTCCGGCTTGTTACCAGCACGAACCGTCGGCTGGACCGCAAAACCGATGAGAGTGCCGATGTCGACCTGCTCGTCGGCTGTAGGCCATCCTGCGCCTCCTGACCCTGACGGTTGACATGTTCCGCAAAGTGCCGCAGATGGGCAGGCACAGCGCGTGTCGCCCGCAGGGTCCGCGGTTTCGAGAACATCCGCGAACGGTTCAAGGATCAGGTTGTCACCGGTCCACCGCGGCAATTCCAGTTGGCGGCCATCGCTGTCCACGGCCGCACGGACACCCAGCACCGCTGATGCCAGGTCTTGGCGTGCCGCATCGTGAGGTTCTGCGTCCTCGGGTGCGTAGCACCACAGTGCAGCCAGGGCTACAACTTCGGCGACGGTGAACGGGTCGGTGCCGTCTTCAGCCGCGCCTTGGTTGAGGCACTCAACGATCACCGTCGACAGGCGAGCAGGAAGGTCCACCGTCTGCACAGCCCGCGCAGCCGCTGCGACCGCTAGGGCGATGAGCGGCAGTTCCGGCGGGTCGAGTGCTTCCTCGTCGTCGGGTTCTGTGTCCGCTTCCTCGACATCGCGAACGGTGAGCAGTTCGGTGGTCACCCTGTGCAAACGCGGCAGCCTGGGTGCGACCGGTCCGGACACATCCGTGATCCACCGCAATGTCATCGCTAAGGCATCATCGGAGCCAGCCATCAGCAGCGGATGCAGCACCTCGCTAGGCAGGTCGGGCAGGTATCCCAGTGGCGGAGGTCGAAACGCCTGCCGGTTCTGCTCATCGAGAAACACTCTCGCGGACACCGATGACACTGCGCTGCAACGCCTCATGCCGGCGCTGACACTCACCCAGGATCGCGGCTCATACGCGCCGCCGATCCGCAACGTCGGAATCCCCAGCCTCCAACGACTCCGACACCTTCGACCGCAGCCGGTGCTCCGACTCCAACCGTGACTCGATGTGGTTACGCGACTCATCGAGACGCTGTGGCACCGTCGTGGCCCATTCAACGAGAACGGTCCGACATCACGACGCGTTTCGCGAATCAACCTGTCCAAGTCGTCAGCCAGGCGAACCGACAACAGCCGGGCACGCACCGAGCCCTCTGGCTGCATCGAACGCTCGCGAGTTGCCGTTCCAGCAGAATCTCGTTGGCGACCTGCTCGTCCTCAACGTCGAACTCCAGCCCGCCGATCAGTGCAACGACGGCGTCACGCGTGGCGTTCAGCAACGATCCTCGCGCCGCGTCCTCGCGTTCCAGTAGCAACCGAAAACGACCTCCCGCTGCGATGGCCGCCTGCGTCGAGGGTGTAGTCGCTAATTCGGTACGCAAACTCCATTTCCCGGTTCGCCCGGTTGAGCAGACTATCCACCGTGTACGCGGCGACCTTGTGATGTTCAGCCGACGGGCGTTCGGGCGCGGCTCGACTGGCGAGAGCCACCAAGGCGGTTATGACCTGCTCGTAGGTGGATTCTTCTTCGAATCCCTGGCTAGCGATGACCGTGTCGATAGCAGCCAACGCGAACGACGGAATGTCGTACACGTGCTCGGGCCAGCCCTGCCGATCGGCGTTGAACGCGGCCTCCGACAGCGGTCGCGAACGGAGGAGTGCAGCGACCCGGGCAGGGAACGACGCATCCGACACGGCTGGGACGATGAAGCCATACGGCGTGTCTCGAGGCGCGCCAAGACTGGTTTGACTCTTCGGCGTGGTCACCGGGTCCATCTCCCAACGAGCATGCCGCAACATTAGGACTTCTTGCCGACAGTTTCTCGGCCTAACGGTCTAGTTCCGGTCCGCCGGCACGCAGAGCGCGGTGAAGGTTGGGCTGTGCGGACGCGGACCGGTTTGTCGAACAGCCCTTACCGGTGGAGTCAGGGTTGATGTAGTCGAACGCAGGGGCAGGCAACGTAGGTTACGGTGACGAGTTCCAGGCGGAAGCTGTCGCCGTTCGCCGGGCTTTACCATCGGTAGTCTTCACGGACAGAAAGCTACGCTGAGAGCGTCGCATCTGCCCTTGTAAATCTTTCGTTTAGTTCCGTTGTCGAAGACTCTCCAAGATATGCATAAATGTTGTAATTCCGATATCAGTTGTCGCAGTCGCCGCTCTCTGGTCGAAGATGGCTCCCTTGTCGCTATCGCGCCCCGTAGACGTCACCGCGAAGCCGCACGGCGAGGACGAAGATCGTCTGGTGTGCCTCGTCAATTCGGTAGACCACCCGGTAGGTGCCCAAGTGGGCGGATCGGCAGCCCTCGTACGGGGCGGAAAGCTCGCCACCCAGTCGGTACGGATTCGTCGGCAGCCGTTCAGTGATGAAGGTGTAGGCCGCCCATGCGACGGTCTCGGGAAGATCGCGTTGTAGTGCTCGGCGAGCTGGCCCGCAAAGTTCGACCGTCCAACTCGCGCTCACGCGGAGGTGCAGCGCCGCGCCTGCATCGACTCGCGGAGGCTCTCGGCGTCCACCGTGTTGCCGGCCGCGATGTCCGGCTCGGCCTCCCGGATGTCGGCGACCAGGGCTGCGTCGGACAAGATCGCGATGGTCTCTCGCAGGGCTTCGAGTTCGGCGTGCGACACCAAGACTGCTGCCGGCTTGCCGTTGCGGGTGATGTCGATGTGCTCCTGCGTTTGCTCGACCAACGCCACCAGCTCGGAAAGCCGGGCCTTGGCGGCGGTCACGGTCATCGTCTGGGACATGGTCCGAGTTCTACTCCGACGGTTGCGGGTGGCGCTACCGCCACGTTTGCCGCCGGCGTGGCCTGCACCGCCGCGGTGAGTCCGTTCGCCCCCTACGACGACGCGGACAACGCATCCGTCAACAGCGCGACCAGCGCCTCGTGCTGCACGTCGGCCGAGGACCAGACCTCCTCGTCCGAGCCGTCCAGCGCCCTGGCGGCCAGCCCCGCCTTGCTGTCGATCAGGGCAGCGATCCTGCTGTCGATGGTCTGCGCGGCGATGATGCGCCATGCGGTGACGGGTTCGGTCTGGCCGATCCGGTGGCTGCGGTCGATGGCCTGCGTCTGTTCCGCGTCGGTCCAGGACAGCTCGGCCAGCACGATGTTGGAGGCGACCTGCAGGTTGAGGCCCACCCCGGCCGCCGTCAGGGAGCAGACCGCTACGGCAACCTCGGGATCGTTGACGAACGCGTCGATGTTCTTCTGCCGCGACACCGGCGTCTGGTCGCCCCGGATCGAGGAGAAGCGGATCCCCTGCCTGGCGAAGACCTCCTCCGCGGCATCCATGACGTCGACGTGCTTGGCGAAGAAGACCACCTTGCCTGCGCTCCGCGCGAGCTGCGCCGCGTAGTCGGCGGCGAGGCCGGCCTTCGCCTGGCCGATGCGTCGCATCATGCTGAACACGTTCTCGCCGGTCCCCGTCGTGCTCGCGTCCTTCTGCTCCCAGCTGGCCACCTTGCGCACCAGGTCGTGGTCGATGCCGCTGCCGCCACCGCGCCACCGGACCGTCGGTTCGCCAGTGCGGTCTGGTACCGCGACACCAGCCGGCGGGCGAGCTCGCGCTCTGCCGCCCGGATCGACCGGCCGGCCTTCTCGTCGAGCTCGACGGGCAGGTCGGCGGTGCGCCGGGCGGGGATGTCGGCAGCGACGTCGACCTTGCGGCGACGGACGATGCCGAGATCGATCACGCACTGGCGGGCGGCTGCGTAGAACCCCGGGTCCGCGGGGGTCAGGCCGGTCTTCTCGAGGGAGCCCATCAGCTCGGCGAGCGGCTCGGTCTCGTCGATCCAGCCGAGGAACTGCCAGATGGCCAGGAAATCCTCGATGTCGTTGATCAGCGGGGTGCCGGTGAGGGCCATCAGCAACGGGCGCGAGGTGCGGGACCGGATGCGCTTGGAGAGCTCCAAGACGTGCTGCGAGCGCTGGGAGGACTTGTTCTTGATGAAGTGCGCCTCGTCGACCACCATGCCACGGAACCCGAACTCGCCGAACCACCCGATGTGGCGGTCGAGCACCTCGTAGTTGACCACGACGATGTCGGCGAAGCCGTCGACCGTGTCACCGTTGCCGTGTACCGCGGTGGCCGCGCGGTTCGGTGTCCACAGGCCGGCCTCGCGTACCCAGTTGGTCTTCACCACACTCGGCACGACCACCAGCAGCGGGTAGGCGTTTGCCACCTGCGCGGCGAGCAGCGCCTGAGCCGTCTTGCCCAGGCCCGGCTCGTCAGCGAGCAGGAAGGTCCGGTGGCCGGCCGCGGCAGCGGCGACCAGCCGCGCCTGGTGGGGCATCAGCTCCCGGTTCCCCGGCACCCGCAGCGGGGCCGGCGCCGGCAGCGCCATGCAGGCCGGGGCCCCACCCTCGGCCCGTTCGAACGAGCGGAGGAGCGGGTTGAGTAGCTCCCAGCCGGCCAGCCGGCGCGAACCGACCGTGCTCGGCCGGGCGGGGGAGAAGTCGGGCGCGAGGAACGGGTTGGCCAACTGCCGGGAGATGACCGACTGGGGCACCACCCGGCGCTCGGTGCCGGCGGAGGCGGCCGGGGACTCCGGCGGCGCGACCTGCTCCGGTGGCGGTTCGATACCCGCCGCCCGCAACATGTCCCGCTTGAGCAACCTGGCCGCGTCGGAGACCACGGCATCCTCGGCGAGCAGCGCGAGGAGCCTGGGGTCACGAACGGCGGTCTTCGCCAGGATCGTCGCGATCCCGTCCAGGCGCTTCAACCGCTCGGTCCGGCTGGCCTGGCTGCCGGTCTGCCGCGCCTGGACCCGGGCATGCTCCTCGCGCACGAGCAGCGCGACGACCTGGAACTTCGTGCGCACCGCGGGCGTCACGCGCCGAGCCTCGACAGCCGCCTGCACCTCACGCACCGCACGGGCGAGCATCGACATGACGTCCTCGGGAGCGCGGTCGCGCCGCTGCTTCGGCGAAGCGGCACGGCGAGTGCCCGTGTGCCGCCGGCCTGGTCGAGCCAAGACTCCTCCTCCAAACCCGGCTCGGTGGCCGGGCCCCCAAATGCGCCCACCTACCCGCGGTCAGACGATGGATGCTCGCCGGGAGAGCCCCGGGGCGGCTGCTCTGAGACGCGCCGCTGGCACCACCGAACACCGCGAGATCGACAGGGCGGGGCCGACGGACGCCCGCTGCGGCCCTCAGCCACCAGTCGGGGGATCGACGACCGCCCCGCTAAGGGCGTCGAAAGCACACCATCGCCTCGGCTTGTGACGACGGTGCAGCTCCATGCTAGCGCCGGTCGGGCACCGGCTGGATCGTGCGGCGTTATTCGCTGCGTCAGCTGGGGGAGCCGGCTTCGGGCTCGTCATCGGTGTCCGGCTGCTCGGTGGGGGCGGCGTGCCGGGGCTGGCTGGCCAGCTGCTCGGCGGATACCTCGGCGTCAGCCGCCTCTGGCTGCGAAGCCGGCGGGCCGTCGGCGATGGCCAGCAGCTTGATGCCGCTGATCGCCACCTGGGACAGCGGCAGGTGCGCGGCCTCCGGCGGGATGTGCACCGCCTCGGACGACAGCGCCACCTTGACGATCCGGAACCCGGCCTGGCGCATCGCGTCCTGCAGGCCGTCGGCGGTGATCTCGTTCAGGGTCAGGAACGCCTCGATCATGTCGCTGGCCAGCTGCTGGTCACCGCCGGAGGACCGGATCCGGCGCAGGATCGCGTCCTGGCTGTGCCGGAACTGCGCGAAGCCGTCCGGGAACCAGTCGACCAGGTGGGTGCCGTGCGCGGAGTGGTAGAACGGCCACAGCTGGATGAACAGCACCCCGTGCGGCTTGAGCACCCGGCGGATCTCGCGCAGGATCGACACCGGGTCGGCGATGTGCTCGAAGGCCGACCAGCTGATCACGTAGTCGAACTCGTCGTCCTCGGCCGGCAGCCGGGTCGCCTCGCTGGTGCAGAAGAACAGGTTGTCCGGCAGCTTCTCGATGCCGGCGTAGGTCGCGGCCCGCTCGCGCAGCTCCTCGGCGTCGTGGATCAGGATGTCGAAACCGACCAGCCGGTCGGGCTTGGCCTGCACCGCCACGCCCAGGTCGATGATGCCGTCGCCGCAGCCGATGTCGGCGACCGTCTTGCCCTCCAGGCTGATCCCGTCGCCGGCGAAGAACTCGATGACCTGGCCGGCGGCCTGCTCGAAGTGGGCCTGCCACCAGACCTCGGCGTCGGCCGACTTGGAGTAGTGGTCGGTGGCCACCGCCGTCGGCGCCTCCACCGCCGGCTCCATGTCCCCAGCCGCGTCGAGCGCCGCCCCGTCGAGCGCTGTGGCACCGGACGAGGCGTCGGGCTCGGTTTCGGACGCCGGTCCGGTCGGGCTGCTGGGCTCTGACACGGTCTCTCCTAGCTGCGACGGCCATGGGTTCAGGCGGAACTGCCAATAGCTGCGGGGCGGCCCGCGCTGCGCAGTTTATCGGTCGGCCCGCGACCGCCGTCCCGCCCCGCCGGACGCCGCCCTGACCGCCCATAACGCCCTCCGATGCGATACTGGCCTTCGTGGTGAGCCAGGCAGCCGTAGCCGAAGAACCGCGCCGGGCCGCGGCGCCGCTGAACCCGCGCAGGCTGCTGGACTGGCTGGCCGTCGTGCTGGTCGTCGTGCAGGCCGGCCTGCTGTACGCGTTCATGAGTGTCGGCTACTGGTTCCTGGACGACTTTCAGAACCTCGAGATCGCGCAGGCGTCCCCGCTGTCCTCGGACTACCTGAACCTGACGGTCTTCGGCCACCCGCAGCCGGGCAACCGGTTCGTCAACTGGCTGCTGATCCGGGCGTTCGGCCTGAACTACCAGGTGGCCGCCGGCCTGGTCGCGGTCGGCATCGCGCTCACCGCCTTCACCGTCTACCGGATCCTGCGCAACCTCTTCCCGCCGAGCCCGCTGCACCTGGTGTTCACCTCGATGGCGGGCTTCACCGCGCTGTGGCTGCCGACCGGGCAGTGGTGGGCCGGCGGGTCCGGGGTGACCGCCTGCTCGCTGGCCAGCGCCCTCAGTTGCGCGTCCCTGGTCCGCTGCTACCTCAGCGTGCGCGGCGGTCGCCGGTTGCTGTGGGGCCTGCTGGCCGGCGTGTGGATGCTGGCCGGCCTGCTGTTCTACGAGCGCACCCTGTTCGGCGGCCTGTTCGGGGCGCTGTTCCTGCTGGCCGCGGCGTGCACCAGCCTGCGACCGAAAGAGGTTGTCCGGGTGCTGCGGCAGGCGCTGCCGGGTTACCTGTCGCTGACCGTGGTGGCGATCGGGTTCCTCTGGTACTACCTGACCGGCTCGTTCGTCCGCAAGCAGCCGGGCTACACCAGCAGCGAGGTGGTGCACTACCTGTGGGTCGCGTGGAGCCACTCGCTGGTGCCGGGACTGTTCGGCGGCCCGCTCAACAGCA
Organism: uncultured Actinomycetota bacterium; assembly: GCA_963796905.1. GTDB lineage: Bacteria > Actinomycetota > Actinomycetes > Mycobacteriales > Jatrophihabitantaceae > Jatrophihabitans_A. The sequence continues at coordinate 11,810 of CAWCNK010000009.1, read as the reverse complement.
ACCCGCTGGGGCCGGAGTCCACGGCCGGCACCCCGCTGTGGTGGCTGGTGGTCACCGAGGTGGCGCTCGGCCTGATCGCGGTGATCGGCCTGCGCCGGCTGGGCTGGCGGTCGCTGCGCGGCTGGCTGATCCTGCTGCCGATCTTCCTCATCGCCCAGTACTCGATCGCGACCGCCCGGCTGGCCGCGCACGGGCCGCGGATCGGCAACGAGTTCCGCTACATCTCCGACATGCTGCCGCTGGCGGTGCTGGCGCTCGCGCTGGCACTGCTGCGCCCGGGCGTCGATGCCGCGCGGCCGGCCGTGCCCGTCGCCGACCCGCCCCCGTCACACGCTCCGCGCGGGCGGCTGGTCGGCAGCTGGCGGGGGATGAGCCACCGGCACCTGCTGGTCGGTGGGGTGGTGCTGCTGGTCACCTGGACGGTGTTCCTCACCTCGGCGGTGCCGATCTCGCGGCGCTGGAGCACCACGCCCGGCCGGGACTACATGGCCAACCTGCGCCGGGGCATCGAGGCGGCCGACGCCCGCGGGCCGTGGAGCCTCTACACCACCATGGGCCCGAACGGGGTGTCGCTGACCACCTACGGCCGCTACAGCAGCACGCCGTTCCTGGCCCGGCTGGTCAGCGGCCACGAGATCTCCACCGACGACCTGCGCCGGCCGATGTACCTGGTGGACGACGCCGGCCACCTGGTTCCGGCCCGGCTCGACATCCGCGCCCGGGTGTCGCTGCCCTGCACCACCGACCGGCAGCAGCTGGTGGCACCGGTGCGGCCGGTGCTGGACAAGGGCTTCTGGAACGTGGTGGTGCGCTACCGGGTGGCCAAGCCCTCGCTGCTGCGGTTCGCGGTCTTCGACGGCGGCCGTTACGTGGAGGCGACCGGGTCGTTCCGGAGCTTCCCGGTGACCGGCTCCGGCGAGTTGACCTTCATGACCCGGGCAACGGTGATCCAGACCCTGCGGCTGGACGCCCGGCAGGCCGGCGTCTGCCTGACCGACATCCGGATCGGTCGGCCGCTACCGGCTAAATGACCCGCAGTCCCGGGTACTTGCGGTCCAGCTCGTCCCGGCGCGCCCGGGCCATGGCCTGCACCTCTCTCAGCCCGCGGAAATCGTGCTCAGGGCTTTTGATGAGGTCCGGGTCCGGCCGGGAACATCGCCTCGATCTGCTCCCCTGTCAGCTGCGTCCAGTCACGTGCTGCAGCGGTATCGATCGAGTCCGTCTCGGTTGTCACATCAGTCTCCAGTCATCCGACAGCTCTGAGAATACCGTTCACCAGGATGGTGACGGCGGAACCGAGCAGTAATACGGCGGCCGACCGAAGCCGGCGCTCCTTGGTCACCAGGCGGGCTTCGTTCTTCATATGCACGACGACCCGGGTGTTCAGCACCACGATCCGGGTCTGTACCGCAGCCGAGGCAAGGTATCGGTCGCGCAGGACCTGCGAAGCGATCGCCTTGTCTGTCCGGGGCAGTAGTACCCAGACCGCGACAGCGCCGGCCGCGATGGCCAGGGCCTGGCCGATGATCGCTGTGACGCTCACAGTTGTGCCCACCAGGGCGACGATCACGCCGGCGGCGCTCAGGATCAGGCCGGCCTTGGCCTCGAGTCCGTTGGCACGGTCGCGGTAGGAAGCGTCCTCGCGCTCCAGTACCGACTCGACGACGCCGAGCGAGGGGACCTGTTCCTCGCTCGGCGTTCGGATCGGCTGCAACGCGGGCTCCCGCTCAGGTGCTGGGTGGCCACCTGGGACAGGACCTTTCATCAGGTACCGGCGAAACCACCATCGTGTCCTGGCAGGTTATCGAGCGGCTGCGGGTGGGAAGCCGATCGAGGCCTGCCTGTGGACGGACGGCGCCCGCCGACCAAGCCTGTGGACGAACCTCAGCTGACCGCCCAGTACTGGGTGGAGCCGTGCGTCGACTCGACCCATTCCTGGCCGCACAGGATGGACACCGCGCGCCCGGTGTTCGGGTCCTCGACCCGCACCACCTTGGTGCACCGGCGGACGAACAGCTGGTCGGCCGGCCACTCGGTGAACTGGCCGTTCAGCTCCAGCTTGCGGGTGCCGCTGCGGACCCGGTAGGCGGCCAGCGGGGTGGCGTTGCCGAGCGGGTGCAGGCCGGGACGCGGCTGCCAGTGGCCGGCCGGGCAGTACCGGACCGCGCCGTAGGCGGGAAGGGGAGAGCTCTGCATGAGGGACCTCGATGGGGCTGCTGGGGAAGGTGGTCGAACATACGTTCGATAATAGTTGGCGGGACGGCGGCTCGACCAGAGCCACCTGCCCTCGATCACCCGGCGGGACACTAGGCGTTCACCGCGGCCTGGATCCGCGGCTGCAGGGTCGTCCGCCACCGGTTGCCACCGGCGCAGGTTATGCAGCCGGGATCCGGCCCGACCACCTCCCGCGGGTCGAGCCGGGTACCCGGCCGGGACGGGTCACCCAGCACGTCGACGTCCAGCCACTGGGCCGGGCGGCGCACCCCGGACAGCCACGCCGCCAGCTCGGTCAGCGCGGCGTTGACGGTCAACCCGTTCAGGAAGACCACCGCCGGGTTCGCGGTGCCGGTGCCGTAGCCGTGCAGCCGGTCCAGGTCCCGCTGGGCGGCGGGCTTGGACCACCGGGCGATCTCGGCGGCGTCCAGCTCGCCCAGGCAGGTCAGGCACGGCCCGTGGGGCACGGTGAGCACCACCCGGCCGCCGAGCGCGAACGGCTCGGCGGAGTCGTCCACGCCGGTGGCGAGGTCGAGGTAGGGCGTCCGGGTCAGCACCGCGATCTGGTTGAGCCGGTTGCGCGGGCCGTCGTTGTCGACGCAGCCGATGATCAGGTCGATGTCGTCGAGCTCCGGGTGCTCGCCGGCCACGGTCAGCGCGCCGGCCGTGACCACCGCACCCAGCGGGTCGACGGTGCGCATCCGCTTGCGGGTCACCTCGGCCTTGGGCCGCCCGACGTCTGCGTAGCCGGCGGTCACCATCCGGTTGAGGTTCGAGATCTCGACCACGTCGTCGTCCATCAGCAGCACGTTGCGCACGCCCAGGTAGGCCAACCCCTGGGCCAGTTGCGAGCCGGTGCCGCCGACCCCCACCACCGCGACCCGCAGGGCGGCCAGCGCGGCCTGCGCCCGGCTGCCCAGCAGCGGCACCTGCCGGACCAGCCGCTCCTCGGCGACCGGCGCGGCGTTGAGCACCCGCAACTGGTCGCCGTACACGGTGACGGTGTCGAACCGGCCACGCTCGACCCGGCCGCGCTCGTTGCGCCGCCACCACTCGGCGTGCACCGCGCCGTCGGCCCAGACGGCCGCCGCGTACGGGATGCCGCCGAGCAGGTCCAGGCTGTAGGCAACGGTGGGGGCCAGGGCGTCCTCGTCGACGGCGGAGAAGCCGGCCGGGCCGTGCGGGTGGTTGTGGAACTCGACGATGCCGTACCCGGTGACCAGGGCGTAGTTGTGCACGTGGTCCAGGGCCTGGTCGCGCAGCACCCAGCCGTCGACGTCGCGGCGGGTGTCGGTGTCGTCGATCAGCACGCTCTTGACCGCCTCCAGCACCGGGCCGGCGGCGGTGTTGGAGATGGTGCGGGTGTAGGCGAAGGCGAACCGCTCGCCGCCACCCCGCAGATGCCGCTCGATGCGGTTCCAGTGCTCGGGGTCGGTGAACTTCAGGGTGCTCACGGCTAGCTCAGCTCGCTTCGTCGAGTCGGGTGAGTGCCCCGGCCAGGTAGTCGGCCAGGGTGCTGCCCGCCGCCGGGTCGGCCCGGGGCCGCCAGTCGGCGGGATGGAGGTGGTAGGACAGCTGCAGCCAGGGCCGGCCGGCGTGGGTCTGGATGCCCTGGCAGTTGCCGGGAGCCGCACCGCTGGTCAGGGTCAGGTCCGGCCGGACGCAGACGTTGTCCGGCTGGCCGGCCGGGTAGCTGACCGGGATCGCCACCAGCACCTCGGTGCGCTGCCGCGACCAGCCGGGCGGCAGCCGGTGGCCGGCCAGCGTGACGGTCAGGCCCTCGGTGTCGATCGTCGCGGCCGGGAACGCCTGGCGCAGCAGGGGTTCCTCCTGCGCCAGGCGTTCGGCCAGCTCCGCCGGCACGGGAACCGGCTCAGCCACGCTTGAACCGCGGACGTCGCTTGAACTGGGCACCGGTGACCAGGTTGACGGTGTCGGCGGCGGTGACCGTCACCCGGGAACCGTCGTTGAGGATCTGGATCAGGCCCTGCTGCGGGTACAGGCCGGCCTCGAACATGATCTGGCCGCCGGAGATGGTGGGCTGGTCGTACTCGTAGCTGGTGCCGTCGACGTCGAAGCCGAAGCCGGCCTGCGGGCGGGAGACGGTGCGCTCGGCCGCCAGGTCGGCCTGCGCGCCGGCGCCGAAGATCGAATGCGTCATGGTCAGTCCTCCAGGTGGTGCCCGTTCCGGGCCCTCACCCCAAGGTCGAACGCATCAACCGTTCTGCAACCGGCGTGTCTGAGTTAATTTGTCACTGGTCTGTGGTACGCGCGTAGGTGAGAGACACGATGTCCGGCGCGGTCGCCTGCAACCGCCGGGCGATGCCCTCCTCGTAGGTGGTGACCAGGATCTGGCCGATCGCGCCGGCCTGGGCGGCCCGCACCAGGGTCTGGGCGACCGCCGCGCGCCGGGCCGGGTCCAGGTGCTCCAACGGCTCGTCGAACCAGATCGTGGACGCCCGGGTCGCCGAGGTGGCCAGCAGCAACCGGGTCACCAGCACCGCGACGGACCGCTCGGCGCCGCTGAGGTCCTCCAGTTCCAGCTCGAGGCCGCCCTGGCTGAAAGTCAGCTCGCCGGACGGGTCGAACCGCAGCCCCTCGGAACCGAACAGCAGCTTCCAGCGGTGCGCGATCTCGGTCGCGAGGGGGTTGATCCGCTGGGTCAGGTAGCGGTCGGCCAGCTCCGCCATGCTGTTCTGGGCCACCTCCAGCACCAGGTCCTCGCGGGTGGCCGTGACCAGCGCGACCTGGTCGGCGGCGACGGTGTCGAGCTCGGCCAGCCGCTGCCGGGTGGCGCGCAGCCGCGCGGTCAACGCGCCGTGCGCCTCGGCGAGCTCCACCCCGCGCCGCCGGGCGGCAGCCAGCGCCTCGGTGGCCGCCGGTCCCGGGTCGGCCTGGTCCGGCTCGGTGGGCGGGCGCAGCCGGTTCAGGGCGGCGGTGAACCGGGAGATCGCGGTGAGCCGGGCGCGCAACCGGCGGGCCTCGTCCCGGTGCTGGGACTGCTCGGTGCCGGAGTCCTCACCGACCCGGCCGTGCGCGGCGAGCGCGGTCTGGCGTTCGTGCTCGGACAGCGGGCGCAGGCAGGTCGGGCACTGGCCGGTCGCCGCCGCCAGCAGTTCGGTGGCCGAGGCGGACCGGGCGGCGGCCACCTCGGCCGCCGAGCCGGCGGTCATCGCCTCGTCGAGCGCCGCCGTGGTCTGCTGCTGGGTCTCGTCGAGCGCGCCGAGCAGGTCACGCTCGCCCACCTGCACCAGGTCGGCCATCTGGGCGGCCAGCGCGGTCGCCTTGCTGTCGAACTCGGCCGCCTCGGCCCGGTACTGCTCCCAGCGGGCGGCCAGCCGGGCCGCCGGTTCTCCCGCCGCGACCTCGGTCGCCAGCTCGTCCCGTTGCAGGGAGAGCGCGGCCAGTTGCCGCTCCAGGCCGGCGATCTCCTGGCTGGTCGCGGCCACCGCCCCGTCGCCGGTCTCGGCATCGGCGCGCAGCGACAGGATCCGGGAGGCCAGCTGTTTGCGGCGCTCACCCAGCTCGGCTGCCGCGCTGAGCAGCGTCTGCACCCCGAAGACCTGGGCGAGGTGGTCCCGGATCGGGAAGCCGGTGCTCCGTCCGCCCGGTTCCCGGCCGAACACGATCGCATCCAGCACGCCGGCCTCGGCCGACCAGGCCTCGGCCAGCAATGCGGCGAAGCCGCTCTCGTCCAGGGACTCCCCGGCGACGCTCGCGGTGAAGCTGCTCGCGCCCGAGCGCCGCAACGACCGCTGCACCCGCACGTCCGGATGGCCGGGTAATTCCAGGTCGAGTTCGACCGTCGCCGTCTCGTGTCCGCCACGGATCGCGCGGACCGCCGCCCGGCGGTCGGGCAACCCGAGCAGGCACCAGCGGACCGCCTCCACCAGCGAGGTCTTGCCCACCCCGTTGGGGGCGACGAAGAACGTCACCGGACGGGTCAGCCGCAGGTCCAGGTCCTCATACGCCCGCCAGTGCCGCAGGCGGATCCGGCCGATCACGACGCGAGCGATTCGGACAGGGCCGACAGCCGCGACAGCAGGGCGTCCCCGCTGAGCCGGCCGGCCTGGACGTCGACCACCAGGCCGGCGAGCTCGGCCGGCTCCAGCGCCTTCAGCGAGGCGACGGCCGCCCGGCGGTGCGGCAGCCGGGGTCGCATCCGGCGCGCCTGGGCCAGCGTGTCGGTGGCGACCGCGGTGGCATCGGCGCTCACGTCGCCGAGGTCGATCAGCTCGCCGAGGGCGACCACCCGCTCCCAGCGCGGCAGCCGGGCCTCGAAGTAGCGGCCGAGGCTGACCTCCAGCGGGGCGGTCGGGACTCCCGCGCCCGGCTCCAGCCAGCCCCGGACCGGGTCGACGGCCGGGTGCACGTCCGCCGCGGTCAGCAGCACCGCCTCTGCTGCGTCGGGGGAGCTCAGGCTGACCGCCGAGATGTCGGGGTAGTAGCGCAGGAAGAACGCCACCCCGGCCGGCTCGCCGGCAGGCAGGCCGTCGGGTGCGGTGAACACCGCCACGGTGTTGCCCAGGGCGCTGGCCTGGGCAACCGCCGACATCTGCGCGGACTGCCAGTGCTGCCAGGCCGGCGCGTAGTCCACGGCCACCTGGCCGTCGAAGCGCAGCTCCAGCTGGCGCAGTGCCGCCTCCACGGGAGACGAACCGTCCGCCGGGTAGCCGGCCGCGGACCCGGCCAGCCCCAGCCGGATCGCCACCGGGTCCTGCTCCAGCGGCGGCAGCGCCGGCGCCCGGTCGGCCAGCGCCGAGACGATCGCGAACTGCTCGGTGATCCGGCGGCGCTGGTCGGCCGAGAGCGAGGCGAGGTCGGGCTCCGGGCCCCGGCCCCGCAGGAACGCCAGGTAACCGTCGACCAGGTCGCTGGCCACGTCGTCGAAGTCAGCCGCGTCGACCACGGGATGTCTCCTTTCCGGCCGCTGTGCCGACCGGCTTCGCGGCGGCCCGCTGACGGCGCACGCAGCGCCGCAGCGCCTCCAGCGCCCGGGCCCGTTGCCGGCTCACCGCCTGGTGCGAGGTGCCCGCCGTCAGCGCCCAGTCCGACAGCGTCTGGCCGCCCATCACCGTCGCCCGGACCACCGCGCGCTGGTCGGTGGTGAGCGCCTCCAGGCAGCTGGCCACCAGCTGGTGCAGCGCCTCCTCCTCGGCGGCGGCCAGGATCTCGCGCCGGTCCGGCAGGCTGCCGGCGAGGTCCAGCGCGTCCAGGCTGGACAGCCGCTGGCGCTCCCGCAGGATCCGCCGGCCCTCGTCGATGCCGCGCCGGTAGGCGATGGTCCTGGCCAGCCCCACCGGCGAGGTCATCGCCGCCGGGTCACCCCGCAGCAACTCCAGGAAGGCGGTGAAGACGACGTCGGACACCCGGTGCTCGTCCGGTGGCTTGGCCAGCACCCGCTGGATGCCCCGGCGGGCGTTCTGGTGCATGCCCTCGCGCAGCGACTCGTACAGGCTGCGGACATCGCCATAGCCTGTCTGCCACCGCTCTACGAGCTCGGCGAGCTCGGGCCCGTCGTCATCCATCACCGACAGGTCGTCCCCGCCCGGCGATCTGCAACCCCCTCGGGACGGGGAAGCTGCCTGGGCAGCTGCCGGGCGGCTCTCATCCGGGCTAGGGGGTGGGGATGGTCGGCAGGGTGTAGTAGCCGTCGGCGAAGCCCAGCACCAGCCGCGCGTCGGTGTGCGAGGCCGGGGTGACCGCGGCGAAGCCGGTGTCGTTGGGCAGGCCCCGGTAGGCCGCCGCGACGTCGGTACGCACCACGTGCACCGCGCCGCCGCCGACGATCTTGCCGGCCGGGTCGATCACCGCCACGCACTGCAACGAATGGCCGGCCCAGGCGATCCAGCCGTCGAACTGCCGGGTGGCGCCGAACAGCTGGTCGTGGTCCAGCGATCCGGACTTCGGGAACAGGGTGGCCGGCAACGTCTTGATCTTCGAGGCGTCGATGGTGGCGTCCGGCTTCAACCCGCAGCCGATGGTGTAGTCGCTGGTGAACGGGTAGCTGCCCAGGCCCTTGAGCCGGGACACCACCGCGGCCGGGTTCTGCAACCGGGTCTGGAACGGGTCGGTGGCACCGAAGCGCACCCCGGCCGCCATCTCGTTCTGGATCGGGGTCTCACCGGCGGTGGTCGCGTACAGCTGCGGGCTGCCGGCCCAGAACACCAGGACGGCGGCGGCGACCGCGACAATCCCCACGGTCAGCTCGCGCGACGTCCGGGCGGTGCGGATGCCCACCACGGCCACCGCGATCCAGAACAGCCCGGACAGCGAGACGTAGCGGGCCTGCGCGCCGTCGCCGAGGAACACCTCGCTGCGTCCGAGCGAGATCAGCCCGGCGGCGACGGTGGCGTAGACCGCCACCCCCCACCACGGGATCAGGTCGTCCAGGCTGTCAGCCCGGTCAGCCCGGTCGGCGTCAGCCGGTCGGCTGCGTCGGCCGTTCCGGTCAGGGCCGTTCGCCGGGTCCAGAACGCCACGAAGCCGACCGCCAGGACGGCCAGTCCCGCGGCACCGGCCACCAGGCCGAAGGTGCCGCCCTGCGGGTCCCACAGCGTGGACAGGTTGGTCAGGAAGGTCTGCGACAGCAGGCCCGGGTCGTGGCTGACGCCCTTGCCGGTGGTGCCGCCGTTGGAGGTCAGCTTGTAGACCACCAGGCCGCCGAAGAACAGCCCGAGCGGCAGTCCCCAGCGCCACCAGCGGTCGCGCTGCAGCAGCGCCACCGCCACCACCGCCAGCGGAGCGGCGAAGCCGGTGCCGTAGCTCAGCAGCGCCATCGCGGCGGCGGCGGTGGCCAGCACCGTCCGCCGGTCCCGGGCGAACAGCACGCCCAGCAGGCCGAAGACGTTCGCGGTGAGCCAGGCGGTGCCGCTCATGCCCTTGAGGTAGTTCCAGGCGCCGGTGGGGCAGAACAGCACGGCACTGGCGGCCAGCAGGAACAGCACCCGGGCCAGCGGCGACCAGCGGCGCGGCAACAGCAGCCACAGGATGGCCAGCGAGGCCAGCCCCATCAGGATCGAGTAGTAGCCCAGCTCGTGGTTGGTGCCATGGAACAGTTTCGCGTCGAGGTAATAGACCACCTGCGGGGTGAAGAACGGGTGCTCGTTCTGGTAGCTGAACAGCCCGCGTGGGTGCAGGCTGCCGTCCGGGTTGGTGATGCGCACCAGCGCGGTCCAGTAGTCCTGGTACTGCATCTGGGTGGCGTGGCTGACCCGCCGGGCCATCAGCAGGGCCGGCAGCAGCGCCAGCAGGGCGGCGTACCAGGCCGGATGCACCCGCCTGGCTCGCCGGTCCAGCCCGTCCCACCAGCCGGGTCGCGCCGGGCTGGCAGTGCCACGGTCCGCTGCGCCCCGGGTCGCCGGGTCGGCCACGGCCGGGTCGTGGGTGGCGGGGCTCACCGCGGAGTGGGTGGGCGTGGGGTCGGCGGTGCTACCGGACGAGCTGTCAGTGACCGTGGTGTCCATGTCCCGCGGTTCAGCGTGACCGGGGATGGGCCAGCGCCGGATCGCTCGGTTCGAGCACCGAGGTGGCGGTGGCTGACGGGGCGGTGGTCACCGGCGCGCCGAGCGGGCCGGCCAGCACCGCGGTGTCGGTCACCGTGGCCGGCCCGGTACCCAGCGGTATGCCGGTGCGGGCCTTGATCGGCACCGAGGTGTCGCGGTTGCGATCGGTGCGGTGGATGATCAGCTCGGCCAGCAGGCCCATGCCGATCAGCTGGACGGCCAGCATCTCCAGCAGGATGCCCAGCTGCAGCAGCGGCCGGGTGCCGATGCCGTGCGAGGTGAACAGCCACACCCCGAGCAGGTAGGTCAGGATCAGCGAGCCGAGCACCCCGAAGATCAGGCCGAGGCCGCCGAGCAGGTGCGAGGGACGCCGGCCGTAGCGGGTGATCGAGACCACGGTGAGCAGGTCGAGGGCGCCGCGGGCGTACCGCTCCAGGCCGTACTTGGACACCCCGTGCAGCCGCGGCCGGTGGTTGACCGGGATCTCGGTGACCCGGAAGCCGTTGGCGTGCGCCAGCGCCGGGACGTAGCGGTGCAGCTCGCCGTACAGCGGCACCACGTCGTAGACCTCGCGGCGGCCGACCCGCAGCCCGGAGTTGTGGTCGTTGAGCTTGAGCCCGGTGACCACGCCGGTGGCCCGGTTGAACAGCTTGGACGGCAGCCGCTTGCCGAGCGGGTCCTTGCGGTCGCGCTTGTAGCCGGTCACCAGGTCGTAGCCGGACTCCAGGGTGGCCAGCAGCCGGGGCAGCTCGTTGGGGTCGTCCTGCATGTCGGCGTCCATCGTGATGAGGATCTCGCCGCGCGCCTCGGCGAACCCGGCGGCCAGCGCCGCGGCCTTGCCGAAGTTGGACCGGAACCGCAGCGCCCGCACCCGCGGGTCGGCGGCCGCGACCGACTCGATCGCCTCCCAGGTGCCGTCGCTGCTGCCGTCGTCGACGAACACGATCTCGTAGCCGAACTCCGGCCGCTGCTGCATCGCGGTCACGATCTCGGCGACCAACGGGCCGATCGTCTTCACCTCGTCCTTGGCGGGAATGACCAGGGAGATGTCGACGGGTGGGCGCTGGGCGTTGGTCACGAAGTACTCCGTTTCGGGCTGGGAACCCCGCAGATGATACCGCCGCGCGGCCGGCGGGCCGGCCAGCGAGGCACGCCGGGCGATGCGGTGCGCGCCCGGCCGTGGTAGCCGACGGCGCTAGCCGGCGGTCAGCAGCGAGGTCTGGTCGGGGTAGGGCAGGGTCGGGGTGAGGCCGGTCAGCCGGCGCTCGGTGAGGCCGGAGCGGCCGATCGCCTCGCGGTAACGGCGCCGCCGGGTGTTGTCGAACACGATCATGCCGCTGGGTGCCAGCCGGTGCCGGGCCCGTTCCAGGCAGGCCTCCCTGGCCCGGCCGTCGATCACGACCAGGTCGAAGGTGCCAGGCAGATCGTCGATGCTGGCCACGTAGTCGGCGAAGTCCAGGCCGCCCGCGCCCTCCTTGCGCGAGCCGACCACCGGCGCGGCCGACGGCACCGGCTCGACGATCCGGAACTCGACGTTGGCAAGCGGTGCCAGCGAGGCGCGCAGGTGCTCGCCGAACTCGCGGTGGTGCTCCACCGAGTGCACCTCGTCGGCCCGCTTGGCCAGCCACAGGGTGCTGGCACCCGAGCCGTACTCGAACACCCGCACCGGGTGGGGATGGGCCGCCAACCAGGCTTCGACGACGTCGATCGCCCGGTAGGTCCACCACGGCACGTCGAGCTCGGCGATGGCCAGCGAGTCGTAGGCCCGGGTCAGGCTGTAGAGCCAGTGCTTGGTGCGGTGGTCGCGCGACGGTGGCTGCTCGCTGAGCAGGCCGACCCGGGTCAGCACCGTGCCCGCCTCCCGGGCGCCGGCCGCGTACAGACCCTTGGCTCGCAGCAGCGCGTTGGGCTTGGAGGTCACTGGATGCTCCCGTTCGTCAGGGCGCCGTCAGCCGGCGCGGTGGTCGGTGCGGTGTTGTGCGGGACGTCGGTGAGGCCGGACCGGCGGGCCGCCCACAGCCCGATCAGGCCGCCGCCGCCGTCGACGGCGATGAACAGCAGCCGGGCGATGGCGGCCACCGCGACCGCCGG
>CAWCNK010000008.1:0-342667 GCA_963796905.1 uncultured Actinomycetota bacterium | reverse complement strand
TCGGCGGGGTGCTCGGCACCGCCACCATCGTGCTGCTGCTGTGGACTGCCACCCTGGCCGTCGATGACCTGGGCACTGCCGACCGTGCTGGCCGGCGTCGCGGCCATCGGGTGTGCGGTGACCTTCGTCCGGCACGAGCAGCGCACGCCGCACCCGCTGTTCGACCTGGGCATGATCAAGCTGCCCACGGTGGGGGCCGGGTTGGCCTACGAGACCGGCGTCGGGCTGGGGATGGCCGCGATCGGTTACACCGTCACCCTGCAGCTGCAACTGGTGCGCGGCTGGTCGCCGGCCGAGGCCGCGCTGGGCAACCTGCCGCAGGTGCTCACCCTGCTGGCGGTCGGGCCGTTCGTCGAGCGCTTCGTCGACCGGGTGACCGCACCCCGTGCCGCGCGGCTCGCCGCCGTGACCGTGATCGTCGGGATGGTCGTCTACGGCCTGCTCGGCCGGCACTCCTACCTGTGGATCGCACTCGCGCTGGTACTGGTCTCGGCCGGCATGCGCATCGTGCTGACCGTCGCGGGTATCACCGTGGTGCGCGGACTGCCCGAGGACCGGGTCTCCACCGGCGCGGCGATGAGCGACACCAGCCAGGAGATCGCCGGCACCATCGGCCTCGCCGTCACCGGCACGATCATCGCGGCCGTGATCACCGGGCCGCTGACCGACGTCGGGCGCAACGCCGCCGCGACGGCTGCCTTCCAGCACGCGGTGACGGTCTCGACCCTCGCGCTGGCCGGCGTGGGCGTGCTGCTCGTGGTGCTGGCGGGCTACCGGATGACCCGGGTACCCCCGCTGACCGGCGGGATCGGCTCGGCCGGTCGCAGCGACGCCCCAGTCGGCGGTGGAGGCCTGACCGAGCCGGGTGGCCCCTGACCAGGTCTGGCCGGACAGCCGGCCAGACCTGGTCACGACCGGGTGAGACCGGCAGGCTCAGGCGGCCGGGTCGCGCGGGCAGTTCTGATAGACCGCCAGCAGCCACTTGCGGTTGCGCTTGACCAGGATCCAGGACGCCCGGATGGCGGAGTAGGCCGGCAGCTCGGTCTCGCCGGCCGGGATCACGCCGCCCTGGGTGATCAGCGCGACGGCGCGGGCGTGCAGCGGCTTGATCTCCACCGGGGTGCCGGTGACCCGGCTGCCCTAGTACTCCCCGGCGAACGCCGCGGCCATGAACGCGCGGATGTCGTCGCGGCCCTTCTTGTACAGGCCCGGCAGCATCATGGTGCCGTCCTCGATGAACAGCTCGGCGAAGGCGTCGGCGTCGTGCGCCGCCCAGGCCGCCACCATCCGGGCGGGCACCGCGGCGATCGCCTGCTGGTCGGCGGCGGTGGGAATGGCACTGGCGGGGGGTGCCGTGGTCGCAGTCATTGAGTCATTCTCACTTTCGGTCGGTCAGAGGTAGGAACCGCACGCAGCGACCGGCGAGCTCGGGCCACCGCTGCTCCCACGACCGTCGCATCAGTCGGAGACCGGTGCACCTTCGGCGTTGCGGGCTGGTCGGCTCAGCACCTGCACGCCGGTGTAGCCCGCGAACCCCCAGCGGCCGTTCCCGACCCTGAGATCACCCGCCGGATGACCGCTGGACGGCAGGTCCGGACGGATCCCGCCGGCATGGGCGTTGACCGTCACCCAGCTGGCGTCCAGCCGGGCCGCCACCGCGGCGGCCCGGTCCTCGTCCGCCGACCACACCGACGCCGACAGCCCGTGGCCGGCGCCGTTGGCACGCCGCACCGCCTCGTCCAGGTCGCGGTAGCAGATCACCGGCAGCACCGGGCCGAACTGCTCCTCGTCCACCACCCGGACCCCGTCGGACACCCCGGCCAGGATCGTCGGGGCGAAGAAGTACCCGGCCGGCGCAGCGTGCCGCCGCCGGCCACCGCCACCGCGCCGCGCGCCACCGCGTCGCCCACCAGCGCCGCCACCCGGTCGAGCTGCGGCCGGGTGCCGACCGGTCCGAACTGGCTGGTGCGCTGGCTGCCGTTGCCGACCCGCACCGCCCGGGCCCGGGCGGCCAGCGCCTCGACCAGCTCGTGGTAGCGCGAGCGGGCCACGTACACCCGCTTGACCGCCCGGCAGCGCTGGCCGTTGTTGGCGAACGCGGCCCAGAACAGCGCGTCGGCGATCGTGTCCGGGTCGGCGTCGTCCAGCACGATCGCCGGGTCGTTGCCGCCGAGTTCCAGGGCCACCCGCTTGAGGGCCGCCCCGGCGGCGGCGCCACCCAGCGGCCGGTGGCCGTCGAGCCGGTGAAGCTGACCGCACCGGGCGTGCGGTGGTTGACCAGCTGGGCACCGAGCGGTTCCGGCCCGCTGATCACGTTCAGCACCCCGGGCGGCAGCACCTCGCTCAGCAACCGGCCCAGCTCCAGGGTGGCCAGCGGGGTGTACGGCGACGGCTTGAGCACCATGGTGTTGCCGGCCCGCAGCGCCGGTCCGACCTTGGCCAGCGCCAGCGCGATGGGGTAGTTGCGCGCCGGGATCGCCGCCACCACCCCGAGCGGCCGGTGCCACACCTCGGCCACCGTGCGCCGCCCCCGCACCACCTCGCGGGGGACGTCCAGGCCGGCGTAGTAGCGCAGCCACCGGCCGGCGGCCCGCACCTCGGCGACCGCCTCCGAGCGGGTCTTGCCCTGTTCGGCGGTGACCAGCCGGGCGAGCTCGGTCACCGACGCCAGCACCGTGCCGGCGGCCTCGCGCAGCACCGCCCGCCGGACGTCGTCGGCCCGGCTCCAGATCGGCAGCGCCTTCACCGCAGCGGCCATCGCCTGGTCCAGCTGGTCGGCGGTGCAGGCCGGCGCCCGGGCGATGACCCGCGCGGTGGCCGGGTTCACCACCGCGAAATCGGCGCCGCCGACTCCGATCCCGTCGATGGTCATGGCGTAATCGGCCATCGGGGGTCCTCTCGGCACGCACCCGCCGCCCGCTGCCGGACGCCAAGGGGTCGGCAGCGATCGTGTCCCCGGCCGGCCGGCCGGCACAGCTTCCCCCGTGCGCAGTTACCGCCGCTGTTCGCCACCGGGGGCGGCTGGGGAGAATGGCACGGTGAGCCCCGAACCGTTCCCGGTCATCCCCGCCGACCTGCTGCCCACCGACGGCCGGTTCGGTTCCGGCCCGTCCAAGGTGCCCGCCGACCTGCTGCGCCGGTTCGGTGAGCGTGGTGGCCGGGTGCTGGGCACCTCGCACCGCCAGCCACCGGTGAAGTCACTGGTCAACCGGATCCGGGTCGGGTTGGGCCTGCTGTTCCGGCTGCCGGCCGGCTATGAGGTGGTGCTCGGCAACGGCGGCTCGACCACCTTCTGGGACGCCGCCGCCTTCGGCCTGGTGCGCGAGCGCAGCCAGCACGTCAGCATCGGCGAGTTCTCGGCCAAGTTCGCCGCCGTCACCCGCGGCGCCCCGTTCCTCGCCGAGCCGAGCGTCCGGTCCGCCGAACCGGGCACCGCGGCCTACCCGGAGTACGAGCCCGGCATCGACGCCTACGCCTGGCCGCAGAACGAGACCTCGACCGGCGTGATGCTCGACGTCCGGCGGGTGGCCGGAGCCGAGGCCCTGCACCTGGTGGACGCCACCTCGGCGGCGGCGGGGTTGCCGGTCGACGTCGGGCAGAGCGACGTCTACTACTTCGCGCCGCAGAAAGGCTTCGCCGGCGAGGGCGGCCTGTGGATCGCCTTCTTCTCCCCCGCCGCCCTGGACCGGGTGGCCGAGCTGCGCGCCTCGGGGCGCTGGATCCCGCCGTCGCTGGACCTGGCCACCGCCGTGGACAACAGCGCCAAGGACCAGACCTACAACACCCCGGCGATCGCCACCCTGTGGCTGCTGGCCCACCAGGTCGAGGACCTGCTGCACCGGGGTGGACTGGCTATGAGCACCGCGCGCAGCGCCGAGTCGGCCGCCCGGCTGTACTCCTGGGCCACCGCGTCGGGCTTCGCCACGCCGTTCGTCGCCGACCCGGCCGTCCGCAGCGCGGTGGTGGGCACCATCGACTTCGTGGCCGACGTGCCGGCCGACCGGCTGGCCGCGGCGCTGCGCGCCAACGGCATCGTCGACACCGAGTCCTACCGGGGCCTGGCCCGCAACCAGTTGCGGATCGGGATGTACCCGGCGGTGGATCCCGACGACGTCTCCGCGCTGACCGCGTGCATCGACTGGCTGGTGCCCCGGTTGGCCTGACCGGGGGTGCCCGAGCAGCGGCACGATGGGGCAACCCGCCCGGTCAGGTGGCTACCCCGGGTGGCTGCACATCTGTCCGGCCGTCACACGGCGTGGACAGTCCCGATCTGCCGCCGGTGACCGTATCGTCGCGGCATGCGAGAGCTGCGTCTGGTCGGTCCCGGAGAGGACGGTGCGTCCCTGGTGGTGGAAGCGATCAACGCAGGCACTCCCGAAGGCGAGCGGTTCACCCTGGCCCTGGACGAGCGGCTGCGCACCCTGACCACCGAATCACCCGAGCAGCAGCCCGAGCCCGCGCCGGTCGAGAGCAAGGGACCGACTCCGTCGCCCCGCGAGATCCAGGTCCGGGTCCGGTCCGGCGAGAGCGCCGAGGGGCTCGCCGCCGATGCCGGCATCCCGCTGGAGCGGGTGATGCGGTTCGCGCTGCCCGTGCTGCAGGAACGGCACCGGGTCACCGACGAGGCCCGCCGGGCCAGGGCCAGGCGGGGCGGTGACGGCCAGCTGGTCCCGTTCGGCGAGCTGGTCGATGCCCGGCTGGCCCGGCACAACGTCGACCCGACCGCGACACGCTGGGACGCCTTCCGGCGCGAGGACGGCGGCTGGACGGTCACCTCGCGGTTCCGCTCCTACGAGCGGGACGTGCAGGCCAAGTTCTCCTTCGCGCTGGCCAACCGGACCGTCTCGGCACTCGACGACATCGCCGCCGACCTGCTGTCCGACCGCCCGGTGGCAGCACTGTTGCCACCCCCGCCGGTCGCCGAACCGGAACCGGTTGCCGAATCCACCGACGGGGACTGGGCGCCGGACTGGCCGGACGGCGCGCCGCCCCGGCTGACCGCGGTGCCCAACCCCGGCAGGGCAGAGACGGTGCGCGCGCAGGAGGCCAGTCCCGCGGTGCGGCCACCGTCGCGCCGGCAGAAGGCGCACACCCGGCCGGTGGCCATCGACAGCGACGACGAGCTGTTCGACCAGGACGCCTACGCCCAGCAGCCCTGGCACGAGCCACCGCTGCCGTTCGAGGCTGGCGTCAGCACCCGGTCGGCCGGGCCCCGGCACCGGGCGCCCCGCGGCGGTGATGGACGTGGTACCGAACCGGTGCGGCTGGCCCGCACCGGAGCCGGCCCGGCCGATGCCCGCCCGGCGGAACCGGTGTCGCCGGCCCGTACCGACCGGGATGCTGAAATCGGCGCCGGCGAGGTCGACGCCGCACCGGACGGTTTCGAGCCGCCCCCGGGCTTCGACCCGGAGCCGGCCGGCGCCGGTGCGGAGCCGGCCGAGCACGCCGACCAGCTGGACCTGCCGACCGACCCGGCCTCGGATGGCCCGGGCTCGTCCGGCCGGCGTGGCCGGCGGACCGGTGACAAGCCGCGGATGCCGTCCTGGGACGACATCCTGCTGGGCGTGCGGCACAAGTCCGACTGACTTCGCCCACGACCGCCAGGGGCAGGTCGAGCCCGTCCGGCCCGGACAGCCGAAAAGGATTGGTCCGTTGTCGGCATGCCGTCGTAAGGTGAATCACCGTGGCAGCCGGGGCGAACGACGCATCAGCGCCCGGTTCCCATGCCGGGGCGCACGCCTCCGTGCGTGACCTGCTGCGGCTGTGGCCGTGGCTGCGTCCCTACCGTGGCTACCTGATCTTCATGCTGGTGGTCGCCACCCTGGCCATGGTGGTGCAGTCGGTGCTGCCGCTCATCACGGCGGCCCTGATCGACGGCCCGATCGCCCGGCACCAGACCTCGGGCATGTACCCGCTGATCGGCCTCGCCCTGCTGTTCGGCGTGCTCGAGGCGGTGCTGTTCGGCATCCGCCGGCGCGCCATGAACGTGTCCTCGCTGGCCATCGAGACCGACCTGCGGCGGGACTTCTACCAGCACCTGCAACGGCTTCCGGTCAGCTTCCACGACCGCTGGCCGTCCGGCCAGCTGCTGTCGCGGGTGACCAGCGACCTGGGCATGCTGCGCCGGTTCGTGGGCTTCATGGCGGTCTTCCTGGTCGCCAACCTGGCCGTGATCCTGGTGGTGCTGGGCCTGCTGGTCCGGCTGCACCCGCTGCTGGGGCTGGCCGTCTGCGTGGCGATGGCACCGCTGGCGGTGGCCACCCGGGTCTACGAGCGGCGCTACAACATCGAGGCGCGGCGGGCCCAGGACCTCACCGGAGACCTGGCCACCGGCGTCGAGGAGTCGGTGCTGGGCATCCGGGTGATCAAGTCCTTCGGCCGGCGCGGGCAGCTGCTGCGCACCTTCACTGGCGACGCCACCCGGCTGCGCGACGCCGAGCTCGCCAAGAACCGCACGCTGGCCACCCTCTGGACGATCATCGGCACCTACCCGCAGCTGGTGCTGGCCGGCGTGACCTGCTTCGGGGTGCTGGCCGTCGCGCACGGCTCGCTGAGCAAGGGCGACCTGGTCGCGTTCATCACCCTGCAGCTGCGGCTGAACTGGCCGCTGATGGCGATGGGCTGGCTGATCGCCGGCACCGAGGAGGCGGTGGCCGCGACCGCCCGGCTGTTCGAGGTGCTCGACACCGCCAGCGACATCACCGACCCGCCGCAGCCGCAACGCCTGAGCACCCCGGCCGGCCAGCCGGCCCGGCTGCAGTTCGACGACGTCTGCTTCCGGTTCCCGGGCGCGGCCGGCGACACCCTGCACGAGGTGCGGCTCGACATCCGACCGGGCGAGACGATGGCCCTGGTCGGCCCGACCGGGTCGGGCAAGACGGTGCTGACCTCGCTGGTCTCCCGGTTGCACGACGTCACCTCGGGTGCGGTCCGGATCGACGGGGTGGCGGTGGACCAGCTGTCCCTGGTGGACCTGCGCCGGGTCGTCAGCACCGCCTTCGAAGAGGCCACCCTGTTCTCGGCCAGCGTCCGGGAGAACCTCAGCCTGGGCCGGCCGGAGGCCACCGAGGCCGAGATCGCGGAGGCGATCGAGATCGCCCAGGCCGGTTTCGTCCACGAGCTGCCCTACGGCCTGGACACCCGGGTCGGTGAGCAGGGACTGTCGCTGTCCGGCGGCCAGCGGCAGCGGCTGGCGCTGGCCCGGGCGGTGCTGGGCCGGCCCCGGGTGCTGGTGCTGGACGACCCGCTCTCGGCACTGGACGTGCACACCGAGGCGCAGGTGGAGAAGGCGCTGCGCCGGGTGCTCGGTTCCACCACCGCGCTGGTGGTCGCGCACCGGGCCTCCACGGTGCTGCTGGCCGACCGGGTGGCGCTGCTGGTCGACGGCCGGATCGCCGCGGTCGGCACCCACAGCGAGCTGATGGCCACCCATGCCGGCTACCGCAACCTGCTGTCCCAGGACGCGGCGCCGGGTGTGGGCCACGACCTTTCCGACGACCTGGGAGCGCGGGTATGAGCACCGACGTGACCGGGCTGTCCGGCGACACCGACCAGCCCGCGGAGCAGCCGCCGGCCCTGCCGGTGGTGCAGTGGCGCGGCCGGTACGAGGGCAAGGACAGCGACGCCGAACAGGCCGAGGAGGTGCCGGCCGGCCGGCCGCACCTGCACGCCGAGGCCCGCCAGCTGCTGCTGGAGTTGATCCGGCCCTACCGCCGCCAGGTGCTGGTGCTGCTCGCCGTGGTGATCGGCCAGGTCGTCACGACGATGGCCGCACCGCTGCTGATCGGCATTGCCATCGACCACGGCCTGCCCGACGCGGTGCACGGCAACTACCGGACCCTGCTGCGGCTGACCGGTGCGCTGGCCGCGGCGGCGACCAGTGCCGGCGTGCTGCAGCTGATCTTCCTGCGCCGGACCGGCGTGGTCGGCCAGGCGGTGCTGTTCGACCTGCGGCGCCGGATCTTCGACCACACCCAGCGGTTGAGCGTGTCCTGGCACGAACGGTTCACCTCGGGCCGCGTGATCAGCCGGCTGACCTCCGACGTCGACACCCTGCGCGAGCTGCTGGACGCCAGCCTCGACGGCCTGCTGCTGGCGATGCTGAACATCGTGGTGATCACGGTGCTGATGCTGGTGCTCGACCCGTGGCTGGCCCTGCTGGCACTGCTCGCGATGGTTCCGCTGCTGCTGCTGTTCCGGTGGTTCTCGGCCCGTTCGACGGTGGCCTTCCGGCGCACCCGGGAGTCGGTGGCGCTGCTGATCGTGCAGTTCGTCGAGACCTTCAACGGCATCCGGGCGGTGCAGGCGTTCCGGCGGGAGCCGCGCAACGACGCCATCTTCGAGGGCCTGAACAACGAGTACCGCGATGCCAACCGCAAGGTGTTCGACCTGCACGCGATCTTCATCCCGGGCGTCACCCTGATCGGCAACGTGGCGACTGTGGCGGTGCTGTTCGTGGGCGGTTACCGGGTGGCCGAGGGTGGCCTGGCGCTCGGGGTGCTGACCGCGTTCCTGCTGTACCTGCGGGAGTTCTACGGCCCGATGGAAGACGTCGCGGTGTTCTACAACTCGCTGCAGTCGGCGACCGCCGCACTGGAGAAGATCGCCCTGGTACTGGCCGAGCAACCGGCGGTGCCGGAGCCGGCCGACCCGGTGTCGCTGCCGCATCCGAGCGCCGGTGAGATCCGCTTCGAGTCGGTGGAGTTCAGCTACGACCCGACTGCCGAGCGCCCGCGCACGGTGCTGCACGAACTCGACCTGTGCATCGACAGCGGCCAGACCGTGGCCCTGGTGGGCGCGACCGGTGCCGGCAAGACCACCATCGCCAAGCTGATCAGCCGGTTCTACGACCCCACCCAGGGCCGGGTCCGCCTCGACGGGGTGGCGCTGGACCAGCTGTCGGACACCGACCTGCGCACCGCGGTGGTGATGATCACCCAGGACGGCTTCCTGTTCTCCGGGTCGGTCGCCGACAACATCGCCTTCGGCCGGCCGAGCGCCTCCCGGGCCGAGATCGAGCAGGCCGGCCGGGCGGTGGGCGCGGAGGAGTTCATCCGGCGGCTGCCCGACGGCTACGACACCGACGTCCGCAAGCGCGGTGGCCGGCTGTCGGCCGGGCAACGCCAGCTGATCGCGTTCGCCCGGGCGTTCCTGGCCGACCCCGCGGTGCTGATCCTGGACGAGGCCACCTCCAGCCTGGACATCCCGACCGAGCGGGCGGTGCAACGGGCGCTGCGCACCGTGCTGCACGGGCGCACCGCGCTGATCATCGCGCACCGGTTGTCCACCGTGGAGATCGCCGACCGGGTGCTGGTGCTCGACGCCGGCCGGGTGGTCGAGGACGGCACCCCGGCCGAGCTGATCGCCACCTCCGGCGGCCGGTACGCCGCGCTGCACACGGCCTGGCGGGACTCGCTGGTCTGACCGGGCGGCGTCGCTGTTCGGATGCTGCTGGGTAGGGCCACCGGCCGGCGTATCCATTCGGGCCCGCCGGTGTGCGCAGGCCTGAGCGCATGCCGCTACGTTCGGGCCATGAGCTTGATCGACCGGATCACCGGCGGCTCGGGAGGCTTCCTCACCTTCGCGCTGACGCCGCCGCGCGAGAGCACGACGGGCGAGCGAGCCCGAGAGATCGCCGAGGCCACCCTCGATCGCCTGCGACCGCTCGACCTGGACGGCCTGGTGCTGTACGACATCGCCGACGAGACCGTCCGCAACCCTGCCCAGCGCCCGTTCCCGTTCATGCCGACCCTCGACCCCGCGACCTACCTCTCCGACCACCTGACGGGTTGGCACGGCCCGGTCGTCGTCTACCGCGCGGTCACCAAGTACTCGCGCCCGGAGCTTGAGTCCTGGATCGAACGGCAGGACCCCTCGCGGGTTCTGACGGTGCTCGTCGGCGCGGCGAGCCGGCAGGCCCGGCCGGCCACGCCGCTTGCCGAGGCACAGTCGCTGTGCCGCACCGTCAACCCGCAACTGCTCGCGGGCGGCGTCGCGATACCTGAACGTCACCGCCTGCGCGATGACGAGCACCTACGACTGCTCGCGAAACAGGACGCCGGCTGCCGGTTCTTCGTGACGCAGGTCGTCTACGACGTCAACGCGGCGAAGAACCTCGTCTCGGACTACCACTACGCCTGCGCCGCCCGCGCAACGATCGCGGCACCCATCGCCTTCACCTTCACGGTGTGCGGGTCGATGCGGACGCTGGAGTTCCTGCGCTGGCTGGGTGTCGACGTCCCGCGCTGGATCGAGAACGACCTCAAACACGCCACGGACACCCTCGAAGCGTCCTACCGGCTGGCGGTGGCCACGGCCACTGACCTCATCACCTATTGCCGCGAGCTGGGCGTTCCGTTCGGGATCAACGTCGAGAGCGTGTCCATCCGGCGGGTCGAGATCGAGATGGCGGTACGCCTGGCGGCCTGCCTCGCGACCGAGCTTCGCCAGTGACCACCTGACGGCAGCGGACTCGGGCACCACGTGCCCGGCCGGGGTTTCGTACCCGTTCGAACGCCAGGACGATCAGGACGGATACGAAACCGGGTCAGGCCAGGAGTCGCCGTCAGCTAAGTCCTGCTGCACGAGGGTGATCCGGTCAACCGAGATCCGTCCGGGCAGGTAGAAGAAGCCGCTGCCGTTGTCGACCAGCTGGTCGGCATCAACATCGTCGACCTGCCACACGTCGACCGGTCCGCCGGTGTTGTTGATATGCACGAACCAGTCGGCAGTGGATTCGTCGTAGCAGAGGAAGATGCCGTCGGCTTCCGGACGGCTGCTACCAGCGATACCGCGCGCAGTGCCCATTCTCGATACGTCCAGGCCGTGGCTCCGGATGGAGCTACGGTTGCGAACCGAACTGACGTGAAACATGGTTGCCACGCCGCGAGCGTAGGCGACGGCATCACCTTCGCAGCTGAGCCGAGGGCCCGGCGCACGTGCCGGTGGACCTTGCTGACCCGGGTGCTGTGTGTCCTGCCGATGGTTTCGTGCCCGTTCGAACGCCGGGGCGATCAGAACGGATAGGAACCATCGGCAGGCGCGGCGCGGTCAACCGTCCGCGCCGCGCCCCACGTTGCCGCGCTACGCCGCCGCGTGCTCGGTGACCGCCCCGCCGACCGGTTCCAGCGCCAGCTCCAGCACCTCGCGCACGTCGCTGACCGGGTGGATGGTCAGCGCCTGGCGCACCTCGGCCGGCACGTCGTCCAGGTCGGGCTCGTTGCGGCTGGGGATCAGCACCGTCGTGATGCCGGCCCGATGGGCGGCCAGCAGCTTCTGCTTCACCCCGCCGATCGGCAACACCCGTCCGGTCAGCGACACCTCACCGGTCATCGCCACGTCCGAGCGGACCAGCCGGCCGGACAGCAGCGAGGCGAGTGCGGTGGTGAGGGTGACCCCGGCGCTCGGGCCGTCCTTGGGCACCGCCCCCGCCGGGAAGTGGATGTGCACCCCGCGGTCGGCCAGCTGCGAGACCGGCAACTGCAACGCCGCGCCGTGCGAACGCAGGTAGGACAGCGCGATCTGCGCCGACTCCTTCATCACCTCGCCCAGCTGGCCGGTGAGCCGCAGCTCGGTGGATCCGGTCTCGGCATCGGCCAGCGACGCCTCGACGAACAGCACGTCACCGCCGGCGCCGGTCACCGCCAGGCCGGTCGCCACCCCCGGCACCGCGGTGCGCTCGGCGGCCTCCGGCGTGTGCCGAGGCCGGCCCAGGTAGTCGCGCAGGTCGTCCGGGCCCACCGTCACCGACTCGATGACGCCGGCATCAGCACCAGCGCCGGCCGTACCCGAGCTTGCATCCGAGCCCGACGGAGCGTCGGCCAGCGCTGCCCGGGCGGTGATCTTGCGCAGCACCCGGGCGATCATCCGCTCCAGGTCCCGCACTCCCGCCTCCCGGCTGTACTCGGCCGCCAGCCGGCCCAGCGCCTCGTCGGTGAAGCTCACCTCGGCCGCGGTCAGCCCGGCCCGCTCCAGCTGCCGGGGCAGCAGGTGGTCCCGGGCGATGGTGACCTTCTCGTTCTCGGTGTAGCCGTCCAGCCGCACCAGCTCCATCCGGTCCAGCAGCGGCCCCGGGATCGAGTCCAGCACGTTGGCGGTCGCCAGGAACAGCACGTCGGACAGGTCCAGCTCGACCTCGAGGTAGTGGTCGCGGAAGGTGTGGTTCTGCGCCGGGTCCAGCACCTCGAGCAGCGCGGCGGTGGGGTCGCCGCGGTAGTCCGAGCCGACCTTGTCGATCTCGTCCAGCAGCACCACCGGGTTCATCGAACCGGCCTCCTTGATCGCCCGGACGATCCGGCCCGGCAGCGCGCCGACGTAGGTGCGCCGGTGGCCGCGGATCTCGGCCTCGTCGCGCACGCCGCCGAGGGCGACCCGGACGAAGTCGCGACCCATCGCGCGGGCCACCGACTCGCCCAGCGAGGTCTTGCCGACCCCGGGCGGGCCGACCAGGGCCAGCACCGCTCCAGACCGCCGGCCGCCGACCACGCCGAGGCCACGGTCAGCCCGCCGGCGGCGGACCGCCAGGTACTCCACGATCCGCTCCTTGACGTCGTCCAGCCCGGCGTGGTCGGCGTCCAGCACCGCCCGGGCGTCGCTGATCTGGTAGGCGTCGGAGGTGCGGGTGTTCCAGGGCAGCTCCAGCACGGTGTCCAGCCAGGTCCGGATCCAGCTGACCTCCGGCGACTGGTCGGAGGTGCGCTCCAGCTTGTCCACCTCGGCCAGCGCCGCGGTGCGCACCTTCTCCGGCAGGTCGGCGGCCTCCACCCGGGCCCGGTAGTCCTGCTCCTCGGACGCGGCGGTGCCGTTCAGCTCGGACAGCTCCTTGCGGACGGCGGCCAACTGCTGGCGCAGCAGGAACTCCCGCTGCTGCTTGTCCATGCCCTCCTGGACGTCCTTGCGGATGGTCTCGGCGACGTCCAGCTCGGCCAGGTGGTCCCGGCTCCAGGCGAGCAGCGTGCGCAGCCGCTCGGCCACGTCCGCGGTCTCCAGCAGCCAGCTCTTCTGCTCGTTCGTCAGGTAGCCGGCATAACCGGCCAGGTCGGCAAGTGCGGCCGGGTCGGTCATCGACTGCACGGTGTCGATGAACTGGAAGGCACCGCGCTGCTGCAGGATGGTGGTCGCGATCGCCTTGTAGTCCCGGGCGAGTTCGGTGAGCTCGCGCGGGTCGCCGGCCGGGGCGGCCAGCTCGGTGGCCTCCACCCAGAGCGCCGCGCCGGGACCGGTGGTGCCGGTGCCGATCCTCACCCGCCGGGTGCCGCGCACCACCGCGGCGTGCTCGCCACCGCGCAGCCGGCCGACCTGCTCGATCACCCCGACGGTGCCGAAGCCGGAGTACTTGCCGTCCAGCCGGGGCACCAGCAGCACCTGCGCGCCGGTGCCGTCGGTGGCACCGCCTGCGGCCTGGGCGGCCTCGACCGCGGCGCGGGCCTCGGAATCGGACAGCGGAACCGGGACGACCATCCCGGGCAACACCACCACGTCGTCCAGCGGAAGCATGGGTAGTGGTTGAGTCTCAGCCATTCTCGTCCTCACTCTGAAGGGGCTCGAGCGAAACTTGAGCCACATTCACTCAACCTGGTAGGTGGGGGCTTCGTTCCCCACCGGCGTTCGCCGTCAGCGATCAGCCGGACTCCGGTTGCGTGCGCCACACCGGCTCGTCGAGATGCGCAGCGAATTCATTGCCGCATAAGGGAAAAGTCCGTCCTGTCGACCGATCCGGTCAACCTCGCACCGCTCTGGCCGAAAGCAACCCGCCGAGGCGTCGACGTCGCTAGAGTCCCGCAGACAGCGCGCTAAGCCACAGCGGCCTGCCACCTCTGCATCCTTTGACGATAGGGGTCATCCATGCGCATTCCACGTAGGGTCCTGACAACGGCGGCGGTCCTCCCGCTGCTGGCTTCGGCGATGGTGGTGCTGACGCCCGGCGTGGCCGAAGCGGTCACCTGCGGCCAGAGCTGGTCGGACAAGGACAAGAGCGGCTCGGGCTTGCCCGACGGCCCGGGCGATGGCGGGGTTTACATGCACACCGGCTACTACGGCGACTGCCCGTCGGTCGGAAAGGTCAGGGGTTTCCGGCTCTGGTACCACTGCTACCGGACCAACTCCTACGGCAACACCTGGACCCACGTTCGGATGGACGGATCGAACGTCAATGGCTGGGTGTACGACGCCTACCTGAGCAACGGCGGCTCCACCGTCCCCTGTTGATAGCTACGTTCGACGAAAGGGTAATCATGCGCATTCCACGAAGAATCCTCGCGGCGGCGGGCGTCGCCCCGCTGCTGGCCTCCGCGATGGTGGTGCTGACGCCCGGCGTGGCCGAGGCCGTCACCTGCGGCCAGAGCTGGTCGAACAAGGACTCGAGCTCGGGCTTTCCGGACGGCCCGGGCGACGGCACGGTCACGCTGCACACCGGCATCTACGGCGACTGCCCGTCAGCCGGGACCGTCCGGGGCATCAAGCTCTTGTACGACTGCTACCGGGTCAACTCCTACGGCCACACCTGGACCCACGTTCACGTGTACGCGACGCTGGGCAAGGGCTGGGTGTACGACGCCTACCTGAGCGACGGCGGCTCCGTCCACCCCTGCGCATAGCCACGGCCCCCAGCGGCCCGCAACCTCTTCACCCTTCGACGATGGGAGTCATCCATGCGCGTGCCACGTAGGTTCCTGACCGGGGCGGCGGTCGTCCCGCTGCTGGCTTCGGCGATGGTGGTGCTGACACCAGGCGTGGCCGAGGCCGTCGCCTGCGGCCAGGGCTGGTCGGACAACGACAAGTCCGGCTCGGGCTTCCCCGACGGCCCGGGCGATGGCACGGTCGAGATGCACACCGGCATGTACGGCGACTGCCCGTCGGCCGGAACCGTCCGGGGCATCAGGCTCTGGTACCACTGCTACCGGGTCAACTCCTACGGCCATACCTGGACCCACGTCCGGGTGGACGGCACGACCGCCAAGGGCTGGGTGTACGACGCCTACCTGAGCAACGGCGGTTCCACCCACCCCTGCTGATCAGCTGGGCAATGCTGCATACCATCTGGTATGCAGCATTGCTAAGCTGGCATGGTGAGCACCCAGATCGCCATCCGGCTCGGCGAGCAGGAATTAGCGGCATTGGACCGCGAGGTGGCCGAGGGCCGAGCCGCCAGCCGGGCCGACGCGGTCCGGCGTGGTATCGGCTACCTCGAACGCGCCCAGCGCTACCGCGGTGAGGAGCAGACCCTGATCGAGCTGTCGCGCACCGTCGACGTGATCTACCCGGACTTCGAGGTGCTGTACGACCTGCCGCACCCGAAGCTCGACTGAATGCGCTTGATCGCCCTGGTCCGCCTGGACAAGCCACGACCGGCGGTGATCCTCACCAGGCCGACGGTGCTGCCGCTGGTCGGCTGGGTGACCGTCGCGCCGATCACCGGCACCATCCGCGGCCTGGTCAGCGAGGTGCCGGTCGGCCCGCGCAACGGCCTGGACCACGACAGCGTCGTCAGCTGCGACACCATCACCACCGTCCGGCGGGATGCGCTCGGAGCCACCATCGGGCTGCTGTTCGACGACGAGGAACCAGCCCTGGCCAGGGCGATCAGCGACGCCTTCCAGCTCTATCTCGGGTAGCCCGAGTCGTACGGAAGGACCGGCGGGGCAGAGCCAGCGCCGGTCCTTCCGAGCCCCACAAGCCCGTGATCTAGGGCTTGACCACCAGCGCGGACCCACCACCCAGCCGGACCGGCTCGGCCGCGGCGGTGAACCGCCCGCCCGGCAGGAACTGGATGCCGGTGGCATTGCCGATGTAGCTGTCGCGCGGCATCACCGGCCCGGTCAGCACGTTGAACTGCTCGCCGTACTGGGCGACCAGCTGCTGCCCGACCGCGCTGCTGGCGAAGTCCGGCTCGGCGTCGGCCTTCGCGCCGTTGCGCTGGCTGGCCCGCGGCGCGGCGATCGCCTCGGGCAGGCTCATGCCGAAGTCGATCCGGTTCAGCAGGATCTGCAACACCGTGGTGATGATGGTGGCGCCGCCCGGCGAGCCGACCGTGAAGTACGGCGCACCGTTCTTGAACACGATGGTCGGGTTCATCGACGACCGCGGGCGCTTGCCCGGTGCCGGCAGGTTCGGGTCATAGACACCCGGCGCCGACGGGGCGAAGTCGAAGTCCGTCATCTCGTTGTTGAGCAGGAAGCCGCGGCCCGGCACGGTGATGCCACTGCCGGCCAGCTGCTCGATGGTGTTGGTGTAGCTGACCACGTTGCCCCACTTGTCCGCGGTCACCAGGTGGTTGGTCTGGGTGCCCTCGTGCACCGGGTTCTGCGTGGCGGCCGGCGCCGAGCAGCCGGTGTACGGCGGGAACGGCTTGCCGGGTGCGGCTGGCGAGGTCAGCGCGTGGTCGGTGATCAGGCAGCTGCGGGTGGCCGCGTACGCCGGGTCCAGCAGGCCGGCCTGCGGCACCGCCTCGTAGTCGGAATCGCCGATGTAGGCGTTGCGGTCGGCGAAGGACAGCCGGGACGCCTCCAGGTACTGGAACAGCGCCTGGGTCCGCGGCTCGGACGACAGGTTCCACTTGCTGAGGATGTTCAGCGCCTCGCCAGTGGTCAGGCCACCGCTGGACGGCGGCGCCATGCCGTAGATGTCCAGGCCGCGGTAGCTGACGTGGCTCGGGTCGCGCAGCTTGGCGGTGTAGTTGCTGATGTCGCGGGCGGTCATGATGCCCGGCCGGACGGTCAGCGGCGTGCCGGGGTACACCGGCGGGTGCTGCACGGTGCTGGCGATCTCGCTACCCAGCTGGCCGGTGTAGAGCCAGTTCGGACCCTTGGCGGCCAGCTGCTGGTAGGTACGCGCCAGGTCGGGGTTGCGGAACCGGTAGCCGACTGGCAGTGGCTGCCCGTCGGAGGTGAGGAACAGCTGGCGGCTCGGGGTGAAGGCCTGCAGCGCGGGCAGCGACTTCTGCTCCTGCTGCTGGAAGTCCGGGGTGACGGCGAAGCCGCGCTTGGCGACCTCGATGGCCGGCTTGAGGTTGCTGGCGAAGCTCTTCTTCCCGTACAGCTGGACCGCCTTGGCCCACTGGGCGACCATGCCGGGCACGCCCACCGACAGGCCCGAGATCCGGGCGTCCTGGAAGGCGTACGGCTGGCCGGTGGCCGGGTCGATGAACAGGTTGGGGTTGCAGGCGGCCGGGCACATCTCGCGGCCGTCGATGGTGATGACCTGCTTGGTCTTGGCCAGGTAGATCACCATGAACCCACCGCCACCGGGGCCGGCCACGAACGGCTCGGTCACGCCCAGGGTGGCGGCCGTGGCGACCGCGGCGTCGATGGCGTTTCCTCCGGACTTCAAGACCTCGATGCCGGCCTTGCTGGCGTTGAACTCGGCCGACGCGACCGCGCCACCGGTGCCGGTGGCGGTCGGCGTCTTGGTGTAAGTCGGGTGGTTAGAGGGCTTGGCCGCCGCCGACGAACCGGTGGCGAGCAGTGCCGAGGCGGCCAGCGCGGCAACCGCCGCCGAGGCCGTGAGGAGACGAGGTTTCACTTCGGGACCCCCAGGGGACGACGAGGCCTTTCTTGATCAGCCTTTCCTAGCCGTACTCGCACCGCCCGGCGGGTGTCAATACAAGGCAGCCGCGGCACAACAGGAACCCAACGGCCGACGGGCCGGACATGTCGGTCAGCCGGCCAGCTGGGCCAGTGCGACCGCGCCGGCGGTGGCGACATTGAGCGAGTCCACCCCGGCGGCCATCGGAATCCGCACCCAGGCGTCAGCGGCGGCCAGCGCGGCCTCGGACAACCCCGGCCCTTCGGCACCCAGCAACAGGGCCCAGCGGTCCGGCGCCCTCAGCTCGGCCAGCGCGGTGGCGGCCGGTCGCGGGGTCATCGCCAGCAACCGGACGCCGGCCTCGCGCAGCAGGCCCAGCGAGGCCGGCCAGGGCTCGGGCAGGACGGCGAAGCCGACCCCGAAGACGTGTCCCATCGAGACCCGGACGCTGCGCCGGTACAGCGGGTCGGCACAGCGTGGGTCCAGCAGCACCGCATCGACGCCGAATGCGGCGCCGTTGCGGAACACCGCCCCGAGGTTCTCGTAGTCGTTGATCGACTCCAGCACCACGAACCGCCGCCCGGTGGCGATCAGGGAACCGGCCGCGACCGGCGCCGGGCGCTCGGCCGAGGCCAGCACCCCGCGGGTCACCCGGAAGCCGACCACCTCCGACAGCGTCCACTTGTCCACCTCGTAGACCGGCACGTCCCGGCCCGCCAGCACCGGTGCCAGCGCCGCGATCTTGGCCGGAACACCGAGCACGGCCCGGACGGAGTACCGGGAACGGACCAGCCGCTCCACCGGGTTGACGCCCTCGGCGATGACCACCGAGCGAGCGGGCTCCCGGTCGGCCCGCATCAGGTCCCGGAAGTCGGCCAGCCGCGGATCGCCGGCATCGCAGACCGGCAGGAACGTCGGCCCGTGCAGGCCGGAAGGTCCGCTCATGCCGGCAGCGCGCCGCTCACCCGGAGAACGGGTGCGGTGCCCGCAGTCGCCGGTTCAGCTGGGCCAGTCCGACGTGCCGGTGCCGGGCCAGGTAACCAGCGATCAGCAGTGTGGCGACGAGGCAGAACAGCCCGCCGCCCAGCATCCCCCAGCGCGGGCCGGCGACCTCGGCGACCCAGCCGACCACCGGCGCGCCGAGCGGCGTGCCGCCCATGAAGCAGAGGATGTAGAGCCCCATCACCCGTCCGCGCATGGTCGGCTCGACGCCCAGCTGCACGGTGGCGTTGGCCGACTGGGCCATCGTGATCATGGTGAAGCCGGCCGGGACCAGGGCGATCGCCGTCAGCGCGAAGCTCGGCATCAGCCCGGCCAGCATCTCGGTGATGCTGAAGGCCAGCGCCGCGCCGACCAGGAACAGCCGGGTGGGCCGGGTGCGCCGGATGGTGGCGCCCAGCGCCCCGAGGGTGGCGCCGACGGCCAGCATGGTGGACAGCAGGCCGAACGAGTCGGCGCCGCGATGGAAGACCTGCTTGGCCATCAGGGCGATGGTGATCTGGAAGTTCATGCCGAAGGTGCCGATGATGAACATCAGCAGCATCGGCAGCACCAGGTCCGACCGCCGGCGCACGTACCGGATCGCCGCCCGGTACTGCCCGGGCTCGCGCGCTACCGGCTTGCTGGTGAGCAGCTCGGCCGAGCGCATCAGCAACAGGCCGGCCAGCACCGCGAGGGTGGAGACCGCGTTGCCCAGGAACGCCCAGCCGGTGCCGAAGGCCGAGATCACCAGGCCCGCGATGGCGGGGCCGAGCATCCGGGCCAGGTTGAAGGTGGTGGAGTTCAGCGCCACCGCGTTCGGCAGCTCGTCCGGACCCACCATCTCCACCACGAACGACTGCCGGATCGGGGTTTCGAGTGCTGAGATCACGCCGACGACGGCCGCCAGCACCAGCACGTGCCAGAGGGTGACCAGGCCGGTCAGGTCGAGGATCCCCAGCACCAGCGCGGCAAGCCCGAGGCCGGTCTGGCTGGCCAGCAACAGCTTGCGCTTGTTGCCCCGGTCGGCCAGCGCGCCGCCGTAGAGCGAGAGCAGCAGCGCCGGGCCGAACTGCAACGCGGTGACGATGCCCAGCACGGTGCCCGAGTTGGTCAGTTGCAACACCAGCCAGTCCTGGGCGATCCGCTGCGCCCAGGTGCCGGTCAGCGAGACCAGCTGGCCGGAGAAGTACAGCCGGTAGTTGCGCACCGCCAACGAACGGAACGGGCGCGGCCGGCTCCGTCCGGAGCGGGCCGGTGCCGGCGGCTGACCTACCGACGGCTGACCTACCGGGGGCAGGCCGACCTCGGCGGCGGGTTCGTCTGCGGTGGCCGGGTCGTCGGCTGCGGTTCGGGACGGGCGTAACGCCGTCACTCCGAGCCCAGCCTGTCCAGCACCTCGACAGCCGCGCGGAGCTTGCGCAGGTCGTCGGTGGACAGCTCGACCAACTGCTTGGCCAGCCACTCGTCCCGGGCCCGGGTCTCTTCGGCCAGCAACTCCCGCCCGGCCGGGGTGATCTCGATGATCGACTGCCGGCGGTCGTCGGGGTGGGAGGACCGCTCGATCCAGCCGGCCTGCTCCAGCGCGGCCAGGATCTTGGTCATCGACGGCGGCTGGACCTGCTCGATCGCCGCGATCTCACCGGCGCTGAGCGGCCCGGACTTCCACACCGTGCCCAGTGCCGACAGCTGGGAGAGCGTGGCGGCGGTGTTCACCCGCTGGGAACGCAGCCGGCGGGTGGTTCGCAGCAGCGACAGCCGAAGCGCCGAGGCGAGCTCGGCATGGTCCGGCGGCGACTGTCCCACACTTTTAGCTTAGCTAAGAAATGGGACGTGCTACCAACGCCGGACGGCTCACCCGTGCCCCGGCGCCGCATACCCGGCTGCCGGCGGCGACCAGCGCTCAGCTGATGCCGAAGGCCGACTTCAACGGCTCGATCGCGAAGTAGATCGCGAAGAACGCCGACACCGCCCACATCAGCGGATGCACCACCTTCGCCTTGCCGACGGCCACCTGCAGCACCACGTAGCTGACGAAGCCCGCGCCGACCCCGTTGGTGATCGAGTAGGTGAACGGCATCAGCACGATGGTGAGGAAGGCCGGCACGGCCAACTCGAGGGCGTTGAAGTCGATGTGGCGTACCTGGCGCATCATCAGCACGCCCACCACCACCAGCGCCGGAGCGGCCGCCTCGGACGGCACGAACTGCGCGAGCGGCGAGAGGAAGATGGTGACCAGGAACAGCAGCCCGGTGACCACCGACGCGAGCCCGGTCCGGGCGCCGTCGCCGATGCCGGAGGCCGACTCGACGTAGGTGGTGGCCGAGGACGCCCCGGCGGCGCCGCCGGCCACCGCGGCCAGCCCGTCGATCAGCAGCACCTGCTGGATGTTGGGCAACTGCCCGTCCTCGTCGAGCAGGTCGGCCTCCTGCGCCAGCCCGATGGTGGTGCCCATCACGTCGAAGAAATCGCTGAGCACCAGCGAGAACACGATCACGATGCCGGACACGATGCCCACCGCGGAGAACCCGCCGCCGAGTGAGAAGTGCCCGATCAGCGACAGGTCCGGCGCGCCGAAGTGCTTGCCGTCGAAGCTCGGCACGTTCAGCGCCCAGCCCTTGGGATTGTCCAGCACGCCTTGGGCGTTGGTCTGCGGGCCGAGGTTGCCGATCGCCTCGATGATCACCGCCAGCACCGTCGAGACCAGGATGCCGATCAGGATCGCGCCGCGCACCTTGCGGGCCATCAGCACCGCGATCAGCAGCACGCCCACCACGAACACCAGCGTCGGCCAGCCGTCGAGGTGGCCACCGATGCCGATGTCGACCGGGGTGCCGGCGCCGCGCCGGACGAAGCCGGCGTCGACCAGTCCGATCAGCGCGATGAACAGCCCGATGCCGACCGCGATGGCGCTCTTGAGCTGGGCCGGGATGGCGCGGAACACCGCCACCCGGAAACCGGTCAGCACCAGCACGGTGATCAGCAGGCCTTCGATGACCACCATGCCCATCGCGGCCGGCCAGGACATCCGGGTGGCCACCTGGAACGCGACGAAGGCATTCAGGCCAAGGCCGGTGGCCAGCGCGAACGGGTAACGACCGATCACCCCCATCGCGATGGTCAGCACGCAGGCCACCAGGGCCGTCACCGCGGCCACCGCGGCCAGGTTCGGGGCCTGGCCACCACCCAGGAACTTGCCGTCGGCGTCCTTGACGGTGCCGATGATCAGCGGGTTCAGCACCACGATGTAGACCATCGTCACGAAGGTCACCAGGCCGCCGCGCACCTCCTGGGGCAGGGTGGAGCCCCGTTCGGTGATGGCGAAGTAGCGGTCCAGGCCCGAGCGTGGACGGGTGCTGCCCTCTGCGATGTCGGTTGCCATGCTGCTCCTGGACTCCTCGGGGTCGGGGCGCGGATGACGGCAGTGTGGCAGGGTCCTCCGACGAAACGGTGGCGGCCCGACGGCGTGGCGTAGCCTGCCGACTTGTGAGCAGGACTGGCAGGCCCCGATCGCCGCTCGCCGGCCCGCCCGCCTCCGAGCCGGACCCGCAGCCGCCACCGCCCGCCGGCCCCCAGCCGCTGGCCGTGGACGCCCGCCGGGTGCTGCTGGCCGGCACCGCCCTGTTCGGGCTGGCCTTCGTCGTCCTGCTGCCGTTCTGGACCTGGCTGGGCGAGCACCAGCACCGGGTGTGGCTGTGGACGGCACTGGCCGGCGCGGTGCTCGGCCTGCTGGCGCTGCCGCTGGTCCGCAAGCACACCGGTGAAGGCCGGCTTGGCTGAGCCGCTGGCACTCCGGCTGCGGGCCTCGGCCGCCGACCTGCTGCGCGCCCTGGCCGACACCTCGGAGCTGGACACCGGCGTGCTGGTCTGCCTGGCCGGCCGCTGGGCGGGCGGGTCGACGCTGATCGGCTGGAACCCGGCACGGCAGGTGGCCGACCTTCGCCGGATCGGCAGGCTCGACACCGCTCCCGGCGACGGGCCGGCCGGCGGCTGGTTCGGCTGGTGGGCCTACTCCGGGCCGTCCTGGTTCGGCCGCTTCGACCGGTTGCTGCGCCACGACCCGGACGGGCAGTGGTGGCTGGACTCGACCGCCGACACCGCGGACCTGGCTGGGCTGACCGAGCTGGCCGGCGTCGTCGAACGGCTCGGTGCCGCGCCGCCGGCCGCCGGGACGGTGCGGATCGGCGAGCTGTCCGGCACCGCCCGGCACCGGCACCTGGCCGCCGTGGAACAGGCCATCACCGCGATCCGGGCCGGGCAGCTGTACCAGGTCAACGTGTGCGCGCGGTTGGCCGCGCGGCTCACCGGCGAGCCGGTCGAGCTGTTCGCCGCCGGACTGCACCGGTGGGCGCCGGACTACGCCGCCTTCCTGCGCACCCCGGACCGGACCCTGGTCAGCTTCTCGCCGGAGCTGTTCCTCGACCGCGAGGGCGAGCGGGTGCGCACCGCACCGATCAAGGGCACCCGGCAACGGCTCGGCACCGACCAGGCCTCGGCCACCGATCGACTGGCGGCCACGGACCTGGCGACGTCGGTCAAGGACCGAGCCGAGAACGTGATGATCGTGGACCTGATGCGCAACGACCTGTCCCGGGTCTGCCGGCCGGGCAGCATCAGCACCCCCAGCCTGCTCAGCGTCCGCCCGGCGCCCGGGGTCTGGCACCTGGTCTCGGAGGTGACCGGACGGCTGGCGCCCGGGGCGACCGGCACCGACCTGCTGACCGCCTGCTTCCCGCCGGGCTCGGTGACCGGGGCGCCGAAGAGTGCCGCGGTGCGGCTGATCGACGATCTCGAGGACGCCCGCCGCGGGGCGTTCACCGGCGCGATCGGCTACCTCGGTGCGGACCGGGCCGAGTTCAACGTCGCCATCCGGACCTTCGAGATCGGCGGGAGCCGGCTGGAACTCGGCGTCGGCGGCGGCATCACCGCGAGCTCGGTGCCGATGCAGGAATGGCAGGAGTGCCTGGTCAAGGCGGCCCCGCTGCTGGCGCTCGGCGGCGCGGAACTGCCCGGGGCCAGCCCGCTGCCGCCGCCACCGCAGGTCCGGGCCGAGCTCGGCGTGATCGAGACGATGCTGGCCGTCGACGGCCGGATCGTGGCGCTCGGCGACCACCTGGCCCGGCTGCAGGCCTCCTGCCTGGAGCTGTACCGGCTCGACCTGCCGGACGAGCTGCCCGACCGGCTGGCCGGGGCGGTGGCCGGCAGCACCGGCCGGCACCGGGTCCGCCTGCGCTGGGGGCCGGAGCTGGACCGGCCCGAGATCGAGGTGGCCGCCGCCCCGGACCGTCCCGGCGCGCTGGCGCTGCACTGCCGGCCGGGCCGCACCGGCAGCTGGCGGCACAAGTGGGCCGACCGCGAGCTGGCTGGACGCCCAGGAACTCCCCGGCAGCCGGCCGCTGTTCACCGCACCGGGCCCGGACGGGGAGCTGGCCCTGGAGACCAGCCGGGGCAACCTGGCGATCGTCTGCTCGGACGGGCTGCTGCGCACCCCGGAGCTGGCCGAGGACGTGCTACCCGGCATCACCCGGCGGCGGCTGCTGGACGCCGCCGTCGACCGGGGCCGGCCGGTCCTGATCGGACCGGTCCGGCTCGCCGAGCTGAGCGCCGCCCGGCTGGTGCTCAGCCTGTCCAGCATCGCCGGGGTGGTCGCCGTCGAGTCCCTGGACGGACGCCGCCTCGCCGTCGACCGGCCGCTGCTCGCCGAGATCGCCGGCTGGCTCGGCTAGGGCCCGGCCTTTCCGAACGCGGGCCGCACAGGCAGAGCGGATCTCGACAATCGGCCGCGCGAAGGCCGGTGCGCCGCTACGGTGTGGCCGATCGGACTACTGCAGGAAGGCGTCGACCATGACTGTCACCAAGCCCAGGACCCGGCCCCGGCTGCTCAGCCTCGCGCTTGCCCTGCTGACCTGTCTGACCCTGGCCACGGTCGCCGCCCCGCCGTCGTCGGCCGCGACCTGCGGCGCCGGCGGCTGCGGGCCGTACTCGATCCTGTTCAAGTACCGGGGCGGCACCGCCGTCACGTACTCCTACGCCAGCCAGTGGCAGTGGATGCACGACACCACGACAGCGGTGAATCGAGGCGTGACCCAGGTCAGCGGCTACATCTCGATCACCATCTACGACAGCAAGTACGACATGCAGGT
This sequence comes from uncultured Actinomycetota bacterium, assembly GCA_963796905.1. Lineage (GTDB taxonomy): Bacteria > Actinomycetota > Actinomycetes > Mycobacteriales > Jatrophihabitantaceae > Jatrophihabitans_A. The sequence goes on along the minus strand of CAWCNK010000008.1, from coordinate 318,026 downwards.
CTACGTCGCGTTCTGTGACACCGGCGCGCGGTGCGCGGCCAGGCCGACCTCGCTGAACACCCTGGGCCACTCCGGTTGGGGGGCCCGGGTCGGTGGCTGTACCGGTGCGACCTACCAGACCTACAACGAAGCCACCGCATGGGTGAACTTCATCAGGTTCGCCAGCGACGTCGACCTGGGCGGTGCCCACTACGCCTCACTGAAGTCGGCGGCGGGCAACGTGGTGGCCGAATCCAGGTGCTAGCGCGATAGGCCCGTCGGCGACGAACGGTCAGCCGGCGGCGGGGTCGGACCCGGTGCCGTCCGGCTCGGTGGCGGTGTCCGCAGGCGTACCGGTCTGCTCGTCCTCGGTCGCCGGCGCGGCGGCGGCGTCCTCGGCCGCCGGTGGGGCAGCGGGATCGCGGGGCTCGATGTCGAACAGCTCGTCGGTGAACACCTCACCGGACTCCTCCAGCGCCGGCTCGGCGACCACCTCGGAGTGCGCGCCGCAGCCGTACTCGACCGAGACCACCTGGCCGTCGGCCTCGGTGATCTCGTTTCCGCACACGCCGAAACCGGCCTGCAGGGAGCCGGCCAGCGGCAGGAAGAAGGCGCAGGTCCCGCACGGTGCCGGTGCCTGCCTGGCCATCGGGCTGTCCGGGCCGTGGCCGCCGGCGAACCAGCGGTCGGCAGCCTCCAGCCGGCCCAGCCGCGACATCACCCGGACCCGGCCGAGGCCCAGCTCGAAGGACACCTGCTCGACCTGCGGGTCGTCCGAGAGCAGGTAGGCCGGTACCAGCCGCGGATCGTCCGGCGCGCTGGGCAGCAGGTCGCCGGGGCTGAGGTCCCCCGGCTGCAGCCGCTCGCTCCACGGCACCCAGTCCGGTGCCCGCAGCGAGGTCTGGCCCGGCAGCAGCACCACCTCGGCCACCGTGGGGTCGGCCTGCGGCGCCCGCACCAGGGTGACCGCCCAGTACCAGCCCACATAGCCCGGCAGCGAGGCGGCGAAGGCGTGGGTCGCGGCCAGCTCGCCCTCCGCCTGCACCCCGAGATGCTCACCGACCTCGGTGCCGGCCAGCTCGACGGCAGCGGCCCTGGCCAGCTCCTCGGCAGCGGCGAGGCGGGCGTCGACGCTCTGCGGCAGGCTCGTTTCGGTCACCAGCACATTCTGGCACTACCTGGCCCGTCGCGACCCAGTCGGCCAGCCGGGCACGATGTCGGGGCAGATGTCGGGGCGGCAGCCTGCCCGGTGCGGCAGGATGGAGCCGTGACGGTGGGAGAGGGCTCGGCGGGCGCCGGTGACGCGGGCGCGGACGGCTTCTCCGCACCGACCTACTCCCAGTCGGCCTCGGCGTCCGAGGCGGGTTCGGCCATCCCGACCGAGGCCGTCCCGACCCGGCGGCTGCGCGGTCCGCGGATCACGGTCCGGCCGTCCGGCACCGGCAACGTGACGGTCACCCGGGCGGTGCTGGCCCGCGGCAGCTACTTCTCCAGGTTGCTCGCCTACAAGGTGAAGTCGGCCAGCGAGGCCGACGGCGCCCGCGAGTCGGGCCTGACCGCGCTCATCTGGAACCAGGTGATGTCCTACGCGGCCGACGCGATGGTGACGGTGGCGCTGGCCGGGACCGTGTTCTTCTCCGCACCCTCGGAGGCCCAGCGCGGCAACGTGCTGCTCTACCTGCTGATGACGATGGCCCCGTTCGCGGTGGTGGCGCCGGTGATCGGCCCGGCGCTGGACCGGGTGCAGCACGGCCGGCGCTGGGTGATGGCCGGCACCGCCTTCGGACGCGCGGTGCTGGCCGTGGTGATGGCGATGCACTTCACCGACCTGCTGCTGCTGTTCCCGGCCGCGCTCGGCTCGCTGGTGCTGTCCAAGGCCTACGCGGTGATCCGGTCCTCGGCCGCGCCCCGGCTGGTGCCGGCCAACCTGACCCTGGTCGAGGCCAATGCCCGGCTGTCGATCTTCGGGCTGGTCGCGGCGATCCTGGGCGGTGCGCTGGTCGGGGTGGCCATCAAGGCCTCCGGCTCCTACCCGCTCGGCCTGTGGATCACCGCCGCGGCGTTCGTCTGGACCGGCATCTCGGCGATCCGGCTGCCCAAGATCGTCGACGCGCTGCCGGCCGACCTGCGGGTCAAGGGCGACGTGCGCGCGGTCCGGACCGACCGGGCCAAACCCACCGGCCTCGGCGGCCGGCTGCTGGACTGGAGCCGGCGCGGCTTCGACCCGCCGGTGATCGTGGCGCTGCAGGGCGAGTCCACGCTGCGCTGGCTGGCCGGCTTCCTGACCCTGTTCCTGGCCTTCTACATCGAGTCGGTGTCGCACGGCTGGCACGCGGTGGCCAGCCTCGGCGCCCTGGGGGCGGCCAGCGGCGTCGGCAACTTCGCCGGCACCGCGATCGGTACCCGGCTGCGGCTGGCCCGTCCGGACCTGATCATCCTGCTCTGCACCGGGCTCGCCGCGATCGGTTGCGTGATCGCGGCGGCGCTGTTCAGCCTCACCCTGGCGATCGGGGCGATGCTGGTCAGCTCGATCGCCAACGCGCTGTCGAAGCTGTCACTGGACGCGATCATCCAGCGGGACGTCTCGGAGTCGCTGCGGTCCTCGGCCTTCGGCCGGTCCGAGACGTTCCTGCAGCTGTCCTGGGTGCTCGGGGCGGCCATCGCGCTGCTGCTGCCCACCGGCCACGGCCAGCTCGGCCTCGTGGTGGCCGCCAGCGTGCTCAGCCTGATCGCGATCACCCTGACGCTGCGCGAGCGGGCGCTGCGCTCGCACCGGCGACGCAGGCTCGGTGGCCGGCCGGCCGCCGAGGGTAGCCTCGCCGAGTGAGCCCAGCACCGCACCGGATCCTGGTGGTGACCGCGGTGGCCGCCGAGCGCGACGCGGTGCTGGCCGGCCGGCACCCGGCGGCCGGCACGGTGGCCGGACTGCCGGTGCACCGGGCGCTCACCCCGGCCGGCCTGGTGGACGCGGTCAGCGGCGGGGTCGGCCCGGTCGCGGCGGCGGTCAGCACCGGCCGGCTGCTGGGCCAGGGCTATGACCTGGTGCTGTCGGCCGGGATCGCGGGTGGCTTTCCCACCGCACCGGTCACGTCGCTGGTGGTCGCCGACGCCGTGGTGCACGCCGACCTGGGCGCCGAGACGGCCGACGGCTTCACCTCGATGGCCGAGCTCGGCTGGGGCGAGGTGCGGCACCGGCCGGACCCGGCGCTGGTGGCCGAGGTGCGCCGGCGCACCGGCGCGCTGGCCGGCGCGGTGCTGACCGTGTCCACCGTGACCGGCAGCCGGCAGCGGGCCGAGCAGTTGCTGGCCGCCCATCCCGACGCGGTCGCCGAGGCGATGGAGGGCATCGGCTGCTACCTGGCCGCCGCCGCCGCCGGGGTGCCCTTCGTCGAGCTGCGCGCGGTCGCCAACCCGGTCGGCCCGCGCCAGCGCGAGTCCTGGCGGATCGCCGACGCCCTCAACGCGCTGAGCGCCGGCTTCGCCGACCTGCTGGCCCAACCCCTGCCGGCCCTGCTGGCCCAGCCACTGCCGAACCCCCCGGCCACCACGCCGGACACCCCGCCCGCAGGCCAGAGCCGGTCGGGAGCGCTGCGGTGACCGCGCTGCGGCTGGCCTTCTCGCCGTGCCCGAACGACACCTTCGTCTTTCACGCCTGGACGCACGGCCTGATCCCCGGCGCCCCCGCCACCGAGGTCACCTTCGCCGACGTGGACGTCACCAACACCGCCGCCGAGCAGGGCCGCTTCGACGTGGTCAAGGTGTCCTACGCGGCGCTGCCCTGGCTGCTGGACCGGTACCGGCTGCTGCCGTGCGGCGGCGCGCTGGGCCGTGGCTGTGGCCCGCTGGTGCTCACCGCCGACGGCCGGCCGGACCTGAACGGCGCCCGGGTGGCGGTGCCCGGCGAGCGCACCACCGCCTACCTGCTGATGCGGCTGTGGGCGGCCGGCCAGTCGCCGGCCTCGATCGAGGTGGTGCCGTTCGCCCAGATCATGCCGGGGGTGCGTGACGGCCGCTTCGACGCCGGGCTGGTGATCCACGAGGCCCGGTTCACCTATCCGAACTACGGGTTGCGGGCGCTGGCCGATCTCGGCCAGTGGTGGGAGCAGAGCACCGGCCACCCGATCCCGCTCGGCGCCATCATCTCTCGTCGAGACCTCGAAGCCCGCCGGGAGCTGGACGCCGGCGCGCTCGCCGACGTGGTGCGCCGCTCGGTGGACTATGCCTTCGCCCACCCGGACGCCTCGGCGGCGTTCGTCGCCGAGCATGCCGCCGAACTGGACGCCGACGTCCAGCGCCAGCACATCGAGCTGTACGTCAACGACTTCACCCGCGACCTGGGCGAGGAGGGCTACGCCGCGATCGAGCTGCTGCTGGATCGGGCGCACCGGGCCGGCCTGGTGCCGGCCCATCCGCCGCTGCGCTGAACGCGAGGCGCGCTCAACGCGACGAGCCCGAACGCGAGGCGCCGAACCCGCCGCGGTGGCCGGCACAGCACCGGGCCCCGGCAACGACTCGCCGGGGCCCGGGAACGACGTGGTTCGGGCGGGTCCTAGGCGTCCAGGTTGTCGGCCACCGCGCGCAGCAGGGTGGCCACCTTGCGGCCCTCGGACCGGTCGGGGTAGTGGCCGCGGCGCAGCGAGTTGCCGACCTTGTCGAGCAGCTTGATCAGGTCCTCGACGATCGGGGTCATCTCCTCCGGCGGCCGGCGGGTGGCCTTGACCACCGAGGGCATCGGGTCCAGCAGCCGCACCTGCAGGGCCTGGTTGCCCTTGCGACCCTGCACGATGCCGAACTCGACCCGCTGCCCGGGCTTGAGCTCGGCCACCCCCGCCGGGAGGGCGTCCTTGTGCACGAAGACGTCGGCGCCTTCGTCGTCGGCAAGAAAGCCGAAGCCCTTCTCGGCGTCAAACCACTTCACCCGGCCGGACGGCATGACCGAACACCCCATTACTTCTGTTCGAACTGGAATAGCACTGCCAGCACCAGACTGCCAGTACCGAACTGCCTCGGAACGCAGACCGACGCCCGCACGTCGTGCGGACGTCAAGGCAACAGGCTAGCGCGCGCCCACCCGCCGCCGCACCGAAGATACGTCACGGACCGGCACGACGAGCCGGCAACAGCCGGCCCGGCAACCCTCAGGCCAGACCCAGCCACCGGCGGGCCGAGGCGTGCACGTCGGCGGGCAGTTCGGGGGCGGTGAGCAGCTTCGGTGCCAGGCTCCGGTCCCCGCTCAGCGCCCACAGCGTCTCCACCAGGGTCAGCCCGTGCGCCGGCCGGTCCAGCACCGTCAACTCGTCACCGGCGGCCACCTCACCCTCGGTGAGCACCCGCAGGTAGGCACCGACCCGGCCGGACGCCCGGAACCGCTTGACCAGCTGGTCGACCTGCCAGAAGTTGGCGAAGGTCGAGCAGGGCAGCCGCGGCACCACCACCTGCAGGACCGCCCCGCCGACCTGCCAGCGCTCGCCGATCACCGCGTGGGTGACCTCGACCCCGGCCAGCGTCAGGTTCTCCCCCAGCGAGCCCGGGCCCAGCGTGAAGTGCAGCTCATCGGCCAGCTCATGTTGCCACCAGGCGGTGTCCTCCTGGGCGTAGGCGTACACCGCCTGGTCCGGCCCACCGTGGTTGCGGGTGTCGCAGATGGTGTCGCCGGACAGTCCCAGCCGGCCTACCCAGACCGGGCCGGACGCCGGACGCTTGTCGATGCCGGTCCGGGCCGGCTTGCGGTTCTGCCGGTTGCCCGGCAGCGGCGGCGGCGCGTCGATCACGTGCGCGACGTTGACCGCCACCACCTCGGATCGCACCGCTGCCACGGCGACCACCCTAGCCGCATGGCACACTGGTAGATCGGCCTGCGCGGCCCCTCGCCAGCGCGGGCCAGCCGACCAGGGACGCCAGCGACGCAGAGGGTGACACAGATGGCAGGCATCACGCCGCGCAACCAGCCGCACAACCAGCCCCAGCTGTCCTGGGACGAGGCCTACCCCGAGCACCCGGTGAACGAGCTGCTGTCGGACAAGGCCGGCTCGCAGAGCCCGTTCGGCGACGACCTGACCTTCCCGTTGCCGGTCGAGAACCTGCACTACTCCCACCCCGGCCCCGCCAACCGGCCGCACCTGGCCGCCGGTCGCTGAGCCCTGAACCTGTCGAACGCCATCCCGGAGTGACGGCGCAGCACCGGGCCGCCGCGCGCTCCGGCGCGGCCCAGACTCTGACCGAGTGGTTGCGCGGGTGGTCCGACGCCCAGCTGGTGACGCTGCTGCGCCGCCGTCCGGACCTGGCCCTGCCGGCGCCGGTGGACCTGAGCATGCTGGCCAGCCGGGCCAGCGTCCGCACCTCGATCTCGCGGGCGCTGGACGGGCTGGACGCCTTCACCCTGCGCACCCTCGAGGTGGTGGTCTGCGCCGGCCCGGACGCCACCCTGGACGCGGTGCGGGCCTGGTTCCCTCCGGAACTGGCCGCCGACGTCGCTGCCGCGGTGCACCGGCTGGCCGACTGGGCGCTGGTCTGGGGCGGGCCTGACCGGCTGCACCCGGTGGGCACCGTCCGGGAGGTGCTCGGGCCGTACCCGGCCGGGCTCGGTCGCCGGGCGGCCGACCTGTACGCGACGGTCAACGACATCGCACTGGCCACCCTGCTGCGCCGGTTGGGCCTGCCGCCGGCCACCCAGCCCCGGTCGGGAAGTGCTGCGGCGGCAGCGGTGGTGGCGGCCCTGCCACAGCTGCTGGCCGACTGCTCGGCCGCCGAACGCGCCATCCTGGAGCGGCTGGCCGGCGGGCCACCGATCGGCGCGCTGCGCAACGCGCTGGCCGGACGGCAGCTCGCCGCCGAGCCGGACAACCCGGCCCGCGGCCTGGTCGAGCGTGGCCTGCTGGTGCCGATCGACAGCGCCACCGTCGAGCTGCCTCGCGAGGTGGGGCTGGCCCTGCGCGCGCAGCCGGCCGGTGACGTGCTGCCCTACCCGCCCGGCATCGAGGTGCGCGACCGCGGCGGGGCGGTCATCGACGGCGGCGGCTGCACCCAGGTGCTGGAGACCGTCCGGTTGACCGAGGTGCTGCTGACCGAGCTGGCCGCCGCTCCGCCCGGGCTGCTGCGTGCCGGCGGCCTCGGGGTGCGCGAGCTGCGCCGGCTCAGCCGGGCGCTGGACGTCGCCGAACCGGTCACCGCGCTGCTGCTGGAGGTGGCTGCCGAAGCCGGGCTGCTGTCCCACTCGAGCACCGCCGACCCGGTCTACCTGCCCACCACCGAGTTCGACGCCTGGGTGCGGCGCGGTACCGCCGAACGGTGGGTGCAGCTGGCCTCCGGCTGGCTGTCGATGACCCGGCAGCCCGGCCTGGTCGGCGCCCGGGACGACCGGGACAAGACCATCGCGGCGCTGTCGGCCGACGTCGAGCGGCACAGCGCGCCGGCGCTGCGGCTGCAGCTGCTCGGCCTGCTGGCCGAGCTGGCACCGGGCCAGGCACCGACCGCGGACGACCAGCTGCTGGCCCGGCTGGGCTGGCAGTCGCCGCGCCGGGCCTCGGCCAACCGGCGCAGCGCCGCGGCGATGCTCGACGAGGCGGCCACCCTGGGCCTGACCGGCTACGGCGCGATCACCGGCTACACCCGGGCGCTGCTGGACGGGGCCGAGGGCGGCGCCGCGCAGGCCGAGACCAATGCCGTGCACGCCCTCACCGCGGCGCTGCCGGAACCGGTCTCGGAGTTCCTGCTGCAGCCGGACCTGACCGCCGTGGTGCCGGGACCGCCGGCCCCGGACCTGCAGCGCGAGCTGAACCTGGTGGCCGACCTGGAGTCGACGGGCGGCGCCTCGGTGTACCGGATCGCGGCGGGCAGCCTGCGCCGGGCGCTGGACGCCGGCCGAACCGGGGCGGACCTGCAGCAGTTCTTCGCCGAGCGGTCGCGTACCCCGGTGCCGCAGGCACTGCAGTACCTGATCAACGACGTGGCCACCCAGCACGGCCGGTTGCGGACCGGGACCGCCGGCAGTTACCTGCGCTGCGACGACGAATCGCTGCTGAGCCGGGTGCTGGCCGAACCGGGGCTGGACTCCCTCGGCCTGGTCCGGATCGCGCCGACCGTGCTGGTCAGCTCGGCGGCGATCTCCACCGTGCTGGAACGGTTGCGCCGAGCCGGCTTCGCCCCGGCCGCCGAGTCCGCCGACGGCGCGGTGGTCAACTTCGCCGCCGACTCGCCACGGGTGCCGGCCCGCCAGCACAACCGGAGCGTCCGGGTGCGGGCCAGCTCGCTCGGCGAGGGCCAGCTGGCCGAGGTGGTGAGCCGGCTGCGGGCCAGCGAGCGGCTGGCCGCCGCCGTCACCAACGCCACCAGCCGGGTCACCCAGCAGGTACCGGGGGTGACGTCGGCCTCGATCCTGGAGTTGCTGCGCGGCGCGGTGCGTGAGGAGCGGCGGATCGCCATCGGCTACGTCGACGACACCGGCACCCCGTCCCAGCACGTGCTGCTGCCGATCTCGCTGGGCGGCGGGATGATCCGCGGGCACGCCCCGGACGACGGCCGGCTGCGCAGCTTCCCGCTGCAGCGCATCACCACCGTCAGCATCCTGGACGAGGATTAGCCGAGGACCAGCAGCCAGGACCAGCAGCCAGCGGTTAGCGGCCGGCAGCCGGCTTCGGCGGTAGGTCCCAGCGGCGGGCGCCTGGTTCCGTATCCGATCTGGCCGCCCCGGCGCACGAATCGGATACGGAATGCCCCGGCGAGCCATCTCGTTAGAATCGAGGTTTCTGTTCTGAGGAGATTCTTCTTGACCGACGGACCGCTGATCGTCCAATCCGACAAGACCCTGCTGCTCGAGGTCGACCATCCGCTGGCCGGCGAGGCTCGCGCGGCGATCGCGCCGTTCGCCGAGCTGGAACGCTCCCCCGAGCACGTGCACACCTACCGGTTGACCCCACTCGGGCTGTGGAACGCCCGGGCCGCCGGCCACGACGCCGAGCAGGTGGTCGACGCGCTGGTCCGCTACTCCCGCTACACCGTGCCGCACGCGCTGCTGGTGGACGTGGCCGACACCATGGACCGCTACGGCCGGCTGCAGCTGGCCAAGCACCCGGTGCACGGCCTGGTCCTGATCAGCCTGGACCGCGCGGTGCTGGAAGAGGTGCTGCGCCAGAAGAAGATCAGCCCGATGCTCGGCGAGCGGATCGACGCCGACACCGTGCTGGTGCACCCGTCCGAGCGCGGCCGGCTCAAGCAGGCGCTGCTCAAGGTCGGCTGGCCCGCCGAGGACCTGGCCGGCTACGTCGACGGCGAGGCGCACCCGATCGAGCTGGACACCGCCGGCTGGGAGCTGCGGCCCTACCAGCAGCAGGCGGTGGACTCGTTCTGGCTGGGCGGCTCGGGGGTGGTGGTGCTGCCGTGCGGCGCCGGCAAGACCCTGGTCGGCGCCGCGGCGATGGCGCAGGCCAAGGCGACCACGCTGATCCTGGTCACCAACACCGTCTCCGGACGACAATGGAAAAGAGAATTGGTAGCGCGAACCTCTTTGACCGAGGACGAGATCGGCGAGTACTCCGGGGAGAAGAAGGAGATCCGGCCGGTCACCATCGCCACGTACCAGATCATGACCACCCGGCGGAAGGGCGAGTACCGGCACCTGGAGCTGTTCGACTCCCGGGACTGGGGGCTGGTGGTCTACGACGAGGTGCACCTGCTGCCGGCGCCGATCTTCCGGCTGACCGCCGACCTGCAGTCGCGCCGGCGGCTGGGGCTGACCGCGACGCTGGTCCGCGAGGACGGCCGGGAGGGCGACGTGTTCTCCCTGATCGGGCCCAAGCGCTACGACGCGCCGTGGAAGGACATCGAGAACCAGGGCTGGATCGCGCCGGCCGACTGCTCCGAGGTGCGGGTGACGCTGACCGACGCCGAGCGGATGGCGTACGCCACCGCCGAGCCCGAGGACAAGTACAAGCTGGCCGCCACCGCGCGCACCAAGCTGCCGGTGATCGAGGCGATCGTGAACCAGCATCCGGACGACCAGGTGCTGGTGATCGGGGCCTACCTGGACCAGTTGGAGGAGATCTCCGAGCACCTGGGCGGCGTCCCGATCATCCAGGGCTCGACGCCCAACCGGGAGCGCGAGCGGCTCTACGACTCGTTCCGGGCCGGCGAGACCCGGGTGCTGGTGGTCAGCAAGGTGGCCAACTTCTCCATCGACCTGCCCGAGGCGGCGGTGGCGATCCAGATCTCGGGCACCTTCGGCTCCCGGCAGGAGGAGGCCCAGCGGCTGGGACGGGTGCTGCGGCCCAAGCACGACAAGCGCCAGGCGCACTTCTACACGGTGGTCAGCCGCGACAGCCTGGACGCCGAGTACGCCGCCCATCGCCAGCGGTTCCTGGCCGAACAGGGCTACGCGTACACCATCGTCGACGCCGACGACCTGGTCGGACCCAGACTGCCGGAGTTCCCCGCAGGCGATGAGTAGGAGGGCTAACTTCGCGGGAGGCCGGTCGGGGCCAAGCATCTCTCTCATACGGCTTCAAGAGGCGGATTGCCATTCGGCATGAGTTCGGCAAACCCCTGCAGTGTCATGAGCGATCCGCCTCACCCATCCCCGCATTCCATCGCCGGCACGTATGTCATCATCAGATGATGCGCTGAATGATGCGGAGGCGGCATGCGGACCACGGTGGCTCTGGACGACGAGCTGGTCGATGAGGCACAACGACTGACCGGTACCACGGAGAAGAGCGCGCTGCTGCGGCAAGCCTTGCGGGCTTTGATCGAACGCGAGAGTGCTGCCCGACTCGCTCGTCTGGGCGGTTCGGAGCCTGGGATACGTCTAGCACCTCGCCGCCGCTCGCCCGCTCGATGATCCTGGTCGACACGTCTGTCTGGATCGACCATCTGCGGCGCGGCGACCGGGTACTGACCAACCTGCTCGCCCACGGCCAGGTGCTCGGTCATCCAGCCGTAGTCGGCGAGATTGCTATGGGGAGCCTGAACAACCGCGTCGAGGTTCTCGGCCTGTTAGCCAATCTGCCCCAGGCAGTCACAGCCACCCACGCCGAGGCGATGGCATTCCTCGACCGGCATCGACTCTTCGAACTGGGCATCGGATACGTAGACCTGCACCTGCTCGCGGCCACCTTGCTGACCGCTGATGCCTGGCTATGGACTCGTGACAAGCGACTTCGTGCGGCAGCCCAGACCCTCAATGTCGCCGATTCAGGCCCTATCAGCAGATAGCTCCCGCGGAGGCGGGGTGCAAACCTGCATCCCAACCTGGTACCATTTTGGTATGAGCAAGCAGATCGCTGTTCGACTGCCGGATGACATGGTCTCGTTCATCGACGACCTGGTAGCGGATGGCACCGCGGATAGCCGGGCCGAGGTGGTGGCTCGCGCACTGCAGCGGGAGCGCCGTCGACAGATCGCCGCGAAGGACGCAGCCATTCTTGCCAAGCTCGGCACGGATCGCGATCTGGACGCATTGGCTGACTACGCCGCCCGCGTCCCGCTCGACGACCTCGACTGATGCGTCCCATCCACGTGGCCCAACTCGACAAGATGCGCCCGGTACTCGTGCTGACCCGCGAACTGGTCCGGCCGCATCTGAGCCGGGTGACGGTCGCGCCTATCACCAGTACCGTGCGAGGCCTGTCGACAGAGGTGGCCGTCGGTCAGGCAAACGGCCTGGATCACCAGGGCGCCGTCAGTTGCGACAACATCGTGACGGTGCCCGTCGCGGCACTGGGTCGCCAGATCGGCTTTCTCCTGCCGGCGCAGGAACCTGAGCTCACCCAGGCCATCCAGGCAGCACTCGATCTCGAGTGACACAGCGGTAGGTCGGTTGGCCGGAAGCTGCAAGCACCTACCGCTGAGCCGCGCTTGGTGACTACTGTTGGTTACTGATCAAAGCCGGACCGGGTCACCCGCGCCAGCGGCGCCCGGCTCGAGTCCAGGACGGTCTCCATGCTCGCTCGGCAACGCCAGGCCCGGATCCTCGATGAGGTCCGGCGGGCCGGCGGGGTGCGGGTCTCGGAGCTGACCGTCCTGCTCGGCGTCTCTGACATGACCATCCGGCGCGACCTGGACCAGCTGTCGGCCGCCGGCGCCATCCAGAAGGTGCACGGCGGCGCGGTGCTGGGCAGCCGGGTCAGCGAGGAGCCGGGCTTCGAAGCCCGGACCGGCCTGGCCCAGCCGGCCAAGCAGGCCATCGCCGCCCGGGCAGCCCGGATGATCTCGCCGGGAACCGCGATCGCGCTCTCGGCCGGCACCACCACCTGGGCGCTGGCCCGGCACGTCGCCACCATCCCCGCGCTGACCGTGGTGACCAACTCCACCGCGGTGGCCGACGCCATCGCCGAGGCCGAGCAGGCCAAGCAGACCGTGATCCTCACCGGCGGGGTGCGCACCCCCAGCGCGGCGCTGGTCGGCCCGGTGGCCGACGCCACCATCCGGTCGCTGCACTTCGACCAGCTGTTCCTCGGCGTGCACGGCATGGATCCGGTCGCCGGCTTCACCACCCCGAACCTGACCGAGGCCGAGACCAACCGGTCGCTGATCGAGCGTGCCCAGGCGGTGATCGTGCTCGCCGACTCCTCCAAGTGGGGCACCGTGGGACTCGCCGACTTCGGGGCGCTGTCGATCGCCGACATCCTGGTCACCGACGACAACCTGTCCGAAGCGGCCCGTGCGGTGCTGGAGGAGGCGGTGGGCGAGCTGATCGTGGTGCCTGCCGACACCGTGGCCGGTGGCGCCAGAGCCGTCGGCCAGGACCGGCCGGCGCTGGCCTGACCGGCAGTCTCGGCGACTGGTCAGCCCTGCGAGCGCCGCCGCTCGTCCGCGCGGCGACCGCTGCGAGGATGCTTGCGGGTGGCCGGCGCCGCCGGGGCCGGTGCGGCCGAGGCCGGGTCCGCCACCGGAGCGACCACCGGCTGGGCGGGCGAACCGAACCGCTCCAGGCTGACCGCCTCCTGCGCGGCCAGCCGCAACTGGGCCAGCAGCTCGCCGTAGATCACCGTGCCGACCGTCACCGTGTGCGCCGCCTCCGCGCGGGGTGCCTCGACCGGGATGTGGTCCATCTCCACCTCGGCGACCGAGCGGGCCGCGTCGGCCCACGGCCGCAGGCTCTCGGCGTCCACCGGCTCGCCCTCGCCGTCCAGCACGTCCAGCACCCGGGCCAGCGAATCCACCAGCGGCGAGTCCTCGGTGAGCGTCCAGCCGAGGTCGGTCAGCAGTTGCGCGGCCAGCTCCAGGCCGGACCCGGTAGGCACCGCCGAGCCCTTGAACCCCGCCACCGCGGTCTGGGTGACGCCGAGCAGGTCCAGCAACGGCAACTGCTCGTCGTCCACCGCGGCCAGCACCGTGCCCACCGTGGCGACCGGCAGGTCGGCGATGTCGCGCAGCGCCCTGATCAACCTCAGCCGTTCCAGGTGGGCGTCGCCGTACTCCGCCTGGGTGCGTGAGATCGGCGTGCCGGCCGGCAACAGCCCCTCGCGCAGGTAGAACTTGATGGTGGCGACCGGCAGGCCGCTCTGCTGGGCTAACTCGGAAATGCGCACTGCGTGCCTTTCGGGAGGTGCGAACTCGAAGCCCCGCCTCCCGGATGGTGTCCGGGCCGACGGGCAGCTACCACCAGCGTCGCACCCGCCGGCCGTCGCGGCATCATCGCTACGGACCCGGTTGGCTCAGCCCGACCGGCTGAGCCAGGCCTGTGCGACCCGGTGGTCGATGCGCGCTGCCGCCTCGATCACCTTGACGATCTCGGGTTCGATCCGCCGTCCCAGCAGCGGGATCGCCACCGTCACCTCGCCGGTCACCAGCTCGGTGCACCCGTCGCCGTCCGGACCGAGCAGGATCGAGCCGGTCATGCTGGCCGGCTGTCCCTCGACCGTGACCTGCACCGTCGCGGCGCGGCTGCCGTCCGGTGCCGGCGACCCCCACTGCTCGACCTGGTCGACGGTGATGTCGTCGCCGACGAACCTGCGCACCATGTCCGGCACCTTTGCCGGCAGCACCCGCCGGACCTCGACCCGGGCGCCGCCGTCGGAGGCGTGCTCGATCGAGACCTGGTACGACAGCGCACCGGACTCGCGGCAGGCCTGCTCCCGGACCTCCTGCTCGACCCGGCTGGCGAAGTTCTGCTCGACGCTGCCGGGGGAGGTGCTTTCGACGCGCAGTTTCATAGCGGCATCATCGCCGATGCACCGGCCCGGCGCAGCCACCGGGTCCGGGCCGGGTGGCCGCTGGGTCCGGGCCGGGCGCAGCGGCCGGAGCCGGCTCGGCGCTGCTACCGTTGCCGGCGTGCGGCAATACCTGGACCTTCTCGACACCGTCCTGCACAAGGGCGTTCGCAAGGGCGACCGCACCGGCACCGGCACCCTGAGCATCTTCGGCCACCAGATGCGCTTCGACCTGGCCGACGGCTTTCCCGCGGTGACCACCAAGAAGCTGCACGTGAAGTCCATGGTCGGCGAGCTGATCTGGTTCCTGCAGGGCTCCACCAACGTGCGGTGGCTGCAGCAGCAGGGCATCAGCATCTGGGACGAGTGGGCCGACGCCGACGGCGAGCTCGGGCCGGTCTACGGCAGCCAGTGGCGGTCCTGGCCGACGCCGGACGGTCGCCGGATCGACCAGATCGCCGCCGTGGTGCACTCGATCCGTACCAACCCCGACTCCCGCCGGCACATCGTCAACGCCTGGAACGTCGCCGACATCGAGCAGATGGCGTTGCCGCCGTGCCACACGATGTTCCAGTTCTACGTCGCCGACGGCCGGCTGTCCTGCCAGCTCTACCAGCGCTCGGCCGACGTCTTCCTCGGCGTGCCGTTCAACATCGCCTCGTACGCGCTGTTGACCCACCTGATCGCCCAGGTCACCGATCTGGCGCCGGGCGAGTTCGTGCACACCCTCGGCGACGCCCACCTCTACCTCAACCATGTCGAGCAGGCCGAGCTGCAGTTGAGCCGCGAACCGCGGCCACTTCCGACACTTCGCCTCAACCCGGCCCGCCGGCAGATCGACGAGTTCGAGATCGCCGACGTCGAGCTGATCGGCTACGACCCGCATCCGGGCATCAAGGCACCGATCGCGGTCTGAGGGACTAGCCGGTCGCCGACTCCAGGACGTCGTACCAGGGCCGGATGGTGCAGGACGCGATGCCGTACCGCACGAACGGGTCAGCCGCGATGAACTCCTCCGCCGACTCCTGGCTGGTGAAGATCGCCAGCGCCTCGCCATTGGCCGGCTTCTGCAGCGGGCCGATCGCCAGCAGATCGCCGCGCTGGTGGTAGCTCACGAAGAGGTCCCGGTGCGCCGGCAGGTGCTCGGCTATCAGCGACTCCGAACCGGGCACTCGCTGGTAGGTCACTAGGTATTTCATCAATACTCCTTCGAGGTCCGCCGCGGTCGGCATGGCCGATCTTCCGTGCCGGTACGGGCCTTTCTGACCGTTGTATTGCCTTTGTTACGTTCCCGCTCCTTCCTCCCCCTTTCCTACCCGTGCCGCCGGGGCGCCCTCTACCGCGAGCGTGCGCACCGGTCGCGGGCGACGGATCTTTTCGCCCGTGCCCACCGGCCGTTTTACCGCCAGCGGACAGCACCGGGCGCCAGCCGTGCCCGGCAGGACGGCTCGGGGTTGGTCCCTCGGACTGCCGGACGGGCTGCTCGGCCCGGCTAGGCTCGGTCGGTGGACACCTCGCCCGATGCCGACGTGGTGATCGTCGGTGCCGGCCTCGCCGGGCTGTCGGCCGCCCTCGAGCTGAGCCGGCTGGGCCGCCGGGTGCTGGTGCTGGAGGCAGCCGACCGGCCCGGCGGCCGGGTGGTCACCGACCTGGTCGAGGGGTTCCGGCTCGATCGCGGCTTCCAGCTGATCAATCCGGCCTACCCGCAACTGCGCCGGCTCGCCGCGTCCGGCGTGCTCGACCCTGACCGGCTGCGGCTGCAGCGCTTCGATGCCGGCGTCCGGGTCGCCCTCGACGGCAGGCACCGAGTGCTGGCCGACCCGCGGCGCAGCCCCCGCGATCTCGCCGGCACCCTGGCCGGCCTGCGGGCACCGGTCGAGCAGCTCCGGTTGGCGCGCTGGGCGCTGGGTTGCCGGCTCCGGCGGCCGGCGGCGTTGCTGGCCCAGCCCGACCAGCCGTACGGGCGGCAACTGGACCAGGCCGGCATCCGTGGACCGCTGCGCACCGCCGTCCTGGAGCCGTTCCTGGCCGGCGTGCTGGGCGAGGACGAGGCCGAGACCTCGGCCCGCTACGTCGCGCTGCTGATCCGGGCGTTCCTGACCGGCACCCCGGGCGTGCCGGCCTGGGGCGTGCAGGCCCTGCCCGAGCAGTTGGCCGCCGCGCTGCCCGCCGGCACCCTGCGCCTCGGCGTGCCGGTGGAGTCGGTGAGCGCCCCGGCGGTCGGCACCGCCACCGGCCGGGTCACCGGCCGCGCGGTGCTGGTGGCCACCGACCCGGCCGGTGCCGCGGCCTTCACCGGCCTGCCCCGGCCACAGCTGCGCAGCCTGACCACCTTCTGGTTCGCCGCCGAGCGCTCACCGCACCCCCGGCCGATCCTGCATCTGGACGGCCTGCGCCGCGGCCCGGTGGTCAACGCCGCGGTGCTGTCGGCCGCCGCGCCCGCCTACTCACCGGACGGCCGGGCACTGATCGCGGCCAGCCTGGTGGGCCTGCCGGCCGCGGACACCGAGCGGCTGGTCCGTGATCAGCTGGGCCTGATCTATGCCACCAGTGCGGCGGACTGGCAACTGCTGCGGGTCGACGCGCTTGCCGAGGCGTTGCCGGCGATGCTGGCGCCGCTGAACGTGCGCCAACCGGTACAGCTGAGCGACACCCTGTTCGTGGCCGGTGACCATCGCGACACCGCCTCCCAGCAGGGCGCGCTGGCCTCCGGCGCCCGGGCGGCCCGGGCCATCCACCGCCAGCTCGGCTGATCCCAGCGCGACCGTCGGGCAACTGTCATAGGGATCGGTCGCCAGAACGACCGATCCTTATGACAGTCGGGCGGCTCGGACCGGGTTGTAAGCAAAGGTTGCGAACAGAACAAGGGCGGGCCCGGGTCCGAAGACCCGGGCCCGCCCCGAAAGCGGTGAAGCTGATCAGCGCGGACTAGAAGTCCATGCCGCCCATGTCCGGAGCGCCGCCGGCCGCGGCCGACGCCTTCTCCGGCTTGTCGGCCACCACGGCCTCGGTGGTCAGGAACAGCGCGGCGATGGAGGCGGCGTTCTGCAGGGCAGAGCGCACCACCTTCGCCGGGTCCGGAACACCAGCGGCCAGCATGTCGCCGTACTCGCCGGTCGCGGCGTTCAGGCCGTGACCCTGCGGCAGGCCGGCGACCTTCTCGGCCACCACGCCGCCCTCGAGACCGGCGTTGACCGCGATCTGCTTGAGCGGAGCCGACAGCGCCACCCGGACGATGTTGGCACCGGTGGCCTCGTCGCCGGTCAGGTCCAGCTTCTCGAACGCGGTCACCGCGGCCTGCAGCAGGGCAACCCCACCGCCGGCCAGGATGCCCTCTTCGACGGCAGCCTTGGCGTTGCGGACGGCGTCCTCGATGCGGTGCTTGCGCTCCTTGAGCTCGACCTCGGTCGCGGCACCGACCTTGATGACCGCCACGCCGCCGGCGAGCTTGGCCAGCCGCTCCTGCAGCTTCTCGCGGTCGTAGTCGGAGTCGGAGTGCTCGATCTCGGTGCGGATCTGGTTGACCCGGCCGGCGATCTGGTCGGCGTCACCGGCGCCCTCGACGATGGTGGTCTCGTCCTTGGAGATGGTCACCTTGCGGGCCCGGCCCAGCAGCTCCAGGCCGGCGCTCTCCAGCTTGAGGCCGACGGTCTCGGAGATGACCTGGCCACCGGTCAGGATCGCGATGTCCTGCAGCATGGCCTTGCGGCGGTCACCGAAGCCCGGGGCCTTGACGGCGACGGACTTGAAGGTGCCACGGATCTTGTTGACCACCAGGGTGGACAGCGCCTCGCCGTCGACGTCCTCGGCGATGATCGCCAGCGGCTTGCCGGACTGCATGACCTTCTCCAGCAGCGGCAGCAGGTCCTTGACGTTGGAGATCTTGCCCTCGTGGATGAGGATGTAGGCGTCGTCCATCTGCGCCTCCATCCGCTCGGTGTCGGTGACGAAGTAGGCGCTGATGTAGCCCTTGTCGAAGCGCATGCCCTCGGTCAGCTCGAGCTCGAGGCCGAAGGTGTTGCTCTCCTCGACGGTGATGACGCCTTCCTTGCCGACCTTGTCCATCGCCTCGGCGATGAGCTCGCCGACGGTGGTGTCAGCCGCGGAGATCGAGGCGGTGGCAGCGATCTGCTCCTTGGTCTCGACCGGCTTGGCGATGTTGAGCAGGTGCTCGGTCACCGCCGCGACGCCCGCCTCGATGCCACGCTTGAGGGCCATCGGGTTGGCACCGGCGGCCACGTTGCGCAGGCCCTCGCGGACCAGCGCCTGGGCCAGCACGGTAGCGGTGGTGGTGCCGTCACCGGCGACGTCGTCGGTCTTCTTGGCAACTTCCTTGACCAGCTCGGCGCCGATCTTCTCGTACGGGTCCTCGAGCTCGATCTCCTTGGCGATCGAGACACCGTCGTTGGTGATGGTGGGGGCGCCCCACTTCTTCTCCAGCACGACGTTGCGGCCCTTCGGGCCCAGCGTCACCTTCACCGCGTCGGCAAGGATGTTCATGCCGCGCTCGAGGCCGCGACGGGCCTCCTCGTTGAACGCGATCAACTTAGCCATGCGTGTCGTCCTTTACTTGTTCGGTGCTGATCCCAGCACTGACCAGCAATCGACCGACTGCGATGCCCGCGACGGCCGGCGCCCCTTCGGGTGGGGCGCCTCATCACGATCGGTTTAGCACTCACAGTATCAGAGTGCTAAGTCAGGTTTAGCACTCTGACTTCCCGAGTGCAAGGTGCTCGGAGGAGGCCCGAAACCACCCCGGCAGCTGCGACTGTCAGTGGCACCGCCTACCGTGCCAGGCATGACTTCCTCCAGCCTTCCGGGCTTTCCGCGGACCCGCACGGTGGACCAGGTCGACGACTTCTTCGGCACCGCCGTCAGCGATCCCTACCGCTGGCTGGAGGACCAGACCAGCGCCGAGGTCACCGACTGGGTCCGCGCCCAGGCCGAGGCCGGCGAGCAGTACCTGCACGCCCTGCCCGGACGGGACCGGCTGGCCGCCCGGCTGCGCGAGCTGATCGCGCTGCCCAGCAGCGGCGCGCCGGTGCGGCACGGCGGCCGGTGGTTCCGGCTGACCAACGACGGCGGCCAGCAGCAGTCGGTGCTGCGGATGTCGGACGAGCCGATGGGCGAGGGCACGGTGCTGCTGGACCCCAACCCGGCGGCCGCCGACGGCAGCACGGCGATCGCCGCCGCGGTGGCCGACCGCACCGGCACCCTGCTCGCCTGGTCCTACCAGGAGGCCGGCAGCGACTGGTGCCGCTGGCGGGTGCGTTCCGTCGAGACGGGCGCCGACCTGCCCGACGACGACCTCCGCTGGGCCAAGTTCGTCGAGCCGCGCTGGCTGGCCGACTCCAGCGGCTTCGTCTACGCGCTGTTCCCGCCGAGCGACCCGGACGACATCTACTCCTCCGCAGCCGGTGCGCCGCGGCTGATGCTGCACCGGATCGGCACCGCGCAGGACGCCGACGAGCTGGTCTTCGAGCTGCCCGACCAGCCCACCGCCAGCCCCTGGCCGACGATCGACCACTCCGGCCGCTGGCTGGTGGTCGTGGTCGACGACCCGGCCGCCGACACCCGCTCGGTCTGGGTGCGCGATCTCAGCCGGCCGGGCAGCGAGCTGCGCCAGCTCGTCGAGCCGTCCGGCGCCCACTGGGAGTTCGTCACCGCGCTGCCGGCCGGGTTGGTGCTGCACACCGACCTCGACGCCGGGCGGGGCCGGCTGGTGCTGCTCGATCCGACCTCCGGCGCGATCAGCACCCTGGTCGCCGAGCGCGAGCAGCCGCTGCTCGGCGCCGCGGCCGGCGCGGGCGCACTGGTGCTGAGCTGGCTGTCCGACGCCCGGGCCCTGCTGACCGTGCACGGCCAGGACGGCACCGAGCTGCGCACCGTGCAACTGCCCGGCCTGGGCACCGTGAGCGAGCTGAGCGCCGACGAGGACTCCGACCTGGTGCACCTGGTCTTCTCCTCCTTCCAGGCCCCGCCGGTGGTGCTGCGGCACGAGCTGAGCAGTGGGCGCACCGCGGTGGTCTTCGACGCCGGGGCCGGCATCGACCTGCCGGCGATCGTCACCGACCAGATCTGGATCACCAGTGCGGACGGGACGAGGTTGCCGGCCTTCGTGGTGCACCGGGCCGACGTCACCGCCGGCAACGGGCCGCACCCGTGCACGCTGTACGGCTACGGCGGCTTCTACGTCAGCCTGACCCCGGAGTTCTCACCCGGCATCGCCACCTTCGTCGAGGCCGGCGGGGTGTGGGTGGTCGCGACCCTGCGCGGCGGCGGCGAGTACGGCGCCGAGTGGCACGACGCCGGCCGGCGGGACCGCAAGCAGAACGTCTTCGACGATGCCATCGCCACTGCCGAGCAGCTGATCGCCACCGGCTGGACGGCACCGGAGAAGCTGGCCCTCAACGGCGGGTCGAACGGCGGGCTGCTGGTCGGCGCGGTGCTGACCCAGCGCCCGGAACTGTTCGCGGCGGCCGTGCCGCAGGTCGGGGTGCTGGACATGCTGCGCTTCGACCGGTTCACCATCGGCTGGGCCTGGGTCGCCGACTACGGGCAGGCCAGCCGCAGCAAGGCCGAGTTCGACACCCTGTACGCCTACTCGCCCTACCACCGGCTGCGGGCCGAGGCAGGCTACCCAGCCATCCTGGTGATGACCGCCGACCACGACGACCGGGTGGTGCCGGCGCACAGCTTCAAGTTCGCCGCCCAACTGCAGGCGGTCAGTGCACCGGGCTCGGTGGCCTACCTGCGGGTGCAGTACAGCGCCGGGCACGGCCAGGGCAAGTCCCGCTCGACCCAGATCGCCGAGCGCACCGACCTGCTGGCCTTCATCGGCCACCACACCGGCCTGGATTTCGACAGCGCGGACCGGCCGGGCGCGCCGGACAGCGCGCAGCTCACCGGCGGGGCCGCCCACGACTGACGGGGGCGTGCCGGCGGCAGGTATGGCAATGCCGCGACCCGTCTCCGCTACCTGTTCGGTGGTGGAGACGAGCCGCGGCAAAGAACCGCTGGTTCAGCCTGCTACGGGACGACCTTGACGGCGTCGGCCTGCGGGCCCTTGGGGCCCTGGGCGACCTCGAACTCGACCCGCTGACCCTCTTCCAGAGAGCGGTAGCCGTCGACCTGGATGGCGCTGTAGTGGACGAACACGTCCTGGCCGCCGTCCACGGCGATGAAGCCGTAGCCCTTCTCGTTGTTGAACCACTTCACGGTGCCCTGTGCCACACTGCACTCCTTGCTGGCTTCCGACCGGGCCGCCACACCTCGTGACGCCGGGGTCTTCGTTCCACGGTCCCGGCAGCTCGGTGCGCACGCTGGCTGAGCCACCGTGGTCCTTCGTTGGCGAAACGTCCGTCACTCGACCAAGCGGCAAGTTACCGGGTGTCGGGGCACCCCGCCACCGGATCGGCGTATTTACTGCCTTCGGCGCGTCGCACGTCGCCCTGGTATGTCGGTTTCGGGCCGGTCCCGGCCGCTCACAGCAGGCCGGCAGCCCGCATTCCCTTCACCGTGGGCGCGATGACCGCGGTGGGCGCCACCCGTCCGGCAACCGCATCCAGGGTCTTGAGACCGTCCCCGGTGTTGTAGAGCACCGTCTCGCGGCTGGTGTCGAGCACCCCGGCATCCACCAGCTTCCGGCACACCGCGGCGGTGACCCCACCGGCGGTCTCGGCGAACACCCCGGCGGTGCTGGCCAGCAGCTCGATGCCGGCCCGGATCTCCTCGTCGCCGACCTGCGCCATCGCCCCGCCGGTGCCGCGGACCGCGTCCAGGGCGTACGGGCCGTCGGCCGGGTTGCCGATGTTGAGCGATTTGGCGATGCCGGTCGGACGCACCGGCAGCACGGTGTCCCGGCCGGCCGCGAAGGCCTCGGCGATCGGCGCGCAGCCGGCGGACTGAGCGCCGTAGACCCGGTAGTCCAGCGGGTCGACCAGCCCGATCCGGGTCAGCTCGCCGAACGCCTTGTGCACCTTGGTCAGCAGTGACCCCGACGCCATCGGGACGACCACCTGCTCGGGAAGCCGCCAACCCAACTGTTCGGCGACCTCGTAGCCCAGTGTCTTCGAGCCCTCGGCGTAGTACGGCCGGACGTTGACGTTGACGAACGCGGTCTCGGCGAACTCGTCGGTCTCGGCCAGCTCGCTGCACAGCCGGTTGACGTCGTCGTAGGAGCCGTCCACGGCGACCAGGGTGCCGCCGTAGACCGCGGTCTGGGTGATCTTGGCCGGCTCCAGGTCGGCCGGTACGAACACGATCGAGTCCATGCCGATCCGGGCCGCGTGCGCGGCGACGGAGTTGGCGAGGTTGCCGGTGGAGGCACAAGCGATCCGGCGGAAGCCCAGCTCGCGGGCCGCGGTGATGGCCACCGAGACCACCCGGTCCTTGAACGAGTGGGTCGGGTTGGCCGAATCGTCCTTGATCCACAGCGGCGCGCTGAAGCCGAGCCGATCAGCCAGCCGGTCGGCCCGGATCAGCGGCGTCATGCCGGTCCCGGACTCGACCCGGGCGGCCGGGTCCTGCCCGACGGGCAGCAGCCCGGCGTAGCGCCACAGCGAGTGCGGTCCGGCCTCGATGGCCTGCCGGGTGACCGAGGCCAGCCGGTCGGCGTCATAGCCGATCTCCAGCGGGCCGAAGCACTCGAAGCAGGCGTGCTGGGCGCCCAGCGGGTAGCCGGCGCCGCAGTTGCGACAGACCAGGCCGGAGGCCGGGGAGGCGGCGAGGGAGGGGTGCAGGGTTGCGGTCATGCGGGAGGCCTTTCTCCTCATCTTTCCCGGCGCACGCGGACGCGTGGCCAGGCCGGAGTTGGCACCTGCCGTACGGAGGGGCACGCGGCTGCCGGGCCAGCTGAGCTGGCGCAGGTCATCAGGCTCGCGTGCGGTTCTCACTCGGTGGTTGCCGGGGCTTCAACGGGCCGGTCCCTCTGCCCCTCTGGATGAGCCGAGCTATGAAGTTGTGCGTCCCTGACTGTAGTCGAAGGTCAGGATCACGATGATCGGTCCCGAGCCCAGCCCGTCGAACTTCGGGCGGACCCGCTGGATCTCGGGGAACTGGGCCTGCAGCGCCTCGGCCGCGGTCCGGGCGCCGGGCACGGCGGGGTCGTAGTAGGCGGCGGTGGACAGGATCTCGCCGGAGAAGGTGCTGGTGTCGGTCACCGTCCAGCCGCCCTGCTCGAAACGCTCGGTGGCGAACCGGGCCTCCTCGGGCCGGCCGGTGTTGTCCAGCACCACCACCGGCGTGCTCGCCGGGCTGCCCGGCGCCGCGAGGCCGGTGACCTGCCCGTTCCCCGATCCGCTGGCGCTCGGTCCGGGCGCGGCGGTCGCGGACTGCTTGTTCCCGGCGCCGGCCGGTGCGGCGCTGCCCGCGCCGGAGCGGCCGGCGGCCTGGGTGGCACCGGCGACCTGCTCGGGCGACGCGGCACCGGCCAGTGACGGGGACACCGACCGCGCGCCGCGCTCGGCCTGCCGGCCACCGGGCTGGCCCAGCGCGGAGTAGGCGAAGAAGGCCAGCACCATGCCGGCCACGACCAGCAGGGCGCCCAAGAGGCGCTCGGCGGGTCGATGGATCGCGGGAGGAGCTAGGTGAGCCACGGACGTGAAGTTTAGATCAAACTTCGATGCCCAAGCGCCGCGCCGAGCGCTGGCGCTGACGGCTGGCGCGCAGTCGCCGGAGCCGCTTGACCAGCATCGGGTCGGCAGCCAGCGCCTGCGGGGTGTCGATCAGGCTGTTGAGCACCTGGTAGTACCGGGTCGAGGACATGTCGAACAGCTCGCGGATCGCCTGCTCCTTGACCCCGGCGTACTTCCACCACTGCCGTTCGAAGGCGAGGATCTCCCGGTCCCGGCGGGTCAGGCCGTCGTCGCTGGCCGCCGGTGCGCCGACTGCCGCATCCTCGACAGCCTGGTACTCGCTGCCGGGAGCATCGTGGGCGGCGGGCGCGGGATCCATGCGGCCTCCGATCGGGAGATCAGGCAGTAATTGCATCGGTGTCATTCGGGAGCCCTATTGAACCACGCCCGCCTGACAAGAATGGCCTAGTCGCCGTGTCGGTGCCGCCCGGGGAGGTCCCGGTCGGCTGTCCACAGCGGGGCCGGCGTTCCACAGCTGCTCGCTGGCCGCGCTGCTGAGCGGTAGCCCGCGGGCATCCTCGGATCATGCCACTGCCCGCCCCGTTCGCACTGGTCGATCCCGGCCGGCTCGATGCCCTCAGCCGCGAGCTGGCCGAGGCGGCCACAGAGCTCGACCGGCGACGGTCCGAGCTGCGAGCCCGGGCCACCGAGCTGTCCTGGCGGTCGCCGGCGGCCCGGGCCTTCGCCGCCGTGCTGGGCGAGCTGCTCGGGCAGCTGGGTCAGTCCGGCAGCCGGCTGGCCGAGCTGTCGGCCACCGTCCGGACCCACCGGCACCGGGCCGGGGACCGAGCCGCCGCACTCGCCCGGATCGCGCACGCCGGGTTGGCCGCCGTCGAGCGCGTGGTCCGGCTGCCATGACGGCGATACCGGCGGGCGGCACCGGGCCGGTCGGCGTGCGGGGCGGCAGTGCTTCGATCGCCGCCGACCTGGAGCGGCTCGTCGCCTTCGCCAGCCTGCTGGACGGGGCCGCGGACTCGCTGGCCCACGCGGTGCGGGTGCTGGCCCGCTGCCTGGCCGAGCCCGCGATGATCGAGGCCGCGGTGCTCGATCCGGCCGGCGCCGCGCAGGTCGCCGCCCTGGCCGGCATCGCCTCGGCCGGCGCGCTGGCGGCCCTGGCCGGCTGCCGGTCGGCGGCGGTCGGCCTGCGGGTGGCCGCCGCCGGTTACCGGGCCGCCGACGAGCTGGACCGGCGGCTGGCGCCCGCTCTCGCCGCCGGGCTGGGGCTGCCGGCCGCCCTGGCACCGCTGGATCCGCTGGCCGGGGTGGTGACGCTACGGCCCGGGCTGATCGCCGGTGGCCGCGGTTTCGGCCTGCGCGCCGGGCCGGTCCGCGGGCAGCCGGCCGGCCTGCAGGGCCGGCTCACGACCGACCCCTACCTGGCCGACCTGGCGGTGCAGCTGGGCACCCTGGCCGGTACCGGTGGGGTGCCGCTGCCGGATGCGACGGCCCGGCTCGCCGGGTTGCTGGCCCGTGGCTACCCCGACGGCACCCCAGTGGTGACCGCCCGGCCGGGCCGTCCGGTCGCCGACCCGGCCGGGCCGCCCCGCGGTGCCGCCGACCTGGTCGGCGCCCTGGCAGTGCGCCATGACGATGACGACGGTGGCGGGGCGGTGGACATCCGGATCCTGGACGGGCCGGCCGGGCGCCGGGTGATCGTCGACCTCACCGGCACCACGGTGTGGAACCTCGACCCGCGCCGCCGCACCCCGCAGGCCAGCGACGTCGGCACCGATCTGCGCGCGCTGGCCAACAAATCCTCGGTCTACGAACGCGGGGTGGTGCAGGCGCTGCGGCAGGCCGGCGTCGGGCCCGGCGATCCGATCATGCTGGTCGGGCACAGCCAGGGCGGCATGATCGCGGCCCGGCTGGCCGGGCAGCTGCGGGCCGGCTCCGGCTTTACCGTGACCCACCTGGTCACCGCCGGCTCACCGATCGGCCTGGCGCCGGTGCCCCGTTCGGTGTCGGTGCTGGCCCTGCAGAACGCCGGCGACCTGGTGCCCGAACTCGACGGTGCGGACAACCCGCGCCGGGGCAACTGGGTCACCGTGCGGACCGACCACGGCGAGCACACCGTGCACGGCCGGCACTCGCTGCAGGCCTACCTGGCCGGGGCCGCCGACCTGGATGCCAGCACCGATCCGTCACTGGCCGGCTGGCGCCGCTCGGCGGCCGGCTTCCTGACCGCGGACCGGGTCTCGACCCAGGTGTTCCAGATCCGGCGCGCCCGGTGACCGGCAACCGATCCGCCGGTTGCCACAGCCGTCCGGGTGCAGCAGGATCGGCGAATGCTCGGGTTGATGCAGGACGTTCCACTGACCATCGACTCCATCCTGCGGCGCAGCGAGCGGATGTATCCGACCCGCGGCATCGTCACCCAGCAGGCGGCGGCTCGGGAGCGGATCACCCTGGCCGACCTGGCAGTCCGGTCCCGGCAGGTCGCCGCCGTGCTGGACCGGCTGGGCGTCAGCGCCGCGGGCCGGGTCGGCTCGTTCGGTTGGAACACCGCCAACCACGCCGCCCTGTACTTCGGGGTGCCGGGCACCGGCCGGGTGCTGCATACCCTCAACATCAGGCTATTTCCCGAGCAGCTGGTCTACACCGTCGCGCACGCCGAGGACGAGGTCGTCTTCGTCGACCGCTCGCTGCTGCCGCTGTTCTCCCAGTACCTGCCCCAGCTCGAGGGCGTCCGGCACGTGGTGGTCCTCGACGACGGGGCGCCGGCCGAACTGCCGGAGGACCCCCGGGTGCTGACCTGGCAGGACGTGGCCGGCGAGGAGCTCGATTACTACGGCACGGTCAAGGACGAGAACACCGCCGCCGCGCTGTGCTACACCACCGGCACCACCGGCAACCCCAAGGGCGTGCTGTACTCCCACCGCTCCACCTACCTGCACACCCTGGCCACCCAGCTGCCCACCACCTTCGCCATCAACGACGCCGACGTGCTGATGCCGGTGGTGCCGATGTTCCACGCGATGGCCTGGGGGCTGCCCTACGCCGCGGTGATGGCCGGCGCCAACCTGGTGCTGCCCGGTCCCGGGATGGCCCCGGCCAACCTGGTGGACCTGCTCGAATCGGAACGGGTCACCATCACCGGCGGGGTGCCGACCATCTGGATGGGCATGCTGCCGTTGCTGGCCGGCCGTGACCTGTCGGCGCTGCGCAGCGTGATCTGCGGCGGCTCGGCGGTGCCCAAGGCGCTGTCGGAGGGCTGGCGGCAGGCGATCGGACTGCCGATCACCCAGGCCTGGGGGATGACCGAACTGTCCCCGCTGGGCACCGTGTGCACCCTGCGCGCCGAGCACGCCGACCTGTCCGAGGAAGCGAAGGCCGACCTGCGCGCCACCGTGGGCATCCCGCCGACCGGGGTCGAGACCCGGATCGTGGACCCGCTGACCGGCGAGGAGCAGCCCTGGGACGACCGGGCGACCGGCGAGCTGGAGACCCGTGGCCCGTGGATCGCCCGGCAGTACTACCGGACCGACGAACCGGGCGAGCAGTTCAGCGAGGACGGCTGGCTGCGCACCGGCGACGTCGCGGCGATCTCGGAACTGGGCTACGTGCGCCTCGTCGACCGCACCAAGGACCTGATCAAGTCCGGCGGCGAGTGGATCTCCTCGGTGGAGCTGGAGAACCAGATCATGGCCCACCCGGCGGTCGCGGAGGCGGCCGTGATCGCCGTCCCGCACCCCCGGTGGATGGAACGGCCGCTGGCCTGCGTGGTGCTCAAGGACGGCCAGGCACTGGACCGGGACGAGCTGCTGGCGTTCCTGACCGAGCGGGTGGACCGCTGGGGCCTGCCCGACGACGTGGTCTTCCTGGACGAGATTCCCAAGACCAGCGTGGGCAAGTTCTCCAAGAAGACGCTGCGCGAACGGTTCGCCGACCACCGCCTCGACGGCTGAGGCCGACCGGCTCGCGCAATCGCTCACCCCTGCCATCCACCAGACGATGGTCCTGCTGACGCGCCCACGCGCGTCAGGCCGCGGGGTTGCGGGCAGGCGACCCGACCATGACCGCCACCCCGGATCAGCCCGAGCATGAGCCAGCCGGCACACCGGCCAGCGACACGGCTCGATAGGTAACGATTTCAAAACGCTAGGTAGTTAAGTCGTCACTGATAGTCACGGCTTGGTCGAACCATATGAGACCAGAGTGATCAGAGTGCCAGCCCGTCCGCGGGTCCAGGGCACGCCCGGGGGTCGGTCAACGACCAGAAACGTCAGGACGAGCACCTATGCGCATCGGTACTTCCTCTCCTACGCCTCGCTGGGCCGGCAGGTTCCACCCCGGCTCACCGACCCGCCGGGAGGCGGTACCCACCTCACGGACCACCCGCCGGACGGCCACCGCGGGGATCGTCGCCCTCGTCCTGGGCCTGGCAGTCCCGACAGCGGCACTCGCCCCGTCAGCGGTCGCGATCGCCGGCGCCAACCCGATCGGCGTGCTGGACACCGTGTCGGTGCGCGGCTCGGACGGCACCGTCACCATCTCCGGCTGGACCGCCGACCAGGACGACCCGCTCGACCCGCTGCGGGTCGAGATCTATGACAACGGCCACTACGCCACCGCCGTCATCGCCCAGACCCCGCGCCCGGACGTCAGCGCCTCGGTCGCCAAGATCGGCCCCAACCACGGCTTCACCGTCAGCTACGCCGGCGCCACCGGCCTGCACCAGGTGTGCGCGCTGGCCCTCAACCACGTCGGCGGCAGCAACACCCAGCTGGGCTGCCGCAGCGTCCGGGTCGCCAACGATCCGATCGGCCAGCTCAAGATCAGCAGCCAGCAGCCGGGTGGGTTCGCGATCAGCGGGTACGCGATCGACCCCAACCAGCCCACCGCGCCGGTGCTGATCCGCACCTACCTCGACGGCAAGTACTCCTCCGGCCGGCTGGCCACCGTGGCCCGCACCGACCTGCCGGCCCAGTACGCGGCCGGCGGTCCCAACCACGGCTTCGCCTTCTCCCTCGCCCCGCCGGCCGGCAGCCACCAGATCTGCGTGTACGCGATGAACATCGGCGCCGGCACCCTCAGCCCCCGGCTCGGCTGCAGCACCGTGACCCGGGTGGACAACCCGGTCGGCACCTTCGAGACCGCCACCCAGCAACCCGGCGGCTTCCTCGCCTCCGGCTACGCCCTCGACCTCAACACCACCAGCCCGGTCACGGTTCGGATCTACCTCGACGGGCACTATGTGGCCGGCGGCACGGCGTCGGGCACCCGCTCGGACCTGGCCACCCGCTACCCGGGCTACGGGCAGAACCACGGCTACGCGATCTTCACCAAGGTGCCGGCCGGCACCCATCAGCTGTGCGCCTACGGACTCAACGTCGGAGCCGGCACGGTGAACACCCGGATCGGCTGCCGCACCGTGACGATGAACAGCAACCCGCTCGGCGTGCTGGGTTCCAGCCCGCAGCAGCCCGGCGGGTTCCTGGCCACCGGCTACGCGCTCGACCCGGACGTGACCAGCCCCATCGACGTGCGCATCTACCTCGACGGCCACTGGGTCGCCAGCGGCCCGGCCTCGGTGGCCCGGTCGGACGTGGCGACCCGCTACCCCGGCTTCGGCCAGAACCACGGCTTCACCATCTTCACCCCCGCGACGGCCGGCACCCACCAGCTGTGCGCCTACGCCATGAACACCGCCAGCGGCACGGCCAACACCCGGTTCGGCTGCCAGACCGTCACCCGCACCGCCGACCCGGCCGGCAGCGGGGCGAGCATCGCCCGGGTCGGGGTCAGCGACACGGTGGCCATCTCGGGTTGGGCTCTCGACCCCGACACCGCCGCCCCGGTCACCGTCCGGATCACCAGCGACGGGGTCGAGAAGCGACTGCTGAGCGTCAACCAGGCCGCCACCGGCATTCCGGCCACCTGGTCGCGCTACGGCAGCAACCACGGCTACTCGGTCAACCTGGTGCTGGACGGCTTCGAGCACCAGGTCTGCGTGACCGCGCTCAACGTCGGCCCGGGCAAGGACGTCTCGCAGGGCTGCCAGCGGATCACCACCTCCGGCTCCGCCTCGCCCGCCGCGCCGACCGGCCTGAGCGCCTGGCCCGGCAGCAAGCAGGCCACCCTGAACTGGACCGCCTCGGTGGCCACCGCAGCCCCGGTGAGCAGCTACGAGCTTCTCGTGATGCCCGGCAACCGGACGATCAGCGTGGCCGGCAGCGCGGTCTCGGCGGTGGTCACCGGGCTCACCAACGGCACCGCCTACACCTTCACGCTGCGCGGCATCAACCTCTACGGCCGCAGCTCCGCGGCCACCGTCCAGGCCGTCCCGACCAACGTGCCGCCGCAGACCTCGCCGGCACCGGTCTCGACCAGCCACTACATCCGCAACCTGACCGGCAACGCCAGCCTCGACCTGCCGATGATGCGCCGGATGGGCGTCACCGACGCCAGCCACAACCCGTCCGGGCACAGCTACCTGGTGCTGCTGCAGATCGGCGGCCAGGACGAGTACCGCAAGGGCGTGCTGCTGTCGGCGATCGCCAAGTACGTCAGCTACCCCACCGTGGTGGCCGGCATGAAGGCCTACCTGGACGGCTACGTCAGCGCCCAGAAGCCCTACGCCCCGCTGACCCTGGCCATCGGCACCAACAACGACGTCGACGTCAACTACTCCGCCGGGCTGTCCTGGGCCCGCAACGTGGTCAACCCGGTGCTGTCCTACGCCGCCGGCAAGTACCCCGGGGTGGTGATCGCCGGCGCCAACGACATCGAGCCGGGCTTCTCGGCGACGGTGGGCGAGAGCCGGGCCTGGGTGTCGGGTTACCTGGCCGCCACCACCAGCAAGTACGTCTTCAACGGCTCGGCCGACGGCTGCTCGACCTCGGTGTCCAACAGCCGGTGCAACAACGGCTGGACGATGGCCGACCTGCAGTGGCTGTCCGGCGGGGCGGCGCCGAGCCGGACGATCAGCCTGCCGCAGATCTACAACTACGCGATGCCGCTGCAGTGGAAGAACATCTCGCTGACCGGCACCGCGGCGGGCAAGCCCCGGATCTTCTTCGGCGGCCCGCTCACCGAGGTCACCGCGTGCAACCAGGCCGGCAGCTGCGGCAGCATCACCAACGTCGACGCCTGGAACCGGCTGTGGAACGCCATCTCCTCCACCGCCGCCACCAAGCAGACCCAGATGCCGCACGGCACCGACCTGCGGATCAACTAGGTCCGGATCAACTAGGGTCCCCAGCCGATGACTTCCTCTCCCCGCCCCCGCACCTTCCTGCTGCTCGGCGCCGTCCTGGTGCTGGCCACCGCCTGCGGGTCGGACGACCGGCAGGCGGCGGCTCCGGTCGCCAGCTCCCAGCCGAACGTCAGCCAGCCGGCCAGCTCGGAGCCGGCCAGCTCCCGGCCGGTCGACTCGCAGCCGGCCGCCAGCTCACCGGCCGGCATCGCCAGCCGGCCCAGCCGCACCCCGACCACCCCGACCTCGCGACCGGCCAGCAGCACACCGGCCGGCGTGGTCGAGGCCGGCGGCTGCCCCAGCGCGGCGCTGGCCGTCGAGGCGCTGCGCGCGTCCGGGGCCGCAGGGCACCAGTACGCCTTCCTGCAGTTCACCAACCACTCGGGCAGGACCTGCTCGCTGACCGGCTACCCGGGCGTGCAACTGGTCAAGGCCGGCGCTCCGCTCGGCCGGCCCGCGACCCGCAGCGGCAAGCCGATCCACCCGGTGCAGCTGGCGCCGGGCAAGTCGGTCACCGCCGAACTGGTGATCGCCTCGACCTGCCAGGCGGACAAGTCCGACTCGGTGGCGATCTACCCGCCGAACCGGACCGAGCGAGTGGTGGTGCCGCTGTCGGTGCGCGGCTGCCCGATGAGCATCGACCCGGTGGTCACCGGCTGACCCATCGGCGGGTGGCCCGGGTCCGGGGCGCAGAATCGATGCCATGAGCTACCTCGCCGCCGACGACCGCTACCAGACGATGACCTACCGCCGGGTGGGCCGCAGCGGGATCCAGCTGCCGCTGATCTCGCTCGGCCTGTGGCACAACTTCGGCGACGACCGGCCGCTGGAGACCCAGCGGGCGATCCTGCGGCGCGCCTTCGACCTCGGCGTCACCCACTTCGACCTGGCCAACAACTACGGACCGCCGTACGGTTCGGCGGAGCTGAACTTCGGCAAGCTGTACGCCCAGGACTTCCGGCCGTACCGCAACGAGCTGTTCCTGTCGACCAAGGCCGGCTGGGACATGTGGCCCGGGCCGTACGGCGACCACGGATCACGCAAGTACCTGCTGTCGAGCCTGGACGACTCGCTGCGCCGGATGGGCGTGGACTACGTCGACGTCTTCTACCACCACCGCAACGACCCGGACACCCCGCTGGCCGAGACCATGGGGGCGCTGGACCAGGCGGTCCGGTCCGGCAAGGCGCTCTACGCCGGCATCTCCTCCTACTCCCCGCAGCGCACCGCCGAGGCAGCTCGGATCCTTCGTGAGCTGGGTACCCCGCTGTTCATCCATCAGCCGTCCTACTCGCTGCTCAACCGCTGGGTCGAGGGTGGCCTGCTCGACGCGGTGGCCGACGCCGGCGCCGGGGTGATCGCGTTCTCCCCGCTGGCCCAGGGAATGCTGACCGACAAGTACCTCGACGGGGTGCCGGCAGACTCCCGGATGGCGGAGAACTCCTCACTGTCGGCCGACCTGCTCAGCGAGCAGAACCTGCAACGCATCCGGGCACTCAGCGACATCGCGGCCCGGCGCGGGCAGTCGCTGGCCCAGCTGGCCATCGCGTGGGCCGCCCGTGACGAGCGGGTCAGCTCGGTGCTGGTCGGCGCCTCGTCGGTGCGCCAGCTCGAGCAGAACCTTGCCGCACTGGAGCACCGGTCCTTCACCTCTGACGAGCTCGACGAGATCGACCGGTACGCGGTCGAGGGCGGCGTCGACCTGTGGCGCGAGGCGGCATCAAGCTGAGGTAACGCCCCTCGCCGACCTTCCGAACTCTGGACCCGCCTGTCTGCACGAGGCTCGCGGGTCAACGGGTTGCCTATGAGTTAGCTACCTTCGCCGTCCTTGCCCCAGCTCGTAATGTATGAAATCTTAGGGCCGGTAACAGCATGTTAGGGCGATTTGGAACCACAACCACCACTCCGGCGCTCTGGGTGCGGAGGAGGCGGAAATGCGGGTAGCAGTGCTCGGTTGCGGCTTCGGTGCCCAGCACCTGGAGTGGCTCGCCGGGCACCCGGAACTAGAGCTCGACACCCTCTGCTACGCCCGTGACCACCAGCGAGCCACCGACCTGGCCAGCCGATACGGCATAGGCAACCTGTCCACCG
Organism: uncultured Actinomycetota bacterium; assembly: GCA_963796905.1. Taxonomy (GTDB): domain Bacteria; phylum Actinomycetota; class Actinomycetes; order Mycobacteriales; family Jatrophihabitantaceae; genus Jatrophihabitans_A. Next base: position 284,982 of record CAWCNK010000008.1, on the reverse strand, counting down.
ACCCAGTCGGCGTGCTGCGCGAGCGCGGTATCGGGCTGGCGGTGGTCGTCACCCCGCCGGACACCCGGCAGCAGCTGGTGGCCGCCGCGCTGGCCGCCGGCGCCTTCGCCTTCGTGGACAAGCCGCTGGCCAGCACACCCGCCTCGGCCGTCGAGCTGGTGGCGCTGGCCGCCACCGCACCGGATCGCAGCGCGGTCAACTTCCAGTGGCGCGGCCACCCGGCAGTGCGGGAGCTGCGCGACCAGCTGGCCGCCGGCATCGGCACGCTGCAGCGGGTGCAGGCCAGCTTCTTCCACGATTTCTTCCGCACCGCCGGGCAACAGCCGCCCGACGGGACGTCCTGGCGGCAGCGACCGGACCAGGCCGGGGCCGGCACCCTGGGCGATCAGGGCGTGCACCTGTTCGACCTGCTGCACTGGCTGATCCCGCGGGACTGGTCGGCCGTCGCCGCGCACACCAGCACGGTGCGCCAGGACCTGGACCCGCCGGCGCTGCAACCGGCCGGGCCCCGCACCGAGGACCTGGCCGAGGTATGGCTGCGCGAGCCGGACTCCGGCTGCCTGGCCAGCGTCTCGCTGTCCCGGCTGACCCGCGGGGTGCGAGAGATCGCGCTGCAGATCGAGGGGTCGCAACGCTGCCTGCAGCTGCGCCTGCAGGCCGACGACGCCTCGGCGGAGCTGACGGTGCACAGCGGTAACGCGACCAGCAAGACCGCCCGCTACGGGCCCGTTTCGCTGGACCCCTATCCGCAGGTGCTGGCGGCGATCGCCGGCCGGCCCGATCCGGACGAGGTGCTGGCGAGCTTCGCCGACGGTTTGTGGGCCCAGCAGCGACTGGCCGAGGCGGTCGCCCTGGCCTCGGCCGAGCCGGCCCGCGCCAGCTGATCAGTACGCCCTTCCCCAGCACAGAGTTGTCTCGCCACGCAGCAGAGGAGTCCCGATGCCCGAACCACTTCGCCTAGCCGTCTGCGGGGTCGGCAACAACATCTCGGCCCTGTTCCAGGGCGCCCAGTACTACCGGCAGCTGCTCTCCCACGGGGTGCCGGCCACCGAGCTGCCCGGCATCAAGCACGCCGAGATCGGCGGCCTGGGGGTGGCCGACATCGACTTCGTCGCCGCCTTCGACGTCCACCCCGGCAAGGTGGGCCTGGCGTTCTCCGACGCGGTGCTGGCCACCCCCAACAACTACCCGCGGCTGGACGTGCCGCTGCCCGAGCTGCGCTTTCCGGTCACCCCGGGCCTGACGGCGACCGACTGCGAGCCGGGCGGCCCGGCGTGGACCCGGATCGTCCGGCAGCTGCGCGACAGCCGTGCCGAGGTGCTGCTCTACTCACTGCCGACCGGCCTGCAGTGGGCCGCCGACGCCTACGCCCAACTCGCCCTGGAGGCCGGCACGGCGTTCGTCAACTGCACGCCCGAGTCGGTCGCCCGGGTACCGGCCACCCTGGCCGAGTTCGAGCGCCGTGGCCTGCCGCTGGTCGGCGACGACCTGGCCAGCCACCTCGGCACCTCGGTGGTGCACCGCGCCCTGCTCGGCCTGCTCACCGACCGCGGGCTGTCGCTGGTGAGCTCCTACCAGCTCAACCTGGGCGGCAACGAGGACTTCAAGAACCTGCGCGTGGTCGGCGAGAGCAAGCGCGCCTCGAAACTCAACGCCCTGGCCCAGGAGGGGCTGGACACCACCAAGGTGGAGGTCATCCCGTCCGCCGGCTTCGTCGCCCACCTCAACGACAACAAGGTGGGGATGCTCAACATCGAGGCGGTCGGCTGGGCCGGCACCCCGATCTCGGTGGACCTCAAGCTCAAGGTGCAGGACTCCAGCAACGCCGCCGGGGTGATCATCGACCTGATCCGGATCGCCGCCGCCGCCAAGCGGCTGGGCCTGGGCGGCTTCCCGGCCGCCGCCGCGCGCATTCTCAAGTCGCCGGCCGGTGGCCACCCGTCCATCACCGAGGCGGCGGTGGCACAGAGCCTGCTGGAGCTGGACGCCGGCATGCACGTCGCGGCCGGCGATCGGTCGAGCGTCGAACATGCCTCATGAGCCGAACCCGCCTGATGACCGGCCACCCGGCACGGTGGTGGTGCGGCTGCTGGCGTTCCCCGGCGTAGACGACCTGGACCTGCTGGGCGCCTACGGGGTGCTGTCCAAGGCCGCCGCCCTCACCCGGGCCGGGCCGGCGCCGTGGCTGGACGTCGCCCTCGCCGCGGACCGGGCCCAACTGGAGACCGCCGGCGGGCTGCAGCTGTGCGTCCGGGCCGGCCTGAACGAGGTCGCCGGCGCTGCCGACGCGGTGTTGGTGCCGGGCGGGCGGGGGGTCGGCGACATGTTGGCGGCGGCGGCGTACCTGGACTACCTGCGGGCCGCCCACCGGCACGGCGCGGCGCTCTACACGGTGTGCTCCGGTGCCTTGCTGGTGGCTGCCGCGGGCCTGGCGGCCGGGCGCACCGTGGCCATCCACGCGGCCAAGCGCGGCGAGCTGGGTGCCGAGTGCCGGCCCGGCACCGGCCTGGTCCGGGACGGCACCCTGACCTCGGTCGGCGGCGATCGATCCGGTTCGGTGAAGTCGGTCGACCTCGCGCTGCAACTGGTCGCCGACCACGCCCCTGCCGTGCTGCCCGAGCTGCTGGACCGGATGGAGTTGCGCCAGGGCCGGACGCTGGCCATGGCACCGGAGGCCACGGAACGGGCAACCACCGGCGCGGACCGGGTGGCTGCCGGCGCGGACCGGGTAACCACCGGCGCGGACCGGGTGGCTGCCGGCGCGGACCGGGTAACCACCGGCGCGGACCGGGTAACCACCGGCGCGGACCGGGTGGCTGCCGGCGCGGACCGGGTGGCTGCCGGCGCGGACCACTCGTGACCGCCCGGCAGGCGACGGTGCTGGTGACCGGCGCCAGCAGGGGCATCGGCGCCCAGACCGCGCTGCGGCTGGCCGCCGCCGGCTTCGACCTGGTGCTGTGGGCACGCACCCTGGACGAGCTGCAGGCGGTCGGTGACAAGGCCGCGGCGTTCGGCAACCAGGTCAGCGTCCGTGCGGTCGACGTCGCCGACGCCGACCAGGTCGCCGCGGGTCATGCCGCGATCGACTGGCAGTCACCGCTGACCGGCCTGGTGCTCAACGCCGGCTCCGGCATCTGGCAGCAGATCGCCGACATCGACGACGCGGTCTGGGACCAGACACTGGCCACCAACCTGCGCGGCTCGATGCTGGTGCTCAGGCAATTCCTCCCCCGACTGCGGGACCGGCCCGGCAGCCTGGTGGTCGGCGTGCTGTCGGACTCGGCCAAGCACCCGTTCGCCGGCCGGGCCGCCTACGCCGCGTCCAAGGCCGGCCTGGCGGCGCTGCTCGAGGTGGCCCGGCGGGAGGCCCGCAGCGCCGGCGTCCGGATCACCGCGCTGCTGCCCAGCCGGGTGGACACCGCCTTCCAGGGCAGCCTGGCCGAGCCCGTCGCCGGGTCCCGCCCGGGCTCGCTGTCGGCCGACGAGGTCGCCGACGTGATCGGCTGGCTGTTCGAGCTGCCGGCCGGCGTCGAGGTTCGGGAGCTGCAACTGGCCGCCCTGACCTCGTCCTTCGGCCCGTACCCCGAGGCCCTGAGCCAGGAGGCACCGTCATGAGCTGGGACCGGGTTCCCCTAGTCCCGCAAGGGCATTCCAAGCCGGTCGGTAAGTACAGCCCGGGCATCGCACTGCGCTCGGAGGCGGCCGGCAGCCTGGTCTTCGTCTCGGGCCAGGTCGCGACCGACGAGCACGGCCGGCTGCTGCACCCGGACGACCCGGCCGGGCAGGCCGAGGCGGTCTTCGACCGGATCGCCGCCGTGCTGGCCGCGGCCGGCCTGGGGCTGGGCGACCTGGTCAGCGTGACCATCTACGTCCGCGACCTGGCCGCGAACTTCGCGCCGGTCTCGGCGGTGCGCAACGCCCGGCTCAGCGAGCCCGGCCCGTCCAGTGCCTTCGTCGGGGTCGCCGCGCTGGTCGAGGACGGCTGCCTGGTCGAGATCAGCGGCATCGCCGCCCGGGCCGCGGGCGAGCCGCGATGACCAGCCTGACGTCCGGCACCCGGCTGGCCGGCGCCGAGGTCGAGGCGCTGCGGCAGGCCGGCCGGCGCACCCGGATCCTGGTGGCCGGCTCGCTGAACCACGACGAGATCCTGATCGCCGACCACCACCCCGGCGACGAGGGTGCGGTGCTGGTCCGGGAACGGGTCACCGCGCCCGGCGGGCACGCCGGCAACTGCGCCTGCGCGCTCGCGGCACTCGGCGCCGAGGTGTCGCTGCTGGCCGCGGTCGGTGCCGACGACACCGGCGAGCTGCTGATCTCCGACCTGCGGGCCCAGCGGGTGGACGTCACACCCATCGTGCGGATCCCGCGCAGCCCGACCGGCCGGGTGGTGATCCCGGTGTTCGGCGAGCAGCACTTCATGCTGCTGCTGCCCGGTGCCAACGACCAGCTGGCTGATGAGCATGTCCGGCGAGCACTGGCCGACGACTACGACGCGATGGTGATCTTCGACCCGGCCGAGCCGGCGCTGGCGGAGATCTTCACCGCCACCGCCGGTACCGCGCTGGCCGACAACCTGGTCTGGAACCCGGGCGGCATCTACGCCCATCGGGAATCGTCGCGGGCCTACCTGGCCAGCTGCCGGTCGATCCTGGTCAACCGCAACGAGTGGCCGGCGGTGCGAGCCGGGCTGCCGGCCGGCTGGGCCGGTCGTCCCGAGGTGGTGCAGACGCTCGGCGCGGACGGCTCGGCGCTGCGGTCCGGCGGTGCCGCGCTGCACGCCCGCGCCGAGACGGTGCGGCAGGTGGACCCGACCGGGGCCGGCGACGCCTTCGCCGCGGGTTACCTGCTGGCCAGCCTGGCCGGGCTGGCGCCGCAGCGCCGGCTGGCGGTCGGCAACATCTGCGGCGCGCTGGCGGTGACCGCGGTCGGTGCCCGGGGCCGGCTGGCCACCCTGACCGACCTGGCGGGCTGGCCGGCATGCTGAGGCTGACCGGGCTGAGGCTGACCTGGCTGCTGAGGCTGACCGGACTGAGGCGGTCGCCGTGCTGAGGCTGAAGTCCAGCGCCGACGGCTGGCGCGGCGAGATCGGTGCCGGCTTCACCCCGGCGGCGGCCGGGCTGCTGGCCGCCGCGGTGCTGGACGTGCTGGCGCCGCGGGTGCCGCTGCGCCGGGTATTGATCAGCTACGACGGCCGGCGGGGCGGCCCGGACGTCGCCGCGGCCGTGCACGCCGCGGTGGCCCGGCGCCGCCCGGAGATCACCGCGCTGTGCTACGCCGGGTTGCCCACCCCGATCGCTTCGGCGGCGGTGTCGGCCGGTTCCGCCGACCTGGCGTTCCTGGTCACCGCCAGCCACAACCCGACCGGCTGGAACGGCCTCAAGGTCAAGTTCGGCGTCGCCGGCAGCATCCCGGCCGCGGTGGAGTCCGAGATCGAGGACCGCTACCTGGAGCTGGTCGAGTCCGCGCCCTCGCCGGCCGGACCACCGCCGGCCGAACCACGATCGGCCGGGTCGCCGACGGCCGAGCTGGCTGAGCCGGCCGGGTCGCCGAGCCCGGCCGAGCCCGTGATCGAGGCCCACCTGGCCCGGGTACTGGGCGATGTCGGCCTCGCGCCGGGCCGGCCCTGGCGGGTGGTGGTGGACGGCCTGCACGGCATCGCGGGGCCGGCCATGCTCCGGCTGGCCGAACTGCTCGGCTGGACGGCGACCGGCATCGGGTGTGAGCCCCGGCAGGACTTCGGCGGCCTGGTGCCGGACCCGTCGCTGCCCGCGTCCCGGCGCCGGATCGCCGCGGCGGTGCCGGAGCTGGCGGCCGACTTCGGCATCGTGCTGGACGGCGACGGTGACCGGGTCTTCGTGGTCGGCCCGGACGGCGGGGTGCTGGGCGCCGGCGAGCTGTACGCGCTGTTGCTGGAGCAGCTGTACCGCAGCCGGCCCGAGCTGCCCACCCGGGACATCGCGGTGACCTCGACCACCGCCAGCCTGCCCGGCCGCCTCGCCGCCGAGCACGGTGGCGAGGTGCTGGTCACCGGGGTCGGCTTCAAGCACATGGCCGAGCTGCTGGCCGGCGGGCGGATCTGCGCGGCCGGCGGCAACGTCGGCGACCTGGCCTTCGCCCCGTTCGGCGCCGACCGGGATCCGTCGGTGGTGATCGCCCTGCTGGCCCGGCTGCTGGCCGACACCCAGCAGAGCCTGGCCGAGGCCGTCGGCGGGCTGCGCGAGCGGTACGGGCGGCGGCACTACCTGGAGACCTCGGTCGGCTGCCCGGCCGGGGTGCTGGACCTGCCGGCGGTCGCGTCCGGACTGCTGGCGGCCACCGGCCTGGACCTGCCGCCGCTGTCGAGGCAGCGGGTGGACGGCGTCCGGCTGGCGCTGCCCGACCGGCAGTGGCTGTCGGTGCGCCGGTCCAGCACCGAGAACCTGGTCCGGGCCTATGCCGAGTTCGCCGGCCCGGTGCTCTCCGAGGCGGCGCTGCACACCGCGCTGCAGGTGGCGGTGCGGCAGGCCGCGCCGGCCACCTGATCCCTAGCCGTCACCGACCCCCTTCCCAGCTACCAAGGAGCGACATGGAACCCCCCGTTCTTGCGATCATCGGCGGCACCGGCTTCTACCAGTTCCTGCAACCGGTGGAGGAGGTCAATCCGCAGACCCCGTTCGGCCCGACCAGCGCGCCGATCAGCCTGTCGCTGCTGGACGGCCGGCCGGTGGCATTCCTGCCCCGGCACGGCCGCGACCACGAGTACCTGCCGCACGAGGTTCCGTACCGGGCCAACCTGTGGGCGTTCCAGGAGCTCGGGATCCAGCAGATCCTCGGGCTGAACACGGTAGGCAGCCTGCAGGCCGAGTACCGGCGTGGCGACCTGGTGCTGGTGGACCAGTTCATCGACCGGACCAGCGGCCGGGTCGACACCTTCTTCGGCAAGGACTCCCCGGTCAAGGGCGGCGCCCACATCAGCTCGGCCTTCCCGTACTGCCTGCGGATGCGCGACCTGGCCAAGGGCGCGCTGGACGGCATCGAGGGCGGTTTCCACGACGCCGCCACGGTGGTGGTCACCCAGGGTCCGCGGTTCGGCACCATGGCCGAGAGCCGCTGGTACCGCTCGCAGGGCTGGCACGTGCTCAACATGACCCAGTACCCGGAGGTGGTGCTGGCCCGCGAGCTGGAGCTCTGCTACATGAACCTGTCCTACGTCACCGACTACGACGTGGCCTTGGCCGAGGTGGTGGGTGCCGAGGAGCAGGACACCGACCTGGTCAGCCACGCGCGCGTGCTGCAGGCCTTCGGCGAGAACTCCGGCCGCTTCGTCGAGGCCGTCACCCGGATCGTCAACGCGCTGCCGGCCGAGTTCGACTGCGGCTGCCGGCACGCCCTCGACGGCGCCCGGACCTAGCCGGAGCCGGGGGGATCGGTGGTGCTGGCGGTGCCGGAGTACGGGCCGGCGCTGGGTGGTTCGTACGCCGGCTGGTCCGGCGAACTGGTACTGGTGCGGCACGCCCAGACCGGCTGCACGTTGACCGGGGAGTTCTGCGGCGACCACGACCCGCCGCTGTCACCGGCCGGCCGGCTGATGGCGGGCCAGCTGGCCGGCGCGGCCGGGCTCGCCGGCCTGGACCAGCTGGTGGCCAGCCCCGCCCGGCGCAGCGTCCAGACCGCCACCGAGCTCGCCGGCCGGCACCGGCTGGTCGCCCAGCTCGACCCCCGGCTGCGGGAGCTGAGCTTCGGACGCTGGGAGCGCCACCGTCCGGAGCAGGTGCGCACCGAGCCCGACTACCAGGCCTGGTGCTCCGACCCGGCGCGGCACCCGCCGCCGGGTGGCGAGACCGGCCTGGCGGTGCTGGGCCGGGCGCTGGCCGCGGCCACCGAGGCGATGGCCGGCCGGGCCGGGACGAAGATCGCGCTGCTCACCCACAAGGCGCCGGTGCGGCTGCTGGTGTGCCACTTCCTGGGCCTGCCGCTGGGCCAGTACCGCCGGATCGGGCCGGTCGCGGTCAGTTCGGTCACCCGGATCGCCTTCGACGGCGGCCGGCCCCGGCTGGTCGAGCTGGGCAGCGTGGAGCACCTGGCGCCGGACTGGCAGGCCGCCCCCGACCTCGCCTGCTGATATAGATTGGCCGGTTCGCCTCGCTCGCGAAAGGACATCCCGTCGTGCCCGTTTCCCCGCGCAGCAGCTACGACCTGATCATCGTCGGTGGCGGCGTCGCCGGCTGCGTGCTCGCCGCCGCCGCCCGGCAGCTGCCGGGGTTGTCGATGCTGCTGGTCGAGGCCGGCCCGGACTACGGCCCGGACCGGGCGAGCTGGCCGGCCGGCGTCCTGGACGCCCGCGAGTTGCCCCGCGAGGACCTGTGGAACCCGGCTGCCCCTCCGAACGAGTGGTGCGGCAAGGTGCTCGGCGGCAGTTCCTGCGTCAACGGCTGCTGGCACACCTGGGGCTCGGACGCCGACTACGACGAGTGGGCCGAACTGGCTGGTGCGCCGCAGCTGACCGCGGCGGCGCTGGAGCCGCACCGCGCCGCCGCGTTGGACCGGCTGCGGGTCCGGCCGGTGGCCGAGGAGGAGATCTCGCTGTTCTCGGCGGCGAGTGTGACCGGCGCCCAGCGGCTGGGCTACCCGCTCACCGAGGACCTGGCCGGCCGGACCGCCGGGGCCGGGGTCGGCATGCCGCCGATCAACGCGGTCGGTGACCTGCGCTGGAACGCCGCCTTCGGCTACCTCGACGACTGCCGGGCCGACGACGCGGTGGACATCCTCGCCGGGGCCTGCGTACAACGGCTGGAGTTCACCGGCGGCACCGTGACCGGGGTGCTGGTCAGCCACGACGGGCAGCTCCGGCGGATCGCCGCGGGCACCGTGGTGCTGGCCGCCGGTGCCTTCGGATCGCCGGCGGTGCTGATGCGCAGCGGCATCGGCGATCCGCGACGGCTGGCGGCCGACGGGGTGGCCGCGGTGCACGAGCTGTCCGGGGTCGGGGCGAACCTGTCCGACCACCCCGGGGTGACGCTGCGGCTGGCCACCACCGACCGGCTGCGCGACGCGCTGGCCGAGATCGAGGGCCGCGGCAAGCTGTACGCCAGCCAGGTGGCCGTCAAGGCCGCGTCGTCGGCGTGCCCGGCCGGCCAGTGGGACCTGCACCTGCTGCCGACCGCCGGCGCGCCGCTGTTCGGCACCCCGGCGCCGGGCCAGTACGAGGTCGGCATCACCGCGTTCCTGATGAAGCCGGCCTCCCGCGGCTCGGTCCGGCTCCGCGACGGCGAGCCGGTGCCCGACCAGAACTACCTGTCCGACCCCGGCGGCGCCGATCTGCAGGCGCTGGCCGACGGCGTGGAGCTGGCCCGGGAACTGGCCGGCACCCCGGAGCTGGCGAGCCTGGCCACCCTGGTCGAGGCGCCCGACCTCGGCGACCGCAGCCCGGCGGGGCTGGCCCGGCTGCGCACCACGCTGGGCACCTACTGGCATCCGGTGGGCACCTGCGCGCTCGGCCCCGACCCGGCGCGGGGTGCGGTGGCCGACGGCCAGGGCCGGGTGCACGGCTTCGACAACCTGGTCGTCGCCGACGCCTCGGTGCTGCCCAGCACGCCGCGGGCCAACACCCAGCTCAGCGTGCTGGCGGTGGCCGCGGCGCTGGCCGGCCCGCTGGTCGCCGGGCTGCGATGACGGTCGAGGCCCTGCGATGACCGCCGAGGCGCCCGCCCATCCGGGGCTCGCCAGCTACCGGGCCTGCCTGGCCCAGCCGCACGCGCTGGCACTGATCGGTGCCAACCTGCTCGGCCGGGTGCCCAACGGGATGGCGACGCTGTCCATCGTGCTGTTCCTGCGCGCGCACGGCCGCTCGTTCGCAGAGGTGGGGGCGGTGATCGCCACCTTCGCGCTGGCCTCGGCGGTGGGCGGACCGGCGCTGGGCCGGGCCATCGACCGGACCGGCCAGGTGCTGGTGCTGACCGTCGCCGGCTTCGGCTCGGCCGCCGGCTTCTGCCTGCTGGCGACCGCCGGGGACGCCGACCTGCGCTACCCGATGGCCTGCGTGCTGCTGGCCGGCCTGCTCTCGCCGCCCCTGGAGCCGGCGCTGCGCAGCCTGTGGTCGGTGGTGCTGCCGGACCGGGCGCTGGTCGAGGTCGCCTACGCGCTGGACACCTCGCTGCAGGAACTGCTCTACATAATCGGGCCGTTCCTGGCCGCGGTGCTGTTCGCCACGGTTGCCCCCGAGGTGGCGCTGTACGTGCTGAGCGCGACCATGCTGGTCGGCACCCTGCTGTTCGTCAGCCGGGAACCGGTCCGGCACTGGCGCCCGCCCGCACATACCCCGCACTGGGCCGGCGCGCTGCGGTCCCGGCTGGTCGTGGTGATCCTGGGCAGCATGTTCTGGGTGGGCAGCTCGCTGGGCGTGCTCAACGTGGTGGTGGTCGGCTACGCCGAGCAGGCCGGCTCGTCGTCCTACTCCGGGGGCCTGCTGGGCACCGCTTCGCTCGGCGGGCTGGTGGGCGGGTTGCTCTACGGCAGCCGGCACTGGCGCGGCAACCCGGTGGTGCGGCTGCGCTGGCTGCTGGCGGCGATGGCGCTGGGCTACCTGCCGCTGGCGCTGACCCCGCAGCCGGTCTGGATGTTCGGCCTGCTGTTCGTGGCCGGCTTCTTCCTGGCGCCGATCCTGGCCTGCGGCTTCGTGCTGATCGCCGACGCCGCGCCGGCCGGCACCGTCACCGAGGCCTTCGCCTGGGTCACCACGCTGTTCCTGGCCGGCAGCGCCCTCGGCTCCTCGGTCGCCGGCGTGAGCATCGGCGGTGCTCCGGGGGTGCGGGGTTCGTTCCTGCTGACCGCCGGCTGCGCGGTGTTGGCCCTGGCGGTGGCGCTGCTGGCGTTCGTCCGGGCCGAACCCGCTGCCCGGTAGCGTGGCCGCCGTGCTGACCGGCCCGCAACTCGGCTTCGTCACCGAGCAGATCCGGCGGGTGGCCGGCGAGCTGATCGTCCCCCGGTTCGGCCGGCTCACCGACGCCGAGGTGGCCGAGAAGGCGCCGGGCGACCTGGTCACCGTCGCCGACTCCGACGCCGAGCGGGAGCTGGGCCGGGTGCTGGCGGACCTGCTGCCGGGCTCGGTGGTGGTCGGCGAGGAGGCGGTGGCCGCCGACCCCGCGGTGCTGGACGCGCTGCGCGGGCCGGCGCCGGTGTGGATCGTCGACCCGATCGACGGCACCGAGGCGTTCGCCACCGGCAGCCCGCGGTTCGCCACCCTGGTCGCGCTGGCGCAGGGCGGTCGGCTGCTGGCGTCCTGGACGGTGGCGCCGTTGCTGGAGCTGACCGCGACCGCGGTGGCCGGGCAGGGCGCCTACCTCAACTCCCGGCGGCTCCGGGTGGCCCGGCCGCCGGACGGCCTGCGCGGGCTGGACGTGGCGCTGCCGCAGCCGCGCTGGTGGGCGGCCGCGGACCGCAGCCGGTTCAACGCGCTGTTCGGCACCGGGGTCTCGCCCGCCTTCTTCGACACCTCCGGCCTGGTCTACCTGGAGCTGGCGGCCGGCCGCCGGACGGCGATGCTGGTGAACTGGGAGCTGCCCTGGGACCACGCCGCCGGCCTGCTGTTGCACGCCGAGGCCGGTGGGCACACCGAGACGGCCGCCGGCACCCCGTTCGACCTGGCCGGCGGCAACCAGCTGCCGGTGGCACTCGCCCCGGACGCTGCGACCGCCCGGCGGTTGCTGGCCGCCTGCGCAGCGCAGCCCGGCCGACCGGCCGACCCCGACTAGTAAGCGCGCCCGACCAGACGGCGCGCCCGACCAGACGGCGCGGCCCGACCGGTCAGCGCAGCTCGGCCAGCCGGTCGAAGACCACGCCGGCCTCGGCCAGCTCCCGGTCCAGATCGACCACGGCCGCCCACCGCTCGGGACTCAGCTCGGCACCGGCGGTCCTGGCCGCCTCTCGCAACGCCGGCAGGAAGTCCGGGCCGGCGGCGTGCTGCTGCACCAGCCGGTAGGCCTGCCGCCGGTCCAGGCCGGCCTCCAGCAGCGCGTCCAGCGCGGCGTGGCTGAACACCACCTCCCCGGCACCGTCGAGAACCTCGCGCATCCGGCCGGCGTCCACCACCAGGCCGGTGACCAGGTCGGCGGTGCCGGTCAGCAGGTGCTCGGTGATCGCCGCGGCGTCCGGCAGGCAGATCCGCTCGACCGAGGAGTGCGAGATGTCGCGCTCGTGCCAGAGCGCCACCCCCTCCAGCACCGGCGTGACGTAGCCGCGCACCACCCGGGCCAGGCCGCAGATCTTCTCGGCGGTGACCGGGTTGCGCTTGTGCGGCATCGCCGAGGAGCCGGCCTGGCCGGGCGCGAACGGCTCGGCGAGCTCGGCGACCTCCGAGCGGGCGCCGTGCCGCACCTCCAGCGCGACCGCCTCGCAGATACCGGCGAGCAGCGCCAGGCACCAGGTCCAGTGCGCGATCGAGTCCCGCAGCACCACCTGGGTCGCGGCCGGCCCGGTCCGCAGCCCGAGGCTCGCGGCGACCTGTTGCTCGATCCCCGGACCGAGCCCGGCGTAGCTGCCGACCGGGCCGGCCACCTTGGCCACCGCCACCGCGTCCCGCGCGCCGGCCAGCCGGTCGCGGCAGCGGGCCGCCCCGAAGGCCAGGTCGGCCACCCGCAGGCCCCAGACGGTGGGGGCGGCATGCCGTCCGTGGGTGCGCCCGACCCGGACGGTGTGCCGGTGGGCGAGGGCGTGCTCGCGCAGCGCGGCGACCAGCCGGTCGGCGGCGGCGATCAGCAGGTCACCGGCCCGGGCCAGCCGCAGCCCGGTGGCGGTGTCGACGATGTCGGAGCTGGTCACCCCGCGGTGCACCCAGCCGGCCGCCTCGGCAGGCATGCCGGCGGTCCAGGCGTGCACGAAGGCCACCACGTCGTGCCGGGTCCGGCGCTCCTCCTCGGCGACCTGCTCCGGGGTGGGGGCCGGGACGGCAGCTGCCGCGGCCAGCGCTCCGGCCGGTGCGGCGCCGGCATGCACCCAGGCCTGGAGCACCGCCAGCTCCACCTCGCGCCAGAGCTCGAAGGTGTGCCGGTCGGAGAACAGCGCGGCCAGCTCCGGACTGGTGTAGCGATCCAGCACCGGCGGCTCAGCCGGCCGGCCGGGAGCCGGCCAGCATCGGCACCAGCTCGGAGCCCGCCGGCAGCAGGATGTCACTGTCCCGCGGGCCCTTGGTGACCCCACCGATCGGCACCCCGAGGTAGTCGGCGACGAAGTCGATCAGCTGGCGGGCCTGCACCGGCAGCTCGGAGTAGCTGTGCAGGCCGGTGGTGGCGGACTTCCAGCCCGGGAAGTAGCGGTAGACCGGGGTGCACTCCATCAGCACGTGGTGCTCCGGTTCGAAGTGCGCCTCGATCACGCCGTTGCGCTCGTAGGCGATGCAGACCCCGATCTCGTCGAAGTCGTCCAGCACGTCGAGCTTGGTCAGCACCACGCTGGTGTAGCGGTTCAGCCCGACCGCCCAGTGCGCGTGCACCAGGTCCAGCCAGCCGCAGCGTCGCGGCCGTCCGGTGGTGGTGCCCACCTCGGACCCGAGCCTGCGCAGCCGGTCGGCCAGCGGGCCGTGGTCCTCCGACACGAACGCCCCGTTGCCCACCATGGTCTGGTACACCTTGAGCACCCCGACCCGCCGGGTCACGCTGTTCAGGTCCACCCCGCTGCCGCTGCCGACGGAGTAGATCGCGGTGGGCGAGGTGGTGACGTAGGGGTAGATGCCGTGCTCGAGGTCGATCAGCGGTCCCTGGGCGCCCTCGAAGAGCACCGAGTAACCGGCCGCGACCGCGGTGTTGATCAGCCGGTGCGAGTCGGTGGCCAGCGACAGCAGCAGCTCGCGGTAGCCGGTGAGCCAGTCGAGGTTGCGCTCCAGTTCCGACGGGTCGAGGTTGAAGAACTGCACGTTGGCCCGCAGCCGCTGCTCGACCAGGGCCAGGTCGGCCACGTCCCCGACCCGGATCCCGATCCGGTTGACCTTGCTGACGTTGGCCGGCCCGATGCCGCGGTGGGTGGTGCCGATCTCGTGGGCGGACTGCCGCTTGAGATCCTCCTGGTGTCCGTCGACCAGCCGGTGCAGCGGCAGCACCAGGTGCGCCCGGGAGCTGACCAGCACCCGGCCGGCGATGTCGGGCACCTCGTCGGCGAAGGCCGTCAGCTCGTCGGAGAGCCGTTCCGGGTTGACCAGCACGCCGTTGCCCAGCACCCCGATGCAGCCGGGATGGCGCAGCCCGGAGGGCACGATGTGGTTCTTGAGCACCACGTCCTGCCCGTCGGCGCCGGTGTAGACCGTGGTGTGGCCGGCGTTGTCGCCGCCCTGGGTGCGCACGATCAGCTGGTGGCTGGGGCTCAGCCGGTCCACCATGGCGCCCTTGCCGCCGTCGCCCTGCTGCAGGTCGCCGATCCAGGTGACGTACTGGGTCGGCGGCACGGCGATGTTCAGCCCGGCGAGCCTGGCCAGCGTCTCGTCCAACCGGGTCTGCCGGATCTGGCGCACCCCGTGCAGCGAGAGATTTCCGGTGGACGGAGCAGCGGCAGGTGGCGCGACTGCTGGGGCGGCAACGGTGTTCACACGAGTTCCCCACTAGTGCCTCGGTCGAGTGCGCGGTGCGCTTCGCGAAGGGCCGCGGCACTACCGGCACTAGGGGCGAAGCGTCCACAGCATCGCATATATGGTGTGGACCGTCTATAAACCCCTGCGCCGACTAAATGGGACAGAAGGCCGGCTATAAGTTGTGCGCCGGCTGATCCCTGCCGGCTAGTCCCGGGCCGCCGGGGCCAGCCGCAGCGCCGGCCAGACCTCGTCCAGGGTGTCCACGACGCGCACCAGGGCCTGGTCCCGCGCGGTCAGGAAACCTTCGGCAACCCCGTGATCGAGCAGGTTGCGCAGCGGCGTGTAGTAGCCCCCGATGTTGAGCACCACCAGTGGCTTGTGCTGCAGCCCGAGCTGCGCCCAGGTCAGCGTCTCGAACATCTCCTCCAGGGTGCCCAGCCCCCCGGGCAGCACCAGGAAGGCGTCCGCCAGTTCGTGCATCAACGCCTTGCGCTCGTGCATGGTGGCGACCACTCGCAGGTCGCTGAGGTCGGTGCGGCCGTACTCCCGCTCCATCAGGGCCTGCGGGATCACCCCGATCACCTCGCCGCCGGCGGCCAGCGCACCGTCGGACACCGCGCCCATCACGCCGACCCCGCCGGCGCCGTAGACCAGCCCGATGCCGCGCCGGCCCAGCTCGCCGCCGAGCTGGTGGGCCTGCGCCACGTACTCCGGGGACGCCCCGGCACTGGCCCCGCAAAACACGCAGATCCGATATGTCGTCACCGCCGCATCCTGCCAGTCCCGGTCCGGCCGGACCAAGCCCGGTCCTGCCCACGACCGCCGCCGGCCTGAGGCGCTTGTCACGGCGGGAATGCCGTCCCGGCGCCCGGTCGTTGTCCTCCAGCGTGACCCGGCCCGCCTCCTCCTCCGCCGCGCGGCTCAGCCCTGTCGAGCCCGTCCCGGCGGACCGGCCGGCCAATCCGCGCGACCCTGCCAAGGGCCTGATCCTGGCCGCGCTGGTGCTCACCGCCCTGACCATGCGGGTCGCGGTGACCAGCGTCGGCGCGCTGCTGACCGATATCGAGCAGGGCCTGCACGCCTCGTCCTCGGTCGCCGGGGTGCTGACCACGCTGCCGGTGATCGCGTTCGCGGGCATCGCCTTCGCGGGGCCCCGACTGGCGCACCGGTTCGGCGAGCACCGGCTGGTGACCGCGGCCCTGCTCACGGCCACCGTCGGGCTGGTGCTGCGGGCGGTGGCCGGCAGCGTCTGGCTGTTCGCGGTGCTGAGCATGCTGGCCCTGACCGGCGGCGCGATCGCCAACGTGCTGATGCCCTCGCTGGTCAAGCGGCACTTCCCGGACCGGATCGGGACGATGACGGCGGTCTACACCACGGCGCTGGCGCTCGGCATCACCGCCGCCGCGGGGCTGTCGGTACCGCTGGCCGACCTGGGCGGGCACAACTGGCGGTTCGGCATCGGCGCCTGGGCGGCGTTGACCGCGGTCGCGGTGCTGCCCTGGTTGCCCACCCTGGCCGGCGACCGGTCCGAGCCCGCGGAGCTGCCGGACCGGGTGCCGCTGGGCCGGCTGGTGCACAGCAAGCTGGCCTGGGCGCTCACCCTGATGTTCGCCACCCAGTCCTTCCAGGCCTACGTCGCCTTCGGCTGGTTCACCGACTTCTTCCGCGACCACCACTTGTCCGCCGGCCGGGCCGGGCTGCTGGTCGCCTTCTACTCGGCGCTGTCCATCCCGGTCTCGATGGTGATCCCGGCGCTGGCGGTGCGCGGCCAGCGGCTGATCGTGGCAGGCCTGGCACTGGCCAGCCTGGTGTCCTACCTGGGCATGCTGACCGCCCCGGTCGGCGGTGCCTGGCTGTGGATGCTGCTCGGCGGGATCGGCAGCGGGATGTTCCCGCTCAGCCTGACCATGATCGGGCTGCGGTCGGCGGAGCTGGCGACCACCACGGCGCTGTCGGCGTTCGTGCAGGGCATCGGCTACCTGCTGGCCGGCACCGGCCCGCTGCTGGTCGGCGTGCTGCTCGGGATCACCGGCAGCTGGACCTGGCCGCTGCTGCTGCTCATCCTCGCTCTGCTCTGCTCGGCCGCCGCCGGCCTCTACGCCGGACGTCCGGACTTCGTCGACGACGAGCTGCCCCAGCCGGCCGGCGTCGGTCAGTAGGCCTGTAGCCCCAGCCGGATCGCGATCCCGACGCCCAGCGTCGCGATCAGCAGCCGCAGCGGCGTGGCCGGCAGCCGGCGGACCAGCATCGGCGACAGCAGGCCACCGGCGAAGAAGCCGACCGCCAGCGGCAGCGCCACCAGCCACCGGACGTCGGAGAACAGGGCGAAGCCCACCGCCGCGATGCCGTTGGCCAGCCCGAGTACCGCGTTCTTGATGGCATTGCTGACCGGCAGCGAGTCGGTGGTGGCGTTCAGCAGCAGGGCGAGCAGCAGCACGCCGGCCGCGGCACCGAAGTAGCCGCCGTACACCGACACCGCGAACACGCCGGCCACCACCCAGCGGGCGTCCGTGCCGGTGGCGTGCCGGGGCGCCCGCGGGCGGGGAATCAGCACGCCCACCGCGGCACCGCCGATCAGCACCGGCACCACCTTTTCGAAGGCGTCGGCCGGGGTGAGCAGCAGCAGCACCGCGCCCAGCGTGCCGCCCAGCAGGCCGACCAGCCCCAGCACCCGCATCCGCGGGCCCTGGCCGCGCAACTCCGGCCGGCCGCCGAGCACCGAACCAACGCTCGAGAAGACCAGCGCCACGGTGTTGGTCACGTTGGCCGTCACCGGCGGCAGGCCGGCGGCCAGCAACGCCGGGTAGCTGATCACCGAAGCCAGCCCCGCCACTCCCCCGGCCAGGCCCGCGGCGGCGCCGGCCAGTACCAGCAGCGCGAACTCGGTGGACGTCATCGCCGCCGCAGCCCGATGTCAGCGCCGGGCCGGGTGCGGAAGAATCGCTGCCCATGGCAGCCAAGCGCAGCGCCGGACTGCTGCTGTTCCGCCGGCAACCGCAGCTCGAAGTCCTGATCGGCCACCTCGGCGGCCCGTTGTGGAGCCGCCGGGAGAGCGCGGCCTGGTCCATCCCGAAGGGCGAGTACGGCCCGGACGAGACACCGCTGCAGGCCGCCCGGCGGGAGTTCACCGAGGAGCTCGGCCTGCCGGTGCCCGACGGCGAGTTGATCGAGCTGGGCACCGTGACCCAGAGCGGCGGCAAGCAGGTCACCGCCTGGGCGATCGAGGCCGAGGTCGACCTGGCCGCGGTGGTGCCCGGCACCTTCGACCTGGAGTGGCCGCGCGGCTCGGGGCGGATCCAGCAGTTTCCCGAGCTGGACCGGCTGGCCTGGTGCACGCCGGAGCAGGCATCCGAGCGCCTGATCAGCAGCCAGCGAGAGTTCCTGGAGAGGTTGGCCGAGCACCTGCTCAGGCCGCCCCGGGCTGAGGAATCTCCTCGATAACGGGTTCGATCGCGCCGCCCCCGGCCGGCGGTCGCTGGCCGCGCGGCACGGTTCGCTCGGCCTGCTCGACGGCCAGCGGCCGGGTGGCCGGAACCGCCGCCGCATCCAGCCGGCGCAGCACCAGCCCGCCGAGGGCGGCCGCCAGCAGGCAGGCCGCCGCGCCCAGCGCGAGGCCGGCCCGGCCGCCGAACTGCTCGCTCACCGCACCCGCTATCGGGCCGCCGATCGGCGTCGAGCCGAGGAAGGCCACCGCCCACAGCGCCATCACCCGGCCCCGCATGCCGGGCGAGGCGGCCAGCTGCAGGCTGGAGTTGCCCTTGGCCAGGAAGCCGACGCTGGCCGCCCCCACCAGGGTCAGGGCGAGCAGTTCCAGCGGCAGCGTGGGTGCCAGCGCGGCCGCCGCGATCACCGCGCCGAACACCGCCGCGGACCGGACCAGCGCCCGGATGCCGACCCGGCCGCGGGCCGCCACCCACAGCCCGCCGACCACCGCGCCGAGGCCCATCGCCGCGGTCATGAAGCCGTACACCTGCGCGCCGCCGCCGAAGGTCTGCTTGGCGACGACCGGCAGGGTCACCGAGAACTCGTAGGCCAGGCAGCCGATCAGTCCCATCATGGCCAGCGGCACGGCCAGCTCCGGGGTGCGCCGGACGTAGCGCAGCCCCTCGCGCAGCTGGCCGCGGCCCCGGCTGGCCGGCGGGGCGGGCTGCAGTTCGGCGGTGTTCAGGGTGGTCAGCGAGAACACCACGGCGACGAAGCTGGCGGCGTTGATCAGGAAGCACACCCCGGTGCCGCCGGTGGCGATGATCAGGCCGGCAACCGCCGGGCCGATCGCCCGGGCGGCGTTGACCAGCACCGAGTTCAGGCTGACGGCGTTGCGCAGGTGGGCCGGTCCCACCATCTCCAGCACGAAGGCCTGCCGGGCCGGGTTCTCGAAGCAGTTGTTCAGCCCGAGCAGCACCGCCAGCAGGTAGACCTGCCACAGCCGCACCTGGCCGGACACGGTCAGCAGGCCGAGCACCAGGGCGAGCAGCCCCATCATGGACTGCAGGGCGATCATCAGCCGGCGCTTGTCCACCCGGTCGGCGACCACCCCGCCGTACGGCCCGAGCAGCAGCACCGGCAGCGTCTGCAGCGCGATCACCAGGCCGAGCGCGGTGCCCGAGCCGGTCAGCTGCAACACCAGCCAGGACTGCGCCACGGTCTGCATCCAGGTGCCGATCAGCGAGACGGCCTGACCGGCGAAGTACCTGCGGAAGTTCAGGTTGGCGAGCGAGGCGAAGGTCTGCCGGCTGGCGCCGGCGACCGAGGTCACCGGCCCACCCGGACCGGTTGCGGAGTTTTCTGAGCTGCCGGTGCCGGCTGGGATCGGGTGAGCTGCTCGGCGAGGGTCTCCAGCGCCGGCAGGGCAGCCAGCAGGTTCGTCGCCTGCTCGTCCGGCAGGCCGGTCAGCCGGGCGGCGAACAGCTGGCTGCGCTGCCGCCGCAACCGCTGCTGCAGGGCGCGACCGGCCGCGGTGGTCTGCACCCGGACGGCTCGCCGGTCGGCCTCGGAGGTGGACCGCGACACCAGCC
Organism: uncultured Actinomycetota bacterium; assembly: GCA_963796905.1. Classification (GTDB taxonomy): domain Bacteria; phylum Actinomycetota; class Actinomycetes; order Mycobacteriales; family Jatrophihabitantaceae; genus Jatrophihabitans_A. Next base: position 265,434 of record CAWCNK010000008.1, on the reverse strand, counting down.
CGGACGCTTCCAGCTTGCCCAGCACCCGGGACAGCATGGTCGGGTTCAGCCCTTCGATATCGGCCAGTTCGCCCAGGCCCAGCGGGCCGTGCCGGGCGATGGTGGCCAGCACCGACAGCTGGCTGCGGGTCATCCCGTCACCGGAGACCTGCCGGTCCACCTGCCGGGCGATCCGCCCCAGCGCGATGCGCAACCGGTCCACGTCGGCACCGTCGAACCGGACTCCGCGCTCGTCCGCCACCTGCTGCATCTGGCCTGCCGCCTCCACATTTAGTTGCCTATCGGCAAGCATACACCTGGCGACAGCGCGACGGTGGCGCGTCAGTGCCCGGTGAGCACGGCGGCCAGCGAGTTCAGGCTGTCCACCAAACGGTCGGTCGCCTCGATCACGGTGGCAGCGAGTTCCGGCGGCAGCGGGTCGCTCCCGTGACCGGCCGACTCCAGTGCCCGAACCAGCTCGGCGTGCAGGTCACGCAGGTTCGCCGACCGGGCCGGCCGGCGGCCGGCGCGCACCGCACCGGCCAACTCCTCGATCGCCGCCAGCGCCGCGTCCACCAGGGCCCGGAACTCCGGCACCGCCGCATAGCCCTCGCCGGCCCGCCGGGTGGCGTCCAGCGCGGTCAGCGCGTGCACCAGCCGGTGGCTGTGCGCCAGCACCGCGCTGCCCAACTCGACCAGGCCCTGGGAGTCCACCGGCTCGGCGCGCGCCCGGTCCAGTGACGCCTCGGCGGCCGACCGGGCCAGCCGGGCCTGGCTGCGGGCCGCCGACCGCTGGGCCGCGCCCGCCCCGGCGTCCACCAGCATCAGCAGGTAGTGCCGGTAGGCCCGCAGCAGGTCGGCCAGCCGGGACGCCAGCTGGCCGCGTTCCCAGCTGGGCCCGACCAGTGCCGCGGCCAGCGCGATGGCCCCGCCCAGCACGGTGTCGATCGACCGGTCCACCACGGTGTCGTGCGCGGGAAAGCCGGCCAGCGACAGCAGCAGCACCACCAGCCCGGCCAGGAACACCGACGTCCAGGCGAAGTTCGGCTGGCCGGCCAGCCGCACCCCGAAGAACAGCAGGCCGAGCAGCACGATGGTGCCCGGCTGCCAGTCGCCGAGCAGGTAGTGCAGCACCAGGCTGGTCAGCAACAGCCCGACCAGGGTGCCGACCACCCGCAGCAGCGAGCGCTGGAAGGTGGCGCCGAAGTCCGGGCGCAACACCACCAGGATGGTCAGCGACACCCAGTAACCGCGCTCGATGCCGGCCGCCCGGGTGAGCACGTCGGTCAGCGGCACCAGCACCGCCAGCCGGGCGGCGTGCCGCAGCGCCGGGGAGCTCAGGTGCAGGTTCGCGCGCACCACCTGAATCGGGTCCCGCAGCCGGATGGTGGCGCCGGGCCGGTCGGCGTCCTCGTCCCGGCTGCCCTCGCCGGCACCGGTGCGCGCCGTCTCCACCATCGCCCGCAGCTGGCCGGCCAGGCTGGCGATCCGGCTGGCCGCCGCCTGCTCGGTGAGCGAGTCGCCCAGCAGGCGCAGGCCGGCACTGCCAGCATCGCCGAGCAGCTGATCGGTGCGCAGCCCGTCGACCGGGCCACCGGCCTGCAGGGCGGCCGCGATGCTGCGCAGCACCGCGGCGGCGGTGGCCAGCTCGGCCCGGATCTCCGACGCCGGCCCGTCCCGTTCCTCCTGGCGCAGCCGGTCGGCGTAGGCCGACAGCACCAGGATGTCCTGCCGGGCCCGCGTCGCCTCGTCCAGCAGCACCCGGTAGGCCTCCACGCTCGGCCCGTGGTCGTGACCGGCGCCGCTGAGCACTGCCCGGGCATCGGCGATGGCCTCACCCAGCGGCGGGCTGGTGGCGGCGTCGATCGGCCGCTCGGCGAGCCCGGCCAGCTGCCGGTAGAGGGCGGCCAGCGCCCGCCGCTCGGGACCGTGCCGGCCCAGCGGCCAGGCCGCGATCGCCAGCACCGCCTGCAACGCCCCGCCGGCGAACACCAGCAGCCCGGTGGCCACGGCGGCCAACGGCGGCTGCGGCAGGTGGCCGAGCACCAGCGCACACGCAGTCGCCGCCACCCCGACCTGGGCGGCACTGGGCCCGACCGACAGCAGCAGGCCGGCGGCGAACGCGCAGACCGCCAGCAGCACCGCCGAGGCCAGCAGGCTGGCGCCGAAACCGGCGGCCAGGCCCGCCGTGACGCCGGCGGCCAGCGCGGTGATCAGCATCCGGGCCAGCCGCAGCCGGTACGGGCCGGGCCGGTCGGCGAAGGCGGTCTGCAGCGCGCCGATGGCCGCCCGGACGCCGACCGCCGGGCTGCCGAGCGCGGCGGCCAGTACCAGCGGCGCCAGCAGCCCGAGGGCGTTGCGGGCGGCGACCACCGGGTCGGACTGGCTCAGGTCGAACCGGGTGGCATCGGCGTAGAACCGCCGCAGCGCGGCGCCGACCGCGCCGGCCGGGGTGCGCGGGGCACCGGACTGCCCGGCGCGCGGGCCGGGGGCTGTCGCGGCGGGCGGATCGGTGCGGGCCACGTCTCGACCGTAGCCAGCCGGCGGCCCGGTGCGAAACGGCCGGCGTCCCGGTCGCGCGCCGCGATCGGCAATCGCCCGCCGGCCCGCCGTCACCCGGCTACCCTTCCGCCCGGGGGCCTCACAGGACGCCGCGTCCTGCCACAGCGACACATCAGGAGCCCAGGTGACCGCGAGAGCCCACGATCCGGCCCGCCGAGCCCGCTCGACCGGCAGTCGGGCATCCCGGCCCGTGGAGCCGGACGGCACCGCGAAACCGGACACCGCCGTGCCGGCCGGCAGCCACGTGGCGCTCACCGGGTTGGCCGTGGCCGCCGACCGCCCGGACCAGCTCCGCACCGGGCTGCAGGCCTTGCAGGTCCGGCCGAAGCTGCTGGTCGGGCGTGCCGACGACCCGGCCGAGGCCGAGGCCGACACGCTGGCCGACGCCGTGGTGCACCGGATGCTGCAGCCCGGCCCGGCCGGTCCCGACCAGCCGGCGGCGGTGCTGGGCGCGCTGCGGCGAACCCCGGCGGGGCCGGCGCCCGCGACCGGCAACCGCCCGGCCGCTGGCATGGGGCTGGCCGGCGGCGAGGTCGACGCCGGCACCGAACAGGCGCTGCGCGCGGCCGGCACCTCGGGCACCGCGCTGGCACCGGCGCTGCGCCGGGAGTACGAGGATGCCTTCGGCGCCGATTTCAGCGCCGTCCGGGTGCATTCGGGCCCGGCGTCGGCCGGCCTGAACGCGGCGCTGGGCGCCCGCGCCTTCACCCTCGGCTCCGACATCTACTTCGGCGACCGGGTGCCGGACTCCGCCAGCGCCGCCGACCGGCACCTGCTGGCCCACGAACTGGCGCACACCCTGCAGGACGGCGGCACCGCACACCGGGCGGTGCTGCGCCGGCTGGCCGTGCAGATCACGCCCAGCCACTACGTGCACGGCGAGGCGGCCTCGAACGAGGCCGGCATCGAGGTCGAGGTCGACGAGGAGATGCCCGAGCTGGGCGCCGTGCTCGACCCGCATCCGCCGGTGCACGCCGGGCCGGTGCTGGCGCCCGGGCCGGAACCGGTCGAGGAGGACCTGCTGGGCGAGGACCTGCCGGGCGGAGCCGTCGCGGAGCCGGCCTACGAACTGTTCGTCGAGACGGTGGCGATCGTGGGCCGGCCGGCGCCGCTGTTCGGCTCGTCGATGGGCGACCACATGACCGCCTTCGTGATCTCCCGCAAGGGCGTGGAGAACGCGATCGCCGGCCAGCCGTTCTCCGTCGCGGTCGACGAGCTGAAGGCGATGGCCGCCGAGCTGGCCAAGCTCCCCGGCTGGGGCCTGGTGGACGCGCTGAAGCCGGTCGAGGCGGTCGAGGCGGTCGAGGCGGTGGACGAGGACGTGGAGGAGGAAGAGCCTTCCACCAGCACCGGCGGCCCGGTCACCGCGCCGGCCTCGGCCGTCACCCTTGATCTGGGCAGCGGCCTGGACCTGGGCGGTGGCGAACCCGACCTCGGCGAGAGTTCCGGCAGCACGGGCGGCCGGCACCGGCGAGCCAGCCACCACGCCCGGTTCGTCACGGCCAAGGAGCACCTGGACACCTGCCAGGCGCTGCTGGACTCCGCCGACTCCGACGACCTCAAGATCGTCCGGCTGCAGGACTACATCGCCGCCTACCTCGAACTGCGGGAGCTGGTGCCGCTGTCGGTGTCCGACTGGAAGGGCGCCAACCGCAGCCGGGGTGGCAAGGGTGACGGCGAGTCCGGGCTGCCCGGCTTCCTCGCCGACCCCGAGACCGGCCGGCAGCCACCCGGCCAGCTGCGCCGCGACTTCGTGAGCACCATCGCCACCTTCCGGATGGCCCAGGCCGCGATCGAGCCGAACGCCGAGGCGCTGGCCGTCCTGATGCCGGGACTGGATCCCACGCTCGACGCCGACGAGCGCACCGAGCTGATGGCCCAGCAGCACGTGCAGTCGGTTCTCACCAACTTCCCGCTGAACTTCGGCGCGCTGGCCGATGACATCCTGCTGGCCGAGGGCCTCGCCCGTGCTCGGGTCGCCGTGCAGGCCGAAGCCGAGCGCCGCCGGCTCGCGATGGTCAAGCGCGGCAAGGGGAAATCCTCGGCGAAGCGGAAGCTGGCCGACTCGTCGTCGAGCGAATCCGAGGAGGAAGAGGAGGACGTCGGCGGGCCTCTGGTGGGTGCGGCAGAGGCCGCGCCGGTGGAACGCACCGAGGAGCAGAACTTCGCGATCATCCAGAACCACCTGGTGCGCCTGGTCAAGATGCGCTACGCCGAGGCGGCCGCGGTCGAGTTGAAGCACCAGCAGAAGGTGATCGCACTCCACGACGGCGACGAGCTGGGCGACGCCGCCAAGCTGGATGCCCAGAAGCTGACGTCCTATCTGACCACGGGATCTGCTCCGAGCAGTGCGTCCGAGGGAGAAAGCCATGCCACGAAACGGTCTCGCGGCAGCGAGACCGACGTGGTGGACGATGTCTACGGCACCCTGTCCGCAGCGGAGGCCAAGCTGGTCTACACCGGGCGCGACCTCTACCAGGACAAGAAGAAGAAACCCTCGCCGGGCGCCGAACTCGCCGTCCAGGTGGTGCTCGACGGCGACGGCGCCGTGCTGGATGTGGCGGTGGAGCGGCAGGGCAGGTTCACCAAGGGCGCGCACACCCTGCCCTGGATGCAATGGGTGACGTGGCTGGCCGTGGACATCAAGGGCAAGCAGCCGGCTGCCGCGCTCGCGGCGTTCCGGAGCACGACGGAGCCCGCCATCCGCAAGTTGCTCCACCCCGACTCGCCGGTACCGGACCCGTCGGCGGTGCCCTCGGTGGTCACGGTGATGGATACCACCGCGGTCCCCGGACCGGTGGCCGTCGCCGAGGCGAAGGAGGAGAGAGCAGGGGGAGCCGGACCTGTTGCCGGCGGCCAGCATGCCGCTGGTCGAACTCCAGGACGCCATCGTCGCGATGCTGGAGGAGATCACCGACGCGCCGGACAGCGCCGTGCTGGACGCGGCCGACACCGGCGGCAAGGCCGAATCCCACCACCGGGTCGAGCTTGCCGCCTACCAGCGGGGCGAGCGGATGTTCTCGCCGGATGACCTGGTACGCCACATCCTCGCGCTGTGCGATGTGGGCGAGGCCGACACCGACCTGGCTGAGCGGACCGTGCGCAAGGTCCTACAGACGGCCGAGCAGGACTATCCCAAGGCCTTCGCCGACAGCGGGATCGCCGGCTACGAGCTGACCGACCTGGCCGACCGGGCCAGTGTCGGCAAGGAGGGCGTCTACGAGTCCGAGTCCGACGAGGAGTCCGAGTCGGACTCGGGCTCTGAGGAGGACAAGCGCCCGAAGAAGAAGCAGAAGCACAACCCGAGGTCGAAGCGGCGGTCATCCACCGGCAACGGCCTCTAAGCCCGGCCGATCAGCGCCCGGCACCCTCGGCCTGCGCCGGCCACTCCATCCGGTACCGCAGCAACGTGGGACTGAACTCCACTCCGGCGGATTCCGCCTGTGCCGCGGTCAGCAGGTCGGACTCCGGGTCGCCGTCCGGCCGGCTGAGCATCGCCTCCTCGGTCTCGATCTGCGGCTCGGTGGTATAGCCGCGCTCGGCGGCGGCCACCCGCCCGGAGTGCAGTGCTGCTTCGAGGACGGACAGGTCGCCGGTCAACGGCACGGTTCCCTGGTGGGACCAGGCGGGTAGTTGCGTCATGGGAGTCACTGTCTCACCCCGGTCCGCCGCCGGCGCGGCACGTCCCGGGCGCGGTGGCTTGTACGGTGGGTCGATGGCACTCAGCACCGGCGACCAGGTCAGCTGGAACACCTCGCAGGGCAGGACGCACGGGCACACCGTGCAGAAGCGGACCACGCCGTTCACCCATGACGGGCAGAAGTTCAACGCCTCGCCGGACGAGCCGTACTGGATCGTCGAGTCGGCCAAATCCGGGGCACGGGCGGCGCACAAGGAGTCCTCGCTGGACCCGGCCTGACAGCCCGGCCGGCTCCTCGGCCCGGCTCGGGCGCTGATCGGCTCAGGCGCTGATGGGAAGGGGCGGTTCCGGCGGCAGCAGCGGCTCCGGTTCGGCCGCAGGGTGCAGTTCGACAACCGGCGTCACCGGGTCGGGCACCGGGTGCAGCGCGACGGCCGGTGGGCCGCCGGTTCGGGCACCGGACGCGGGCGGCGCGAGCGGCGGTCGCAGCGAGCGCAGCAGCCCGGCCGGATCGGTGCTCTTGGCGACCGTGGTGCCCATCAGCACGCCGTCCGCACCGGCCCGGGCGGCGGCATCGATGTCGGCCCGGCAGCTGACCGTGCTCTCCAGCACCACCCAGACGTGCCGGGGCACCAGGCTGGCCAGCACCTGGCCGTAGCCGGTGTTGCGGCTCTCCAGCCGCAGCGCGGCGAGCCCGCGGCAGTTGATGCTGATCGCGATTGCCCCGAGTGCGACAGCCCGTTCCAGCTGCAGGGCGTCCGGCACGCTGACCACCACCTCGAGGCCGAGCTGCTCGGCCCGGGCCTGCTGGGCGGTGAACAGCGCCGGGTCGACGAAGCTGCTCAGCGACAGCTGCACCGCGTCGAAGCCGGCCTCGGCGGACTCGTCCATCTGCTCGACGGTGCTGAAGAACTCCTTGCGCATCAGGGGAACCTCGGACAGCGCCCGGATCTGGCGGGCCGTGGAGATGCTGCCGTCGAAGTAGACCGGATCGGTCGGGGTGGACAGCGCGTCGACCCCGCCGTCGACCAGCGACCGGACGTAGGGCTCCAGCCGCTCGGCCGAGATCAGCTCGCCGTCTCGGGGTGATCGGCACTTGACGTCGACCATCAGCGCCGGCGCACCGTGCCACCGGGCGGTGGCCAGGACCTGGTACAGACTGCGGTTGGGCATTCGTCGCCTCCTGTTGCTCAAACCGGCCGCCCAGATGTCGGGCGGCCGGTGACGACATCAGCAAGGGTGGCATCGGTGTGGCCGCAGTCACTTCTCACCGGCTGCCTACCTTCGCCGGACGCCAGTCGACGGCCGAAGCGCCCGCTGAGGCCCGCAGCCGAGGCCGGTGGCCCGGCCCGTTGCAGGGTGAGGCCACGAACACCCTGCCGGGCTGCCGGGAAACTCCCGGCAGGCGTCAGCGCTGGCCGGCCGGCCCGGTGACCAGTTGCTTGCGCTGGCGCATGAAGGCCCGCGCCTGCCCGAGGGCGAGCACCGCCACCGGGCGCTCGCCACGCCGGTAGACCGCCAGGAAGTCCAGGTCGGCCACCGAGCCCTCCTCGATGGCGACCGAGTCGGCGACACCAGGATGCCCGGCGAGCTGCAGGGTCCGGCCGTACTGGTCGGACCAGACGTACGGCGGCTTGTCCGCGATCTGATCGCGCCCGCCGGACAGCAACGCGCTGATCGCGATCGGCGGCCGATCGCGGGCGGCGGTCCAGTGTTCGAGCCGGGAATAGCCGCCCAACTCAGGGGAATACCAGCTGGCGCAGTCACCGACCGCGACCACCTGCGGAATGGCGGTCTGGCCGTAGGCGTCGCAGCGCACCCCGCCGGCAACCTCCAGTCCGGAGCCGGCCAGCCATTCCACGTTGGGCTGGACGCCGACCCCGACCAGCACCACGTCGGCCGGGATCGACCGCCCGTCGGCGAGCTCGACACCCTCGACCTGCTGCTGGCCGATCAGCCGGCTGACACCGATCCCGCACAGCAGCCGGACGCCGTGCGCGGCGTGCAGGCCCGCGATGACCGCGCCGAACTCCTCGCCCAGCACGGCGGTCATCGGGGTGGGCAGGGCTTCCACGACGGTGACGTCCACCCCCAGCCCGCGCGCGGTGGAGGCCACCTCGGCGCCGATGAAGCCGGCCCCGACCACCACCAGCCGGGCACCGGGAAGCAGGCGCTGCCGCAGGGCCCGGGCGTCGGCCAGGGTGCGCAGCGTCTGCACCCCGGCCGGCGGCTGCGGCCACGGCTGCCGCGGGCGGGCGCCGGTGGCCAGCACCACCGCGTCCACCGTCAGGTCGGTGCCGTCGGACAGCGACACGCTGCGATCGGCCGGCCGCAGCCCGGTGGCGCCGACCCCGAGCCGCCAGTCGGCGTCGAAGGTCTCGCCGTCGCGCAGCAGCGCGATCTCGGACTCCTCCGCCTCGCCCGCCAGCAGCGCCTTCGACAGTGGCGGCCGGTCATACGGCGCTTCGGCCTCGTCGCCGACGATCACCAGCTCGCCGTCGTAGCCCTGCTTGCGCAGCGCCCGGGCGGCGGACACGCCCGCCAGCGACCCGCCGACGACGGCGATCCGCCTCACGAGGCGAGTTCGGAGTCCGCGCTGGTGAGGTAGATGTCGCCGTCCACCACGCTGACCTGGTGGGTGCGCAGCGGCCGGTCGGCCATGCCGTCGTCCGGTTCGCCGGTCCGCAGGTCGAACTGGGCGCCGTGCAGCGGGCACTGCACGAAGCAGCCCTCCAGCCAACCCTCGGACAGCGACGCCTTCTGGTGGGTGCAGGTGTCGTCGACGGCGAACAGCTCGCCGTCGTCGGTGTGCACCACGGCGATCGGCGGCTTGAGCTTGAGCCGTCGCATCTCACCGGGCGGCAGGTCAGCGAGCGCGCAGACGCGGATCATCGTCAGTCCTTCACGGGGGAGGTACGGGGGCGGTTACCGCCAGCAGCCTAGAGATGCCCCTGCAGACACCACAACCCACAGGGCACGCTTCGACAAGCACACCGACCGGTCAGCTACCGGCCCCACCGGCTCAGACCGCTGCGTCGGCCTCGGGCTCGGGCTCGGGCTCGGGCTCGGGCTCGACGAGGATCACGTCCAGGGTGCGCGGACCGTGCACCCCCTCGACCCGGTTCAGCTCGATGTCACTGGTCGCGCTCGGACCGCTGATCCAGGTCAGCGGCCGGCTCGGCTCCGCCCGCCGGCTCGGTTCCGGTCCGGGACCGAGCTGCGCCACCGCCTCGGGCACTCCGGCCACCACCTGCCCGGCGTGCAGCACCACCAGCAGGTAGTCCGGTACCAGGCTGACCGCCCGGCGGCCCTGGCCGGGCCCGGAATCCAGCACGATGGTGCCGGTCTCGGCGATGGCCAGCCGGCAGGTGCACACCACCCCGTCGATGTCGTCCAGCTGCGCGGGGGTCAGCGCCTGGTCGGCGCGCCGCTCGGCGGTGCTGGCCGCCAGCCACTCGGCGGGAAAGCCGTCCGGAACCAGCACCGAGGCGATGCCGTGCTCGGCCAGCCGGCGGCCCAGCACGGCGGCCAGGCCGGCAGGCCCGGTGCGGGTGACGCTGGCCCGGTAGTCCACCAGCCGGTCCACCAGCAGGTCGAGCAGGTCCGGCAGGGCGGTCGCGGTACCGGCGGAATCGGCAGAAGTACCGGCGGAATCGCCAGCGGTACCGGCGGAATCGGCAGAAGTACCGGCGGAATCGCCAGCGGCACCGGCGGGGTCGGCGCCTGCCCGCCGGTAGTGCCGGGGCACCTCGGCCACCGGCCCGCCGTCGGCCAGCGCGGAGCGGATCCGGGCCAGCACCTCCTCGCGGGCGGTCATCGCTGCTCGACCCACCAGTCGCGGAAGGTCTTCGCCGGCGGCTCCGGCAGGTCCCGGGCGGCGACCCAGGACGACAGCGGCGGCGGCAGCAGCCGGCGTCCCCAGCGGGACTTCGACAGCCGGTCCACCCGGGCCCACCGGCCCAGCCGGGCGGCGCGCAGCAACCAGCGCCAGCGGCGCGGGCCGCGCATCGCCCAGGACGCCGCCGACATGCCGGCCGCCTCGACGGTAGGCAGCCGGTGGCCGGCCGCCTTGTCCTCGTTCACCCGCGACCGCAGGTGCACCAGCATCGACGGGATGTCGATGGCGACCGGGCAGACGTCGTAGCAGGCCCCGCACAGCGTGGAGGCGAACGGCAGGCTGGCGTTGTCGGCCACCCCGGTCAGCTGGGGCGAGAGCACCGCGCCGATCGGGCCGGGATAGACCGAGCCGTAGGCGTGCCCGCCGGTGCGCTCGTAGACCGGGCAGACGTTGAGGCAGGCCGAGCACCGGATGCAGCGCAGCGCCGCCCGGCCGCGCCGGTCGGCCAGCGTGGCGGTCCGGCCGTTGTCCAGCAGCACCAGGTGAAACTCCTGCGGGCCGTCGCCGGGATGCACGCCGGTCCACATCGAGGTGTAGGGGTTCATCCGCTCGCCGGTGGACGAGCGCGGCAGCAACTGCAGGAACACCTCCAGGTCACCGAAGCGGGGCAGCAGCTTCTCGATACCCATCACGGTGATCAGCGTGCGGGGCAGCGTCAGGCACATCCGGCCGTTGCCCTCGGACTCGACCACGGTCAGCGTGCCGGTCTCGGCGATGGCGAAGTTGGCGCCGCTGATGGCGACCTGGGCGCTGAGGAACTTCTGCCGCAGGTAGCGGCGGGCGGCCTCGGCCAGTGCGGGCGGGTCGTCGGTCAGGCCGGGCTCGACGCCGGCCATCTCGGCCAGGAAGATGTCGCGGATCTCGGTCCGGTTGCGGTGGATGGCGGGCACCAGGATGTGGCTGGGCCGGTCGTCGCCCAGCTGCACGATCAGCTCGGCGAGGTCGGTCTCGAAGGCCGTGATGCCGGCCTCGGCCAGCGCGTCGTTCAGCCCGATCTCCTGGGTGGCCATCGACTTGACCTTGACCACCTCGCGCGAGCCGGTGGCGGCCACCAGCTCGGTGACGATCCGGTTCGCCTCGCGGGCGTCCCGGGCCCAGTGCACCACCCCGCCGCGCTCGGTGACCCGGGCCTCCAGCTGCACCAGGTAGTCGTCCAGGTGGGCCAGCACGTCGTCCTTGATGGCGGCGGCCGCGGCCCGCAGCTGCTGCCAGTCGGGCACCTCGCCGACCACCGCGGCCCGCTTGGCACGGATGTGGCTGGTGGCGTTGGCCAGGTTGCGGCGCAACTGGGCATTGGCCAGCGCGGTCTCGGCGGCGGCCGGGAACGGCTCGCTGCCACGCAGTTGCCCGACGCCCGGCGGGGCGGTCGGCATGCCCAGATAGGTCACAGACGCACCGGTTCGTCGCGGGTGCTGGCCAGGATCTCGGCCAGGTGCAGGGTGCGGGCGCCGACGTGCAGCCGGGACAGCCCGCCACCGATGTGCATCAGGCAGGACGAGTCGCCGGCCGAGCAGACCCCCGCGCCGGTGGCGGCCACCGCGGCGACCTTGTCGGCCAGCATGGCCTGCGAGACGGCGCTGTTCTTCAGGGCGAAGGTGCCACCGAACCCGCAGCAGGACTCGGCGGCCGGCAGCTCCGCCAGCTCGAGGCCATCCACGGCCCGCAGCAGGGTCAGCGGCTTGGCGCCGACCCGCAGCAGCCGCAGCGAGTGGCAGGTGGGGTGGTAGGTCACCCGGTGCGGGAAGTACGCCCCGACGTCGGTGACGCCGGCGACGTCGACCAGGAACTCCGACAGCTCGTAGGTCCGGGCCGCGATCGCCTCGGCGGCGTCGGCCAGCTTGTCCTCGCCGAACCGGCGGGCGGTGTCGGCGTGCTGGTGGCGGATCGCGCCGGTGCACGACCCGCTGGGCGCCACGATCGCGTCGTAGCCCCGGAACACCCGAGCGTGCCGGCGGATCAGCGGCAGCGCCTGTGCCGGGTAGCCGGTGTTGAGGTGCATCTGCCCACAGCAGGACTGCTGGTCGGGAAAGACCACCTCGTGGCCGAGCCGGCGCAGCAGCCGCACCGTCGCCCGGCCGACATCGGGGAACAGGCCGTCCACCAGGCAGGTGGCGAACAGGGCGACTCGCACGGCGACCCCCTCCCTGCTCGGCGTGGTCCGGACCCGGTCGAGCACAGCACGAACCGGCACGATCGGTTGTAGACAGCAGGCTACCGGGCGTCGCAGACAAGTCGGGGATTCACATTTTCACATCTGATGCCTAGGGTGACGGCCATCCAGGCGCTTCGCGCGCCACCCCCTACGAAGGAGCCAACCCTTCATGCGCAGATCACGGATCGTCGTTGCGGCAGCCGCCGCAGCTCTGACCGTACCCGCACTAGCGATCTCTACCGCGGGCGCCGCGACCTCGGGCGCCACCACCCAAACCTCCACCCAGGGCGCCGCGACGTCCTACCTGGTGCTCGCCAAGTCCGGCGGCTCCGCCGAGGCGCTGGCCCGCCAGCTGCAGGCCGGCGGGGCGACGGTCAGCTCGGTCAACCAGGCCATCGGGCTGGTGGTCGCCACCTCGACCGACACCGCCTTCGCCACGCGCACCCGCAGCCTGGCCGGCGTGGCCGGCGTCGGGCACAACCGCTCGATCGGCTACGCCCCGACCCTCGTCGCGGCACCGAACGCGGTTGAGAAGGAGGCCCAACTGGCCGCCGCCGCGGGCAAGGCCGGCAAGGGCGGCGCGTCCTCGGCCGGCAAGTCGGGCGGCAAGAAGGTCAAGCACGGCGATCCGCTGGACAGCCTGCTGTGGGGCATGGACATGATCAACGCCCCGGCCGCCCACAAGATCAACGCAGGTGACCGCCGGGTCACCGTCGGCGTCCTCGACACCGGGATCGACGGCAGCCACCCCGACCTGGCCGCCAACTTCAGCAACTCCCTGTCGCGCAACTTCGTCACCGACCTGCCCGACATCGACGGCCCGTGCGAGTTCGCCGGCTGCGTCGACCCGGCAAACTGGGACGACAACGAGCACGGCACCCACGTCGCCGGCACCATCGCCGCCGCCGCCAACGGCTTCGGCCTGACCGGCGTGGCACCCAACGTCACCCTGGTCAACATCCGGGGCGGGCAGGACTCGGGCTACTTCTTCCTCGGCCCGGTCACCATGGCCCTCACCTACGCCGCCGACAGCGGCATCGACGTGGTGAACATGTCCTTCTACCTCGACCCGTGGCTCTACAACTGCGCCGGCGGGGCACCGGAGGACAGCTCGTCGGCCGCCGCTGACCAGGCCCTCACCATCGCGGCGATGACCCGGGCGCTCAACTACGCCCACGACCACAACGTCACGCTGGTGAACTCGACCGGCAACAACCACGACGACATGTCGCACCCGCGCCCGGACACCTCCAGCCCGGACTACGGCTCTGACCCGTACCTGCGCACCATCAACAACGCGACCTGCCTCAACCTGCCGGCCGAGGGACCGCACGTGCTGGGCATCAACGCCCTCGGCCCGTCGGGCAAGAAGGCCGACTACTCCAACTACACCACCGACCTGTCCGGCGGTGAGGTGGAGTTCGCCGCTCCGGGCGGCTGGTTCCGCGACGGCTTCGGCACCCCGACCTACCGCACCAACGAGAACGAGATCCTGTCCACCGCGCCCGCCCACGTGATGGTGGAGAAGGGCTACGTCGACGCCGCCGGCAACATCACGCCGGCCGGCGCCGACCTGGGCGTGACGAAGGCCTGCAACTCACACGGCCAGTGCGGCTACTACCAGTACCTGCAGGGCACCTCGATGGCCTCGCCGCACGCTACCGGTGTCGCCGCCCTCGCGGTCAGCGCGCACGGCCACAAGGACCGCAGCTCGTCCCGTGGCCTGACCATGTCCCCGGACGCGGTGGCCGCGCTGATGGCCCGGACCGCCACCGACCACGCCTGCCCGGCGGGTGGCGTGCAGTCCTACATCCAGGAGGGCCGCACCGCCGAGTACGACGCCACCTGCGTCGGGACGTCGGCCTTCAACGGCTTCTACGGCGCCGGCATCGTGAACGCCCTGGGGGTCGTCCGGAAGTAGTTCAGCAGTAGCAGCTTTACCAACGCACGAGTGCGGCGGTGACCTTCGGGTCGCCGCCGCACTCGGCGTTTCAGAACCTTCGGCGCGGCCACAGACCGCCCGGATGTCGCACGGTGGAGTGCGCGTTCGCGCCCGCTACATGGTCACGGTCGCGTAGGCGCGGTACAGGTAGTGATCCGAGCAGTCGGTCGACAGCGTGCCGCCCTGCGAGGTGCTGCACAGGTTGTTCGGGTGGGTCGGCGCGTCGTCGCCGTATGGCAACGCACTGAGCTGCCCGGTGGCGAAGTTGGTGGAGTAGAAGGCGTAATCCCGCTTGGTCGAGGTGCTCAGGCTGGTGTTCGGCGGGTAGGTGGTCTCGCCACCCCGGCAGATGCCGGAGCAGTTGTAGTCCTCGTCGGCCTCCCAGAACTGGCCCGGGCCGGTCGGCTTGTTCGAGGTGGTCAACCGGTAGATGCTGTTCAGCTCCGACGCGGCGGGCACCGCGTTGAAGTCGCCGCCGAGCACCACCTCACTGCCGGCCGCGATGAACGGCGCGAGCCGGGTCTTGATGATGCTGGTGTCGGTGGTCCGGTCGACCTGGTTGGCGTTGCCGCCGGAGCGCAGGTGGGTCACGCAGGCGTGCACCTTGCCGGCCGGCAGGCCGCTGACGTCGAGGTCGGCGCACAGCAGCCGGTAGTCGAGGGTGACCGTCCCCCACGAGTAGGTGCGCTGGCTGGACGGGCCGAGGGCGTTGACCACGATGTTGGACATCGGCCACGGGCTGGCCAGCAGCTCACCGACCCGGGCGTCGTCGCCGGTGCCGCAGTAGTGGTAGTCAGGCGACTGGACCATGTGCACCCAGGTCACGCTCCAGGTCGGATGATCGGCCTCGAAGGCGTGCAACTGGGTGGCGCAGACCTCGTCGAGGGTCACCACGTCGGGGCTGAACTCCGCGATCCGGGCGTTGAGGAAGCCCAGGATGCCGGCGCCGCCGCCGTTGTGGCCACCGTCGATGTTGTACTGGATCAGGCGGAGCTGCCGGGTGGTGACGGCCCCCGCCGGCGAAGCCGCGGCCATCGGTAACACCGCCGATGCGACGGTCAGCAGTCCCACCATGACCAGCGCGCGTAATCGCATCTCCGGCTCCATCCGTTCTGTTCAGACCTGGATGACTCGGGTATAGCACGCCGCGGGGCCAGCCTGCCAAGTTGCGCGTCAGCCGGCCAACCAGTCGCCGCCGACCATCACCCGCCGCACCCGCAGGCCGGCGTCCAGCACCACCAGGTCGGCGGCCAGGCCGGCCCGGATCGCGCCGCACTCGTCGGCCAGGCCCAGCAGCCGCGCCGGGGTGCTGGCGGCGGCGGCCACCGCCTGCTCGATGCCCAGCCCCACCTGCTGGACGGCCCGGCGGACCGCCTCGTCCATGGTGAGGGTGCTGCCGGCCAGCCGGTCGGCCGCCGACCAGGCGTTGCCCGCCGACACCCGCACCGTCTGGTCGCCCAGGGTGTACTCCCCGTCGCCGATGCCCGCGGCGCTGATGGCGTCGGTGATGAAGATCAGCCGGTCCGGCGCGACCCGGGCCACCAGCCGGGTCAGGGCGTCGTGCACGTGCACCCCGTCGTTGATCATCTCGACGAACACGCCCGCGTCCAGGGCGGCCACCGACGGGCCGGGCGCGCGGTGGTCCAGCGAGGAACCCATCGCGTTGAACAGGTGGGTGGCCAGCGACGCGCCGGCGGCGAAGGCCCCGGCCGCCTGCTCGTAGCTGGCGTCGGAGTGCCCGACCGCCGCGACCACGCCGGCGGCGAGCAGGTCGGCGATCAGCTCGCCGGCACCGGGCAGTTCCGGCGCCACCGTCATGGTGCGCACCGATCCCTGGCCGGCCTCCAGCAGCTTGCCGAGCACCAGCGGGTCCGGGGCCAGCAGGTTCTCCGGCCGTTGCGCGCCGCACCGGGCCGAGCTGAGGAACGGCCCTTCGAGGTGCGCGCCCAGAATCTCGCCGGCGGCGGTCAGCCCGGCGATCCAGCCGAGCTGCTCGCACAGCTGGTCGACCGGCTGGGCCATCAGCGACACCAGGGTGCGGGTGGTGCCGTGGCCGCGGTGGAACCGGACCGCCGCCCTCAGGTCGTCGGCCGAGCGGGTCACGTCGTGGCCGCCGCCGCCGTGCATGTGCAGGTCCACGAAGCCCGGCACCAGCCAGCAGCCGGAAAGGTCCACCCGCTCCTCGTGGGTCGTCGCGGTGCCGGCCGGCCCGACGGCGGTGATCCGGCCGTCGGCGACCCGTACCTCGCCACCGGTGAGCACCCCCGTCGCAGTCACCACCTGCGCCCCGGTCAGCACGGTCATCGGCCAGCGCCCTTCTGCGAGAAGTCCTCGGCAATGTCGGTGTCGTCGAGCAGCCGCCAGGCCAGCAGCGCCGCACCGGCCCGGCCGGCGTCCACGCCGAGCAGCGCCGGGCGCACCTCCGGCGCCGGCCGCCAGCGCAACCGGTCGGCCAGGCCGGCCCGAACCGGTTCGAACAGCGCGGGGCCGGCCAGCGCCAGCCCGCCGCCGAGCACCACGACGGCCGGGTCGAGCAGCTGGACGGCGGTCGCCAGCGCGTCCGACAGCGCCGCGACCGCCTCGGCCCAGACCGCCGCCGCGGCCGGGTCGGTGGCCAACCGCTCGACGATCCCGGCCGCATCCGGGCTGTCCGCGCGAGCACCGGTCCGGGCGGCGTACCGGCGCGCGATGCCGGCCGCCGAGGCGTAGGCCTCCAGGCAGCCGCGCTGGCCACAGCCGCACAGCTGTCCGCCGGGCACGACGCAGACATGCCCCAGCTCGCCGGCCATCCCGTTCGCACCCCGGCACGGCTGGCCGCCGGTGACCAGGCTTGCCGCGATGCCGGTGCCGAGGCCGACGAACAGCAGATCCTCCTTGAGCGCCGCGCTCTCGGCCAGCGCCGCGGCGGCCAGGTCGTGGCCGATGACGGCCGGCAACCCCACCGCCTCGGCCACCAGGTCACGCAGCGGCAGGTCGCGCACGCCCAGGTTCACCGCGTGCCGCAGCACCCCGTCGGCGATCACCCCGGGGGTGACCACGCCGACCGCCGCGGTGCCCGGCCCGCACAGCCGGCGAGCGATCCCGGTGATCTCGTCGGCCAGCCGGGACGGTGCCGGCGTCGGCACCCGGCAGGTGTCCAGCAGCTGCCCGTCCCGGTGGTAGCGGGCGGCCTTGATGGCACTGCCGCCGACGTCGATGGCGAGCACGTCCGGTGTCGGGGTCTGCATCCTGGTCAGCCCTTCACCGCGCCGGCGGTGAGCCCGGCCGAGATGCGGCTCTGGAACAGCACGAACAGCACCACCACCGGCAGCGCGGTGAGGGCGGCGGCCGCCATCAGGCCGCCGTAGTCGGCACCGTGCGTCGGGCTGGACTGGAAGATCAGCAGGTAGATCATCGAGGTCTGCTTGCTGTTGTCGAGCAGCAGCGTGTTGGCCAGCACGAACTCGTTCCAGGCCAGGATCCAGCCGAACACGCTGGTGGCGATCAGCCCGGGGGCGACCAGCGGCAGGATGATCCGGTAGAACGTCTGGAATCTGCTGCAGCCGTCGACCATGGCCGCCTCGTCGAGCTCGATCGGGATGTTGGCGATGAAGGTGCGCAGCGTCCAGACCGTGTAGGGCATGGTGAACATCAGGTAGGCCAGCACCACGCCGGTGAGGGAGTTCTTCAGCTGGTACCGGTCGAGCAGCAGCGACATCGGAATCGTCAGTGCCAGCAGGGGAATCATCTGCACGATCAGCACCGCGAAGACGAACACCCGGCGGCCGGCGAACCGGAACCGGGCGATCGCCAGCGCGGCGAAGAAGCCGATGACGACGCTGATCGCGACCGCGGCGAGCGTGATGACGAAGGTGTTGGCCAGGTCCTGCCGGAAGATCGGGTCGGCGAGCACCTCGCGGAAGCTCGCCAGCGTGGGGTGCCGCGGCCAGAACTGCGGCACCAACCGGTTGATGTCGGCGCTGGTCTTGAAGGAGGTGATCAGCATCCAGTAGACCGGGAAGCCGAACAGCACGGCCACCAGCATCGCCAGGGTGTTCCAGCCGGCGGTGGCATAGCTGCGCCGGGTGCGCCGGCGGCGCCGGACCGGCCGGTCCGACGGCTGCGACACCGGAGTGACCGGCACGGCGGGGAGCTGGTCGGTGGTCGTGCTCATCCTGTGGCCCGCTTCCGGCTCTGGCGGCTCTGGCGGCTCATGCGGCGTCCGAGATCCGCAGCAGCTGACGGATGTAGGCGATCATGACGCCGAGCAGGCCCAGCATCATCAGCACGCCGATGGTCGCGCCGGTGTTGTAGTGGCTGGACCCGATCCCGGTCGAGTACATGTAGATGCCGATGGTCTGGTACCCCGGTTCGGGGTGGCCGGTGCGCATGAACCAGATCTGGTTGAACACCCCGAAGTCCCAGATCACCGACAGCGTCGTGAGGATCACCAGCAACGGGGCCAGGAACGGCAACGTGATGTGGCGGAACACCTGCCAGCCACCGGCACCGTCGCAGCGGGCCGACTCGCCGATCTCCTTCGGGATCTGGCCGATTCCGGCGTGCAGCGAGATCGCCAGCAACGGCACCGCGCCCCAGATCACCACGGCGGCGATCACCGCCAGCCCCTGGTGCGGATCGGCGAACCAGTCGTGGCCCTGCAGGTGCACCCCGGGGACCAGGTCCAGCAGGTAGTTCACCGCACCGAACTGGTTGTTGAACAGCCAGTAGAAGACCTGCGTCGACACCGTGGTCGGGATGGCCCACACGAACAGCAGCACCGCGATCAGCGTCAGCCGGGCCCAGGCCGAGACCCGGTTCAGCAGTACCGCGATCCCGATGCCGATCAGCATGCTCAGCACCACGTTGATCGCGGTGAACGCCGCGGTGCGGCCGAGCACGGTCCAGAACCTCGAGTCGCTCAGCACTTTGCGGTAGTTGTCCAGCCCGACGAACGGGGTGCTGGCGCCGGAGTGGAACAGCGCGAACTTTCCGGATTCCTGCTTCTGCAGCGAGAGCTGGACGATCTTGAACAGTGGCTGGGCCACCACGACCAGCAGGACGAACACCGCCGGCACGATCAGCAGGTACGGCAGGCCACCGCCGCGGACCGGCCGGTTGCGCCGGCCCCGCCGGCCGCGCGGGCCGGTGGTGTCGGGCTGCAGGGCCGGTGGCCCGGGGACGGTGGCGGTCATCTACTCCTCCTCCTGCTCGGAAAGGCCGGTGCGGGCAGGTGGATCACCGCCTGCCCGCACCGCGCTCGTCAGCTGCTCCCCGCCGACCTCTGGGTGGTACCCGTCAGCCGCTGGCGTTGAGCGTGGTGGCGATCTGGCCGTCCGCCGCCTTGGCGGCGTCGGCCACGCTGCTCTTGCCGGTCGCGATCGAGGTGAGCATGTTCTGCAGGATATTGCCGCTCTCGACGTTGGCCCAGTTCGGCGTGTTGGGCACGAACCAGGTGTTCTTGGCCGCCTCGCCGGTCGACTGGTTGGCCTGCGCCTGCCCGGAGTACACGCCCAGCAGCGACGTGGTGTTCGGGATGGCGAACTTGGCCAGCGCCGTCTGGCTGGTCGTGTCGGTGAAGTACTTCACCCACTGGGCGCCGAGGCCGGCGTTGGGCGCCTTGGCCGGGACGGCCAGGTCCGAACCACCCAGGAACGACGGGGTGTACTGGCCGGCCGCGGTGCCCGGCATCGGGAAGGTGTCCAGCTTGGACGCCAGCGCCGGGTTGCCGGTCTTCTTGTCGGTCACCGCGCCGACCTCCCAGCCGTTGCCGAGGATCGCCCCGGTGTGGCCGAGCGCCATGATGGCGTCCTGGTCGGACTCGTCCTTGGTGGCGCCGCCCACCGAGTACGTGGTGGCGAGCTGCTTCCACCGGTCCAGTCCCTGCTGGGCCTGGCTGCTCTCCAGCGCGCCGGTCCACTGGCCGTTGCTCTGCTCGGCGATCTTGCCGCCGGCGCCGTAGACGAACGACATCGCCGCGTACCAGTTCTTGCCCGCCATGTAGAAGGCGGAGAACCGCGGGTCGGAGGCGTTGGCGGCCTTGACCTTGTCCAGGTCGGCGAACAGCTCGTCCAGGGTGGTCGGCGCCGTGGTGACGCCGGCCTTGGTCCACAGGTCCTTGCGGTAGATGACCACCCGGCTGCCGGCGTAGTACGGCACCGCCATCAGCTTGCCGGCCGGCGACGTGCCCGACTCGGCCAGGCCCTGCAGCCAGCTGCCCGAGTTCTCGAACTGGCCCTTGGCCGAGGTCAGGTCGAGGAAGGCGCCGGCCGCGATGTAGGAGGCGGTCTGGGTGTTGCCCAGCTCCACCACGTCCGGGACGCCGCTGCTGCCGGCGAACGTGGAGTCCAGCTTGGTGGTGTAGTTCGACCACTGCTGCCACTGGACGTCCACCTTGGCGCCGGTCGCCTGCTCGAAGCGCTGGCTGGCCTGCTGGACGACGTCCGGCCAGCCCTTCTGGGCGTCGCTCTGCAGCCAGACCTTGATGGTCTTGCCGGCACCGTCGGTGCTCAGCACCGAGGTGTCGGCCTTGGCGTTCGATGCTTTCGAGGACTTGTCCGAGGTGCAGCCGGTGGCCGTCATGGCCAGCGTCGCCGCCAGGACGATGGCACCCGTTACCGTGCGCTTCAAGCCGGCCTCCGTAGGTTGGATGGTGCGCCGATGCGATGAACCAATCCGAGATTGGTTTAGATGAATTCGAAGTATTGGCCTAGACCATTTCGGTGTCAAGGGCGACGGTCGGCCGACACCCGACTGTTATCAACCGCCGGATGCCCACCGGCAGCCCGGTCGATCCGAGGCGATCACTCCGAAGCTTCGCGCAGGGCCTCGCGCAGCGATCGGTGTGCCGCGGCGCGGTGGCGGGCCGCGTCCGGGTCCAGGCCGGCCACCAGCACCAGCACGGCGGCCCGGGCGTCGTCGCCGCACCGCCGCAGCGTCTCGGCGGCCTCGGCCTGGCCCACCGCCGCGAGCTCGGCCACGATGCCGGCGGCCCGCTGGCGCAGCTTGGCGTTGGCCGGCACCACGTCCACCATCAGGTCGCCGTGCACCCGGCCGGCGCGCGCCATCGCCGCGGTGGTGAGGGCGTTCAGGGCGAGTTTCTGCGCCGTGCCCGCAGTGAGCCGGGACGAGCCGCGCAGCACCTCCGGGCCGGCCACCGGGGCGATCGAAACGTCGGCCAGCTCCGCCAGCGGCGAGCCGGGCACCGTGACGACCGCGATCACCGCCGCGCCGGCCCGGCCGGCGGCCCCGGCCAGGGCGAGCGTGTACGGGGTCGCCCCACTGGCGGCGACGGCGACCAGCACGTCGGCCGCGGTGACGGCCAGCTCGGCGATATCCCTTTCCGCACCGGCCAGATCGTCCTCGTCGGAATCGGTGCTGCCGGTGCCGCCGGCGACCCGCCAGCCGATCCGGTGCCGGTCCAGGCCGAAGGTGCCGGGCAGCTCGGCGGCCTCGGCGGCGGCGATCCGGCCCGACGTGCCGGCGCCGGCGAACAGCAACCGGCCACCGGCGGCGAACCGGGCGGCGATCAGCTCGGCACCGGCCGCGATCGCCCCGGCCACCGCCCGTACCGCGGGAACGACTCGGGATTCGGCATCGAGCAGCAGTCCGACGATCTCTTGCGGCGGCAGCAGGTCCAGTTGCGGACGGTCCCCGCTCACCACGTGCTGGTGACCTTCGCCAGTCCCCGTGGGCGATCCGGGTCGGTGCCGCGGTCCAGCGCCAGTCGCCAGGCCAGCTGTTGCAGCGGCAGGATCTCCAGGATCGGCAGCAGTTCCTCGGCGATCCCGTCGCCGGCCAGTGCGATGCCGTCCGGGCGGCCGACCGGCAGCACCTCGGCACCGCGGGCCGCCAGCCGCTCCAGCACCGGCTCCATCGCCGTCCCGACCCGGCCCGGTGGAACCAGGGCGATCACCGGCACCGCCGCGTCGATCATCGCCAGCGGGCCGTGCAGCAGGTCGGCGCCGGAGAAGGCCTGCGCGCTCAGGTACGACGTCTCCATCAGCTTCAGGGCGGCCTCCCGGGCGGTCGGGTAGGAGTATCCCCGGCCGGTCAGCACCAGGCGGTCCACCTGGCGGTAGCGGCGCGCTGCCGTGGCCCCCGCACCGGTGGCCAGGGTGCGTTCGGCCGCCTCCGCCAGCGGCGCGGCGGCCTCGGCCGGCACACTGCCGTCCCGGTCGCCGGCCAGCAGCAAATAGAGCGCGAGCAGCTCGGCCGTGTAGGTCTTGGTGGCGGCGACGGCGCGCTCCACCCCGGCCCGGACGTCGACGTGCAGGTCCGCAGCGCCCGCCAGCTCCGAGCCGGGATTGTTGGTCACCGCCACCGTCAGCGCGCCGCAGGCCCGGGCGACGCTGAGCGAGTCCACCAGGTCGGGCGAGCTGCCGGACTGGCTGACGGCCAGGAACAGCACGCCGTCCAACTCGGGACGGGCGCCGTAGACGGTCATGCTGGACGGCGAGGCGAGCCCGGCCGGCACCCCCATCCGGATCTCGGCCAGGTACTTGGCGTAGAGCGCCGCGTGGTCGCTGGTTCCCCGGGCGGCCAGCACCACGAAGCGCGGCGCGTAGCGACGGATCCGGGCCGCCACCTCGGTGATCTCGGCGAGCCCGTCGGCAAGCAGCCGGTCCAGCACCGCGGGCTGTTCGGCGATCTCGGCCGCCATCAGGGCACCGGGCGGGCCCCCGCCAGGCTGGTTGCCGGGCGGGTGGGCGTCCGGCCCCCCTGCGGCACTCACGCGGGTTCCGGCTGGCGCGCCACCGGCCGGCCGGCCAGCGTGGCCGCCGCCGCCCGCAGCAGCCCGGGTGCGATGCCGCGGGTGCGCAGCACCGGCAGGCCGGGCGGCACCGGCGCCGGCCAGCCGGCGTCGACCAGCACCGCGCCCGGATGCCGGGCGGCGGCCTCGATGAGTTGGCGTTGCCAGGTCTCGCGGTCCGGATCGCGCACCAGCAGCACCAGCGACCGGCCCTCGGCCAGCCGCAACAGCTCGGCGCCGTCCAGCGGGTGCTCGACCCGCAGCCCGTCGACGCCGTCGACCAGTGGGACGAGCTCGTCGATCAGCGACCAGGGCAGCTGTCCGGACGCCACCCCGGGCCGGGTCCGGCACTCGATCACCAGCGGGCGGTGCAACGCCGGCACCGAACCGATGACCTCCAGGCAGCCGGCTTCGATGCCGTCCAAGGCCACCTGGTCGACGGCTATCCCGGCATCGCCGCCAGCCGCGAGCCGGGCGGTGCGCTCGGCGGCCTCGACCAGCCGGGCCTCGGTGAGCCGGCCGGTCCGCAGTGCGTCCCGCACGGCCGACGGAATCGCCTCGACCAGGTGCGGGTAGTCCAGCGCCCCGGTCTCCAGCGTGTCGACGCCGGCGACCAGGGCCTGGATGAAGCCCTCCACCATGCCGAGCGGGCCGGCCAGCGCGGTCATCTCCAGCGCGTCGCTGACCACCGCGCCGTCGAAGCCGAGCCCGCCGCGCAGCAGCCCGGTGACGATCGCGGGGCTGACGGTCGCGATCCGGTCCGGGTCCAGGTCCGGGACCAGTAGGTGCCCGATCATCACCGCACGGGCGCCGGCCGCGATGCCGGCCCGGAACGGCAGCAGCTCGACCTCGGCCAGCTCGGCCCTGCTGCGGGTCAGCACGGCCGACTCGGCGTGGGAGTCGGCACGGGTGGCCCCGTGACCGGGAAAGTGCTTGAGGCAGGCGGCAATTCCGGCGCGCTGCAGGCCGCGGACCGCGGCTGCGACCTGGTCGGCGACCGCGGCGGGATCATCGCCGAACGCGCGCAGGCCGATCACCGGGTTGAGCGGGTCGAGGTTGACGTCGGCGACCGGGGCCAGGTCCAGCGTGACGCCGGCGCCCGCGAGCCGCGCCCCGATCGCCGCGTGCACCTCCTCGGTCACCGCGGCATTGCCCAGCCGGCCGAGTGCGGCGGCGCCGGGCGAGCTGCTGCCGCGCACCGTGTCGAGCCGGGTGACGTCGCCGCCCTCCTCGTCCAGGGCGATCACGATGTCCCGGCCGGCTGCCGCCCGCAATCGCTCGGTCAGCTCGGCGACTCCGGTGCCGTCACCGACATTGGAGCCGAACAGCACCACCCCGCCGAGACCGCGCTCCAGCGCATCGAGCAACCACCGGGGCGGGGTCGGCCCGACGTAGCCCAGCAGGGTGCACGACAGCGCCAGCCGGGAGAGTTCGGGATCGATCGACAAGTCGGCTCCGGTACCTGAGGATGAGCGCAAATGGACTAGACAACTCTGCTAGTGTCCGAGAGATCCGAACGGGTTGTCAATGGTGTAAACCTCTGGCTACCCCGGCCGGTAGTCTTTCGCCAGCAGCGACCTCGCTGCTGGCCGCACTGTCGGGTTCGGAAAGGGGAGCCATGGTCCTCGACATCAACCCCTCCAGCGCCCGTGAACCCAAGTACTACCAGGTCAAACGGCATTTGCTGCAGCTGATCGACACGCTCGAACCGGGCAGCCTGGTGCCGACCGAGCGGGTGCTCACGGTCGAGCTGGCGACCTCGCGGACGACCGTGCGGCAGGCACTCAGCGAGCTGGTGGGCGAGGGCCGGCTGGTCCGCCGGCAGGGTTCGGGCACCTACGTCGCCGAGCCGAAGATCGCCTGGCCGCTGCACATGACGAGCTTCACCGAGCAGGCCGCGGCGGCCGGGTACTCGGCCAGCACCCAGCTGCTGGACGCGGTGCGCGAACGCGCGAGTGAAGACATCGCCGCCCGGTTGGGGATCAAGCCGGCGGCGGCGGTCTACTGCATCGAGCGGCTCCGCCTGGTGGACGGCACCCCGATGGCGGTCGAGACCTCCTACCTGTCGGCGGCCCGCTTCCCCGGCCTGATCGGCCACGTCCGCAAGGCCTCGTCGCTGTACCAGGTGCTGGCCGAGGTCTACGACACGTCACCGGTGGCCGCCGAGGAGACCATCGAGACCGCCGCCGCGTCGCCGCGCGAGGCCGAACTGCTCAATACCGACACCGGTTCTCCGATGCTGGTGCTGGGACGGCACAGCTTCGACGCCGCGGGTGAGCCGATCGAGTGGGTGCACAGCTGGTACCGCGGCGACCGCTACGTCTTCGTGGCCAAGCTGTCGTCCGGGCAGTAAAGCGGCGGCCATCGCGTGAGGTATCGCGTGAGGTGGAGCCGACGAGGAGACTTGAACTCCTAACCGCCCGATTACAAGTCGGGTGCGCTACCAATTGCGCCACGCCGGCCGGGGCGAGCAAGCCTCGCCAGCCGCAGCCATCCTAGTGCGCGCCGGATGACCCCAAGTGCCCGTAGGGGTTCAACCCTGCACGGCGACCCAGCTTGCACAATTTTCCCTTCATGGCCGGGCATGTTTAGCTGTCAGGACAGGAGGTGGCATGGCGCTGAAGGTCCTGACCGGCCGCTGGTCTGCACGGGTTCTGGCCCTTCTCGTCCTCCTCGGCTCCGTCCTGCTCATCCTGGGCGCCGGGTCGGCGCGGACCAGCGACGATCCCGCGGCTGGGCTGCCCAGCGGTGGCCAGGCAACCGTCGCCGCCCAGCTCCAGCAGCGGCTGCCCTCGGCCCAGACCGCTCCCGCCCTGGTCGTCTACAGCCGCGGGGATGACCCGCTGACCGCCGCCGACCGGAGCGCGGTCAGCGCGGCCCGGCAGCAGCTGGCCCGCTTCGCCGTCGGTGGCCGGCTGCCGCCCGTGCAGGTCAGCCCGGACGGCCGCGCGGCGCTGCTGGTCGTGCCGCTGGCCAACGATTCCGCGGCCGATCCGAACGGCACCCGGCTGACCGATCAGGTCACCGAGATCCGCACCCGGGTGCGTGCCCAGGCACCCGCCGGCCTGACCGTGCAGGTCACCGGTGGGGCCGGGTTCGCCGCCGACGTCAACAAGGCCTTCGACGGAGCTGACCTGACCCTGCTGCTGGCAACCGTGGTGGTGGTGGCGCTGCTGTTGCTGGTCACCTACCGCAGCCCGGTGTTGTGGCTGGTGCCGCTGGCGGTCGTGGGATTGGCCGACCAGGTGACCGGGGCCCTGATCGCCGTGGTGTCCCGGCATTCCGACCTGCCGATCAGCCAGGCGACCACCGGCATCGTCGAGGCGCTGGTCTTCGGCGCCGGCACCGACTATGCGCTGCTGCTGATCGCCCGCTACCGCGAAGAGTTGCGTCGGGTCTCCGACCGCCGGGCGGCGATGCGCCAGGCGCTGCGCACGGCCGGGCCGGCGATCCTGGCCTCCGGCCTCACCGTGACGCTGGCCCTGCTCAGCCTGCTGTTGGCCACCCTCGGGGACAACCGGGCCATCGGGGTGGCCGGCGCGATCGGCATCGCGACCGCCGTGCTGTTCGGGCTGACGCTGCTGCCCGCGGCCCTGGTCTCGCTGCCGCGCGGGGTGTTCTGGCCGCTGGTCCCGCGACCGGACGAGCGCGGTCGCCGCTCGCTGGCGAACGAGGGACGGCTGTGGCGGCGGATCGGCGAGCGCACCGCACGGCGGCCCTGGCCGGTCACCGTCGGGTCGGTACTGCTGCTCGGGCTGCTCGCCGCCGGGTTGATCGGTACCAGCGTCGGCCTCAGCCAGGCGGACACGTTCCGGACGAAGGCGGAGTCGGTGGCCGGGCTGACCACCCTGGCCCGGTCGTTCCCGGCCGGCGCGTCCGACCCGGTTGCGGTGCTCACCCCGAACGCCTCCGCCGACCAGGTGGCCCGGACCGCCCGCACGGTGCCCGGCGTGGCGTCCGCCCGCATCGGGGAGAGCGGAGCCGGCCTCACCCAGGTCGACGTCATCGTGACCGCCGCTCCCGACACCCGGGCCAGCTTCGACACCGTCAGCGCGCTGCGCAACCAACTGGCCGATATACCCGGCACCTACGTCGGCGGCTCGGTAGCGATCGACCTCGACGTCCAGGACGCGGCGACCCGCGACCTGTACGTGATCGCACCGGTCATCCTGGCGATCGTCCTGGTGATCCTGGTCGTGCTGCTGCGCGCCCTGGTCGCGCCACTGCTGCTCATCGCCACCGTCGTCCTGAGCTACTTCGCGGCCCTCGGCGCCGCGTCGTGGTTGTTCCGGCACGTTTTCTCCTTTGCCGGGCTGGCCGATCGGGTGCCGCTGCTGGCATTCCTGTTCCTGGTCGCGCTCGGTGTCGACTA
Organism: uncultured Actinomycetota bacterium; assembly: GCA_963796905.1. Lineage (GTDB taxonomy): Bacteria > Actinomycetota > Actinomycetes > Mycobacteriales > Jatrophihabitantaceae > Jatrophihabitans_A. The sequence goes on along the minus strand of CAWCNK010000008.1, from coordinate 238,158 downwards.
CAACATCTTCCTGGCCACCCGGGCCCGCGAGGAGACGGCAACCAGCGGCACCCGCCGCGGGATGGTCGACGCCCTGGCGGTGACCGGCGGCGTGATCACCAGCGCCGGCATCCTGCTCGCCGCGGTGTTCGCCGTCCTCGGGACGCTGCCGGTCATCGTGCTCACCGAGATCGGGGTGATCGTGGGCATCGGCGTCCTGCTCGACACCCTGCTGGTCCGGACGGTCCTCGTCCCAGCCCTGGCCCAGCTGCTCGGCGAACGGTTCTGGCTGCCGGGCCGGCCGGCGCGGCGGGATGCCGAGACCACCGGCGGCAGTCCCACACTTGTGCGGGCCGATCGGTAGCCGCACCCGGCTACCGCCGGCAGGAGGAGGGGCGGTCGCAGGTGGACGTCTACGAGGCCGTCGACAGCCGGCGGGCGGTCCGGGCGTTCAGCGCAGAGCCGGTGCCCGCGGCGATTCTCGAGCGCGTCCTTTCCGCGGCTGCCCGTGCGCCCTCGAGTGGCAACCTCCAGCCGTGGCGGCTCTTCGTGGTAGCGGGAAAGCCACTGGCCGAGCTCAAGCGACGGGCGACGGCCAGGGCACTGGCCGGGGACCCGGGTGACGAGCGGGAGTACCCGATGTACCCGGACGATTTGGGTGGCGCACCGTACGCCGACCGGTTCACCGCTGCCGCCGTTCAGCGCTATCAGGCGCTGGGGATCGACCGCGACGACCCCGACCGGCCGAGCAAGGTCGCCGCGCTCAACACCGACGCCTTCGGAGCCCCGGTCGTGCTCTTCTGCTTTCTGGACCCGGTCATGGGTCCCGGCCAGTGGGCCGACGCCGGCATGTACCTGCAAACGGTCATGCTGCTGCTGCGGGCGGAGGGACTGCACAGCTGCCCTCAGGTGCTGTGGACCCAATACCGCCGCACCGTCAGCGATGTGGTCGGGGCCGACGCGCTGGTCCTGCTGTGCGGTGTGTCCATCGGCTACCAGGACGAGGCTGTGCCGCCGCTGCGCACGGAGCGCGCAGAGCTTGCCGAGACCGTAACGTTCGTCGGTCTCTGATGACAGGGCCGGCTGCGGCAACCACGAACTTGTGCAGATCAACCCGTAGCGGCTGGCTTGTCGGATGCCCGGGTCGGTGCCGATACTGCCCCGGTGAGTGAGCCGGCCCTCTTCGCCTACCTCAGCTACCGGGACGCACCAGCCGCGCTGGACTGGTTGCAGGCGCTGGGCTTCACCATCCTCACGCGGCAGGATGGACCGGCCAGCACCGTCACCCATGCCGAGGTACGGCTGGGCTCGGTGGTGCTGATGGTCGCCAGCGACGACGCGGGCTACGACGTCCCGGCGCTGAAAGGGAGATCCACCGGCGGCGGTCTCTACCTGCGGGTCGCCGACGTGGACGCCCTGCACCAGCAGGCCGTTTCGGCCGGCGCACGCGAGGTGTTCAAGCCGGAATCGACCGAGTGGGGTACCCGCCGGTCCCGGGTACTCGACCAGGAGGGGCACGAGTGGAGCTTCGGCAGTTACGAACCGGGCCAGAGCTGGACCTGATTCACGGCAGCGGGGGGCTGCCGAGGCCGGCCGCGAGCTGCCAACGAGGATCTGCCCGAATGGCTGGCAACCAACTCGACGGCGACAACTCTCCCTCTAGGTGCGTATCGGCCCTAGTCTGTCCGTGCCGAGGTTCGGCAGTCGCCACGGGGAGGCACAGATGGGTCAGGAGCAGTTAGTCGTCGCCGACGGGGTCGAGTTCTACGTAGAGGTGGCCGACGGCGACGGACCGACGACGATCGATGACCGGAACGGTCCGATGTCCTTCCAGGGGGTTCGGGAGACGGTCACGGCGATCGGTGCCGAGCTGTCCCAGGCCTGGCAGACCATCAAGCCCGACGAGGCGCAGGTGGAGTTCGCGCTGAAGGTGACCGCGAAGTCCGGAAAGCTGACCGGCCTGCTCGTCGAAGGCGGGGGCGAGGCCTCGCTGAAGGTGACACTGACCTGGAAGCCAACGCCGGCCGCCGCGGCGAGCTGACGGGTCCACCTGGCTCGTGGTCCGCCAGATCATCGATCGGGAGTTGCGCCGGTTCGTGGTCCGGCTGCAGGACCCGGCCACCGGCAAGTCCTGGGGCTCCGGGGTGCTGGTGGCGCCAGGCTGGGTCCTGACCTGCGCGCACGTGGTGCGCGACGCCCGCGAGGTGGCGGTGGCAATGGATCGGCGGGCCGCGCTGGACGGCAGTCAGCCGCCGCCGACGGTGGCCGGCGTGGTGCGAGCCCGGTCCGATTCCCCTTCGGAAGGCTCTCGATCCGCGTTCTGGCCCTACCCGGATCTGGCGGTAGTGCAGCTGGACGGCTGGAGCGGACACGTCTGCGCGCCCCTGGTTTTGGACGAACCGAGCCGGAGCACCGAGCTACACGCCTGGGGTTTCGGTCGCCGCGAGGAGGGCGTGGTGGCGGTGGGTGGCCCCGCCTCGTTCAGCTTCGTCGGGCAGGACGCCGACGGATTCCTGCAACTGCAGGCCGGCGAGGCGCCGCCGGGACTCAGCGGAGCTCCGCTGATCTGCCCCACCCGCCGCGGCGTCATCGGGCTGATGTCGGTTTCCCGGTCGGTCACCGCGCCGCGTGGCGGCTGGGCCTCACCGATCGCGGCGTTGACCGAGGCCAGTGTCGACGACGAGCTGACCCAGCTCGGGCGGCGGCTGATCGAGCTGAACAGCGGCGCTGCACTGCGTGACCGAGACCATTGGGCCGCCACCATCCAGATCGGCGGAGCGCTCGACACGGTTGACCGGTCCTGGGTCGGTGCCATGGTCGAGCCTCAGACCGGCCAACCCTCGACGATGCTGCGGGCCGAGTTCGGCGTGGTGCCCTACCTGCCGCACGGCGACGAGCTCGACCGGATAGCCGCCTGGTGCTCGGACCCGATGCCGGTGTCCGTCGCCTACCTCGAGGGCGCGGGTGGTGTCGGCAAGACCAGGTTCGCGATCGAGGCGTGCCGACAGCTGGAACGGCGAGGCTGGGTAACCGGATTCCTGCCCGCCGACGATCGGGGCGCCGCCACGTTGGATGCCCCTCGGCTGCTCGTCGTCGACTATGTCGACGAACACGACACCCCTCAGCTGGGCCGGCAGCTGGCCGAGATGACCCGCGCCGCCACTGCCCTGACGCCGGCACGGCTCCTGCTGCTGAGCCGGCCGGCAGCAGGCTCACCGGTCGGCCATGCCATCGACCTGCTCAAGGACGACGCATCGGGCGCCGCGCTGTCGGCACTCGACCAGGCTCGCGACCTGTCCGGCACCTTCGCGGGCTGGACACCCGAACAGCAGCAGGTGCTCTACGAGGCGGCCGTTACCAGCTTCGGGCGTGCCTGGTTCGGTGACGGCTGGGCACCCGGTGATCAGCATCGGTGGACCATCGACCCGTCCCAGCACGCACGACCGCTCGATGTGCTGTTCGAGGCGTTCGACGATGTCCTTACCGGCACTGATGATTCTCCGGAACCCGACCGGGTGCCGGTCGATCGCGCGCTGGACCACGAGAAACGCCACTGGCGCCGCCGCTACCCCGAGCTGGTCGACCTGCTGCCGCTCGCCGTCGCGCTGGCCACCCTCTGTGGCGCGCGCGACGAATCCGAGGCTGAAGCTCTGCTCGACCTGATTCCCGAGGCAGCCGACGAGGAGCTGCGAAGTCGGCTGAGCAACGCCGTCCGAGAGCTCTACCCGGGCATGGACCTGTGGAACCCGCTGCGGCCGGACCGGCTCGGCGAGGCACTCGTCATTCACCAGCTCGGGCTGGGTGCCGAGCGGCTTGCGCTGCTGGAAGCGGTGCTACACCTGAGCAGCGCCGACCAGGTCGGCCGAGCGTTGACGGTTCTCGTCCGCGTGGCGGACAACGTCGAAACCCGAGGGCTGCTCAGTACCGCATTACTGGCCAGCCACGAGCGGCTTGCCGAGCGTTGTGTCCAGCCCGGCACTCCCGATGCACAGCAAGGGAGAATTCAGTTGCTCGACGCCCTTTCTCGCGCCGACGCCGCTCTTCTCCGAACCGAGACCGTGCTTCGGTTGCCCGTTACCGTCCGCAACTCGCTGAGTTCGTCGCTCGATGACCTGGGCACTCTCCTCAAGGACTACGGCAGGACGAGGGACGCGCGAGTCCTCCTCGTACTCGCTTTGGCCATCGATACCCAGGCGGCCGATGCGCAGCCCGGCGACCCCGGCTACCAGCACAGCCTTTGCGTGGCCCACCAACGGCTGGGCGACCTCGACCGTGCCGCCGGCCGGACCGCAGACGCAGCCCGGCACTACCACCACTGCCTCAGCATCGCCGAGACTCTGACCCGGAAGGACCCCGACTACCCCGGATACCAGCAGGACCTCGGCGTCGCCCACCAACGGCTGGGCGACCTCGACCGTGACGCCGACCGGACCGCAGAGGCAGCCCAGCACTTTCAGCTTTACCTTGCCGCAGCCGAGACTCTGACCCGGAAGGACCCCGACAACCCCGGATACCAGCGCGATCTGGGCCTGGCCCACCTGCGGCTGGGCGACCTCGACCGAGACGCCGGCCGGCCCGCAGACGCAGCCCAGCACTACCGGCACTACCTCAGCGTCGCCAAGGCCCTGACGCAGCGAGACTCCGACAACGCCAACTACCAGCAAGACCTCGGCGTCGCCCACCAACGGCTGGGCGATCTCGACCACGCCGCCGGCCGGCCCGCAGACGCAGCCCAGCACCATCGGCGCTACCTCAGCGTCGCCAAGACCCTGACCCACCTGGACCCGGACAACCCCAGCTACCAGCAGGACCTCGGCGTCGCCCACCAACGGCTGGGCGACCTCGACCGAGACGCCGGGCGGCCCGCAGACGCAGCCCAGCACTACCGGCACTACCTCAGCGTCGCCGAGGCCCTGACGCAGTTAGACCCCGACAACGCCAGCTACCAGCAAGACCTTGGCATCGCCCACCAACGGCTGGGCGATCTCGACCACGCCGCCGGCCGGCCCGCAGACGCAGCCCAGCACCATCGGCGCTACCTCAGCGTCGCCAAGGCCCTGACCCGGCTGGACCCGGACAACGCCAGCTACCAGCGCGACCTCGGCCTGGCACGCCAGCGACTGAGCGACCTCGACCGTGAGGCCGGCCAGACCGACGCCGCGGAATGACCCTCGCGCCCGGTCGCTGACAGCACGAGAGTGGGCCCGACCTGCGCCTCACGGGACAGCACCCGCGTAAAGCCGGCCCAGGCCGCCGGGGTAGGAATGAACGCGACGCCGCGGCATCCCAGCAGCGGCCACCGAGGAGCAGCCGATGACCCGAGCGCACCGGCCCAAGGCCGGTTTCTGGATCCGGCTGTGCGTGGTGATCATCTACCCGATGGTCTCGGCGTTCTTCAAGATCCGCTGGCACCACCTGGACCGGATGCCGGCCCGCGGCGGGGTGCTGGTCGCCGTCAACCACATCTCGCAGGCCGACACCACCACGATGGCCCGGCTGATCTGGCAGTCCGGCCGGATCCCGCGGTTCCTGATCAAATCCGGCGTGTTCGGCTGGCCGGGCATCGGACGGGTGATGACCGGTGCCGGCCAGATCCCGGTGTACCGGTCCTCCAGCCAGGCGGCCGACTCGCTGCGGGCTGCCGAGCAGGCGCTGCGCGACGGCGAGTGCGTGATCATCTATCCGGAGGGCACCATCACGTCCGACCCGGACTACTGGCCGATGCAGGCCAAGACCGGGGTGGCCCGGCTGGCGCTGGCCTGCCCGGATGTCCCGGTCATCCCGGTCGGCCAGTGGGGGGCACACCGGACGCTGGGCCGGGGCGGCCGGTTCCGGCCGTTGCCGCGGCACCGGCACGAGGCCAGCCTCGGTGAGCCACTGGACCTGAGCAAGTACCACGACGCCGAGATCACCACCGACCTGCTGCGGCAGGTGACCGACGAGATCATGGCCGCCATCACCGCCGAGGTGGAGACATTGCGGGCCGCCGAGAACGGAAATTCGCTGGCCTGACAACCGGCCGGGCGGCCACCATGGCCCGATGCCCGAGCTTGCCCGACCCAGCGCCGCGTTGGCGGCCTCCTTCCGATCGGCGATGGCCGACTTCGCCGCCGAGGGCCGGGGCGCCCCGGACGACGACTCCGCGCTCGGCCAGCAACTGCGCGCCTTCGGCCCGCGCTGGCACACCGACGACGGCCTCGCGGAGTTCCTGGCCGAACTGGACGCCCAGGGCGACCCCTCGGTGCCACCGCCACCCGGCTGGGTGCACTCCAGCACCTACTGGTGGGTCGATGGCGCCGAGTTCCTGGGCGCCATCCGGATCCGGCACCGGCTGACGCCCGGCCTGCTGGAGCACGGCGGGCACATCGGCTACGACATCGCCCCGAAGGCCCGCCGGCAGGGCCACGGCACCGCGCTGCTGCGGGCCGCGCTCCCGGTCGCGGCGGGGCTGGGCATCGACAAGGCGTTGCTCACCTGCGACGCCGACAATGTCGGCTCCCGCAAGGTGATCGAGGCCAACGGCGGCATGCTCGAGGACGAACGCCACGGCATGCTGCGGTTCTGGGTGCCCACCGCCTGAAACCCCGGCATGCGACAGCGACCGCCCCCGGGCACGGGGACGGCCGCTGTCGTTACGACGGGATCAGTCGTGGTTGGTGGCCAGTACCTGCAGCTGGCTGTAGGTGCCGTTGAACCGGTCCTGGTCACCGGGGAAGGTGCCCGAGTCGGCGTACTGCCACATCGTCCAGGTCGGGGTGCCGGCCGGCGGGGTCGGCGCGGTGGAGCTGTACTTGGCGATCCAGAACGGGTTGGTGGCGGCGAAGGCGCTGGAGTTGCCGGTGCAGGTCGTCCACCAGTCCAGCGTCGTGTAGATCATCGGGTACTTGTTGTACTTGGCCTTGATCTCGTTGGAGAACGCCCGGATCCAGCTCACCATGGACGACTGGGACAGCCCGTAACAGGTGCCGCCGGAGTAGGGGTTGTACTCGATGTCCAGGGCCGGCGGCAGGGTGCGGCCGTCGCCGGACCAGCCGCCACCGTGCGCGGCGAAGAAGTCGGCCTGGGAGGCACCGCCGGAGACGTTCGGCCGCGCGAAGTGGTACGCGCCGCGGATCATGCCCGCGTTGTAGGAACCGTTGTACTGCTGGGCGAAGTAGGAGTTGGTGTAGCTGCTGCCCTCGGTCGCCTTGACGTAGGCGAACCGGGCGCCGTTGGCGTAGGCCGTCGACCAGGCGACGTTGCCCTGGTAGCTGGAGACGTCCATGCCGGCGACGTAGGTGGCAGCACTTGCCTGGCCGGCGCCGAGGGTGAGGGCGGCGACCATGCCGGCGCCGACGGTCACCGCGGCGATCGCGGCGCCGAGGACACGGCGCAGGCGGCTGGGGGTTTCGAGCATGCTGAACTCCTTCGGGGGAAGCAGTCGAGGGACGGCGGCCGGGGGTGGAACCGCCGCAGTCAATATGGACATACCGCTATTGGGTGTCAACTCAGAACAAACATTGATAAATCATGTGGCGGTGACTGCCGCTCCGCGCGGACCGGACCGGCCGTGCTTGCCGAGGTTTTCCGCCCGCCGCACGGCGCCTTGCTTGACGCCCGGCGGTGCAACTGGCTGAATGAGAAAGTCCAGGCCGCTATGCCGGCCGGGGTCGCCGTCTTCGTATCGGTGGAGGCGGAACCCGGCACCGACCGGAATACCGTGAGGCTGCGCTCCCGCGCACGCCCGTACCCGGTGCGGCCAACATTCACCGAGAGGATGTTTGGCATGGCCGAAGTCCAGTACGTGGAGGCGACCCGCCTCTACCCGGGGAACCCGATCCCCGCAGTCAACAAGCTCAACCTCGATGTCGCCGACGGCGAGTTCGTCGTCCTGGTGGGCCCGTCCGGCTCCGGCAAGTCCACCGCGCTGCGGATGCTCGCCGGCCTCGAGGACGTCGATCAGGGTGAGATCCGGATCGGTGGCGTCGACGTCTCGCAGAAGCCGCCGAAGGACCGCGACATCGCGATGGTGTTCCAGAACTACGCCCTCTACCCGCACATGTCGGTGGCCGAGAACATGGGCTTCGCCCTGAAACTCAAGGGCGTGTCCAAGGAGGAGCGGGCCAAGAAGGTGCAGGCGGCGGCCAAGCTGCTCGACCTCGAGCGCTACCTCGACCGCAAGCCCAAGGCACTGTCAGGTGGCCAGCGGCAGCGGGTCGCGATGGGCCGCGCGATCGTCCGGGAACCCAGCGTGTTCCTGATGGACGAGCCGCTGTCCAACCTCGACGCCAAGCTGCGGGTGGAGACCCGCGCCAACATCGCCGCGCTGCAGGCCCGGCTCGGCACCACCACCATCTACGTCACCCACGACCAGGTCGAGGCCATGACGATGGGCGACCGGGTGGCGCTGCTCAAGGACGGCATCCTGCAGCAGGTCGACACCCCGCGCAACCTCTACGACCACCCGGGCAACGCCTTCGTGGCCGGCTTCATCGGCTCGCCGGCGATGAACCTGGTCAAGGTGCCGTTCACCGACGCCGGCGCGCAGCTCGGCGACCTGACCATCCCGATCAAGCCGGACGCGGCGGCCGCGGCCCGCGCCGCCGGCCTGAAGGAGATCATCCTGGGCGTGCGCCCGGAGTCCTTCCACGTCGCCGAAGACGGCCGGCAGTCGCTCAAGCTCAAGGCCACCCTGGTCGAGGAACTGGGCGCGGACGCCTTCGTCTACGGCGAGCTGCCCGGGGTCAAGACCCAGGACGTCGGTGACGACGGCGGCGCCAAGCCGTTCACCGTCCGCTTCGACGGCCGGGTGCCGCCCAAGATCGGCAACGAGATCAACCTCGAGGTCCGGACCGAGGAGACCCACGCGTTCAATCCGGAAACCGGCGAACGGCTCGGCGAGTAGCCGCTCAGCGCTGATCGAGGGGGAAGGGACGCCGGCACACCGCCGGCGTCCCTTCCGCTGTATCGGGCGCCCGTGCCCCCGGCGTGTGTGTGATATCCAGACGTGGTCCCAGCGACCGCTGGGTATCACACACGGACCCGAGATCCTGAGTCCGCGGAGCGCGGATCAGTCCGCGGAGCGCGGATCAGTCGGGGCGCAGCCACAGCGGTCGGTAGCTCAGCGGCACCTTGGTGTGGGCGTCTCGGCAGGTGAGGATCGCCGGCGCCCCGGTCACCCGCTGCACGGCGACCGTGCAGGAACCGCCGGGCACCGCCAGCCGGACCAGTTGCACCTCCGGCGGCGCGCCCTGCACCTCGATCACCCGCACCGCGCCCACCGTCGCCGTCGCCAGCTCGCGCTGGGCGTGCACCACGGCGGCCTGGGCGGCCGGCGGCAATCCGACCTGACCGCGCAGCAGGTCGGGCAGTACCTGTCCCGCGTCGCTGGCCGCGGCCAACGCCTGCGGGTCCTTGACCCGGCCGTACAGCTGCCCGGTGGGCAGCACCAGCACGTTGGCGGCGAACCGATCGCCCCCGACGTGGCTGCATTCCCAGACCCGGCCGGGGCACTGCCGCGCCAGCGCGGTGGCCACCGGGCGTCCCTCGATCGCGCAGCACATGTCCCGGGTGCCGTGCGTGCACACCGCGTAGACCGGCGGGCTGTCGCCGGCCCGCCCGGCCTGCTCGGTCAGCGCGACCGGGTCCAGCTCCAGCAGCTGCTCGGCCGCCCGGTAGCTGCCCCAGACGACGCCCTGGCTGCCGGGCCGGCAGTCGGCGAACCCCCAGCTGTGCTCCGGGTGCCGGTCCGCCGCCGGGTGCCGGCCGGGCCGCCGGATGGCCAGCACCCGGACGCCGTGCCTGCCGAAGGTGGCGATCAGCCGCTGCGCGACCTGGGAGCCGAACGGCGAGCCGGCCAGGCCCGTCACGCCCCAGCCGCCGGGCTGCTCGACCAGCAGGATGCGGTCGGCCGGAAAGGCGGTGCCCAGCATCTCCTCACCCCGGGCGGCGGCGGCCAGGCCGCACCGGTGCTCCGGGTCAAGCATCGGGCACCAGGACGGCGGCGGTGAGCAGCCGGCGGACCACGTCGAGCGCGGCCTCGGCGTCCAGGCCGGGCAACGTCGCGGCACAAACCGGCTCACCGGACAGCACCAGCCCGAGCGCGGCCCCGGCCGCCGGCGGCAGGCTGATGCTGGTATCGACGGCGGTGACCGCGACGGCATCCGGCCGGCGTTCCACTCGGGCCCGCAGGCCCGGCCGCAACCGGAACCGCGCCGTCGGTGTCAGGACCGCCAGCGCGGCCAGCTGGGCCAGCGGCTCGATCGGTTCCGGCCGGGTGCCACCGGCCAGCTCGCCTGCCACCCGGGCGGCCACCTGCGCCAGCCGGTCGGACTCGGCGAAGGCGGCGAAGGCCCGCACGGTCTCGTGCAACTGGCCGGCCAGTCCGGCCTCGCCGGCCAGGTCACCACCCAGCGGCAGCGACGCGCGCAGGGACGGCTCGTCGGCCGCCTCGGCCAGCAGGTGCTTGAGCAGGGCGTACCGGGTCACCGGGTGCACCCCGACGGTCAGGTGAATCGAGGTATCACCCTGCGCCACCGCCGAGTGCAGGTAGCCGCGCGGCAGGTACAGCGCGTCGCCGGGGTGCAGCAATTCGTCGAGCAGCGGCGGTTCGGCCGCCCGGGCCGTCACCGCCGCCCGGTGCCGTTCCCAGTCCTGGCCGGGCAGCGGGTCGGTGAGCACCGGTGAGTGCACCAGCCAGCGCTTGCGGCCGGCGACCTGCAGCACGAACACGTCGTGGGTGTCGTAGTGCGGCGCGAACCCCTGGTTCTGTGGCGGGGTCAGGTAGCTGTTGATCTGGACCGGATGCCCCAGCTCGGTGCTCAGCCTGCTGCCGAAGCGCACCAGCGGCGGCCAGGTGCGGTGCAGGCCCTGCAGCACCAGGGTGGCCCCGTCGGCCATCAGCCCGAGCACCTTGTCGTCGGCCACCTGGTCGGCCACCCCGGCACCGACACCGCCCGACCGGGTGAACTGCCCGGACGGAATCACCTTGCCCTGCTTGGCCATCCGGATGAACGGGGTGCGCAGGCCGCGTCGGGACAGTAGCTCGTCGACCGCCGCGGCGTCGAGCAGGTCGGTGTAGTCCGCACCGCTCTCGGCGGCCGGGGTGAGCAACGGCTGCCGCGACCAGTACTCGGCGGCGAACCGCTCGACCGGCATGGCGATGCAGCGTGCCAGCGCGGCCGGCTCGTCGGTACCCCGACCGGCGGCGTCGGGAGACGGGGCGGCGCCGACCAGGTCGACGCCGCCCCGCGACTGCTCAGTGCTCAGGCGCCGCCGTCCGCGCCGCCGTCGTGCTGGCCGGCAACACCGTCGGCACCGCCGTCGGCCGGGCCCTCGTGCGCGCCGCCGTCCGCGCCACCATCGGCGCCACCGTCACCGGCACCGCCGTCCGCGCCACCATCGGCGCCACCGTCATGTGCACCGGGGGTGCCGTGCGCACCGCCGTCGGCCGGACCCTCGTGCGCGCCGCCGTCCGCGCCACCATCGGCGCCACCGTCATGCACGCCCGGAGTGCCCTCCGCACCGCCGTCGGCGGTTCCTTCGGTTTCCGTCATCCTGCAACTCCTCATCAGGTAGTCAGCGCCGGACGATCTGGCGCCGGAGCGGGGCACGCTGCTCGGCCCGTCCCCCTACGCTAGCGACCTACCGGGCACAGCGACCAGTTACCCGGAAAACCGGTCGGGCTCCGCCCGATCAGCCGCCGGCCTCGGCAACCTGATCCAGCTCGGCCAGCTCCGCGCTGGCGCCGGCCAGCGCGGCACTCATCGCCTCCAGGTCGGCGAGCAGCACCGACTCGTCGATGCTCAACTGCCGCTGGAACGCCTCGATGGCCAGGCCGAAGGCGGCGAAGCAGGCTTCGGTGACCCGTACGCCGCTGGGGCTGAGCATCAGGATCACCGAGCGCCCGTCGGCCGGGTTGCGGCGCCGGTGCAGGTGGCCGCTGCGCGACATCCGGACGAGCATGCTGGACAGCGTGGTCGGCCGCATGCCGAGAGTGCCGGCCAGCTGGGTGGGCGTGGTCGGCTGCATCAGCCGCAACGCGCTGTAGACGGCGAATTCGTTCGGCGGCAGCGGGGCGTCGACCATCGCCTGCTGCAGCAGGGTGCCCAGTTGCTGGCCCAGGGCGAACACCAGCAGGAACGGGCCGCGGAACTCCAGTCCTGCCATGCCGCGACTCTAGCCGAGCGGCCACCTAGGTCACGGTAGAGTAACTAATACGAAATCGTAGTACCTCCGTGACCGGCCGTCCCTACGGTGAGGCGGCATGAGGACCTCGGGACGTCACCAGGCACTGGTTGCCAGCACCGCGGCGCTGCTGCTGACGGCCGGCTGCAGCTCGTCCGGCAGCTCTACGAGCGGCTCGAGCACCGGTCCGACGGCGGCCGGGCGGCCGGTGTCGGGCAGTTCCGCCGCCTCGCCGGCACCGAGCCCGACGAGTTCGGCCGATCCGCGCTACCTGGTCAGGCGGATCCACACCGGCAGCAGGCCCTGCGCCACGCTGGGCGCGGCCGGCTCGGTCTGGGTCGCCGACATCAACGACTTCACCGTCAAGCGGCTCGATCCGGCCACCGGCAGGGTGCTGGCCACCATCCGCACCGCGGCCGGTCCGTGCGGGATGGCCTTCGGCGCCGGCTCGATCTGGGTGGAGGACTACACCGGCTCGGCGGTGACCCGGATCGACGTGGCCAGCAACCGGACCCGCACGATCGCGGTCGGCAGCTCGCCCTACGACGTGACCTTCGCCGCCGGGGCCGCCTGGGTGACCGACAACGGCGACGGCACGGTGACCCGGATCGACGCCAGGACGAACCGGACCCGCACCATCAAGGTCAGCCCGAGTCCGGTGGGCATCGCCGCGGCCGGCGGCGCGCTCTGGGTGTGCGACGCCAGCAGCCGGCAGCTGACCCGGATCGACGCGGTGACCGGCCGGGCGAGCACCGTGGAGTTCGACGGGGCGCCGAGCTGGACCGCCGCCGACTCCGACACCGTCTGGATCGGCGACCAGAGCGCCGGCCAGATCGTCCGGCTGGACGCGCGCACCGGCCGGGTCGTCCGCAGGGTCGACGTGGGCCCGACGCCGAACGACGGTGACGTGCTCGACGGCGGGGTGTGGTTCCCCGACAAGGGCGGCGCGCTGTACCGGCTGGACCAGCGCACCGACGCGGTGACCGGGCCGTTCCCGATCCCGGCCGGCAACCCGTTCGTGGTCAGCGGGTACGACCACCGGCTCTGGATCGCCGACTACGGCGGCACCGACACGCTCGTGGTGGACCCGGCGCTGCTACCCGGCGGTTGAGCCCGGCGCCTGCCGGAATGGACGAATCTCTCGATCCACGCAACAGATTCCGGCTCGCGGCTGTCAACAGCTCGAGGGTGGCAATGGGTCACCGGATCGGGGAAGAGACCATGTCGGCGTTTCGAACGATGATCGCAGGAACCACGGTCGCGCTGGCCGGCGCGGCGATCGGGCTGCTCGCCGGGGCCGGACCGGCCGCGGCCGCGGTGCCGGCGTGCGGCAACAGCTCGCTGGACTACGGCCTCTCGCGGACCGACGGCTTCGCCGGCCACAGCGCCTTCGTCCTGCTCTACCGCAACCACACCGCGGCCAGCTGCACCCTGTACGGCTACCCCGGTGTGGACGCGATGGCCTCCAACGGCCGGGCCATCGCGCACGCCACCCGGACGCTGATCGGCTCGGCCGGCGGCAGCCGCAAGGGAGTGCAGCTGATCACCATTCCGCCGCACGGCTTCGCCTCGGCGACCGTGGAGTGGGCCAACTTCAACCCGGCCACCTCCGGGCCGTGCCGGTACTCCGCCGGCGTGCTGGAGACCGCGCCGAACACCACGAAGTCCGTCCCGATCCGGCGCTCGGTGAGCATCTGCTCGCTGCAGGTGCACCCGACGGTGCTGGGCTGGACCGGCCAGTCCTGAGCAGCTGAATCGGCTCGGACCAGCCGTTGATCAGTCGCGCCGCCGGCGCTGCCTGGCCACCTCGGCCATCGCCACCGCCGCCGCCACCGAGGCGTTCAGCGACTCGGCCTGGCCCGCCATCGGGATCGACACCGTGAGGTCGCAGGTCTCGCCGACCAGCCGGGACAGGCCGCGGCCCTCCGAGCCGACCACGATCACCAGCGGGTCGCGGGCATTGGGCAGCTCGTCCAGGGTGCTCGTGCCGTCGGCGTCCAGGCCGATCACCTGCATGCCGGCCTGCTGGCAGTCCCGCAGCGCGCGGACCAGGTTGGTCACCTGGGCCACCGGCAGCCGGGCCGCGGTGCCGGCCGAGGTGCGCCAGGCCGTCGCGGTGACCCCGGCCGAGCGCCGGGTCGGCAGGATCACGCCCTGCGCCCCGAACGCCAGCGCGGACCGGATCACCGCACCCAGGTTGCGCGGGTCGGTGACCCCGTCCAGGGCCACCAGCAGCGGCGTGGTGGTCGCCGAGGAGACCAGGTCCAGCAGGTCCGGCAGCTCGTCGTAGGAGAAGGCCGGCACCTGCAGGGCGATGCCCTGGTGCAGGATGCCGCCGGTCCGGCGGTCGATCTCGGACTTGCTGACCTCGAGGATCGGCAGCCCGCGATCGGCGGCCAGCCGGATCGCCTCGGTGACCCGCTCGTCGGCCTCGATGCCGACCGCCACGTACAGCGCGTTGGCCGGGATCGCGGCCCGCAGCGCCTCGGCGACCGGGTTGCGCCCGACCAGCAGCTCGGGTGCGTCGGAGTTCTTGCCGGGGGCGCCCCGGCGACGCGGCGCCTCCGACCGCCGCTCGGCCGCCGCGGCCCGGCGAGCGGCCGGATGCCCCTTGCGCTCGGCCGCCTTCGGGGTTGGCCCCTTGCCGGCCAGTCCCCGGGCCCGCTGCCCGCCGGAACCGACCGTGGCGCCCTTCTTGCCCTTGCGTACCGCGCCCTTGCGTGCCGAGTTGCCTGCCATCGCCAGCTACCGTTCCTGCCGGGAGGCCGGCGCCAGGGTCCAGCGTGGACCGTCCGGGGTGTCCTCGACCTGCACGCCGGCCTCGCCGAGCGCGTCACGCACCGCGTCGGCGGCCGCGTAGTCCTTGCGGGCCCGGGCGTCCTGGCGCTGCTGCAACGCCAGCCGGACCAGCCGGTCGACGGTGGCGGTCAGCGCCGCCTGCTCGGTGCCGGTGGCCTGCCAGTCCAGCGGGTTGAGGCCGAGCACCGCGGTCATCGCCAGCAGCTGGCCCAGCGCGACGCCGACCGCCTGCTTGTCGCCCCGGTCCAGGGCGATGTTGCCGTCCCGCCGGGTGTTGTGGATGACCGCCAGCGCCTGCGGCACGCCCAGGTCGTCGTCCATCGCGGCGCACGAACGAGGCGGGCAGCTCGGCTGGGCTGGCCGTGACTCACCGACCAGCTCCACCGCGCGCTGCACGAAGCTCTCGATCTTGGCGTAGGCGACCGCGGCCTCCCGCAACGCCTCGGGCGAGTACTCGATCGCCGAGCGGTAGTGCGCCGCGCCCAGGTAGTAGCGCAGCTCGACCGGACGCCACTCGTCGGCCATCGCGCTGATCGCCACCGTGTTGCCGAGGGACTTCGACATCTTCTCCCCGGCCATGGTGACCCAGCCGTTGTGCATCCAGTACGCGGCGAAGTCGTCGCCGACGGCACTTGACTGGGCCAGCTCGTTCTCGTGGTGCGGGAAGATCAGGTCCAGGCCGCCGCCGTGGATGTCGAAGGCCGGGCCCAGGTACTTGCCGGCCATCGCCGAGCACTCCAGGTGCCAGCCCGGCCGGCCGTCGCCCCACGGGGTCGGCCAGCTCGGCTCGCCCGGCTTGGCGGCCTTCCACAGCGCGAAGTCCCGCGGGTCGCGCTTGCGGGCATCGCCCACCGAGTCGCCGGCCGGCAGCATCTCCTCGACCCGCTGGCCGGACAGCGCCCCGTAGCGCGGGAAGGACCGGACGTCGAAGTACACGTCGCCGTCCACCGGGTAGGCGTGGCCGGCGTCGATCAGCCGCTGCATCAGCGTGATCATCTCGGGGATGTGCCCGGTGGCCCGCGGCTCCACCGTCGGCGGCAGGCAGCCCAGGATCTGGTAGCCGTCCCGGAAGGCCTGCTCGTAGAGCGCGGCGTGCGCCCACCACGGCCGGTCCGCCTCGGCCGCCCTGGCGATGATCTTGTCGTCGATGTCGGTGACGTTGCGGACCATGGTGACGTCGTAGCCGCAGTGGCTCAGCCAGCGGCGCAGGATGTCGAAGTTCAGCCCGGACCGCAGGTGCCCGATGTGCGGCGCGCCCTGCACGGTGGCCCCGCAGTAGTAGATCGACGCCCGTCCGGGAACCAGCGGGACGAAGTCACGCACCGTCCGGGTAGCGGTGTCATACAGCCTGAGCGTCACCCGACAATGGTACGGACTCTCGTCCTGCCCGCCGACCGCCGCCGCGGACGGGTGGCGCGATAGGCGGTCAGTCGCCCCAGACGACCGTGTGGGTGGGCCGCACCCGGACCACCACCCGGACGTTGTCGGTGCCCTCGTCGCCGGTGTAGTCGGAGCCGGTGTAGGCCTGCGAGAGCCGCTGGATCAGCTCGGGGCCGCCGTCGGTGCTCATGCTCACCGCGCCGCGGACCTCGACATAGCGGAACGGGTTGTCCCGGTCCAGGATCAGCACGCTGGTCCGCGGGTCCTTGAGCCAGTTGGTCTCCTTCTTGCGGCCCTGGATGGTGGACAGCAGCAGCTCGTCCCCTTCGTAGCTGGCCCAGAGCACCGATGTCTGCGGCGAGCCGTCGGTGTTGCTGGTAGCCACCACCACGTAGTTGGCGGCGTCGAGCAGCTTCTTGGCCAGGTCCGGCAATCCAGTCATGTCCCCGAGTCTAGGACCGGGCCGCCGGCCGGTTCGCCCGCCCCGAGCCGGCCGACCGGCAGGCTAGGTTTGACCCCATGCATCCAGACTCGCTGCGTCGGGAATCGCTGCTGATCGCCACCGGCCGGCCTGATCGCACCCCCGGGGGGCCGATCAACCAGCCGGTCCAGCTGTCGTCCACCTTCCACGCCGGCGGCGAGCGGGTCTACGGCCGGGACGGCAACACCACCCTGGCGGCGTTCGAGGCCGCCCTGGGCGCGGTGGAGGGCGGCCCGGTCACCGCGTTCTCGTCCGGGATGGCGGCCAGCACCGCGCTGATCGAGGCGTTGCCGGTCGGATCCGTGCTGGTGCTGCCCACCACCTTCTACAACTTCAACCGCACCCTGCTGGACGCCCAGGTGGACCTCGGCCGGCTGTCGCTGCGCACCGTGGACGTCACCGACACCGACGCCGTGGTGCAGGCGCTGCCCGGGGCGGCACTGCTCTGGCTGGAGCTGCCGACCAACCCGATGCTGGTGGTACCCGACCTGCCGGCGCTGGCGGCGGCAGCCCGCCGGAACGGGGTGCGCACGGTGGTGGACGCCACCCTGGCCACCCCGTTCGGCATCCGCCCGCTGGAGCACGGCGCCGACGTGGTGCTGCACTCGGCGACCAAGTGGATCGCCGGCCACAGCGACCTGATCATGGGGACGCTGGCCACCGCCGATCCGGCTTTGGACACCGAGCTCAAGGCCCGGCGCAACCTGACCGGCGCGCTGCCCGGCGCGCTGGAGATCTTCCTCGCGCTGCGCGGCCTGCGCACCCTGTCGGTGCGGCTGGAGCGGGCCTGCGCCAACGCCGCCGAGCTCGCCCGCCGGCTTTCCGGGCACCCGGCGGTGCGCCGGGTGCACTACCTGGGACTGCCGAGCCACCCGCAGGCCGACCTGGTCGCGACGCTGCTGGACAACACCGGCGGCCTGCTGTCCTTCGAGCCGGACTCCGTGCAGCGGGCCGACCAGGTGTGCGAGCGGGTCCGGCTGATCACCCATGCCACCAGCCTGGGCGGCGTCGAGTCGCTGTTGGAACGGCGCGGTCGCTACCCCGGTGAGCTGCAGCAGCAGACCCCGGCCGCGCTGCTGCGGCTGTCGGTGGGGCTGGAGCACGTCGAGGACCTGTGGGCCGACCTGGAGCAGGCGCTGGATCAGTGAGCGACTGTTCATGCAAATGATCGTGCCGGGAAGATTTCCATACCGACCCTGAGCCTCGATCGGGCTCGGACGCCGCAGCGCATTCCGCCTGCCGATTCATGCGATCACCAATGATCAGCTGGTGATCGACCACTCTTAGTTACCTTGTGACCATCCAATCCAGGCTGGTATTGGCAACTCACTTTGCGCGCCGTATGCTCCGCCCGACCTCTATATCCGGATCGGGTTACAGGGGGCCTTCGGATGGTCACATCTGCATTTTCCCAGCTGTGGAAAACCACACAAGGTAGACGGACGATCGCTTTTCTTGTCGTCCTCTGTTTGCTGCTGGTCGCAGCTGACCGTGGCGCTCCGACCTCGATCAGGCTGCTGTTGTTCTGCCTGTACATAGTGACCAGCACGATCTGGATACGCGGGCAGTACCAGGACTTTCTCGATGGCACACCGTGGCTCTGGAATTGGATCGCCTCGATAGTCATCTGCCTTATCGGTGTGGCCTTGATCGGTGTGAGTGGGATCGGCCACGTGGACGGTGCCGGCCTTTACGGTGCGGTTGCCCTCTACTTCGGCATGGGCGCCATCGTCGCCAGGTGGCGCGCCGTCGCCAGGAACCGCGCCCGGAACGGGGGTTGGCTGGCTGGCCTCGGCGCGGTACTTGGCCTGATCGGCGGGGGCTTGTTGGGCCGCGCGCCGGATCTGGTGTCGCTCTTTCTGCTCGCGGCTTCGATGCTGGCGTTGCTGCCGATCGCGATCGGACTGCTTTCCGAAGCGGCGATCCAGAGGTTCGGCAGGCCATCGGCACCGGGAGAAGATCCGCACGCGCTCCCACGCGTGGTGGGAATGCTGGGTGGCACGGTGATCTTCCTCGCCCTAGCGGTGGTGGGCGGCTACCTTGCTCATTCGCCGTGGGTGTTCGGAGCATTGGTTGCCTTCGGCCTTCTCATCGTGACCATCACCTCGTCCACCCAGGCCGATATCGCCGTCCTCATCGCCGTTATCGCCCTCTTGGGAGCCACCCCGCGGCAGGCATCCATGCCTGGCGCGCTCACCCCGGCCGGCAAGGCCCGCGTTCTCGTGGCCCTCGGTGACTCCTACATGTCGGGTGAGGGCGCGGCGATCTACTATGCGGGCACCGACGAAGGCGGTGTCAACGGCTGCCGACGCTCCCCCACCTCATGGGCAGCCGCAGCCGGCCAGCAAGCACCGTTCGACGGGCTGGTGTTCCTGGCCTGCTCAGGTGCTCGCACCCGCAACGTCCGGGACGACCCGTCCTCGAGCCCGACTCCACAGAGCCAGTACAACGAGCCGGGAACGCAACTCGCGCAGTACAAGGCCCGGCAGGAGAGCGAGAAGTTCACGCCCAGCCTCGTG
This sequence comes from uncultured Actinomycetota bacterium, assembly GCA_963796905.1. Lineage (GTDB taxonomy): Bacteria > Actinomycetota > Actinomycetes > Mycobacteriales > Jatrophihabitantaceae > Jatrophihabitans_A. The sequence goes on along the minus strand of CAWCNK010000008.1, from coordinate 218,835 downwards.
GTACTCAGCATCGGTGGCAACGATGCCGGATTCTCCACGATCGGCCTCATGTGCATCGCGCCGGGCAATTGCAATAAGAAGTCCACCCTCTGGACGGACGGACTCGATCAGGTCCAACGCCTCCTGGAGGGAACCTACGACGACGTCCGCGCCACGTTCCCCGATACCCCCGTCGTCGTTGTCCCCTACCCCGACCCGATTGACAACACCAGCAACCCCAAGCACTGCGGCCAGGCCGCGTTATCAGCCGGTGAAAGGGAATTCATCGCGAGTTTCCTGACCGGTAAGGACAGCCTCAACGCGCGAGTACGTCAGGCGGCAGCTGATCACCGGTTCTATTACCTGGACAAGATGCAAACCGCATTAGCCGATGCGCATCTGCAATTGTGCGACCCCCTCAACGACGGCCGGCCTGGACTGAACTTCGTGGCGTTGCGATCGGTGAACGGCATTGCGGAGCAACGCTTCAGCCCCGCCAATTGGTCCCACGGCTCTCTTCATCCCAACGAACGCGGCCACGCTGCCATGCTTCGGGTATTCCAGAACTGGCTTGCCGCCAACCCCAACCCGTCAGCCGAGGCTCCCCCGGACCCGGACACACCGGCCAGCGCGAACCCTGTCAAGGAAACCGGAACACTCGACCCGATACCGTGCGACCTTCTCGACACGACACCGAGCGGATGCCGCCGTGAGGGCGAGAAATGGGCGAAGCAGCAAGTGGGAGAGCTGCTTCTGTACAAGGGATGGCTAGCGCTACTCGTCGTGGGGGCTGCCTGGATTGCCAGCGTCAGCTTCTTCGCCTGGCGCAAACGAACCGTCACACCCATTGCTGTCCCTACGGCGACCAGCCCGGCTCGTTCTGCCCCGCATCAGGACCCATCCGGCTAGGCTCACCGGCCTTCCGTGTCGTCCAGCTCGGTCCAGGCGGTCAGCGGGCGATCAGGGCGGTGGCCACCGCGGCCAGCCCCTCGCCGCGGCCGGTCAGGCCGAGCCCAGTCGGTGGTGGTCGCCGACAGGGTCACCGGCGCACCCACCACGTCGCTGAGCAGCGTCTCGGCGTCCAGCCGCCGGGGGCCCAGCTTGGGCCGGTTGCCGATCAGCTGCACCGCGACGTTGCCGATCCGCCAGCCTGCCGCGTCCAGCCGCCGGATCACCTCGGCGAGCAGTTCGAGCCCGGACGCGCCGGCCCACTCCGGCTCGGCGGTGCCGAACACCGCGCCGAGGTCGCCCAGGCCGGCGGCCGACAGCAGCGCGTCGCAGGCCGCATGGCAGACCACGTCACCGTCGGAATGCCCGGCGCAGCCCGGCACGTTGGGCCAGAACAGCCCCGCCAGCCAGCACTCCCGGCCTTCTTCGATCGGGTGCACGTCCACCCCGATCCCCACCCTGGGCAGCGTCATGCCGGTCCTGCCTGTCGGGTCGGGTCGGTCCGTCGCGTGGTCATGTCGGCCCTCCGGATCGGGTCGCGGCATCGAGTTCGCGGGCTTGGTCGAGTTCGCGGGCCAGTGCGTGCGCCACCCGCAGGTCGTAGGGCCGGGTGACCTTGAGGCACAGCTCGTCGCCGGCGACGGTCAGTACCGGCACGCCCAGCGCTTCGAGCAGGCCGGCGTCGTCGGTCACGTTGGTCAGCGAGCGCTGCGCGGCGACCCGATGCCCGGTCTCCAGCGCGGCCCGGGAAAAGCCCTGGGGGGTCTGGACGGCACGTAGCTCGGCCCGGTCGAGGGTGGCGAGCACCCGGCCGGCGTCGTCCACCCGTTTGACGGTGTCGGCCACCGGCAGCACCGGGATCACCGCCTGCTCCCCAGCACGCAGGGCGGCGACCACCGCGGAGATCACTGAGCCCGGCACCAGTGGCCGGGCGGCGTCGTGCACCAGGACCAGCCCGATCTCGGGACCGAGGGCGGCCAGGCCCAGCTGCACCGAAGCCTGCCGATTGAGCCCGCCGGCCACCACGGTGGCCCGGCCGGCGGTGCAGTCCTCGACCGCCGCGATGGCCTCCGGTGGAGCGACCACCACGACCGAGTCGACGTCGGGATGGCCGGTGAAGGCATCCAGCGCCCAGGCCAGCAACGGGCGACCGTGCAACGGCACCAGCGCCTTGGGCATGCCGGCGGCCAGCCGCTGGCCGGAGCCAGCGGCCACGATCACCGCGGCAACCCCCGTACCGGCTTCGGTTACCTCGGCAACCGCCGGTACGGGACTGGTCGAACCGTCGCTCAGGCGACGGCCTCGGCCAGCACCTCGTCGAGCACGAGTTCTGCCTTGTCCTCGTTGGTGCCTTCGGCCAGCGCCAGCTCGCTCACCAGGATCTGGCGGGCCTTGGCCAGCATGCGCTTCTCGCCCGCGGACAGGCCGCGGTCCTTCTCACGCCGCCACAGGTCGCGCACGACCTCTGCGACCTTGTTCACGTCGCCCGAGGCAAGCTTCTCGCCGTTGGCCTTGTAGCGACGCGACCAGTTGGTCGGCTCCTCGGTGTGCGGGGCGCGCAGCACCTCGAACACCCGGTCCAGACCCTCTTGGCCGACCACGTCACGCACGCCCACGATCTCGGCGTTGTCGGCGGGCACTCGAACGGTCAGATCACCTTGCTGAACCTTGAGCACGAGGTAGGTGCGGTCGACTCCCTGGATGGTGCGAGTCTCGATTGCCTCGATTTTGGCAGCTCCATGGTGCGGATAAACTACGGTCTCGCCGACCTGAAAAGTCATAGAGGCAACCCCTTCCGGTGGACTCCAGGGTAACACGTGGGACCGACACGCCCGAGCCCTTCCTTGGCCCACCCGGTGCCGCCAGCCGGTCCGGCGGACCCGTGCAGTCACCGCCCGCACGCCCCGTCGCCGACCCGCCGGGCCACCTGTCCGTCGCCGGGTCCGGGGCTCTCGCTAGGCTTTGGCTAGCCTGGGCCCCGGATGTCCCATCCGGCTCACCGGTCGACCGGCAGGGAAGGTAAGCACCGCGAGTTGAGGCAGCTGAGGAGTCGCCGTGGGTAACGAGACCGCTGGCCGCGCGGGCCTGCTTCGCCGGCTCGGGACGGCAGCCGGGATCGCCGCTGCCGGCCTGGTTCTGGTGACCGGCTGCGCTGCCGGGCAGAACGCCCAGACGGTGGAGCAGACGCCTGCGATCGACGGGGTCCAGGCCGGGGCGGGTTCCATCCTGGTCCGGGCGGCCGGCCATCGCCACCCCGGACTCGGGTGCCAGCTACGCCAAGGGCTCCGAGGCCCCGCTGCGGATGGTGCTGATCAACCAGGGCGACCAGGCCGATCGGCTGGTGTCGGTGAGTTCCCCGATGGCAGCCGGCGCGCAGGTCAGCGCCGGGAGTTCCGAGGGTGCGTCCTCGGCGGCCGGGTCGTCGCCGTCGGCCTCCAGCAGCTCGGCTGCCGGGTCGCCCTCCAGCTCGCCGAGCGCCACTGCCACCAGCACCCCGATCGACCTGCCGGCCCGGGAGTCGGTCTCGATCGGGATGGCTGCCAGCGACGCCACCGTGACCCTCACCGGCCTGGCCGCCGAGCTGTTCCCCGCCCAGTCGGTGCCGGTCACCCTCACCTTCGGCAGCGGCACCAGCATCACCGTCGTGCTGGCCGTCCAGCTGTCCACCGAGGCGCCGAGCGCACCCGTCGTGAGCGTGGCCACCCAGCCCGGCGAGTAACTCCGCACCACCTTCACCCCGGCCCGCTCGGCGCCGGCTTTCTGTCGCAACCCCCCGGTAGCCTCCGGCGGGTGAGTACCCCACCGGGCAGCGCCACCGTCAAGCAGCCCAAGCGCGCCAGCACCAGCTACGCGTGCACCGAGTGCGGCACCTCCTCGATCCGCTGGGTGGGGCGCTGCCCGGAGTGCCAGGCCTGGGGCACCATGGCCGAGGAGGGGGTTCGTGCGGCGGCGCTGACCCTGCCTGCACCGGTCACCCCGCGCACCGCCGCCCAGCCGATCAGCCGGCAGGACGGCGCGCTGGCCCGGGCGTTGCCCACCGGCATCGGCGAGCTGGACCGGGTGCTGGGCGGCGGCCTGGTGCCCGGCGCCGTGCTGTTGCTGGCCGGCGAGCCCGGGGTGGGCAAGTCGACCCTGCTGCTGGAGGCCGGCCAGAAGTACGCCGCCGTCAGCGGTTCCTCGGCGCTCATCGTGACCGGCGAGGAGTCCACCGCCCAGGTACGGGCCCGGGCCGAGCGCACCCACACCATGCACCCGCAACTGTTCCTGGCCGCCGAGAACGACCTCGGTGCGGTGCTGGCCCACCTGGACGCGGTCAAGCCCGGGCTGCTGATCCTGGACTCGGTGCAGACCATCGCCTCCTCGACCGTGGACGGGGTGATGGGCGGGGTGCCGCAGATCCGGGCCGTCACCGCGGCGATCAGCGCGGTCGCGAAGGAACGCGGCATCGCCACCGTGCTGGTCGGCCACGTCACCAAGGACGGCTCGATCGCCGGGCCGCGGGCGCTGGAGCACCTGGTGGACGTGGTGCTGTACTTCGAGGGCGACCGGCACAGCTCGCTGCGACTGCTGCGGGCCATCAAGAACCGGTTCGGTGCCACCGACGAGGTCGGCTGCTTCGAGATGCACGAGGAGGGCATCGACGAGCTGCCCGACCCGTCCGGGCTGTTCGTCAGTTCTCGCGACATCGCCGTGCCGGGCACCTGCGTCACGGTCACGGTGACCGGCCGCCGGCCGCTGCTGTCCGAGGTGCAGTCGCTGGTGGCCGCCTCCTACGGCAACGGCGGCTCGGCCCGGCGGTCGGTGACCGACCTCGACGCGTCCCGGGTGAACATGCTGCTGGCGGTGCTCGGCCGGCACGCCGGCGTCCAGCTCGGCGACCGGGACGTCTACGCGGCCAGCGTCGGTGGCATCAAGATCACCGAGCCGTCCGTCGACCTGGCCGTCCTGCTCGCCATCGCCTCGGCCGCCAGCGACATCGCGCTGCCCAGCACCTTGTGCGCGATCGGCGAGGTGTCGCTGTCGGGTGACATCCGCCGGGTCTCCAGCGTGCAGCGACGGCTCAGCGAGGCCAGCCGGCTCGGGTTCCGCAAGGCGCTGGTGCCGCACGGTTCGGACTGGTCCCAGCTGGCCGGCATGAAGGTGGTCGAGGTGCCCACGGTGACCCGGGCCTGGGACTTCGTGGCCCAGTTGTGACAGGGCAGCCCGGTTCCCCGCCGTCGCCGTGCCGGCAAGCTCCTAGACTGTCGGGCAAGGTTGAAAGCGGTGTGAAGAGTGCGGGAGTAGGTAGTGGCTGTCAGTGATCGCGACGAGGTACTGCGATCGGTCCTTGCCTCGCTCGCTCCCGGCACGGCGCTGCGGGACGGCCTGGAGCGCATCCTGCGTGGCAACACCGGTGCCCTGGTGGTGCTCGGCTACGACAAGACCGTCGAGTCGCTGTGCACCGGTGGCTTCCCGCTGGACATCGAGTTCGCCGCCACCCGGCTGCGGGAGCTGGCCAAGATGGACGGCGCGGTGGTGCTCAGCACCGACGGCACCCGGATCCTGCGGGCGGCCACCCACCTGATGCCCGACCCGGCGGTCCCGACCGAGGAGTCCGGCACCCGGCACCGCACCGCCCAGCGGGTGGCCCAGCAGACCGGCTTCCCGGTGATCTCGGTGTCGCAGTCGATGAAGATCATCAGCCTCTACCTGGGCACCCGCCGGCACGTGCTGGAGAACTCCACCTCGCTGCTGTCGCGGGCCAACCAGGCGGTGCAGACCCTGGAGCGGTACAAGTCCCGGCTGGACGAGGTCTCCCAGACCCTGTCCGCGCTCGAGATCGAGGACCTGGTCACGGTGCGCGACGCCGCCGCGGTGTCCCAGCGGCTGGAGATGGTGAGCCGGATCGCCGACGAGATCTCCGGCTACGGCGCCGAGCTCGGTACCGACGGCCGGTTGCTGTCGATGCAGCTGGAAGAGCTGATGGCCGGCGTGCACACCGACCGCGAGCTGATCGCCCGGGACTACCTGCCGGCCAGCCGCAAGAACCGGACGGTGGAGCAGGCCCTGGAGGATCTGGCCCAGCTGTCGGCGGCCGAGCTGCTCGACCTGTCCAACATCGCCAAGGCACTGGGCTACCCGGCCGGCGCCGAGACCCTGGAGATATCGGCGAGCCCGCGGGGTTACCGGCTGCTGTCCCGGGTACCCAGGCTGCCGAACCTGGTGCTCAACCGGATCGTGGAGCACTTCGGCGGCCTGCAGAAGGTACTGGCCGCCTCGGTCGACGAGTTGCAGGAGGTCGAGGGCGTCGGCGATGCCCGGGCCCGTTCGATCCGCGAGGCGCTGTCCCGGCTGGCCGAGTCCTCGATCATCGAGCGCTACAGCTGAGCGCAGCGCTGTACCTGAGCGCGGCGCTGTAGCTCAGTGCCCGGCGGCGCCGGTTCCGCCCGGCCCCTCGGGTTCCGCTCGGTGCGCGGTGAGCAGCCGATCCACCGTGGTCAACTCCACCAGCGGGGCGTACAGCGCCATGATCGCCAGCGCCCGCTCGTGGTTGTCGTCGCTGGAGCCGGCGCAGGCATCGGTGGCCACCCGCACCCGCACCCCCGCGTCCGCCGCGGCCAGCACCGTGGAGAGCACGCAGCAGTCGGTGCTCACCCCGGCCACCACCAGCTCGGTCCCGGCCCGGGCGGCGAGTTCGGCACCCCACTTGCCGAAGGTGGGCAGCGCCAGCGCGGGCCGGTCCGTGAACGGAGGCACCAGGGCGTACAGCGGGGCGTCGGGCGGCTGCCGGGCGAACGGCCACTGCCGGTAGTACTCCCGCCAGGCGCCGGCCGGCTGGGCGGGCGCGATGAACCGGGTGAAGGTGACGGCCGGCCGGTACGCCGCGACCAGCCGCTCGACCGGGTCCAGCAGCTCGGCGAAGCGGGGGGTGAACCAGGGCGAGGAGGGGTCGGCGAACACCTGCTGGAGATCGATGACCACCAGATGGCCGGTCACCGGATGATCGGCCACCCCGGGATCGGCCGTGCCGTGATCGGCCACCCCGGATCGGCCGTGCCGTGGTCTCTCACCCCGGCATCGACTCCTGGCGCCGGATCGGGCCACGGTCGGCGATCACGGTCACGACGAAGCCGAGCAGCAGGGCCAGCAACACTCCGAGGTTGGCGCCCGCCCACTCGCCGGTCTTGCCACCCAGCCCGAACGGCTTGAGCAAATAGCCCTGCCAGCTCAGCCAGCTCGCGAAGTTGTTGGTGACCAGGCCCCAGCCGAGCGCCGTGCCGAGCAGGATGCTCAGCACCGGCACCAGCCGCACGCTGCCGTACCGGCCGCGCGGATCGAACAGGTCCGGTTCGGCGTAGTCGCGCCGGCGCAGCAGGATGTCGGCCAGCATCACCCCGCACCAGGCGGCCACCGGCACCCCCAGGGTGATCAGGAAGCCCTGGAACTGCAGGAAGAAGTTGTCGGCGAAGAACACCACGTAGATCGCCCCGGCCACCATGATCACGCCGTCCAGGAACGCCGCGGCCGGCCTCGGCACCCGCAGTCCGGCGGTCAGCAGCGCCAGGCCGGAGGAGTAGATGTCCAGCACCGCACCGCCGACCAGGCCCAGGATCACCACGATCAGGAACGGCACCAGCGCCCAGGTGTCCAGCTCGCCGGCCAGCGCCCCGATCGGGTCGGCGCCGATGGCCGCGCTCAACTGCTCCGACGAGCCCGCCAGCAGCAGGCCGAACACCAGCAGCACCATCGGTGCGATCGCCCCGCCGAAGGCGGTCCAGCCGATCACTCCCCGGCTGCTCGAGCCGCGCGGCAGGTAGCGGGAGTAGTCCGCCGCCATCACCACCCAGCCCAGCCCGAAGCCGGTCAGGAACAGCACGAAGCAGCCGACCACGTGCTGCGTCGAGCCGGCCGGCGCCGCCGACACCGCGCTCCAGTGGATCTTGTCGAGTACCAGCACGATGTAGACCACGGTGAGCACCGCAGTGACGACCGTGATGACGGCCTGCATCCGCATGATCAGGTCGAAGCCCATCACGCCGCCGGCGATGATCAACCCGGCGACCACGACCAGCGCGATCACCTTGGTGGACGTGCCGGCACTCCAGCCGAGCCGGTCGAACACGGTGGCGGTGGCCAGCGTCGCCAGGATGGTCAGCACCGTCTCCCAGCCGACGTTCACCAGCCAGGACACCAAGGTCGGCAGGGTGTTGCCGCGCACCCCGAACGGTGCCCGGCTGAGCACCATGGTCGGTGCCGAGCCGCGCTTGCCGGCCAGCGCGATGAACCCGCACAGCAGGAAGGACAGCCCGATCCCGAGCAGCCCGGCGATCAGGGCCTGCCAGAACGAGACGCCGAAGCTGAGGGCGAACGAGCCGTAGCTCAGCGCGAACACCGAGATGTTGGCGCCGAACCACGGCCAGAACAGCTGCCGGGGTGCGCCCTTGCGTTCGGCATCGGTGATCACGTTGATGCCGTTGGTCTCGACCCGCAACGGCCGGCTGCTCTCGACCTGCGGGCTCGCGGTACTGCCGGTAGCCACCATGGGGCACACCATGGACCCTGGCACCGGCAGAATCAACCAACGCGCCGAGATGAGTCAGGGCCGCCCGACGATTCCCGCGCAACCCGACCTCTGGGGTCGTGCCAGGATGGCAGGGATGTCAGCCACCGCCTCCGTCGACGCCTTCGCCGCCGAGCTCACCGGCTGGTTCGCCGAGTGCGCCCGGGACCTGCCGTGGCGACGACCCGGCACCTCACCATGGGCGGTGCTGGTCAGCGAGGTGATGCTGCAGCAGACCCCGGTGACCCGGGTGCTGCCCGCCTACCGCAGCTGGCTGGAGCGCTGGCCCGGCCCGGCGGAGCTGGCCGCCGACTCCCCCGGCGAGGCGGTACGAATGTGGGGCAAGCTCGGTTACCCGCGCCGGGCGCTGCGCCTGCATGCCTGCGCGTCGGCGATCGTGGATAGGCACGCCGGCCTGGTACCGGCGGGGCTCGCCGAGCTGCTGGCGCTGCCCGGGGTCGGTGAGTACACCGCGCGGGCGGTGCAGGCCTTCGCGTTCGGCATCCGCGCCGCGGTGGTGGACACCAATGTGCGCCGGGTGCTGGCCCGCGCCATCGGCGGTCAGGGGCAGCCCGGCATCCCGTCCACCGCACGGGACCTGGCGGCCATGACGGCGGTACTGCCCGCCGACGAGCCCACCGCGGCGCTGTTCTGCGCGGCCATGATGGAACTCGGCGCGGTGCTGTGCACGGCCGGCACCCCGTCGTGCGCGACCTGCCCGGTCCGGGATCGGTGTGCCTGGCGGCGGGCCGGCTACCCGCCCTATCTCGGGCCGGTGGCCCGGCCGCAGAAGTTCACCGGCACCGACCGGCAGGTGCGCGGCCTGCTGCTCGACGTGCTGCGGGGCCGTCCCGACCCGGCGCCCGGTTCGGCGCTGGACGTGGTCTGGCCCGACCCGGGCCAGCGACGTCGCGCGCTGGACGCCCTGGTGGCCGACGGCCTGGTGGACCCGCTACCGGACGGCCGGTTCGCGCTGCCGTCCTGACCACGCCGGCAGGGCTGGGCAGCTGCACAACCGGGGCGGCGGCATGACAGGGCCGGGGTTTCGTATCCGATTCGGGACGCCCAGGCGACCATTTCCGGATACGGAACCGGCAGGCGCCACAACCCGGGTCGGATACCAGCCCCGGTGCATGCGAAAGCCCCGGCCCTGGAGAACCAGGACCGGGGCTTCGCGCTTGCTTGTGAGGGATTACTCGACGGTGCCGACCGCCTCGGTCGGCGGCACGTCCGGCACCACCAGCTCCGCCTTGGACTCGCCGCGGAAGCTGAACTGCTCCTTGCCGTCGTCGTCCAGCTGGGTGTCGACCACCACGATCTGACCGCTGGTCAGCTCGCCGAAGAGGATCTTCTCCGACAGGGTGTCCTCGATCTCGCGCTGGATGGTCCGGCGCAGCGGCCGGGCACCGAGCACCGGGTCGTAGCCCCGCTTGGCCAGCAGCGCCTTCGCCGACGAGGTCAGCTCCAGGGCCATGTCCTTGTTGCGCAGCTGGGCGTCCACCCGCGAGGACATCAGGTCGACGATCTCGACGATCTCGGCCTCGGTGAGCTGGTGGAAGACCACGATGTCGTCGATCCGGTTGAGGAACTCAGGCCGGAAGTGCTGCTTGAGCTCGTCGTTGACCTTCTGCTTCATCCGCTCGTAGTTGGACCCGGTGTCGTTGGCACCGGCGAAGCCCAGGCTGCCGACCGACTTGGACGCGTCCTTGGTGCCGAGGTTGGTGGTCAGGATCAGGACGGTGTTCTTGAAGTCGACGATCCGGCCCTGGCCGTCGGTGAGCCGGCCGTCCTCCAGCACCTGCAGCAGCGTGTTGAACACGTCCGGGTGGGCCTTCTCGACCTCGTCGAACAGCACCACCGAGAACGGCTTGCGCCGCACCTTCTCGGTCAGCTGGCCGCCCTCGTCGTAGCCGACGTAGCCGGGAGGCGCCCCGACCAGCCGGGACACGGTGTAGCGGTCGTGGAACTCCGACATGTCCAGCTGGATGAGCGCGTCGGCGTCGCCGAACAGGAACTCCGCCAGGGTCTTGGCGAGCTCGGTCTTACCGACCCCGGACGGGCCGGCGAAGATGAACGAGCCACCGGGACGCTTCGGGTCCTTCAGGCCGGCCCGGGTGCGCCGGATCGCCTGGGACACCGCGCGGATCGCGTCGTGCTGCCCGATCACGCGCCGGTGCAGCTCGTCCTCCATCCGCAGCAGCCGGGCGGTCTCCTCCTCGGTCAGCTTGAACACCGGGATGCCGGTCCAGTTGGCCAGCACCTCGGCGATCTGCTCGTCGTCGACCTCGGCGACCACGTCGAGGTCACCGGCCTTCCACTCGCGTTCGCGCTGGGCCTTGTCGTTGAGGAGGTTCTTCTCCTTGTCCCGCAGCGCCGCGGCCTTCTCGAAGTCCTGCGCGTCGATCGCGGACTCCTTGTCCCGGCGGACGTCGGCGATCCGGTCGTCGAACTCGCGCAGGTCCGGCGGCGCGGTCATCCGGCGGATGCGCATCCGGGAGCCGGCCTCGTCGATCAGGTCGATGGCCTTGTCCGGCAGGAACCGGTCGGAGATGTAGCGGTCGGCCAGGCCCGCCGCGGCCACCAGGGCCGAGTCGGTGATGGAGACCCGGTGGTGGGCCTCGTAGCGGTCCCGCAGGCCCTTGAGGATCTCGATGGTGTGGGCCACCGACGGCTCGCCGACCTGCACCGGCTGGAACCGCCGCTCCAGGGCGGCGTCCTTCTCCAGGTGCTTGCGGTACTCGTCGAGGGTGGTGGCACCGATGGTCTGCAGCTCGCCACGGGCCAGCATCGGCTTGAGGATGGAGGCCGCGTCGATGGCCCCCTCGGCCGCACCCGCGCCGACCAGGGTGTGGATCTCGTCGATGAACATGATGATGTCGCCGCGGGTACGGATCTCCTTGAGCACCTTCTTCAGGCGCTCCTCGAAGTCACCGCGGTAGCGGGAACCGGCGACCAGGGAGCCGAGGTCCAGGGTGTAGAGCTGCTTGTCCTTGAGCGTCTCGGGCACCTCGCCACGCACGATGGCCTGGGCCAGGCCCTCGACCACCGCGGTCTTGCCGACGCCGGGCTCGCCGATCAGCACCGGGTTGTTCTTGGTGCGCCGCGACAGCACCTGCATCAGCCGCTCGATCTCCTTCTCGCGGCCGATCACCGGGTCGAGCTTGCCCTCCCGGGCGTTCTGGGTCAGGTTGCGGCCGAACTGGTCGAGCACCAGCGAGGTGGACGGGGCGCCCTCGCTCGCGGTGCCGCCGGCCGGCTCCTTGGACTGGTAGCCGTTGAGCAGCTGGATGACCTGCTGGCGGACCCGGTTGAGGTCGGCGCCGAGCTTGACCAGCACCTGGGCGGCCACGCCCTCACCCTCGCGGATCAGGCCGAGCAGGATGTGCTCGGTACCGATGTAGTTGTGGCCGAGCTGCAGTGCCTCGCGCAGCGACAGCTCCAGGACCTTCTTGGCCCGGGGGGTGAACGGTATGTGTCCGGACGGGGCCTGCTGGCCCTGACCGATGATCTCTTCGACCTGCTGGCGGACCGCTTCGAGGGAGATGCCGAGCGATTCCATGGCCTTGGCCGCGACACCCTCGCCCTCGTGGATCAGGCCCAACAGGATGTGCTCGGTGCCGATGTAGTTGTGGTTGAGCATCCGGGCCTCTTCTTGGGCCAGGACGACAACCCGACGGGCTCGGTCGGTGAACCTTTCAAACATCTCGCTCTCCCTTACCGCTCGGCGGGCTCACTGGCTGGAACCACCGCGCAGGCCCTCGACTCTAGTCGTCGTCACGACCAGCAGCCGTACTCCGATCCCCACATCTGCTATCAGCGAACGTCCTCGTAAGCCTACGCCGATTTAACGCAGACATCGGCCAGATGCTCGATCAGACTCAGGGTTGCATCCCCGGGGTGGGTGATAACAGCGATCGGGTCATCTTTATGCCAGGAGCGCAAGATGGCGGAAGGACCGGGGCGTCACCTGGAGCCGATGAGCCGATGCCGATGAGCCGAAGCGCCGAGGCGCCGAGGAGCCGAGCGTCGAGGAGCCGAGGCGCGCTGGGCGTAGCCGACAGTGCGCCCGAACGGCCGCGCCGGCCCGGCACGGTGTGCCGGGCCGGCGCGAGTGCCGCCTGACCTGAGGGAACTGGTGCGGTCGCCGGCCGGACCGCACGCAGCGGTGGCCGGGCCGCGGAGTTCCCGGTGGGTCCTTCCGCGAGTGACCGGCAGCGTGCCGTTTCTCAGTGTGCGGAGTTGTACGCCTCGAAAATGCTGGCCGGAATGCGACCGCGCTCGGAAACCTTGTGCCCGTTCTTGCGCGCCCATTCCCGAATGGCCTGGGTCTGCTCGCGGTCGATCCGGGCACTGCCCCGGGCCGGACGGCCCGGTGCCACGGCGCGCGACGGGGTGGCCCGTGAGGCGCGGCGGGCGTGGCCAACAAATGGCGCCAAAACCTCACGCAATTTATTAGCGTTGTCTGAGGAGAGGTCGATCTCGTACCCAGAACCGTCGAGACCGAATGTGACCGTCTCGGTGGCAGTTCCACCGTCTAGGTCATCGACGAGGAGAACCTGGATCTTCTGGGCCATGGGAGTTCCAATCTGATCAGTGCCGACGAAGGCCAATATAGTGCCCGGGCTCCATTAAAGCATCAGCTGTTCGCCGATGAGATATTGAAACACCCGCGAGATGTGGACAACTTCGGAAGCGGTGTGACTCGCACCGCACTATCGCCGGCCAGCAGGGCCCTACAGCGGCTTGAGAAGTGGGAAAAGTATGGTTTCTCTAATTCTGCTGCCGGTCAGCATAGCGATCAACCGGTCGACCCCCAGCCCCATTCCACCGGTCGGCGGCATGCCGTATTCCAGTGCCTGCAAGAAGTCCTCGTCCAGCTCCATAGCATCCGGATCCCCATCCGCGGCAGCCAGGGATTGCTCGATCAGCACTCGGCGTTGCTCGACCGGGTCGGCCAATTCGGAGTAGGCCGGGGCGATCTCGACTCCGCCGATAACGAGATCCCAAGCTTCGGCGAGCCTGGGGTCGCAGCGATGCTGCCGGGCCAGCGGCCGAACCGAGCGAGGATAGTCGCATACGAAGGTCGGCTGAATTAAGGTGTGTTCCACCAACTTTTCGTATAACTCCAGAACTATCTCCCCAGCGCCCCACTCCGGCTTGAGAGCGACATTTCGCGAGGCCGCCAGTTGGGCCAGCCGGGGAACCTCGGTGTCGGGCGTAAGCGATTCGTCGAGGGCGGCGGACACCAGATCATAGATTGACGCCCAGCGCCACTCCGTGACGAGATCGATATCCTGCCCGTCCAGCGTACGGGGAGTTTGCACACCCACCGCCATAGCGGCATCCAGAATGATCGCCCGGGTCCACTCCGCCACCGACTTGTAATCGCCGTAGGCCTCATACGCCTCGAGCATGGTGAATTCCGCCGAATGGGTGGAGTCGATACCTTCGTTGCGGAAGGTCTTGCCGATTTCGAAAACACGTTCGATTCCGCCCACCACCGCCCGCTTCAGGTATAACTCCAGCGCGATGCGCAGCGACATGGGCTGGTCGAAGGCATTGAGGTGGGTGTGAAAGGGCCGGGCAGCCGCGCCACCGTGCACCAACTGCAGCACCGGCGTCTCCACCTCGACGAATCCGCGCTGGTGCAGCGTGGCGCGAATGGCGGCCAGCACCTGGGCCCGGACCATCACCATCCGGCGGGCGTCCGGGCGCACGATCAGATCGACGTAGCGCTGCCGGACCCGGGTCTCCTCGCTCATCGGCTTGTGCGCCACCGGAAGCGGTCGCAACGCCTTGGCGGTCATCCGCCAGCTGTCGGCCAGCACCGACAGCTCGCCCCGGCGGGAGGAGATCACCTCCCCGGCCACGAACACCTGGTCGCCCAGGTCGACATCGGCCTTCCAGGCGGCCAGCGCGTCCGGCCCGGTCCGGTCGGCCGACAGCATCACCTGCAACTCCACCCCGCCCTCGCGCAGCGTCGCGAAGCACAGCTTGCCGGTGTTGCGGACGAAGATCACCCGGCCGGTGATGCCGACCTGCTCGCCGGTCTCGGCACCCGGGGCCAGGTCCGGGTGGGCCTGCCGGATCCCGGCCAGCGTGTGGGTGCGGGGCACCGTCACCGGGAACGGCGCCCGGTCCGGGTCGGCCATCAGCCGGTCGTACTTCTCCCGCCGGATCCTGACCTGTTCGGGCAGGTCGTCGCTGGGGTCGGCGGCAGTGGCGGAGTCGGTCACCGTGTCACCCTATCGGCGCACCGCAGGACCAGCTCTCCGGCCGGCGCCTGCTCCACCGGTGCTCGTCCGACCGGTGTCGGCAGGCCGGACCCGGCCGGCGCGGCTAGGGTTTTCCATCGTGACCGACGCGCAGCACGACGTACCCAGCTCGGTGATGGCCCGGGCGTTCGGCGCCGAGGCGGCTCGGTACGACCAGGCCCGGCCGTCCTACCCGGCCGCCGCCGTGGCCCGGGTGCTCGGCGCGCTGGCACCGGCCGGGCACGACCGACCCCCGGCCCGGATCGTCGACATCGGCGCCGGGACCGGCAAGCTGACCGCCCTGCTGGTCGAGCACGCCGCCGAGGTGGTCGCGGTCGAACCCGATCCGCAGATGCTTGCCGTGCTGTCCGGCCGGCTGCCGCAGGTACGGGCGCTGTCCGGCTCCGCCGAGCAGATCCCGCTCGCGGACGGCTCGGTGGACGCGATCCTCGCCGGGCAGGCCTTCCACTGGTTCAGCCGGCCGGACGCCGACCGGGAGTTCGCCCGGGTGCTGCGCCCGGGCGGCGTGGTCGGCCTGCTCTGGAACATCCCGGACCGCACCGTGGACTGGGTCGACCAGCTCTACCGGGCGACCCGCAAGCCGGAGTTCGGCGGCGCGGAGTTCGTCCCGCTGGACGAGCAGCTGTTCGGCCCCGTCGAGGAGGCCGTGGAACCGTCGGCCCACCGGCTGGCCGGTCCGGACGCGCTGCGCGACCTGGTGCACAGCTGGAGCTGGGTGATCACCCGGTCGCGGGCCGAGCAGGACGCCATCGACGACCGGCTGCGCATCCTGATCTCCCGCCACTCCGAGCTGCAGGGCCCGGTCGTCGAGCTGCCACAGCGCACCGACGTGGTCTGGCAGCTGCGCCGCTAGGTTCGCTAGACAGCGCCGCTGGTCCCGCTAGACGTTGCGTTCGTAGATCAGCCGGAGCCCCAGCAGGGTCAGGTCGGGCTCGTGCCGGTTCAGCGTCTCGGCGTGCTCCACCACCAGCGAGGCCAGCCCGCCGGTGGCGATCACCTCGACCGAGTCCGGCGCCTCGGGGACCAGGTTGGCCGCGATCCGGCGGACCAGCCCGTCCACCTGGCCGGCGAAGCCGTACAGGATGCCGGACTGCAACGCCTCCACGGTGTTCTTGCCGATCGGCGAGCGGGGCGCCACCAGCTCCACCTTGCGCAGCTGGGCGGCCCGGGCGGCGAGCGCGTCCAGCGAGATCTCGATCCCCGGGGCCAGCGCGCCGCCGAGGAACTCGCCCCGGCCGCTGACCACGTCGAAGTTGGTCGAGGTGCCGAAGTCGACCACGATCGCCGGGCCGTTGACCAGCGAGAACGCCGCCAGGGTGTTGACGATCCGGTCGGCGCCGACCTCTTTCGGGTTGTCGAACAGCAGCGCCACCCCGGTCTTGATCCCCGGCTCCACCAGCACCGTCGGGACGTCCGGCCAGTACCGCTCCAGCATGGCGCGCAGCTCGCGCAGCGCGGCCGGCACCGTGGAGCAGCCCGAGATGCCGGTCACCGGGACGTCGCGCAACAGGCCGGTGAAGGTGAGCATCAGCTCGTCGGCGGTGTTGCGGGCGTCGGTCTTGATCCGCCAGGAGTGCATCAGCCGGTCGCCGTCGAAGACGCCGAGCACCGTGTTGGTATTGCCGATGTCGATGGCCAGCAGCATCAGCCGTCAGCTCCCGCCCCGCCGTCGACCGTGAGGTCCAGCCCGATGTCGAGCGCCGGCGCGGAATGGGTCAGCGCACCGACCGCGAGGTAATCCACGCCGGTGCCGGCCACCGCGGCCGCCACCTGCAGGCTGAGCCCACCGGAGGCCTCCAACTTGACCCGGCCGCCGGTGCCGGCCGCCAGCGCCACGCAACTGCGCAACTCGCCCAGGTTCATGTTGTCCAGCAGGATCAGCTCGGCGCCGGCCTCGATCGCCTCCCGGCACTGCGCGACGGTGTCCACCTCGATCTCCACCGGCAGCCGCCCGGCAGCCGCCCGGACCAGCTCGAAGGCCTTGGCGACCGAGCCGGCGGCGGCGATGTGGTTGTCCTTGACCAGCGCCGCGTCCGACAGCGACATCCGGTGGTTCAGCCCGCCGCCGCAGCGCACCGCGTACTTCTCCAGTGCCCGCAGTCCCGGCAGGGTCTTGCGGGTGTCGCGGATGCGGGCACCGGAGCCGCGGATGGTGTCGGTCCAGATCCGGGTCAGGGTGGCCACCCCGGACAGGTGGGTGAGCAGGTTGAGCGCCGTCCGCTCGGCGGTGAGCAGGTCCCGGACCGGCCCGTGCGCGCTCAGCAGCACCTGCCCCTGGCGCACGATGGCGCCGTCGGTGGCCAGCAGCCGCACCTGGACCCGGCCCTGGCCCACCGTCGCGAACACCTAGCCCGCCACCGCCAGGCCCGCCACCACGCCGGCCTGGCGCGGCACCGCCTCGATGCGGCCGGTCTGGCCGGCCGGCACGGTGGCCGCGGTGGTGACGTCCGGGCCGTCGGCCAGGTCCTCGGCCAGCGCCCGGTCGACCAGGTCGGCGACCAGGGCGGCGTCCAACCCGGCGCCGGCCAGGGCGTCGAGTATCGCGGGATCGATCGAGTGGGTCATGGCCCGGTCCTCGCGTGCGTTGGGATGGGTTGGTAGTCGGTGCTGATGGTGCCGTCCCGGCCCAGCCGCAGGTCCAGGTGCCCGTACCAGCGCTCGTCGTCGCGGTCGGGGTAGTCCTCGCGCCAGTGCGAGCCGCGGGTCTCGGCCCGGCGGCCGGCCGCGGCCACCAGCGCGCTGGCCACCGTGAGCAGGTTGGTGGCCTCCCAGGACTCGGTGCGCGGCTCGCTGCTGCGCTGGGCGGCCAGTTTCTGCAGGCTGCCGGCGGCCCGGGCCAGGCCCGCGGCGTCCCGGATCACCCCGGCGTCGGCCGATCATCGCCCGCTGCAGCGCCGGGCGGATGCCGGCCGAGGCGATGCCGCTGCCGCGCACGTCGATGCCGAGGTCGCGCAGCGGGCGGCCGGGTGACAGGGTCCGCAGCACGTCGTCGGCGATCCGGCGGCCGAACACCAGGCCCTCCAGCAGCGAGTTCGAGGCCAGCCGGTTGGCGCCGTGCACCCCGGTGCAGGCCGCCTCGCCGCAGGCGTACAGCCCCGGCACCGAGGTACGGCCGGCAAGGTCGGTGGCGATGCCGCCCGAGGCGTAGTGGCAGGCCGGCGCCACCGGGATCAGCTGCGTCACCGGGTCCAGCCCCAGCGAGGTCAGGGTGGCCAGGATGGTGGGGAACCGGACCCGCCACTTCTCCGCGCCGAACTGCCGGGCGTCCAGCCAGACGTGCTCGGCGCCGGTCTCGCGCATCCGCCGCAGGATCGCCTTGGCCACCACGTCCCGCGGTGCCAGGTCGGCCAGTTCGTGCTGGCCCTGCATGAACCGGACGCCGTCGTCGTCGACCAGCACCGCGCCCTCGCCGCGGACCGCCTCGCTGACCAGCGGCTGCTGGCCGGACGCGCCGCCGCCCAGCCAGAGCACCGTCGGATGGAACTGGACGAACTCCAGGTCGCGCACCACCGCGCCGGCCCGCAGCGCGGCGGCCACCCCGTCCCCGGTGGAGACCGGCGGGTTGGTGGTGGCGGCGTACACCTGCCCGATGCCACCGGTGGCCAGCACGAAGGCCCGGGCCCGGACGGCGCCCACCCCGTCCCGCTGGCCCTCGCCCATCACGTGCAGGGTGACCGCGCCCACCCCGCCGTCGCCGGTGGGCAGCAGGTCCAGCACCAGGGCGTGCTCGATCACCTCGATGCCGCCGGTGGCCAGCACCGCGGCGACCAGCGCCCGCTCGATCTCGGCGCCGGTGGCGTCCCCGCCGGCGTGCGCGATCCGGTCGGCGTGGTGGCCGCCCTCCCGGGTCAGCGACAGCTCGCCGGTGGCCGACCGGTCGAACCGGGTGCCGAGCTCGATCAGCTCGCGAACCGCCTGGGGACCCTCGTCCACCAGCACCCGGACCGCCTCGACGTCGCACAGCCCGACGCCGGCGACCAGGGTGTCGGCCAGGTGCGCCTCGGCCGGAGTCGTCCGGGCCGAGCGCCGCGGCGATGCCGCCCTGCGCCCACCGGGTGGAGCCGGCGGCCAGCACGTCCTTGGTCACCACCAGCACCCGCAGGCCGGACCCGGCCGGTGGCGCCGGGCGGCCCGGCGGCGATCCGCAGCGCGGTGGTGAGCCCGGCGATGCCCGAGCCGACCACCACCACGTCGGTCTCGACGATCCAGCCCGGCGCCGGCGCCAGCAGCCGCTGCGGCAGGTTCATCGGCCGAGCTCCTTCATCGGTCTGAGCTCGTTCATCGGTCTGAGCTCGTTCATCGGCCCAGCTCCACGGCGACGTTGTCGATCAGCCGGACCGAGCCGACCCGGGCCGGCCACCAGCAGCCGGGCCGGGCCGGTCGCCGGCGCCGGCCCCAGCGCGGGGTCGCGCAGCTCCAGGTACTCCACCTCGACCCCGTCGGCGGTCGCCAGCACCGCGCGGGCGGCGGCCAGCACCTGCTCGGCCGAGCCCGGCGGCGTCCCGGCCGGCCAGCAGCGCCGCGCTGAGCGCCCGGGCCCGCTCCCGCTCGTCCGGAGTGAGCAGCACGTTGCGGCTGGACAGCGCCAGGCCGTCCGGTTCCCGGACGGTCGGCACCGCGACCACCTGCACCGGCTGGCCCAGGTCGCGCACCATCCGGCGGACCAGCATCAGCTGCTGGTAGTCCTTCTCACCGAAGTACGCCCGGACGGGCCGGACCGCGGTGAACAGCTTGGTGACCACGGTCAGCACCCCGTCGAAGTGGCCCGGACGGTTCGGGCCCTCCAGCTGGTCGGCAAGACCGCCCGGCGGTCACCCACACCTGGGGCGGCCCGTCGGGATAGATCTCGGTGACGTCCGGAGCCCAGACCAGGTCGACGCCGTGCCGCTCGCACAGCGCCAGGTCCTCCTCGAGCCGGCGCGGGTAGCGCGCCAGGTCCTCGGCCTGGGAGAACTGCATCGGGTTGACGAAGATGCTGGCCGCCACCACCGCGCACTGGTCCCGGGCGACGTCGAACAGGGCCTGGTGGCCGGCGTGCAGGGCGCCCATCGTCGGCACCAGGCCGAGGATCGCGTCCGGGCCGCCGGTCAGCCGGTCCCGGGTGGCGGCCAGCTCGGCACGGGTACGGACCAGCTCGGTCACCGACCCCCGCCTTCGGACTGATTGCCCTCGGCCTGCTCGATGCCCGCCAGCAGGTCGGCGCACTGGGCCCTGCTCAACCGGCCGGCGGCGTGCGCGCGCTGCATGGTCCGGATCGCCATCGCCAGGTACGGCTGCAGGTAGGCGGTGCCCCGCAACGCCTGGATGTGCGCCTCCAGGGTGCCCCGGTCACCGCGCGAGACCGGGCCGGTCAACGCGTCGTCGGCCAGCCGCAGCGCGTTGTCCAGCGCCGCCGACAGCAGCGGGGCCAGCAGCCGCGTCGGGTCCTCCACGCCGGCCGAGGCCAGCACGTCCCGGGAGTCGTTGACCAGGGTGACCAGGTGGTTGGCGCCCATCGACAGCGCCGCGTGGTAGGCCGCCCGGGCAGCCTCGGGAACCCACACCGGCTCGCCACCCAGTTCGAGCACCAGGGTCTCGGCCACCGGACGGAACTCCTCCGGCGCGGTGACGCCGAACGCGGCCCCGTCCAGGCGCTGCAGATCCTCCGGGCGACCGGCGAAGGTCATCACCGGATGCAGCGCCATGCCCACCACCCCGGCGGCTGCCGCCGGTTCGAAGATCTCGATGCCGCTGGCGCCGGAGGTGTGCACCGCCAGCTGACCGGCCTGCCAGGCGCCGGTGGCGGCCAGTCCCTGGATCAGGGCGGCCAGCTCGCCGTCCGGAACGGTCAGCAGCACCAGGTCGGCCTGGCCGACCGCCTCGTCGGCGGGCACCAGCTCCACCCCGGGCAGCAGCCGGCCGGCCCGCCGGCGGGACTCCGCGCTGACACCGGTAGCGGCCACCACCCGGTGCCCGGCCCGGCTGAGCGCGGCCCCCAGCACCGACCCGACCCGACCGACCCCGATGACGGCAACCCGCAACCGCGGGGCGTCACCGGACTGGATCACGGCTAAGAGCGTAGTAGGCAGCCGGGCCGGCCCATCGTCCAGACAGTCCCGCCCGTCACGGTTCGGTGCCGGCCGCCGCGCCGGCATGCCGATCGCGATGCAGTCAGCTAGGTTCTGCGGCTGTGAACGATCTCCAGGCCACGGTGGCCCGGGCCGCCGACCAGGCCGGCTCGCACAGCACCGCCCCGGCCCTGCTGTTGCAGGCGACTACCGCGCTGGGCCGGCTGGCCGAGCTGACGAACGCGGCCACCGACGGTGGCCGGCGACCGTTCCGGATCCCGGCGAACTGGCAGGCCGACCTGTCCGAGCTCGCCTACCTGGTGTACCTGCTGGCCGACCAGACAGCGGTCGACATCGATACCACCGTCCGGTCGATCGCCTACCAGGTCAGCGCCGGCGCCCAGCGCGAATCGGCGCTGGACCAAGCCGCCACCAGCCGGTGGTTCGCCAGCGACAGCTAGCCGTCCTGCCACTGGTCAGGCGCGGTTCGGCAGCACGAGCCGATCAGCTGTCGAAGCTGGCGAGCCAGTTCGCGTGCGCTCCACCGGCGCGACGCCGCCCCTGGTAGCGGCTGTCGTCATCCTCCGGCTCCGGCGCACGCCGGCGTCCCCCGCGCGGCTCGGAGAAGTCGGGCGCGACCGGCGGCGGGTCGGGGATCAGGTCCAGGTCGTCCTGCACCGGCGACAACCGCGGCAGGCTTGCGAACGGATCGGCAGGGTTGACCGGACGGCCGGCCGGCACGGAGTCGCCGGATGCCGCCGGGGTGGCGGGCAGTTTGGGCGCCGGTGGCGGGAACTCGACCAGTTCGGCGTCGGGGACCCGGCTGGCCTGCTGGGATGCGGCGGCGGGCGCCCAGGCCGGACGCTGCGGGCCGGCGTCGAACTCCCGGGCAGGGCGCTGCGGCTCGGCAGCGGCGCTGACCCGTTGCGGCTCGGGGGTGGGATCCCAGCTCGGCTGCGGCTCGGCAGCGGCCCGGTCGACCGGCTCGGCCTGCACGACCCGGTCCATCGGCTCGGCCTCCACGACCCGGCCGACCCGCTCCGGCTCCGGCGGCCCGGGCAACACCGAGCCTCTCGCCGCGGTGAGGCTGTCCTGCCGGGTCGAGGCCAGTCGACGGATCTCGTGCTGCAGCGCCTCCAGGTCCGAACCGATCACCCGGGTGGTCTCGATCCGCTCCAGCCGCAGCTGGCCGCCCAGCTTGTCGACGACCTCGGCACGCAGCGAGGCGACCTCCTGGCGCAGCGAGGACAGCTGGTCGGCCAGCACCCGCTCCACCTCGTGTCGCAGCACCAGCTGCAGCCCCTGCTGGGAGTCCCGGCGGGCGTCGGCGTCGCGGGCCAGCTGCTGCTCGCTGAACTGGCGCAGCTCGATCTCCTGGGAGTAGTAGGCCTGCCGGGCCTCCTCCAGCTGCTCCTGCTGCTGGGCGACCACCGCGAGCTGCGCCTCGTGCAGCTCCGACGCCCGGGCCCGGGCGTCGGCCAGCTCAGCGGTGAGCTCGTGCTCACCGCTGCGGGTGCCGACGAACAGGAAGGCGGCGATCAGGGCGGCCCACAGGCCGAGCAGCACGCCGATCTGCACCTGCTGCCGGCCGGCGCCGAACACCACCAGCCAGACGGCGACCCCGCCGAGCGCGATCGCGAGCAGGACGAACCCGGCGCGCACCACCCCCCGCGACGTCCAGGATGGAACGGGGCGCTGCATACCGGGCAGTGTAGGACAGCACGATGGCACCGGCTCGGCCACTCCGGGATTGCCCGGCAGCCGTGTCGGTCCCGGGCGTCAGCGGCGGCCGTGCCCCGGGTCGACGCCGGCCCGTTCCAGCACCAGCCCGGCCACCAGCAGCAGAGCGGTCACCACCAGCAGCAGGTAGCCGACCGTCAGGTCGTCGGCGGCGGTGTTGTCCTGCCCGGACGACGGCAGCAGCCGGACCACCAGCGCGACCGCCGCGCCGGCCACCACCGCCGCCACCAGCGCGCTGGCCTTGCCCAGCGCCACCGCGCGGGCGATGGCCAGTGCCGTCATGGGCCTGGCCTGCGGATCGTGGCGCACCGCCGCCCGCACCCGGCGTGCGATCACGAACTCGATGACCGCCAGCGCCGCGATCGGCACCGCGGTGAACCACTGGAACGGTGGCAGGGATTCGTAGCTGACCCGCAGCAGCGCGTAGGCCAGGGCGGCCACCAGCACGAACGGCACCAGCAGGTCCGCCAGGTTGGTCCGGCGCATCACGGGCGCAGCTCGACAGCCGGCAGCAGCCGCACCGCCGCCACCTCCTCGGCAGGCAGCGCCTGCATCAGCTGCAGCACCGAGCCGTGCCCGGGCAGCTGCGCCTCCGGGTCGACCGCCCACCACGGCACCAGGACGAAGGCCCGTTCGGCCGCCCGCGGGTGCGGCAGGCTCAGCACCGGGTCGTCGCTGCGCACGTCACCGTGCTCGTCCCGCACGGTGATCACGTCCACGTCCAGGGTGCGTGGACCCCAGCGCTGCTCGCGCACCCGGCCGGCCGCCTGCTCGCAGGCCTGGGCCCGGGCCAGCCAGTCGGCGGGACCGGCCTGCGGGTCCGCGACCAGCAACACCGCGTTGTAGAACGGCTGCTGCTCCACCGGCCCCCACGGCGGCGTCTGGAAGACCGGCGAGGCGGCGGTCAGGTACGGCGCCAGCGCGGTGACCGCCGAGCGCAGCTGCGCCAGCCGGTCGCCGATGTTGGACCCGATCGACAGCACCGCGCGGCTCATCGGCCGCCGTCCGAGGTCACGCTCGCTCCAACCCGCCGGATGGTCACCGCGACGTCGGCGAACTGCAGCGGGATCGGGGCCTGCGGCTTGTGCACCGTCACGGTCGCGGCGGCCACCCGGGGATCGGTCAGGCACACCGCGGCCAGCCGGCCGGCCAGCGTCTCGAGCAGGTTCACCGGCTCGCCGGCCACCACCGCGGCCAGCGCCTCGGCGAGCTCGCCGTAGTGCACCGTGTCGGCCAGCTCGTCGCTGGCGGCGGCCGGCCGGGTGTCCAGCTCGAGCTCGACGTCGACCACGAAGTCCTGGCCCTCGACCCGTTCGAAGTCGAACACCCCGTGGTGGCCGCGGACCCGCAGTCCGGTCAGGGCGATCCGATCGCCGGCTCCGGTTGGCACCGGCCCGGCCGATCCGGGTCACGGCCGTTACATCGTCGGTCATGGCACGTCCCGGATCGCCGCGGCCACCAGGGCTGCGTCGACATTGGCGGCCACCTCGTGCACCCGCACCCCCCACGCGCCGTTCAGCGCCGCATACAGGGTGAGCGCGGTGGTCGCCGCCTCCCGGCCGGAGGTGGGCCGGGCGGTGCCGTCCGGCCCGGCCAGCAGCGAGCCGAGGAAGGACTTGCGCGACGAGCCGATCAGCACCGGCAGCCCGATGCCGGTCAGCGCCTGCAGGTGGGCCAGCAGCGCCCAGTTGTGCTCGGCACGCTTGGCGAAGCCCAGCCCGGGGTCCAGCACCAGCTGGCTGCTGTCCACCCCGGCTGCCAGCGCGTCGTCCACCCGGGCCAGCAGTTCGGTCCGGACGTCGGCGACCACGTCGTCGTAGCTGGCGAGCTCGGCCATGGTCGCGGAGTGGCCGCGCCAGTGCATCAGCACCCAGGGGCAACCGGCGTCACGCACCACCCGGGCCATGTCGGGGTCGCCGAGGCCGCCGGAGACGTCGTTGACGATGCCGGCGCCGGCGGCCAGCGCCTGCTCGGCGACCCGGGCCCGGTAGGTGTCGACGCTGACCGTAAGGCCCGCGGCCGCCAGCTCGCCGATCACCGGCAGCACCCGGCGGCACTCCTCCTCGGCGGCCACCCGGACCGCGCCGGGCCGGGTGGACTCACCACCGACGTCGATCAGGTCGGCACCCTCGGCGGTCATCCGGACGGCGTGTGCCACGGCGGCGTCCAGGTCGGCGTAGCGACCGCCGTCGGAGAAGGAGTCCGGCGTGACGTTGAGCACGCCCATCACGACGAGCCGGTCGGTGCGGGCCGGTAAGCCGGGCTGGGAGGTCATCGCCCGAGAATCAGGCTCATCGCCTCGGCCCGGGTGCGCGGATCGCTCTTGAAGATGCCCCGCACCGCCGAGGTCATGGTGCGGGCGCCGGGCTTGCGAATACCGCGCATCGCCATGCACAGGTGCTCGGCCTCGACCACCACGATCACCCCGCGCGGGGTCAGCCGACGCATCACCGAGTCGGCCACCTGGGCGGTCAGCCGCTCCTGCACCTGCGGTCGCTTGGCGTACAGGTCGACGAGCCGGGCGAGCTTGGACAGCCCGGTCAGCCGGCCGTCCGCGCCCGGCACGTAGCCGACCGCGGCGGTGCCGTGCCAGGTCACCAGGTGGTGCTCGCAGGTGGAGTACAGCGGGATGTCCTTGACCAGCACCAGCTCGTCGTGGTCCTCGTTGAACGTGGTCTGCAGCACCTCTTCGGGGTCGGTGTGCAGGCCGGCGAAGATCTCGGAATAGGAGCGGGCGACCCGGGCCGGGGTGTCGGCCAGGCCCTCCCGGTCCGGGTCCTCGCCGATGGCCAGCAGCAGCTCGCGGACGGCGGCCGCGGCGCGCGCCTGATCGACCTGGCTCATCCAGCGCTCACCGGCGCCCGGCGTACCGACCCGAAACGGTCAGCGACGATCATCGCCCTGGCCGAACGGCCAGTGCGACCGGCCCGGCTCCACGACCGGCAGTTGCTGGGTCTCATCGTCGTCCTCCGGACGGTAGGAGCCGTCGGCCGGCGAGCCGGTGGGCTGGCCGGCACCCGAGTCCGGCGACCCGGACGGGTAGCCCGAATCCAGCGGCGGGTAGCTCTGCGGCGGAGGATAGCCGGGTGAGACCGGGTAACCCGGCGGCGGGTACCCGGGGGCGGCCGGGTAGTCCTGCCCCGTGGGGTGGTCCGGTCCGGCGGGGTAGCTCTGTGCCGGCGGGTAGGTCTGTGCCGGCGGGTAGTTCTGCACGGGCGGGTAGTTCGGGGCCGGCGGGTACAGGGCCTGCTGGCCGTTGTCGGACGGCGCCTCGTAGCCGGTGGCCGGGTAACCGGCCGGCTGGTTGTCCGCCAGCGGGCCGTCGTGCTTGGCGCGCCCGTTGGACGAGCCGTTGGACCGGTTGGTCGGCGGGATCTCGATCGGCGGCCGGTCCGACGGGGTGCGCTTGCCGAACCCGGCGAAGGTGCTGTGCGGCGGCCGCTTGTGCACCGGCGCCAGGATCCGCTCCAGGTCCTCCTTGTTCAGCGTCTCCCGCTCGGCCAGCTCCAGCACGAGTTGGTCCAGCACGTCGCGGTACTGCACCAGGATCTCCCAGGCCTCGTCGTGCGCGGCCTCGATCAGCGCCCGGACCTCCTCGTCGATCCAGGCGGCGATCTCCTCGGAGTAGTCGCGCTGGTGGCCGTAGTCCCGGCCCATGAACGGCTCGGCGTCGGAGGTGCCGTACTTGACGGCGCCCAGCTTGGCGCTCATGCCGTACTCGGTGACCATCGAACGGGCCAGCGCGGTGGCCTTCTCGATGTCGTTGGAGGCACCGGTGGTCGGCTCGTGGAACACCAGTTCCTCGGCGGCCCGGCCGCCCAGGGCGTAGACCAGCTGGTCCAGGATCTCGGCGCGGGTCTGGGTGTAGCGGTCCTCCAGCGGCAGCACCAGGGTGTGGCCCAGTGAGCGACCGCGCGGCAGGATGGTGACCTTGTGCACCGGGTCCAGGTTGGGCATCGCCCAGGCCGCCAGCGCGTGGCCGCCCTCGTGGTAGGCGGTGACCCGCTTCTCCTTGTCGCTCATCGCCCGGGTCTTGCGCTCCGGGCCGGCGATCACCCGGTCGATGGCCTCTTCCAGCGCCACGGTGGTGATCAACCGGCCGTTCTGGCGGGCGGTCAGCAGCGCGGCCTCGTTGATCACGTTGGCAAGGTCGGCACCGGTGAAGCCGGGGGTGCGCCGGGCGATGGTGTCGAGGTCGACGTCCGGGGCGAACGGCTTGCCCTTGGCGTGCACCTCCAGCACCGCCTTGCGGCCGATCACGTCGGGCGGCGACACCGCGATCTGGCGGTCGAAGCGGCCCGGACGCAGCAGCGCCGGGTCCAGGATGTCGGGACGGTTGGTGGCCGCGATCAGGATCACGGTGCCCTTGACGTCGAAGCCGTCCATCTCGACCAGCAACTGGTTGAGGGTCTGCTCGCGCTCGTCGTGGCCGCCACCCATGCCAGCACCCCGGTGCCGGCCGACGGCGTCGATCTCGTCGACGAACACGATCGCCGGCGCGTTGGACTTGGCCTGCTCGAACAGGTCCCGCACCCGGGAGGCACCGACGCCGACGAACATCTCGACGAAGTCCGAGCCGGAGATGGAGTAGAACGGCACGCCCGCCTCGCCGGCCACCGCGCGGGCCAGCAGCGTCTTGCCGGTGCCGGGCGGGCCGTAGAGCAGCACGCCCTTGGGGATCTTCGCGCCGATCGCCTGGTAGCGGGCCGGGTTGGACAGGAAGTCCTTGATCTCTTCCAGTTCCTCGATCGCCTCGTCGGCCCCGGCGACGTCGGCGAAGGTGGTCTTGGGGGTGTCCTTGCTGACCAGCTTGGCCTTGCTGCGGCCGAAGCTCATCACCTTCGACCCGCCGCCCTGCAGGTTGGACATCACGAAGAACAGCACGAACGCGATCAGCAGGATCGGCAGCAGCGACAGCAGGATGCTGACGAGCGCGTTCTCCTTGCTGATCTTGGTGGTCAGGCCGTCCGCGCCCACCTTGGCGCGGACCTCGTTGAAGATGGTCAGGCTGGCATCGCTGGGGTAGGACGCGCTGATCTTGGTCTTGCCGTTGAACGGCGACTTCAGATCGAGGTCGATGGTCTGTTCTTTGTCGTGGATGGTCGCGGTCTTGACGTTGCCCGAGGCGATCTGCGACAGCGCCTCGGAGGTCTTGACACTCTTGTAGGAGCTGCCCCCGGACAGCATCTGCGGCAGCGCGAACAGCAGGATGACCGCGACGGCGATCCAGAGTATCGGCGAGCGAACGAGGCGCTTACGATCCATAGTGCGTCCGTCCGGTCGGTGCGACCGGGCGTGTCCTCCTGATCAAGGTGCCGGAAAATGCTGCTTCGGACGGTACACGCAGCCATCGGGGCCTGCGTCTATCGAACGCTGGGCGCAGCGCGGTAGTTCCGCCCCACCAGGATATGTGAGGCGCTCGCCGGACCGCTGCATCGCACCGTGAAGCGATTTCAGGTCACCGAGCGGCTAACCGCCGTAGACGGATTCACTGGTCTACGGAGCGGGCAGCTTCGCTACCCGCCGTAGACCGCATCACTGCCTACGGAGCGGCTAACCGCCGTAGACGGAAGGCTTGAGGCGGCCGATGTAGGGCAGGTCCCGGTAGCGCTCGGCGTAGTCCAGCCCGTAGCCCACCACGAACTCGTTCGGGATGTTGAACCCCACGTATTTCACGCCGACCGGCACCTTGAGGGCATCCGGCTTGCGCAGTAACGCCACCACCTCGACCGAGGCGGGATTGCGGGCCTGCAGGTTCTTCAACAGCCAGGACAGCGTCAGGCCCGAGTCGATGATGTCCTCGACGATCAGGATGTCGCGGCCGGTGATGTCACGGTCGAGGTCCTTGAGGATCCGCACCACCCCCGACGAGGTGGTGGACGAGCCGTAGGAACTGCAGGCCATGAACTCCATGGTCGAGGGCCGGCTGAGCGCGCGGGCCAGGTCGGACATGAACATCACCGCCCCCTTGAGCACGCCGACCAGCAGCGGCTCACGGTCGGCGTAGTCGGCGTCGATGGTGCCGGCCAGCTCGGTGATCTTGGTGCGGATGTCCTCGGCGGACACCACCACCGCTTCGATGTCGTCGTCCAGGACGGACACTCTCACTCCTCGGATGGTTCTGCTGCGCTGCCGACGGGATCGCCAGCCCGGCAACCGGCCGGCGGGGCGGGGGTCGGCGGGCAGCTGGGTGGGACGAGCCTTAGCGTGCCAGACGCCCGTACGGCGCGATATCCGCCCGGCAGGTCGATCGGTCCCTGGCCCCGCCAGTCGCGCACCAGCCGGCACAGCTCGGCCACGTGGCCGGCGGCCAGCGGCCCGGCACCCTGGCCCTGCGCCCAGGACTTGAGCGCCCGGCCGAGGATGCCGTCCGGCTGCTCGGCAAGCGCCTCGGCACGCACGCCGCCCCCGGCCGGAACCGTCGCGGCCGACAGCGCTCGCTCGGCGAGCAGGTCGAGGGTGTCCAGGTCGGCCTGTAGCTGCTCGGCGGTGCGGGCCAGCGCCTCGGTGACCCCGCCGGCCAGCACCTCCTCCAGCAACGGCAGCACCTCCCGGCGCACCCGGACCCGCCGGAAGCGTGGGTCGCGGTTGTGCGGGTCGTGCCAGACCGGCAGCCCGAGCGTGGCGCAGGCGGCCTCGGTGTGCGAGCGGCGCAACGCCAGCAACGGCCGCAGGTAGCCGGCCTGCTCGGCCCGCATGCCGGCGATCGAGCGTGGTCCGGAGCCGCGGCCCAGGCCCAGCAGCACCGTCTCTGCCTGGTCGTCGGCGGTGTGCCCGAGCAGCACCGGACCCCGGTCGGCGAACGGCTGCAGGGCCGCGTACCGCGCCGTCCGGGCCGCGGCCTCCGGACTGCCGCCGGACGCGACCTCGACCGTGAGCACCTGCACCGGGTCGAGTCCCAGCTCGTAACCGAGCACCGCCACCCGCTCGGCCACCGCGGCCGAGCCTGTCTGCAGGCCGTGGTCCACGCAGACCAGGCCGGCCGGCCGGTGGGTCCGGGAACTCTCGAAGGCCAGCGCCGCCGCCAGCGCCACCGAGTCCGCGCCGCCCGAGCAGGCCACCACCGCCGGGGCGTCGCCCCGCTGGCCGGCCAGCGCCCGGCGAACCGCCAACCGGACGGCGGCGACCGCCGGGTGCGGTCCCATCGCTAGCCGTGCACCCGGCTCACCCAGCTCGCCGGAGCGGTGATCTCGGCCTTGGTCGGCAGCGTCTCGGCCGAGGTCCAGATCGCGTTGAAACCGTCCAGCCCGACCTGGGACACCACCGACCGGACGAACTGCGAGCCCTGGGTGTACTGCCGGGTCTTGGCGTCCATGCCCAGCAGGCTGCGCAGCAGCCGGTCCAGCGGGTTGGCACCGCGCCGGCGCCGGTCGGCGAACTTGCGCTCGATGTCGGGTTGGGACGGGATCACCTCGGCCGGCACGGCGTTCATCACGTACTCGGCATGGCCCTCGATCAACGACATGAACCCGGTGACCCGGTCCATCACCTCGCGGGTCTCGGGCGAGGCGAGCGCGGCCAGCAGGCCGTTGCCGTCGCCGTGACCGCGCGCTGCCTTGGTCAGCTCCGACAGCGCACCCTTGAGCCGCTCCCGGATCGCGTCCGGGTCCAGGTCGAGGGCGTCGGTGAGCGCCTGGATCTCGTCCAGCATGTGGGTGCGCAGCCAGGGCACCGCGGTGAACTGCACCCGGTGGGTCACCTCGTGCACGCAGACCCAGAGCCGGAAGTCCCGCGGGTCCAGCCCGAGCGACCGCTCGACCGCGACCAGGTTCGGTGCCACCAGCAGCAGCTGGCCGTTCTGCCGGGAGAAGAACTCGTACTGGCCGAGCACCTTGCCCGACAGGAAGGCCAGCACCGCGCCGGCCTGGGCGCCGGTCACCCGGCCGCCGACCGCAGAGGTCAGCCGGCCCGGTTGCTTGCTGGCGACCAGCTTCTCGGTCAGCGGGTCCATCACGGTCGACATGCTGGCGACGTTGGCCTCGATCCAGCCCGGTCGGTCGGTCACCACGGTGGCCGCGGTGACGGCGGGTTCGGTCAGCCGGGTCAGCTCGGCGACCAGGTCGGCGGCCCGGTCGGTGGCCTGGCGCAGCTCGGTGACGACGGCGCGGGCGTGCCCAGGAGTGACCGTCGGCGGCTGGGGAGCCAGCGCCTTGGCGCTGCGTTCGGCAACCGACCAATCGACCAGGGACGTCATCCCCTCACGGTACCGGCGCGATCAGCGGCAGCCGCAGCGCACCAATGCGGCCACCAGGTTGTCGACGGCGACCCGGCTCGGACCTTCGGACCCGGCCTGGTCGGCCACGAAGCTGAACACCAGCAACCGGCCGTCGGCGTCGGTGAGCAGGCCCGCCATCCCGGACACCCCGGTCAGCGTGCCGGTCTTGGCCCGGACCCGGCCGGCCGCGACCACCGCCAGGCCGCTGAACCGCTGCTCATCGAGCAGGGTGCCGTCCCAGCCGGCGATGGACAGCCCGCTCAGCAGTGGACGCAGCCGCAGGTGCTCACTGCCCAGGGTGGCCAGCAGGGTGCCGGCCAGCGCGGCGGCCGGGATCCGGTCCCGCACCGACAGGCCACTGCCGTCCACCATGCCGGTTCCGATGTCGACACCGGCCTCGGCCAGCACCGACCGGATCGCCTCGGTGGCGCCGGCGAAGCTGCCCGGCCGGTGGGTGGCGATCGCGATCTGCCGGGCCAGCACCTCGGCGATCACGTTGTCCGACGATCGCATCATCTGCTCGACCAGCACGTCGACCGGCGCCGAGTGCACCTGGCCCAGCACCGCCCCGTCGGCCGGCGCGCTGCCCCGGCTCACGGCCGCGCCACCGAGGGCATCGGCCAGCGCGTTGCCGGCCGCCAGGTCCGGAGTGGCGGAGCGGATGTCGGCATCCGCCCGGTCCCGGCCGGCGTCGACCATGGCCGCGGTGATCACGCTCGCGTACGAGGACGGGGTGTCCTCCGAACCCCAGCCGGGCGCGGTTTCCGGGCCGGTGAACGCCGAGCCGTCCACGAGCACCTGCTGGACGGCCGTGCCGTGCAGGGCGGCCCGCACCCGGGCGGCCAGGTCGGTGATCCGGGCCGCGTCGGCGTACCGGGTGGCCTGGCCGGCCGGCGCCGCCGACAGCGTCGGGTCGCCACCGCCGACCAGCACCACGGTGCCGGGCTCCGCGCCGGCCACCACCCGGGTGCTGAACCGGTCGGTCGGCGCGTACACGCTCAGCACGGCGGCGGCGGTGAGCAGCTTGGCGGTCGAGGCCGGCGCGACCTCGTCCTGCGACCGCTGGTCGAACAGCATCGTGCCGGTGCGGGCGTCGAAGACCTGGCCGGCCACCGACGGCCCGAGTTCCGGATCGCCGAGCGGGCCGGCCAGCGCCGCGGCCACCCCGGCCGCGGTCGGTGCCAACGGGTTCCCGACGGGCCGGGCCGGCGTCGGGGCGGTGGAGGCGGCGGCCAGCAGCGCGGCGACCCCCGGCGGCGCGGCGGTCGGCGACGGCACCCGGATCGGGTGGAAGGACCGGTCGGCGGCGAGCTGACGTCCGGTGCCCACCCCGAGGTAGCCGATGCCGGCGAGCACCAGCGCCAGCACGACCAGCGCCAGGACCGGCTTCGTATTGGGGCGCGCCACGGTAGGCCACAATAGGGCCATCGCGCATCGGCATCAGGCGGCGCGTCCCGGCGGCGGTGCTGACCAGCGGTCCGCCCCGCGAAAGGAGCCCGGCATGGAAGAGTTCGACGTCCTGATAGAGATCCCCAAGGGCAGCCGCAACAAGTACGAGGTGGACCACGCCAGCGGCCGGATCCGGCTGGACCGGACGCTGTTCACCTCCACCCAGTACCCGGCCGACTACGGCTACATCGAGAACACCCTGGGCGAGGACGGCGACCCGCTGGACGCGCTGGTGCTGTTACAGGGCGACCCGCTGTTCCCCGGGGTGCTGGTGATGTGCCGGGCGATCGGCATGTTCCGGATGACGGACGAGAAGGGCGGCGACGACAAGGTGCTGTGCGTGCCGGCCAACGACCCCCGGCTGGAGCACCTGCGCGACATCCACCACCTCGGCGAGTTCGACCGGCTGGAGATCCAGCATTTCTTCGAGGTCTACAAGGACCTGGAGCCGGGCAAGAGCGTGGAGGGCGCGTCCTGGGTGGGACGGGCCGAGGCCGAGGCCGAGATCCTCGCCAGCCGGCGCCGGCTGGCCGAGAACCCGGACGCGGTGCACTGACCGGCCCGAATCAGGCCGCACTGACCGACCCGGACCAATGCACTGACCGACCCGGACCAATGCACTGACCGACCCGGCCCGAGAAATATCCCGCCCGCCCTCAACTCGAGGGGCGGGCTGCCGATAGCAGCGGTACTGACCCTCCAAGGCAGCCGAAACGCCGGCCCAGTCATCAGACCGGGCCGGCGTTCGCTATTAGGTCCTGCGGCTGTGGTGAGCCTCAGTCGGCGCGGTTGCCCTTCTCGGTGCCCGCCGCGCCCCGGTCACTGCCCTGCGCGGCCCGGGCCGGCACCAGCAGCGGCGCGGTGCTCTCGTCCACCTGCGGCGCGGGGTTGCCCGCGACCGCGGCGGCAGCGGCAGCCCGCTCGGCGGCCTGGGCCTCCAGCCCGGACTCCGTCCGCAGCTTGACCTCCTTGAGGAAGAAGCTGAGCACGAAGGCCGGCAGCACCACGAACGCCGCGACCAGGAACACCCGGTCCATGCCTTGGGCGAAGCCGGACAGGAACGGCTCGCGCAGCACCCGGGCACCGTGGTTGAGGAAGCTGGTGTCGTTCAGCTGGCTGGTCGAGCCACCCGCCAGCGACCGCAGCGCACGGGCGATCACGCCGTTGGCCGGGTCCCGCAGCGCCGCCTGGAACTGCGGCGTCTGCGCGGCGGCGGTGACGTTCTCGCGCACGTGGTTGGCGGCACCGGAGAAGAAGATGGTGAGGAACACCGCGGTCCCGAAGGTGCCGCCCATCGACCGGAAGAAGGCCGCCGAGGCGGTCGCCACCCCCATCTGGGAGGCCGGCACCGCGTTCTGGGTGGCCAGCACCAGGGTCTGCATGCAGCAGCCCAGGCCGGCGCCCAGCAGCAGCATCAGCGGCACCAGTGCCAGGTAGCCGGTGTGGGCGCTGATCCGGGACAGGCCCACCAGCGCCACCAGCAGCAGCGCGGTGCCGATGATCGGGAAGATCTTGTACCGGCCGGTCTTGGAGGTGATGATGCCGCTGGTCATCGACACCGACATGACGCCCACCATCATCGGCAGCAGCGACAGGCCGGACTCGGTCGGGCTGAAGCCCTTGACGATCTGCATGTACAGCGGCAGGCAGATGATGCCGCCGAACATCCCCATGCCGAGGATGAAGTTCATCAGCGAGGCCACGTTGAAGACCGGGGACCGGAACAGCTTCAGCGGCAGGATCGCCTCGTCGCCGACCCGGCGCTCGATGATCAGGAACGCGATCAGCAGCACCGCGCCGAGGACGTAGTAGGTGACCGACTTGCCCGAACCCCAGCCCCAGGTACGGCCCTGCTCGGCGACCAGCAGCAGCGAGGTGATGCCGAGCACCAGGGTGATGGCGCCGAGGTAGTCGACCCGGTGCTCGGTGCGCAGGCTGCGGCACGTTGAGGTAGCGGCTGACCACGGCCAGCGCGACGATGCCGATCGGCAGGTTGACGTAGAAGACCCAGCGCCAGCCGTCGAAGCCGAGCAGCCGGTCCTGGCCGGCCAGCAGGCCGCCGAGCACCGGGCCGGCGATCGAGGAGATCGCGAACACCGCCATGAAGTAGCCCTGGTAGCGGGCCCGCTCACGCGGCGGGACGATGTCGCCGATGATCGCGAAGGCCAGTGCCATCAGGCCACCGGCGCCGAGGCCCTGCACCGCCCGGAAGGCAGCCAGCTCCTCCATCGAGTTCGCCATGCCGGACAGCATCGAGCCGACCAGGAAGATCGAGATCGCGAACAGGTAGAACTTCTTGCGGCCGTACATGTCGCTCAACTTGCCGTACAGCGGGGTGGAGACCGTCGAGGTCACCAGGTAGGCGGTGGTGGCCCAGGCCTGGTTGGTCTGGCCGTTGAGCCGGTCGGCGATGGTGCGCATCGCGGCCGAGACGATGGTCTGGTCCAGCGAGGCCAGGAACATTCCCAGCATCAGGCCGGACAGGATCAGCAGGATCTGCTGGTGGGAGAGGCGACCGGCGGGTACGGCGGTGCCGGCCGGTACTGCGCTGGCGGTGCGGGGTTCAGCCATGGTGATTGAGTTCCTGTTCCAGTTCGAGTGCGTTCTGGTCGCCGTACTTCTCGGTGGCCTCGTTGAGCTGGCCGAGCAGCCGGCCGAAGATGACGATGTCGTCGGGATGCCAGTCCGACAGCAGCCGCTCGACCCGCCGGCGGCGGCCGCGAGTCAGCCGGTCGAGCATCGCCGCACCCTCGGCGGTGGCCCGCAGCAGGATGGCGCGCCGATCCTCCGGGTCGGGGTCGCGGGCCAGCATGCCCGCCTTCTCCAGGTCCGCGACCTGGCGCGAGACGGTGGACGGGTCCAGGCCGGTCCGCTCGGCGACCGTGGTCAACCGGGACGGGCCGCAGTAGGCCAGGGTGCCCAGCACCATCAGGCCCATCCGGTCCAGCCGGTTGCCGTTGACCTGATGCTTGTACCGGATCACGTGCATCATCAGGGTGCCGAACTCGCGCTCGACGACGGTGACCGGATCGGGATCGGTCTGGCGGTGGTCCACCTCGGGAGGCGCATTAGATGTTTGCTGCACACATCTAAATTAGCTGCAAGGCGCAACCAAGTCAAACGATTAAATGCCCCGCTCGGGCCGTCCGGTCGGTCAGCTGTCCGGCCGGCGTGCCCAGTGCAGGGCCACCACCCCGCCGGTCAGGTTGCGGTAGTGCACGTCCTGCCAGCCGGACGTGGCGATGGTCCAGGCCAGCTGCTGCTGGGCCGGCCAGCTGCGGATCGACTCGGCCAGGTAGACGTAGGCGTCGGGGTTGCTGGAGACCCGGCGGGCCACCCAGGGCAGCGCGCGCATCAGGTAGTTGAGGTAGAGCTGGCGGAAGCCGGGGATCACCGGGGTGGAGAACTCGGCCACCACCAGCCGCCCGCCCGGCCGGGTCACCCGCGCGAACTCGGCCAGCGCGCCGGACACGTCGGCGATGTTGCGCAGCCCGAAGGAGATGGTGACCGCGTCGAAGGCGCCGTCGGCGAACGGCAACCGGAGGGCGTCGGCGGCCACGAACGGCAGCTGCCGGCGACCCGCGCGGCGGTGGCCGGCCCGCAGCATGCCGAGGGAGAAGTCGCTGGCCACCGGGTGGGCGCCCGAGCGCGCCAGCTCGGCGGTCGACACGCCGGTGCCGGCCGCGACGTCGAGCACCCGCTCCCCCGGCAGCAGGCCCAGCGCGTCCCGGGTGGCGCGCCGCCAGCGGCGGTCCTGGGCGAAGGAGAGCACCGTGTTCGTCCGGTCGTAGCGTTTGGCCACCCCGTCGAACATCCGGGCGACGTCGTGGGGCTCCTTGGCAAGCGTGGCTCTGGTCATCGCCCCCGAGTATCCCCGATCGGTCGAGCAGCTGGAGCCAGGCCTTACCCGCAAGCGCGCACCGGCCGGATTCGGGCGTCGAAGGCCACCTGACGTTCAGACCCGTGCGAGGCTGCCAAGCAGCGTGGTCAGCCGATCACACCTACCGATTCGCCGGACGCGACACAGATCAGGTTGCCTGGTGCCCGGTTGCTTACGCTGTCGCGCCGACCTGCTGCGCCACTGGAGCCCCACCACAGTTCGGAGGCTCCGTCGATCACGCGACGTCCTCGGCTGGCCGCGCCGCCCGGGTCGAACTTCACTAACATTGCGGTCAGCCCTGCTTGTAGCCGCGACTCGAGCTGGAGCTTTGCCAGAATGGCAGTGATATGCCGCTTGGCGGTCCGTTCGCCGATCGCCAGCACCTTGGCGATGGACCGGTTGTCGTAGCCGAGGCCGAGCAGCTCGAAGGTCTCCAGCTCACGCGCGGTCAGCGTTGGGATGAGCGCCAGCGCCGCGGCGATCGGTGGAGGCAGGACGTCCAATGCCGCCGCAGCGGCCGGCGCGGTCTCTCGGCATCCGCAGGTGGGGCAGCTGACAGAGCCTGGACCCCTCATGCGCCCAGCCTGCCTGGATCCCTGCACCCAATTGCCGGCCGTGGTGACCGCTTCCGCAGCAGCAGTGAGAATCATGGGTCGATGTTCGGACTCCGCGGTATACCGACGGTTTGACCGAACTGCGGTTCTGGCATACCGGACAGTCCGAGCGGTGCCGGTCTGGCGCTCGCGGCTGCAGCCCGTATATCAGGCGATCGCCTGAGCGGCATCCGTCGGCGGTGCCGCGGACTCCGTTTCGGCGGCTGGCTCGCACAAGGTAAACCGCGCGAGGACACCGGCGAGCAGAATGAGCATGCCGGACACCGCAAAGACTGAGTCGATCGGCCCGAACCGTGCGCCTGCCAGCGACCGAGAGAAGTTCGGCATTACCGAGCTGGCGAGCCATCCGGCCGTCAGCGCGGCGAGCATCGAGGACAGCTGCGTGCCCGGGTAGAACACTGCGATTACTCGCCCGGTGTACTCCTTCCGCGCGGACGAGAGCAACAGAGGGGCCATCGCGGTGTTGAGCATGGTAATCGGAACCATGAACAGGAAGAGCACAGCGAGGCCGCCAGCGTAAGTCGTCGCGCGGGAGTACCCGATCAGCAGGACACCGCCCACGACCAGGCTGATCCAGGCAGTGGCCCGTGCTCCGACCCTTCGCACCACCCTGCCGGCGAACAGCGCCCCGACGATTCCGCCAACGCCCATGGCCGTGCCGAGGTAGCCATACAGATGGGCCGGCGCGTGCAGATTTCTGCTCAGGAAGAACACGTTCAGCGCGTTCAGGGCACCCATCCCACATTGTCCTATCATTGCTACGGCAAGCAGTGTCAGCAGAAACCTGTTGCCGGCGAAGAAGCGCAGGCCGGCCATGAAATCGGCTCGAAAATCCAGCCGCAGTCCAGAGGACGGCTTGCGCTCGATATCCAGATCCCGGCCTACCGAACGGATAGCGACGAAGGAAAGCGCATAGGACGTCGCGTTGAATAGCAGAGCCCACTGCAATCCGATGCTGAACAGCAGCGGCGCGGCGAGCGGAGGCCCGAGAATCGCGGCGACCCCAGCCGTCGCCTGGGCGATACCTGCCGCTCGTGCTCGATCGACCTCACCCACCACGATGTGTTGGATTATCGAGAACCGAGACGGCCCGAAGAACTGGCCGGTGGCATTGAGTCCGAACACGACCAGGTAGACCAGAGCCAGCCATATCCACACGGGTAAAACATCGCTCGGCAGGAAGGATACGAGCATCAGCAGTACCACCAGGCTGCCCCTGATGACCTCGGTATTCAGCATGGTGCGGATGGGGTTCCATCGATCGACGAAAACTCCGGCGACCGGGCCAACGAACAGCACTGCCGAACCCATCGCCAGGATCACGCCGCTGACCGCGACCGGCGCCCAAGGCTTTCCTCTGGCAAGCACGGTCGCAACCCACAGCACCAGACTGGTACTGAAGACGAAGTCGCCCATAGTCGAGACGGCTTGGCCGCACCACAGTCGGGCATATTCACGATTGATCAGAACGCCATGGAGCCACCGACGCAAGGCGAGGCGGTCTCCGAGCACGTCATCTGCCTAGTTTAGTAAGGATCATCATCGAGGTGAGTGCCGATACGAGTGTGGTGTGGAACGATTTGCGGAAGAACTCGACCTGCGGTACAGACTCGTCGACCCGTTGCGCGATGTAGCGGCCAGGGATTGCGCCGCTGGGAGTCTGAGCCCGTAGCAGGTTGTAGATGGCGGCGACGCCCGACCTGGTCCGGGTCGGGTCCATCTCCAGGCAAGCCTGGGAGAAAATTAACTCCGCGATGAGGTCCCAGTAGTCGACCTCGACGAATTGGTCGGTCATGCGGTCGATGATCTGACACGCTCGGCTCCGCTCGTCGGCGGTCAATTCCATATCCCTGGCACCGAAGTCGGAGAGGTGGAACACCGTGTGGGTGATCCGGTATGCCTCGATATCCGTCGGCTGGCCTGCCGGTGGATGGGCAAGGATGCTCGCTTCGTACAGTTGGCGGTAGGACTCGAATTCGTGGTTAAGGCCGGCCAGGTCCGCGTAGTAGCGGTTCTCCAGGCGGACGTAAGGAGACTTTCCGTAGGGCTTCAGGTGCCCGTCTGGAGCCAGTTGCGCGAGTGTGGCCCGGTGAAATCCGTCCACCCCAGGTGGTGCGAGCGCACCATAGATAAGCGCGTATGGCTGGAAGTACTCGGGTGAGGCGGTGAGGTCAACCGGAAAGTTCGGGTCTTGCCAGATCCGATGGACTGCGGCGGTCACGCTCGCCAGGTTCTCATCGTCCGGCCGCCATCTTGTCCACAACCGGCACAGCAGGCCGAGTTCCAAACCCGCTTTCACCTTCGGTGTCACCGGCAGCCCTGGATACGACGGATCCAAGTAACCCACATTGGCGCTCATCCAGTGTGTAGTCCCGGCCGCCAATCGCTCCACGTCCCGGACTACATCTACAGAAGAAATCTCGCTGGACTCCCCGCGCCGACCGTCGGACAACGGGTTCGACGTGACCCCGCCTCGATTCGACGCCGTGACAGATTTGGGTTGAACGGTAGGTGCACTCACCATGATCACCTCAGGCTAAGGAATTGCAATGTTGACTAAGAACAGTGGCATCAGTCTCTCTTCCAGCGGTTCCAGCTGTCTAGGCGACTTTCGGGCCACCGGGCCGACCATTCAGGCCTCCCTTACGAAACGCTCAGTCCGAGCTGGGTCGCGAGAAAGGCGAGGCAGTCCGCCTGCAGCGCTATCGCCAACGAAACAGCACGGGAGCCATGGCCGACCCCTTGCTCTGAGCGGAACAGCACCGGCCCTCCCGACGAGGCGTACTGCAGCGCTGCGCACATCTTGCGCGCATGCAGGGGATCCACCCGGGTGTCATTCTCGGCCACTGTGAAGAGGGTCGGCGGGTAGGCCGTACCCGAACTGACGTGATGGTAGGGAGAATAGGACAGCAGGATCGATAGAAGCGCCGGATCGTTGGCACTACCGTACTCGGGCATCCAGCTCGGCCCGAGCCCGAACGATTCATATCTGGCCATGTCCAGCAACGGGGACATGCATACGGCAGCTGCGTATTTTTCAGGATGCTGGGTCAGCGCTACGCCTACCAGCAGTCCACCATTGGAGCCACCCATGATGCCCAACTGCCCCGGGCTGGTCCAACCGGCCTTCACCAGGTGATCGGCAGCAGCGTCGAAGTCGTCGAAGGTGTTCTGCTTGCTCGCCGCCCGGCCCGCCCGGTGCCACTGCTCGCCCTCTTCGCCGCCACCACGTAGGCACGCGGTGGCGTAGACCCCGCCGGCCTCGACCCAGGCAACGATCTTGGCCGAAAATGCCGGCGACATCGACACGCCGAAACCGCCGTATCCCGTGAGAATGGTCGGCCGCGGGCTGTCGGGATGACCGGTGCGTGAGACCACGAACATCCGAACGGCCGTACCGTCCGAAGACTGATAGGTCTCCAGGCTGAGCTTCAGTGGACGGTTGTCCCCCATGAAGGTATCGGGCCAGGGTCGAAGCTGATTGGTACGTGCGTCGTAGTGCAGAACCTGAGCCGGCGTTGCGTAGTCAGTATAGGAGAACCACACCTGGTGGTCTGGTCCTGGCCGTGTCGAGAAACCCCCGACGGTTCCTAGACCGGGCAGCGCGATGGTGCCGATTTCGCGACCGGTGGCGAGGTCGTGAATGGTGACTACCGAGGTAGCGTGGCGGAGCCACGCGACCACGGCGACGGGACGTGCAAGTTGTGGACCGTTGAGGATGGCGAAGTCGTCCAACACCGCGTCGGGGCGCTCGGCTATGAGCGTGCGCCAGGCATCGACCTCAATGCCTGCCGGACTGCACGTTACGACGCGGCGCCGAGGGGCATCCCGGTCGGTGCGCAGCCAAGCGGTGCCGTCCGGCTGCGTACCGGGCAAGATGTGCAACCGGGTGCGCGCCTGCCCGCCTTCCTGAATCGGTCGCAGGCGCGGCTCACTCAGCGACCCTTCGGACAGGTCAGCCAGATAGACGTCCGTGCCGGTTGAGGTTCCCGCGGTAGCCGTGATGGTGAGCCAGCGGCCGTCGGAGCTGACCGACACGCTGTAGAACTGGGTTTTGGGCCGCCCCTCGCCGAAAACCAGAGCATCGCAGCGCTGATCTCGGCCGATTTCGTGAAGGTAAACCCGGCGGTAATAACTCTTCTCGCCAGGATGGGGGTCCGAGGGCAGGAGGCGGGTGTAGTAGAAAGCCTTCCCGCCGGGAAGCCAGCTGATCGAGGTACGTCGGACTCGGTCAATGGGGCCGTCGATAATCAGCCCGGTAACTACGTCGAGCACCCATAGAACCGACTCTTCGGTTCCGTCTCGGGAAATCTGGTAGGTAAGCCGGTCACCCTCGACCGAGGGTTGCCAGCCGTCGAGCA
Source organism: uncultured Actinomycetota bacterium (assembly GCA_963796905.1). Lineage (GTDB taxonomy): Bacteria > Actinomycetota > Actinomycetes > Mycobacteriales > Jatrophihabitantaceae > Jatrophihabitans_A. The sequence goes on along the minus strand of CAWCNK010000008.1, from coordinate 177,787 downwards.
CCGTGCGACCGGTCGGATCCAGAGCGTGCACGTCCAGCAGTGGCCGCTCGACGCCACCTTCTCGGACGTGAAGGACGGGGTGATCCTTGTTGGCACCCCACCGCTCCATGAAGAACCTGCTACCACGAACCTTCGGTGTCAGAACGCGATCGACGGCCACCAATGCCGCTAGCTTCGCTTCCCAGTCAGCCGTTTGGGACCATACCGCCCGCTCGGACCGGTAGAGGGTCTCCTGTTCGGCGGCCCATCGCACTGTCCGAAAGTGTTCCGGATCCTCCAGCCAGTGGTACGGATCGTTGATCTGGCGCCCGGACAGATGCCGCACCACTTCCTCGCGCGGTGTATCCGGGTAATCCGTGCGCGTCGGCATGTATGCCTACCTCATCACATGTATGCAGGACTACCTGAACGGTGCCAACGAGCGGCCGGCGCTGCCGCACGCATGGTTCTAGTTTCTTGTAAAAACCAGAATCATGCGTGCGGCCGGGCGTCACAGCTGGTTGGCGTGGTTAACGATGCAGCCAGCAGCCTCTTCTTCGTCAGCGCTGTGGGCGACGACCTCGAAGTCGTCTTCGACAGGGGTCTGGTCTTCGTTCTCGGGCATGGTGATCTCCTTCTGATGATGCGTCGGATCGTGTGTCCGGCACTTGAGCGGAACCGGCTAAAGCCGATGCAGGCAGTTCTACCGCCCGGGTCGGCCCCGAATCCATAAGACCTTCGGGCCATTGCGGAATATGCGCCCGGGCAGCCAACGGGTCGCGAAGCGCGCTGTCGATTCTGCGCAGCCAGCCATGGCCATACCAATCAATAACCGGAGGCATTTAGCTTGGTTCCACTACCATTTCTCCGCCGGCATGCGCTCCGGCCCGCATATCGAGGCGATCGAGTGAAGATCCTGCTGTGCCCGCTCAGCGATCCTGGCTACCTCTACCCCACGCTCGCCGTCGGCCGGCGGCTACACCAGCTCGGCGATCAGGTCACGGTGCTGGGCCGGGCCAGCGCCGAATGGGTCACTTCTGAGGCTGGCTTGAATTTCTACCCTTGTTCGTCACTGACCGGCAGCAGCGGGTTCTCGGTGCAGCGATGGTTCCTCGACGCCGAAGCCCAATTCCGACAAGTACTGCTGGCCGCTGGTGACCTCTCACCGGACGTCCTGCTCACCTCGGTGCTCAGTCTGGGCAGTTTGCTCGCAGCCGAAGTGCTCGACCTGCCGATCGTTGTGCTCGGCCTCGCAGCGCATGTCTGGAACTACGGCAACTGGGCTGAGACCGACCTCAACCAACCCTGGCGGCGCTGGCGCAGCGAACAGTTACTCAAGCAGTACCGATCCGCCCGTGACCGGGTCGGGCTGCCATCGCGTCGCGACCACTACCCGGAAACACCGCTGCACGGCGCCGGCCTGCTACTTCGTGGTGATCGCTGCTTGGAACCGCCCGCAGCCGAGTTGCCGCCATTAACCTGGCACATCGGCGAATGCCATTGGGAACCAGCGGCTGATCCGTCCGAACTGTCCAGCATCACCGAGCAGCTGGAGCTGACCGGCAAGCCCACCGTCTACGTCCACTTGGGCCGAGCTTTCGGCGGCCAGGGTTTGTGGCCACGGTTGAATGCCGCCTTTACCGGTGGCCCGTTCCAGGCGCTGGTCGAAGTCGGCAGGTCCGGTGATCCCGAGCCAGCGCCGGACGCGGATCTCACGGTGGTCCGCAAGCCGTGGCTGGCACCGCTGGTCGAGCGCAGTGTGCTGGTGCTCACCAACGGCACCAGCGCCCCAACCCTGGCCGCGCTTTCGGCTGGACGATCACTGGTCATGGCACCGGCCGGATCCGAACAGCCGGCGCTCACCGCCGCCTGCGTCCGCGTCGGGGTCGGCGTACGGCTTCCTGAGGACGACGAGCCGGTCGCACTTCAGCGTGCTCTGAATGCCGCCCGGCAGGATGATGCCCTAGCGCGCACGAGCGCTGCCCTGGGTGCTCAGCTGCGGTTGGCCGACGGGGTGACCGCGTCCGCTCGCTACGTCCATGCGGCACTTCGATCGGATCTAGCTGAGCCAGAGCTGATCGGATAACATTGACTCGCCAGCGTCATCTGAACCGGAGCGAGGTTTCAGCGCGACGACGCTAACCGGAGCGGACCCGGATCAGGCCGCGACGTCGAAGGGACGAGCGTGCAAGTGACAAGCCTCGTCACTTTCGTCACTCACAATTTACCGGCCGCCCGCAGGTCGTCGAGGAGCGCGGCATCGACATCATCCTGGAAGTGCGTCAAGGCCGCCATGTCGTCGGTGTACTGGTACTTGTCCATGCAGGTCAGCCAACGCTCACCGGTTTCACCGGTTGGCAGATAGCCATCGCTCACCGAGCCAACCTCGAATCCGGGACGTCCGGAGGTTTCCCAACAGCTGTACAGTGTGCCGTCGGGATTGATCACCGCGCCGTACTGGCCGTTCTTGTACGAGCACATCTTGCAAGCTGCTTTCGCCGCAGGCCAATTCACCCCGAAGCCGAGTTCGATCGCACGCCGGTTCCAGCTGATGAAATCCGCAGCCAACTGCCCACTGTGCAGCAGTTCGTTGGCATAGCCGATCCCGACATCGCCCACCCGAGCGAAATAGATCCGACACTTCGAAACGTCCAGCCGGTCAGCCAGTCGCTCGATCAAGTCCGGCATGCTGGTGTGATTGTGGTGAGAGACGTTCACCCGCAAATCCCAGCGCAGCGAAGTCACGGCTGATGCGCGCACAATGTTGTCGACGATCGCATCGAAGGTGCCACCGCCGGAGCGACGGACCCGGATGAGGTCGTGATCGGCCCGGTCGCCGTCGAAGGTGATCTGCACGGACTTCAGCCCGTGCTCGGCCAGTTCCCGAGCCACCAGCGGGGTGAGCAGCACACCGTTGGAGATCATGCTGGCCGAGACCAGCCCGTAATCGGCAGCACGGCTCAACAGCTCCCGGCTGCCCTTGAAGTTCAGCAGGGGTTCACCGCCGAACAACATGACGGACAGCTTCTCCATTTTGGCGACCGCCATCTGCCTGCCGACAAAGCCCAGCACTCGGTCGATCGCCGACGAGGTCAACCGGGCGTGCTCGATCCGGGGTGGCCGGTTGCCGCCATGTGGGTCCTGGCCGGTGTTCTGAAAGCAGTATCCGCAGCCGAGGTTGCAGTCGGTGCTGGTAAGCACCGTCACCGCATAGACCTGGTACGCCTTGTGCTGGTAGAGGCCGGCCTCGCGCAGTCGGGCCTTCGCTGACGCCATCAGGTTGCCCGCACCGTCCAGGTGCGCCGCGCCTATCTTCGCAGTGCCGCCGGGACCGAGGAACCACCAATGGTCGGCACCGCGGATCAATCGCTCCGGCGCCTCCGTGTGAAGGCTATCGGCGGTCAGCATGGCGTCCTCCTAGCGCGATCGCTGCTAGCTGCCAACACGGTAGGAAGGAGCGGTTGTTGGCTGGTTGGACAGCGGTATGGCAATAGTCGAACCGTCCTGCGCTGGATCACGGATGGGCACCTAAGCAGGTAGTCCTGATGAGGCATCGCCGGTCACCGTGCCGGTGACCGGCGATGGCGCGGCCAGCCGGACGGCCGGCCAGGCGAGGAGCGCCACGCACACCAGGTAACCCAGCAGCCGGCCCGGCCCGAGCCGGACGTGCTCGCCCAGCAGGGCGGCACCCAGCACCACGGCCACCACCGGATCGAGGATCAGGTTGGCCGGGAAGCTGGCACCGAGCGGTCCCAGCTGGAATCCGACCTGCACCAGCAGGTAACCACCGGCGGCCAGCACCACGACCGCGACCAGCGGCACCAGCCCCGCCGCCCGGCCGAAACCGGCCAGGCCGGCACCTTCCCAGACCGAGGAGACCGCCTCGATCAGGACGCTGACCACGCCGAACCAGCAACCGGCCACCACCCCGAAGGCCACCGCCCGCGGCACCGGTGGGCGGTGCCGCACCGCCGCGATCGCCAGGGCCCCGCAGGCGAGGGCGGCGGTCGCGGTCCAGGCCGTGGCCGACGCGCCGATCACCCGGCCGCGGCCGGGCTCACCGAGCAGGACGAAGAACAGCGCCAGGCCGCCGACCAGGCCGGCGCAGCTGAGCGCGTCGGCGGCGGACGGCCGGGGGCCGCCGAAGGAGGACCGCAGCAGCACCGCGACCGGCAGCGAGAGCACCAGCAGCGGCTGCACCAGCACCACCGCGCCGTTGGCCAGTGCCAGTACCTGCAGGACGACACCGACCACGTCGCCGGCGGAGGCCAGCAGCCAGCGCGGATTGCGCAGCAGCTCCAGCAGCCGGCCGGCGTCAGCCGATCCGGTGTAGGCCGCCGCGTGCTGCCCGGCCGTCCCGGCGCCGTAGGCCAGCGCCGAGCCGAGGCCGGCGGCGACGGCCAGCGTGAGCGACACTCAACTGGCCGGGACCCGGTCAGCGGTGGGCAGCAGCTTCAGCGCGGTCGAGGCGAAGTGCGAGTGCACCCGGTCGTCCACCGGATCGTTCGCCGGGTCGGTGTGCACCACCAGGTGGCGGTAGAGGGTGTCGCGCTGCGCCGGGATCCGGCCGGCCGAGCGGATCAGCTCGATCAGCTCGGTGCGGTTGGAGCGGTGCCGGGCGCCGGCCGAGGACACCACGTTCTCCTCCAGCATCACCGACCCGAGGTCGTCGGCGCCGAAGTGCAGGGTCAGCTGGCCGATGTCCTTGCCGGTGGTCAGCCACGAACCCTGCAGGTGGGTGACGTTGTCGAAGAACAGCCGGGCCAGCGCGACCATCCGCAGGTACTCCAGCGACGTCGCCTGGGTGCGTCCCTTGAGGTGGTTGTTCTCCGGCTGGTAGGTCCACGGGATGAACGAGCGGAACCCGCCGGTGCGGTCCTGCACGTCGCGGATCATCCGCAGGTGCTCGATCCGCTCGGCGTTGGTCTCGCCGGTGCCCATCATGAAGGTGGCGGTGGACTCGACGCCGAGCCGGTGCGCGGTCTCCATCACCTCGAGCCAGGTCTCGCCCGACTCCTTGAGCGGCGCGATCGCGGTACGCGGCCGGCTCGACCAGGATCTCCGCGCCGGCGCCGGCGAAGGAGTCCAGCCCTGCCGCGTGCAGCCGGCGGATCACCTCGTCGTGCGCCAGGCCCGACACCCGGCCGATGTGCACCACCTCCGACGCGCCCAGCGAGTGCAGGGTCAGCGACGGGTGGTCGGCCTTGATGGCGGCGAAGATCCGCTCGTAGAACTCGATGCCGAGCTCGGGCGAGTGGCCGCCCTGCAACATGATCTGGGTGGCGCCGAGCTCCACCGCCTCTGCACACCGGCGCAGGATCTCGGCGTCGGTGTGCGTCCAGCCCTCGCGGTGCCCGGGTGCGCGGTAGAAGGCGCAGAACTTGCAGGCGGTCAGGCAGACGTTGGTGTAGTTGATGTTGCGGTCGATGATGTAGGTCGCGATGCCGGCCAGCTCGCCGAACCGGCGCCGGCGCACCGTGTCGGCCGCCTCGCCGAGCGCGTGCAGCGGTGCCTCGGTGTAGAGCAGCAGCGCCTGCTCCGGCGTGATCCGGCCGCCGTCGGCGGCGTGCTGCAACAGGTTCGGCGATCTCGGCGGGCTGGGCGCTGGAACGGTCACCCGTCCAGGGTAGACGGCCTCGCCTGCCGAGGCGGCTGCACCGGCTGCCTCGTCTCGCGGGCGGTGTCCACAGGTACGGCGTGGTGGTGGCCACCGCCACGAACCCCAGCCGCTGCAGGATCGGGGCGCTGTCGTCGGAGGCGTCCACCTGCAGGTAACGCGCCCCGGTGCTCGACCGCGAACCGGGCCCGCCGGGCCACCAGCGCCCGGTAGATGCCCTTGCCCCGCCATTCCGGCCGGGTGGCGCCGCCCCACAGGGTGGCGAACTCGCTGCGCGGGTCACGCACCAGCCAGGCCACGCTGATCATCTGCGGACCGGCCTCGGCGGCGAAGACCGCGATGGACTCGGGTGCGGCGGCCTGGCGCTCGGCGAGATCGGCGGCCAGCCAGGTCCAGTCCTCGCTCCAGATCTCGGTGTGCAGCGCCCCGATCCGGTCGAAGTCGGCGGCCTCGCTGACCCGACGGATGCCCACCCCGTCCGGCAGCCGCGGCTCGGCGGTCAGCTGCTCGGCGAGCCCGACCACCACCGTCTCGACCTCGCCGGGGACGAACCCGGCGGCGGTCAGCCGGGACGGCAGGTCGGCCGGCTCGTCGTAGGAGTGGGTCTTCCACTCGAAGCGCTCCCGCCGGCCGCCGAAGTAGGCACAGGCCCGCTCGATCAGCTCGTCCAGTGCCGGGCCGGACAGTCCCGCCAGGTCGCGGTACTCGACGTAGCCCGAGTGCTTGCCGCCACTGACCCGCTGCAGCGGGCCGTCCCGGTCCACCACCACCCCCTCGGGCTGGGTACTGGGCAGCACGCCACGGACCTGCCGGTGGTAGGCGTCGAGCAGTTCGGTCGGAGTACTCACGTGCCACAGTGTGCGGCACCGGGCCGGCCGCGCAGATAACCGGTGGGGCGCGCTAGCTGCCGCCGCCGGCCAGCACCGCCCGCAGGTCCTCGGCCGCCTGGGCCGCCGCGCTGTCGGCGACCGCCGACACCCCGCCGAAGCCGAAGTAGGAGTGGTTCAGGGTGGGCCACTCGCGGCTGATCACCCGGACGCCGGCCCGGCGCAGCGCGTCGCCGTAGAAGTTCCCCTCGGTGCGCAGCACGTCCAGGGTGGCGGTGTGGATCACCGCCGGGGCGACCCCGGTCAGGTCGGCCGCCCGCATCGGCGAGACCCGCCAGTCCGTCGAGGACTCCTCGTCGACGTAGGTGGTCGCGAAGGTGACCATGCCCGGCATGGTCAGCCCGTACCCGGGACCGACGGTGCGCCGCGACATGTACCGGGCGTTGACCTCGGGGTCGGCGTACCGGCCGGAGACGTCGGTGACCGGGTAGAGCAGCAGCTGGGCGGCCACCGGCTGGCCGGCGTCGCGACGGGCGATCGCCACCGAGGCGGCGAGCTGGCCACCGGCGCTGTCGCCGGCCAGGATCAGCGTGCCGGACTCGCCGCCGAGCTCCCCGGTGTGCGCCGCCACCCAGTCGGTGGCGGCAACCGCGTCTTCGAAGGCGGCCGGGAACGGGTGCTCGGGCGCCAGCCGGTAGCCGACCGAGACCACCACCACGTCGGCCTGGGTGCAGATCCGGCGGGCATGGTGCAGGTGGGTGTCGATGGTGCCGGCGATCCAGCCACCGCCGTGGAAGTAGACCGCGGTGGGCCGGCCGGTCGCAGGCCCGGCACCCGCCGGCCGCAGCACCCGGACCGGTAGCGGGCCCGCGGGACCGTCGATGACGTGGTCGACCTCCGAGGCCGGGATCAGCGCCGGGTTCAGCCGCTGGCCGGCCAGCAGGTGCGCCCGGCCGGAGATCTCCCGGGACTCCTCGATGGTGGCGTCCTCGTCGGCCTCCAGCGGCGTGGCCGCCAGCCAGTCCGCCAGCTCCGGGTCCATGGTGGGTTCGGTCATGACCAGCCTCCGCTCGATGCCGCACGCCGGCGCCGGCCGGTCCGTCGACGTCGGCGCCGGCCGGTCCATTCAAGCAGCCGGGGTCAGCCGGCTGCCGAAGCCGATCCCAGCCTGGCTGACGCGGAGGGCAGATGCGGATTCGGTGAGGAAACAACTACCGAAATTCCACCAGAGCACTACGCTGAGTCATATCGCTGAACCATCCCCGCAGACGACCCTGGGCGGGCGTTCCGGCAGCTAGTCCCGTCTTGCTGCTACCCCGCGGAGAGTGGCGGAGTCCTGCTTGCCCCGCGCACGGGACTCCGTCACTCTCCGGCCTGACCGGTGGCCGATTACGCCGTCGGATTCTTCGGTCGGCGCCGCCGGGCTCTGGTCAGACCGGGGCGAATTCCGGCGTCACCGGCCCGGCGATCGCGCCCACCGCCGCAGCCCGGCGGGCGAACTCGGTGAGCCCGGCCAGCTGACGCTCGCCGAGGGAGAAGTCCAGCGTCTGGAAGTAGTGGGCCAGGGTGGGCGCGTCGAAGACCTCCCACCGGGCGGCCTGGGCAGCCACCTCATCCACATGGGCCAGCGCGGAGTCCCGGCTGGCGACGAAGGCGGCGTGCACGTCCTTGACCAGGCCGGGATTCTCGGCGGCGAACCCGCGCCGGACCGCCCAGACCGCGAACACCATCGGCAGCCCCGTCCAGGACCGCCAGGCCTGGCCCAGGTCGTGGACGTCCAGGCCCTTGCTGGCCCCCTCGTAGGTCGCTCGCAGCGCCACGTCGCCGATCACCACCGCCGCGTCGGCCTCCAGCATCATCGCGGTCAGGTCCGGCGGGCAGCTGAAGTACCGCGGCTCCACCCCGTGCACCTCGCGCAGCCACAGCTGGGCCAGCAGCACCGAGGTGCGCGAGGTCGAGCCGAGCGCCACCGGCCGGCCGTCGAGCTCGGCCAGCGGGCGCTGCGAGACCAGGTCCACCGACAGCACCGGGCCGTCCGAGCCGACCGCGATGTCGGGCAGCAGCAGCAGCTCGTCGGCGTGCCGCAGGTACTCCACCAGCGAGATCGGCCCGATGTCGAGCTCACCGCGGACCAACAGCTGGTTGAGGTTGTCGGGGGTGTCCTTGGTCAGCTCCAGGTCCAGCAACGCCCCGGAACGCACCAGGCCCCAGTAGATCGGCAGGCAGTTCAGGAACTGGATGTGGCCGACCCGCGGCCTGGCGTTGGACGGCACTGTCACACCCCGAGGCTACGCGGCGCGGGCTGCCGGACCGGCCGGCGGTTAGGCTCCGGGACGGCCGGGTGGGCAGTTGGGGAGAACGAGGGCGACGGTGACCGACGATCTTCAGCTGGCCGGTGAGCTGGTGCGGCAGGCCGGCCTGTTGGCGGACCGGATGCTGCGCCAGGGACTGGAGACCCACCACAAGGAGTCGGTGTCCGACGTCGTCTCCGACGCCGACCACGCCGCCGAGGAACTCATCGTGCGGGCGCTGCGGGCGGCCCGTCCCGGCGACGGGCTGGTCGGCGAGGAGGGCGCCGCGCACGCCGGCGAGCACGGCCGTACCTGGTACATCGACCCGGTGGACGGCACCTACAACTTCCTGTCCGGGTTGCCGTACTGGTGCTCGGCGATGGCGCTGGCCGAGCACCGGCCGGACGGCGCTCGCGAGCCGGTGCTCGGCGCGGTCTACGGCCCGGCGGCCGACGAGCTGTGGCTGGGCGGCCCGGACCACCCGACCAGCTGCAACGGGGTGCCGGTGCGCGCCCCTGACCGACATCCCGCTGGCCCGGCTGTCGCTGGCCAGCTACCTGCATCCGACCACGCTGCCGGACGCCGGCGCCCGGGAACCGCTGCTGACGGTGCTGCGCGGCGCGGCGACCGTGCGGATGCTCGGCTCGGGATCGCTGGAACTGGCCGCGGTGGCCGGTGGCCGGCTGGGCCTGTGGGCGCAGCTGGACACCCTGGACTGGGACTGGCTGCCCGGTGCCGCGCTGGTGCTCGGAGCCGGTGGCACCGTCGACGTCCTGGAGCATCGCGGGCATCGCTGGCACCTGGCCGGCAACCGGCAGGCGGTCGCCGAGGCCCGCGGGCTACTGCTCGGCTGACCCGCCGGAACGGCGTTTCGGCCGGGCCGGGCGAGGGCCCGGATCCGCGGCCACGGCGCTCTCGCCGGCAGCCTCGTCGTCCTCGCCGGGGTTCGCGCCGGCCAACCGGGCGTCCAGGGTGTGCCGGTGCGTCTGGCGGGCGGTCACCCGGGCCTCGAGGTTGGCGGCCAGCTTCGCCCGCTGCTTGCGCAGCAGGATGTAGGACAGCGGGATCGACAGCACCAGCGCGATGGTGGCGGCCAGCAGCCCGGGCACCCGGGCCAGCCAGAGCAGCCCCCACAGCGCCAGGAACAGCCCGAACCGCAGCACCGTGTACAGCCACATTGCGCCCAGCGTCTGGCCGGGACTCGGGCGTCCGGCGTCGAACCTGCCGGGCGCCGGCGGATCGCCCTGCGAGCTCATAGTCATCCAGCTCTCGCTCATGCGGCGGCTCAGGCCCAGACGGCCTGGGGCTCGGCCCGGCGCTCGGCCAGCGGGACCGGCGGCTCGTACTCCCGGATCACCTCGTAGCGGGTGTTGCGCTCCTTCGGCTGGAAGCCGGCGTCGCGGATCAGGGCCAGCAGGTCGTCGCGGGTCAGCTTGTCCGGGGTGCCGAAACCGTCCGCGTCGTGGGTGATCTTGTACTCGACCACCGAGCCGTCCATGTCGTCGGCACCGTAGTTCAGCGCCAGCTGCGAGGTGGACAGGCCGTGCATCACCCAGAAGACCTTGACGTGCGGGAAGTTGTCGAGCATCAGCCGCGACACCGCGAAGGTCTTGAGCACGTCGGCGGGGGCGGCCATCCGCAGGTGCGAGAGCCGGTTGTTGTCGTTGTGGAACCGCAGCGGGATGAACACCTGAAAACCACCGGTCTCGTCCTGCAACTCGCGCAGCCGCAGCACGTGGTCGACCCGGTGCCGCGGTTCCTCGATGTGGCCGTAGAGCATGGTGGCCGGCGTCCGGAGCCCCTTGGAGTGGGCCAGCCGGTGGATCCGCGACCAGTCCTCCCAGTGGGTGTCGTGGTCCACGATCTGCTTGCGGACCTCCCAGTCGAAGATCTCGGCGCCGCCGCCGGTGAGCGACTCCAGGCCCGGCATCGATCAGCTCGTCCAGGATCTCGGTGGCCGGCAAACCCGAGATCTCCTCGAAGTAATGCACCTCGGTGGCGGTGAACGCCTTGAGCGCGACGCCGGGCAGCACCGCCTTGAGCTCGCGCAGCACCCGCGGGTAGTACTTCCACGGCAGCGTCGGGTGCAGGCCGTTGACGATGTGCAGCTCGGTCAGGCCGTCGTCCTTCATGGCCAGCGCCAGCTCGACGGCTTCCTCGACCCGCATGGTGTAGGCGTCCTTGGCGCCGGGCTTGCGCTCGAAGGAGCAGTACGCGCACGAGGCCCGGCAGACGTTGGTCAGGTTGAGGTGGCGGTTGACGTTGAAGTACACCGCGTCGCCGTTCTTGGCGGTCCGCACCCCGTGTGCCTGCGCACCCAGCCAGGCGAGGTCGTCGCAGTCGTAGAGGTCCTCGCCGTCCTGCCGGGTCAGCCGCTCACCGGCGGCGATCTTGTCAGCCAGCTCGGCCTTGCGGGTCGCGTTCCATGCCATGCGACCAGCCTACGTTTCGCCTGCGGCCGGTTGCGCCGGGCGGCCGTATCTGGCGCGCTGACCTGGTCACAGCCTCATGTGCTACTTTGTGCTACATGGAAGAAGAAGTCGGCGTGCGCGAGCTGCGCCAGCAGGCCAGCGCGCTGCTGCAGCGAGTGGCCACCGGGGTGACGATCCGGATCACCAACCACGGCACGCCGGTGGCCAAGCTGACGCCCATCGGCGATCAGCGCGCCAGCCGCTCCGACCTGATCGCCAGCGGCGAGCTGCAACCCGGGCGCGGTGACCCGCTCGACATCGAGCCGGTCACGGCTCCGGCCGGCACCCCCAGCACCGAGCAGCTGCTGGCCGAGGCGCAGGACGACCGGTGATCTACGCCGACACCTCGGCGCTGGCCAAGCTGGTGGTCGCCGAGGCCGAGACGCCGGCCCTGCGCGCCTGGCTGTCGGAGCAGAACGCCCGGCTGGTGACCAACTCGGTCGGGGTGGTGGAACTGCGCCGGCTGGCGGCCCGGGTGAGCCAGCAGGCCGTCGACACCGCCACCTTGCTGCTGGGCCGGATCGACCGGCTGTCGCTGACCCCGGCGGCCCTGGCACTGGCCGGCCAGCTGCCGCCCGCCGAGCTGCGCACCCTGGACGCCCTGCACCTCGGCTCGGCTGCCGAGCTCGCCGATCTGCAGGTGCTGCTCAGCTACGACCACCGGCTGGCCGACGCGGCGGCCGACTACGGTCTGCCGGTCGTCGCACCGCGCTAGCCGGCCAACTGGCCGGTTGGCCGTCAGCCGGCTTCGAGGGTTTCCGGTGCCAGCTCCCTTACCCGGGTGTCGAGCGCCGCGCCCAGCACCGCCGCCGCGGCGGCATGGCCGCCCGGCACCGGCACGTCCCGCACGCTCCAGCCGGACGGCAACGGAGCCAGCCCGGCAGCACCGAGGTAGTCGGCGGCCACGCTGCGTGCCAGCCCGGTGCCGATCCCCTTGAGGTAGGCCTCCTTGCGCGTCCACACCCGGGCGAAGGCCAGCCGCGGCTGCTCGGCGGCGGCGATCTCGGACTGCTCGGCCGGATGCAGCCGGCCACTCAGGTCCACCACCACCTGCTCGTCCGGCAGCTCCTCGACGTCCACCCCGACCGGCGCGCCGGCGAGGCCGAGCAGCACCAGCTCACCGCTGTGGGACAGCGAGAAGTGCACCCCCGGATCGGCGCCGGCCACGCGGGGGCGGCCGTGCGGCTCGCCGCAGAGCGGGCAGGCCTCCCGCGCGAAGCTGACCTGCCGGGGTGCGACGTCCAACTGTCGGCCCAGCAGGTGACGCAGCGCGAGGTGCGCCGACAGGTAGCTGTGCCGGTCACGGGGCCGGACGAACCGGGCGGCCCGCTGTCGTTCCTGCTCGTCCAGCACCGACAGGTCCGTCCGGTCCAGCCGCACCTCGGGCACCGACAGCACCCAGACGTCGAGGAAGTTGACGCCCGGCCGAGCCTGGGGCCGGGACGCACTCCGCGGTAACGGATCCTCGACACCGGACAGGACAGGCCTCCTCAGTGATTGGCGCAATCAGGAAGTCCGGCCTGTGCGCGCGACCCCGACGAGGATTGCTCCGAGCGTGTCAGGATCAGCCTAACCAGGATGCTGTCCGCACCCTGGCGGTAGCTCTCACCCGATCAGACCCCCGCATGCGGCGTTTCGGCTCACCGGCGGCCCGCCTCATCGACGTGTGCCAGTACCTCGGCGCGCGTTCCCCTCCGTTCGGCACGGCCACCCGGACGACCGCTTTCAGCAGACCTGGCGCGCCGGGTATCCGGCGCGACGTGCGCCATGGGGCTGGTCGCCTCGGCAACCAGTGCGAGCGGTCGCAGCAGCGGGCGCCCGGTCAGGACCACGGCGGAAAGGGCAAGACCGGCCAGCAACAGCCAGGCCCGCGTTACCCCGGCTCTCTCGATGGCCACGCCGACGAGCAGCGGCCCCAGGCTGGCCAAGCCCATGATCCCCGTGCCGATCGCGGTATTCACCCGGCCCAGGATCTCGCGGGGACACCGCATGAAGACAACCCTTTCCAGCGCGATCACCGCTGCCGGCGGGAACAGCATCAGAACCATGAGTGCCAGGCATACCGCTGGTACGGCAGGCCGGGTCGCCAGCACGCAGAAGCCGATCGTCCAGGTCACGCCGATCGACAAGAACAACGGGCCGGCCGGAACCCTGTCGATGAGCCATGGCGCGAGTACCGCTCCTACGATCGCACCGGCGCCCACGCAGGCGAGGACAGCTCCGATCGCCGAGCCGGACTCCCCGTCGGCCCGCAGCGTGATCACGATGCCCACGTCGACCGAGCTGCCGACGAGGTTGAGGATGCAGACGAAGCCAAGGATCCAGAGCAGCCCGGGCTGACGACCCAGCCAGCGCAGGCCGGCAGTTACGCGTCGGTCCGGAGTGGGCCAATCGCGCGCCGGCGGTCGGACCGTGATGCCGAGCAGCAGCAGCGCCGATAGCAGATAACTGCCGGCATCCACCAGGAACGGCAGTACCCGGTCCACGCCGAACAGGACTCCGCCGGCCACCGGGCCGATCAGCATGACGGTGGACCCGGCTGCCTGGGTACTGCCGAGCGCACTGATCAGTTCGTCGTCGGTCACGACATCCCGCAGCGCGATGCCGGCCGTGGCTGAGAACAGTGCCGACGCCGCCCCCTCGACGATTGCGACCAGCAGCAGTTGCTCGAACCCCAGCTGGCCGACCGCGGCTACCAGCGGGATGCTGCCAACCAGGGCCATCCGGATCAGGTCAGCCGACAGCATGATCCAGCGCCGCTCGACATGGTCGGCCAGGTGCCCGGCCGGTAACCGGCAGATCAGTCGGCTGATCACGCCGCACGTACCGATCAGGCCCGCGCGAGCAACTCCGCCGCCCAGCGTCAGTGCCAGCAGCGGCACCGCGATGGCCGAAATCGACGAACCCAGGGTGGAGATGACATTGGCCCCCCAGTACCGCTGGTAGTTGCGGTTCGAAAGCAATGCCGAAGTGTCAGGCATAGCGAAGGCCTAAGGCTGGCCAGCTGCGCGGCGCGCGTCGGGCGCCAGCCCTGCCGGTCTCAGGCCCGGATCTCTGCTTCCAGGGGAGGCACTGCTGTCGATGATGACCATGGTGGCGACCTCCTGCCGAGCGTGTGCGCGGCCGGACGCTATGAAGCACCGGTTTCGGACCGGTTCGGCAGCGGTATGGCCCCCGGTTGTGTTCGGCGGGTAGCAGCGCGGGCACAGCCGTACCGTTTCCGAACCACTGGACAACCGCGCAGCCGAACACTCCGACTGGTACCGCAATCCAGTCTCGGCTAAGGGGTGGACATGGAACTGGCCACTCTGATGGCGCTCCGCCCGATCGCTGCCGCCGGGTTGTTGGTCACCCTGACCAGGCGTTGTCCGCTCAGTTGTGCGCACTGCTCGACCGCGTCGACCATGGATGCCGAGCAGGTGGACGCCGGGCGGCTGCGCCGGTTCGTCGCATCGATCGGCTCCGGTACCGCACCGCAGGTCGTGCTCTACACCGGAGGCGAACCCCTGTTGCGTCCAGGGCTGCTCGCCGAACTTGCCTCGACGGTGCGGGCCGCCGGTAGCGCCGCGGCCGTGCTGACCGGGGGGTACTTCGCCCGGGGCGGCCGGATACCCGACCAGGTCTGGCGGGCGCTGCTGTGCTGTGACCACGTCTCGTTCAGCCTGGACGCCTACCACGAGCGAGAGGTGCCCCGGTCGGAGGTATTCCGGTGCCTGCGCGCGCTTCTCGATGCCGGGCGGCAGGTGAGCCTGCATATCGTCGGGCAGGGGCAGGAGGACCCGTACCTGCATGACGTGACGTCAGCGGTGCTGGCGGGCTTCGGAACCAGCGTGCCGATGCTGGTCAACGAGCTTCGCCCGGTGGGCCGAGCAGCCGGCTGGCTCAACAGCCGGCAGGTCACGCTGGATAGCCGGGCGCGGCCGTGCTCACTGGCCGCGTGGCCGGTGGTCGCCTTCGACGGCACGGTGCTCGCCTGCTGCAACCAGAAGGTGGTCGATGACCGCCCGGTGCCCGAGCACCTTCGGCTGGGCCATCTCGACACCGACGACTGGCCGGCGATCCGGCGCCGGGTGACGCAGTCGCCGATGCTGCGGCTGCTGCGCACCGGCGGCCCGCTGCGCCTGCAGGCCCGCTTCGGCTCGAACACCGGATGCTCCGGATACTGCCAGAGCTGCCGGAAGCTCTCCGACGATCCGGCAGTGGTGGCCGGCGCGGCTCAGGTCGCGACCGGACCGACCGGAGAGCTGCTCGATCAGCAGGTCGGCCTGCTGCAGCAGCGTGCCGGGCCGGCTTCGCTGGTCAGGCGATACGGCAGCCCGCGCTACGCCGACCTGGTCGCGCCGCGATGACGACGCCGGTCGAGACCAGGCCGGTGGCCAACAGCGGCAGGTTGCGGATGACGCTGGAACTCACCGCGCCGAGCCTGGACCGCGCCCTGAACGCGCTGTGGAAGCCCGCCGGCCTCACCGAGCGGTACCGCGACTACCTCGCCGTCATGCACGCCGTGCTCCGGGCCTCGGTGCCGCTGATGCAGGCCGCCGTCGAGCGTTGCGAGGCTCTTGCCGGCGACCCGATCGCAGCCGCGCTCGGCGAGTACTTCGCCGCGCACATCGGCGAAGAGCTGAACCACGACGACTGGCTGCTGGCGGACCTCGCCGCCGCGGGGCGCGATCCGGGGTCGGTGGTGGCCTCGGCGCCGTCGGCCGCGGTAGCGCGGATGGTCGGCCCGCAGTACTACTGGCTACGCCATCATCACCCGGTCAGCCTGCTCGGTTATATCGCGGTGCTGGAGGGCAACCCGCCGGCGCTCTGGTTGGCCGGCCGGCTGGCCGCGGCAACCGGACTGCCCGACCCGGCTTTCCGTACCCTGCACCACCACGCGCTCGCCGATCTGGATCACCGGGCCGAATTCGACTCCTTCCTGGACAGCCTTCCGTTGACCACCGGCTTGCAACAAGCGATCTCGGTCAGCGCCTTGAGCACTGCCGACAGCTTCATTGACCTCCTGACCAGGCTCCAGCAACCCACGAGAACGAGGCATCTGCCATGACCAGTCCCCAGAACGACCAGCTGGCCGCGTTGGCGGCGGCTGGGTTCCCGATCGAATCCGTCACGGCCGAGCAGCGAGCGGTGTTCTCCACGCTCAGCGACGACGAAGTGACACTGCTGATCGAGCTGCGTACCCGGCTGGACGAGGTCGAGCCCGAAGTGCTGGCCCACACCGACATCGCCGGCGGTGGCATGTTCTGACGGGGTAACCCGGCGCCGACCATGTCCTGCTCGAATTGCGCGGCTTCCCCACCGGACGGGGCGAAGTTCTGCCCGTCCTGCGGGACCGCGCTGTCGGCTGTGCCGGTTCCACCGGCCGAAGAACGCCGGGTGGTCACCGTGCTCTTCTGCGACCTGGTGGGTTCCACCGCGCTGGCCGGCCAGCTCGATCCCGAGGTGCTGCGGTCTGTGACGCTGCGCTACTTCGAGTTGATGCGTAAGAGCGTGCAGGCGCACGGCGGGACGGTAGAGAAATTCATCGGGGACGCGGTGATGGCGGTCTTCGGCGTGCCCCAACTGCACGAAGACGACGCTCGGCGGGCGCTCGCCGCGGCGCTCGGGATGGCCGACGCCCTGGCCAGGTACAACCTGGACCTGCAGTTGAGCCTCGGCATCGAGCTGAACATGCGGATCGGAGTCAATACCGGAGAGGTGATCGCGGCTACCACTCCGTCGGCGACCCAGGCCTTGGTCTCCGGTGACGCGGTGAACCTGGCCGCGCGGCTGGAGCAGAACGCCGAAGCCGGCCAGATCCTGGTGGGAGCAGCCACCGTGGCGACCGCCGGCCGGGCTGCCGTTACCCGGCAGATCCCGCCGCTGCGTGTGAAGGGCAAGGACGAACCGGTAGCCGCCTTCCAGTTGCTGGAACTTCTCTCCGACGATCCCGAGGTGCTGCGCCGGTTCGACCTCCCGTTCGTCGGACGGGAGTTCGAGCTGGCAGAGCTCGACCTGGTACTGGAACGGACCCAGCGCCTGCGTCGCTGCCACCTGGTCAACATCTACGGCGATGCCGGTATCGGCAAGACCCGGCTGGTCCGCACCTGGCAATCGTCGCTGACCCGGCAGTCGGCCCGGGTAGGAGCCGGGCGCTGCCGGCCCTATGGGGACGCCGGCACCCTGACGGCATTGGCCGAGGCTACCGGCCGGCTCCTTGCCGACACCCGTACCGCGACCCTGCCGGTCGATGCCCTCGACCTGCTCTCGGGCGGGCTTCTGAAGGACGGGACGCCCAGCCCGTCGCTACCGGAGACAGTTGCCGCGCTGGCGACGGTGGTCACCGCGCTGGCTCAGGAACAGGCCGTCGTGCTGGTGCTCGACGACTGCCACTGGGCTCCGAAGGTGCTCCTGGATCTGCTGGAGGAGTTGGCAGAACACCTCGACCTGGAGCCGGTGTTGCTGGTGTGCCTGGCCCGTCCGGAGCTGGTGGACAGCCACCCAGGCTGGGGAAGCGGCCGGCTCAACGTCAACTCGATGGTGCTGCAGGGCCTGGCAGCCGAGGAGTCGGCCCTGCTGGCCGCCGAACTGGTCGAGGTGAGCGCGCACACCGGCAGTTCTTTTGACCAGGTCCTCGAACGGGCCGAGGGTAATCCGCTCCACCTGGAGCAGCTGGTCACCTCGTTCTCGGACGGGGGCGACGGCGGCGGGCCGCTGCCTCCCACGGTGTTAGCGCTGCTGGCCGCCAGGATCGACTCGCTCGACGCGGCGGAGCGGTTGCTGCTCGACCTGGCCGCGATCCAGGGCCGGGAGTTCACCGCGGCAGCTCTGGCCAGCTTCGGCGAGGTCGACTCCGCAAACCTGCGCGGACTGGTGAGGCGTCGGCTGATCGAGCCGGTGCGCAACGGCGGCGCCACGCCGGGCCAGTACCGCTTCTCAAGTGGGCTGATCCAGGAGGTTGCCTACCAGGGCCTGGCCAAGCGCGTGCGGGCCGAGCGCCATCAACGCTTCGCGGAGTACCTGAGGAGTTCGCAAGACCAGCCAGAGGTTGCCGAGGCGGCGGAACTGGCCGGCCACCTCGAGCGCGCCTACCAGTACCGGGCGGAGCTCAGCCTGCTTGACGGCGACAGCGAGCCGTTGCGCCTCGACGCGGCCGGCCAACTGGGGGCGGCCGGTAGCACCGCCCTCGCGCGCGCCGACCTCTGCTGGGCCGCGGACCTGTTGAGGCGGGCAGTCGCGCTGCTGAGGCCGGATGAGCATGCGTGGGCCGCACTCAGCCAGCGGTGGGCGGAGGTACTGCTCGCGCAGGGCCGCCGCACCGAAGGACTCCGCATGCTCACCGAGGCCCTACGGGCAGCAGCCGAGAGCGGCGACGGCATCACCGTGGCCCACGCGACGCTGCAACTGGCCGTGCACGACCCGACCGCGGGATACGGCAGCGCCGCAGAGGCCGCCCGGGCCGTACTACCGATCTTCCAGCAGGCTGAGGACTGCCTCGGTCTGGCTCGCGCCGGCGTCCGGATCGCCCAAGAACTCCAATTCGAGGGCAAGCACGGCGAGGCCGAGTCGGTTCTCGAGCACGCGGTGGAGCAGGCGGTGCGCGCCGACGCAGAACCGGAACGTGCGCTGGCTCTGGGCGCGCTCGGCATCTCGCTGTGGCGTGGTCCCGCCCCGGCGGACGAGGCGATCCGGCGGTGCCGGTCGTTGCTGGCCGAGCACGGCCCGCACCGTTCGTCCGTCCAGATCACGCTGAACTGCCCGCTTGCGGTCCTGCTCGCTCTGCAGGGCCGGGTTGCGGAGGCCGAGCAGTGCCTGCGCGTGGCGGAGCCGCTGGCCCGTTCCCTCGGCTATGCCGAGGCAAAGGTATTCATGCCCCTGTTCACCGCGACGGTGGCCACCCTGGCCGGGCGCGGCGATGACGCCGAACGGCTGCTGCGGGGAGCGTTGCGGGTGAGTGACGAGTTGGGAATGGCGGGCTTGCACGCTGCCGTTTCCCGGGACCTGGCACGCCTGCTGCTCGATCGGGGGGTCTGGCCCGAGGCTCACAACCTGACGGAGCACCTGGGATCAGGAGGTCCGGACGACTCGCCGCGGCTGCTGGCGCCGTCCGAGGCGGCCGACCAACTGGGCATCCGGGCGCGCATCGAGGTGCTGCGCGGGAACGCCGCACTGGCCAGGACATGGATTCGGCAGGCAGGCGGCGAGGCCGCACGCACCGACTCACTGGTCTCGCGCGCGGTGGCGGCGCTGGATGAGTACCGCGTGCTGGAAGCGCTCGGAGACCGGCTTGCCGCTCGAAGGTCCGCAGTGGCCGCACGTGACTGGTTCGCTCGCAAGCAGCACCTTGTCGGCGTCGCCGAAGCCAGCGCACTCGCCGACCAGGATGGACTGCCGTCATGACGTTGCCCAGCGCGCCGCTCCGGTCCGTGGGGACCAGGCTCACCGAGCTGTCCTGGGGACTGCGGGGCTACGGGCCCCAGGACATACCGGTCCGGGCCGCCGCGATGTTCGACACCGCGGTGACGCCGCAGTCGGCCGTGGGCACGTCTACCGGCGCCGGTGTCCGGGTCTGCGTAGTCGATTCCGGCATCGAAGCCGGCCACCCGGCCGTCGGCGGGTTGTCGGGTTCGTTCCGGGTCACCGGCGAAGACCTGGCAGTCGTGGCGACCGAGCCGGGTGACTCGTGCGGCCACGGCACCGCCTGCGCCAGCATCATCAGGCAGGCTGCCCCGGACTGCGAGCTGTACAGCGTGCAGGTGCTGGGCTCCGGCTTCAGCGGCACCGGCAAGGTCTTGCTGGCAGGGCTGCGCTGGGCCGTCGAGCAGGGCTTCGATGTGATCAATATGAGCCTGTCGACTACCCGACGGGAGTTCGTCCAGGCCCTGCACGAGCTGGCCGACGATGCCTACTTCAGCCGGAGTGTCATCGTCGCCTCCGCACACAACACCCGGGTGGAGAGCTTTCCGTGGCGGTTCTGCTCGGTCATCTCGGTCGGTTCGCACCAGGAGGAGGACTCCGGCCTGATCCTGTACAACCCCCGGCCGCCGGTGGAGTTCTTCGCCCGGGGGCAGAACGTCGAGGTGGGCTGGCTCGCCGGGTCGACGATCCGTACCACGGGCAACAGCTACGCCACCCCTCAGGTTGCCGGGCTGTGCGCCCGCATCCTGGGAGAACACCCCCTGCTGACCGCTTTCGAGGT
Source organism: uncultured Actinomycetota bacterium (assembly GCA_963796905.1). GTDB lineage: Bacteria > Actinomycetota > Actinomycetes > Mycobacteriales > Jatrophihabitantaceae > Jatrophihabitans_A. The sequence goes on along the minus strand of CAWCNK010000008.1, from coordinate 157,421 downwards.
GAAGTCGGTTCTCTATCGCATGGCCGTAAACGTTGGCGCTGACAACGCCGTCGAGAACGAGGTGACAACATGACCGAAGCCGATCGGGCAACCGCCAGCGCCGACGCCGTCGAGCTGCTGCAATCGGTGGTCCAGGTAGCCCGCGCCATCTTCGGAGCCGCGGCCAGTTCGGTCTTCCTACTCGATCACGCGACCAACGAACTTGTCTTCCTGGCGGTGGCAGGCGCCGGTGAACAGTCCCTGGTGGGTACCCGGTTCCCCGGTGACCGCGGCATCGCCGGCTGGGTCGCGATGTCGGGAGATGCGATGGTGGTGGACGATCTGAGCTCCAACGCCATGTTCGCCCGCGACCTGGCTGAGTCCACCCGCTACGTACCCGACGCTTTGATGGCCGTGCCGCTGGTCGATCGCGGCGAGGTGCTGGGCGTCTTGGAAGTGCTGGACCCGGTCACCCAGTCCCGGGCCGATCTGGCCGAGCTGGACCTGTTGCAGCTGTTCGCCGGCCAAGCCGCGACAGCGTTGCGGATGATACTGGCGCAACGATCCCAGGAGACCCCCCAGTCGGCGGCCCTGCGGGCGGTGCAGCAGATGACCGCGACCGACCGGGCCGCCGGGCTGCAGCTCCTCGACGCCGTACGGGGTCTGCTGGCCGCGGCGGGGTGAGGGGAGGGTCAACCGGCGGCAGCTTCGTGGATGAAGCAGCGCAGCAGCACGGGCAGCTCGTAGACGGCGGCATGGGCGGCCACTTCGGCGGTGCTGCGAATCACCGCATGGACCTCGATCAGGGATTCGAGCAGCCGCCGGGCCCGGCCGAGAGCTTCTGACAGGGCGCCGACTGCCTGCTCTTCGGTGAAGGTCGCACTCGAGATCGCGGCGAGCTGCCGCAGGGCGGACCGCTCGTCGTCGGTCAGCTCGGCGACGCTGGCGGCCAGCCGGCCACGCATGCCACCCTGGGCGGCGCACGACAGCTCGTGTAGCAGCTCGCCGGATGCTTCCAACCGACCGGCGAGGTCGGCCAACCGCAGCTGCGGAACCATCGTGAGCTGGGCCCCGACCGCCCGGATCGCCAGTGGCGTCAGCCCCACCACCTGGACGATGCGCAGCGCAGCGGGAAGGTCGGCCGCGACTCGCCCTGCTTCGACCGTCCCGATCAGCAGGTCGACCGCCTCAGCCGGCTCCATCGGCAGCAGTTCAACCTGGGCCGCACCATCCGCACCGGCCAGATGCCGGGAGGTGGCGATGACCATGCTTCCCGGCGACAACGGCACGACCGCCTGCAGGACCGCGTTGTCGCAGACGTCGTCGAGGGTCAGCAGCACCTGGCGGTTCATGAGCCAGTGCTGCCATCGGCCGGCGAGTTCGTCGCTGTCGCTTCCCTCCGGAACAGCAAGTCCGACATAGCGCACCAGCTCGCGCAGGACCGAGTTGACCGACCTCGGGGTGGCGTGCTCGGTCCGCGCGTTCAGGAATAACCGGCCGTCGGGAAAGCGTCGTTCCGCGCGCCAGGCCGCGTGCACTGCCAGGGCGGTCTTGCCGACCCCCATGGCACCGCTCACCAGGACGACCCGTCGGGGCTGCCCGGCCGCTGTCAATGCCTCCAACCGGCGCAACGGCTCGGCACGCCCGGTGAACTCAGCCGTATCCGGCGGAAGGACTACCGGCGGCCGAGCCGGCTCGGCCGGACGGGTGGTCCGACCGATGGCCGGGTCGCCACCGAGCATGCTGCGATACACCTTTTCGGTTGCGGGGCCGGGGCGAAGCCCCAGCTCACGCGCCAGGCCGTGCCGGAGTTCGTCGAACACGCTGAGCGCCTCGGCACGCCGGCCGGCCCGGTACAGCGCGGTCATTTCCAGTTGGCGTAGCCGCTCCCGGAAGGGATGGGACTCAGCCACCCCGCGGATCTCGTCCACCACACCGAGAACGTTGCCCAGCGCAATCTCTCCTTCGGCCCAGTCCTCGAAGACTCCGAGGTACTTCAGCTGCATCCGATCGGCTTCTCCGCCGATGGCCGGCGTGGCGGTCAGGCCGTCCAGCAAGCCACCGCGCCAGAGATCCAGCGCGGCTCTGAGGCCGGTGACCACGCCTGCCGGATCGGCGGCGCCGTGAGCCATCGAGACACGCTGGTGGAACTCCAACAGGTCCACCTCGTCCGTGGCCACGCGCAGAACGTAGCCGCCGTTACGGTGGCTGAGCCGGTCGTCCTTGCCATCGCTGCCCAGCAACTTGCGCAGGCAGGCCACGTACACCTGCAGGTTCTTGCGGGCAGTACGCGGCGGCTCATCGCCCCACAGGACGTCGGTCAGCGTGTCCACCGAGGCCACCGAGTTCGCCCGGCACAGCAACATTGCCAGGATCTGCTGTTGCTTGTGAGGGCCGAGCGCGACCGCGCGGCCGTCCAGGTGCAAGGTCAACGGGCCGAGTATCCCGAACTTCAGCTTTGGTCCAGCTACCGAAGGGTCAGCGAACGCGACGCTCATACCGGTATGAGATAGCCGACCACGGGGGTCCGGCCAGACGGTGGGCAGGCAAGAAGGTGACACGTCCAGGTCAGCAACTGGACTGCCGTCCCACTAGCAAATTGGCGGTGCTTCGCTTGCCCAAACTTCGCAGCTAGCATATAGCCCACGAAAACGTACGGACACCAGCGAAGTGAGAAGGTCACAGTGATCCAGGGTCACCTACGGTCAAGGGACCGTCACTCGAGAGGATGCGCCAACCAGCACACCGCGGCTCGTTGAACAGCTTCACGACGTCACCGCGAACACTTTCCAACGCCCGGAGCGGGACGTGGAGCATGATCACATCGTTGCTGAAGCGGACGAGTTCCACCCCTGCTATCCCGGAGAGGACGTCTACCAGCCAGGCGCCCACCAGCGCGGCCGGGCTTGCAGTGGCTTCGATCCGACCGCAGCAGACCACGCGGGCGGCCACCATCATTCCCTTCGCACAGGTGGCATGCGCTTCATCCTTCCGTACCGCCGGGGGCCCGGGCAGCGGACCGGATGGCAGGTCGCTGCCAGGACGGGTCAGCAAGCAGACAGGACCGCTGCCATGAGCCTGGCGGAACTCGGCTTCACCGCCGAGCAGGAACTGCTCTACCGATCGCTGCTGAGCGACCCGTCCCGCACCTGCGAGCAGTTGGCCGGCGCGCACGGTCTGGATCCGGCCGCTGCCCGGCGGGTGTGCGCGGACCTGGTCGGGCTGGGTGTCCTGAGGTATGACCGCGCCGACGGCGCGGGCCTCATCGTCGTGCAACCTGCCGTCGCGATCGGCCAGCTCATCGAACGTCGGGAGGACGAACTGCTGCGGCTGTATCGCCGCACCTCGCAGTGCCGTCACGTCATCGACGAGTTGAACCTGCTGTACAGCCAACCCAGCGTGCACGAGTCCGAAGACAGCATGGTCGAGCGGGTCGAGGACTTGGACGCAATCCGGGACCGCCTGGAGGAACTGTCGTTCTTCACCCGAACCAGCGTCTACTCGATTCAACCGGGGGGCCCGCAGAGCCGGGAGTCGCTGGAGGCGAGCCGGCCGCTGGACCAACGCGGGATCCGGCGCGGCTTGGAGATGAGAATCATTCACGACGCTTCGGTACTCGACGACGAGCTCAACCGCGCCTACCTGCGGGAGCTGGTCATGGGCGGCACGAAGGTGAGGGTGAGCCAGGAGCCCCTGCAGCGGATGGTGATCATGGACTGCAAGGTGGCGGTGGTTCCGATCGACCCCGCGAACAGCCGGCGAGGAGCGCTCATCGTCCGGCATCCCGGCTTGCTCGCCGGCTTCGTGGACCTGTTCAGCCGGTCCTGGCAGGACGCGTCGGAACTGCCCTGGCAGACCGAGACGGACGAGCAGGCCCAGCCGCTGGAGGTCTCGGCCCAGAACAGGCGAATCCTGGAACTGCTCGCCTCCGGTTGCACGGACGAGACCTCGGCCCGGGAAGTCGGGATATCGGTCCGCCACCTGCGCCGCAGCGTCTCGCGCCTGATGCAGCAACTCGGTGCCAACAGTCGGTTCGAGGCCGGGGTGGAGGCGGCTCGGCGCGGCTGGCTGTAGCCGGCGACCCGAGCCTGGAAAGTCAACTTCATGCTACCGGTTTGTCCTATAGCTGACAGCTTTAGGCATAGCTACGGCAAGTGCCGGGATGTGGGATTCGGACTGCTCGATTCCACTTCATACCGGAGGTTCCGATGCATTCACGCGTGGTCCGCACCGTGCTCACCGTTCTCACCACCGTCGGCTTGCTCGCCTCCGCAGCAGTCAGTAGCACTCCCTCGACCGGACATTCCGTGACCTCTGCCCCTGGGCACCTGAACGTCCAGCCGTCCGGCGTCTTCGGCTGGGACTGACCCGCCGTCCAACTGCTCCCAGGGTGACCGGCCGACACGAAGGCGAAGGCGGGTTACGGGCGCTAGTCGCGGGCCGCCAGCACCTTCAGGGCCGTGTCGGCATGGGTGTTCATGTCGAACTCGCTGCCGATCTCGGAGATCAACCGGCTGTCCTGGCCGATCACGAAGGTGCGGCGCTTCACCGGCAGCGGGCCGAAGCGGCGCTTCACGCCGAACGCCCTGGCGACCTCGCCGTCACTGTCGGACAGCAACGGGTAGTCGAAGCCGTTCGTTTCGGCGAACTGCGACTGCTTGTCCACCGAGTCGGTGCTGATGCCGACCCGCTGTGCGCCCACAGCGGCGAACTCGGCGGCCAGATCGCGGAAGTGGCAGCTCTCCTTGGTGCAACCGGAGGTCATCGCGGCCGGGTAGAAGAACAGCACCACCGGCCCGTCGGCCAGCAGGGTGCTCAGCCTGCGAGGGCGGCCGTGCTGGTCGGGCAGCTCGAAGTCGGCGATCGGGGTACCGGGTTTCATCTGCACACCATTCTTGTCGGAGCCGACCGAGGCCAGCGGGTCGTTGCCTGATCAGGCCGGGCGGTAGGGATTCGTAGCCATGACCCGCCGGGATGGGAAGGGTCGGTTCTGCTCGCGGCCGGTCGCAGCCGGCAGCTCACTGCGCGGCGGGCTCGCCGGCTGACTGCACCCGACCTTCGAAGCGGGTGGACAGCACCACCGTCGACCGGGTCCGGGCCACCCCGTCGATCTTCGACAGCGCCCGGATGCCGATCTCCAGTCCGCTGATGTCGGGCACCCGGATCTTGACCACGAAGGACTCCTCGCCGGCCACGAACCAGCAGTCCTCGACCGCGGGCAGCGCCGCCAGCTGCTCGGCCACCACGTCCTCGTCGGCGGTGTCGGACAGGAAGATCCCGACCAGCGCGCTCATCGAGTACCCGATCGCCTCCGGCGCCACCGCCGCGTGGTAGCCGGTGATGACGTTCTGCGCCTCCAGCTTGTTCACCCGTTCGTGCACCGCCGGTGCTGACAGGCCGACCTCGCGGGCCAGCTCGGCGAAGGTGGCGCGGGCGTTGGCACGCAGGGCGTCCAGAATCGCGCGGTCGACGGCGTCCATCGTCCGAGTCTGTCAGGCCGGGCCGGGGGCAGGGTGGGACGGGGCCCGTGCGGCACCCAGCTCACCGGTCCACCGGGTGATCAGCGAGTGCGGCACGCCGAGCACGTCGAGCACCTTGGCCGCCACGAAGTCGACCAGCTGCTGGACCGAGGCGGCACCGGCATAGAAGGCGGGACTGGCCGGCAGCACCACCGCACCCGCGTCGAAGAGCTCGACCAGGTGGACCAGGGTGGCCCGGGTGTAGGGCGTCTCGCGGGGCACCACCACCAGCGGCCGGCGCTCCTTGAGGGTCACGTCGGCAGCACGCTGCAGCAGGTCCTTCGACAGGCCGAGCGCGATGCCGGCGACCGCCGCGGTAGATGCCGGCACCACCACCATGCCGCGGGTCTCGTACGAGCCGCTGGCCGGTCCCGCGCCGAGATCGGTGGCCGTCCAGTACCGCAGCAACTCACCACCTGCACCGGCCGGGCCGAGCCAGGACGCCAGGTCAGCAGCCCAGTGGTTGTCGCGGAACGCGATGCCGGTCTCGTCCAGCAGGGTCAGCCGGGCGGCCCGCGAGACGATCACGTCCACCGGCTGGCCGGCCTGCAGCAGCGCCGTGATGACCGCCCTGGCGTACGGAGTGCCGGAGGCGCCGGACACCCCGACCACCCACGGCAACCGGCGCGCGGTCTCGGCACCGCCCATCGCGCGTTCCTCGCTTCGATGCTCGCTCACGGGCGGAGCCCCTGCACGATCAGGTCGGCCAGCGCGAAGCCGAACAGCTGGATGCCGACGAAGCCGTTGGCGGTGAAGAACGCCCGGTTCACCCGGGACAGGTCGTCGGCCCGGACGATGACGTGCTCGTAGGCCAGCACCGCCGCGGTGACCGCCAGGCCCAGCCACCACACCCAGCCGAGGCCGGCAGCCAGCCCGAACCAGGCGAAGCAGACCACCGTGACCAGGTGGGTGATGCTCGACCAGCGCAGCGCCGCGGGGATGCCGAACCGGGCCGGGAAGGAGCGCGAGCCGATCACCCGGTCGATCTCGGCGTCCTGGCAGGAGTAGATCAGGTCGAAGCCGCCGATCCAGCTGCCGACCGCCAGCCCGAGCGCGGTGGACGGCCAGGCGAAGCCGCCGGTGACGCCCATCCAGGCGCCGATCGGGGCCACCGCCTGGGCCACGCCCAGCAGTACCTGCGGGAAGTCGGTGAACCGCTTGCCGTAGGAGTAGAGGATCAGCAGGCCCACCGCGACCGGTGCCAGCAGCAACGGCAGCGGGCCGAGCGCGGCGGCGCAGGCCAGAAAGATCACCAGCGCCACGGCGAAGCCCCGCCAGGCCACCGCCACCGACAGCGCGCCGGTCACCAGCTCCCGCTGTGCGGTGCGGGGGTTGAGTGCGTCGAAGCGGCGGTCCAGGATCCGGTTGCCGGCCATCGCCACCGTCCGGGCCGACACCATCGCCACCACGATCAGCGCCAGCTGCACCCAGTGCACCGACCGGCTCTCGTCCCACATCGCGGTGCAGGCGGCGATCAGGGCGAACGGCAGCGCGAACACCGAGTGCTCGATCATCACCAGCCGCAGGAACGCCCGGACCCTGCTGGGCTCCGGCCTGGTGACGGACGTGGCAGACACGCCGTCGAGTCTGCCATCCGGCACCTGGCACGGCGCCATGTGCCGCTTGGCACCGGACTCAGCCGATGCCGTACTCCCGCCAGCGGCGCGCCACCAGCTCCTCGGTGGCTTGGTCGAGCACGCACGGCTCGGGCCAGCCACCGTCGCGGGCATACCCCTCGGTGGGCAGCTTGGCGGTGGCGTCGATGCCCAGCTTGCCGCCGTAGAACTGCTGGTAGGACGCGTGGTCCAGATGGTCCACCGGCCCGGTCATGTGCACCACGTCGTGGCTGTAGTCGACGTTGCCGAACGCCCGCCAGGCCACCTCGTTGTAGTCGTGCACGTCGCAGTCGGCGTCCACCACCACGATCAGCTTGGACAGCGACAGCAGGCCGGCGCCCCAGATCGCGTTCATCACCTTGTGCGCGTGCTTGGGGAAGCGCTTGTCGATCGAGACGATCGCGCAGTTGTGGAACACCCCCGCCTCGGGCAGGTCGTAGTCCACGATCTCGGGAACGGTCAGCTTGATCAGCGGCAGGAAGATCCGCTCGGTGGCCTTGCCCAGCGGGCCGTCCTCCTGCGGCGGTCGCCCGACCACGATGGACTGGTAGATCGGGTTGCGGCGGGTGGTCATCACGTCCACGTGCATGAACGGGAACTGCTCGATGGGCGTGTAGAAGCCGGTGTGGTCGCCGAACGGGCCCTCGGGCAGCCGGGCGCCGGGCTCCACCCAGCCCTCCAGCACCACCTGGGCGTGCGCGGGTACCTGCAGCGGCACCGTCAGGCAGTCCACCAGCTCGACCCGCTCGCGCTGCAGGAAGCCGGCGAACAGGTACTCGTCGATGTCGGCCGGCAACGGCGCGGACGCGGCGTAGCTGACCGCCGGCGGGCAACCGAACGCGATCGCCACCGGCAACCGCTCGCCACGCCGCTCGGCGACGGCGGCGTGCGAGGTGGAGTCCTTGTGGATCTGCCAGTGCAGGCTGACGGTCCGCCGGTCCTGCTGCTGCAGCCGGTACATGCCCAGATTGCGGGCGCCGGTCTCCGGATGCCGGGTGTGGGTCAGGCCGAGGTTCAGGAAGACCCCGCCGTCACCGGGCCAGGACATGACGCCCGGCAACAGGTCCAGGTCGACCTCGTCGCCCTTGCGCACCACCTCCTGGCAGTACGCGCGCTTACCGGTCCGGGGTGGCACGCTCCGCAGCTGGGCCGCCTTGCCCAGCGCGTCCCGCAGCCCGCTGAAGCCGTGCGGCAGCTCGGGCTTGAGCAACTCGCCGATCCGGTCGCCGATCTCGTCCAGGCTGGCCACCCCGAGCGCCTGGCACATCCGCGAGGTGGTGCCGAACAGGTTCATCAGCAGCGGCATGGCACCGCGGGTCGGGTTCTCGAACAGCAGCGCCGGACCCTGCTCGCGCACCACCCGCTGCACGATGCCGGTCACCTCCAGGTGCGGATCCACCGGTGCGGTGACCCGGACCAGTTCGCCGGAGCGCTCCAGGGCACGGACGAAGTCCGCCAGGTCGGTGTATGCCACCACTGCAGTATGTCAAGCGGGCCCGCGGCGGCCCGGCGTGCCGAGACGACGCGCTCAGCGTGACCCGAACCGCGGCATCAGGACGGCGAGCCGGCCGCGAGCGGTTCGGCGGCGGCGGGCTCGACCTCCGCGGGTTCCAAACGGTTCATCAGGTCCCAGCTGCGGCGCAGGAACGGGTCCAGCGTCACCACGAGGTACAGCACGGCACCCACCGTCAGCGCGGTGCGCAGCCCGGTCGCCTCGACCAGGGCACCGGCCAGCAGGGCGCCGAACGGGATCCCGGCCCAGGCCAGCGCGTTGACGGTGGCGAGCACCCGGGCCTGCAGCGCGCGGGGTATCGCCTCGTACTCGGCGGCGCCGAGCACCGGGTTGATGGCGCCGCAGGTCAGGCCGCTGACGGCCCAGACGGCCAGCACCGCGGCGAACGGCACCGGCAGCGCCAGCACCGCGAACCGGGGCGCTCCGCCGATCAGGAAGGCCACCGCGAACGTCCACCGCCGGGGCAGCCGGCCACCGACCGCCACCATCACCATGGTGCCGGCCACCGCGGTCGCCCCGAACACGGCCGAGATCACCCCGACGCGGTCGGCGCTGCCGTAGTGCCGCTCGGCCCAGAGCAGCAGCAGCACCCCGGACATCGCGGCATCGGCCAGGTTGGTGAACAGCACCATGCCCGAGATCGACCGAAGCAGCGGGTGCCTGCGGACGAAGGCGAAGCCGTCGCCCAGCTGACGCAGGTAGCCCAGGTCGTTGCGCTCGGTCAGCCCCGCGGCGACCGGGACCAGGGTGAGCAGCGCGGCGCAGGCCAGGAAGCTCACCGCGTCGAAGGCGACCACGTTCGCCGGGCCGATCGCGGTGATCAGCAGGGCGGCCGCCGGCGCGCCCAGCAGGCTGGCCAGCCGCAGGGCACCCTCGGACAGCGCGGTGGCCCGGTCGATCGGAATGCCGGCCCGCTCGGCCACCGGCGGCAGCAGGATGTGGGTTGCCGTGTCGGCCGGACCACGCGCCAGCCCGACCACGAACACCAGTGCCAGCACCAGCCAGAGCTGATGCCAGCCGGCGTGCCAGGCCAGCGGGATGGCAGCCATCGCCAGGCCGGCGACGACGTTGCCGACCAGCGCGACGCGGTGACCGCCGAGCCGATCCACCAGCGGGGAGCCCAGGATCTGCAACAGCACGTAGGGCGCGATCTCCGCGGTGCCGACCAGGCCGGTCAGTACCGGACTGCGCGTCTCGGTGAGCACCAGCCAGGGAACGGCCAGCTGCGACATCCGGGTGCCGGCCTGCGAGACCGTCGCGGCAGCCAGCAGCGCGAGGAACGGAACTCGCCCGGCAGTCACGACGCGTCCGGGGTTCGGCGCTGCGGGTCGGCCTCACCAGGCGGTGGTTGCTGCCCTGCCGCTGGGAAGAGGTGGTACTGCACCTGCACGATCAGCGCGCCGTCCTCGCCGCCGGGCTGGTCGGGATCGTGCCGGGGGTAGCGGGCGATCACCGAGGCGATCTCGGTGCGCAGCGCCTGCGCCTGGTCCACGGTGAGCCGCAACAGCACATCGCTCATGTCGCTGGCCACCCGCCAGCGCTGCGGCCACTCCTCGGCGGCCTGCAACCAGCGGTGGGCGTTGTCGAAGTTCGCCTTCAGCACGGCGTCCAGGTATTCGGTGGTCGCGGCCGCCGCGTCCGGGTCGCTGACCGGGGGTGACAGCACGATGGTCGAGCGCTGGCTGGCCCGCCACCACCGCTCCCGGCCGCCGGCACCCGTCGGATGGTCGACGATGAAACCCGTCGCGGCAAGCTGGCGCAGGTGGTAGCTCGACAGGCCGGAGGAGATACCGAGCTCGGCAGCCAGCTTGGAGGCGGTGGACGGTCCGTGCCGGCGCAGCAGTCCGAGCAGGTGGATCCGGACCGGATGCGCCAGTCCCTGCAGCGAGGCCGCCTCGGTGACCACGTCGCGATCGGGGTCGAACAGCGGGTGATCATGCTCCGTCGGCATGCGATGCAAACTACTCTTTGCAAAGGATGCTTTGCAACTTGTTCACCGCTGCCCAATCCGGCACCGCCGGGCCGTGGACGACATAAGCTGGTCGCCATGCTCCTCAAGCTGGGTGGTCTGTTCTTCCTGGTCAGTGTTCTGTTCTGGCTGTGGGCGATCTTCGACTGCCTGACCTGCGACGACAAGCGGGTGCGCAACCTGCCGCGCTGGGCGTGGGTGGTCGTGGTGCTGATCTTCCTGGAGTTCGGGGCGCTGGCCTGGGCGCTGTTCGGCCGGCCCCGGCAGGGGCAGCTGGTCGCCGGTGGCAGCAGGCCACAGCCGAAGCCCGGCAGGCCGGTCGGTCCGGACGACGACCCGGACTTCCTGCGCAACCTCGGCCAGCCCTGAGCCCTGGCGGATCGGGCTCAGCGGGTCAGCGGCTCAGCTGGTCAGCGCTCGATGCCGGGACGACTCAGCTCAGGCCGGCGTAGGAGTGCAGGCCGGAGATCACGATGTTCACCACGAAGAAGTTGAAGGTCATCGCGGCGAAGCCGAGCAGGTTGATATAGGCGGCCCGGTTGCCCCTCCAGCCGGCCGTGGCCCGGGCGTGCAGGTAGGTGGCGTAGACGACCCAGGCGATGAAGGCCCAGGTCTCCTTCGGATCCCAGCCCCAGTACCGACCCCAGGCGGCCTCGGCCCAGATCGCGCCGAAGATCACCCCGGCGGTGTAGATCGGGAAGGCGAACGCGACGGTGCGGTAGGCGGCCTTGTCCAGCGCCGCGGCAGCGGGCAACCGCGAGCCCAGCGCGGCGAACCGGGCGGGCACGGTGCCGGCAGCGGCATGCCGCTCGAAGCGGGCCCGCACCAGGTACATCACGGTGATCGCGGCCGAGGTGAGCAGGATGCCCTCGGCGACCGCGACCGAGGAGACATGGATCGCCAGCCAGTACGACTGCAGGGCCGGCACCAGCTTGGACGCCTTGGTGTACAGGGTGCCGGCCAGGAACATCACCAGCAGCACCGGCATCATCACGAACAGGCCGAGGTAGCGCAGCTGAGGCATCTTCGCCAGCGTCGCGAGCCACGCCACGGTCGCCATCAGGCCGACCACCAGGGTGAACTCGTACATGTTGCCCCACGGCACCCGGTCCACCGCGATGCCGCGGATGGCCACCGAGGCCAGGTGGAACAGCGCCGCCAACACGGTGAAACCGACAGCGGCCAGTCCCCAGCGCCGGCCGGCGGTGCCGGCGGGCTCGGCCGGAGGAGCATCTATCGGGGACCGCGGCGGCGTGCCGCCCAGCTGGTCGGTGGCACCGGAGCCGACCAGGGCCGGCTGCCGGACCTCACTCGTCACAGCACCCGAGCGGGCCTGCACGATCCGGTCAGTGCTGGTCCGGGCGATCCGGCCGTTCCGGCCGAAGGCGTACTCGCCGGTGTAGGCCACCACGGCGAGCATGTAGGTGCCGGTGGCCGCCGCCCACAACCCTTCCGACAGCGACGCCAGTCCGGTGTTGATAGCCATCTCAGTCCCTTCCCGCGCCGATCCTGTCCGCCGCCGAACCCGCTGCCGATCCGTCCGCCGGACCCGCTGTCCGGCTCTCGGCCGGAGTTGCGTCGAGCACTGCGGCAACCTGCGCCACCAGCGCGGTGAATTCGGTGGGGAAGTTACCGCTGTCGGTGCGCGCCAGGCCACCCATCGACACCACACTACGAGCCCCGGCGCCCTGCGGTGCGATCCGTACCCACAGCCGGCGGCGGCGAACCGCCAGTGAACCGAGCAGTCCCAGCACCATCAGCACGGCGGCCACCAGCAGCGCACCCTGGCTGGGGTCGTGCGAGACCTGCAGGTTGGCCCACTGCCGGTAGCCGTCGAAGCGGATCACCGTGCCGTCCGGCAGCCGCATCGACTCACCGAGTTGCAGGTTCTTCGCCGCCACCTGCCTCAGCTTGCCGGCGGCGATCTGCTTCGGGTCCAGGCGGTACACCGACTGCGGCTGGCCGTTCGGGTTCAGCACCCCGGTGTAGGCCAGCACCGCCAGCACCGGGTCGTTGACCTGCGGCGAGAGCGAGCTCACCACCCCGTCGGTGATCAGCGCGGTGGGCGCGAAGATGGCGCTCAGCCCCAGGTCGTCGTCGGAGGTGCCGTCCCGGCCGGGCAGCTTGAAGGCACCCTCGCTGGTCAGCACCTCGTCCTCGGGCAGGAACGGCTCGGTGTCGGTGACCGGGGTACGGCCGGGACGGGTGATCGTCACCGTCGGCGAGAAGCCGTGGTTGAGCAGGTAGACCCGGTCGCCGTCCAGGCGCAGCGGGTGGTTCACCTCGATGACGTGCTGCCGGGACGGGCCGGTCAGGCTCGCGGAATAGCTCACCCTGGCCTGGAACTGGGACGGCGTGCCGTCGTCGCGATAGCTGGCCCGGAACTGCTCCAGCCGGTCGATGCAGAAGTCCGACAGCCGGCCGGCCTGCACCAGCCGGCCGGCGGAGAAGGTGTCGTAGGAGATCGGCCGGTTGCAGAACCCGGACCCCTCGGTGATCACGATGGAGCCCTCGTAGCTCAGCAGCCGGCCGGCGGCGATCAGCACCAGCGCGGCCAGCAGCGAGACGTGGAACAGCAGGTTGCCGGCCTCCCGGCTGTAACCCTTCTCCGCCGAGACGGCCACGGCGCCGCCGTCCTCGGTCCGCACCTCGGTGCGCCAGCGCGGTCGCAGCGCCCGGCTGATCCGCGCGCCCGCCTCGTCCGGGGACAGGCCGGTGCCGAGCGCGGCGTGCTCGGCCAGCCGGTCGAGGTTGCGGGGTGCCTTCAGCGGCCGGGCGCGCAGGGCCCGGGCGTAGACGGCGATCCGGGGGATCAGGCAGCCGACCAGCGAGGCGAACAGCAGCAGGTAGACCGCGGAGAACCAGACCGAACCGAACACGTCGAAGGCGCCGATCCGGTCCAGGAACCGGCCCCAGGCGCCGTGGCTGGCGATGTAGGCCTGCACCTTCGGCGGGTTGAGCGGTCGCTGCGGCAACAGCGAGCCCGGCACCGCGGCCAGTGCCAGCAGGAACAGCAGCACCAGCGCCGTCCGCATCGAGATCAGCCGGCGCCAGAGCCGGCGGGCCTGGCGCAGCACCCGGGACCGGGCCGAGGTTTGGACGGTCTCGGCGGTCATCTAGAGGCCCGATCCGATACCGACGCCGGCGAACTCCAGTCGCAGGTAGTTCATCCAGTGGTCCCACACCCCGCTGAGCAGCAGCACGCCCATCACGATCAGCACCGCGCCGCCGACCTGGCTGACCAGCCGGGCGTGCCGGCGCACCACCGTCAGCGCGTTGCTCACCCAGCCCAGCCCCATCGCGACCAGCAGGAACGGCACACCCAGTCCCAGGCAGTAGACCGCCGACAGCAAGGCGCCGCGTCCGGCGGTGCCCTGGCTCGCGGCCAGCGCATATACCGCACCGAAGGTCGGGGTCAGGCAGGGCGTCCAGGCCAGGCCGAAGGTCAGCCCGAGCAGCGGGGCGCCGAGCAGGCCGGCCGGCGGCAGCCGGTGCAGCTTGGCCTCGCGCTGCAGGAAGCTGAACCGGCCCAGGAACACCAGGCCCATCCCGATGGTCACCACGCCGAAGATCCGTTCCAGCAGCAACCGGTGCACGGCGATGCTGGAGCCGAGGGTGCCGAACAGCGCTCCGGTGGCGACGAAGATCGCGGTGAAGCCGAGCACGAACAGCAGCGCCCCGCCGATCATCCGGCGCTGGCTGTGCTTACTCTCGCCGGCGCCGGCGAGGCCCGCCACGTAGGACAGGTAGCCCGGCACCAGCGGCAGCACGCACGGCGACAGGAAGCCCAGCACGCCGACCAGCAGCGCCACCCCGGCAGCCGGGATCAGCGCACCGTCGGTGACGGTGTCGCTGAACCCACTGGCGAGCATCGGCTCAGGCCTCGCGGGCCAACTGGTCGAGCGCCGGGGTGAGGTCAGCGGGCAGCACCGAGCCGACGTAGACCGCGGCGACCCGGCCCTGCTTGTCGATCACCACGGTGGACGGCAGTGCGGCCATCGGCACGTCACCGAGTTGGATGGCGGTGCGGGCCGCCTCGTCGTAGACCACCGGAAAGGTGATCTTCTTGTCCTGCAACCAGGACTGCGCCGCGCCCTTGGACGGATCCTTGACGTCCATCCCGACGAACGTCACGCCAGCGGACCTGCGCTGCCGGTACATCGAGTCGAACTGCGGGGTCTCGGTCTGGCACGGCGGGCACCAGGACGCGAAGTAGTTGAGCACCACGACCTTGCCCCGGTCGTCGGACAGCTTGTAGTCGCCGCCGGCCAGCAGGGTGCCCGAGACCGGCCCCGCCTGCTTGCGCTTGGCGGCCTCGATCACCGAGCCCTTGTCGGTGGCCTGCACGTAGCGGAACTGGTTGCCCGAACTCTGGTCGACGGCGTCCTTGCCGCCGGAGCAGCCAGCCAGCGCCAAGGCAGCCACCAGCAGCCCGGCGGCCAGCCGGACGGTTCCTCGGGCGGTCGCCGGTGGCATGGCTCCCCCGGTGTGCAACCCCTTCACGCCTCCAGTGTGAGGCGTGCTCCAGGGCACACCAGCACTGGGCCGCATTCCTGAGCACCCGCTGTGCCGCGATCCGGCGGGTGGCCGGCATCTAGCGTCCGAGGAGCTATGGGTGGCCCCGATCCTCGTCAGGGAACGAGGGGGCGCGGTGCGCTGACCTGCTGGCGGCATCGACCCGCGGAGGGCGCGGACCCGACCGTGGTTCCGTTCCGCCCGATGAGGTGAAGACCGCGGCCAGGCCGATGAGGTCGATCGCACCCAGCACACCCGACAGCCACGGCTCATGTTCATACAGCGCATAGGCAGCCAGTGCCAGGACGCTCAGCACGACGAGTAGTGCGAGGTACTGGCCTCGGGTCGCGAACGCCCCGGGCCGTTCGACCAAGACCCGGTCCATCGCGAGCTCGTGCTCGTGCTGCCGTTCGATCCGGCGCAGCTGCATTTCGTAGGCCCGGACGTCGAGCTCCCGCAGCTCACGCAGTTCCTGGACGCTGTAGTGAGACGTGTGAAGGTGTAGTTCGTTCTTGATGTGCTGGACGTCGTTCTTGATGTCGAGCACGAACTGCGGGAACTCCCGTGGCCTGGCTAGCGCGGCCGATTCTGCATCGCCGTGATGAAGCTCTGCTTCGCCGACGTCCTCCGGCGGTTCTGCTGCATCTCGGCATGCAGGCGCTGGTAGGTCGCTTCGCCCCGCAGGTCGAAAAGAGAGCCGGCCCCGATCAGCGCCGACCTGATCGCGACGCTCTCCCGGCAGTAAGCCCGGATCTTGCCCAGCATGCTCATGGAAGGAGTCCGTCCCCTCGTCGGCAGAACCTGCATCGTGCTCGTCGTCGGCATTCATCGTCCGGCAACCGTAGGAGTTGATCTTAGCCCGCCGCCAGCGTTCGATTTCCGATTGTGGATAACCGCGTCAGGCGCCGGGCGGCTGCTGGTCCATCCGGTTCGGGGTGGTACCGGCGGGCTCGGCGTAGTCCACCCGGACGATCTTGGAACCCTCGAACACCAGCGAGGTGAGCGAGGCCAGCGAGCACTGCCGCTTGCGTGGGTCGTGCCAGAGCCGCTTGCCCTCTGCCTGCCGGCGCAGGCACACGATCGGCAACTGGTGGGAGACGCAGACCGCCTCGTGCCCCTCGGCCCTGCCGCGGGCCCGCTCGGCGGCGGCCAGCATCCGGCGCGCGATCTCGGCGTACGGCTCGCCCCAGGACGGCCGGGTCGGGTTGCGGAACAGCGGCCAGCTGGACGGCCGCTTGAGCACCCCGCCGGGGCCAGCCACCCGCTTGCCCTCGAAGGCGTTCGCGGCCTCGATCAGGTCGTCGTCCAGCACCACGTCCAGGCCGAACTCGGCGGCCATCGGCCTGGCGGTCTGCCGGGCCCGCTCCAGCGGTGAGGACGCCAGGTACGTCACGTCCCGGCCGGCCAGGTACTTGGCCGCCAGTTCGGCCATCGCCTCGCCCGCCTCGGACAACCGGAAGCCCGGCAGCCGGCCGTAGAGCACCTTGTCCGGGTTGAACACCTCGCCGTGCCGGAGCAGGTGGACGGTGGTCCGGCTGGCACTCACGCCGGCGCGGCGGCCCCGGCGGGCCGTTCGTCGGACTGCCCAGTAGCTCGAGCGGCGGCCCGGGCGGCGGCCGGCAGCGCGTCGGCGATCCGGGAGATCGCGG
Source organism: uncultured Actinomycetota bacterium (assembly GCA_963796905.1). Classification (GTDB taxonomy): domain Bacteria; phylum Actinomycetota; class Actinomycetes; order Mycobacteriales; family Jatrophihabitantaceae; genus Jatrophihabitans_A. The sequence goes on along the minus strand of CAWCNK010000008.1, from coordinate 140,661 downwards.
TGTCGTCGTGCGCGGCGGTGACGAACCAGGCCTCGAACGCGCTCGGCGGCAGGTACACCCCGGCGTCGAGCATGGCGTGGAAGAACGGTGCGTACCGGTAGCTCTGGCTGGCCTGCGCCTGCAGGTAGTCGGTGACCGGCGCCTCGCCGAAGAAGATCGAGAACATGTTGCCGGCGTACTGCAACTGGTGCGCCACCCCTTCGGCGGCCAGTGCCTCCGACGCCAGCCGGCCCACCGCGGCGGCGACCGCGTCCAGCCGGGCGTACACCTCCTCGCCGGCGTTGCGCAGGGTGGCCAGGCCGGCCGCCACCGCCACCGGATTCCCGGACAGGGTGCCGGCCTGGTAGACCGGGCCGGCCGGCGCCAGGTAGGACATCACGTCGGCACGGCCACCGAACGCCGCCGCCGGCAGCCCGCCGGACATCACCTTGCCGAAGGTGAACAGGTCCGCCTCGACCGGGTCCAGGCCGTACCAACCGGAGCGGGACACCCGGAAACCGGTCATCACCTCGTCCATCACCAGCAGCGCGCCGTGCCGGGCGGTGATCTCGCGCAGCGCCTGGTTGAACCCGGGCAGCGGCGGCACCGCGCCCATGTTGCCGGCGGCGGCCTCGGTGATCAGGCAGGCGATCTCCGGGCCGTCCAGCTCGAAGGCCGCCTCGACCGCGGCGATGTCGTTGTAGGGCAGCACGATCGTCTCGCCGGCCTGGGCGCCGGTGACGCCCGGTGTGTCGGGCAGCCCCAGGGTGAGCACCCCGGAGCCGGCGCTGGCCAGCAGTGAGTCGACGTGGCCGTGGTAGCAGCCGGCGAACTTGACCACCTTGGACCGGCCGGTGGCGCCGCGGGCCAGCCGGATGGCCGACATGGTCGCCTCGGTGCCGGAGTTGACCAGCCGCACCTGCTGCACCGGCGCCACCCGGGCGATCAGCTCCTCGGCGAGTTCCACCTCGCCGACGGTCGGGGTGCCGAAGGACAGCCCGTGGCCGGCCGCCTCCCGGACCGCCGCCACCACCGCCGGATGGGCGTGGCCCAGGATCATCGGCCCCCAGGAGGCGACCAGGTCGACGTAGTCGCGCCCGTCGGCGTCGGTCAGGTACGGGCCCTGGCCGGCCACCATGAACCGGGGGGTGCCCCCGACCGCCCGGAAGGCCCGGACCGGTGAGTTGACCCCACCGGGAATGACGTTCTGGGCCCGGGCGAACAGCTCGGCCGAGATGGGTGCATCGCTCACCTGGCCAGTGTTCCAGACCGCCGTTGCAGTCCTGTCTACAGGCGGCCGGCCTCGATGATCCGGGCCAGGAACTGCCGGGTACGCGGCTCGCGTGGTTCGACCAGCAGCTGTCCGGGCGGGCCGACCTCCAGCAGCCGGCCGCCGTCGAGGAAGCACACCGTGTCGGCGACCTGCCGGGCGAAGCCCATCTCGTGGGTGGCGATCAGCATGGTGACGCCGTCCTCCTTCAGCTCGCGCAGCAGGCCGAGCACCTCTCCCACGAGTTCCGGGTCCAGCGCCGAGGTGACCTCGTCCAGCAGCATCAGCACCGGCGAGTTCACCAGCGCCCGGGCGATCGCGACCCGCTGCTGCTGGCCACCGGACAGCTCGTCCGGCCTGGCGTTCGCCTTGTCCGACAGGCCCACCCGGTCCAGCATCGCCAGCGCCCGGGACTCGGCCTCGGCCCGCGGCACGCCGTGCACCTTGACCGGGGACAGCGTGACGTTGGCCAGCACCGACAGGTGCGGGAACAGGTTGAACGCCTGGAACACGATGCCGACCCGGGAACGCACCTCGTCGGCGCGCACCCGCGGGTCGGTGATGTCGGTGCCGGCCAGTTCGATCACGCCGTCGTCGACCACCTCCAGCAGGTTGACGCAGCGCAGCAGGGTGGACTTGCCCGAGCCGGACGCCCCGATCAGCACCACGCACTCACCCTGTGCCACGTCCAGGCTGACGTCGTCGAGCACCAGGTTCGCCCCGAACGACTTGCGCAGGTTGCGGATCGACAGCAGCGGCGCACCGGGCGCCGGCGGGCTGCTCGCCGGCGGCCGGCCGGACGCCCGCCGCCTCATACCGCTCCTCCGCCCACGCCGTACCAGCCCTGCCGGCGGGCCACCCAGTCGGTCAGCCGGGTCAGCGGAATGGTCAGGCAGACGAACAGGAAACCGGCCACGATGTAGGGGGTGTAGTTGAAGTCGTCGGCCGTCGAGATCTGCGCCGCCCGGATCGCGTCCACCACGCCGAGGATGGAGATCAGGCCGGAGTCCTTCTGCAGCGAGACGAAGTCGTTCAGCAGCGGCGGCAGCACCCGGCGGACCGCCTGCGGCAGCACCACGTACCGCAACGTCTGGGCGTTGCTCAGCCCGAGCGAGCGGGCCGCCGCGCGCTGCGAGGGGTGTACCGACTCGATGCCGGCGCGGAACACCTCGGCCACATAAGCGGAATAGGTCAGTACCAGCGCAGCGCCGCCGTAGACCACCACCGGCTGGAACGACACCCCGCCCAGGCTCAGCGCTGGAACCCCGAAGCCGAGCAGCAACAGCACCAGGATGAGCGGCAGGCCCCGGAACAGGTCGGTGTAGGCGGCGGCGAACATCCGCAACGGGAAGAACACCGGCCCGCGCAGGGTACGCAGGACGGCCAGCGTCAAGCCCACGATCACCACGATCACCGCACAGATCAGCATCACCCGGATGTTGAGCCAGAGGCCCGCGGCGACCTCGGGAAAGGACTCTTTCGCCTTGTCCCAGCTGAAGAAGGTCTCCCGCACCCGCGGCCAGCCCGGTGAGGAGGTGACGGCACCGATCAGCACCGCGAGCAGCACCAGGGTGCTCAGTACGGCGGTGACGGCCGACCGGATCGCCCGGCCCCGCCGGTAGGCCAGGCGCTGGCGCTGCAGCGGTGAGGGCTGCCAGTCGTCGGGCTGCCCGGCCGCGGGTAGCGACCGCGACGCCCGCGCCATCACTTCAGCTCAGGTGCGCCGCCGGCGGTGGCCAGCCACTGATCCTGCAGCCGGCCCAGCGTCCCGTCGTTGCGCAGCGCGTCGACGGCCTGGGACAGGCATGCGGTGAGCTTGGAGCCCTTGCTGAGCACGAAGCCGAACTGCTCCGGTGAGCTTCCGGCCGAGATCTGGCCGACGATCTTGCCGTTGTCCAGCTGGGCGGCGCTCATGTAGAAGCCGGTCGGCAGGTCCACCACGATGCCGTCGATCTGCTTGTTCTTCAAAGCCTGCACGGCCAGGTCGTTGGTGTCGTACACGGCCGGTTTCTTCGACGGCTTGATGGTGTCGAGGATGGTCTTGTAGCTGGTGGTGCCGACCTGGGCGCCGAGCTTGGCGTTCTTCAACTCGGCCAGCGAACTGGCCTTGGCGATCGGGCTGTTCGCATAGGTGACCACCGACTGGGCGACGTCGTAGTAGCCGGAGGAGAAGTCGACGGCCTTCTTGCGGTCCTCGCTGATCGAGACCTGGTTGATGTCGGCGTCGAAGTTCTTGCGGCCGGGCGTCACCACGCTGTTGAAGGACGCGGTGACCCACTTCACCTCGGTGTCGGCGAACCCGAGCTGCTTGGCCACCGCGTAGGCGACGGCGGACTCGTATCCCTTGCCGTTGCTGGGCTTGTTGTCGGAGAACCACGGTTCGTAGGCCGGGTTGTCGGTGGCCACGGTGAAGGTGCCGGGGTTGATCAGGCTCAGTCCGGACTTCGCGCAGGCGTTGGCGCTCGGCGCGACGCTGACCACCGGCGAGTCGGCCTTGTCGGTCGGTGAGCAGGCGGCCAGGCTGCCGGCACCCAGCAGGGCGACGAGCGACAGCGACGCGGCGGCGGACCGGACTGGCATGCCGGGCTCCTCTCCTAGGCGGGAGCACCCAGCATACGACCGCTTGTCTACCTACCTGCTAGGCAAGTCGGGACGGATCGCCGGCCCGTCGAGATCGCGCCCGAGCACGCATCGCCGGCCCATCGCGTCCAGGCCGAGTTCGACCTCGCGGGCGCGCAGTTCCCGCAGCGCGGGCGAGATTTCGGCGAGCTCGGTGAACCCCCGCCTGGCGTAGAACGGCCCGTTCCACGGCACGTCGGCGAACGTGCACAGGGTGATCCGGCGATAGCCCTGGTCGGCAGCCCACCGGCAGGCGGCTTCGACCAGCGCGGTACCCACGCCATCCCGCATGTTGCGCGGTCGCACCGACAGTCCCTCGATGTGTGGCTGGCCGTCGACCAGCTCGACCCGGACGTAGCCGATCGGTTCGGACCCGCCACTCGATTCGGTCTGGCCGCCGTGCTCGGGTGGTTGCCGGGCGACCAGCAGAAGCTCGGCCGCTGCCAGCTCGGCCGGACTGGCCGGACCCGGGGTTCGGCCGTAGCCGGCCACCTCGAACAGGGTGTCGGCGGCGATCTCGACCTCGACCAGCCGGGGCAGCTCCTCGACGGTGGCCGGGCCGATGACGACCGCGACGGGTCCCGGGGCTTGCCCTCCGAGCCTGTTCCCGGCGCCTTGGCTGCCGGTTCGGGCAGGCTCGCCCGCGGCGCGTCCCCGGGCGGCCAGCAACCCGATGCCGCCCACCACGACCAGCGCGAGCAGCCAGCCCAGGGCGTGCGCCCGGCCGCCGCCCAGCGCGAGGTCCCAGAGCCAGCCGAGCGCGACCAGCCCGGTGAGCAGGGCGGCGTTGCGGTAGCCGGCCCGGCGGGAGCTCACCCCGGCGCCGCGGCGGTCATTGCAGCAGCAGCGCTGCCTCGTGCGCCCAGTAGGTCAAGATCACGCTGGCGCCGGCCCGGCGGATGGACAGCAGGGTCTCGAGCATGATCCGCTCGCGGTCGATCCAGCCGCGCTCGGCCGCCGCCTCGACCATCGCGTACTCGCCGGACACCTGGTAGGCCGCCACCGGCACCGGCGAGGCCGCGGCGACCGCGGCGAGGATGTCGAGGTAGGGCAGCGCGGGCTTGACCATCACCAGGTCGGCACCCTCGGCCACGTCCAGCGCGGCCTCGGCGAGTGCCTCCCGGACGCTGCGGGCCGGGTCCTGCTGGTAGCTGAGCCGGTCACCGGTGAGGGAGGAGTCCACCGCCTCCCGGAACGGCCCGTAGAACGCCGAGGCGTACTTGGGCGCGTAGGCCAGCACGCCGACGTCGGACCGGGCGATCCCGTCCAGCGCCCGGCGGATCACGCCGACCTGGCCGTCCATCATGCCGCTGGTGCCGAGCAGGTCGGCGCCGGCGTCGGCCTGGGCCAGCGCCATCGAGGCGTAGCGCGCCAGGGTGGCGTCGTTGTCGATCGAGCCGTCGGTGGCCAGCACGCCGCAGTGCCCGTGGTCGGTGAACTCGTCCAGGCACAGGTCGCCCATCAGCACCGTCGCGTCGCCGAGTTCGAACTTCAGCCTGGCCAGCGCCCGGTTCAGGATGCCGTCCGGGTCGTCCGCACCGGACGCGGTCGCGTCCTTGTGGGCCGGGACGCCGTAGAGCATCAGCCCGCCGACGCCGGCCTCGACCGCGGCGATCGCTGCCTTGGCGAGCGAGTCCAGCGAGTGCTGGACGACACCGGGCATCGAGCTGACCGGGCGCGGCTCGGCGGCGGTCTCGGCCACGAACATCGGCAGCACCAGGTCGGCCGGGCGTACCGAGACATCGCCGGTCAGCCGGCGCAGCGCCGAGGTCCGGCGCAACCGGCGGGGCCGCGACACCGGGAAGGGAGGCAGGGCGGGTAGTTCTGTCACGCGTTCAACGTACTAGCCGGTATGGCCACCGACAGCGTTCGCTGGCGCCGGTACCGCCCGGCGAGTTGAATCCTGCTATGACCGCCACGCAGCCTGGTCCGTCCGTCGCGCCCTCCTACTCCAGCGGCACCTCGGCGATAGCCCTGCTCGGTGACACCATCGGGGCGAACCTGGCGCGCACCGCCGCCCGCCATCCCGGCCGGGACGCGGTGGTCGAGTACGGCACCGGCCGCCGGCTGAGCTATGCCGAGTTCGACGCCGCGGTCGACGGCCTGGCCCGCGGCCTGCTCGCGCGTTCGGTGCGGGTCGGCGACCGGGTGGGCGTCTGGGCCCCGAACTGCGTGGACTGGATGCTGGTGCAGTACGCCACCGCGCGGGTCGGCGCGATCCTGGTCAATATCAACCCGGCCTACCGCAGCCACGAGCTGGCCTACGTGCTCCGGCAGGCCGAGGTCAGCCTGTTGTTCTCCGCCGTCGAGCACAAGGGCAGCGACTACCGGGCGATGATCGAGGAGGTGGCCGGCGACTGCCCGCAGCTGCTCGAGGTGGTCTACCTCGGCGAGCCGGGATGGGACCGGCTGATCGCCGACGGTCAGGCGGTGCCGGCCGCCGAGCTGCGGGCGGTGGCCGACCGGCTGGACGCCGACGACCCGATCAACATCCAGTACACCTCGGGCACCACCGGCTTTCCCAAGGGCGCCACCCTGACCCACCACAACATCCTCAACAACGGCTACCTGGTCGGTGAGGGCTGCTCGTACACCCACGAGGACCGGATCTGCGTGCCGGTGCCGTTCTACCATTGCTTCGGCATGGTGATGGGCAATCTGGCGGCCACCAGCCACGGCGCCTGCGTGGTGATCCCGGCCGCCGGCTTCGACCCCGCGGCCACCCTGCGGGCGGTCCAGGACGAGCGCTGCACGTCGCTGTACGGGGTGCCCACCATGTTCATCGCCGAGCTGGCACTGGAAGATTTCTCCGACTTCGACCTTTCGTCGCTGCGGACCGGGATCATGGCCGGCTCGCCCTGCCCGGTCGAGGTGATGAAGCGGGTGATCAGCGAGATGCACATGGGCGAGGTGACCATCTGCTACGGCATGACCGAGACCTCGCCGGTGTCGACGCAGACCCGGGCCGACGACTCCCTCGACCGGCGGACCGCCACCGTCGGGCGGGTGCACCCGCACGTCGAGGTGAAGGTGATCGACCCGGCCACCGGGCTGCCGGTGCCGCGGGGCAGCACCGGCGAGCTGTGCACCCGGGGGTACTCGGTGATGCGCGGCTACTGGAACTCCCCGGAGCAGACCGCCGAGGTGCTGCGCAACGGCTGGATGCACACCGGCGACCTGGCGGTGATGGACTCCGACGGGTACCTGGCCATCGTGGGCCGCAGCAAGGACATGGTGATCCGGGGTGGCGAGAACGTCTACCCGCGTGAGGTCGAGGAGTTCCTCTACTCCCATCCCGACATCGAGGACGTGCAGGTGGTGGGCGTGCCGGATGCCAGGTACGGCGAGGAGCTGCTGGCCGCGGTGCGGCTGCGGGCCGGGGCGGCGCTGACCGAGGACGGGGTGCGCGAGTACTGCCGCGGCCGGCTGGCCCACTACAAGGTGCCGCGCTACGTCCGGTTCGTCGACGAGTACCCGATGACCGTCACCGGCAAGATCCAGAAGTTCAAGATCCGGGAGGCGGCGGTAGCCGACCTGGGGCTGGGCAGCTGAGGCCGTGCTGACCGACGCCGAGCGGCGCGCGCTGGATTGCCTGGATTCCGCGGCGCTGTGTCGCAGCCTGCTGGAGTTGCTGGCGGTGCCGTCCGTCACCGGCAGCGCGGCCGAGTCCGAGCTGCTGCACGGGCTGGCGGGACAGGCCGAGCGGCTGGGCCTGGAGGTCGACCTGTGGCAACCGGACCTGGCCGAGTTACACGCCGACCCGGATTTTCCCGGGACCGAGGCCGAGCGGGCCGAGCTCTGGGGACTGGTGGCGGTCACCGAGGAACAGGACGGCCCGACCGTCATCCTGCAGGGGCACGTCGACGTGGTGCCGCCGGGCGACCCGGCTGCCTGGCCTGGCGATCCGTTCGCACCCCGGGTCGACGGGGACGTGGTGGTCGGGCGCGGCACCTGCGACATGAAGGCCGGGGTGGCGGCCAACCTGGCGGCCGTGGCGGCGATCCGGGCCAGCGGGGTGCCGCTGGCCGGCCGGTTGGCATTGCACCTGGTGGCCAGCGAGGAGGACGGCGGGCTGGGCGCGTTCGCCACGCTGCGGCGCGGTCACCGGGGTGACGCCTGCCTGATCCCGGAGCCGACCGGGTTGAACCTGATCACCGCCAACTGCGGAGCGCTGACGTTCGAGCTCCGGGTGCCGGGCGCGGCGGCGCACGGCAGCATCCGGACGGCCGGGGTCAGCGCGATCGAGAAGTTCCTGCCGCTGTTCGCCGGGCTGCGTTCTTTGGAGGCGGAGCGGAACCGAGATCGCGACCCGCTGCTGGCGGGGTATGAGATCGCGGCGCCGCTGTCCATCGGGCAGCTGTCGTCCGGGGACTGGCCGAGCACGGTGCCCGATCTGCTGGTCGCGCAGGGCCGGTACGGGGTGTTGCTGGACGAGGACCCGGCGGTGGCCCGGGCCGCGTTCGAACAGCGGGTGGCCGAGGTGTGCGACGCCGACCCGTGGCTGCGTTCGCACCCGGCGGCGGTGCGCTGGAGTGGCGGGCAGTTCGCCTCCGGCCGGCTGCCGGCCGGGGATCCGTTGCGTGCCGTGGTGGCCGGTGCACATGCCGATCTGGTGGGCGCTGCGCCGGCCGAGCGCGGGGTGCCGTACGGCAGCGACCTGCGGCTCTACGCCGGAGCGGGCATTCCGACGCTGCACTACGGGCCCGGTGATCCGGCGGATGCGCATACCTCGCACGAACGGGTGTCGTTTGCTGAGACGGAGCAGGCGGCCCGCACCCTGATCGTGGCGGCGCTCCGCCTCACCAGCAGTTCCGGCTAGACCGCGCCCTTCACCGGACTGCCCGGGTCGAAAGCCGGAGCGGGCTGTCCTACAGCTGTCATTTCACCAAGTTATCCACAGGTGCGATGAGCGCAGGCCGAAGTCGTGGCAGGCAGATATAGCCTGCCGCGGTGCGGGTCGGCGTGTACGTAGACGGATACAACCTCTATTACGGCGCCCGGTCGATCTGCGGCCGGGGAACACCCGGGTGGCGATGGCTCGACATCCGATCCCTGGCGGATCATCTGGTGACTCAGCAAGGAGCTTGGGCACGATCCGGTGCAGCCGTGCACCGGATCGTGTACTGCACGGCGCGCATCGATGCAGTGAGCAACCCTTCGGGGCATGCCGACCAGGACGTTTACTTGAAGTCGCTGATAGCGGCACGCAGCGTCGACCACATCGAGTACGGCTACTACGTGTCGAACATGAAGCAGGGAGTACTGGCTGTCAAAGACCCGACCACGGGCAGGCCGGTCGTGGCGAGTTCCCGATGGCCGGTGATGGTCCAGGACGCGCTGGGTACCCCTGTCCCGAACGCAAAGTTCATGGTTTCCTACCTGCGCCAGGAGGAGAAGGGCAGTGACGTCAATGTCGCTACCCACCTGCTTCTGGACGTGCTTGAGGGAGCGGTTGACGCTGCCGTCGTCATCTCGAACGACAGCGATCTCGGGTTACCGATTCAGCGCGCTCGGCGCCTCGTGCCGGTGGGCACAGTGAAACCGGGTGGAGGCCTGCATGCGGGTGCGCTACGCGGCAAGCGAACGGATGGCGTAGGCAATCACTGGTGGCGAAGGTTGACCCCGAGCGATATCACGACCCATCAGCTGCCTGATCCGGCGGGGAAGTACAGGAAACCTCCCGGCTGGTAGCTACCCAGTAGCGCACTGAGCAAAGATGCGCTAAAGTTCGCTCCATAACTCACCCGGTCCCTCGTGGGCCGGGTTTTCTTTTGGTTCGCATTGGCGACCCTCCGAGGGTGCTGGGAGCGCCTCACAACGCTCGGGGTTATCCACAGGCTTGAAGCCAGGTGCGCGGTTCAAGATCCAATACGGCATGATGCCCGTTATGGGCAGACGCGGATGGTTGACCGCGGCGGCACCGATGGGTGCTGTTGCGTTGCTGCTCGCTGGCTGCACCGGTAGCTCCAAGCCGAACACCTCGACGGTGACGCCGTCCGGCTCGGTGCCTTCGACCAGTGCGCCGCCTACCTCGGCGAGCCCGACGGCAAGCGCGCGGCCCTATCCCGCGGATGTGCCGCTGACCGGCCACAACGTCAAGCCCGGCGAGAAGCCACCGCTCTACCCGGCGGCGGCCAAGGCGCACACCCAGGCCGGCGCGAACGCCTTCGCCGAGTTCTACATGCGTACCCTCGACTGGGCCTACGCGACCACCAACCCGTCGTACATGAAGCACTACACCGGCCCGTCGTGCGGACTGTGTACCGGATTGGCAACCGGCATCAGTAAGACTGCAGCGGAGAAGCATTGGTACCTGGGTGGCCGGCTAACTGTCCACCCGGCCACAGCGACACCTATCGGACCCGTCACAGCCAAGGCAAGTGATTGCTCCGTCGTGGAAGTTGACGAGACTGCTCAATCGGTTGTTGATTCGTCTGGCCGAGTGTTCAGCGGAGACGGCGCACACGCCGGGGATCGGTTGAAGCTCTGCGTATGGTCGAAAACCGAACCTTGGCAGATCACCTACATGGCGTTTCTAAAGTGAGGTTCGCCAGCATTCGTAGGAGGAGTTATTTCGTAGCAACATCTTTCGTTGTCTGGCTCGGAGCCAGCTCCTTCACACTCGGATATGCATCTGAGCCAGGGTGCGGTGCCTCAGGTGGCAGTTTCCACGGAGCCAAGGACGACGGCAGCGTAAGTGTGTCCGGGGCTTGTGGGGTTACGCCGACCGATCTGGGCGGCAGCAACGGCTCACGGGTGCTGGTGATCGACTGCGGCTACGCCACCGCGACCGACGACCACACGTACTGGAATCCCTCCTGCGGGCCGACCGGCTTCCCCTGCCCACCGGTACCCGGCACACCGAACCCGCACCAGTTCATCACCGTTGTCTCGCTGAACAACACCGCCGTTCCGATCGCCGCCTGGTGTGCCGACGCCAACACGCCCATGCCGTCCGCCGCCGCCCTGCGTGACGAGGTGATCAGGCTGCTGCGCCCTCCGACCCTGGGCGTTTCACCCAGCACCGGAACGGCATTGATCAACCTGCGCACGCTGTTCTGGGTCAACACCGCCACCGACGTCGACCTGGGCAGAGCCCAGCTGATCGGCTTCCCGGTCGACCTGCGGGTCGGCTATGACCGCACCGAATTCGATTTCGGCGACGGCACCACCGACACCCTCACCGCGACACCCGGCGTCGCCTACGACCCGGCACACGACTGCGGCACCTGCACCGACCGGTTCGGCCACGACTACACCCAGCGCGGCACCGTCACGGTCACCGCTCGCACCTACTGGCACGCCCAGTTCCGGATCGGCACCGGCGCCTGGACCGACATCCCCGGCGAGGTCACCGCCAACCAGCCGTCCCGAACCGCCCTGACCGTCAAGCAGTCCCGCAGCACCCTCACCGCGCCACGCTGAACCGCACATCCGCAACGACACAGCGCATAACGACGGCGGGCACCGTCACAGGCCGAAGCCTGCGAACGGTGCCCGCGTCAGCGATCCAACAACCAGCGAAGCGACGACAGCTAGCGAACGGTACGAGCCTTCGTGCCGCTGCGGGACCGGCGGGGCGGCGCAGCCGCCGCCTTCTCCCGCGCCTCGGCAGCCCGCTTGACCGCGAACTCGGCAAGCGCCTCGATCAGCGCCGGTACGTTCGCGGTCTCCGGCTGAACGTCCACCCGCAACCCGAACTCGCGCGCGGTGGCCGCCGTCTGCGGACCGATGCAGGCCACCACCGTCTTCGAGTGCGGCTTGCCGGCGATCCCGACCAGGTTGCGCACCGTCGAGGACGAGGTGAAGCAGACCGCCTGGAACCCGCCGGACTTGATGGCGTCCCGGATCTCGGCCGCCGGCGGCGCCGCCCGCACCGTCCGGTACGCGGTCACGTCGTCGATCTCCCAGCCCCGCTCACGCAGCCCCTCGGCCAGCGTCTCGGTGGCGATGTCGGCCCGCGGCAGCAGCACCCGGTCGATCGGGTCCAGCACGTCGTCGTACGGCGGGAAGTCGGCCAGCAAGCCTTCCGAGGACTGCTCCCCGGACGGCAGCAGCTCCGGCCGGATGCCGAAGGCCCGCACCGCCTCCGCGGTCTGCTCGCCCACGCAGGCGATCTTCACCCCGGCGAACGCCCGGGCGTCCAGGCCGAACTCCTCGAACTTCTCCCGTACCGCCTTCACCGCGTTGGTCGAGGTGAACACGATCCACTCGTACCGGCCGGTGACCAGGCCCTTGATCGCCCGCTCCATCTGGGTGGGCGTGCGCGGCGGCTCGACCGCGATGGTCGGAACCTCCACCGGCACCGCGCCGAAGTCGCGCAGCCGGTCGCTCATCGCACCGGCCTGCTCCTTGGTGCGCGGCACCAGCACCTTCCACCCGAACAGCGCCCGGGTCTCCCACCAGCCCAGCTTCTCCCGGTGGGTGGCGGCCTTGCCGATGGTCAGCACCACCACACCGCACATGCCGGTGGCCGACAGCTCGGCCTCCGACAGCGCACCCGCCACCGTGATCTGCGAGGTCGTGGTGCCCTCGCAGGTCACCGCCATCGGGCTGTCCGGCTTGAGCCCGGACGCCACCAGCTGCTCGGCCACCCGGCCGACCTCGGCTGCGTCCACGGTCAGCACCAGGGTGCCGGGCGCGGCGGCCAGCTGCTCGAAGTCCGCCGGGCCCTGCCGCAGGTCGACCTCGGTGCGGATCGGCCCACCGGGGATGCCCGCGTAGGTCGCGGTCGCCGCCGACACCGACAGCGCCGGCACCACCTCGAACGGAACCGTGGTCTTGGCGATCGCCAGTGCCTCGCGGGTGATCGCCTCGGACCCGAACGGGTCGCCATCCACCACCCGGGCCACCACCTGCGCCGTTGCGGGCCTCGGCCAGCACCGCCTTGGCACCGTCGGCCGGTATCGGCTCGGCCGGCCGGATCTCGCCGGTTATCAGCGCCCGGACGGCGGCAGAGACCGAGGCGTCGACATAGGCCACGGTGGCCGATGCCAGCACCTCGGCGGCGCGGACGGTGAGCAATCCCGCGTCTCCGGTGCCGGTGCCCACGAAGGACACCCTGCCGACGGATTTACGCGCTCGGGTCATGTCGAGCTCCCCATCATGGTGTTCGCGCCGAGATCGATCAGTTCAGCGGCCAGCCGCTGCCCGACCTCCTCGGCAGTGTGAAGTGGACCGGACGCCGACAACCGGACGGCATCGCTGCCGTCGGCCGCGGTGACCGAGCCACGAAGGAAAACTTCGAGCGCGCCGTCGTCAGCCTCGCTGACTTCGGCGAGTGCCCCCACGGGGGCGGTGCAACCTGCCTCGAGGGCAGCAAGCATCGACCGTTCGGCGGCCACTGCCGCGCGGGTCGCGTGGTCATCCAGCGGTGCCAGCAGCGTCCGGGCCTCGGCATCGTCGGCCCGGCATTCCACCGCAAGCGCGCCCTGGGCGGCCGCCGGCAGCAGCTGGATCGGGTCCAGCAGCTCGGTGATCACCTCGCCGCGGCCGAGCCGCAGCAGGCCGGCCACCGCCAGTACCACCGCGTCGAGCTGGCCGGCGTCGCCGCCGACCCGGGACAGCCGGGTGTCGACGTTGCCGCGGATCGGCACGATCTCCAGCCCGAGGTCCAGCGCGCGCAGCTGCGCGGCCCGGCGCGGCGAGCCGGTCCCGACCCGGGCGCCGACCGGCAGCTCAAGCAGGGTCAGCCCGTCCCGGGCGCACAGCGCGTCGCGGGGGTCCTCGCGGCGTGGCACCGCAGCCAGCGCGATGTCCGGCGTCGGCGCGGTCGGCAGGTCCTTGTAGGAGTGCACAGCGACATCGATCTCGCCGGCCAGCAACGCCTCGCGCAGCGCCGAGACGAACACCCCGGTGCCGCCGATCTGCTCCAACGGCTGGGCCGACCGGTCGCCCTCGGTGCTGACCAGGACGGTCTGCACCGGAACATCGGGGTTGCTGCCGGCGAAGGCGTCGATCACCCACTGGGTCTGGGTGCGGGCCAGCAGGCTGGCCCGGGTGCCCACCCGCAGGGTTCGGGTGGTCATCACGGCTCGGTCACCTCCCCGGACTCCTCGGAGCCGCCGGCAACCTGGTCCGAGCCGCCGGCGACCTGGTCGGCGCCGGCTGAGTCCTGGTCGTCGAGAAGGTCCGGGTCCACCAGCTCGGCGTGCCGGACCGCGACGACCGAGCCCGGACCTGCCGGATCGAGGTCGAACAGCTCGCGCAGCGCCGCCGCGTAGGAGCCGCCCTCCGGAGTGGCGGCGAGTTCCTTCACCCGGACCGTCGGGACGTGCAACACCTTGTCCACCGCACGGCGGACCGTGCTGGCCAGCTCCTCACGAACCGCGGGGTCGAGGCCGGGCAGCCGGCTGTCCAGCCGCAGCAACTCGCCGTCGACCACCTGCGCGGCCCGGGCCCGCAACGCCGTGACGGTCGGCGCGACCGCCCGGACGTGCTGGCTGGTCAGGTAGGTGCGCAGCTCGGCGGCCACGATCGTGGCGGCGGCCGACACCTCGGCATCGCTCACCATCGCCCCGGAGCTGCGCAGCACCTCGAAGTCGACGTAGTGGACGTCGGGCATCAGCGACACCGCCGGGTCGACGTCGCGCGGCAACGCCAGGTCCAGCACCACCAGCGCCCGGCCGAACCGCGGGCGCACGTCCGGGCCCTCGACCACCAGGCCGGTGGCCCCGGTGCAGGAGATCAGCACGTCCGCCGCGGCGATCTCGTCGGCCAGCGTCTCCAGGGACCCGACCCGTCCACCGAGGGAGGCGGCCAGCCGCTCGGCCCGGCGCAGGCCACGGTTGACCACCACCACGTCCAGGGGTGCACCGCCGGCCAGCCGCTGCAGGGTGGCGCCGGCCAGCGCGCCCATCGACCCGGCGCCCAGGATGACGACCCGCTTGGCCACCAGTTCCTCGGCGCCGCCGAAGACCTCGGCCGCCTGCCGCAGCGCCACCGACGTCACCGACGCCCCGGCCCGGCCGACGCCGGTCTCGGTGTGCACCCGCTTGCCGACCCGCAGCGCGGTCTGGCTGGCCTCGTGCAGCACCTTGCCGACCGTCCCGGCCTGGGTGCCGGCGGCGTAGGCGGCGCGCAGCTGGCCCAGGATCTGCGACTCGCCGACCACCATCGAGTCCAAGCCGGCGGCCACCTGCAGCAGGTGGTCGGCGGCGGCCTCGTCGAAGTGCACGTAGAGGTAGTCACCGAGGTCGGTGACCCCCATGCCCGCGATCCGGGACAGCAGGGTGGAGATGTCGGCAACCGCCGGGTGGAACCGCGCGACATCGGCGTAGATCTCGATCCGGTTGCACGTCGAGAGCACCACGACCTCGGAGATGGCCTCGCTGCGGTGCAACTCGTCCAGCACCTTGACCTGCACGTCCGGCGCGATGCTGGCGCGCTCCAGCACCGGGACCGGGGCGGAGTGGTGCGACAGGCCTACCACCAACAGGGTCACCGGACCACCGCCACCTTGGTCGCCGGCGAAGCGGCACCGTGCGGCAGGCAGTCCGGCCGGCCGGCCTTGCGGTTGTCGTGGAAGGACAGGATCTGCAGCTCCGCGGCCAGGTCGACCTTGCGCACGTCGACGTGCGCCGGGACGGTGAGCACCGTCGGGGCGAAGTTCAGGATCGAGGTCACCCCGGAGGCCACCAGCCGGTCGCAGACGTCCTGCGCGACCGTGGCCGGCACCGCGACGACGGCGATCGCGATGCTCTCGGCCTCGACCACCTCGGCGAGCCGGTCCACGTGCTGGACGGTCAGCCCGTGCACCTGGGTGCCGACCAGCGTCGGGGAGGCGTCGATGAGCGCGGCGATCCGAAAGCCGCGGGAAGCGAAGCCGGCGTAACCGGCCAGCGCCTGGCCGAGGTGGCCCAGGCCGATCAGGGCGACCGCCCGGTTCTGGTGCAGGCCCAGCGTCTTGTTGATCTGTTCGGTCAGCACGGCCACCTCGTAGCCCACCCCGCGCACCCCGTAGGAGCCGAGGTAGGACAGGTCCTTGCGCAGCTTGGCCGAGTTCACCCCGGCCGCCGCGGCCAGTGACTCCGACGAGACGGTGGCCACCCCCACCTCACCCATGCCGACCAACGCGCGCAGGTAGGTGGCCAGCCGCGCCACGGTGGCTTCCGGGATCGCACGCTGATCGCCGGCCGCTCCTGACGGCTGACCGGCGCGCTGGCCGATCGCGTTCAGCTGCCCTGGCTGCACGATCGTCTGCTCCTGAAAAACAGACCGGTCGCGGCGGGGGCCGAGGCCCGCGCACTGTCTGCGAACCGGTGTGGTATTGGGGTGGACAGCAACGAACCGTACGCTCTTGTGAAGGCATTCACAAAATCGCTGAGGGCTGTGGTATGGGCCGTTTCAGCGCTGCAAAGCCGTCCGAAACCGGGCCTCCTCCAGCCGCCAGTAACCGTGTTCGGCACCGTCGATCAAGATCACCGGAACCCGCTCGGAGTACTCGTTGGCCCGGGCCCGGTCGGCGTCGACGTCCAGCGTCTCCAGCTCGAAGCCGAGCTCGCCGGACAGTGCCGCCAGCCGCCGCTCCGCGTCCTGGCACAGGTGGCAACCGTCCCGGGTGATCAGGGTGACGCGATGGTCGACGGCCGGCACCGCTCAGTCCCGCCCGGACGGAGCGGCTGCCGCTCGCAGCCGCCACTTCATCACCTTGCCGGTCGCGGTATGCGGCAGCTCGGCCACCTCGACGATCTGCTTGGGCAGCTTGAACCGGGCCAGCGACCGGCCGGCCTGCTCGAGCAACGCGTCCGGATCCAGCGGGGTCCCGGGCTCGGGCACCACGTAGGCCACGATCGAGTCGCTGGCCTCGGACTCACGGACCCCGAGCACCGCGATCTCGGCCACCCCGGGCAGCTTGCTGAACACCGCCTCGACCTCGGCGGGGTAGACGTTGAAGCCGTTGACCAGGACCAGGTCGCTGCGCCGGCCCACCAGGTAGTAGTCGCCGTCGTCGTCGGCCACCGCCAGGTCGCCGGTGCCGAACCAGCCGTCCGGGTCCGGGCCGTCCGCACCGTCCGGCCAGTAGCCGAGGAACAGGTTGGCCCCGCGCGCCTCCAGCAGCCCCAGGTCGCCGACCTCGACCTCCTCGCCGTCGCCGTCCACCAGCCGCACCTCGATGCCGGGCAGCGGGCGGCCGACCGAACCCGCCTTCGGCTCGGCCCAGCCGGTGGCTGCCTCCGCGCCGGGTTCGCCCGGGGTGAGGTTCAGGGTGAGCACCGGAGCCGCCTCGGTCAGGCCGTAGCCCTCGAACAGCGGCACCCCGACGTTGGCGTAGCGGCTGACCAGCTCCGCCGACAGCGGCGCCGAGCCGGACAGCGCGAACCGGACGCCGGCGAAGCCGTCGGCGAACCCCGGCTGGCCGGCCCACATCGCGAACTCCAGCGGAGCTCCGACCACCACGGTGATCTGCTCGTCGCGCAGTTGCTCCAGGCTCGCGGCGGCGTCGAAGCGCGGTGCCAGCACCACGCTGGCGCCGAAGTACAGCGCCATCCCGAGGCCGGCGTTGAGGCCGAAGACGTGGAACAGCGGCAGCGGCAGGTAGAGCCGGTCCGCGGCACTGACCGGCACCGGACGCAGGGCGGCCACCTGGGCGAGGTTGGCCAGCAGCGCGCGCACCGGCAGCATGGCGCCCTTGGGACGTCCGGAGGTGCCGGAGGTGTAGAGCAGCACGGCCAGTTGCTCGCCGGTGCGGTCCAGGTCCCGGGGCGGTCCGGTCGGCGCCTGTCGCCCGGTGGCCGCGAGCTCGGCCACGGTGCCCAGCCCGTCCGCCCCGGACCGGGCAGCGACCACCACCCGATCCAGCTGCGGATGTTCGGCGCGCAGCTGGTCGGCGGCGCCGACCGCGGTGACCGAGGAGGTGATCAGCATCCGGGCACCGGAGTCGGTGAGGATGTGCGCCAGCTCCGGCAGGGTGTAGCCGGGGTTGACCGGCACCACCACCAGGCCGGCCTGCAGCGCGCCCAGGTAGACCCGTACGAACTCGGCGGTGGCCGGCGCCTGGACGGCGATCCGGTCCTCCGGCCGCAGCCCGGCCGCCACCAGCCCGGCGGCCAGGTCGTCGACCTGCTCGCGCAGCTGCGACCAGGTCCAGCGACCGTCCGGGTCGATCAGCGCGAGGTCGTCCGGGCGCTCGGTCGCTACTCGGCCCAGCAGCTCACCGAAGGAGGCCGGCGGGCGTTCTACCGCTGCGTCCGCGGCACGCGGGTCGACTGCCACCAGGCCTCCTGAAGTTCACGTGGGGTCGCATCGCCAGTTTCGAACTACAAGCTACTGACGGGTATGCCAGCTCGCCAGGACAGGTTAGGGTCGATAGGCGGCAGCACCAACGACACAGAGTAACCACTTGGTACTCGTGGAGGAACGCTCGGCCGAGTAGCGTGCAAAGGCACGTATGCGACGGCCCTCGCCGACACCCGGGCGAGGTCCTCGAACTCTTCCACCGAGCGCAGGAACACGAAGGCGGGGCTTGGCTGATGAGCATCCCCGGCGGGGTTGTGATCATCCGGCAACCCTCGCCGCAGAGCTGGCCGGCGTGCTGGGCAGAGCTGGCCCAGCACGTGGCGCAAGCCTCTCGCGATCTGCTGCGCACTTCGATGGACGCCATCGATTCGGCTGTCAGTGTTCCGTTGGCTGCCCCCTCGGCCGCGTCGGTCTTCACAGGTACTTCTGATGATCTCGGTTCGTCCAACGACCCGGCGCCGCAGAAGTTACCGCCGCCCCCTGACAGCGCTGCCGACAACCGCCGACATCGATCCCGAGCACGCGGCGACGTGGGCGCTGGTGCGGGCGGCACAGCGCGGCGACGGCGAGGCGTTCGGCGCGCTCTACGACCGCTACGTCGACGCGGTGTACCGGTTCGTCTACTACCGGGTCAACGACCGCGCGCTGGCCGAGGACTTCACCTCCGAGACCTTCCTGCGCGCGCTGCGCCGGATCGCGACCATCAACTACCAGGGGCGCGACATCGGCGCCTGGTTCATCACCATCGCCAGGAACATCGTCTTCGACCACGCCAAGTCCGCCCGGTACCGCCTGGAGCTGACCACCGGCGACATCATCGAAGGCGGCGACGTCGACGCCGGCCCCGAGTACCTGGTGCTGGCCAACCTCACCAACGCCCGGCTGATGGAGGCGGTCAACACCCTCGGCGACGAGCAGAAGGAGTGCATCGTCCTGCGGTTCCTCAACGGCCTGTCGGTGGCTGAGACCGCCACGGTGATGGGCAAGAACGACGGGGCGATCAAGGCGCTGCAGCACCGCGCCGTCAAGCGGCTGGCCACCGTGCTCGGCGACGAGCTCAGGTGACGGGCAGAAACCCCCGGCTGTCGAGTAACCGCACCGGGCCGTCCTCGTTGAACGCTGCGGAACAGGCCAGCAGCCGCCGACCCCGGCGTCCGGATGCTGCGCCCGCTGAGCCAGGAGAGGGTCCGATGAGCGCAGGCAGGTTCACCACCCGGTGGGGGCGCAAGCTCACCACCCGGCGGGACCGGGGCCGCCATGCCGAGCGCCACGACCTCGAGGCGAAGCTGGTCAGCCGGCTGCGGGCGCTGCCGGGGCCGGCTCCCGAGGCCAATTTCCGGTCCGAACTGCGAACCCAACTGGTCGCCATCACCGGCCGGATCGTGTCGGAGTCCGAGACCGCCGCGGCCGAGCCGGCTCCCGCGACTGCCCGCAGCGCCGCCCCCACTGCCGGCCGGACGTCCCGGGTCCGGGCGCTGCGCCGCCCGGTGCTGGCGTTGGCCGGTGCGACCACCGTGCTGGCCCTGCTGCTCGGCATGGCGGTCTGGATGTCGAGTGGGTCGTTGCCCGGCGAGTCGCTGTACGGCGTCAAGCGGGCCAGCGAGAACGTCCAGCTGTCGATGGCCGGAAGTGACGTCGCCAAGGGCCACGCGTACCTGCAACTGGCCGGCAACCGGGTCCGGGAGGCGGCCAAGCTGCTCGGCCGGCCCTCGGCGATGGCGGCCGGCCGTTCGCCGGGTGCCGCCGGTGGGCAGATCAGCGCGCACACCGCGTCCCTGGTCACCGACACGCTGGCCAGTGCCGACGACGACACCGTGCACGGCATGCAACTGCTCGCCCGGGCCGCGGTGGCGCAGGTGTCGAAGGACCCGCTGACGAAGATGACCGACTGGTGGCCCGGTCAGAACAGCAAGATGACCGAGGTCCGCAACCGCATTCCGACCGGTGCGCTGCGCTCCCGGGCGCAGGGCTCGCTGGCGCTGCTGCAACGGATCGCCACCCGGACCGGTCAGCTCAGCACGGCGATGGGATGCCCGTGCCTGGCCACGGCGGTGGCCGACGAGCTCGGCCCGGTGCCCTGCAGCCCCTGCGTGGTGCCGCATCCCGGCGGCGGCACCAGGGTCCCGGTTCCCGTCCCGGGGGTGGGGTCCACGCCGTCCGGGCCGCTGCCCAGCGTTTCGCTGCCCCGGCTCGGCGGCGGATCCAGCACGTCCCACTCCCCGCACGCGGCCAACCCGCCGACGGTCGGCCCGTCGGTGCTGCTGACCGGCGGGGCGTCGATCCTGCCCGCCGGGCTGACCTCGATCCCGCCCACTCCGGCGTTGCCGGGCGATCCGTCCGGTTCCGGGCTGCCGCCCCTGCCACTTCCCGGCCTGCCGACGCCGAGCCTGCCGTTGCCCGAACTCTCGTTACCCGACATTCCGCTGTCGGACCTGACGCTGCCCGGTGCGGCGCGGTCGATGCAGGACCGCTGAGGCGCCTGACTAGGCTCGGGATTGCCCCACTGAGCTCCAGCGTCGAAGGAGGCACCGGTGCCTGCCCTGACGAGCGGATCCGCGGGGTCGGCGGTGCGCGAGGTGGAAGACGCCCTGGCCGTCCCACCCCGCCCGCAGGCGGCGGCGTTCTTCGACGTCGACAACACCGTCGTGGTCGGCGCCTCGATCTTCCACTTCGCCAAGGGCCTGGCTGCGCGTAAGTATTTCTCCACCAGCGACCTGCGCCGCTTCCTCTGGCAGCAGGTGAAGTTCCGGGCCGGCGGCGAGGCGCAGGACAACATCACCGCCGCCCGGGAGTCCGCGCTGGCCTTCATCGCCGGCAAGCCGGTGGCCGAGATCGTGACGATCTCGGAGGAGATCTACGACGAGACGATCGCCGCCCGGATCTACTCCGGCACCCGGGCGCTGGCCCAGCTGCACCTTGACGCCGGTGAGCGCGTCTGGCTGGTCACCGCGACCCCGGAGGAGCTGGCCCGGATCATCGCCCGCCGGCTGGGCCTGACCGGGGCGCTGGGCACCCGCGCCGAGGAGCAGGACGGCCTGTTCACCGGACGGCTGATCGGCGAACTGCTGCACGGCGAGGCCAAGGCAGCGGCAGTGCGGGACCTGGCGCTGGCCGAGGGCCTGGACCTGGCCCAGTGCGCGGCGTACTCCGACTCCATCAACGACATCCCGATGCTGTCGCTGGTCGGCCGGCCGGTCGCGGTCAACCCGGACTCGGCGCTGCGCGACGAGGCCCGCCGGCGCGGCTGGGAGATCCGTGACTTCCGGACCGGACGCAAGGCCGCCCGGATCGGCGTGCCGACCGCCCTGCTGGCCGCCGCGGCCGGGGGTGCCATCGCCATCGGGGTGGCGATCGGACGCCGACAGGCACTGAGCCGCCTGCTCGACTGACGTCCGGACCGGCTCGCGGTGCGGACGGTCAGTGCCAGGCCGAGCGGCGCTGCATCAGCAGCCGGTACAGGCCGCCCTGGATCTGCTCGCGAACCCGGTCGGTGATCTCGAAGACCAGCGCCGGGTCGTCCGCGGCGTCCGGGCCGTACTCGCCGGTCTCGATCGGCTCGCCGAACTCGATGTGCCACTTGCTCGGCAGCGGTACCAGCCCGAGCGGCCCCAGCCAGGGAAAGGTCGGCGTCAGCGGGAAGTAGGGCACCCCGAGCACCCGGGCCAGCGTCTTGGCGTTGCCGAGCATCGGATGGATCTCCTCCGAGCCGACGATCGCGGTCGGGATGATCGGCGCCCCGGTGCGCAACGCCGCCGAGACGAAACCGCCGCGGCCGAAGCGCTGCAGCTTGTACCGCTCCGAGAACGGCTTGCCGATGCCCTTGAAGCCCTCCGGCCACACCCCGACCAGCTCGCCGGCGGCCAGCAGCCGCTCGGCGTCGGGATTGCAGGCCAGCGTGCTGCCGGTCTTGCGGGCCAGCGTGCCGAGCACCGGGGTGCTGAACACCAGATCCGCCCCGAGCATCCGTAAGAAGCGGTGGTCCGGAGTGGCCTCGTGCACCGCGGTCGCGGTCATCACCCCGTCGAGGGCCCACAGCGCCCCGGCGTGGTTGGCCACGATCAGCCCGCCGGACCCGGCCGGCAGGTGATGCGCGCCGCTCACCTCGGTGCGGAACCACCGCCGGTAGAGCTGGCGAGCCACCGGCAGCACCATGGCCTCGGTGAGGTCGGGATCGAAGCCGAACTCGTCCACCGGGTAGTCGCCGGTGAGCCGGCGGCGCAGGAAGGCCAGCGCCGCGGCCGTCTTTCGTTCCCAGTCGCTCTGGGACTCGGTACCGCCCGCGGGCAGCTTGATCACCTGCGCCTCAGCCATGGCGCAGCCGCCGGGACGAGCCGATCCGGGTCACCGAGGCCGCCGCCCGGGACGCCGGCGGTGCCGTGGTGCGCAGCAGCCTGGCCAGCACCGCGGCGCCGGCGTCGAGCACCGGCTCTCCGATCACCGGACGCACCGGCCGGCCGGTGAGGAACTCGGCGAAGGCCGCCGCGGTGGTGTACTGCGGCGAGTAGCCGAACTCCTGCTTGAGCCGGTCGTTGGACACCACCCGCCCGAAGTTGAGGAACTGCATCTGCTCGGGCGAGAAGTCCACCATGCCGCTGCGCCGCACCGCCCGGCCGACGGCCTGCACGGCCGGCGCCGGAACCGGCACGGCGATCTTGCCGGCCCGCCGGATCGCCTGGCTGAGCAGCAGCACGCCGTCGGCGGCGACGTTGAAGGTTCCCGGACGGTCGGAGACGCTGGCCAGCCGCAGCACCTCGACCGCGTCGCGCTCGTGCAACAGTTGCAGGCGCGGGTCGAAGCCCAGCACGGTGGGCACCACCGGCAGCTGGAAGTACCGGGTCAGCGGGGTGTCGATGGCCGGCCCGACGAAGTTGGCGAAGCGCAGCAGCGTGACGCTGACGTCGGGGCGGCGGCGGGTGAAACCGCGCAGGTAGCCCTCGACCTCGACGGCGTCCTTGGCGTAACCGCTGCGGGGCAATGCCTTGGCGGTCATGTCCTCGGTGTAGAGCGCCGGGTCACGGGGCGAGGTGCCGTAGACGGCGGTGCTGGACTTGACCACCAGCCGGCGGACGGTGCCGGCGTTCTGGCAGGCGGCCAGCAACTGCATGGTGCCGATGACGTTGAGTTCCTTCATCGGCGCCCGGCCACCGGCGCCGTGCGGGGTGGCGGTCACCGAGGCGTGCACCACGGTGTCGACCTCGGCCTGGCTGATCACCCGCGAGATCAGCGGGTTGCGGATGTCCGCCCGGACGAACTCGGTGCGTCCGAGCAGGTCGAGGTCAGCGCGGGACGGCGGCACCGTGTCGACGCCGATGATCCGGTCGATGCCGGGGTCGGCGGACAGCCGTCCGGCCAGCCGGCACGCCAGGTAGCGGCTGATTCCGGTGACCAGGACGACCCGCGACATGGACTCCTACCGGGGGTCTAGCAAGGGGTGGGTTACTTCTTGTTGCGTCGCTGGACGCGCGTCTTCTTCAGCAGCTTGCGGTGCTTCTTCTTCGCCATCCGCTTGCGCCGCTTCTTGATGACAGAACCCATTGCCTACCTCACCCACCTGATCGACTCACGTACGAGGACCCGTTGAACCCGGATGACCGCGTTCCACTGGTCGTGCACGCGTCACTGACCTGGCAGCTTACCGTGCCGACCGAAGCCCGCCGACCGAAGCCCGCTTACCGTCGCCCGGACCCGGCAGCGGCCACGTCCGGCCAGGCCGGAGGCGACCGACCCGGGCGGGTGGGCTCAGCCGGCTTCGAAGAAGGCGCTCTTGAGGTAGTCCTGCACCGCCTTCTCGGGCACCCGGAAGGACCGACCCACCCGCACCGCGGGCAGCTCGCCGGAGTGCACCATGCGGTACACCGTCATCTTGGAAACGCGCATCACCGAGGCCACTTCGGCCACGGTGAGGAAGCGCACCTCGCGCAACCCATCAGGGGTTGTAGTCATCTGCTGTCACCGAACTCTCGGCACGTGACAGTGAGCCGGCTTCCCCACCGGCAACCTGACACGCACGTGCTGGGCTGAGAGTAGCGGTAACGGTGGTACTCATGCGATGGGTGTTCTTCACAAAGTGGGTACTTTTTGTCCACTTGACGGCGTGGCGTCCGTGTTCGGAGGGCCGATGTGCTGCGCGGGGCTGTCTCGCGCGGTGCCGGCTACCCGCTTGTCCGGCGTCGGCCAGCCCGGCTACTTCGGCGTCGGCCAGCCCGGCTACTTCGAGGTCGTTGGTTCGGCTACTCGGCGTCGGCCGCTCGGCCGAGCTCGGCCGAGCGGTTGCGGGCCGCTTCGATCGCCGCCAGGAACGCCGCCCGCACCCCGTGGTTCTCCAGCTCCCGGATGGCCGAGATGGTGGTGCCACCCGGGCTGGTGACCGCCTCACGCAGCTGGACCGGGTGCTGGCCCGAGTCCCGCAGCATCACCGCGGACCCGACCAGCGTCTGCACGATGAGGTCGGCGGCCAGGGCGCGCGGCAGGCCCAGCAGGATGCCGGCGTCGATCATCGCCTCGACCAGGAAGAAGAAGTACGCCGGACCGCTGCCGGACAGCGCGGTGACCGCGTCCAGTTGGGATTCGGGCACCCGGACCACCCGGCCGACCGCGGACAGCAGCTCGTCGGCCCGCTGCAGGTGCTGCTGGCTGGCCCGGGATCCGGCCGCGATCGCGGTCATCGCCTCGTCCACCAGGGCCGGGGTGTTGGGCATGCACCGCACCACGGCGGGGCCGGCCGGCAGGCCGCGCTCGATCCGGGCGGTGGTGATGCCGGCCGCCACCGAGACGATCAGGTGCTCGGCGCTGACCCGGTCGGCCAGCTGTTGCAGCACCGGGTCGATGTCCTGCGGCTTCACCGCGATCAGGATCGTCGAGCAGGACCGGGCCGCTTCGGCGATGTCCACCACCTGGACGGCGTAGCGCTCGCTGAGGTAGCGGATCCGCTCGGGGTAGTGCTCGACCACCCGGATCTCGTCCGGGTCGGTGCCGGTGCGCAGCAGGCCGGACAGCAACGCCTCGCCGATCTTGCCGCCACCGATGATCGCCAGCCTGCCGGGGGTGCTTGTCATGGCCCCATCCTCTCAGCGCGGCGCACCGGGTTTCCGGTCAGCTCGGCGCACCGGCCGGCCGGGCGACCGCATCGGCCGGTCAGCTCGGCGCATCGGGTGGGCCGGGACGAGCACGGGCGCTCAGCGCAGCTGGTCCAGCCGGCGCAGGATCAGGCCTTCGCGCAGCGCCCAGGGGGACAGCTCGAACTCGGCCACCCCCAGCGCCTGCATGGCCTGCTCGGCAACCACCGCGCCGGCCAGCGTCTGGTGCGCCCGGGCCGGTGATACCCCGTCGAGCTCGGCCAGGTCCGCCGACGGGATCCGGGAGATGAAGCCGAGCACCTGCCGCAGGCTGTTGGCCTGGAGGCTGCGCGAGACCCGCGGGCCGGCGCTGGACGGCGCGGCACCGGCCAGCCGGGCGAGGGTCCGGAAGGTCTTGCTGCTGGCCACCACCCGGTCCGGCGGGCCGGCGGCCAGCAGCTTGCCGGCCGGCTCGGCAAGCTGATCGGCGACGTAGTCGCGCAGCTGGTCGATGGACCGCTTGGACGGCGGGTCGCCGTCGAGCCACTCCCGGGTCAACCGGCCGGCGCCGAGCGGAACCGACAGCGCGACCTCGGGCACCTCGTCGGTGCCGACGGCCAGCTCCAGCGAGCCGCCGCCGATATCCAGGCAGAGCAGCCGGCCGGCACTCCAGCCGAACCACCGCCGCACGGCCAGGAAGGTGAGTACCGCCTCGTCCTCGCCGGTCAGCACCTGCAGGTCGACACCGGTCTCCTTCTTGACCCGGGACAGCACCTGGGAGGAGTTGCGGGCGTCGCGGACCGCCGAGGTGGCGAACGGCAGCAGCTCGTCGCAGTGCAACTCGGTGGCCTGCCTGCGGGCGCTGAGCGTGGCACCGACCAGCGCGTCGGCCCCGGCCCGGACCAGGTCGCCGTGCTTGTCGATGTGCTCGGCCAGCCGCAGCACCGACTTGCGGGACAGCTGCGGGGTGGGCTGCGCACCGAGATGGGCGTCCACCACCAGCAGGTGGACGGTATTGGAGCCGACGTCCAGTACGCCCAGTCGCATGCGTTGCACGCTAGCCGATGCCGGGTCCGGGTCACCGGCCAGCGCGGTGCCGGCGACCGGTTCGGGACTGCCGACCGGCGCCGGTGTGCCGTCCTGGCCCGGCGCTGCGGGGCCGGGTTAGTCTCGCCGTTGTGCCTTCCCGCAACCTGCCCGTCGTAGCAGCCGCGCCCGCCGCCCCCCGCGACAGCGAGGTGGGCCTGGACTTTGCGCGGGAGTGGCTGGAGTTCAGCGACCCGGCGAACCCGCAGCACCACATCAGGGCTGACCTGACCTGGCTCTGCTCGCGCTGGAGCTGCATCTTCGGCCGGGGTTGCCACGGGGTGATCGAGGGCCGCAGTGCCGACGGCTGCTGCAGCCACGGGGCGTTCTTCTCCGACGACGACGACCTCAAGCGGGTCCGGCGCTACGCCAAGCAGTTGGACGCCGACACCTGGCAGCACCGCAAGGTGGGCCGCGCGAAGGGCATCACCGAGAAGGACTCGGTCGGTGACGACGAGAACCGGACTCGCACCCGCACCGTGGACGGCGCCTGCGTGTTCCTCAACCGGCCGGGCTTTCCCGGCGGTGCGGGCTGCGCGCTGCACGCCCTGGCGCTGCGGACCGGCTTGCACCCGCTGGACACCAAACCCGAGGTCTGCTGGCAGTTGCCGGTCCGGCGCGAGCAGGAATGGGTCACCCGCGCCGACGACAGCCAGATCCTGGTGTCGACGGTGAGCGAGTTCGACCGCCGGGGCTGGGGTGAGGGCGGGCATGACCTGCACTGGTGGTGCACCTCCGCTCCTGAGGCCCATCACGGGACCGAGCCGTTGTACGTCAGTTACGCACCGGAGCTGACCGCCCTGATCGGGCAGGCCGCCTACACCGAGCTGGCCAGGTTGTGCGCGTTGCGCCTGGCCCAGGGCCTGGTCGCGGTGCACCCGGCCACCGCCGCCGCCACGGCGCAGCAGACCACCGCCGCCGCGACGGCGCAGCAGACCGGCCCCGCGCCGACGCGCGAGTCCACCTAGCCGCGAGGCTCAGGCCGCGACCAGCACCCGCCGGCTTGCGCCCAGGTACTCGTCGCGGCAGAACGGGCAGTCGAGCGGCGCGCCGAGATGGCTGCCGCAGAAGTGGTCGGCCGCGAGCGCGGCGCAGCTGTCGCACTCGCCGTTGAACCCTTCGCGGGCCGGGTCGAACCGGTTGCCGCACCCGTCGTTGACACAGCAGGCTGCGTCGTTGTCGATGTGGTCAGCGTTGACGAGGGTCAGGTCGGACATCGGGTCACCTCCACGTTGGCGTGGACGCAACCATCGCACCGACCACTGACAGTTTTTGTCGCCGACCGATCCCGCCCGACAGGCAAGGAGCAGCGCGCCGGGCTCAGCCGTCGAACTTGTAGCCGAGGCCGCGCACGGTGAGCAGGTACTGGGGGTTGGCCGGATCGGGTTCGATCTTGGCCCGCAGCCGCTTGACGTGCACGTCGAGGGTCTTGGTGTCCCCGACGTAGTCCGAGCCCCAGATCCGGTCGATGAGCTGCCCGCGGGTCAGCACCCGGCCGGAGTTGCGCAGCAACAGTTCGAGCAGGTCGAACTCCTTGAGCGGTAGCGCCACCGTCTCGCCGTTGACCGCCACGGTGTGCCGGTCGACGTCGAGGCGGACCGGGCCGGCCTCGATGGTGGGACTCAGCAGTTCTTCGGGCTCGACCCCGCGGCGCAGCACCGCGCGAATCCGGGCCAGCAGCTCCCGGTGCGAGAACGGCTTGGTCACGTAGTCGTCAGCGCCCAGTTCCAGCCCGACCACCTTGTCCACCTCGGAGTCCCGGGCGGTCAGGATGATGATGGCGACGTTGGACTTCTGCCGCAGCGCCCGGCAGACCTCGGTGCCGGACAGCCCGGGCAGCATCACATCCAGCAGCACCACGTCGGCACCGGTGCGGTCGAACTCGCGCAGGCCGTCGGGGCCGGTCTCGGCCACCGACACCTCGAAGCCCTCGCGGCGCAGCATGTAGGACAGCGGGTCGGAGATCGATTCCTCGTCCTCGACGACAAGTACCCGGGTCACCGGGACTCCTCTCGGCGGTTGGGGCAGGTTGTCACCGGGCGGTGCTGCCGGCAGTGGGGTGGGCGCCGTTCGACCGGGCCTCGGTGGGTGTCGCCGGCTCGCCCGGCAGGTCACAGGCGACCAGCGGCAGCCGCATGGTGAAGGTGGAGCCGGCGCCGACCACGCTCCACACCGACACCCGGCCGCCGTGGTTGGTGGCGATGTGCTTGACGATCGCCAGTCCCAGGCCGGTGCCACCGGTCCGGCGGGACCGGGCCTGGTCGACCCGGTAGAAGCGCTCGAACACCCGGTCGAGGTCCGGTTCGGCGATTCCGATGCCTTGGTCGGCGACGGCGATGTCGACCCAGTCGGTGCCGTCCTCACTGACCAGCCTGCTGGTCACGGCGATCCGGGTTCGTTCCGGGCTGTAGGCGATCGCGTTGTCGACGAGGTTGCCCAGGGCGGTGCTGAGCTGCGTCTCGTCGCCGTGCACCCGCAGGCCGGGCTCGGTGCGTGCGTCGACGGTGATGCCGGTCTGCTCGGCGAGCAGCCGGCTGCGGTCCACCGCCTCGCTGACGACCTTGTCGACGCTGACCACGTCCTGGCCGGGTAGCGGGTCGGCGCCCTGCAGCCGGGACAGCTCGATCAGCTCCTGCACCAGCCGGCCCAGCCGCGAGCCCTCGCGTTGCATCTTGTCGGCGAAGTGCTGCACCGCGTCGGGATCGTCGGCAGCCTCCTGGACGGCCTCGGCGAGCAGCGTCAGGGCGCTGACCGGGGTCTTGAGCTCGTGCGAGACGTTGGCCACGAAGTCACGCCGGACCAGTTCCAGCCGCCGGGCCTCGGTGATGTCGGAGAACCGCAGCACCACCGAACCCACCCGGCCGCCGTCGCGCAACGGCATCGCGCGGACCAGGAAACTCACCTGCTCGGGGCCACGGCCGGGGGTGGAGAGATCGAGGGCGACCGAGTCCGGTTCGCCGGTGTCGGTCACCGAGCGGACCAGTTCGGACAGCACCGGCGGGGTGAGCCGGTCCGCCTCGACGACCTTCATCCGGCGCGAGACCGGGTTGGCGAAGATCACCGTCTCGTCCCGGTCCAGCACCACCACGCCGACATCCAGCGCTCCGAGGGCCCGGGAGGCGATCCCGGCACTCGGGGTGGGAACGGCAGGGAGCCCGGCGCTGGTCGCGCTGCGGCGCACGAACAGGGCCGCCACGAAGGCCGACACCGCCGCCCCGAGCAGGAACGCCACGACGGCGACTTCCAGGTTCACGACTGCATCCTACGGTCGGAATTCCCGGCCTCCCGGCGGGCGCAGGCCGGCGCAGCCAGCCGTCACCAGTTGTTCACCGAGCCGCTGCTCCGCATTCATCGGGGCCGCCTCCGGCAGACATGTGAGCGCCTAGGCTGGTCGCATGCGCGATCTCTTCCACGACGAGCTGGACCAAATCGGCAACAGCCTGGTGGCCATGACGCACCTGGCGGGCACCGCCATGCAGCGGGCGACCGAGGCGTTGCTGACCGGTGACCTGCTCGGCGCCGAGCGGGTGGTCAGCGACGACACCGCCATCGACGCGCTGCGCGCGGACCTGGAATCGCGGACCTTCCTGCTGCTGTCGCTGCAGCAGCCGGTGGCCACCGACCTGCGGATTCTGGTGACCACGCTGCACCTGGTGGCCGACCTGGAGCGAATGGGTGATCTGGCGCTGCACGTGGCCAAGGTCGCCCGCATGCGGCATCCCGACATCGCCGTGCCGGCCGAGCTGCGCGACGTCATCTCGCAGATGGGTGCGGTGGCGCTGTCGCTGGTGGACAAGGTCGCCGAGGTGGTCAAGGGCCGCGACGTCGAGCTGGCGCGGGCGATCGAGGTCGAGGACGACTCGATGGACGCCCTGCACCGCAAGCTGTTCACCCAGCTGCTGGCCGACAGCTGGTCGCACGGCACGGAGGCTGCGATCGACATGACGCTGCTGGGCCGCTACTACGAGCGCTACGCCGACCATGCGGTAGGCGTTGCGCGACGCATCGTCTTCATCGCCACCGGGGCAATGCCGGCCGGTTCCGCGGCGGTCAAGCCGATCAGCCCGCCTGCAAGCTGACGCTGCTGCGAGCGTAGTCAGGGCTAGGCCTTCGTGTAACCCCCTTAGCGCTTAGGGCCAGTTCCAGTGGCGGGGCCACTCCCAGTTGCGCGGCCACTCCCAGTTATCGGACACCGAACAACCTCCTCTCGACCGGTCAGCATCTCCTTAGATGCACGTCCTACCACTCCCAGTGACACATCATGGCCGAACTCCCTCCGTCGGATAATCGACCTCTGCGCCGTCCTACCACTCCCAAGAGCGTGGCCACTCCCAGCTTCTACTCATCGATTCACCTCTTCCGGCATGCCTCTGCACTGCAGCAAATCCGGCCTTTTAGGCCCTTCAGGCTCAGGACCAGTCCCAGTGCTTCATACCGCTCCTTCCTGAATCTTGCAGCAGCGTGTTACGGCCAGTCCCAATGACGGGGCCACTCCCAGTGACAGGTCATGATCGCGCCTCCCCTCTGTCAGATGACTTCTGCGCCATCATACTAGTTCCGGGCGCGCCACTGTGCTGTTCGACGCCTCGTGCGCAGACCAAGTACAGGAACGGCGCATAACATCTCAGTCGCCGATCCAGCCTCCTGGCGGCGAAGGGCCGGCCCGCCTCCACGGCGCCTACCAGTCCCAGTGCTTCATGTCGTCCCCCTAAGATTGCTCATAGGCAGCTCAGCGCAGGTGGCCGGCTGTTAACACTTCTGTGCGATCGTCCATTAAGTCTGCTCAAGTAGTGACTACCTGCCATTCGTAATGAAGCTCCACGGGGGTTGCCTGGCTATGAGTTGCTTGCAATCGACAAGCCCAGTAGTTACAGGTCAGGACGCAATCTATCGAATTACCAGACCAGCCATGACCTGCATAGTTAGCCCCAAGTCGCAACATTGCTTAGCAGATGGTCGCCTTAGCCCGACTTAAGGCTATCTGGAAGAAGCGGCCTAATGATCAAAATCACAAATAATAGATGGGTCGTCTAAGGGCTAGACAATATGTCTAGAGCTGAGCCGTTGCCGTTAAGGTGCTTAAACCCAGATCGATCTCGAGGGTATGCCTATTTGTCAATCAGTGGTGACAGATCCGAACGTTACGGGTACGGTCTGTGAGCGGCCAACACCTCGGGGGATAGCGCATGAGAGCCACCATGACCCACGGCAGGGCGCGTCCCCTCGGGCCGCGCCCTGCCGTACACGCTTCGTTCTCGCTTACGACCAGTCCCAGTTCCGAAGCATCAACAACACCCCCTCTGTTAACTGGAGCGCACAGCCGCGTTCCATCGGATAGTCGCCTCAGGGCGCGGTGCGCATTGCTATATCGACAGGTTTCTCCGTGATCGGGTCCGTCGACGTCCAATTTCTGGTTTTAGCTGGGACCAGTGTCGCTTATCCAACGGCAGTTCGCCGCTTAGAACGCCTTCGGCGCGCCTTAGCTGATGGAAATGTTCCTACATTAGTCAGCGTATGGATGGCTGCGGCAATAGTTCTACTTCCGCCACATCTCGTCGCAGCTGTCGTGGTTATTGCGTACGCAGCTGAGTGGCCATCCCGCCGCATCGTCAAACGCGGCAGGCCGTGGCGATATCTCTACAGCTGCGCAAGTGCAGTCGGCAGCTGTCTGGCTGCTTCTGCGGTTTATCACGCAGCAGGGGAGCACCTCGTGTGGGTGCCGCTCGCCTTGCTTGCGTTCTCGGCCTTGGACATCGGTACAACCGCCGCCGCGTTGCTCCTGAGCGGCGAGGCGCATGTCCTCAAGATGTTTACCAACCTCAAGGCGCATGCGGTTGAGGTTGCGTGGCAGTGCATCGGTGTGACGCTCGCGGCGTTGATGACATGGCATCCAGCCCTAGGCGTGACTGTGTTACCAGCGCTGCTGCTCGTCCAGCGGTGGTCGCTGCGCGAGACGGTCAAGGTCGAGCAGGCCTTCGACGTTGAGACCGGCCTGTGGTCCGAGTCGGCCTGGCGCATCCAGGCCCAGCAGAAGCTCTACGACGCCCGAGGGCACGTGGCCCTGGTCATCATCGACCCGGACGGGTCGGGCTCGGACCAGCAGATCATCGAGGCGATCTCGTCCGGCCTCTCCCCCGCGGACCTGCTCGGCCGTTACGGCACCCGCCAGATCGTGGTGCTCATCGCGGTCGGCCGGCGTGAGGCCGGCCTGTTTCTGAGTACCGGCTTCCGATCCGATCTGACCCGCGCCGGCGTGTGCGCCCCGCTGGGCTGCGCCACCACCGCGGACGGCGAGCTCGAAGGCCTGCTGATCGAGGCCATGTCCGACCTGATGGCGCGCCGGGCCGCCGCTGGCGTGCACCACACCTGGTAGCAGCCAACCTCACTGG
Organism: uncultured Actinomycetota bacterium; assembly: GCA_963796905.1. Taxonomy (GTDB): domain Bacteria; phylum Actinomycetota; class Actinomycetes; order Mycobacteriales; family Jatrophihabitantaceae; genus Jatrophihabitans_A. The sequence goes on along the minus strand of CAWCNK010000008.1, from coordinate 108,025 downwards.
CAAACCCGAACCGCCAGGCGAATCCGACCCGCTGGGCCAACCCGAGCCAGCTAACCCGGCCCCGCCGGCTAACGCGCGCCGTCAGCCTCGTCGATGGCCGAGGCCAGCACCGCCTCGAGGAATGTCAGCACGGATGCCAGCGTGTGCAGGCCGTCGATGCGGGCCGCCTTCGCCCGGTCGCCCAGCTCCAGCACCAGGTCGGTGACCTGACGACGCTCAGCGGTGGTGAACGCCGAGATGTCCAGCGCCGACAGTTGCACGGCGGGCGGAGGGATCGCGACCGGCGCGGTGAACGCGCGGATCAGGCCGGCCACCGCCTGGGCCTGCTCGATGGTCAGCATCGTGCTGGTGGCCGGCAACATCGAAGCCAGCAGCGATCGGTCCTCAGCCACGTCGATCTCGAACTGGGTCGCGTAGCCCAGCACCACCTCGCGCGGGTCGACGCCCAGCGCGCTCGCCGTGCCCTCGATGACCTCGCGCGACTTCGGCCAGCCTCTGACCTCGCCCTTGCTGATCTTGCCGAACGTCTGATACGGCACCGAGCCGCCGGACCGCTCCTCGAGCTGGCGCAGCGTCAGTCCCGTCGCGAGCTTCTGCCGGACCAGTTCAGCGATTGTCGGCACTTGCCCGGAACGCGGGTCCACCATCTGTCGATCGGCCCCTTTCCGGTAGAGAGCTACGGCTGCGCACGGTGACCCGACGGCTGGTCCGGCACCCCCAACGTAGAGGTAGCCGGCAGCCGTCGGCGATCATTCAGCTAACTACAGGCCTGTAATTTAGCTGCCCCCGTGTCTGCCGCGCGCGCTGCTCCGCATCAAGTTATAGTTGACACGACGTCAAGGATCAAGCGAAGATCGGCCGCTGGCTTGCCATGCCGCCGCACTCTCGGAGAAAGGTTGACAGAGCCGTGACCCGCACCGCCGCACCCGCACTCCGCTCCTCCGATTCACAGGGCTTCCTGTTGACGAGCCCGACCGCCCTTACGCTGCCTCAAGTGTCAAGCGCTGATAGACAGAACGCTCAGTGCTACATGACTAGCTCAGTGGACGTGTGACGCCATGCAGCTACGCAGTCGGGACGCACTGATCACCTGCCTGGACGCCACCGGGATGTCCGAACGACAGCTCGCCCGGACGGCCGGACTCAGCCACGCCACCGTCAACCACCTGGTGACCGGCCGGCGCACCGGATGCACGCTGACCACGGCGCGGGCCATCGAGGCCGCCCTGGGAATCGGCGAGGGCACCCTGTTCGACAGTTCCTACGAGTACGAGCTTCAAGTCGCGCGGTAGCCGACGGCCTCGGGCAGGAGGTGACCCCCCGGCCCGAGGAAGGCCCACTGCCTAGCTCAGGCAAGTCCGCGGGAAGAAGCCCCACTGGATGCCCGCCGGAAACTGCGGGCTGGCGTTGGTCGCCAGGTTGGCCATCACCCAGTCGTCCCGCTTGGACACGTAGCGGACGTAGACCGTTCCCGAGTTCACGTGGCCGATCGAGTTCGCCGGGGCCGCCGCGCCGCCGCTGTAGATCGCGGCCGAGCCGATGTTGCCGACCACGTCGCAACCGCCGGCCTTGATGGCGGCCTGGTGGCTGGTGATGTTCTTCCAGACGCCGGCCTCCGGCTCCGTGCCGTCGCTCGTGCCGTCGTTGCACAGCCGGTCGGCCGCGTGGTCGTAGCAGAAGATCCGGGTGGTGTGGTTCGGCGGCGTGGTGCAGGGCGGGCTGTGGTGCGCGCCCTCGGGGTAGAGCTCGTTGGCGTTCATGTCGAGGTAGGACCAGGCGCAGCCGTTGAAATGCCCGTAGGCGTAGCCGCCGGCGAACGGGGTGGTCACGCTGGCCGCGCCGGTGGTGTAGTAGGAGTAGACGTCCATGTGGTCGTTGCCGACCGCCTGGCCGACCCCGTCGTGGAACAGGTACCCGACGATCGGGCCGTGCGGCTGGCCACCGGTGTCGAAGGTGAGCGCCACCCAGCCCGGGCCGTAGCCGGTGTGGCCGGCGCTGACTCCCGAGGCGCCCGAACTCGCGATGGCGAAGTAACCGGTGGAGAACGCGTACGCCGGTGTGACGAGGCCGAACAGGGCAAGCAGCGTGGCGAGCAGGACGATGCGGGTACGGCCGATCATGGCGGCGACCTTTCGGGCAAACAAGAAGATCAGGACGGGGTAGTCCCGAACCTACTGGAATGCGCCGGCCCGGCAACCCGGCCCAGCGACCGGGCAGCCCGACCCGTCAGCGGCCCTGGTTCGCGACGCCCTGGATGGCGGCCTCGGCGGCCGCGGGGTCGAGGTACTCCGCCGGACGCACCGGCAGCATGGTGGTGCCGTCCAGCTCGTAGCGCAGCGGGATGCCGGTCGGCACGTTGAGCGACACCACCTCCTCGTCGCCCAGGCCGTCCAGGTGCTTGATCATCGCGCGCAGCGAGTTGCCGTGCGCGGCGACCAGCACGGTGCCGTTGCGCAGGTCCGGCACGATCGCGTCGTAGAAGTAGGGCAGCATCCGGCTGACCACGTCGGCCAGGCATTCGGTACGCGGCACGGTGCTCAGCAGGTCGGCGTACCGGGCGTCGCCGACCTGGCTGAACTCGTCGTCGTCGGCCAGCGGCGGCGGCGGCACGTCGTAGGAGCGGCGCCACAGCATGAACTGCTCGTCGCCGAACTCGGCCCGCACCGCTGCCTTGTCCTTGCCCTGCAACGCCCCGTAGTGACGTTCGTTGAGCCGCCAGCTGCGTCGCACCGGGATCCAGTGCCGGTCCGCGGCGTCCAGCGAGATCTGCGCGGTGCGGATCGCCCGGCGCAGCAGCGAGGTGTGCACCACCCGCGGCGCCAGGTCGTGCTCGCGCAGCAGCTCACCCGCCCGCCTGCCCTCGGCCTCGCCGGCCTCGGTCAGGTCCACGTCGACCCAGCCGGTGAACAGGTTCTTGCGGTTCCAGTCGCTCTCGCCGTGCCGGAGCAACACCAGGGTGTGGGTGGAGGCGGTCATGCCGACAATCCTGCCAGGTGAGCTCAGGTGGGCTCTGGCCGACGGCGTCCAGCAGGCCGGCTGGGTTCAGCGAGCGCGCTTGACGAACCCCTCGAACGCCGCGAGGTTGGCCAGCGACTCGCCGCGGCTCTCGCGCCAGGCCCATTCGCGCCGGATCGAGGAGCCGAAGCCGAGCTCCAGCAGGGTGTTGAACGCCGAGTCGGCGTAGTCGAGCACCCGCCCGAGCAGCCGGTCGACCGATTCGGCGGTCACCGCGGCCAGCGGCCAGCGACCGGTCAGGTAGATGTCACCGCTGTCGTCGATCGACCAGTACACCCCGAACATCCGGGCGTTGTGCGCCAACAGCCAGCCGTGCACCTTCTCGACGTTCTCCTCGGGCCGGCGCACCACGAACGCCTCGACGGCCAGCCCCTGGCTGCCGACCACCAGCCAGCAGGCCGTCTTCAGCCGCTTCTGGCCGGGCAGGTTGGCCACGAACGCGCCCGGCTGCGGTTCCTGGTATTCCAGCTCGGCCTCGGCCAGCGCCTGCCGGATCACGGTCACCGCCGCTGCCTGCTCACCCTCGGCGACCGGTGACTCGGCGGGCGCGGGCGCGGGCGGAGTCACCGGCTCGTCAGCGGTCATCCGGCGCCCGATGCGGCCAGCTCGGGAGCGCCGAAGTCGGCCAGCGCGTCCCGGTAGGCGACCAGCAGGCCGTCGGCGGTGTGTCGCCAGGAGAACTGCTGCGCATGCGCACGGGCAGCGACGCCGAACTCGGCGCGCCGGCCGGGCTCGTGCAGCAACGACCCGAGCACCGTTGCCCAGTCCTCGGTGGCGTGACCGTCCACCAGCCGGCCGGTCCGACCGTCCTGGACGGCGGTGCGCAGGCCGCCCACCGCCGCGGCGACCACCGGCACCCCGCAGGCCTGCGACTCCAGCGCCACCAGGCCGAAGGACTCGTTGTAGCTGGGTACCACGGTCAGGTCGGCCGCGGTGTAGAAGTCGGCCAACCGGGTGCGGGACGCCGGCGGCTCGAAGCGCACCCGGTCGGCGATGCCGAGCTCGGCGGCCAGCCGGGGCAGCACCAACGGGTCGGCGATCCCCGAGCCACTCGGCGCACCGACGATGACCACCTGCAGCCGGCGGGCGAGCTCCGGATCGGTCGCCGCCAGTCGCCCGGCCGCCCGCAGCAGCACGTCCGGCGCCTTGAGCGGCTGCAGCCGTCCGACGAACAGCAGCACCAGGGCGTCCGGCGGCGATGCCGAGCCGGTTGCGGGCAGCCCTGGCCGAGCCGGGCTGGAAGGTGTCCAGGTCCACGCCGGGCGGAACGGTGACGATCCGTCCGGGGTCGGCCCCGTAGGACTCGATCAACTGCTTGGCCTCGTCGTCGGTGTTGGCCACCAGCCGGTCGGCCTCGGCGATCACCTGCTGTTCGCCGACGATCCGGGCCAGCGGCTCCGGGTCGTCGCCGGCCGCCAGGTGCTCGTTCTTGGTCAGTGCCAGGGTGTGCGCGGTGTGCACCAGCGGCACCCCCCAGCGCTCCCGGGCCAGCCAGCCGACCTGCCCGGACAGCCAGTAGTGCGAGTGCACCACGTCGTACCAGCCCGGCTCGTGCTGGGCCTCGGCGCGCAGCACCGCGGCGGTGAAGGCGCACAGCTGGGCGGGCAGGTCCTGCTTCGACAGTCCCTCGTACGGGCCGGCCGTCACGTGCCGGACCAGCACGCCGGGCTCCACCTCCACCAGCCGGGGCAGCTCGGAGGAGGTGGCCCGGGTGAAGATCTCGACCGCCACTCCCGAGTCGGCCAGCCGGCGGGCGGTCTCCAGCACGTAGACGTTCATGCCACCGGCGTCGCCGCCACCGGGCTGCTCGAGCGGTGAGGTGTGCACACTCAGGGTCGCTACCCGCTTGGGCAATGCACCGTGCCTGCTGATCCGTGGTGGCGCGGCCCGCCGCCCGTCCTGTCGCACATCGCCCCCTGGATGATCGGTACGCCGGTCTGGCCCTGTCCCTCTGACCACAACGCCGAACCACCCCGGATTCTGCCGCATCCGCCGAATCGGCGAGAATTCGAGCCATGGCTACCTCACGTGGACTGGCAGTGGTGACCGGTGGCTCCAGCGGGATCGGCGCCGCGACGGCACGCCAGCTGGCCGCGGCCGGCTTCACGGTCTGGGCCTGTGCCCGGCGGCTCGACCGGCTCGCCGAGGTGGCGGCCAGCCATCCGGCGATCTCCGCCATCGGCCTGGACGTCACCTCACCCGACTCGGTCGCCGAACTCGCCCACCGGGTGGGCGCCGAGCCCGACGGCCTGGCGCTGCTGGTCAACAACGCCGGCGGCGCGATCGGCCTGGAACCGGTCGCCCAGGCCGACCCGGACGACTGGCTGGCGATGTTCCAGACCAACGTGCTCGGCGCGATGCGGCTCACCCAGGCACTGCTACCCGCGTTGGAGTCCGGGGCCGGCGGCCACATCGTGCTGACCGGTTCGATCGCCGGCTACTCCGTCTACGAGGGCGGCGCCGGCTACTCGGCGGCCAAGTACGCCGCCCGGGCGATGATGGAGACGCTGCGGCTGGAGCTCAACGGCCGTCCCATCCGGGTGTCGGAAATCGCGCCCGGCCTGGTGGCGACCGAGGAGTTCTCGCTGGTGCGCTTCCGCGGTGACGCCGACCGGGCCGCCGCGGTCTACGACGGGGTGGACCAGCCGCTGACCGCCGACGACGTCGCCGACCTGATCACCTTCGTGGCGACCCGGCCGGCCCACGTGAACATCGACCTCGCCGTGGTCAAGCCGGTGGCGCAGGCGGCTCCGCACAAGCTGCACCGCAAGCGCTGACCGCCCGGGCTCGCCGGGTCAGCTGGTCAGCTGGTCAGCTGGTCAGCGGACGATGCACTCCACCCGGTCCCGGCCGGCACTCTTGGCCCGGTACAGGGCGCTGTCGGCGACGTGCATCAGGCCTTCGATGTCGGCGCCGTTGGTGGGGTAGAGCGCCAGCCCGATCGAGGCCGAGAACCCGCCGACCGGCACCGTGGGCGCGGCCGGGCTGAACACCTCCAGTTCGCGGATGCTGGTCAGGATCCGGCCGCTGATGGCCCGAGCGGTCAGCAGGTCGACCTCCGGCAGGATCGCCACGAACTCCTCACCGCCGAAGCGGCCGATGCTGTCGTACTGGCGCAGTTCGGTGGTCAACCGCTCGGCGACGGAGATCAGCACGGCATCGCCCACCAGGTGCCCGTAGGTGTCGTTGACCTCCTTGAACCGGTCCATGTCGATGATCATGACGGCGACGGTGTGCCGGTCGCGGGCGGCGCGAGCGACCTCCTTCTGCGCGACCTGGCGCCAGGCCACGGCATTGAGCAGGCCCGTCTTGAGGTCGGTGGTGGCGGCGACCTCGAGCTGCTTGATCAGCGCGCCCCGCTGCAGCGCCATCAGCGGGACGACGCTGAGCACCGTCAGCCATGGCGTGTAGACCACGGTCAGCCCGGTCATGCCGCCGAGGCAGAGCGTGGCGACCTCCAGGCCGTTCTCCTCCGCGGTGCCGAACAGCGCCCGGACCGGCAGCGGCCGGGCGGACAGGAAGATCGCCCCGGCGATCATCGAGGTGTTGACCACGGTGTAGAGCACCAGGGCCAGCAGCACGACGCCGGCCGCGCTCGCGCCACCGGACAGGTGGCCGAGCGGACCGTCGCTCAGGCCCACGATGGTCGAGCCGGTGAGGCAGGCCAGGATGACCGTGGCGGCGGTGAACATCTGCCGATAGACATGGACGCCGGCCCGCAGCCGCACCATCGACATGGACACCGCGCCGAACACCGCCAGCACGGCAGCCAGGCCGGCCGGCAGCGCGATGACGCCGGCGAACGTCCAGACCGAGGTCATGTCGATCGAGTGGCTGTCGGCCAGCCGGATCCGCATCCGTTCGATGCGGGGAGAGATCTGCTGGAACGCGATGATCAGGGCCGTCAGCACGGCGAACCGGACGAGTTCGGCCCGGCTGACCTGCTCGGTCAGCAGCGCGGCCACCGCCCACAGCACCGCCGCGAACTCGGCGAAGATCAGATACCGGATGAGGTCCTTGGGTAGCGACCACAACTCCCAAGAACCGAGCGCCCACCGACGAGCTTTCGTTCTTGGCGGCCGTCCCATGCCCATTCCACTCCAGACCCCTGCGCAGTGCTGCGCCCTTCACAGTAATGGGTTCGTCGCACTGTGTCACCGGCCGCCGCACGATCCGAGTGAGGGGTGACACACCGCAACCGTCTACGTACTATCCGTTCCGGTGCAGCCATCCCTAGCGCAGATCAGCCGAGCCGGCAACTCGACGCTTCCCAGCCCGGCCGGCACCTTGCGCAGGTGTGCTCAGCACTCGGACTACCGTCGGCAATTCGGGCATAACCTACCTAAGGAGGCGAGCATGAACAACCACAGCTGGTAGAGCCTGGCGACGGTCCAGAAATACCTTCCGAGCCCAGACGCACGCCGGAACCCCCAACCGGCTCGTACGAGACGAAAGCAGCTTCCCGTGAACAACCACAGCTGGTAGCCCCGAAGCACCATTCGCCGATCCGTACCGACCGAACGAAAGCGCCCTCCCCATGTCCAATTACTCGTGGCCGATTCCCGCGCAGGTATCCGACCGGATCGAATGGACCCGGTCGTCGATTCTCGCCGTCGGCAGGTAGGCCGCCGCCCGGACCGCAGGCCAGAGCACGGCGTGCGAAGCGTTCGGGATACCCGAGCCCCCGGGGTGTTCAGCAACGGGGTATCTCAGAACTTGCCGTTCAGGAACTGCCGGCCAGCCCTGGCTGCCGGTCATGCCCGGCCCGTTCCGGAGTCGCCGGCACGTTCGGCCGGGCGATCCTGTTCCACACCAGGGTGAACCACATCGCCAGCCCGGCGGCGACCAGGCCGGCCAGGCCGATCGCCGTGGCCGCGCTGTACCGGGCGGCGACGATCCCGCCGAGCAGGATGCCCATCCCCTGGACGGCCAGCAGCCCGGACGCCGCCACCCCGACCGCCTGACCACGCTGGCCGGCCGGCACCGTGCGGACGTACTCGGTGGCCACCTGCACCTGGTACGCGGCGGCCATGCCGGACAACGCCCACAACACGATCGACACCACGATGCCCGGCTGCAGCCAGCACACCACCAGCGGCAGGCCGCCCAGTATCGCCAGGATGGGCACCCAGGCCGCCCGCGCCTTACCGGGTACCCAGCGCAGGAACAGATAGGTGCCGAGGGCGGTCCCGGCCGGGCCGGCCGCCATCAGCAAGCCGACGCCTGCCGAGCCGGCGCCGAGTGAATGGGCATAGGGGGGCGCGACGCCCTCGGGCACCACGTACAGGCCCAGCAACCAGGAGAAACCGAGCAGGGTACGTAGCCGGGGACTGCCAATCACCAGCTTGGCGCCGGCCAGGATCGAGGCCAGGTACCCGATGCTCGGACCGGACCTGCCGACCGGCGACGGCCGGCGGTGGACGCCGAGGCCGATAAGCACGGCGGACAACCCGAAGGTGGCGGCGTCGACGGCCAGTCCCGCCCGGGGGCCGATGGCGGCCACCGCCATGCCACCGAAGGCGAAGCCGCCCAGCTGGGCCATCTGATTGGTGATGGTGCGCAGGCCGGTGCCCACCACGAACGTCTCACCGGTCAGGATCTCCGGCAGTAGCGCGGACTCGGCGGCGCTGAACGGTGAGCCCACCAGCACCACGCACACCAACAGCCCGCAGACCAGCCACAGCGGAGTGTTCGGCAGCGCCATCCCGGCGAGCAGCACGGCCCGGATCAGGTCGGCGGCGATCATCACCCGGCGGCGGGGCAGCCGGTCGGCGAGTCCGGTCAGCAGGGCGCCGCCGATCAACGCCGGCAGGAAGGTGAGGGCGTAGGTGAGGGCGGTGAGCAGGGCAGAGGAGGTGCGCTCGAAGACCAGCACCGACAGCGCGACCCGGGCCAGCTGGTCGCCGACCATCGACTGGGCGTCGGCGAGCCACATCACCCGGAACTCAGGTACCCGTAGCGCGTCGAGGAACGATGTCCGCGGCGCGGCTAGGACATTCTGTACGTTTGTCATCTACCCCACCTCGTTGCCACCGTAGCGGTTACAACGCTTTGCCGGGTACGGTCTGTGCACATTCGATCACGAGATTGTTGCCCAGTTGGTCGGCGCTGTCCTGTTTAACTTCGGACAGTAATCAAAAGGGGATTCCAGCGCCAGAGTCACTACTCAGAGTGGGCACACCACAACACGGTTGCGACCCGCTCGCTTGGCTGCGTAGAGCGCCGAGTCGGCGGCGTGCAGCAGGTCCTCCAGCTCCGTGCCGTGCTCGGGGAAGCAGCTGATCCCGATCGAGGCGGACAAGCCGGTCACCGGTGCCTCCTCGCCCATCTGCAGTGCGACCTCCAGCAGCTGGATCTGCTGGCGCACCCGCTCGGAGATCGCCACCACGGCCAGCTCGTCCACGCCGGACAGCACCGCGACGAACTCCTCGCCGCCGAACCGGCCGATCGCGTCGTACTGGCGCAGCTCCCGGACCAGGCAGTCAGCCACCGCTCGCAGCACCGTGTCGCCCGCGATATGGCCGTAGGTGTCGTTGATCAGCTTGAAGTTGTCCATGTCGACGATCAGCACCGCCGCGGACTGGTCCTCCCGGCGGGCCCGGGCCAGCTCGTGCTGGGCCATGCTCTGCCAGGTGGCGGCGTTCAGCAGGCCGGTCTTGGCGTCCGTGGTGGCCGCCACCTCGAGCTGCTTGGTGAGCACGCTGCGCTCCAGCACGAACAGCGGCGGCACCACCAGCACCGCCAGCAGCGGCTGGTCGACCAGCGCCAGCGCGGTCAGGCCACCGAGGCACAGGGTCGCGAACTCCAGGGCGACGTCCTGCCGCGGCTGCATCAGCTCGCTCAGCTTGACCGGCCGCACCGCCAGGTAGATGGCCGCGTACAGCACGAAGAAGTTCACCGCGTCGTAGACCAGCATGGCCACCGCGAGGGCCAGCAGCACCTTCACCGGCTGGCCGGCGCCGGACACCCCGTCCGGGAAGAGGTCGAGCACCAGCCGCGAGGTCAGGCACGAGGTGATGACAACCGCCCCGACGAACACCTGCCGGTAGGCACGCATGCCGCTGCTACGGCCGTGACGCACCCAAGCATGAACTAGCACAACCAAACACAGCAGGATGGCGATCCCCGGAGGCAGGATCAGCGCGGCTCCGAAGGTCCACACCGAGGTCATGTCGACGTAGCCGTAGGTCGCCAACCGCACCCGCATTCGGGCGATGCGATTCGAGGCCTCTTCGAACACCACCCAGAGGACCAGCAGGAACGCCAGCCGGGCCAGGTCTGCGGTGCCGGCACGAGTGTTGATTAGCACCCATGACGAAACAAAAAGCGTCAGAATGTCGACGGTCAGAACGAAAGCCAACATCGAGCGCGGGGTTCGCCACAGATCCCAGCCGCGTACCTTGGCCAGCGGAGAGATCGCGCCGCCGCGTGCTGTTCGAGACATGCTCCCCACCTGTCGCCCTGGCTGGAAAAACTAATGGATCGCAGTCGGATTGTCACCTGACAACTGCCCATACCAAGGCAACCACCGGATACCACCGATACCCCACTCAACCGTTGCGTAGCCGCGAGCCGGCAGCGGGCGACCGGCGGGCCGGGCCTCGAGCGGCGGTTCGAGGCGCTGCGCACAGCCGAACCGAATCCAACATCACCCGATGGATCCGGGCACAACGTCGAACCCGGCAGCTCAGGCCGTGGAGCGATCCTCGATCCGCTCGGCCGGCGGCTCATGGGCGGCATGCCGGCCGATCGGTGCATCGTCGGCGGCGTGCCGCCCGATGGCGCCCGGATCGTCGGTCAGGTCGGCAGCGTGATCGAGCGGGGTCGGCGGCGTGACCGCAGCCGCCGGCTCCGCGTGCGGCTGGGGCGAGGTGGCCCGATGCCAGGCCAACGACAGGCTCAGGGCCAGCACGGTGCCCAGCAGGCCGGCGCTGGCCACGGCACCGTTGACGTCCCACAGCCCGGCGACCACACCGCCCAGCAGGATCCCGAATCCCTGGACGGCCAGCAACCCCGATGACGCGATGCCGATCGCCTGGCCGCGCTGCTGGTCGGGCACCATCCGGACGAACTCGGTGATCACCTGGACCTGGTAGCCGAAGAACAGGCCGGCCACCGTCCACAGCGCCAGCGAGACGATCAGGTTGGGGTGCACGCCGCACACCGCCAGCGGCACCCCGACGGCTGCCGCCATCGCCCCCATCCACCGCGACCGGGCCACGGCCGGCACGAAGCGCACCCAGAGATAGGTCCCGACCGCCGTTCCGGCCGGGGTTGCCGCCATCAGCAGGCCGACCGCCGCCGGTCCGCCGCCGGCGACGCTGGCGTAGGGAGCCGCCACGCCCTCGGGGACCACGAAAAGCCCGGCGAGCCAGGACAACCCCAGCAGGATGCGCAGCTGCGGGGTGGTGAAGATCAGTCGCAGGCCGGAGGTGAGGCCGCTGAGCATCCCCGGTCCGCCACCCTCGGCCGCCTCCTGGGTGGCCGCCGGGCGTGCCTTGACCGCCAGCATGATCAACGCCGCCGACAGCGCGAAGGTCGCGGCGTCCAGGGCCAGGCCGGCCCGGGCGCCGATCAGCGCGATCACCACCCCGCCACCGGCGAAGCCGGCCAGCTGTGCGAGCTGGTTGGTGATGGAGCGCAGCCCGGTGCCCACCACGTACATCTCGCCGTCGAGGATGACCGGGATCAGCGAGGACTCGGCCGCCATGAACGGGGCCTCGGTCAGCACCGCAAGGATCAGCAGGCCGCACAGCAGCCAGAGCGGCACTCCGGGAATCGACATGCCGCCGACCAGCAGCGCCCGGGCGATGTCACAGCCCACCATCACCTGGCGGCGCGGCAGCCGGTCGGCGAGCCCGGACAGCAGCACCCCGCCGAGCACCGCCGGAACGAAGGTCAGGGCATAGGCCAGCGCGGTGAGCAGAGCCGAGGAGGTCCGCTCGAAGACCAGCACCGACAGCGCCACCCGGGCGATCTGATCGCCGATGGCCGACTGGGCGTCTGCCAACCACAAGACGCGGAATTCGCGAATTCGGAGGACATCAGCGAAGGTGATGCGCTCGCCGCCCAACCCGTTCCTCCGCAATTCGTTGCGTCCGATATGACTTCATACGTTAGCCGGATACGGTAGCCGGTCGAGAGCCTACCTCCGCACCGTATCGGATAGTTCAAAAAGCACAATTACGCAGATGCGCCTCCGGGCCGAGTCGGATATCAAATCGCGCCTCGACACCGGCCCGGATCTCGGCGGCCAACGCCAGCAGTTCGGCGGTGGTGGCACCACCTCGATTGGTCAACGCCAGGGTGTGCTTGGTGGACACCGACACGGTGCCCCGGCCGCGGTCCAGCCCCCAGCCTCGCGGAAAACCGGCCTGCTCGATGAGCCAGGCGGCCGACAGCTTGGTCCGGCCGTCGGCCTGCCAGCGTGGGCAGTCCGCCGCGGCGTCCGGAACCTCGTCCAGCAGCGGGTTGACGAAGAACGATCCGACGCTCCAGCTGTCATGGTCGGCGGCGTCCAGCACCATGCCCTTCGAGCGCCGCAGCCCGAGCACTGCCTCGCGGACCTCGTCCAGGGGTGCGGTCGTCCCCGGCTCGATGCCCAGCCGCCGAGCGAGCTCCAGGTAGCGGACCGGCTTGGACCGGGTGCTGCGGACCAGCCGGAGCGAGACATCCAGGACGACGTAGCGGTCGGTGTGCTTGAACGCCGAGGTCCGGAAACCGAACCGGCACTGCCGCGGCGACCAGCACTGCACCGTGGCCGCCTGGCGGTCATAGACCCGCAGGCCGGTGAGCACGTCGGCCACCTCCGCGCCGTACGCGCCGACGTTCTGCACCGGCGTCGCACCGGTCAGGCCGGGGATGCCGGACATCGTCTCCAGCCCCGCCAGCCCGTCGGCGACCGTAGCCGCCACCAGATCGTCCCACGGCACCCCGGCCGCCACCGTGAGCAGTTGCTCGCCGTCGCTCTCGGTGCGGGTCACGGTGTCCGAAGCAAGCAGGATCACCAGGCCCGGCCAGCCGGCGTCGCCCACCACCAGGTTCGACCCGCCACCGACCAGCAGCACGGGCTCACCGGCGGCATCGGCAGCAGCCACCAGGCCCACCAGATCGTCGGTGCCGGTGGCGACCTCGACCCGGTCGGCGGGGCCGCCGAGCCGCAGCGTCGTCAGCTCGGCGAGGGTGGTGGACACGGCTGCTGAGTCTAGGGGCCGGGCCGCTGGCGCCCGGCCGGCGCGAGGTTTCGGGAACAATCACCGACGTGACCAAACAGCCGAGGCTGGCGGCCGGCCGGGCCAGGGCCCTGGGCCTGCCCACCCGGGGCACCACCAACCCGAACCGGTTGCGCCGGATGGACAACTGGATCGCCACCGAGCTCGCGGCACCGCTGCGGCACGCCGCCGCCGAGCCGCTGGTCATCGACCTCGGCTACGGCCAGAGCCCGGTCACCGCGGTCGAGCTGCTGGCCCGGCTGCGGCGGCACCGCCCGGACGTGGTGGTGCTCGGGCTGGAGATCGACCCGGAGCGGGTGGCCGCGGCGCTTCCCGCGACCCGGCCCGGGCTGAGCTTCGAGCTGGGCGGTTTCGAGCTGGCCGGCCGGCATCCGGCGATCGTGCGGGCGGCCAACGTGCTCAGGCAGTACCCGCCGGACGCGGTCGCCGACGCCTGGGCGCGGATGTGCGGCCAGCTGGCAGCCGGCGGGGTGCTCGTGGAGGGCACCTGTGACGAGCTGGGGCGGCGGGCCAGCTGGGTGCGGCTGGACGCCCGCGGCCCGGTGAGCCTGACGCTGAGCTGCCGGCTGGCCGACCTGCGACGGCCCTCGGACGTAGCCGATCGGCTGGTCAAGGCCCTGATCACCCGCAACGTGCCCGGGCAGCCGATCCACCGGCTGCTGCGAGCCATGGACGCGGCCTGGGACGCCCACGCCCCGCTGGGCGTCTACGGCCCGCGGCAGCGCTGGCAGGCGATGGCCGCGCGGCTGGCTGCAGACTGGCCGGTGCTGAGCACTCCCGCTCGGCACCGGCTGGGGGAATTGACGGTCGAGTGGCAGGCGGTGGTGCCGGTGTAATGAATAGGTTAATTCCGGAGCTGCCTTTCTAGGCAGTACTAGACAATCCGTCTAGCGGTAGTCGGGCGGTTCGCAAAGCGCTTCGGATAACCGTCCGGATACCACCTTTTGCAGACACTTTGCAGACATATCCGCAGACATCGAGGTGCATTTCTCATGGTGGCACAGGACGACTTCGACGTGCTGGTGATCGGCTCCGGCTTCGGCGGCAGCGTCAGCGCGCTGCGGCTGGCCGAGAAGGGCTACCGGGTGGGCGTCCTGGAGGCCGGCCGGCGCTTCGACGAGCACACCCTGCCGAGAAGTTCCTGGGACCTGCGCAACTTCCTGTGGGCACCCCGGCTGGGCCTGACCGGCATCCAGCGCATCCACCTGCTCAACAACGTCGTGATCCTGGCCGGCGCCGGCGTGGGTGGCGGCTCGCTCAACTACGCCAACACCCTCTACGAGCCGCCGGAACCGTTCTTCACCGACCCGCAGTGGGCGGCCATCACCGACTGGCGTTCGGAACTGGCGCCGTACTACGCCCAGGCCAAGCGGATGCTCGGCGTGGTGACCAACCCGACCATGACGCCTGCCGACGTCGAGATGAAGCGGCTGGCCGAGCAGTTCGGCAAGGGCGAGACGTTCCGGCTGACCCCGGTCGGGGTGTTCTTCGGCCGGGACGGTCGCAAGGAGCCGGGACGGCGGGTACCGGACCCGTTCTTCGGCGGCGCCGGCCCCGAGCGCACCGGCTGCCGGGAGTGCGGCGAGTGCATGACCGGCTGCCGGCACGGCGCCAAGAACACCCTGACCACCAACTACCTGGCGCTGGCCGAACGGGCCGGCGCCACCGTCGTCCCGCTGACCACGGTGACCGGCGTCCGGCCGCTGCCCGGCGGTGGCTACCAGGTCAGCGCGGTGCGCACCGGCAGCTGGCGCCCGCACCGCGACCGGCGCACCTTCACCGCCGGGCAGGTGGTGTTCTCGGCGGGCGCCTACAACACCCAGAAGCTGCTGCACCAGCTGCGGGCCGACACGCTGCCCGGCATCTCGGCGCGGCTGGGGCAGCTCAGCCGGACGAACTCCGAGGCCCTGCTCGGCGCGGACAGCTCCGACCCCCGAGCCGACTACACCCGCGGGGTGGCCATCAGCTCGTCCTGGCACCCCGACGCCGACACCCACATCGAGCCGGTCCGCTACGGCCGGGGCAGCAACGCGATGGGACTGCTCAGCACGGTGCTGACCGACGGCGGCAGCCCGGCCCGCCGACTTCGGCAGTGGCTGGCGATCGCCGTCCGCCGTCCGGGGCTGATCCTGCGCTCGGTGGTGCCACGCCGCTGGTCGGAGCGGACCATCATCCTGCTGGTGATGCAGTCGCTGGACAACTCGATCACGGTGCGCGGCCGGCGGGGGCGGTTCGGCCGGTTCCGGCTCACCTCCAGCCAGGGCGGCGGTGAGCCCAACCCGAGCTGGATCCCGGTGGCCAACCGGGCCGCCCGCCAACTGGCCGACAACCTCGGCGGCAGCCCGGGCGGCACCTACGGCGACCTGTTCAACGTGCCGATGACCGCCCACTTCATCGGCGGCTGCCCGATCGGCGAGTCCGCGCAGACCGGCGTGATCGACCCGTACCACCGGCTGCACGGCTACCCGGGCCTGCACGTGGTGGACGGTTCGGCGCTGTCGGCCAACCTCGGTGTCAACCCGTCCCTGTCGATCACCGCGCTGGCGGAGCGGGCCGCGGCGCTGTGGCCCAACCGCGGCGAGCCCGACCCGCGGCCGGCACCCGGCGAGCCCTACCGCCGGCTGGATCCGGTGCCGCCGATCGCCCCGGTGGTGCCTGCCTCTGCCCCGGCCGCGCTGCGGCTCGGTCCGACCCGGCTGGATTCGGCCTAACCGGGTCGAGCGCGCGGGTCAGCGCCAGACCGCGCCGATCGCCTCGGCCAGCAGGCCGGCGACATCGCCCAACAGGTGCCGGCCGCCGGAGACCACCGGCCGGCCGCCGACCAGCACCGTGTCGACGTCCGGGCGCGCCGGCCACCAGCACCAGCTGGGCCGGCAGCGCACCGGCGGTCCGGACGGTGTCGGTGCGCAGCGCCACCAGGTCGGCCCGTTGCCCGGGAACCAGCTGCCCGGCGTCCGGCCAGCCCAGGCTGGCGTGCCCGGTCAGCGCCTCGACCAGTTCCGCAGGGCTGAATCGGCCCCGTTGCAGGCTGGCCAGCCGGGCGTCGTGCTCCAGCGCCCGGGCCTCCTCCAGCAGGTCCACGCTGGCGTTCTGGTCACTGCCCAGGGTGAGCCGGGCCCCGGCCGCGGCCAGTTCCGGCGCCGGGCCGATGCCGTCGGCCAGGTCACGTTCGGTGGTCGGGCAGAAGCTGACGTTGGTACCGGTCCGGCCGTACCAGGAGATGTCCTCCGCGCTCAGGTGGGTGGCGTGCACCGCGGTGTGCAGCGCGCCACCGAAGCCGTGCGCGGCCAGCTGCTCGGTGGGGGTGCGGCCGTAGTAGGCCTGGGTGACCTCGTTCTCGGCCGGCTGCTCGGAGACGTGCGCGTGCAGCGGCCGATCGGCAGCGACCGTCACCACCTCGGCCAACTGGTCGGCCGGCACCGCCCGCACCGAGTGGATCGCCGCCCCGATCCGGACGGTCTCGCTCTCGGCCGGTGCCAGCAGCTCGGCGCGCCGGCGCCAACCGGTGGCCGAGCCGTCGCTGAACCGGCGCTGCACGTCGTCGAGGTCGAGGTGCCCGGCCGGTCCCAGGCCACCGCTGAGGTAGCAGGTGTCCAGCAGGGTGATCCGGATGCCGGCCTCGCCCGCGGCGGCGATCAACGCCTGGCCGAAGGCGTTGGGCTCGGGGTAGGGGCTGCCGTCCGGCTGGTGGTGCAGGTAGTGGAACTCGCCCACCGCGGTGATGCCGGCCAGCGCCATCTCGGCGTAGACCGCCCTGGCCAGTTGGTAGTAGGAGTCCGGCTGCAGCCGCCGGGCCAAGGCGTACATGGTCTGCCGCCAGGTCCAGAAGGTGCCACCGCCGTCGTGGGTACGCCCGCGCAGCGCCCGGTGGAAGGCGTGCGAGTGGGTATTGGCGAAGCCCGGCAGCACCAGGCCCGGCAGCCGGATGTCGGAACCTTGAGCGGGCACGCCCGCCTCCACCCGTACCCAGCGCCCGCCGTCGGCAACCAGCCGGACCTGCTCGGCGACCCCGCCGGGCAGCCAGCCGAACGGCGCCCAGTAGCCGGCGCTCACCCCGCCGCCGTCGATCCAGCCGCACTCGACCCCGCCGCACTCGACCCGGCCAGGTCAGCCAGCACCGCGGTCAGCGCGCGGACCCCGGCATGGCAGTCGGCCGGTTCGGCGTGCTCGGCCGGCGAGTGCGAGACGCCGGTCGGGTTGCGCACGAACAGCATCGCGGTGGGGACGCCGGCATTGGCGAGGATGCCGGCGTCGTGCCCGGCACCGGTGCCCAGCACCGGCACGCCGCCCAGCACGGCACCGACCCGGTCGGCGAGCCCGGCGTCGAAAGCTGGTGGCCTCGGTCCAGGACTCCTGGTGCAGGCCGCCCCCGGACGCGCCGGCCAGCTCCGCGCAGCTCGGCCACCACGGCCAGCACCTGCTCGGCGTCCGGCCCGCGGGCATCCAGCCAGGCGGTGACCAGCGACGGGATGGCGTTGACGCCGTTGGGCGACACGCTCACCTTGCCCATGGTGGCCACCGAGCCACGCCGCTCGGCCGCGTCCCGGGCCGCGAGGATCAACCGTGCGTAGGCCAGCATCGGGTCCTGCCGGTCGGCCAGCCGGGTGGTGCCGGCGTGGTTGGCCTCGCCGGGCAGCTCGATCCGCCAGCGCCCGTGCGGCCAGATCTGCGATCCCACCGCCACCGGGGCGCTCAGCTCGACCAGCCCGCGGCCCTGCTCGACGTGCAGCTCGACGAAGCAGCCGATCCGGTCCAGGGTCTCGCGGTCGGGACCGAGGCCGCCCGGGTCGAGGCCGGCGGCCCGCATCGCCTCGGCCATCGAGGTGGCATCGGCGTCGCGCAGGCCGCGGGCGCGGTCGGCGTCCAGCGCCCCGGTGATCAGTCGGGACCCGGCGCAGGCGATGCCGAACCGGGCGCCCTCCTCGTCGGCGAAGTTCACGATGCCGATCGGCCGGACGGGCGCGATGCCTTGCAGCCGCAGGGCATCTACCACCGCGAACGCGGACACCACGCCGAGCGGACCGTCGAACGCACCGCCGTCGGGCACCGAGTCGAGATGGCTGCCGATCACCACCCCGGGCCGGGCGGCCGACGGCTCACCCCACCATGCCCACTGGTTGCCGGCCCGGTCCAGCACCAGGGCCAGTCCGCGGTCGGCCGCCTCGCCGGCGAACCATTCGCGCAGGTCGGAGTCGGTCCTGGTCCAGGCGAACCGCCGGTAGCCCCCACTGGTCGCCGACCGGCCGACCGGCGCCAGCTCGTCCCACATCCGGTCGAAGGACGACCGGCCGGCCATCGCTGCCACTACCGGGTCAGTCGGCAGGTGCTAGCCGAGCCCTGCGTCGGACAGCCACTTCTGCGCGACCGCTTCGGCGTTCTGCTTCTCCAACGACACCTGCTCGTTGAGCTTGACCAGGTCGTCGGTGGTGAGCTTGGCCGATACCGCGTTGAGCGCGGCCTTGACCGTGTCGGACGCCTTGCTGCTGTTGATCAGCGGCAGCACGTTCTGCGCGGTGTAGAGGTTCTTCGGGTCCTCCAGCACCACCCAGCCGTTCTTGTCGATCAGCGGGTCGGTGGTGAAGATGTCGCCGGCGTCGATCTGGCCGTTCTTCAGCCCGTTCTCGGTGAGCGGGCCGCCGGCGTCGAGCTTCTTGAACGTCTTGAACTTCACGTTGTAGGTCTTCTGCAGGCCCGGCACGCCGTCGGCCCGGGTCTGGAACTCCGGCGGGGCGCCGAGGGTCAGCTTGTCGGCCACCGCCGCGAGGTCCGCGATCGACTTCAGGTTGTACTTGGCGGCGGTCTCCTTGGTGACCACGATGGCGTCCTTGTCCTCCGCCTTGGACTGCTCGAGCACCGTCAGCGGTTGGGTAACCGCCTGCTGCAGCGCCGAGAAGACCTCGTCACTGGATACCGCGGTGGCGGTCTTGTCGAAGTACTGCAGCAGCACGCCGGAGTACTCCGGGATCAGGTCGATCGAGCCGTCCTTCAGCGCCGGGATGTAGGCCTCGCGGCTGCCGATGTTCAGCTTGGTGCTGACCTTGACCCCCTTGGCCTTGAGGGCGCCGGCATAGATGTCGGCGAGCACGACGTTCTCCTGGAAGTTCGCCGAGCCGACCACGATCGTGTCGGTCGGGGCGGTGCTGTTGCCGTCACCCCCGCCTGCCGGGGCGTTGGGGTTGGAACTGCTTCCGCAGGCGGTCAGGGCCAGTAGACCGGCGCCGACGGCAGCCGCGGTGAGGGCGCGGAACGAGGTCATGGGATGTCTCCTGTCGTTGACGAGATCATACTGGGCAGCTCGGACAGTTCCTCAGGCCGTCGTCCGGGCGGTGAGCAGGGCCTGCTGCTCCACCGGATCGAGTACCCGCTTGTTCGAGTACCGTCCGGTGATGCCGCGGGACACGGTGTAACGCTGTACCAGGGCCAGCACCAGGTCGGCCAACAGCGCCAGCAGCGCCACCAGTACCGCACCGGAGGCCATCTGCGGATAGTCCCGCTGGGACAAGCCGTCGATCAGGTACCGGCCGAAGCCGCCCAGCGACACGTACGCGGCGATGGTGGCGGTGGCGATCACCTGCAGGAACGAGCTGCGGATGCCGGAGAAGATCAGCGGCAGCGCGTTGGGCAGTTCCACCTGGCGCAGCATCTGGCCGCCACGCATGCCCATCCCCCGGGCCGCGTCGCGCACCGCCGGGTCGACGGCGCTGATGCCGGCATAGGTGTTGGTGAGCATCGACGGAATCGCCAGCAGCACCAGCGCGATCTCGCTCGGAATCAGGTAGGTCGCCGATCCGGTGCTGTGGATGTGCGGGGAGATCAGCACGAACAGGTAGACGAGCAACCCGACGGAGGGCAGCGCCCGGAACGAGTTCGCGATCGCCACCACCACGAAGCCACCCCGGCCGGTGTGGCCGATCAGCATGCCCGAGTGGCAGTGCGATGGCGGCGGCGATCAGCAACGCGGTCAGCGAGTACTGCAGGTGTTCCCTGAGGTGGACGGGCACCCCGTCCGGGCCGTGCCAGTGCTCAGAGGTGCTCAGCCAGTTCCAGATGTCGGCGATCATCGCGCCACCGCCCGCCGCCACGGGGTGAGCAGCCGGGCCAGCACCTGGATCACCGTGTCGAAGACCAGCGCCAGCAACACCGACAGGATGATGCCGAGCACGATCGGGGTCTGGTAGTTGAGCTGGAAGCCATTGGTGAACAGCTGGCCGAGCTCGGGAATGCCGATCAGCGCCGAGACCGACACCAGGCTGACGTTGGACACCGCCGCCACCCGCAGGCCGGCCGCGATCACCGGCACCGCGATCGGCAGTTCCACCTTGAAGAAGCGCCCTATCCGGCGATAGCCCATCGCGGTGGCGGCCTGCAGGACGTCCTCGGGCACCGAGGCCAGCGCGTCGGCCACCACCCGGACCAGCAGCGCCACGGTATAGATGGTCAGCGCCACCACCACGTTGGAGGAATCGAGGATCCTGGTCTTGAGCAGCCCGGGCAGCAGGATGAACAGGGCCAGCGACGGGATGGTGTAGAGCAGGCCGGCGATGGTCACCAGCGGCAGGTACAACCAGCGGTAGCGCCGCGCCAGCCAGCCCAGCGGCAGCGCGATCAGCAGGCCGATCACCAGCGGCAGCGCCGACAGCCGGGCATGCCAGCCCAGCCAGCTGATGATGTCGTCGGAGTTCGCCCGGAAGTAGTCGATCACCGCTCACCTCCCGCAACCGGCTGATCGACGGGTTGTCCGGACGGCTGATCTGACGACTGGATCGGGCGGCTGATCGGAGGCCGCCCGCCGCTGCTCGATCAGCGTCAGCACCTCGGACGCGGTCAGGGTGCCGGCCAGCCGGCCGTCGGAGTCCACCAGCACGCCGCGACCGCTGGGTGAGGACAGGCAGGCGTCCAGCGCGGCCCGCAACGACGCGTCGGCGCCCGCCACCGTGCCGCCCCGGTGCAGCAGATCCTCGGTCACCGTGTCTGCAGAACCCCTGTCTGCAGAACCCGAACCGACCGGACTCGTGGCGGAGCCCCGGCCGTCCAGCCGCAGCCAGCCCTGCGGCGCACCCTGCTCGTCGACCGCCAGCAGCCAGCCGTCCGCCGACTCGGCGCCGGCCAGCGACGAGCCCACCCGGATGGTCGGCTCGTCGTGCACGACCAGCTTGTGCGCCGTGGTGAACCCGAGTGCCCGGTAGCCGCGGTCCCGGCCGACGAAGGAGGCCACGAAGGAGTCGACCGGCTCGCCGAGCAGCTGCGCCGGAGCGGCCAGTTGCGCCAGCCGGCCACCGACCCGCAGCACCGCCACCTGGTCGCCGAGCTTGATCGCCTCGTCGATGTCGTGGGTGACGAACACGATGGTCTTGCCCAGTTCGCCCTGCAGCCGAAGGAACTCCTCCTGCAACTGGTCGCGAGCGATCGGATCGACCGCGCTGAACGGTTCGTCCATCAGCATCACCGGCGGGTCGGCGGCCAGCGCCCGGGCCACCCCGACCCGCTGCTGCTGGCCACCGGACAGCTGCGCGGGATAGCGCTCGGCGAAGTGCGCCGGCAGGCCGACCCGCTCGATCAGCTCCCGGCTGCGGGCCCGCGCCTTGCGGCGGTCCCAGCCGAGCAGCAGCGGGACGGTCGCGATGTTGTCGACGATGGTGCGGTGCGGGAACAGCCCGGCATGCTGGATGACGTAGCCGATCTGGCGGCGCAGCTCGTGGGTGGCGATCGTCGAGGTGTCCCGGTCGTCGAGCCAGACCGTGCCCGAGGTCGGCTCGATCATCCGGTTGATCATGCGCAACGAGGTGGTCTTGCCGCAGCCGGACGGGCCGACGAACACCGTGATCTGCCCGGACGGCGCCACCAGGTCCAGCGAGTCGACGGCGATCGTGCCGTCCGGATAGTGCTTGGAAACCGAGTCGAAGCGGATCATGAGCGAGTCACTTCCATGCCGGGTCGAGGCGGCTGCCTCGAAGTGAACGCAGTGCTACTGGTCGGTGGCTGGTTACCGGTGCTCAGAGCGTGAACCAGCATTGTGTCAGAATCTGCCTTCCGCACTCCCCGTGGCCGTACCCACGATCGACGGAGGCTCCCCGGATGATCCGGATCGACGGCCAGCACCTGTCCACCGCGCAGATCGCGACCGCCGCGGACGGCCCGCTGACCGTCGAGGTGAGCGGCGAGGCATGGCACCGGGTTACGGGTTCGCACCAGCAGGCGCTGCTCGCCGGCCGGCTGCGGCCGATCTACGGGCTGACCACCGGGGTGGGGGCCAACCGGACGGTCGACGTCGAACCGGATACCGCCGGCGCGCAGGGGTTGCTGCGCAGCCATGCCACCGCGGCCGGCGTACCGCGCTCGGCCGACCGGGTGCGGGCGATGCTGCTGATCCGGCTCAACCAGCTGTGCGCCGGTGGTGCGGGCCTGCGGCCGGCGGTGGTGCGAGCCCTGGCCGACATGGTCAACGCCGACGCACTGCCGGTGGTACGGGAGTTCGTGGGCATCGGCACCGCCGAGCTCTCGGCGTTGGCAGCCACCGCGCTGGCGCTGCAGGACCGCTCGCCGGCCGGCGACCGGCTGGTGTTCGGACCGCACGACGCGCTGCCGTTCATCTCCAGCAACGCCGCCGCGCTGTCGGATGCGGCGCTGGCCGCCACCCGGCTGGGCACCGGCGCCCGGGCCGCGCTGGCGGTCGCGGCGCTGAGCTTCGCCGCCGTTCGGGGCAACGCCGAGGCCTACGCCGCACCGGTCGAGCAGGCCACCCCGATGCCCGGGGCGCGAACCTGCTGCCGGGTGATGCGCGCCCTGGTCGGCGCGCCGGAGCCGGCCCGGATCCAGGACCCGTACGGGCTGCGCGCGCTGCCGCAGGGGCACGGCATGCTGCTCGACGCGCTCAGCACGCTGACCGCCACCATCGAGGCGTTCGTCAACGCGCCCTCGGAGAACCCGTCGATCCTCGCCGACGGCTCGGTCGCCCACCACGGCGGCTTCCACGCCGGCTACCTGGCGCTGGCCTGCGACGGCGCGGCGATCGCCGCGGTGCAGTCCGGCCAGCTGTCGCTGAACCGGCTGACCTATGCAAGCGAGCCCAACCACACCGGCCTGGAGCCGTTCCTCGGCGACGGCACGCCCGGTGCGTCCGGGGTGATGGTGGTCGAGTACGTGGCTGCCGCCGCGCTCGGTGACCTGCGCGCGGCGGCGGCACCGGCCTCGACCCAGAGCATCACCCTCTCGCGCGGCATCGAGGACACCGCCAGCTTCGCCTCGCTGGCGGCCCGGCAACTGCTGACCGCCGCCGACCGCTACCAGCTGCTGGTGGCCTGCGAGCTGGTGGCGGCGGTGCGGGCGCTGCGGATGGCCGGTCGGCGGCCGGCGGGGGTCGCGCTGACCGGCCCGCAGGCCCACGCCCTGGAACTCGCCGCCGAGCTGTCCGACGAGGTGGCCGACCGCGACCTGACCCCGGACCTGGAACTCGGCCAACAGCTGGTGCCGGCACTGGCCGAGCTGGCCGGGCGCTACTAGACGACTGACCCGGCTCGCGCCACTCGTCGGCGAGCAGCGCGTAGCCCAGGCCGTCGAGCCAGCCCTCGCTCCGGTGCAGCGAATCGCGGACGGTGTGGAGTTCCCGGCGCATCCCGACCCGCTCCATCAGCCGCCAGGACGCCTCGTTACCGGCGAAGCAGTTGGCGGTCACCCGGCGCAGGCCGAGGTCGGTGAAGCAGATCCGGATCAGCTCCCGGACCGCCTCGGTGGCGTAGCCGCGGCCGGCATAGTCGGGGTGGAAGACCCAGCCGAGCTCGGCCTGCACGCCGCGGGCCTGCTCGGCGACCTCGGCCTGCGCCCAGGCGTCCTCGACGGAGAGCAACAGGTCACCGATAACGACGCCCTCGAGTTCGACAATAACCGTCTTCGCGAGGCGAGCCGGTTTCTCGAACACGGCGCGGAATTCCTCGAACGTGGCGGGGGCGCCGGTCAGCCAGTAGGTGACGCTCTCCAGCCGCGGGTACGTCCAGGCCGCCTTGGCGTCGTGCGCAGTAGCCGGCCGTAGCAGGAGGCGGGGGGTGCGTACCGGCCAGTCGACGGCGTCCAGCGGGCCGGCCGCGGCCGGCGGGTCATCCGGCATCGTCACTTGTTCCCCCTTGCCGTCGAAGGGCCACCGAAGCAATACGGCTCCGGCGCCGGTCCTCATCCTGCCGCTTCGGCGCCGGGCGGGGCCGGGACCCCGCCCTGGCCAACCGGGAACGGATTCGCCACCATGGCAGCATGACTTCTTCTCCCGGGGTGATCCGCGCGGCTCGCGGCACCGAGCTGACCGCGCTGAGCTGGCAGACCGAGGCGCCGCTGCGCATGCTGATGAACAACCTCGACCCCGAGGTCGCCGAGCATCCCGAGGATCTGGTGGTCTACGGCGGCACCGGCAAGGCGGCCCGGGACTGGCCCAGCTACCACGCCATCGTCCGGACGCTGACCACGCTGAAGCCCGACGAGACCATGCTGGTGCAGTCGGGCCGCCCGGTCGGGGTGTTGCAGACGCACGAGTGGGCGCCCCGGGTGCTGATCGCCAACTCCAACCTGGTCGGCGACTGGGCGAACTGGGAGGAGTTCCGCCGGCTGGAACACCTCGGCCTGACCATGTACGGCCAGATGACGGCCGGGTCCTGGATCTACATCGGCACCCAGGGCATCCTGCAGGGCACCTATGAGACCTTCGCGGCGGTGGCGGCCAAGAAGTTCGACGGCACCCTGGCCGGCACCATCACGCTCACCGCGGGCCTGGGCGGGATGGGCGGTGCCCAGCCGCTGGCGGTCACCATGAACGACGGGGTGGCGATCTGCATCGACTGCGACCCGAGTCGAATCTCGCGCAGAATTGAACACAGGTACCTCGACGTGCAGGCCGACTCGATGGAGCACGCGCTGCAACTTGCCGTCGAGGCCCGCGACGCCCGCCGGCCGCTGTCGATCGGGCTGCTCGGCAACGCCGCGTCGCTGGTACCGCAGCTGCTGGCCAACGGCGCCCCGATCGACATCGTCACCGATCAGACCTCGGCGCACGACCCGCTGTCCTACCTGCCGATCGGCGTCGAGTTCGACGACATGAAGTCCTACGCCGAGACCAAGCCGGAGGAGTTCACCGGCCGGGCCCGGGCCTCGATGGCCCGGCACGTCGAGGCGATGGTCGGTTTCCAGGACGCCGGCGCCGAGGTGTTCGACTACGGCAACTCGATCCGCGGCGAGGCGCAGCTGGCCGGCTACTCCCGGGCCTTCGCCTTCCCCGGCTTCGTGCCCGCCTACATCCGGCCGCTGTTCGCCGAGGGCAAGGGCCCGTTCCGGTGGGCGGCGCTGTCCGGGGACGCCAAGGACATCGCCCGCACCGACCGGGCCGTGCTGGAGCTGTTCCCGGAGAACGAGTCGCTGCACCGCTGGATCACCATGGCCCAGGAGCGGGTGCACTTCCAGGGACTGCCGGCCCGGATCTGCTGGCTGGGCTACGGCGAGCGGGACAAGGCCGGGCTGGCGTTCAACGACCTGGTCGGCCGGGGCGAGATCAGCGCCCCGATCGTGATCGGCCGCGACCACCTCGACTCCGGTTCGGTGGCCTCGCCGTACCGGGAGACCGAGGCGATGGCCGACGGTTCGGACGCGATCGCGGACTGGCCGCTGCTCAACGCCATGGTCAACGTCGCCAGCGGCGCCACCTGGGTGTCGATCCACCACGGCGGCGGCGTGGGCATGGGCCGCTCGATCCACGCCGGCCAGGTCAGCGTGGCCGACGGGACGCCGCTGGCCGCCGAGAAGCTGGCCCGGGTGCTGCGCAACGACCCCGGCATGGGCGTGATCCGGCACGTCGACGCCGGCTACCCGCGAGCCGACGAGGTGGCCGCCGAGCGTGGCGTCCGGGTGCCGATGCGCGAGCAGTGAACCGGCCGCGCGGTCGCCGGCCGGCTGTTAGCCTTCTGGGCTGTCACTGACCGTAACCACACCTGGGCTCGAGGCTGGTTGCACCGAAAGAGGTTCCCCCGTGCTGCCCGCTGCCCCGCCGCTGCTCGCGCCGCAGGCTGCCCGCTGGGTGCGCGCCGCCGTCCCGCGCTGGGTCACCAACGTCGCGCTGCCCGTCCTGTGGCTGGTCGCGGTGGCGGTGGCGATCGCCTCCGACACCACCCGGTGCACGCCACAGGACCCGTCCGTCTGCGGGCCCGACTCCTCGTTCGCGTTCGCGTTCGTCGTGCTGCTCGCGATCCCGGTGCTGCTGTGGTGGATGCCGGTGCCCGGCTGCATGGCCGGCGTGCTGTTCGCCCTGGCCGACCTGCGCTACGACAACATCGCGGCGGCCAAGTGGGCGTTCGGGACACTCGGGCTGTTGTGCGTACTGGTCGGCTGGCGGCTGCTGCATGCCGCCGCCGAGCAGCGCCGGATCGTGGCGACCATCGGCGACGGCAGGGCTATCCCGGCAGCCGCCGGGCCGCCGGCCGGTGAGTCCCGCGGTGCCGGCCGCTGGCTGGTGGCGGCGGCGCTGGTGCTGGCCGGCATCGGGTTCTTCGCCTGGTACGGCCACCAGGTATCGGACGAGCAGGCGCACCTGCGGCGTGCGGTGCGGGTCCAGGCCCGGGTGGTCGAGGTGCGCGTGGACGACTCCATCACCGTGCAGGCCCGCACCCCCTCGGACGGCTCCCGGGACTACCGGATCGGGGTCTATGACTCCACCGCCCCCTACCCGCTGCACTCGAGCACGCCGGTGCTGCTGGACCCGCGGGACCCGGACTGGATCCGGCTGGTGGCCGAACCGCAGGACGTCACCTACTGGCAGTCCGCGGGCGCCGGATGCTGGCTGTTGGCGCTGTGCTGGCTGCTGTACCGGGAGCGCTGGTACCGGCGGCTGCGAGCCCTGGAGACCGGCGAGCACGCCGCGCTGCGGGTCAGGATCCGGCCGGACGAGAAGGGACGCGCGCTGATCCTGCCGGCCCTGGGCAGCGTCGCCGTTCCCGGCGACGACCGGCCGATCGGCCGGCTGGCGGTGCTGGCCGCGCCTCCTCCCGCCGACCCCGCGCCCGCCGACGGCGGGGAGTCCGGCGGCTGGGAGCACGACGGCTGGGAACACGACGGCTGGGAACCGGAGGGCTGGCAGGAGGACGGCTGGGACCACGAGACGCAGGAGGCGTTCGGCCGCACCTGGCGGGACGAGGACCCGGCCGGCGTGCAGCGGTTCTCCCCACCGCCGGTGATCGAGGACGCGGTGCTGATCGGGGCGTTGCACGACCGGGGCGTCGCGATGCTCGTCACCGCCGAGGAGACGTTGTTGCCGACCGGGCAGCTTCGGGTCGGCGGCCCGCGCGGGTGGCGGCAGTCCGCACCCGGTTCGCACGCAACGCCGGGTCAGTACCCCGCGCCGGGCCAGTACCCCGCGCCGGGCCAGCACGCCGGGGCGGATCCGTACGCCGGACCGGAATCGCCCGGGCCGGGTCATCCACTGCTCGGCTGGTGGCAGCGGCTGCGGGGTTCGCGTACGCCGGCCGAACCGGAGCTGTTCGCCGGCGTCGCGGTGCAGCCGATCACCGGCCAGCTGCCCGACCTTCCACTCACCGTCCGGCCGCAGGTGCGGAGCCGGCTGATCGGCGCGGCGTGGTTGGTGGCCGCCTTCGTCGGCTATCCGGTGGGGGTCTGGCTGGGCGAGCTGAGCCTGTATCAGCGGGTGCTGCTCACCCTCGGCCTCGGCAGGCTGGCCGCCGCCGGAGCCGCCCGGCTGCTGTCCTACCTGCAGATCGACCATTCCCGGTTCGAGGTGTCGGGCCTGTGGTGGAGCTACTCGGTTCCCTGGGACCGGCTGCACGGCGTCCGGCGGATCGGGGACCAGCTGTCGATCGCCTGGCAGCCCGACGTGATCATCACGGTCGGCCCGTTCGACGATCCGGGCGGGTTGCGCGGCCGGTGGGAGCGTGCCGAACGACTGGGCGGGGCGATGTTGCTGCTGCGCCAGCGCGCCCTGCTCGGCGGACTGCCCGGCCGGCAGACCAGCAGGCGTCCGAGCCCGGTCTGGATCGTGCTGGCCGGCTTCGCCGTGCTGGTGCTGGTCACCTGGTGGTGGCGCTAGCGCCGCAGCGGCTGCACGGCAGCGCTCGCCAGCTCGGCCGGCACGGTGTGCCCGCCGTCGAACTCGCGGTAGTCGAGCGGGTAGCCCTCGGCCCGCAGCTGCCCGGCGATCCGCCGGCCACAGCGCTGGATCGGCAACACGGTGTCGGCATCGCCGTGCGAGAGGAACACCGCCGGCCGGCCGGAGCGGTGTCCGGGCACCACGAAGCCCGGTGAGAAGGCGAGCACCCGGCTGAACAGCTCGCCGTTGATCAGGCCCACCGACAGGGCGTAGGAGGCGCCGTCGGAGAAGCCCGCCAGCGCAATCCGGTCCGGGTCCACCTCGAACCGGGAGAAGACCTCGGCCAGCAGCCGGTCCAGGATGGCGACGTCCGGGCCGAAGCCGCCGCGGATGATGTCCCAGGTGTAGTCCCGGGACTTCGGCGCCAGCAGCAGGAAGCCGTCCCGTTCGGCGTCGGCGCGCAGCACCGTCAGCACCCGCTCGGGATGCCCGGTGGCGCCGTGCAGCAACACCACGAGGGCATGCGCGCCATCGCCGGCCGAGTCCGGAACGAGCAGCAGCGAGTCGCCGCCGTCGGGTAGCTGGTGCAGGCCGGCCGGCAGCGGCGGCTGGGTGGGCCGGGCAGGCCGGACCGAGAGCTGCCCGGCCGTCCAGCCGAGCCGGTCCTGCTCGGAGAAGGTCGAGCTCACGCGTCACTCCCCTTCCGACGATGTCTCATTGTGTCTGCACGCTGTCCCGGTAAGGTACCGATACGTACGAACCGGACGCGTAAAGGATCTAGATGGCTGACACCCAGGCGCCGCCCGCCGGCCCCGGCTCGCAGGACAAGGTCCTGCTCATCGTCTGCACCATGGTCTGGTGCGACCTGGGCGTGGAGTGGGCCAGGACCGTGTTCGAGAACCTGGACGTGGTCTATTGGGACCCGGGCCAGCCGTACCCCACGCTGGTCGACGAGTGGGAAGGTGACTGGATCATCTCCTACCGCGGTGACCTGATCATCCGGGAGGAGATCTTCAGCAAGGCCCGCAAGGGCGCCATCAACTTCCACCCGGCACCGCCCCGGCACCGCGGGCTGGGCAGCCAGTACTACGCGATCTACCACCAGGCGGCCGACTTCGGGACAACCGTGCACCACATGGCCAGGTCGGTCGACACCGGCAAGATCATCCGGGCCGACTACTTCGCCATCGCGCCCGGCGAGACCGGCTCGTCGCTGCGGCTGCACGTCGGCGCGGTGTGCCTGGCCCAGTTCTTCGACATCGTCACCGACTACATCCTGCCCGGCAAGCCGCTGCCCGAGTCGGCCGAGACCTGGGGCGAGCGGCTGTACACGAACAAGGAACTGTTCGCCTGGCTGGACCGGCTCAAGGTCGAAGAGCCTGACCATCCCTGCCTGCGCTAGCGGCACCTGCCCGCGACGATGACCCAGTACGCGGTCTTCCTGCTTGCCTTCGCGGCCTCGGCCGCCGCTCCCGGCCCGGAGATCGCGGGCCTGCTGGCCCGGACGCTGGGCAACGGGATCCGAGCGGGTGTTCCGCTGGCCAGCGGCATCGTGGTGGGCAAGCTGGCGCTGCTGACCGCCGCCGTGATCGGCCTGACCGGCCTGGTGGCGGCACTCGGCCCGGTGTTCGCGGTGCTGCGCTATGCGGGGGCGGCCTACCTGATCTGGCTGGGGATCAAGAAATGGCGCCGGGCCGGCCGGTTGCTGGCCACCGATGCCGCGGCCGCGCCGGCCAGCCTCGCTCGTGAGGTGGGGCTGGGCATGGCGATGACGCTGTCCAACCCGATCGCGCTGGTCTTCTACGTCGCGCTGTTGCCCGGCGTCATCGAGGTTTCCGACGTCACCGTGCAGAGCTACCTGATCCTGTGCGCGATCCTGGTGACGGTGATGGCGGCGGTGGTGCTCGGCTACGGGCTGATGGCCGAACTGGCCCGCCGGATGCTGTCGGCGGCCGACTCCAAGTCCCGGATCGACCGGATCTCGGCGGTGCTGTTCGTGCTGGCCGGCCTGCTGATCGCACTGCGCTGACGCGGCCGAGCGGGCGTCCCGCGATGTGAGAATGATTTCGGGGCGCGCGGCGCGTGCGTGATACCCACTGGTTGCCCCAGCGACTGCTGGGTATCACGCACGCGAACTGCTCGACGGCTACCGTCCCGGATCGTGATCGGGCGGCCCGCCGGTACCGAAGCCGGCCGTGCTGTACCAAGATGTGCCGCATGACCCTGCACCTGGCCACCACACCGGCCGCCAACCAGTTGCTGGCCGAGGACCCGCTGGCCCTGCTGGTCGGCATGCTGCTCGACCAGCAGATCCCGATGGAGAAGGCCTTCACCTCGCCGCAGGTGCTCGCCGAGCGGATGGGCGTGCCACGGCTGGACGCCAGCCAGATCGCCGAGCACGACCCGGTCGCGTTCGAGGCGCTGTTCCGGCAGGTGCCGGCGTTGCACCGGTTTCCGGCCGCAATGGCCAAGCGGGTGCAGGAGCTGTGCCGGGCGCTGGTACAGCAGTACGACGGCGACACCGCCTCGGTGTGGGGCACCGCTGCCGACGGGCCTGAGCTGGTTCGCCGGATTGCCGCCCTGCCCGGCTTCGGCGCGCAGAAGGCCCGGATCTTCACCGCGCTGCTCGGCAAACAGTTCGGCGTCCAGCCAGCCGGCTGGCAGGCCGCCGCCGCGGCCTACGGCGAGCCCGGCTACCGCTCGGTCGCCGACGTGGTGGACGGCGAGTCGCTGACCAAGGTCCGCGAGTTCAAGAAGCAGGCGAAGGCCGCCGCCAAGGCATCGTCATGAAGCTTCCCGCGGTCCTGGTGGCCGAAGCGGGCGGGTGGTCCGCCTTTCTTCCCGGACTACCGGTCTCGGGTGCAGGGGTTACTTTCGACGAGGCAGTGAGTGATCTAGCTCTGGCGCTGCGTGAGTACGTCGACGACTGGAACGACCACCTGTATTTCGCTGCGAACCACCGATGGAACGTAGAACTGGTCCAACTGATCGAGACGTCTACCGACGAGCAGCTACGGGAGTGGATTCTCGGACAGCACTGGTCCGAGCCGCCGGAATGAGCCTGCTGCTGACCGGCATCGGGCTGCTGGCCACCCAGGACTCCGAACTAAACGAGATCGCCGACGCGGCGCTGCTGATCGACGGCGACACGATCGGCTGGCTGGGCCCGGCCGCCCAGGCCCCGGCCGCCGATGACGCCGTCGACCTGGGCGGCCGGTGCGTGCTGCCCGGCTTCGTCGACTCGCACGCCCACCTGGTGTTCGCCGGCGACCGGGCCCAGGAGTTCGCGGCCCGGATGACCGGTCAGCCTTACACCGCTGGGGGAATCCGGTCCACGGTGGCCGCCACCCGCGCCGCGCCCGACGACCAGTTGCGCGCCAACCTGACCCGGCTGGCCGGCGAGCTGCACGCCGCCGGGGTGACCACCTTCGAATGCAAGTCCGGCTACGGCCTGGACGTGGCCACCGAGCAGCGCTCGGTCGCGATCGCGGCCGAGCAGACGCCCGAGGTGACCTTCCTCGGTGCGCACGTGGTGCCGGCCGGCATCGACCGCGGCGACTACCTCGACCTGGTGTGCGGAGAGATGCTGACCGCCTGCGCGCCGCACGCCCGCTGGGTGGACGTCTTCTGCGAGCAGGGCGCCTTCGACGTGGCCGAGTCCCGGGCGGTGCTGACAGCCGGCATCGCCAGCGGACTGCTCCCCCGGCTGCACGCCAACCAATTGACGGCCGGTGGCGGGGTGGCGCTGGCCGTCGAGCTGGACGCCGCCAGCGCCGACCACTGCACCCACCTGACGCCCGCCGACATCGACGCGCTGGCCGGCTCGAACACGGTGGCCACCCTGCTGCCGCTGGTCGAGTTCTCCACCCGGTCGCCCTACCCGGACGCCCGCGGCCTGCTGGATGCGGGCGCCACTGTCGCGCTGGCTACCGACTGCAACCCGGGTTCCGGCTTCTCCACCTCGATGCCGCTGGCGATCGCACTGGCCGTCCGGGAGATGCGGATGACCCCGGCCGAGGCGGTGTACGCCGCCACCGCCGGTGGCGCGCAGGCGCTACGGCGCACCGGCATCGGCCGGCTGGCGGTCGGCCTGCGCGCCGACCTGGCCGTGCTGGACGCACCCAGCTACCTGCACCTGGCCTACCGGCCCGGCGTGCCGCTGGTGCACCGGGTGTGGCTGGCAGGCCGGGAACTGCCGCTGCGGTAGCTCGGGTTCCGGACGACCGTCCATAGGCAGGCCGGTCGAGGAGTGCAAGGCTCGCAGGATGCCCCGCCCTGCGAGCAGGCAGCGCCGCATGCGCCACCTGCCAAGCCCGACATCGAGCGCAGGACCGCCGGATGGACCTGGCCTGGCGATGGTCATAGGCTGCGCTGCATGCGGTGCCGGGCTGGCGACGGCCGTGGGCTCAGGCCCGGCGGTCTAAGGCAACTGCTGCCGAGTCGAAGCCGATGAGTTCATTCCATCAGCGTCCCGTCTAGCCGCGCCGGAGTATCTGACGATTGTGACCAGCGCACAAATTACCGTCCCGTTTGGAGACAGTTATGAAATCTAAGGTGATCACCGCGGTTGCAGTAGCGGTCGCCCTGCTCTTGATTCCGGCTCAATCGGCGATCGGCAGCGTTGCTTCGTCCTCGCCGACCCCAACGGTCTCGCCTGTCGTGGCCTCGGTCCATGTCCTCGACGTGTACGCCTCTGACTGCGCAACGGGATACCTGTGCGCCTGGGTGCCGAAGTGGTACTACGACTCGGCCGGAAACTTTCATCGGGATGGCGCGACGCTGTTTCGCTTCTTTCACTGCAACTCCTACAGCCTGCACAACTGGGTCGACAGCCCGGCCGCGGGCTCGCACCAACTGCTAGACAGCGCGATCGTGTTCAACCACCAGACCGGCGGGGTCTACAGCAACTTCTACAACCAGAGCGGGGACGTGCTCGCTGCTGTTGCGCCCTACTCGATCAGCGGTAGGACGCTGGTCCGACTGTCCTCCGGCTGGAATCCGATCTGGTACATCAACAGCTGCGGTTAGGGCGCCCGATTCGTGATCGGTCTCATCCCACGTGGCAGCTCGGGTTCCTGCCACCCGGGTGGACGCGCTGAGCTGCCCCTGGCAACCGGCCGACTTCGGTTCGGTCAGCCAGGGCTACCGGACTTCTCCCAGGTCAGCGAGGCGGAGGTGGTCGGCGACCTCGCGCAGGCCCGTGAAGCCGCTGCCCGGGCCGGATTCCCGTGATGGAATGCGTGGTGCCCTGCCACGAACGATCTCTGGAGCCCGCACGCGCCTGGCGACGACGGACGAGGCGAATGCCCTGCTGGCCTGCGATCCGTTGGCGCTGCTGATAGGGATGCTGCTGGACCAGCAGGTCCCGATGGAAAAGGCGTTCACCTCGCCGCGGGTGCTGGCCGACCGGATGGGCGTCGACCGGCTCGATGCGACCGTGATCGCCGGCTACAACCCGGTCGGGTTCGAGGAGTTGTTCCGCCGGACGCCGGCCCTGCACCGCTTTCCGGCCGCGATGGCCGCGCGGGTGCAGGAACTCTGCCGGGCGGTGGTGCAGCGCTACGGCGGTGAGACGGAGCGGATCTGGGCGGAGGCCCACACCGGCTGCGAACTGGTCGAGCGGGTGGTCGCGCTGCCCGGCTTCGGCGAGTTGAAGGCCCGGATCTTCGCGGCACTCCTGGCCAAGCAGTTCGGGGTCCGGCCACCCGGCTGGCAGCTGGCCACCGGCGACTTCGGCGAGCTCGACACGTTCCGGTCCGCGGCCGACGTGGTGGACGCCGAATCCCTGCAGCGGGTGCGGGCCCACATCAGGCAGCAGAGGCCGCCGGCAGCTCGACCACCCCGCCGGGTCAGTTGAACCGGCGGGCGATCCCCTCCGCGCGGGCCACCAGGTCGAGGTCGTGGGCCACGCCCGGCACGTAGAAGATGATGTAGTCGGCGCCTGCCTGCAGCGCCCCGTCCACCCGGGCCGCGATCTGGTCGTCGGTGCCGATCAGGGTGCCGGCGGCGAACTCCTCGAACCCGATGCCGCCGCGGGCCTTCTCGGTTGCCGCCACCGGGTCCTCGCCGGCGTCCAGCGGGAACACGTTCAGGTTGGTGGACTTGATGATCTCGGCGTAGTCGCGTCCGACCGTCTCGCAGTGGCCCTTGAGGATGGCGAGCTTGTCGGTGATGACCGCCGGGTCGCCACCGCCGACATTGGCCGCGTCGCCGTACTGGGCGACCAGCTTCAGAGTCACCTTCTCGCCACCGCCGCCGATCCACAGCGACGGGTGCGGGCTGCGGACGCCCTTGGGCTCGTTGATCGGCTTGTCCACCGAGTAGTACTTGCCGCTGAAGGTGTACTCGTCCTGGGTCCACATGCCGACCACGATCTCGACGGCTTCGCGGAAGGCACCCATCCGGTCCTTGAGCTCGGGCCACTCGTAGCCGTAGGCCTTCCACTCGTGCTCGTACCAGCCGGCGCCGATCCCGGCGTACAGCCGTCCGTTGCTGGCCACGTCGACGGTGGAGGAGATCTTGGCGTACAGCGACGGGTTGCGGTAGCCGTTGCAGCCGACCATCTGGCCGATGTTGACCCGCCTGGTGTCGCGGGCCAGCGCGGCGGTGGCCGTCCAGCACTCGAAGGTGGTCTCGGTGCTCGGCCGGGGGACGGTGTGGAAGTGGTCGTAAAGCCAGATCGAGTCCCAGGAGCTCTCGTCGGCGGCCTTGGCGACCGCGGTCATCGCCTCCCATTGCTGGACCGGGTCGCCGATCCCGACCAGGTCCATCCGCCAACCCTGCGGGACGAAGATGCCGAAGCGCGTCATGGCCTAAGTCTGCCGCACCGTCGCTGCCACAGCTCAGGTAGTAGGGCCCGGCACATAGCTAGTGGCATTCCAGCAAAGCAGCAAGCCACGTGGACTGGCGTTACCTTCCGTGATGCCGTGAGTCTGGGCCGAGCCGGTCATCTGCGAGATCGTCCCGCCGCCAGCTGCCGGTGGACCCCGGTTGTATTCAGCCGGTACCTCGCCATCTCGGTCGTGACGCCGAACTGCTCGGCGACTTGGTCGTGCCCCCAGCCTCGTGCAGCGGCCTTCAAGAGGAGGGGCCGCGGTAGCAGAAGAGTGCCACCCAGTGCTGTCGCCTCCTCTTCCTCATCCGGCTCGCAGGTGCGAAAGAACGTCCCACCTACATCGCGGACTTCGGCGAGGTCATGTTCAAGAAGTACATGTGCGAGTTCATGGGCGACATCGCTGTTGCGGCGACCGCCGCTTCTGAGTGGGTTAGTGACGATAATTCGTCGGTCATGGATCTCGAAGGTGCAGGCCGAGAAGGCGAAGGCTTGGATGTTTTCGAGTTCTACGAGACGAGTAACGTCCACAAGAGCACCGGCATCAACGATAGTGACGCCAGCTGCTCCGGCGAGCTCCTCAGACGTTGCAGGTGCATCTGCTTTCAGACCAAGCACAGCTCGAAGTGCAGCAGCGCGGCGTTCCGCCTCTGCCTTAAATCCACGTTGGAGTGTCATCGGCGCTTGATCTCTGGGGTCCTAGACCGCACCGCGTTCTACAAGGTCGGTCAGTTGTGCGTTCATATCGTGGAGAAGGCTCGCCAGACGCTCTGGCACGCCAGGTCGCATGGTCCTGGCGGCACGCAGATGGACAGCGAGTGTATCTCGCGGTACTGGGCTGCTCGCGGCCAAGACGTTGTACATCTCACGCAACGTAGAGGTGATGCTCCTAGCGGCCTCTGGCGATAAGCGCGGATCGGCAGCCAGGTGCATGACCGCTTCCTCTAGCCCGTTCTGACGTCGTTCGGCAACGCTTCGAAAAAATGATGAAGGAGCGATACCGATCCAAGCGCAGAGTTTCGTGAAGGTCGCAAGGTCGGGATGGGCGCCATCTTCGATACGGGACAGGGTGCTGAAACTTACGCCGGCATCGGCCGCCGCCTGACGAAGCGACTGGCGAGCTTCGGTTCGGCGCTGCTTGACCAGGGTACCGAGGGCTGCCACATCCATGACTTCAAAATTGTCAGAGCCGTCTGGCACCGTTCCTCCTCGCGGACCCGATGACCCGTACATGCGACACGGTACGCGTTGGGCGGCAGTGGTTGACCACAACACGGATAGTGTGCCAGGCTAACAGCAGTGCAACTTTGCTGATACAAGGAGCCATCATGACCTACGCTGACGGAGTTCTACCCGACGACGTGAGCCGGGACCCCCGAGCGGGGTCATGGCTCGTTTTCGTTGATCTCACCTCAGAAGCTGATGTGCAAACCTGGCTGAGAGGGGTTGCAACACCTGCGGTGGAAGCCTTGACCTCGGCGCAGGGTTCGGATGGTGCTGCTGCTACCTGCACAGTCGGGTTCGGCAGTTCGCTGTTTGACAAAGCTAAGACAGCCACTCAACGGCCCCAGGGGCTAGCGGTCGCGCTGCCGACGGAGGTACCGCTCGACGCGCATGATCTCGTGTTCTACGTCTTCTCGGTATCTGATGCCGCAGTTGCGGCCTTTTTGCGCGCGCTCAACGCTGGCAGCACAGTCGCCCGGATGACGCTTGAGCGTGGTTACCAGCGAGCCGATAAGCGGGAAGTGTTCGGGCAAGCCGACGGGTTGCGCAATATCCCTTCAGCAGACCGTGTAGCCGTCGCATTCATCGGAGATGACCAACCTGGAGAACCCGACTGGGCCAGAAGCGGCAGTTACATGGCCTACCTCAAGATCAAGCAGAACGTCGCCGCTTGGACCGTGCTTTCCGTCGATGAGCAGAACCAGGTCATCGGTCGGCGGTTTGACGGATCGCGCCTTGACCTCCCAGCTGGCAGCGATCCGACAACTGAGCCGCCGTTCGGTGACGCCGCCACACCCTCTGCTTCTTCTCACATCCGCAAGGCGGGACCTCGGGGAGCCCAGCAGGACCCGGTGCGGATCTTCCGCCGCGGCACACCATTCATTGAATGCGTCGATGGCGCCCTGGTCGAAGGCCTACAATTCGTGAGCTATCAGGCCAGCATTGATGACTTCCTCACCATTCTGCACCGCTGGATGCTCAACCCAGCATTTCCTACGCCGACTGCTGGCATTGACGGTCTTCTCGATCCGGCGAAGGGACTCACCGCATTCATCAAGGGCGGAGTTTACTTCGCCGTGCCGCACGATGCCCGGTATATAGGCGCCGGGATGTTCGATGCCGCCAGTGGTCCCACCGGCGGCATCGTCATCCACCTCGTCGTCCAGAGCGCAACCGGAGCGGTAGATCCGACGGCATCCCTTGAGAGCGCCACCTTCCAAGTAACGACCGCTGCCGGGGCCGTCTTAGCCGAACTCGTCACCGACGCAGCCGGACATGCCGCGTCTCCGCCATTACCCACCGGCGTGCCCCTCACTGTCACCGAGTCTGCCGCACCTGCGGGAGCGCAGGTCACGCCTGGGCCGAACCCTCAGTCGGTGACCCTCGAACGGTGCGCAAAGACCCTGCTGACCTTCACCAACACGCGCACCGGCACTCCGGGCGGTTACGGTGCCTGAACGTTTATCCCGGACGAGCGGGGTCAGCAAATTACGACGACGAGGCGTTGTGGAAATGCTGGCCACGCCAGCCCTTGGCGGCGTGATCCTCGCTTTTCGAACCATTGGGCATGCTGATCTGCATGGATGGACGCGGTGGCTGATCTTGGCCATGCTTGCCGGACCGGCGGTGTTCGCACAAGCCCGATACACCGCGCGCCCGCACGGGGACAGATGGATCAGTGCGCTCATCTTCCTTATTGCTGGGACTGCGTTAATGATCGCGATTGCGTGGGCAGTAGGACTGATCACCGCACTAGCAACGGTCGCCGGATGGATGTTTCTTCAAGACCCAGGCTTGATGAATCAAGTTGTTTCCGCCATCACCGTCGCCACGCCGCTTATCACTTTCATGATTTACGGCTGGCGCCGGATGGGCACGTACTCGACACCAAGGCTCAAGTAGAGCTGTGCCGACCTACCTACCAAGGAGGTGACCTGACATGAATACCCTTGTAATGACATTCGCCGTAATCTTCGCGGCTCTGGCATGGATTGCATTCGCTGAGCACCCTACGGTCGCGAATCTGCGCACCGCCCTGACTGACACGCTGCCGCTTCTTTAGTCGAGCGGAGATGGCTTAGGTCACCGCGACGATGTCGGCCTGCACCAGCTCGCCGTCCTCGATACGCAGGAAGCCCGCGGTGCCCTCCGGCTGGCGTCGCTTGTCGGTGGGCGAGCCGGGGTTGAAGATCCGCTGGCCGTCGTGCACCTCGTTGAGCGGGATGTGCGAGTGCCCGTACACCACCAGCCGCGCGTCGGGGAACCAGCGACGCAACCGGGCGGGCCGGCCGGAGGACACGCCGCTGTCGTGCACCATCGCCACCGGCAACCCGGCCAGCTCCAGGGTGAGGGTGTCCGGCGCGCCCCAGGACGCCACGTCCAGGCCGTCGTTGTTGCCGCGCACCGCGTGCACCGGCGCCCACTGCGACAGTTCGTCCAGCACGTCGGGGGTGCAGACGTCGCCGGCATGCAGGATCACCTCGGCATGCTCCAGCAGCCGCGCGACCGCCGGCGGGCAAGACTTCCAGAACCGGGGCGCGTGGGTGTCGGACAGGACGGCCACCCTCACGCCCACCAGCCTGGCACAGGCACACTGGCGGCCGTGACCGAACAGCCCCCCGCCGTCGCAGAGTCGTCCGCCTACACCGTGCGACGGAGCTACTACGGCGAGAACGAGTTCCAGTACGGCGAGCTGTACCTGCCGACCGGGCCGAGGCGACCGGGCACCGTGGTGGTGATCCACGGCGGCTTCTGGAAGGCCCGCTACGGCGCCGAGTGGGGCGCGCCGCTGGCCGCCGACCTCGCCGTCCGGGGCTGGGCGGCCTGGAACCTGGAGTACCGCCGGGTCGGCAACGGCGGCGGCTGGCCAGCCACCCTGGCCGACGTGGCGGCCGGCATCGACCACCTCGCCGAACTGGCCGACGACGATCTCGATACCCGACGGGTGGTCGCGGTCGGGCACTCGGCGGGCGGCCACCTGGCCGCCTGGGCAGCCGGTCGGCCGGTGCTGCCCGCCGGCGCGGTCGGGGCGACACCGGTGGTCGGGCTGACCGGGGTGATCGCGCAGGCCGGGGTGCTGGACCTGGCCCGCGCTGCCGCCGACCGGCTCGGTGACGGCGCGGTGGCCGCCCTGCTCGGCGGGCTGCCGGACGAGTTCCCCGAGCGGTACCGGCTGGCCAGCCCGCACGAGCAGCTCCCGCTGGGGGTTCCGGTGCGCTGCCTGCACGCCCGCGACGACGACATCGTGCCGTTCTCGCAGAGCGCGGCCTACGTGACCGCGGCCCGGGCCGCCCGGGGTGACGCGGCTCTCGTCGAGGTGCCCGGCGGCCACTTCGGCCTGGTCGACCCGGCCACGCCGGCCTGGCAGGCTGCGCTCGACCTGCTGCCCGACCTGCTGGGCTGACACCCGGCCACCCCGAGAGCGGACACCTGACCACGCCGAGCAGCCAGCCCAACCATCCCGAGCAGGCACCCGGCTATTCCCAACGAACGGCCGGGCGCGCGGGAGGTTACCGTGTAGTAACCCCAGCCCGGCTGGGGGATTCCAGCCGGCACGGACGAGGGAAGCACCCATGACTACCGAGGCATTCGTCTACGACGCGATCCGGACGCCACGCGGCCGGGGCAAGCAGTCCGGCTCGCTGTACGAGGCCAAACCGGTCTCGCTGGTGACCGGCCTGATCGCGGAGCTGGCGCGCCGCAACCCGGGCCTGGACCTGGCCCGGATCGAGGACGTCGTGCTCGGGGTTGTGTCGCCGATCGGTGACCAGGGCGCGGTGATCGCCCGCACCGCCGCGCTGGCCGCGGGCCTGACCACCTCGGGCGCGGGCCTGCAGGTCAACCGGTTCTGCGCCTCCGGGCTGGAGGCGGTCAACCTGGCCGCCCAGAAGGTCCGCTCCGGCTGGGAGGACCTGCTGCTGGCCGGCGGCGTCGAGTCGATGTCCCGGGTGCCGATGGGTTCCGACGGCGGCGCCTGGGCGATGGACCCCGAAACCTCCTACGCCACCAGCTTCGTCCCGCAGGGCATCAGTGCCGATCTGATCGCCACCCTGGAGGGGTTCACCCGCGCGCAGGTGGACTCCTTCGCGGCGGACTCGCAGACCAAGGCGGCCAAGGCCCAGGCCGACGGCGCGTTCGGCCGGTCGCTGGTGCCGGTGCGGGACCGCAACGGCCTGACCCTGCTCGACCATGACGAGTTCCCCCGGCCCGGCACCACCGTCGAAACGCTGGCGAAGCTCCCGGCGTCGTTCGAGGGCATCGGCGAACTGGGTGGCTTCGACGCGGTCGCCCGGCAGAAGTACCACTGGGTGGAGCGGATCGACCACGTGCACACCGCCGGCAACTCCTCCGGCATCGTCGACGGGGCGGCGCTGCTGCTGGTCGGCAGCGAGCAGGCCGGCACCGAGCTCGGCCTGCGACCGCGGGCCCGGGTCGTGGCGACCGGGGTGGTGGCCCAGGAGCCGACCATCATGCTCACCGGCCCGGCACCGGCCGCCCGCAAGGCGCTGGCCAAGGCCGGCCTGGACATCGGGCAGATCGACCTGTTCGAGGTCAACGAGGCGTTCGCCGCGGTGGTGCTGAAGTTCCTGCGCGACCTGGACGTGCCGGCCGAGAAGGTGAACGTCAACGGCGGCGCGATCGCACTCGGCCACCCGCTCGGCGCCACCGGGGCGATGATCCTCGGCACCCTGATCGACGAGCTGGAACGCCGGGACCAGCGCTACGGGCTGGCCACGCTGTGCGTCGGCGGCGGCATGGGCGTGGCGACGATCGTGGAGCGGATCTGATGACGGCCACCACCGAGACCGCCGACAAGATCGGCATGATCGGCTGGAGCCGGGACGCCGACGGCATCGTCACGCTGACCATGGACGACCCGGCCCAGCGGGCCAACATCATGAACGCCACCTTCCAGGACTCGCTCGGGCCGGTGGTCGACCGGCTCTACGACGAGCAGGACGGCGTCACCGGGGTGATCCTCACCTCGGCCAAGGACACCTTCTTCGCCGGCGGCGACCTGCGGCTGCTCAGCTCGGTCACCGACGAGACCGCGCCGGAGTTCTTCGCCGCCGCCGAGCGGCTCAAGGCCCAGCTGCGCCGGCTGGAGACCTACCCCCGTCCGGTGGTGGCGGCTGCTGAACGGCACCGCGCTGGGCGGCGGGCTGGAGATCGCGCTGGCCTGCCACCACCGGATCGCGCTGGACCGGCCGAAGGCCGAGTTCGGCCTGCCCGAGGTGACCCTGGGCCTGCTGCCCGGCGGCGGTGGCGTCACCCGGACCGTCCGGCTGCTCGGCATCGCCGACGCCCTGACCAAGCTGCTGCTCAGGGGCAACGGCTGCGCCCGGCGCAGGCGGTCGAGGCCGGCATCGTGGACGAGCTCGCCGACAACCCCGACGAGCTGCTGGCCGCGGCCCGGCGCTGGATCGCGGCCAACCCGGAGCCGTCCCAGCCCTGGGACCGCAAGGGTTACAAGATCCCCGGCGGCACCCCGGCCAGCCCGTCGTTCGCGGCGATGCTGCCCGCCTTCCCCGCCACCCTGCGCAAGCAGCTCAAGGGCGCGCCGATGCCGGCCCCGCACCACATCCTGGCGGCGGCGGTCGAGGGCAGCCAGGTGGACCTGGACACCGCGCTGCGGATCGAGTCCCGCTACCTGACCGACCTGGTCCGTGGCCAGGTCGCCAAGAACATGATCTCGGCATTCTGGTTCGACCTGAACGCCATCAACGCAGGCAGCAGCCGGCCGGCCGGTCAGCCGCCGCGCACCGCCAGCCGGGTCGCGGTGCTCGGCGCCGGCATGATGGGCGCCGGGATCGCCTACGTGGCGGCCCGCAACGGCCTCGAGGTGGTGCTCCGCGACGTCTCGACGGCAGCCGCCGAGAAGGGCAAGGACTACTCCCGCGGGCTGCTCGACAAGGCGGTCGAGCGCGGCCGGCTGTCCGAGGCGGGCCGGGACGAGGTGCTCGCCCGGATCACCGCGACCGGCTCGATGGCCGACCTGGCCGGCTGTGACCTGGTGATCGAGGCCGTCTACGAGAACCTGGCGCTCAAGCACCAGGTGCTCGCCGAGGTCGAGGCGGTGGTCGCACCGGACGCGCTGCTCGGGACCGAACACCTCGACGCTGCCGATCAGCACGCTGGCCGAGGGGGTGCGGCGCCGGGCGGACTTCGTCGGCCTGCACTTCTTCTCCCCGGTCGACAAGCTGCCGTTGCTGGAGATCATCCGCGGCGAGCAGACCTCGGACGCGGCACTGGCCCGGGCGCTGGACTTCGCCCGGCAGATCAAGAAGACCCCGATCGTGGTCAACGACAGCCGCGGCTTCTTCACCAGCCGGGTGATCGGCACCTTCGTCAACGAGGCGCTGGCCATGCTGGGCGAGGGGGTGCACCCGGCCACCGTCGAGCAGGCCACCACCCAGGCCGGCTACCCGGTGGGCGCCCTGCAACTGGCGGACGAGCTGAACATGGAGCTGTTCGCCAAGATCCGCGACGAGGCCCGGGCCGCGGTGCAGGCCAACGGCGGGACGCTGGCAGCCCATCCCGGTGAGGCGGTCACCGACCGGATGCTGGCCCTCGGCCGGCCGGGACGGCTGCGCGGCGCCGGCTTCTACGACTACGACCAGGCCGGCAGGCGGGTCGGCCTGTGGCCGGGGCTGCGCACCGAGTTCGGCGGCGAGCAGGACCCGGCCGAGCAGGATCTCACCGAGCTGCAGGAGCGGATGCTGTTCGCCGAGGCGATCGAGTCGGTGCGCTGCCTGGCCGAGGGGGTGCTCACCACGGTGGCCGACGCCAACATCGGTTCGATCATGGGCATCGGCTTCCCGCCGTGGACCGGCGGCGTGCTGCAGTACATCAACGGCTACCGGGGCGCGACCGGTTCCGGTGTTCCCGGATTCCTGGCCCGGGCCGAGCAACTCGCCGAGCGCTACGGCCCGCGGTTCAGCCCGCCGGAGTTGCTGGTCAGCAAGGCCGCGCACGGCGAGACGTTCTGATGTCGGTCCCGTCCGGTCCGCTCAGCGGCATCCGGGTGCTGGAGCTGCCGGCCATCGGGCCGGTGCCGTTCGTCGGGATGCTGCTGGCCGACCTGGGCGCCGAGGTGACCAGGATCGACCGGCTCACCCCCGGCACCGACCAGCTGAGCACCATCCTGGGTCCGGGCGGTCCGCTCGGCCGGGGACGCCGGTCGGTCGGCCTGGACCTGCGCCGGCCCGGAGCGGCCGAGGTGGTGCTCGACCTGGTCGCGGGCATGGACGTGCTGGTCGAGGGGTTCCGGCCCGGGGTGACCGAGCGGCTGGGCATCGGACCGGTCGAGGCGCTGCAGCGCAATCCCCGGCTGGTGTACGGCCGGATGACCGGCTGGGGCCAGGACGGTCCGCTGGCCTCGACGGCCGGGCACGACATCACCTACCTGGCGCTGACCGGGCTGCTGCACGGCGTCGGAAACGCCGCTGGGCCGCCGGTGCCGCCGGCCAACTACGTCGGTGACTTCGGCGGCGGGGCGATGTCGCTGGTCGTCGGGCTGCTCGCGGCCGTGCTCAGCGCCCGGTCCACCGGCACCGGGCAGGTGGTGTGCGCCTCGATGGCCGACGGGGCCGCGTACCTGGCGACCATGGTGCGCACCCTGCACGGCCACGGGCTGTGGAGCGAGCAGCGGGAGGCCAACATCTTCGACGGCGGTGCCCCGCACTACCGCTGCTACGCCTGCTCCGACGGCCGGTACGTGGCGGTCGGAGCACTGGAACCGAAGTTCTGGAACACCCTGCTGGAGCTGCTCGGGCTGGACCCGGCCAGCACGCCGTCGCCGATGGACCCGGCCAACGCCGATGAACTGGTCGCGCTGCTGGCCGGTGTCTTCGCCGGCCGGCCCCGCGACGAGTGGGCCGAGCTGTTCGCCGGCACCGACGCGTGCGTGGCGCCGGTGCTGACCCTCGCCGAGGCGCCGGAGCATCCGCACAACCGGGCCCGGCAGGCCTACGCGACGGTGGCCGGCGTGTCGGTCGCCGCCCCGGTGCCCCGGTTCAGCGCCACCCCGGCCGCCGTCGCCGACCCGCCACCCGCCCAGGGCGCCGACACCGAGCGAGTGCTCATCGAGCTGGGGTACTCCACAGAACGGCTGGCCGAGCTGCGGGCGGCCGGGGTCGTCGGCAACGGCGCCTGCGCCTAGCAGCCAACGGCGCCTGCGCCTAGCTATAAGGCGTCAGCCCTCCTGGAGCACCGAGAGCACGTTGCCGGCCGGATCCTTG
The DNA here is from genome assembly GCA_963796905.1 of uncultured Actinomycetota bacterium. Lineage (GTDB taxonomy): Bacteria > Actinomycetota > Actinomycetes > Mycobacteriales > Jatrophihabitantaceae > Jatrophihabitans_A. The sequence goes on along the minus strand of CAWCNK010000008.1, from coordinate 63,415 downwards.
AACCAGGCGATCGGCGGCCCGCCGAGCCGGAAGATGCCGTGCTCGTCCACGCCGTCGTAGCGCTCGAACGCGATGCCCGCCCGTGCCAGCTCGGCCACCGCGGAGGAGATGTCGTCGACCGGAAAGTTCAGCATGGTGTACTCGGCCGGGACGTGCCGCTCCCCCTTGGGATAGACCAGGACGTCCCGGCTGCCGAGGTGCAGCCTGAGCATCCCGTTCGCCTCGGACAGCGGGATGGCCAGGGTGTCGCCGTAGAACCGCTTCGCCGCCTCGATGTCGTTCACCGAGAAGCCGTTGAAGGCCCGCGCCAGGTCCAGCATGGAGGACTCCGTTTCGCCGGGATGGGTGCCAGGCGGCGAGAGAGCCACCCGCCGCGCGACTGTAGTCCGCAGCCCCGACAACGACGAACGCCGCAGTTCCGATCGCGGAACTGCGGCGCTCTTCGTGTGCGTCGGCGGATTACACCTCTGCCGGGGTGTTGGTGTTCCCCTCAAGCAGTGAGCGAACTTCGGACTCGCGGTAGCGGCGGTGGCCACCCAGCGTGCGAATCGAGGTAAGCTTGCCAGCCTTCGCCCATCGAGTAACCGTCTTGGGGTCGACTCGGAAGAGCGTAGCCACCTCTGACGGAGTCAGCAGCGGCTCAGACTCTGTACGTTGACGAGGATTGGTCATTGACCCTCGCCCCCTTCCTGGATATTTATAACGCGCATCCCGTTGCGACGTCCTAGGAAGTATGCACCAGTTTCTGGTGCAACTTGTTGTCTGCACGCTGTGAAGTTGCTCCCTGCACATTACAATTTGGTTACGAACCTTGATTTTAGTGTATTTCCTCCACCGGCGGTGACCGCAGCAACACGGGCCGTGAGTGCGACGGCTGCGACGGGCCTCCGCGAGCGGATGTGACGTGCTCCATGCCACTGAAATCGGCAGCTCAGGTGGTGTGCCAGGCGCGGGGGGTGGGATGTACTCTCGAACCTACGAATTGATACTCATTCCCGGCGCGCAGTTCCCTAGCGACTCCGTCCGGATGACCGTGCGAGCGAGGGGGTCGAGCCATGGGGCGCGGCCGTGCTAAGGCAAAGCAGCAGAAGGTGGCACGGGAGTTGAAGTACAACACCCAGAGCACCGATTTCACTGCACTCCAGCGGGAGCTCGGACATCCGAGCGATTCCCACTACTCAGAGTCACGATCTGACGGCGATCCCTACGCCGACGATGACTTCGAGGACGAGCAGAGCTGGGTAAGCCCGCCTCGCTAACACTCACCGCCCGCGCCCTGGATGGGGATGCGCTCCGGTCAGAGGTCACTCGCCTAGAAAAGGCAGGCGGCGTAATTGCCGCTCATCCCTACCTGGCCGGGTTCGCTGCTGCCCGTTTCGTCCCGGCTGACCTCGCCGAGTCGCCAGGCCGTCATTCCCCGGTCTGCCAGCAGCCGCAGCGCCGGCTCGGCGTAGCCGGCCGACACCACCGCCACCATGCCCACCCCGAGGTTGAAGGCGGGTTCCAGGTCGGCCCGGGCGAGGCCACCGGCCCGGGCGAGCAGCTGGAAGACCGGCAGCGGTGACCAGGTGGCCCGGTCCACGACGGCGGTGAGCCCGGCCGGCAGCACCCGGGCCAGGTTGGCTGCCAGCCCGCCGCCGGTGATGTGGGAGAACGCGTGCACCCGGGCAGGAGTGCCGTCGGCGATCAGCTGCAGGCAGTCCCGGGCGTAGACGGTGGTCGGGGTGAGCAGCTCGTCCCCCAGCATCCGGCCGGCCAGCTCGGTGGGGGTGTCCGACAGCGCCAGCCCGGCGTCGGCGAGCACCTTGCGGACCAACGAGTAGCCGTTGGAGTGCACCCCGGACGAGCCGATCGCGATCAGCACGTCCCCGGGCCGCACCCGATCGGCGCCGAGGATCGCGTCGGCGTTGACCACCCCGGTGCCGGCGCCGGAGATGTCGTAGTCATCGGGGCCCATCACGCCGGGGTGCTCGGCGGTCTCGCCGCCCACCAGCGCGCACCCGGCCCGCACGCATCCCTCGGCGATACCCGCGACGATCTGGGCGATCTTTTCCGGCGCCACCTTGCCGGTGGCGATGTAGTCGGTCAGGAACAGCGGCTCGGCACCCACCACCACCAGGTCGTCGATCACCATCGCCACCAGGTCGATGCCGATGGTGTCGTGCCGGTCGAGCTGCTGGGCCAGCACCAGCTTGGTGCCCACGCCGTCGGTCGAGGTGGCCAGCACCGGGCGGGGGTAGCGCGCCAGGTCGAGGGAGAAGAGGCCGGCGAAACCGCCGAGGCCACCCAGCACGCCGGGACGGGCGGTCCGGGCGACCGAGGATTGCATCAGCTCGACGGCCCGCTCGCCGGCCTCGATGTCGACGCCGGCAGCGGCGTAGGAGGTCTGCGCCGGGTGATCGGTGGATGACTCTTGCCCGGCCGGCGTTGGTGAGTTGGGCTCGGTCATGACAGGAAGAGTCACGACAGGCGCAGCGCGTCGGCGCCGTAGCCCTCGGACCGTTCCGGTTCCCGGCCGATGCGAGCCGGCTCGGCCGCGCTGCCGTTGACCGCCCGGCCGATGCCTTCCAGGACGTGCTTGCCGACCACCTGCGGCAGCGGGATCGGGTACTTGCCGTCGAAGCAGGCTCGGCACAGCCGGGTCTTGGGCTGCTCGGTGGCCGCGGTCAGCGCCTCCAGGGACAGGTACCCCAGCGAGTCGGCGCCGAGCGAGGCCCGGATGCCGTTGACGTCCAGCGCGCTGGCGATCAGCTCGGCCCGGGTGGCGAAGTCGATGCCGTAGAAGCACGGCCATTCGATCGGCGGCGAGGCGATCCGGACGTGCACCTCGACCGCGCCGGCCTCGCGCAGCATCCGCACCACCGCGCGCTGGGTGTTGCCCCGCACGATGGAGTCGTCCACCACCACCAGCCGCTTGCCGCGGATGACGTCACGCAGCGGGTTGAGCTTGAGCCGGATGCCGAGCTGGCGGATGGTCTGGGACGGCTGGATGAAGGTGCGCCCGACGTAGGCGTTCTTGACCAGGCCGACGCCGTACGGGATGCCCGACGCCTCGGCGTACCCGATCGCGGCGGGAGTGCCGGACTCCGGGGTGGGCATCACCAGGTCGGCCTCGACCGGGTGCTCCTTGGCCAGCCGGCGCCCGATCTCGACCCGGGCCGAGTGCACCGAGCGGCCGGCGATGGTGGTGTCCGGCCGGGCCAGGTAGATGTACTCGAACACGCACCCCTTGGGGTCGGGATTGGCGAAGCGCTGCGAGCGCATCCCGTCGGCGTCGATGGCCACCAGCTCACCGGGCTCGATCTCGCGGACGAAGGACGCGCCGACGATGTCGAGGGCGGCCGATTCGCTGGCGACCACCCAGCCGCGGTCGAGCCGGCCCAGCGACAGCGGCCGGACGCCCTGGGGGTCGCGAGCGGCGTAGAGGGTGTGCTCGTCCATGAAGACCAGCGAGAAGGCGCCCTTGAGGGTGGGCAGCACCTGCATCGCGGCCTGTTCGACCGAGACGTCCGGGTGGGCGGCCAGCAGTGCGGTCATCAGGTCGGTGTCGGAGGTGGAGACCGGCTGCGTACCGCGGTCCCGGTCCTTGACCGCGCGGACGGCCTCGGCCAGCTCGGCGGTGTTGACCAGGTTGCCGTTGTGCGCCAGCGCGATGCCGGTGCCGGCCTCGGTGGTGCGGAACGACGGCTGGGCGTTCTCCCAGGTGGACGCGCCGGTGGTGGAGTAGCGGGTGTGGCCGATGGCGATCTGGCCGGTCAGGGTGGCCAGGGTCGCCTCGTCGAAAACCTGGGAGACCAGGCCGAGGTCCTTGAAGACCATGATCGACGAGCCGTCGCTGACCGCGATGCCGGCGGCCTCCTGGCCGCGGTGCTGCAGGGCGTACATGCCGAAGTAGGCGAGCTTGGCGACCTCGTCGTCCGGGGCCCAGACACCGAAGACACCGCACTGGTCCTGGGGGCCTTGGTCGTGGGGGTCGAGCTCATGGGTCAGCTTGCCGTCTCCGCGCGCCACGGGCCCAGTCTAGGGGGTGGCTCTGCGTGCTCGCGCACTACGCGGGTGTGTTGCCGTCGGTTCAGACCGGTTCGAGCGCGCGGTGCGGGTCGGCGGGAAGCTGTCACCTGGATCGGGTCGTGCGGGTGGACGGTGCCGCCGGTGAGTACCACGGCCATGATGCCAGCCCGGCGGATCGGGTGGCCGTCCTCGTCCTGGCCGAGTACCTGCTTGAGCAGGCCGGGGGAGAACCTGTCGATCTGCACGCACGGGTTGCGCAGGCCGGTGATCTCGATGGTCGCCTGGGGGCCGAGTCTCAGGACCGTGCCGGTGGGCAGGGTGAGCAGGTCGAGGCCGCGGGTGGTGACGTTCTCGCCGAGGTCGCCGGGGTTGATTGCGAAGCCCTGCTCGGCCAGCTCGTCGAACAGCTCGGCGTGCATCAGGTGCACCTGCCGCAGGTTCGGCTGGGTGGGGTCGCGGCGGATCCGGGACAGGTGCTGCACGGTGACGCCGGCATGCGCGTCGCCTTCCACCCCGAGACCGGTGACGAGGGTGATCTGCTCGGCCGGCGCTTTGCTGAACCGATGCCCGGCCCGCAGGTTGACTGACACCACGGTTGGCTGCGCGCTGCTCACCCAGCCATCCTGCCATCAGGCATTCAGCACCGGATCCGATTCACATCGCGGACCTTGCGGGGTGCAAGCAGCGTCGGGTTGCCGAGGTCGGTGGCATGGCTTGCTCTACCAGCAGCACTTGCACACAACGCCGGCGATCTATGGCATGACTGGGATCGTCATGGCATGATCTAGCTATGGATGCCACGCTGGTGCTCGGGAAGCAAGGCCGACTGGTGATACCCGCAGAGATACGCACGGCGCTCGGGCTGGTCCCCGGCGATCGGCTGCATCTGCATCTCACCGGCCCACGACTGGTGCTGGAACGCCAGCAGGATGCCGTCGCCGAGTTGCGCCAACTAGCGGCGGCGATACCCAAGGAGCGATCGCTCGCCGATGAACTGCTCGCCGAGCGCCGGCTCGCTGCCGCAACGGAATGACGGTCCTGGACGCGTCCGCGATCCTGGCCCTGGTGCAAGACGAACCAGGAGCGGACCTGGTCGCAGCCAGCCTTGAGACTGGAATTCTCGGTGCGGCGAACCTTGCCGAAGTCATCGGCAAACTTGTCGACGCCGACATCGAGGCGGGCCGCGTCCGGGAACTCCTTGCCGCCGCCGGCGTGACAATCGCGCCGGTCCTGGAACAGGACGCCGAGTTAGCTGGTGCCATGCGCTCGTTGTCCGGTGGACGCTCGCTGTCCCTCGGGGATCGCTGTTGCCTGGCGCTGGCGGTGCGTAGCGATCCTCCCGAAGTGCTCACGGCTGATCGCGCGTGGGCAGAGTTGGATCTACCGATCCAGGTTCGGCTGCTTAGATAACCACGCGAGCGCCTCGCACAGGCGCAGGTAGGTGCCCTCGATGTCCCCCTCGACGCTGGGGACCTCGACGGCGTCTGGTCGGGCGGCAAGCATCGCCAGCAGATCGTCATACATCTGCCCCAGACCCGGAACACCGCCGGCCATCGCGGTAGCCTCCCGGACCTGTTCTGAGACGTCCGGTGCGGACGCGCGAGTGAGGAAGCGCGCGATCGCGCTGTCCTTGCTGTCCATCAGCACGACGTGGTGGAACGGCGCGCCCATCTCCCGCGCCAGCGCCTCCAACCGCTCGACGAACGCCCGCCGGCCGAGGAACTGCGGGATGACGACGGAATGCCCACTGAGTAGGTGGGCACGCGCAGCGGCCACAGCCAGATCCCGCGCCAGCGGACCGCTCTGCCGCAGGTTCTCGTCCCATCGCCCGAGCGAGCGCCACAGCAGGTCGATGTCCAGGCACAGGGCCAGCGGCCGGTCCCGAACCAGCAGGCGCGCCAGCGTCGACTTGCCGATGCCGGGCGGCCCGTTCAGCAGCACCAGCGTGCCCGCTGCGCTGCCACTAGCCGTCGGCACGGCTCGCCACTACGAGGTAGCGGTCGTCGGTGATGTCGCGGCCCCAGTACGCCGGGTCGGTAAGGCTCACCAAGGACGCGGACCGGCCGGCTTCCTGCACCAGCCGAATGGTCTGCTCGGCCGCCAGACCGGTGCCGTTGGACCAGTGGCCTTCCACCAGCACCAGGCGGCCAGTCGGTGCCAACAGTCGAAGCCACCGTGACAGGGCAACGGCCGGATCGGGCATCGCCCACAGGACGTGACGACACAGCACCGCGTCGTAGGCCGCCGCCGGAAGCGGAGGGTCGAAAGCGTCGGCCTGGGTGAAGCGGACCGCGGCGAGACCGGTCGCCTTGCGTTCGGCCAGCTCGATCATCCGTGGCGAGAAGTCGAGCCCGTCGACCCGGTGTCCAGCTTCGGCGAGCAGGACCGACAGCGTGCCCGTTCCGCAGCCCAGGTCAGCGATCCGAGCCGGCGGCTCAGGCAAGCAACCCAGAAGCAACTCCCGCCACGCCTGCCGAACGACTGGGTCGTGCAGGCCATGATCGGCCGGTTGGTCGAAGGCGTTGGCTTCGGCATCCCACGACGAGATCTCATCAGCGTTTGCCACGCAGCAGACAGTACGAGTCCCCAGTGGCACGTGCCTCCAGCTGAGCATGGACCTCACCCAGGCCGTCGCCGTTGCTGCATAGCTTTGGTGAGTTGTTCCTCGGTCTCACCCGACCCTTGCGCAAGCTCCGCCTCGGACTCGGCAATCTGTCGCATGGCCTCAGGATCCGAGAGAATCGCGAGGGTTTCCGGGTCGGTCGTTTCCGGGTCGGTCATAGCAGGGGTAGCTGCTCGCTGAGGTCGGCGCGGTTGCCGCTGGCCCGGACTCGGCCGTCGGCCACCGCCTCGGCCCAGGCCAGCCGGCCGGTGGCCAGCCGCAGGAAGGTCTCGCCGTCGGTCTCGATCACGTTCGGCGGGGTGCCGCGGGTGTGCCGGGGCCCGGCAATGGCCTGCACCGCGATGAACGGCGGCACCCGCACCTCCACCGACCGGCCCGGATACCGAGCGGCCAGCATCCCGGCCAGCCCGCGCACCCCGGCCGACAACGCGCCCCGGTCGAAGCCCACCGGCGCACAAGACGGCAGTGACCGGCTGAGGTCGTCCGAGTGCGCCAGCACCTCGAAGATCCGGGTCATCAGGTAGTCCGCCCCCGCGATCGGCCCGCGCGGCGCCCGCACCACCCGAGGCAACGGTGCCGTCAGCCGAACCCGCACCTCAGCCAGCAACCGGTCCAGCTCGGCGAGCAGCTCGTCCGGCGCGCGGTCGGCCGCCAGCTCGGCGGTGACCGCGTCGATCAGCGCGGCGTCCGGCCGGTAGCGCGCCACGTAGTCGTGCAGCGCCAGCGGCGGCTCGTCCACCGGCGCGTCGAGAGCCCCCAGCAGCCCTCGGAAGATCATCAGCACGTGCCCGGTCAGCAGCCGGACGTCCCAGCCGGGCAGCACGCTCGGCAGCGCGAAGTCGGACACCGGCAGCTCGGCCAGCCAGTTCCGCATCAGCGCCGCCTGGGCCAGCAGCGCGGCGGAGGGATCACGCGCGGGCATGGCTCAGCCGAACAGCCTCGGCAGCGTCGAGGCCCAGGCCACCCGCAGCTCCGCCATCGGGATCCGGAACTGGCCCCGCACCTCGACCGCCGCCTCCAGCACGTCCAGCACGCCGACCTGCTGGGCGGGCAGCGTGTGCGAGGCGCACATCGCGGTGAACCGGGCGACCTTGGTGCGCGGCACCGCCACGATCGCCCGGCCGGCCGACTCGGAGAACAGGAACACGAACGGGTCGACACCGTCCGGCACGCTCACCCGGACGCCGGACGAGCCGCGCAGGCACGCCTCGGCCAGCGCCACGAACAGCCCGCCGTCGGACAGGTCGTGCGCGGCGTCGATCAGGCCGTCCCGGGCGGCAGTGATCAGCAGGTCGGCGAGCAACCGCTCCCGCTCCAGGTCGACCTTCGGCGGCTTGCCGCCGAGGAAGCCGTGGATCACGTGCGCCCATTCCGAACCGCCGAACTCGTCGCGGGTCTCGCCGAGCAGGTAGAGCAGCGCCCCGTCGGTGTAGTGCGCCATCGGGGTCCGGCGAGTGACGTCGTCGATCACGCCGAGCACGCCGACCACCGGCGTCGGCAGGATCGCGGTGGTGCCGGTCTGGTTGTAGAAGCTGACGTTGCCGCCGGTCACCGGGATGCCCAGCTGCTGGCAACCGTCGGCCAGCCCCCGGACCGCCTCGGCGAACTGCCACATCACCGCCGGGTCCTCGGGCGAGCCGAAGTTCAGGCAGTTGGTGACCGCCAGCGGCCGGGCGCCGGTCACCGCGACGTTGCGGTATGCCTCGGCCAGCGCCAGCTGGGCACCTGCGTACGGGTCCAGCCGGCAGTACCGGCCGTTGCCGTCCACCGACACCGCGATGCCGACGTTGCTGTCCGTGCCGTCCGGGCCGGGCAGCCGCACGATGCCGGCGTTCTCCGGCTGGGCCAGCACCGTGTTGCCCTGCACGTACCGGTCGTACTGGTCGGTGACCCAGGACTTGTCGGCCAGGTTCGCCGACGAGATCAGCTTGAGTGCGGTGTTGCGCAACTGCTCGCCGGACTTCGGCCGGGGCAACCCGTTGCCGTGCTCGCCGTTGAGGGCGTCCTGGTCGTACGGGCGGCGCACCGGACGCCGGTAGACCGGCCCGTCGTGGGCCAGGGTGCCCGGCGGGACGTCGACGATGGTCTCGCCGTGCCAGCGCATCACCAGCCGGTCGCCGTCGGTCACGGTGCCGAGCACGGTGGCGGTCACGTCCCACTTGGCACAGACGGCCAGGAACGCCTCGAGGTTGTCCGGCGTCACCACCGCCATCATCCGTTCCTGGGACTCGCTCATCAGGATCTCTTCCGGCGCCAGCGTCTCGTCCCGCAGCGGCGCCAGGTCCAGGTCGATCTCCATACCGCCGGAGCCGGCCGCGGCGAGCTCGGTGGTCGCGCAGGACAGCCCGGCCGCCCCCAGGTCCTGGATGCCGGTGACCAGGTCGGCGGCGAAGATCTCCAGGCAGCACTCGATGAGCACCTTCTCGGCGAACGGGTCGCCGACCTGCACCGCCGGCCGCTTGCGCTCGCCCTCCCGCTCGAAGCTGGCGCTTGCCAGCACGGAGGCACCGCCGATGCCGTCGCCGCCGGTCCGGGCGCCGAACAGCACCACCTTGCTGCCCGGGCCCTCGGCCTTGGCCAGCTTGATGCCGTCCGCCGGCAGCACCCCGACGCACAGCGCGTTGACCAGCGGATTGGCCAGGTAGCTGGGGTCGAACACCAGCTCGCCACCGATGTTGGGCAGTCCCAGGCAGTTGCCGTACCCGCCGACGCCCGACACCACGCCGGGCAGCACCCGGGCGGTGTCGGCCGCCTCGGCCGCGCCGAACCGCAGCGAGTCCAGCACCGCGATCGGCCGGGCGCCCATGGTCAGGATGTCGCGGACGATGCCGCCCACCCCGGTGGCCGCACCCTGGTAGGGCTCGACGTAGGAGGGGTGGTTGTGCGACTCGATCTTGAACGTCACCGCCAGGCCGCCGCCGACGTCCACCACGCCGGCGTTCTCGCCCATCCCGACCAGCAGGATGTCCTTGGCCTGGTCCGGGAACTTTCTCGCCGAACTGCTTCAGGTGCACCTTGGACGACTTGTACGAGCAGTGCTCGGACCACATCACCGAGTACATCGCCAGCTCCGAGCTGGTCGGCCGGCGACCCAGGATCTCCTTGATCCGGGCGTACTCGTCACGGGCCAGGCCCAGCTCGGCGTACGGCTGGGACCGGTCCGGGCTCGCCTCGGCGGCCGGCACGGTGTCCAGCGGGGCGCCCCGCCGGCTGGCGGTCATGCGCCCACCGAGCCGGTCACGGCCAGCCGGGTCAGCACCGAGGTGAAGAAGCCCAGCCCGTCGGCGCTCGGCCCGGTCAGCGACTCGATGGCGTGCTCGGGATGCGGCATCAGGCCGACCACGTTGCCGGCCGCGTTGCAGATGCCGGCGATGTCGCGGTACGAGCCGTTCGGGTTGCCCCCGACGTAGCGGGCCACCACCCGGCCCTCGCCCTCCAGCTCGTCCAGGGTCCGCTGGTCGGCGACGTAGCCGCCGTCGATGTTCTTGATCGGGATGACCACCTGCTGCCCGGCCTGGTAGTCCGAGGTCCAGGCGGTCGTCGGCATTGTCGATCCGCAGCCGCTGGTCACGGCAGACGAACCGGCGCTCGGCGTTGCGGATCAGCGCGCCGGGCAGCAGGTGCGCCTCGCACAGCACCTGGAAGCCGTTGCAGATGCCGAGCACCGGCAGGCCGTTGCGGGCACCGTCGGCGATCGATTCCATGGCCGGCGCGAACCTCGCGATCGCCCCGCAGCGCAGGTAGTCGCCGTAGGAGAAGCCGCCGGGCAGCACCACCGCGTCGACGTCGGAGAGCCACTTCTCGCCGTGCCACAGCGGCACCGGCTCGGCACCGGCCAGCCGGATCGCGCGCAGCGCGTCGCGATCGTCCAGACTTCCGGGAAAGGTCACCACACCGACGCGGACACTCACGCCGACAGGTTACCGGCTACCGGCCGGGGCTCCGGGGCCGCCGCCGGTCGCGGTCCGCCGGCCAGGTTGCGTGCGGGATGCCCACCGGTCGCCAGGGCAGCCGGTGGGTATCACCCAGGCGCCGGGCGGGCTGGCCTGTGCTCAGCGGGAGATGGTGAAGTCCTCGATCACCGGGTTGGCCAGCAGGGTGTCGGCCAGCCGGGTCACGGTCTCGTCGTCGAGGTCGTCGTCGACGTCCAGCTCGAAGTGCTTGCCCTGGCGGACCGAATTGACGCCCTCGATGCCCAGCCGGGTCAGCGCGCCCAGGATTGCCTGCCCCTGCGGGTCCAGGATCTCCGGCTTCATCACGACGTCGACTACCACGCGGGCCATTCGCTCGCTCCTTCTCACCGGCTGCGGCACGCTCCACAGCAGCGGCAAGCCTAGTGCAGCAGCCCGGAGGGCTCGCTGCCCATACACAGAGTGCAGCAGCCCGGACGGCTCGCTGCCCATACACAGAGTGCAGCAGCCCGGAGGGCTCGCTGCCCATGCACGAGTGCGCGCCGACTAGCCTCGGCGTCCGTGCAGCGCGTCCTGATCGCCGGCGCGGCCGGAGCCGGCAAGTCCACCCTCGCCGCGGGGCTGGCCCGCCGGCTCGGGCTGCCCTACACCGAGCTGGACTCGCTGTTCCACGGCCCCGGCTGGCAGCCGCGGCCGGAGTTCCTCGACGACGTCCGGGCGGTGGTGGCCGGCGAGCGCTGGGTGTCGGAGTGGCAGTACCCGGCGGCCCGGCCGCTGCTTCCTGGCCCGCGCGGACACCCTGGTCTGGCTGGACTTCCCGCTTCCGACGGTGATGCACCGGGTGCTGCGCCGCTCGTTCCGGCTGGCCGTCACCCGGCAGCCGATCTTCAACGGCAACACCGAGGGCTTTCGGGACTGGCTCGACCCCGAGCACCCGATCCGGTGGGCGTGGGCCACGCATGCCAAGGTCCGCTCCATCGTGCTGGCCGGCCTCGAGCAGCGGCCGGAGCTGGCCGTCGTCCGGTTGGCGTCCCCGGCCGAGGTCCGGCGCTGGTTGCGCCAGTTGTCAGCCGGCTGAGCCGTCAGTCCCGTCGGTGGCGTTGAAGTCGGACCGGAACAGCGCCATCAGCACGATGTCCTCGTAGTGCCCGTCGGACCAGACGTGCTCGACCAGCCGGCCCTCCTCGACGAAGCCGACCGCTCGGTAGGACCGGATGGCCCGCTCGTTGCTGGCATGCACGCTCAGCCACAGCCGGCGGAAGCCCTGCATCCGGAAGCCGTAGTCGCACAGCAACCGCAGCGCGTCCCGGCCGTAGCCGCGGCCCCAGTAGTCGCGGTCGCCGATGCCGATGCCCACCTCGGCGGTGCCACCGCGCCGGTCGGGGTTGAACACCCCGCAGTCGCCGATGAACTTGCCGTCGGCCTCGATGGCGAAGTTCTGGGCCTCGCGGTCCTTGGCCCGCTCGGCGAAGAACTCCCGCACCACCTCCAGGGTGCAGGGCCGGGGCGGGTCGCCGCCGCCGATCAGCTCCAGCTCGACGTCGTTGCGGAACTCCGTCAGCCGCGGCATGTCGGCATCCGTCAGGGCCCGGAGCGTGACCAGCTTGCCGACCAGCATTTTAATGCCATTCCGTCTAAGAGGCTTACTACTAAGATCAACAACTGACCGTTTGGCGCTGCAGCATTAACTAGCGCGGAACTCTTCTGACCCGGATCGATCTTTCTTGACAATATCATGCCGCAACTGATTTTCGAATTCACCCGTACGCATTCCATCTCGCAAACGCTTATCATGAAACCTGTTTACGAAGTCAAGAAGCAGTCTCACTCGGCGGGCGGATGTCGGCGTCGTCATCGATAGCTACAATTACCACACCGCCAGCGTTTCCGTCTTCTTGCAGCTTCATCCTCGGCCACCTACCTCATCTGATACTAGTACACCCAGTAATAAGGCTGCCAGTCGAGCCCAGTTAAGAAGAAGCGACACCGCACCTTCGATACGTTCAATAGAATCCGGCATAACAGGACTGGACAGCAGAACAGCGCCGAGACCTTCCGTCGCATTTTCGACAGGCAGTGGGACTATTATAGCTAGGTATTTATGAGTACGACTTGAACTTTCGTCTTCTAGGATTACTGGTGATCGCGTCATCGCAGCTTGCTTCAAGCCAGCGCTAACAAGATTCCGTGAAATAGCTCCACCAGCGGGGAAGTCTCCTCCCCATGTGACTAGCTGATCGTCAACTCGATCGCGGTCGCGAAACATCGCTATCGAAGCTGCAAGCTTGCCCCGCGGCACACCCCATTCACGTGCAACATCTTCTGCCGCCGTATTTAGAAGCTCTTCAATCTGCTTAGGAACTTTTCGCTTAGCGTCCTTGTATACCTGTCCAGACTGGACAGCGGCTGCGATCAAGTTCCTCTGTGTTGCAACTGAACGCCAACTGGCCCGAACTACCACTATAAATGCGAAGCCAGCGAATACTAAGGCAGTAGTCACAGAACCAACTGCCACAGCTCCGAGATGTATAGCAGGCCGGTGGGTTGAAGACCGTAGGTAGCCAACTGTCGAAAATGCTAATCCTAGTAGGCCGACCAAAGTAATTAGCCGTGTTCGCCGATGCACGCGTAGTTCGGTAGGGGTCATTTTGCTAATCCAAATGTTGTAGCGATCGCTAGTGACCCGAAGAACATTGGAATAAGAACGCCCAGGATTAGCGGCTTTTTCCTACCATCTGCTTGACGCGCCTTCTTAGCTATGCTTCGTTCAAAATTAAGACCTAGCAGCGTGATCCAGAAGACGATCAAGAACACCCAGCCACTAGATTCTACTGAGCCTAAGATACGTGAACTGTTAGGGGACGCAGCTAACGCCGTGGCCTTTTCCGTTATAAACGCAGGTATAGCGATCAACGCTGCCATGAGCAGATCGGGCCCCATGGCAAACACTTCCCATATTTTCTCAGTAGCATCGTCCCGACGAGTAGTCCACTTGCTTATAGCAATCGTGGCCGCGCTCGCGAGGGGAACCACGCCTGCCCTGAACACACTAGAGGCCAAGAAATCGTTAACTGTCAAGCTACCCCCCGAGATAGCGGTAAGGGGGACAGCTTGGCATAACTCAGCCGTTTGGGCATCGTGGAAGACGCGTGTCACTGAGCAGGATCTCACATGACGCTCCTGACTTGGTGACGTAAAGTGTGGCGCCTCGCTAAGCATCTGTCACTCGTCACTTCCGTGTCACAGCCATAATTCCTCCATCCCACCGTACGGACTGGAGCATGAGAACCTCGTTCAGTGGCTGCTGTATCTCCAACATTCGGCCACTACCGGCTCGGCTGAGACCTAGTTGGGCATGAACTCAGGGCATGATCGTCAGAGATCCCGTTCGACGCTCCCAGCGGAGGCCAGCCAGTCGTCGAACCGTAGCCCGGTCAGCCGCTCGTACGCATCCAGATATCGCTGCCGGGTGGCGGCCACCACGTCCTCGGGCAGCGGGGGCGGCGGCTGGTCGGAGCGCCGGTCCCAGCCGGCGGCGGGTGAACTCAGCCAGTCCCGGACGTACTGCTTGTCGAAGCTCGGCTGCCGACGGCCGGGCTGCCACTCGTCGGCCGGCCAGAACCGGGACGAGTCCGGGGTGAGCACCTCGTCGCCGAGCATCAGCTCGCCGGTGCAGGAGTGCAGGCCGAACTCGAACTTGGTGTCGGCCAGCAGGATGCCGCGGCCGGCGGCCAGCTCGCGGGCCCGGGCGTAGATGGCCAGGCTCAGCTCGCGCAGCTGTCCGGCCCGCCGGGCGCCGACCTGCTCGGCCACCACGGCGAAGCTAGACGTTCTCGTCGTGTTCGAACCGACGGCGGCCTTGGTGGCCGGGGTGAAGATCGGCTCGGGCAACCGGTCGCCGTCGACCAGGCCGGGCGGCAGCGCGATGCCGCACACGGATCCGGTCGCCTGGTAGTCGGCCAGCCCACCGCCGGTCAGGTAACCGCGCACCACCGCCTCGACCGGAATCATGTCCAGCTTGGTGCACAGCAGCGCCCGGCCCCGCCAGGCGTCCGGGATCAGCTCGTCGTCGTAGCTGAGCAGGTGGTTGCCGACCAGATCACCCAGCTGGCCGAACCACCACACCGACATCGCCGTCAGGATCCGGCCCTTGTCCGGGATCTCGGTCGGCAGCACGTGGTCGAAGGCCGAGATCCGGTCCGAGGCGACCATGATCAGGTGTCCGGTGTCGGTGGCGTACAGGTCGCGCACCTTGCCCGAGTGCAGGTGGGTCAGCCCGCTATCAGGCTGGTCGCCGGGCTGGTCGGTGGCCGGGGTCTGGGTCACGGGCCGCATCCTGTCACACCTGGGTAACGATCACCGCTGCCGATGAATCGTCAGACAACCTTTCGCCTTCCTCTGCGTCTGACACGCGAACATTGTTCGCACGGGTGGACGGCCGCGTCATACCGGCCAGGAACGGACAGCGCAGTGACCGAAGTCATCGAGCTCGACCTTGCCGGCTTGTACGCCGCTCGTCGGCTGTCGCTGATCCGGATGGCGGTGCTGCTCGTCGACGACATGGGCACCGCCGAGGACGTGGTGCACGACGCCTTCACCGCCCTGTACCAGCATCGGGACCGGCTGCGGGACCCCGCGGCGGCCCTGGCGTACCTGCGCACCACCATCGTCAACAACAGCCGGTCGGTGCTGCGCAAGCGCCAGACCGCGCGCCGGCACCTGAGCCTGGCACGGCTCTACGACGCCGACCCGGCCGACAGCGAACTGCTGCTGGCCGCCGACCACCAGCATGTGCTGGACGCCGTCCGGCAGCTGCCCGACCGCCAGCGCGAGGTGCTCGTGCTGCGCTACTGGGCCGAGCTGTCGGAGGCCGAGATCGCCCAAGCGCTGGGCATCTCACGCGGGGCGGTGAAATCGAACGCCAGCAGAGGCATGGACAGGCTCGAAACGATGCTAGGAGACGCTCGATGAACCCCCGGACCGAACAACGGCTGAAGGCCGCGTTCACGGCAAAGGCCGAGCAGGTCAGCGAGGACCGGTTGCCGGCCCGGCGGTTGCTGCCGGACGAGGAGCCCGGGGAGGCCGAAGCGCCCCCGGGCGCGAGTGCCCCGACCGGCCCGGACGCCACGAGCGGTGCCGGCGACGTGCGGACCGATCCGGCCTGGCGCGCCCACTGGATCGCTCCGGCCCTGGCCGCGGCCGCGGTCGCCCGGGTGGCGGCCCGCGCGCAACTGCCGCCGAACCCGTCCGGGGGGCAGGCCCACGCCCCGTCCGCCGGGCAGCCGGACCCGTGTCCCGGCACCGAGCCCGTCGGCGACGCCTGAGGCCGGAGTGTCTCCCATCCGGTGCCTGTCCCGGGCCGCGCGCGAGCTGTCGGAACGGCTGTCGACAGGGTGAGCAGCTGGTCGCCGAAACGTGATGCAACCTCGCCTTCCGGTCCGCGTCTGACAACCGTGACAGTCTCCTCGGAGGGCGTCGAAGCGCCCAGGCCGGACAGCGATCCGGGCAGGCAGGCGCCGAACATCCCGGTGCCGCTCGACCTGGCCGCGCTCTATCTGGCCCACCGGTTGCCGCTGGCCCGGTTCGCACTGCTGCTGGTGGACGACATGGCCACCGCCGAGGACGTGGTGCATGACGCCTTCATCGCCCTGCAGCAGCACCAGTCGCGGCTGCGCGACCCGGCGGCCGCGATCGGCTACCTGCGCACCTCGGTGGTGAACAACTGCCGATCGGTGCTGCGCAAGCGCCAGACCGTGCGCCGGCATCTGAGCCTGGTCCGGGACAGTCACGCCGAGGCCGCCGACAGCGAACTGCTGCTGGCCGCCACCCAGCAGGAGGTACTTGCCGCGCTGCGCCGGTTGCCCCGCCGGCAGCAGGAGGTGCTCGCCCTGCGGTACTGGGGCAACCTGTCCGAAGCCGAGATCGCCGAAGCCCTGGGCATCTCCCGGGGCGCGGTGAAGTCCAACGCCAGCCGTGGCATGGACAAACTGCAAGCGATGCTGGGAGCAAGCCGATGACCCACCCGATCGAGGACCGCCTGCGCGAGGCCTACCAGGCCAAGACGGCGCAGCTGACCGAGCGGCGGCTGGACCAGCTCGCCGAGCGCCGCGAACGGGCCTTGGACGACCTGCTCGACGATGCGCCCACCGGTGACCTGCCGATCCTCGGCTTCGAGGAGCTTCCGACCTCCCCGCGGCAGCGCTGGATCGCTCCCGGCCTGGCCGCCGCGGCGATCGTCGCCCTGGCCGTCGGTGCCACCGCGCTGGTCGCCAACCACCTGGACTCGCAACCGCGGCCGAACCCGCCGGCCACCCGGGTGACCACCCCGTCGCCGTCCTCCTCGCCGTCCGCATCGCCGTCCGCGTCCGCATCCGCCCCCGCGTCCTCGACCGCGATCGCCGGGCCCGGGTACCTGCCGCGCGGCCAGACCGGCAGCCGCGGCGAGGTGCCGTGGGCGGCGGTCGGAGCCGGCTGGCGGCTACTGCTGCCTGTAACCGGGGCGGGCAAGGCGCCGGGCTCGCTCTACCTCTACGACCCGATCGGCGGCCGCTACCTGATCAGCGACCGGCTGCCTGCCGGAGCCGACCTGCTGGCCTGGTCGCCGGACGGCAGCCGGGCCATGCTGCGCAGCGGCAGCAGCGACGCCCCCCGCTACCAGGAGGTGAGCCTGCACTCGGGAACCCTGTCGGACGGCTTCACCGCGCCGTCGAGTTCCTTCGTCAGCTACACCCGGCCGAATGGACTGTCCGTCCTGCTTCGGCAGAGCGTGGATGGCACCGCACGACTGGTCCGCTACGACACAGCCGGGCACCTGAAGCTGCGCTACCCCGCGGACCTGTCCGGTGTCGGCGCCCTCAGCCCCGGCAGCGTGCTGTACCTGCCGGATGGCGGCCAGTTGATCACGGCGGCCCTCCGGCTGGTGACCAACGACGGCCACCTCGTCCGGTCGTACCCGCTGCCGGCGGGGTACGACCACTGCACACCGCTGAAGTGGTGGACCGCCGGCACCGTGCTGGAGGTCTGCCTGACCCCGGCGGGACCAGGAGAGCCTTCCGCGGCGCTGTACCTGCAGCCGGTGGCGGGTGGCGCGCCCTCGGTGCTGACCGAGGCGGCCAGCCAGACCGGCGGCGGATACGGCAATGCCTGGCCACTCAGCAATGGCCATGTCCTGCTGGCCAATCACGTCAGCTGCGGCGACGGTGGATACGACATCCTGGTACCCGGAAAGGCGCCGCGGCCGCTGCGCGGGCCGGCCGGGGTCGGCGCGGCCGGCTTCATCATCTCGATGGCAGGGGACCTGGCGACCTTCGCGGTGGGCTACGGCAGCTCTTGCGGCGGTGTCCGGGAGGCGTCCGCCCTGGTGGACTACGACATGGTGACGGGGCAGACCCACACGCTGCTGGACCGCCTCGCCACCATCGTGACCTGGCCGGGCGACGGGGACTAGCGGATCGGCTCCGGCCGGCAACTCGGGCCGACCGAAACCCGATGCAACCCCGCTCAGCAGCGGGACGTCCTCTGTACATGACACACTCCGGCATCCCGACCGAACAAGCGACATGACCGCGGTGGCCCGATCAACGGACCTGGCGGCGCTCTACGCCGACCACCGGTTGTCGCTGGTCCGGATGGCGGCCCTGCTGGTCGACGACCTGGCCTCGGCCGAGGACGTCGTACAGGACGCCTTCATCGCCTTCCACCGGTCGGCTCACCGGCTGCACGACCCGGACGCCGCACTCGGCTACCTGCGGGTGTGCGTAGTCAACGGCGCCCGGTCGCTGATCCGGCGCCGGCAGGTGGCCCGCAAGTACCGGCATCTCGGCATGCATCCCGACGAGGCCGCCGCCGACACCGAGGCGATGCTGGCCGACGAGCACCGGACCGTGCTGCGGGCGCTGCGCCGGTTGCCCGATCGGCAGCGCGAGGTGCTCACCCTGCGGTACTGGTCGGACCTGTCCGAGGCGCAGATCGCCGAGGCGCTGGGCATCAGCCGGGGTGCCGTCAAGTCCAACGCCAGCCGGGGCATGCGCCGCCTCGCCGACATCCTGGGGGTCTCGCTGTGAACACGCTGGAGGATCGGCTACACGCGGCGCTGGCTGCCAAGTCCGATCGGATCACCGAGGCGATGCTCGCCCGGTCGCTGCCGGCCCTCGACCTCGACGCCGCGCCGGTGCTACTGCTGCCAGAGCCGCCCCGTCACGGACACCGGTCGCGCGGGCTGGTGGCCGGCGTGCTCGCCGTGGCCGCGATGCTGCTGCTCGCTATCGGCGCGGTGGTGGTGCACCGCGTGACCGCCGCTCACCGATTCGACCCGGCGCAGGTCCGGCCACGCTCGGCGATCCCGTGGAACAAGGTCGGCCCGGGCTGGACACTGGTGCAGGAAACTCCGCGCACGGCACCGGCCGGCGGCGACCGCCAAGAGACCGCTGGCGACGAGCAGGTGCAACTGATCGATCCGGACGGTCTCCACTACCGGATTGCCTCGCTCGGCAGCAGAGCCTGGGCGCTCGTGGACTGGGACGAGATCCATCAGCGGGCGCTGCTGCAGTCGCCGCTCTACGATCCTCCCGGCCAGGCTGCACGGCACGACCGACCTGACCGTGCTGGATCTGCGCAGCGGGACCCAGCACAGCTTCACGATCGAGGATGCGCCCGTCGGCGCCCGACTGGGCGGCCCCGACGGCCAGCGCGTCGTCCTCACTGTCAGGTACACCCTCAGCGCGTACAGCCTGACCGGGCAGCTAGAACGACAGGTGCGAGCGCTGGCCAGCACCGGGCGGACGGCCGATACCCGGGACGGCCGAAGGGTCATCGTGGGCGACGCCGCTGGCCTGCTGGTCTATGACTACGCCAGCGGGCAGCTGGCCGAGCGGTTGCCGGCGCCGGAAGGCTACGGCCGCTGCTACGACGCGCGCTGGAACCCCGACGGCACGTTGGTGGCGAACTGCCTCCAGGGCGACAAGGTCGACAGCATGCCCGAGATCTTCGTCTTCTCGGTCGACGGCGTGCCCGCTGCCGGGCGGCCGGATCCCCGCTACCGCCCGGTCGGCGACCGGGTGACCGGCTTCCGGCAGGGCACGGTCTCCACCTTCTATCCCCTCGACGACCCCCAGCAGCCGGCGGGCGGCTCGTGGCCCCTGCTCACCCGGATGACCGCCGCCCGCCTCGACGGCACCGGCCGCACCAGCCCGATCCAGGTGCCGCCCCAGCTCCGGGCCGGGCCGTGGGTGATTGCCAATGTCACTCCCGAATCCTTCACGGTGGGGCGCTCCATCGACCTCAACCCCTCGCTGCTGAGCGCGGCCGTCAGTTGGAACCCGTTCACCGGCCAGGTCACCGATCTGGCCGAACCGTCCACGCCGGGCGCCGCTCTCGGCGCGGTGCAGCCCTGGGGGGCGCAGCCGTACTGAATTCGCTGCCGGCCGGCTACAGGATCGGCTCGGGCTGGTAGCCGGCGGCGGCCGGTTCGCTCTCCAGCGCCACCTCGACCGCGGCGATCACCGCCCGCACCTGGGCCTGGGCCGCACCGGTGAAGGCCAGCGGATCGGCTAGCAGGCCGTCCAGTGCGCCGGCGTCCAGACCCAGCCGGGCGTCGGCGGCCAGCCGGGCCAGCAGGTCGTTGCCGGCGGTGCCCCGCTCGCGCATGTCCAGCGCCACCCGGACCGCGTGCTCCTTGATCGCCTCGTGTGCCTGCTCGCGGCCGGCGCCGGCCCGGACGGCGGCCATCAGCACCTTGGTGGTGGCCAGGAACGGCAGGTAGCGGTCCAGCTCGGCCGCGATCACCGCCGGGAACGCCCCGAAGTCGTCCAGCACGGTGAGGGTGGTCTCGAGCAGGCCGTCCAGGGCGAAGAAGGCGTCCGGCAGCGCGACCCGGCGCACCACCGAGCAGCTGACGTCACCCTCGTTCCACTGGCTGCCGGCAAGTTCGGCCGGTCATCGAGGCGTAGCCGCGCAGGATCACCGCGAAGCCGTTGATCCGCTCGGCCGAGCGGGTGTTCATCTTGTGCGGCATCGCCGACGAGCCGACCTGGCCGGGCCGGAACCCCTCGGTGACCAGCTCGTGGCCGGCCATCAGCCGCAGCGTGGTGGCGAAGCTGGACGGGGCGGCGGCCAGCTGCACCAGTGCCGACAGCACGTCGAAGTCCAGCGATCGCGGGTAGACCTGCCCGACGCTGGTCAGCACGTTCTCGAAACCCAGGTGCTCGGCCACCCGGCGCTCCAGCTCGGCCAGCTTGCCGGCGTCGCCGTCGAACAGGTCGAGCATGTCCTGCGCGGTGCCGACCGGGCCCTTGATGCCGCGCAACGGGTACCGGGCCAGCAGCTCGTCCAGCCGGGCCAGCGCGGTGAGCAGCTCGTCGGCCACGCTGGCGAACCGCTTGCCGAGGGTGGTGGTCTGGGCGGCGACGTTGTGCGAGCGGCCCGCGATGACCAGCGATTCGTACTCGGCCGCCCGCCGGGCCAGCCGGACCAGCACGGCGAGCACCTTGGTGCGGACCAGCCGCAGCGCCGAGCGGACCTGCAACTGCTCGACGTTCTCGGTCAGGTCCCGGCTGGTCATGCCCCGGTGGATCAGCTCGTGCTGCTGGCCGGCGGCCCCGGCGAGGGCGTTGAACTCCTCGATCCGGGCCTTGACGTCGTGCCGGGTGACCCGCTCGCGCGCGGCGATGGAGTCCAGGTCGACGGCACCGGTACCGGCCTCGACCACCGTGCGATAGGCCTCGACGGCACCGTCCGGGGTGCTGATCCCCAGCTCCTGCTGGGCGCGCAGCACCGCCAGCCACAGCTGGCGCTCCAGCACCACCTTGTGCGCGGGGCTGAACAGGGTCGCCATCGCCGGGGAGGCGTAGCGGTGGGCCAGGACGTCGGGCACGGCGGGCTTGGCAGGCACCCGGCCATTCTTCCGCACGGTTCCGCGGCATTCCGCACCGGCGGCGGCCCGTGGTCCGCGGCTGTTCGCCGGCGCGCAACTCTCCGTTCGGCGACTGTCGGAGCGGTCACCTAGGCTGGGCGCCGCTGATCAGGACTCGATTCTCGACAGGACGGACTTTTCTCGGTGGACAAGATCACGATTTCCCGACGCCAGCTGCTCGCCTCCGCCGCGGTGGGCACGGTCGGGGCGACCTTCTTCGGCGCGGCCCCGGCCTCGGCCAAGGGCAACGACGCCCAGCACGGCTTCCGGTTGACGGTGCTGGGCACCACCGACACCCACGGCAACGTCCTGAACTGGGACTACTTCAAGGACGCCGAGTACGACGACGCCCAGCACAACGACGTGGGCCTGGCCAAGATCTCCACGCTGGTGAACGCGATGCGCGCCGAGCGCGGCGCCTGCGCCACCCTGACTGCTGGACGCCGGCGACACCATCCAGGGCACCCCGCTGGCCTACTACTACGCCCGGATCGACCCGATCACCGGCGCCCGGGCCCCGATCCACCCGATGGCCGCGGCGATGAACGCGATCGGCTTCGACGCCGCCGCGATCGGCAACCACGAGTTCAACTACGGCATCGAGACGCTGCGCAAGTTCCAGTCCCAGCTGCACCACCCGCTGCTGTGCGCCAACGCGCTGGACTGGAACACCGCGCAAGCCGGCCTTCCCCGAGTACGTGATCAAGAAGGTCCGGGTCGGCAACCATCGGGGGCACGGCGCGGGCCACCGGCATGACGACGGCCACGGCGAATTCGTCAAGGTCGGCATCGTCGGGCTGGTCACGCCCGGCTGCGCCATCTGGGACAAGGCGAACCTGGACGGCCGGATCGCGTTCAACGGCATCGTCGAGCAGGCCAAGATCGTGATCCCGAAGGTGAAGCGGGCCGGCGCGGACATCGTGATCGTGTCCTGCCACTCCGGCGCCGACACCTCCTCCAGCTACGGCGACGCGCTGCCCTGGCCGGAGAACGCCTCCACCCTGCTGGCCCAGCAGGTGCCCGGCATCGACGCGATCCTGGTCGGGCACGCCCACCTGGAGATCCCGCAGCGGTTCGTCGCCAACACCGCCACCGGCAAGCAGGTGCTGCTGTCCGAGCCGCTCAAGTGGGGCGAGCGGCTGACCGTGATGGACCTGGACCTGGTCAAGGAACGCGGCCGCTGGACGGTCGGCTCCTCCAGCGCGACGGTGCTCAACGCCAACACCGTCGGCGCCGACACCAAGATCGTCTCGCTGGTCGCCGAGCAGCACGCCAAGGTGCGCAGCTACGTCAACTCGCGTGATCGGCACCTCGACCGCCGCGATGTCCGCGGCCACCTCGCGGTATGAGGACACCGCCGCGATGGACTTCATCAACTACGTCCAGGCCGACGCGGTGAAGAAGGCGCTGGCCGGCTCGCCGTCGGCCGGGCTGCCGCTGCTGTCCATCGCCGCCCCGTTCAACGCCGCCGCCGCCATCCCGGCCGGCAACGTGACCGTGCGCGACGTGGCCGGGCTCTACATCTTCGACAACACCCTGCTGGGCATCGTGTTCACCGGCGCCCAGGTGCGGGCCTACCTGGAGTTCTCGGCGGCCGTACTTCAAGCAGATCAGCGGCACCGGCCCGTTCACCCCGGACCAGCTCACCAACGCCGTCACGCCGACCGCGCCGGGCGGCACCCCGGACTACAACTACGACATCATGGGCGGCCTGGACGCCCCGCTGACCTACGACATCGACATCGCCCAGCCGGTCGGCTCGCGGATCAAGAACCTGGCCTACGCCGGCGCCCCGATCGACGACAGCCAGCAGTTCGTGATCGCCATCAACAACTACCGGCAGTCCGGCGGCGGCAACTTCCCCGGCGTCAAGACCGCGCCGGTGGTCTACAACGCCCAGGTCGAGATCCGGCAGCTGATCATCGACTGGGTGACGGCGGCCAAGGTGATCGACCCGTCGGTGTTCTCCTCGCTGGACTGGAAGCTGGTCTCCAACGGCCAGCCGATCCAGATCAACGGCTGATCCGCCGGGTCGGGGTGGGCTCAGTGCCGAGTTCGGCCTGAGCCCACCGCGGCAGAGACCCGGACCGGTTCGGTGGCGTGCCGACTCGAGCGGGCCGGGGTCGGCACACCGGCTGCCGGCGTGACCGGTTGCGGGCTCAGGCCCGCGACGGTCGGCAGCGGTGCCAGCGGCGACGCGACCTGGCCGAGACAGCCAGCCGAACCCGACCGGCAGCTCGGCGGAGAAGGTGCCGAAGTTGTGGCCGCCGGTGGGCAGCGTCAGCTGCCACAGCTGCAACGGCGGACGGACGGCCTGCTCCAGCCGCACCGAGGCCCGGTAGGCGGTGCCGTCCGGACGCGTCGCTATGAGCAGCACCCGCAACGGCGGCACCGGGTCGTGCCGCAGCCGCCACAGCGGGCTGTTCTGGTGTGCCAGCGCCACGCTGCCGCCGAACAGGTCGCCGGTGGTGCGATCGTGCGCCGCGGCGTCATAGCCCGCGATCGACACCGCGGCACCGAACAGGCCGGGATGGCGCAGCGACAGGTTGAGCGCGCAGTAGCCACCGGTCGAGTCGCCCATCACCGTCCACTGCGAGCCGGACGGCGAGGCGCGGAAGGCGTGCAGCACCGCCGTCCGGACGTCGGTGGTCAGGTAGTCCTCGACCCGTGGACCGTGCACCACGTCGACGCACTCGGTGTCGCGCGGCGAGGCGACGTTCTGCACCGGGATCACCGCGATGAACGGCGCCGCCCGGCCGGTGTCGATCAGGGTGTCCAGCACGCTGCCCACGTGCAGCACGTGCACCCAGGTCCGCGGCCCGCCGGGAAAGCCGGACAGCAGCTCCACCACCGGAAAGCTACGACCGGCGTAGCTCGGGCGCACCGTACTGCGGCGGCAGGTACACCGTCGCCGGGGCGGTGTGCACCCCGCTCGACCGCACCGGCGATCGGCAGCGACACCAGCGTGCCGTGCCCGGTGAGGTAGCCGTGCAGCAGCGTCGGCCGCAGGGCCAGGTCCCGGGCGCCGGCGGTGCCCTGGCCCTGGTTGACCTGCGGATGCATCCCGAACAGCTCAGACCAGGACTGGTAGAAGACGAATGCGTGGTTGACCACCAGGCCGACCAGCAGCACCGCCGTGAGCTGGCAGCAGCCGAGCCACAGCGCGCGGACCGGCCAGCGCGCCCTCCCCAGTGCGGCCAGCCGGTCCCACGCCATCAGCAACCCGACCGAGCACAGCAGGACCCCCAGTCCCGCAACCACCAGCGTGGCCATGCCAACCAACGACATCGCCGTGCCCCCTAGCGCCGCTCGGTGGCTCTCGTACCTGTTGCGCCTGTAAGGGTGCGGGCCGATGGTGGGTAGCCGGCGTGAGCGCGCTAAGCGTCAGCTGAGAAACCCGAGCCCCGGCCGAGCGGCGATGTCGGTGCGGAACTGGCCACCGGCCAGCTCGATGCCGGCCACCAGCCGGTAGGCGGCCTCCCGCGCCTCGGCCAGCGACGCGCCGGACGCGGTGGCCGACAGCACCCGGCCACCGGCCGAGCGCAGCACCCCGTCGCCGTCGCGCCGGGTGCCGGCGTGGATCACGCCGGGCTGGTCGCCACCGCGGATCGGGTCGTCCAGCCGGGGGGTGCCGGGGTAGCCGGCCGCGGCGATGACCACGGTGACGGCCGCGCCGGGCCGCCAGCGCGGTGCCGGCTGTTCGGCCAGCGTTCCGGTCGCAGCGGCGTGCAGCAGGCCGGCCAGCGAGGAGTCCAGCAACGCCAGCACCACCTGGGTCTCGGGGTCACCGAACCGGGCGTTGAACTCCACCACCCGAGGCCCGGTCGAGGTCATCGCCAGGCCGACGTAGAGCAGCCCGGCGAACGGCGTCCCGCGCCGGCGCAGCTCGTCCACGGTCGGCTGGGCCACCTCGCGCAGCACCTGCTCGACGGTTCCCGGCGGCAGCCAGTCCAGCGGCGTGTAGGCGCCCATCCCACCGGTGTTGGGCCCGGTGTCGCCGTCGAAGATCCGCTTGTAGTCCTGGGCCGGCAGCAGCGGCACCACGGTGCTGCCGTCGGTTACGCAGAACAGCGACACCTCCGGCCCGTCCAGGTACTCCTCGACGAGCACCCGGCCGCAGGCCGCGGCGTGCTCCCGCGCGACGGCCGGGTCGTCGGTCACCACCACGCCCTTGCCGGCGGCCAGGCCGTCGTCCTTGACCACGTACGGCGGGCCGAACTCGGCCAGCGCGACCGCCACCTGCTCGGCGGTGGTGCACAGCAGCGCCCGGGCGGTCGGTACCCCGGCCGCGGCCATCACGTCCTTGGCGAACGCCTTGCTGCCCTCCAGCCGGGCGGCCTGTGCCGACGGGCCGAAGCAGGCGATTCCGGCGGCGCGCACCGCGTCTGCGACCCCGGCCACCAGGGGCGCTTCCGGGCCGATCACCACCAGGTCGGCGGCGACCTCGGCTGCCAGCGCCGCCACCGCGGCCGGGTCGGAGGCATCGAGGCGGCGGTACTCGGCGACGGCTGCGGTGCCGGCGTTACCCGGTGCGCAGACCAGGGCGGTAACCGCCGGATCGGCCGCCAACGCCAGGCAGAGGGCGTGCTCGCGAGCACCGGAACCGACGACGAGAACCCGCATACCCGCACACGCTAGCGAGTCGGGTATGCGGGTCCGTCAGGCGCCGCGCGGCTGGGCCGGGTCAGCAGCCGCAGGTGTAGTAGGTGATGTCCCAGTGGGTGCCCTCGTCGCAGTAGATGTTGCCGGACGCGGCCTGCCACTGCGGGTATCCGTCGCCCCGGTTACCGATCCGGGTGAAGGCGCTGTGGATGTAGCCGTCAATGCAGCTGTTGTGCGCGACGTCGACCTTGTAGCCGTTGTAGTGGCTGTAGGTGCCGCTGGCGTGGCCGACCTCGGTGCCACCGGTGATGTTGATGGCGCAGCCGCTGGCCCGCTTGAGGGTGATCACGCCGGACACGGTGCTCTGGTTGATCTGCTCGTAGGAGGTGCAGGTGGAGTTGCTGCGGGTGGTGCAGCCGCCGCTGGAACTGTGGGTGACGCCGGCAGCCGATAGCTGGGAGGCGGCCTGGGACTGGGTGAGCTTGGTGACGGCCAGCGCCGGCGAGCTGGTCGCGATGAGCGTGGTCAGCGACGCGACGATGCCGAGCAGGAATACGACGACCTTTTTTCTCATGGGGGTTCCGCCACTCTGTCGGGGGTACGGGGGGAGGGTTTGCGAACTCACCCTGGCTTACCCCTTTACATCCGGCAAGTCGGGAAAGTTCTGTTCTTACTGATGCTTAACGTGCGGCGCTGTCAGGCACTCCGTCAGCCAGCCGGTGGGGATTCACTCGACAGGGCATGGGGATCATCCCCAGCAGCTCTGGGACGAGTACCACGGGCTCCAGCCGCCGGCCTGCACGAAGAGGGTGTGCGCCTGCTGGATGTTGGTCGTGTAGTACAGCATGTCGTGCACGTAGTTGGTGAAGTTGCTCGCGTGCACGGTGTTGTCCTGGAACACGCCCAGGTCGTAGGTGCCGTTGGTGTTGTGGTTGATCGCGATCTCGTTGTTGCTGCTCTCGCACGTGGCGATCTTCTTGGCGGTGGCCGCGTTCGCCGAGCCGAACACCGTGGTGATGTAAGCCTGGATGGTCGCCACTGAAGCCCGGTTCAGGTTCACGGCGCCCGGGTTGTTCAGGTAGCTCTGGGTGGTCGGCCCGACGACGCCGTCGAAGCCGATCCGTTCCCGGCCCTGGAAGGCCAGCACCGCGTTCTTGGTGGCGGGCCCGAACTGCCCGTCCACCACGAGGGTGGCGCCAAGCTGGTTGAGCCGCTGCTGCAACTGGGTGACGCAGGAGCCGGAGTCGCCCTGCTGCAGGGTGGTGCTGCACAGCGCCATCGGGCTGGCCGACGCGCTTGTCTGGGGGATGAGGGTGAGGGCAAGTCCGGTCACGGCAAGCGCGATGACGGCGGCCACCCTCCGAGGGAGTGTCTGCATGGCGGCAACAGTGGACTATGGGCGCTTTGGCGGCAACTTGAACTATTGAGCGATTTCGCTTCTGGCATCAGGCCGTGTCGACGATGGCGATACCGGCCAGGGTGGGCACGTACAGCCGGCTGCCGCTGATCGCCGGGGTGGCGAACCTGCTGGTAGCACCGACCGAAACCCGTTCGCGGACCGCGCCGGTGCCCGGCTCCAGCGCACTCAGCACACCGGACTCCGGGCTCAGCGAGTACAGCCGGCCGCCGCCCAGCACCGGCGAGCCGGTGATCGACTGCTCGGCGCGCCAGCGGGTGGACAGCCGGCCGGCGCCGTCGATCCGGACCGCGCGCAGGCCGTCGGCGCACGGCACGTACACGGTGTCGCCGGCCACCGCGGTGCCACCGAAGGACCGGCACAGCTCGGACTGGCTGACCTGGCCACCGATGCCGCCGAGATCGCCGGCCCGCAGCACGTACCCGTCGCCGTCCTTGCCGGCGATGAAGATCCACTTTCCGCCCACCACCGCCGGTCCCTGCGAGCCGAGGTCCAGGTCGGCGGCGTTGTGGGCGGCCCAGTTGCGGGGCGAGAACGAGTCCACCAGCCGGGTGCCGTCCAGTTCCAGCACCGAGTCGCTGTAGTCGTAGCTGTCACCCACCGACTCGCCGTTGCCGACCGCGACCAGTAGGTGGCCGTTGAACACGGTGGCTCCGGGCGGCGTCCAGATGCCGGCCTCCCGGGTGGTCGGCACCGTGTAGGCGACCGGCTCGCCGTTGCCCACCGGGACGCCCACCAGCCGGCCCTTGTACTGCCCGCAGTCGCCGGCCAGGCCGCCGAACGGCACCCAGACCCGGCCGTTCAGCACGGTCAGCGCGCCGCGTTGCTGCATGGCCTGCGGGTCGGCACCGGGCAGGTCCACCGGCCGGCGCCACCGGATCGCGCCGGTCGTCGGGTCGAGCGCGACCAGGTCGTGCCGCACCGGGGAACCGATCGAGGCGACCGCGAACACGGTTTTGGTGGCGGGGTCATAGACCGGCGTGCCGGTGACGCCGAGCGGATCGATATTGCCGCACGGCAGGTCGGACCGGTCGGTGGGACTGCCCAGGCCGACCTTCCACCGTTGCCGGCCGGTCTCGTCCAGGCCGTACACCACGTTGTGCTCGGTGGCCACGATGACGGTGCCGCCCACCACGATCG
The DNA here is from genome assembly GCA_963796905.1 of uncultured Actinomycetota bacterium. Classification (GTDB taxonomy): domain Bacteria; phylum Actinomycetota; class Actinomycetes; order Mycobacteriales; family Jatrophihabitantaceae; genus Jatrophihabitans_A. Next base: position 34,802 of record CAWCNK010000008.1, on the reverse strand, counting down.
GCGAGGCGTAGACCTGGCCGTCCAGGGCGATCTTCGTCGCGGTCAGCCGGCCGGACGCGGCCGGCATGGTGCGGCTGACCCCGGTGCGTTCGAGATCGCCGTGGTAGGTCGGCCAGTCCTCGGGCGCGGTGGGCGGCGTACTCGTCGCGGCCGGCGAACTGCTCGCGGGCACGCTGGCGGCCGGCGTGCTGGAGCCTTGGGTGGACGAGGCAGCGGGCGGCGCGGGATCGGAGCCTGACGTGCACCCGGCCACCAGGACGGCCAGCAGCCCGACACCCACCATCCGAGCCCGGCTCATCGCCTCAGGGTAATCAGCCGGGCAGCCGGGCCGGGGTAGGCGGAATCCGATCGTTGCGGGCGGGCCCGAACGTGGTTCAGCGCAGCGAGCCGATGAAGTCCGCCGCCCGCACCAGCGCACCCGGGCGCGGCCCCGGATCCTCCCGGCGCTCGGCCACCAGGTGGTAGGCCTGCAGCCGGTTGGTGGCGAAGGCATGCTGGCCGCCGCGCAGGAACATCCGGAACGCCCGGTAGACGTCCTCACCCCAGCGCTCGGCCACGAAGTCGTGGTTGGCCTCGAACCGGTCCGCCCAGTGCCGGATGGTCAGCTCGTAGTCGTGGGTCTCCCGCTCGACCTCGACGATCTCGAAGCCGTGGAACAGCAATTCGCGCACCATGTCCTGCAGGGACAGGAAGGAGTGGTGGCCGGGCCAGGTGAATTGCCGCGTGAACGGGCTGACGGCGAATTTCTGCTTGGTCGCCGAGGCGTCGAGATAAAGCCGGCCACCGGGTTTGATCGCCGACCAGATCCGTTCGCAGAATGTGCGGTAGTTGGGAATGTGTTCGATGACGCCGTAAATCACGGCATGGTCATAGGGCTCGACCGGACGGTGGTCGAGGATGTCCTGCACTTCCACCTTGCCGGGAATACCGTGCTCGGCGATCAGCCGCCGGATATAGGCCGCCGATTCCTCGACCAGCGTCAGCGAGGTGACCTCGACACCGCGATGGCCGCAGTATTCGGTGGTGCCACCCCAGCCCCCACCGATATCGAGCAGCCGCATTCCGGGCTGCAGGTTCAGCGCGCCGAACATCGACTCCAGCTTGTGCTCGGCCGCCTCCTCCAACGTCTCGTCCACGTGCTGGAACAGCACGTGGGAGTAGTAGCGGTAGCGCCGGTCGACGAAGGTCAGGTAGAAGTCGTCACCGAGGGTGTAGTGCTTGGCGATGGCGGCGGCGTTGACCTTGGTCGGCTTGCGGAGCATCAGCCGGTAGGCAAAGGCCACCGCGTCGCGGACCGTGATGCCCTTGCGCAGTTCGGACCGAGCCTCGAGCAGGGCTGTCAGATCGCCGTCGAGATCGATCTCGCTGTTGACGTAGGCCTGGCCGAGGGCGAACTCGTTGAGCGGCAACGACTGCGACTCCTCGGTGCGGAACCGGATATTCCAGCTCGGCTCGCCGGTGCCGACCCGCTGCCGGGTGCCGTCGTGATACTCGACGGTTCCGGAGCTGGGCAACCGCTGCAGCACACCGATCAACCGGGCGACATTGTCGGGTTCCGCGGGCTCGGCAGCTGGAGCCGGACGGATAGCCGGATCGGTTAGTGTCATTCCACGCACACCACCCTTTGTGGGACGAGAAATGGGTCCTTTTAAGAGCCAGAGATTAGGGTGGACGGGCGTTCAGAACAAGAGTCGATTTTCCGGTACCCGGGCGCCGACGGTGTTGACCGGGTCGATGGCATCTCACTAATGTTGCTTTCCCATCCACACGGTTTGAAAGTCCGGCCGAGGCCCATGCGGAAATCCGGCTCTGCGTCCCCGCGCCAGGCGGGAAGCGCGGCCAGCGCCGCGCACCGCCTGTCGCTCGCGGACCGCTCCTTCCGGATTCTGGGCGGCGCCCTCAACCTCACCGTGCTGGCCCTGGTGCTGGTCCGGCTGGTGACCTCCCTCGGCGCCGCCTGGCACCCGGCGCTGATCGCCGGCGCGGTGCTGGCCTTCGCGACCGCGACCTTCGCGGCCGACCTGACCTCCGGCCTGCTGCACTGGGGGTTCGACACCTGGTTCTCCACCACCTCCGGCCCGTTCAACCGGATGGTGTCGATCGTGCGCGAGCACCACGTCAAGCCGGACGAGATCTTCGGCTTCCGGTTCGCGACCGACTCCGGAATGCTGTCCTGGTTCGCCGGCTCGGGCGCCTTCGTGCTGCTGGTGCTGTCGTGGACCTCCGCTGCCGGGCACCCGGTGCCGGTGGTGTCGCTGTGCCTGGCCGCGCTGGTCTACAGCGCCGACGTCTCGCTGATGTTCGAGTACCACAAGTGGGGCCACCGGCGCCGCCGCGGACGGCTGCCCCGGTTGCTGCAGCGCTGCGGGTTGTTGCTGTCTCCAGACCACCACCTGCGCCACCACCGCGGCGCGCACGACAGCCACTACTGCCTGATCAACGGGCTCGCCGACCGGACGCTGGGCGCGTGGGGCTTCTTCCGCGGGCTGGAGCGGATCATCACTGCGGTGACCGGGGTGCCGGCCCGCGCCGAGGACCACGCGATACTGGCCCGGCTGGTGCGCCAGGCGTCCGGTCCCGCAGGCTAGGGGTTCTTCTGGGCGGCTCAGCCCAGCAGGTCGTGCAGCACGATGGACTGCTCGCGGCCGGGCCCCACGCCGATCACCGAGATCCGGGCGCCGGACATCTCCTCCAGGGCCCGGACGTAGGCCTGGCAGTTGGCCGGCAGGTCGGCCATCGTCCGGGCGTGCGAGATGTCGTCGTCCCAGCCGGGAAAGGTCTCATACACCGGCACGGCCTTGCTGAACTCGGCCTGGGTCATCGGCATGTCGGCGTGCCGGACCCCGTCGATCTCGTAGGCGACGCAGACCGGAACCTCGGGCATGCCGGTGAGGATGTCCAGCTTGGTCAGCACGAAGTCGGTGACGCCGTTGATCCGGGCCGCGAACCGGGCCACCGGGGCGTCGTACCAGCCGGTGCGGCGCGGCCGTCCGGTGGTGGTGCCGAACTCGGCACCGGCGTTGCGCAGCTCGTCGCCCTTGTCGTGCAGCAACTCGGTCGGGAACGGCCCCTCGCCGACCCGGGTGGCGTAGGCCTTCACCACCGCGACCACCCGGTCGATCCGGGTCGGCGGGATGCCGCTGCCGGTGCACGCGCCGCCCGCGGTCGCGCTGGAGGAGGTGACGAACGGGTAGTTGCCGTGGTCGACGTCGAGCATGGTGGCCTGGCCGGCCTCCAGCAGCACGGTCCGGCCGTCGTCCAGGGCCTGGTGCAGCAGCAGCGCGGTGTCGGTCACCATCGGACGCAGCCGGTCGGCGTAGGAGAGCAGGAACTCGATCACCGCCTCGGCCTCCAGCGCCCGGCGGTTGTAGATCTTGGCCAGCACCTGGTTCTTGAGGTTCAACGCGCTGGTGACCTTGTCGCGCAGGATCTGCTCGTCGAACAGGTCCTGCACCCGGATGCCGATCCGGTTCATCTTGTCCGCGTAGGTGGGACCGATGCCGCGGCCGGTGGTGCCGATCTTGCGGCTGCCGGCGAACCGCTCGGTGACCTTGTCGATCGTGGTGTTGTACGGCGGGATGACGTGCGCGTTGGAGCTCACGACCAGCTTGTCGGTGGACCGTCCCCGCGCCTGCAACGCCTCGATCTCGCCGAACAGCACCTCGAGGTCGATCACCACGCCGTTGCCGATCACCGGCACGCAGTTCTCGCTCAGGATGCCGGACGGGAGCAGGTGCAGGGCGAACTTCTCGCCGTCGATCACGATGGTGTGCCCGGCGTTGTTGCCGCCGTTGAACTTCACCACGTAGTCGACCCGGCTGCCCAGCAGGTCGGTGGCCTTGCCCTTGCCTTCGTCGCCCCACTGAGCGCCGATCAGAACGATCGCGGGCATGTAGCGGACTCCTGACTTTTGGCCGAAATGGGCTGCTCTGCGGCGGGGCACGGTCTCCGGGGCCGGGTTCTCGTGCAATCTAGCTGCCGCACCCACCGAGACCACGCCAGCGGGAAGGGTACCCACCGTGCACCTGGTGCAGCTCACCATCGGCCGGCAGCCGCCGGTCGAGGGTCTTGCGGATGTCGCGAACCTGTCGGACCGGCACGCCGCCGCCGACGCCGACGGGGTGGACGCCGCGTTGGCGGCGCTGGAGGCGGGGGTCGACGGTCCGGGCGCCGCCGCGGTCCGGCTGGTGCTGGACACCGATCTCGCCGGCTTGAACCTGGCCCTGCACCGGCTGCTGCGCCGCGGCCTGCTGGAGACGCTGGAGACCGCGGTGCTGCTGCGCCGTCCGGTGCCCTACCTGACCCGGCTGGGGCTGCCCACCGACCTGGCCGGCCAGCTGCGGGTCGCGGCGCAGGCGCCGGCCCGGCTGGTCGGGGTGATCAAGGACGACTCCGGCGGTGTCTGCGTCGACTCGGCCACCCTGACAGCGTGGTCCGACCCGCCGGACGGGACGCCCGGCGCGCGGTGGTGGCTGCGCGCGGTGGTGGACGACCAGCGGCTGGCCGACGGCGCCGCCCGACAGCTGCGGGTGCAGCGGCTCGGGCCGGCCGAGCTGGAGGCGACCGTGCGGCTCGGCCGGCTGCGCCGCCGCAGCTTCCGGGGACGGTCGCTGCAGCTGGCCTGTGACCCGGCGCTGATCGTCGCGGACGGGGTGCCCCGGGAGCGGCCGCGCGGCAAGCGCACCTTCTGGTCCGAGCCGAAACTGTGGTGGCTGGCGCTGCCCGGCGACTGATCGGTCAGCGGATCGGGGTTACCCGGTGGGTGCGATGCAGGATGACTGGCTCGCGGTCCCCAAGTAGGACGGTAGCCAGACGCTGGTCCCGCGTGTCGTCCGTGAGGCGACCGTAGTTAGTCGATCCGGGCCACCCTCACTGTCCCAAACGCATCCCGGCTCGGACTACCCACACCCTCACCGCCCGAAATGCTCCCTGCTTGAGGGGGGCGGGACCAAGCTGTAGTTGAGCCGCGCTGGTCAACCTAGGTTGACGGGGGACGATAGGTCCACCACGGTTGACAGCGAAGGGTACTGCGACCTCGCCCGCCGGCAGGGTGTTGTTCGACGGCGTGCGGTTCAACCTGAGCCGGGTAAGGTCGGCCCCATGTCAGGCCTTAATAGTGACGGATTCAGCCGATCTTGACGGTGGCCGGTCCTAGACTGCCTACGACGCAGCATCGGACGGAGGTGGACCGTGGCCGCTTCAGGTGAGCACATCAAGGCACTGGTCCGTAGCCATGCCGGCGGCGATGACGACGCGTTCTACGCCGTCGCGCTGCAGGTTGCCGCTCAGGCTGCTCGGCAGGGCCACCACCGATTGGCTGCGGAGCTGAAAGAGGCCGTCGACGGTTCCCGCCGAGCAAAAACAAGCAGGGTTACCTCGATTGCGCAACCCCGTGGCGATCTGGCTGATCTCGTGCTCGCGAGCCACCCGACGGTGGCGCTCAAGGATCTGGTACTTCCGGATGAGCTCCGCGCGCAGGTCGTGCGAGTGCTGACTGAACAGCGACAGCGCAAGCAGCTTCTTGATCATGGATTCGATCCTGTCCACCGCCTCCTCTTTGAGGGCCCGCCCGGAACTGGCAAGACCATGACTGCGGCCGTCCTGGCCCATGAACTGGCCTTGCCGCTGCTCACGGTCCGGCTCGACAGCCTGATGAGTAAGTTCATGGGCGAGACTGCCGGAAAGCTGCGCATAATTTTTGAGGCCGTCGAGCAACAACGCGCCGTGTATCTATTCGACGAGTTCGACGCCCTCGGTGGCGACCGTGCCGGGAACGATGTCGGCGAAGCGCGCCGGATCCTTAACTCGTTCCTGATGCTCATTGAAAAGAGCGGTAGCGAGAGCCTACTCATCGCTGCTACCAACCATCGCGCGATCTTGGACCGAGCGGTGTTCCGGCGCTTCGACATGGTGTTGGATTACGCGTTGCCTGACCCCAAGCAGGGCGCTGCGGTGGTCCGCGGTCGGCTCGGGTCGGTCGCGCGAGGTATCCGTTGGTCGCTGCTGGCCGGCGCCATGGAGGGCCTGTCCCACGCCGACCTGGTGCGAGCTGCGGAAGCAGCAGCTAAGGGCGTGATCCTCAACGGCGGCGCTGAGGTGACTGTCGATGACCTACGTATCGCCCTGAAGTCGCGGCAGGCAGGCAGCCTTGGCTGAACCGCGCCAACACCTGAGCCATCTGCTCGTCCAGGACCGCTCGACCGATGAACAATTCCGCCGACCGGGCCGTGGCAACCCCCGGATCAGGCCAGTTGAGGATCGCGCCGCGCATGGCGCGGGACGCCTCGGCGAACTGGAGACAACCTTCGCGGCGATCGAAACGGCGCGTTTGGAGCTGCTGACCGAAGATGAACTGCGCGCTCTCGGGACGGTCATCACGCTCGAGGGCGAAGGTGCCGCCTACCCGCTGAAGCTGGATTCGCTGCAGCAGCTCACGACGCACCGCAAGTCACCGAAGCAACCGAAGTGGCTGTTGCTGTCGGTTCTGTCGGCCGACTCCGCCGCGGATCTACCCGAACGGGCCACTGTCTGGGTCTCTGACCAGTACCGCGACAAGTTCCTCAAACTTTTCGAGGACTACCTGTCCCAGAACGGACCTAAGGGGAACCCGAAGAACAACGAGCTGGTCGCAAACATCGCCCGGATCCGAGCGACCGTCCTCAACGACCTGTGGCAGTCCGACGGGGCACCCCCCAAGGCTTCGAGCACGTGGTGGGAAATCTGGCTGCGCCCCAGCGAGGACGGACCTGATCTGCTGCGCCAATTCGCAGCGGCACAGAATCTCCAGGTCTCTCCTCGACTGGTCCGCCTATTCGATCGCACGGTCATGTGGGTCAAGGGAACCTGGGCGCACCTCGAGGTGCTTCCGTTCACCGCGGTGCCGATCGCTGAGATCCGCTCACCGGAGTTCATCGACACCATCGAAGACCTCACCCTCGACCAGCAAGACGAATACGTCGAGGACCTCGCCGAACGACTCAGCCCAGCGGACGACAACGCACCCGCCGTGTGCCACCTCGACAGCGGCGTCGCCAGAACTCACTTGCTCCTGGAAGGTTCACTTACACCCGCCGATCTGCACACCGTGGTCGGCACCAGCGGGTTCGACCGCGACGGACACGGCACCAAGATGGCCGGCATCGCTCTTCTCGGAGACCTGGACCAGCACCTAGCCGGAAGTCATACCGTCGCCCTGCGACACCGGCTCGAGTCGGTACGCATCCTTCCCACACCCGCCGAAAAGGCGCACGACCCGGTTACCTACGGCGACATCACAGCGCAGGCCGTCTCATTGCCGGAGATCACCAGCACTCGCCCCCGCGTCTATTGTATGCCGGTGTCCACGAACAGCGACACACCCAACAACCCCGGCCAGCCCACTCTGTGGTCAGCAACGGTGGACGCTCTTGCCGTCGGTGCCAGCGTCGTGCGCAGCGGAGACGAGCTGCAGCTCCTCTCAGCCCCGGACCCAGGAGCTGCCCGGCTGTTGTTGGTGTCCGCGGGCAATGTCGACACGTTCGTGACCGCGCATCTCGACGAGTCGGACAGTTCCCCCGTGCGAGACCCAGGCCAGGCATGGAACGCCCTGACCGTCGGCGCGCACACCGAGCTGACGACAGTACCGACCGATCCCGCTTACACCAGTTGGACCGCCTTGGCGCAGTCAGGCGAGTTGTCCCCTCACAGCCGGACATCCCTGCTGTACGGCACACGACCGTGGCCGATCAAGCCCGACATCGTCATGGAGGGCGGCAACGTCCTGCACGACGGAAACTCGCTGTTCGAGCCCAGTCACGCTGTCGTCTCGCTCAGAACCACGGGATACACCAACAACCAGGCGGTCACGTCGGCAAACGCCACCAGCATTGCGACCGCGCAAGCCGCCCGGCTCGGCGCACTGGCCATGGCCACCTACCCCGCCTATTGGCCCGAAACCATCCGCGCGCTTCTGGTGCACGGCGCGGCGTGGACACCCACAATGCGTGCCACGCTCAAGCAGGCCCGCCAGAGCGGCCTGGAGGCCCAGCAGCGGATGCTGCGCCGATACGGCTGGGGCCAACCCTCCGAGGAGCGGGTGCTGTACTCCGGCGACCAGGCAGTCACCCTCGTCGTGCAGGACGAGTTCGTGCCGTTCTCCGGCGACGATTTTAAGATCCCCGCCTTCCGGCTGCACGACCTTCCGTGGCCCGCCGCAGTCCTGGAAGACCTCGACTCCGCCGCAGTCACCCTCCGCGTCACGCTGTCGTACTTCATCGAACCCACCGCCTCACGGCGCGGCTGGCGGCAGCGCTACCGCTACGCCTCGCACGCCCTGCGATTCGAAATCCAAGACCCACTCGAATCCGAGAACGACTTCGTACAACGCGTCAACCGCGACGCACGAACCGAGGAGTCCGGCGGCCGACCAACCGCCGGCCAGGTCAAGTGGCTCGTCGGAGCCAACCAGCGCAACCTCGGCTCCCTACACCAAGACGAATGGGCCACCGACGGCATCACGCTCTCGCGATCAGGACAGCTCGCGATCTACCCCGTTGGCGGATGGTGGAAGAACAACCGAGCGCCGGCACGCATCGACCAACCCGTCCGCTACGCCCTCGTTGTCTCGCTCAAAACTGACGTACAGGGTATCGACCTGTACACGCCGATCGCCAACCTCCTCAAGGTCCCGACGGCCATTCCGACCACCTAACGCCGGCCTGAAGCCGCCTGCTCGCCGCGAGCCTGCGCACCAACACCATCATGACCAGTCTCAACGCCGACGCGCTGGGGCAGCCGGGTCCGCACGGGCGTGCTGGGCGGGCGGGCACAGTGTCAAGACGCCAGCCAATCGCACGGAGCACCCTCGATCACTAGCGCGCATCGGGCGCTACCGGTCTGGAGCAATAGAGTCTCAGGCATGAGCGATGAGTCGGTGACCCCGTGAGCCAGGCGCCTCGGCCACCGGCGCCTGGCCCGCCGCAGGCGTCCGGGCCGCCGCCGTTCCAGCCGTCGCTGAGCCGGCAGACCCGGGCCACCGGGGCACCGATCGCGGTGCTGGTCGTGCTGGCGGCGCTGGCGGCCCTGGTGCTGCTTGTCCTGGGTGCCCAGCACCCCGTCGGCCTGATCGTCGCGGTGCCGCTGACCGCGCTGTCGATGGCGGTCGTGCTGGCCTGTTACTTCTGGCTGGACCGGTGGGAACCGGAGCCCAGCCGGTTGCTGCTGCTGGCCTTCCTGTGGGGTGCCAGCATCGCGGTACTCGCCAGCCTGGTGCTGGAGCTGGCCGGCAGCGCGGTGCTCGGCAGCGGCGCGGTGCTGGTCCTCCTCGCTCCGATCGTCGAGGAGGCGGCCAAGGGCGCGTTCCTGCTGGTGATGCTCACCGGCGCCCGGCGGCGCGAGTTCGACGGGGTGGTCGACGGCCTGGTCTACGCCGGCTTCGCCGCGGTCGGTTTCGCGTTCGTCGAGGACATCGGCTACGTCGCGGAGAGCTTCAGCCAGGGCACCGACACGACCGTGGCGACGGTGGTGCTGCGGCTGGTGCTGGCCCCGTTCGCGCACCCGCTGTTCACGTCGATGACCGGCCTCGGGGTGGGGTTGGCGGTGAGCCGGCCGCACGCGCCGGCCCGCTGGCGCTACCCGCTGGCCGGCTACCTGGCCGCGGTCGCCCTGCACGCGCTGTGGAACGGCTCGCTGACCTTCGGCTTCGGCGGCTACCTGCTGGTCTACGTGGTGATCATGATCCCGGCCTTCCTGGCGGCGATCCTGATCGCGCGCCACCACCGGCGCCGGGAGCGCGACGTGGTACGCCGGCAGCTTCCGGAGCTGGTGTACTACCGGCTGATCACGCCCGCCGAGGCCGGCTGGCTGGACAGCATCGCCGCCCGCCGCGCCTGGCTGCGCGCGGTGACGGCCCGGTCCGGCAAACCGGCGGCCCGGGCGCTGCGCACCTTCCAGGCGGCGGCCACCGAGCTCGCCTTCCTGCGCGACCGGGTGCAGCGCGGCGTCGGGCCGGCCGACGCCCACGTCCTGCACGCCGAGCTGGTGCAGGCCCTGCAGGTGAGCCGAGCCCGCGCCACCCAGCCGCTGGCCGAGCACGCCGGGACGGCCGCCCCGCTCGGCCCGTCCCGACCGGCGTCGCTGTCGGGCCGATGAGCCGGCGGATGTTCGTGGCGGTGCTGCCGCCGCCCGACGCCGTCACCGACCTCGCCGACTACGTCGAGCCGCGGGCCGAGCGCGACAGCCCGCTGCGCTGGTCACCGCAGCAGAACTGGCACCTGACGCTGGCCTTCATGGCCGCGGTGGCCGAGCGGGACCTCGACGAGCTGGTCGAGCGGCTGGGTGAGCTGGCCGGACGCCACCAAGCATTCGAGCTGCAGCTGCAGGGCGCCGGGGCTTTCCCCAACCCGGCGCAGGGCAAACTGCTGTGGACCGGGGTGGCCGGCGATACCGACCGGCTGGAGCGGTTGTCGGCCGGCAGCCGGACGGCGGCGGTCCGCGCCGGAGTATCGGTGGACGGCGGGGCGTTCCGGCCGCACCTCACCCTGGCCCGATCCAACCGGCCGGTGGAGATGACCCGGTGGCTGCGGGTCTTCGACCTGTACGCCGGGCCCAGCTGGCCGGTCGACGAGATCGCGCTGGTCCAGTCGCAGCTGGCTCCCGGCGGCTCGCGCTACCAGGTGGTCGAGGCGTTCCCGCTCGGCACGGGCGCCAGGCAACAGGCCGGCTGAGGTGGTCGGCCAGGTAGTGGCTACAACGCCGCCGTCAACGTCCGGGTCCGGCTTGTAGGCTCGCGCCGTGACCAGCACCGACGCGGCCGGGACGTCCACCGGCGGGGCCCACCGCAGCGACCCGGCCAGCAGCACCGCCGAGCCGTCCGGGCGCGGCAGCGGCCCGCTCATCGAGGCCGTCGGGCTGACCAAGCGGTTCGGCGACTTCGACGCCGTCGCCGGGGTGGACTTCTCCGTCGCCCGGGGCGAGTCGTTCGGCTTCCTCGGCCCGAACGGCGCCGGCAAGTCCTCCACCATGCGGATGGTCGGCGCGGTCTCACCGGCCACCGGCGGCCGGCTGCGGGTGCTGGGCATGGACCCGGCGGTCGAGGGGCCGGTGATCCGGTCGCGGCTCGGGGTGGTGCCGCAGCAGGACAACCTCGACCTGGAGCTGACCGTCTGGGAGAACCTCTACATCTACGGCCGGTACTTCGGCATCCCCAAGCGCGCGCTGCGTCCCAAGATCGAGGAGCTGCTGGACTTCGCCCAGCTGTCCGACCGGGCCCGGGACAAGGTCGAGCCGCTGTCCGGCGGCATGAAGCGGCGGCTGACCATCGCCCGGTCGCTGATCAACGACCCCGAGATCCTGCTGCTGGACGAGCCGACCACCGGCCTGGACCCGCAGGCCAGGCACATCCTGTGGGACCGGCTGTACCGGCTCAAGCACCAGGGCGTCACCCTGGTGCTGACCACCCACTACATGGACGAGGCCGAGCAGCTGTGCGACCGGCTGGTGGTGATGGACCACGGCCGGATCGTCGCCGAGGGCTCGCCGGCCCGGCTGATCACCGAGCACGTCAGCCGCGAGGTCGCCGAGTTGCGCTTCGGCATCGACGAGAACGAGGCCCGCGCCGAGCAGGTGGCCGACCTGGCCGAGCGGGTCGAGGTGCTGGCCGACCGGCTGCTGCTCTACGTCTCCGACGGCGAGGACTGACGTGTTCGCTACGAGGTCGCACATGCGCGCCGGTCCCTGCTCGCGGCGGCGCAGGCGGTCGTGATCGTGTCAGGTTCCACCACCATGGCGGCCTCTTCCGGAGTGATCGCGGGCACAAACCGCGTTGCTCCAACACGAGGCACCGACGGTGACGCGGACCGCTCCGGGCTGGCAGTTGTTTCGCGGGGGCGGATGCCAAGGCCGTTAGGACTAAATAATTGTCGTGGTCCGGGCGGAATGCGGCGGCGCGGCGGCGTTACGCTCTACGGGGGGCGCGAGCGGTTCCGGTTCCGTGCGGCCGATGCGGCCGCGGAAAGAGATGGCAGCTCATGGCTGAGGCCGGGGACCCGGGCCCCGAAGGAGTCACGCTCGACACGAGCGTGGCCCATCCCGCCCGGGTGTATGACTACTGGCTCGGCGGGAGGGACAACTTCGCCGCCGACCGGGAGGCCGCGGAGCAGGTGATCGCGGCCAACCCGACCGTCCTGCCTGGCGTGCGGGCCAACCGGGCCTTCCTCGGACGCGCGGTACGTTACCTAGCCGCGGAGGCCGGGATCCGGCAGTTTCTTGACCTGGGCACCGGCCTGCCGACCGCGCAGAACACCCACCAGGTCGCCCAGGAGATCGCCCCGGACTCCCGGATCGTGTACGTCGACAACGACCCGATCGTGCTCACCTACGCCCGGGCGCTGCTGACCAGCGCGCCCGAGGGGGCCACCGCCTACGTGCCGTCTGACATCAGGGATACCGAGAAGGTGCTGGCGGGCGCGGCGGAGACCCTCGACCTGAGCAGACCGGTCGCGGTCATGGCGCTGATGGTCCTGCAGTACATCCCGGACGGGGACGACCCCTGGGGGATCGTCGGGCACGTGCTCGAGTCGCTCCCGCCGGGCAGCTACCTGACCGTCTCCGACACGGTCCGCGACATCGACACCGGGCGGGTGACCGAGGGGACCGCGCGGCTCAACCAGCGGATGGGCCCGACGCGGCTGACCCTGCGGACCCGGCCCGACTTCGAGCGGTTCTTCGACGGGCTCGAGATGGTGGAGCCTGGGGTCGTTCCGCTGCCGGAGTGGCACGGGCCCGGTTCCGGGTACCCGATCCCCTGCTACGCCGGGATGGGCCGCAAGCCTTAGCGGCCAGCTCGGTCGCCGCCGACGTCAGCGGCGCGGCCGGGCGGCTTTATCCTCGCGTCGGCCGGGGTAAGGGGTGAAAGTAGCCGATGTTCAGGTCTCGCACGACGGCATCGATGGGTTGCCCGCTTACGGTGATCGGGCCTCGCCACGGCGTGCCCAGGGCAAACAGCAGGGCCAGGCTGAGTCCGATCACGGCCGCGAGCCCGCCGACGAGCAGGGCCGCCCGCCGGCCGCTGCGCAGCGTCAGGGCGGCGGCGTTCACGATCAACGCCGCCCCGGCGAGGAGCAGGACGGCCACGTAAAGGGCGGGGAGCTGACGTGAGGCCGCGGCCAGGCGGGCGCGGCGGTCGCTGGTGAGGGCATCCAGGGAGGCCAGCAGTTCGGTGCTCGCGGGTGTCCCGAGGGTGGGGCGGGCGGCCTGGGTCCGGACGGCGTTTTCCAGGCTGGCGATGGCGTGCGTGGTGGCGGGATCGTCGCCGTTGGCCGCGTTGCTGCCGTTCCACTCATGAGCCCGCACCGCAAGCAGGTAGCCGAGCAGGGCGGACTGGATCGGCTCCGAGTCGACGCCGGGGCTGGTCGCCGCCCAGGCCAGGCGGGATGCGTCGGCGGCCTCGCTGCTCACGATTCCCTGCGCCGATGCCAGGAAACCAGCCTCGCTGGCCAGCGTCAGGCCCATCAGGAGCGCGAAGATCGCTCCGAGCGCGGGCATGAGCGGCGCCGCGATGGCGTGGGCTCCCTCCCGTTCCGCGGCAGGGATCAGGGCCCGCACCGCTAGCCGACCGCCGGTCGCGGCCAGCAGCGCGAGCACCAGCCCGCTGATGACCAGCACCGCCGTCGGCAGCGACGTCAACCAGGTCATGGACCGATCCTAGAGGCGTCAGATATTCCCGGGGCCAGTGCCGGGCTGGCAGACTCTCGGTCCATGAGAGCGCTGCCCGTGCACCCGGAGCCGCTGTGGCGCACTGATTTCCGCCAGCGGATCGCGGTGTCATTGTGGTTCCTTCCGAGCCATCTTCGCGGCGGCCGCGATCGTCGCGGCCAATCTCACCATCTGGCTGGACGCCCGGGTCGATGCCCCGGTCGGCGTGCGGCCGGACCTGGTGAGCGACCCCGGCACCGCCGCCACCTTCGCCGGCGCTATCGCGGCCGCCACCCTGGCGTTCGTGGCCGTGGTGTTCGCCACCACGCTGGTGGCCATCCAGCTCGCGGCCAGCCAGTACTCGCCCAGGACGGTGCGGGTCTTCATCCGCTCCCGGATCACCCGGGTGACGCTCGGGTTGTTCCTGGCTACCTTTGTCTTCTCCGTGATCATCCTGGTCAGTAACCGGGCGCCGGTCACGTCGGCCAAGCAGTTCGCGCCGGTGGTGTCGGTGACGACGTTGCTGGCGCTGACCGTGGCGACGGTCTTCGGCTTCGTCGCCTACCTGCATGGCGTGGTGCGGCTCATGCGCGTCCAGTACCTGCTTGAAACGATCGCTACCGAGACCCGGCGGGCCATCGAGGAGAACTTCCCGCCGGCGTCCGCCTACCTTGACGCCGAGCCTCCCCCGCCGGACCCGTCACCGCGGCGCCTCTGCTACACCGGGACGGCCGGGGTCGTTACGGCCACCGACCTGCACGGTCTGGTCGAATTGTGCCGGCAGAAGCAGTGCTGGCTCGAGCTGACCGTCGGAGTAGGGGAGTACCTGGCTCACGGCACCCCGGTTGCGCTGGTGCACGGCGGGGACCTCCGCGACCGCGATGTGACCAGGTTTTTCCTCATCCGCGGCGAGCGCACCTTCGTGCAGGATCCGGCGTTCGGCTTCCGGCAGCTCGTCGACGTCGCGATCCGCGCGCTGTCCCCGGCCGTCAATGATCCCACGACAGGGGTCCAGGCTATCGACCGCATCAGCGACCTCCTGGCCGTCACGGGCAGCCGGCTCGACCCGACCGGCCTGAGAGTGGATTCCAGCGGCACGGTCAGGCTCAAGCGGAAGCTGCGCAACTTTGACGCTCTGCTCGTGCTTTCGCTGACCGAGGTCATCCGTTACGGCGCCGACGCGCCTCAGGTGGTCCGGCGCCTTCACGGGATGCTCGATGAGCTCGAATCCACGCTCCCCGCGGAGCGGCAGGCCGCCATCGCCGGCCAGCGAAGCCTGCTGGAAGCTGCGGTCAGCGCCGCGCTGCCTGCGCCGTTCGCGTCCGTTGCCTCGGTGGCGGACCGGGAGGGCCTGGGCTGAAACAGGACACCAGCCGGCCCGTACTGCAGATTGCCCCTGTCTCCTGGTGGCGAGATGTCCGCGCCGGCAGCCAGACAGCGGCTAGTTCTGCGACCAGTGCGTGGCGCGGCTGCCTGGCCGCCAAGGCCATCCTCTGTCCGCAGGCCACATGATCGCAAAGCTCAGCCGTCCAGGGTCTGTCAGGCCGAGGAAGCTAGGGTGGGACGGTGACGCTCTTGGACGTGACGCGAACGGACGATCGTCATACCGCCCAGCGGCTGTCGGCGGAGCCGATCATCTGGCTCGGCACAGTCCGCCCCGACGGGCGCCCGCACAACGTCCCTGTCTGGTTCGCATGGCACGACCCAATGGTGCTGATCTTCAGCATGCCCAAAACCGCGAAAGTCCGGGATGTACGGCTGTCGCCTGCGGTCAGCTTGGCGCTGGACTCGGCAGACGGCGGGCAGGACATCGTGCTGGCCGAGGGCCGGGCCGAGCTCATCGCCGGGGCGGATCGGCATCCGCACTTCCTGGCCGGGAAGTTCCGGGAGAAATACGCGCAGTCCCTGGGCGCCATGTCCTTTGAGCAGTGGCGTTCGATGTTCTCCCAGCCCCTGCTGATCCACGTGAACCGCATCGTCGCCTGGACCAGAACGGCTGCAGGAGTCGCCTACAGGGTCGTGCCCTAGCGTGGGTTTTAAAGTCGAAGTAGTCAGCCGCAGAATGATTGCTGATCGTAGTCTTCTGTCATGGGCGCGCCTGTTACCTCGGTCGACTTCCACTTCGACATCATGTGCCCGTGGGCGTTCCAGGCATCGGTCTGGATGCGTGATGTCAGGGACCGGCTGGGCCTGGAGGTCCGGTGGCGTTTCTTCAGCCTGGAGGAGATCAACCGGGCCGAGGGCAAGAAACACCCGTGGCAGCGTGAGTGGTCTTACGGCTGGTCGATGATGCGGATCGGTGCGCTGCTGCGCCGGATCGATCCCGGGCTGCTGGACCGCTGGTACCTGGCCGCCGGCACGGCGCTGCATGTAGAGGGAAACAAGCCGCACCGGCGGGAGGTTGCCGAGGCCCTCATCGGCCAGCTCGGGCTCGATCCCGCCCTGGTGGGCCAGGCCCTCGGCGACCCGAGCACGCACGATGAGGTGCGGGCCGACCATGACCGGGTCACCGGACTCGGCGGCTGGGGCGTGCCGACCCTGGTGTTCGGCGGCCGCCAGGCCCTGTTCGGGCCGGTGCTGATCGAGCCGCCGTCGGGCGAGGCGGCTATCCGGCTGTGGCAGCTGCTGACCGGCTGGCTGGAGTTCCCGAACCTGTACGAGGTGCAGCGGCCCAAGCGCCCGGCCGACCTGCAGGCCATCGCCGCTACCTTCCAGCCCTACCTGGAGGCCAGGGACTGGGTGACGATCCAGAAGGAGACTCCATGACCGGCCTGGATGGTATCCGCAGCGCCCTCGGCCAGTCCTATACGGCGATCGAGAACCTGTGTGCCGTCATGTCTCCCGCGCAGTGGCGGGCACAGTCGCTGTGCCCGGACTGGACGGTGCGCGCGGTGGTCGGCCACCTGGCCGGCGTCGAGCAGATGCTGGCCGGCTGGCTGCCGGGCAGCGCCGATGAGCTGCCGCCCGTTGACCGGATGGCGGCTTTCGCGCAGCAGACAGCAGGCCTTGACGACGCTGCCTTCGCGGCGCGGGTCGCCCAGACGTTCGGCCAGCGCCGCGCGGACCTGGCCGCACTCAGCGAGGACGACCTCGCCCGGCCGTCCTGGACACCGGTCGGGCCGGCCACCTACGGCTCGTTCATGGCCATCCGCATCTTCGACTTCTGGGTGCACGAGCGCGACATCACCACGCCGCTCGGCCTGCCGACCGACGACGGTGATGCTCGCGCCGAGATGGCGCTCGCCGAGGTGGAGCGCTCGCTCGGCTACATCGTCGGCAAGAAGGTCGGCCTGCCCGATGGCAGCAGCATCGTGTTCCATCTCACCGGTCCGCTGCGACGCGATCTGTACGTCACGGTGGACGGCCGGGCCAAGGTGGTCAGCCATATCGACCGCCCCGACGTGGAGCTCAGCACCGATTCGGTCACGTTCGTCCAGCTGGCCTGCGGCCGCGTCGACCCGCAAGAGCAGATCGACGCGGGCCTGGTCCGCTGGACCGGCGACGCCGAGCTCGGCAGTCGCGCGGCTCGCAATCTCCGGTACACGATGTGAGCACCCGGCGGGCGTCAGCTGCCGGGCGGCCCACCGCAGCTGACCGCGGGCAAGCCCGGGCCGCAGGCACACGGCACCCCCGGGCTGGTCCGGTTCCCCCCGTACCGTGGGTGATCTCGGAGTGAGTCGTGGCTCAGAGGTGGGTGCTGCGGCGGTGTCTCGTCCTCCGGTCGTCGTCAACGAGGCGCCATTGGTCGCCGTACGTGCCGTTGGTGACGTTTTCGCGTTGTAGCAGGTCGTGCGGGAAGCCCAGCGAGGGTGCGCTGGCTTTGTCGAGTACGCGGAGTTGGTCGTCGTCGAGGTGCGTGCCGGCGGCTGCTAGGTTCTCGTCCAGCTGTGAGACGCTCGTCGCTCCAAGCAGCGGGATGATGTTGCCGCGCCGGGCAGCCAGCCACGCGAGGGCCACCTGCGCCGGAGTGCACCCTATGTATTCGCCTGCGATCCTGACAACGAGGTCTACCGTCTCGTCCGGGCCGGACCAGCTGTGCTGGAAGATCCCCTCTGCGGCGTCGTCACGCAGCCGCCCTTGGCCGCCTTCGAGGTACTTGCCGGTCAACCTTCCTTCCGCGAGCGGACCCCACGCGACAACGGCAAGGTCGAAGGCATCGGCCATTGGGACCAGGTCGCTTTCCGGTGTCCGCTCCAGCATGTTGTACCGCGACTGAAGGGCGACGAACGGCGTCCAACCGCGCAATTCCGCGGCTGTGTTGGCTTCTGCGACCTCCCAGGCGGGCCAGTCGGAGACACCGATGTACAACACCTTTCCGGAACGGACCAGATCATCGAGGGCACGCATCACCTCGACGACTGGCGTCCATGCCTCGCGGGTGTGCACCCACAGCAGGTCGACGTATTCGGTGCCCATGCTGCGCAGGCTGGCCTCGACCGACCGCACCAGGTTCTTTCGATGGTTGCCGGCCGAGTTGAGGTCACCCGGCCGCGTCTGCAGCGTGTACTTGGTGCCGACCACGAACCGATCGCGGTCCGACCGAAGGAAGTCACCGAGGATCCTCCGCATTGCCCTCGGAGTAGATGTTCGCGGTATCGAGGAACATGCCGCCGGCTTCGGCGAACTTGTCCAGGATGAGCCTGGCGGTGCGCTCGTCGATACCCCAGGACCTGGGCTAGCCAAAGGTCATCGTGCCCAGTGCGAATTCCGAGACTCGCAATCCGGACGATCCAAGCAACCTATACCGCACATCTGCCTCCATTCGTTTCTGACTCCATGGAAGCGCATTCGAGGGCATTCCGGTAGCGAGTGTTTCGCATGCAGCTCATGCCGATTTAGCATGGGTAGGATGCGCATGCTCTGGCTCCAGGTCTTCCGGGAGGCCGTGCGCTGCGGTTCCCTCGGTGAGGCGTCACGCACGCTTGGGTATACGCAGTCGGCCGTCTCCCGCCACATCGCTGCCCTGGAAGCCGAGTACGGCATACCACTGCTCGAGCGCGGGCCTGCCGGTGTGCGGCCGAGCCGCACGTCACTGACCTCGCGGTTTTGGCGTTGCAGGCAGCGAGGATTCGGACAGTTGGCGGCGAGGGCCACCGTGCCGTGAATCCGCCGTCGGCCCTGAGCACGTGGCCGGTCACGAAGCGCTCCGGGAGGCGATCGCCGCAGGCGTCCCGTGGCATCGTGAACGCCTCTTCTAACGAAGGCCTGGTAACAGGCTGCGGGCCGTCGCGGCAATGAGCCGCGCCGCTCTCAAAGCCGGCCACCCGGTGCCCGTCATCGCTACCTGCGCTCACGCCGGTCCGCGCGTGGTCCGGAACCCTACCCTGCGATGGCTGCCGTCGCAGAACGGCTTGTTGGCTGATGCACCGCACCTGCAGAGCGCCACCCGCGTGTCCTGCCTGACCAGCGTGTGGTCCTGATCGAAGATCCTGACGTTGCCGCGGACGAACAACGGGCCGTTCGGGCGTTCCTGTACCGTAGTTTCCTCCAGCACCGGCTCCTGCGGCCCGCCGTCCAGACGGCGGAAGTGCAGCGCGCCCGTAGGACAGCGCTGGATCACGTCGCCGATCTCGCCGGGCGATCCGTTGTCCACGATGATCCACGGCCGGCGCTGATTGTCGAACACGGCGGGGAGCCCGCGAAGGCATTCGGCGACATGGATACAGAACGCAGGTTCCCAGGTGACCTCGATCCGGTCGTTCGCGTACGCACGCTCGACCTCCGGCGCGTAGCGCGGCTGCTCGCGGAAACCCTCCGGAGCCTCATCGGGCTCATCGTGCGAGGGATCGCTGGTTCGTTCGGTCATCTTCTCGCCTCCCATGGCTGGGTCTCCATGCGAACTCCTACGGCGGTCAGCTACGGCGGTCAGCGCGCGGCTGGTTCGCTGCCTGAGCCCGCGTTCCCTGGCTTGTCGCAGCGCCGAGCGGGCAACTGTCCATCCGCAGCAACCAGAACGAGCGTTTTGACATGGGCGAAGGCAGACCCCATATACCGTCACCTTTACTCCTCAGTGCCCACCGCACAAGCTGGGCCCGCATTAAGGCCCATCACCTGTACGCGCTCGGCGCCGCGGCCTCGGGGAAGGCCGTGCTTGGCGACGGCGGGACGATCATCACCCAGGACTTCGACCGCTACCCGGTCGTGCGGATGCAATCGGTGCCAGTGGACGCCCACGGAAAGGTGTCGTAGCCGACCGGTTCGCTCGTCCCCATCTAGTGCTGAGGGCGGGGACCGGAACGGCAACCGGGCGACCGACGCTATGCACAACCGCCGCAAACCGTCATAGCCAGCCGGCTTGCTCGCCCTATCCAGGGCGATGGCAAAGGCTGGCCGGAACCAGCGCATGCACGGCCGTCCGCGGGAGATCGGTTCTGCGGTGCTCCGGTCGCGCGAATCACCAGGATCCGGTGACGCCTCCTAACCTGCCTGGCGGCAAGCCTGGTAGTGGCCCGCCACTCAGCAGGAAATTTCAGCAGCGGATTGACATGGGCGAGACCGTCTGGGGTGCTGGCAGGCGAAATCGAACCGAGGGGAGATCCTCCGTGAGCATCGAGCAGCGAGAGAACCTCGAAGCAATCCTGGGGCAGTCAGCCTTGCCCGTCGGCAGCGGCGTCAGCGAGCAGCGGCGGCGGCTCCGGGAGTTGATCTCGGCGCAGCCGCCGTCCGGCTGCTGATTCAGCGGGTCAAAGGAGAGAGAGGTCATGGTGAAGGCAGTCAGGTACGACGAGTTCGGCGGGATCGATGTGTTGCGGGTCGAGGAGGTGGAACGCCCGGTGCCCGGGGACGGGCAGGTCCTGGTACGGGTGAAGGCGGCTGGCATCAACCCCAGTGAGGCGGTCATCCGCACGGGGGCGGTGGCGGAGCTGTTCCCGTCGACGTTCCCGTCCGGGCAGGGCAGCGACCTCGCCGGGGTCGTCGAGGAGGTCGGCGCCGGGGCCGGCGGATTCTCCCCCGGCGACGAGGTGATCGGGTTCACGAACAAGCGGGCCTCCCAGGCCGAGCTGGTCCTGGCCGAGGCCGGCGACCTCACGCGCAAGCCGGAGAAGGTCTCATGGGAGGTAGCTGGCGGCCTGTTCGTCGCGGGCGCGACCGCGTGGGGGGCGGTACACGCCGTCCAGCCCGAGGAGGGCGAGACCGTCGTCATCTCCGGGGCCGCCGGGGGGGTCGGCTCGCTCGCCGTCCAGCTCGCGCGCCGTACCGGGGCCACGGTCATCGGCCTGGCGAGCGAGAGCAACCACGAGTGGCTGAAGAGCCACGGCGTGATCCCGGTCGCGTACGGTGACGGCGTCGCGGACCGGATCAGGGCCGCCGCGCCCAGCGGCGTGGACGCCTTCATCGACACCTACGGCGACGGGTACGTCGAGCTGGCCCTCGCCCTCGGCGTCGCGGCCGAGCGGATCGACACCATCGTCGATTTCGCGGCCGCCGCGAAGCACGGGGTGAAGACTGACGGGGGGACAGCGGCCGGGCCGGGCGCCAAGGTGCTCGCCGAGCTGGCCGGCCTGATCGCCGACGGACACCTCGAGGTGCCGATCGCGAACGTCTACCCGCTGGCTCAGGTCCGCGAGGCCTACACCGAGCTCGAACGCCGCCACACCCGCGGCAAGATCGTCCTCAGGCCCTAGCCCCGCTTGACCACAGGAGGAGCCGGATGGAAAGCCCGATCGAGGTGGTGCGCAGGTTTTGCGCCGCGTGGTCCGACAACATGGGAGCAGTCGAGCTGGCCGCATTCTTCGCTGAGGACGCCGTTTACCACAACATCCCACAGGAGCCGGTCACCGGCAGGGAGAACATCGCCACCACGATCGCTTCGGTCCTGCGCCCTGGCCCGCCAGGCATCGAGGGCATCGATTTCCGCGTGATCAACATCGCAGCCAATGGTCCGGTCGTGATGACAGAGCGGGTGGACGTCTTCAAGCTCCCCTACAAGTCGTTCGAGCTGCCGGTCATGGGCACCTTCGAGGTCAGCGGCGGCAAGATCAACGCCTGGCGGGACTATTTCGACATGAACCAGTTCACGAGCCGGATGGGATAAGGCTGGACACCCCGTTCCCTTGCTGACACGCCTTACCCGGATTCCGCGCCGGCGGTCGACGCCGAGATCGCCTTTGCAGTCTGCTGACCGGGCTGATGCGCGGTCGTCGCCTGGTCCATGTGATTCGCCGACGTCGAAGTGCAGGATGCGGTTACCGCGCGGCAGGACCGGTACTGAACGTGCCGGGACGTCCCGGCTAAGGTGAAGCCGTCCTTACACGTCCCGCGGGCGTGGGCGGCTGCTGGCCGAGAGGTTGCGCGCGCTCCTGCTGGAGCGCGGACCTCGGCTAGCTCGCCTGCCAGGCGCAGCTGATGCAGGCGCAGCGGGAAATCGCGACGTTGGCAGCACCGCAGGCACATCGCCGGGCAGGTTCGTCAGCAGGCGGGCGAGCGGGTCCGGCGAGGTCAGCTCGTGCGAGGTCGGCTCGTGCCGATCACGGGTGACCAGGATGAGGCGGCCGCGCTGGCCGGCGAGCTCCCATAGCACCCGGTCAGCCATCGCCCGCCCGTTGCTGCCGCGATCCCATCCCGTTCCGGGTTGTCCCGGTGCGGCGAATCACCACGATCCGGTGATGACCTCTTACCTGCCTCTAGCAGCCCCCGGGCCAAAGTTGGCCTTCAGCACCTCTAGGACTTCGGCGAGCGGGCGGTCGTGCGGGCAGGCGGTGCAGATGCTCAGCTTGAGCGGCGCGATGAGGTTCCTTCAGCTGACCGGTACCGCCGAGCCGCCGCTGCGCGACGACCGCACCACTGCCTGGATGATCTCCATGGTGTGCAGGGCGTCAGAGACTGACGCGTTGGGTCGCAGCGGGTCAGCTGGCTTGGCGATCTGGTCGAGGAAGGCCCGGACCTGGTAGCCGCTGCCGGTGACCTAGTTCAGTGCCGACGACATCGGGCTGGCTGAAAGGTAGTGCGGCCCGCCGCGGTCGAGAATCACCGGAATCCGGTGACGGTCTCTTACCTGTCCGGCGGCGATCCTGAGGACGCTACGGAAGGTATCCGGCCTTCCGGTTATAGGTCGAAGGCTGGGAGATCGTCATGGCTTCGTCGGGCGGCGCGGGCGAGAGCGTGGCGGTGGTGGTCGGTGCGGGCGAGCTTGGCAGTGCCACGGCGACATTGCTCGCAGGGGCCAGGTTCACGGTGGTGGCGGTCGATCGCACCCCGAACGCACTGAACGAGCTGCCCGGGGGCATCCGTCGCGAGGTGGGCGACAACCTTGAGCTGCGCCCGCACAGTATCCGGGCCCCGCAGCTTCTTGACACCTCCAGAAACCGGACGGGTCATCCCGGCGGAGGTGCTGGCACACGCTGTCCGGCCGGAAGCGGCCGCGAACATCATCGCCTTCCTCGTAGCGACCGCGCCGCACTCGTCAGCGGTGCGGCCGCGCCAGCCTACGGCGCCTAGCCCGGCCGCATCACACCCTGCCACCCCCCGCATCTGACTCGTTCTTGAAGGGAACAACGATGTCATCTACGAACCGCCGCTCGTTCCTCGCCCGCGGCGCGGCGCTCGCCGCCGTCCCCGCGGTCGCTTCGCTGGCCGGGGAGGGCCTCACCGGCCGGGCATCTGCCGACACCCTGCCCGATTACGCGCCGATCCCCCCGTCAGCGCTGGGTCCTGCCGTCAACGAGCAGGGCTACTTCGTGGGGCGGGTGGAGAAGAACCTGTACTGGGTCACCGACAGTGCCTATCAGGCGGCGTTCCTTACTACCCGCGACGGGGTCGTGCTGTTCGACGCGCCCCCGTCGATCGGGCACAACCTGCAGCGCGCCATCGACCAGATCGCCGCCGAAAACGGGGTGTCGAACAAGGTGACCCATCTGGTCTACTCCCACCACCACGCCGACCACATCGGCGGCTCGTCGCTGTTCGGGAAACACGTGGTGCGGATCGGGCAGGTCCAGGCCAAGCAGTTGCTGGCAAGCGAGAACGACCCGGCCCGGCCGGTCCCTGACGTCACCTTCGAGACCAAGCACACACTCAACGTGGGCGGGGAGCGTGTTAACCTCGCGTGGCACGGCACCAACCACACCCCGGACAACAGCTACATCCACTTTCCCGACCACGACACGCTCATGCTGGTCGACATCTTCCTGCCCCGCTGGGTGCCGTTCGACAGCTTCAACCTGAACGAGGACGTCCCGGGTTCCATCGCCGCCCCAGACACGGCCATGGCCTACCCGTGGAAGCACTTCATCGGAGGCCACATAGGCCGGTTGGGCACCCGCGCCGACATGGTGCTCTACCAGCAGTACGTGAACGACATCATCGATGGCGTCAAGAAGGCCCTGGCGACGGTCGACCCGACCCCGTACTTCGCCAAGTACGGGAACAACGTGTGGGCTGCGTCCCAGCAGTACCTGGCCGCGGTGGTCGCCTACGCCTCCGGGCCTGTCATCAAGAAGTACCTCGGGGTCCTAGCCGCTGCCGACGTCTACACGGCGAGCACGACGTTCGTCATCCTTGAGTCGGTCCGCCTGGACCTCGGCGTGGGCTCGCAGGTCCACGCCTGAGTCTGGATCCAAGCCGGTTCCGCGCAATCAATCTCGCCGGCCCGGCTGCGATAATCCGGGTCTGGATGCCATGTGCCCCGCGCCGCTGATCGGTGCCAGCACACCACCGGCGGAAGAATTATCCCGTGCCCCGTATCTTCATCACCGGCTCCACCGACGGACTCGGCCGCGCCGCCGCCGGTGCCCTCATGGGTGAGGGCCATGACGTTGTCCTCCACGCCCGCACTCGCGAGCGGGCGGCGGCGCTCAGCGACCTCGCCGCGGACGCGGCGGGAGTGGTCATCGGCGACCTGAGCAGCGCAGCCGAGACCCGGGAACTCGCCGGTCAGGTGAACCAGATCGGCCGGATGGACGCCGTTATCCACAATGCCGGCGTCTTCCTCGAGCCGTCTCGCGCCACAACCGCCGAAGGTCACGCGAAGACTCTCGCGGTGAACGCCCTCGCGCCCTACATGCTCACTGCGCTGATCGGCCGCCCGGATCGGCTCATCTACCTCAGCAGCGGGCTGCATCACGCCGGTGCCGGGTCCCTGCGGGATATCGACTGGACCAGCCGGTCCTGGAACGCCGCCCAGGCGTACTCCGAGAGCAAGCTCCACATAACCGCGCTCGCGCTCACCCTCGCGCGCGTCTGGCCGGAGGTACTCAGCAACGCCGTCGATCCGGGCTGGGTCCCGACCAAGATGGGCGGCCCCACGGCAACCGGCGATCTGCAGATGGGCTATCTCACCCAGACATGGCTCGCCGTCAGCAATGACGCCGCCGCAACCGTGAGCGGCGGCTACTGGTACCACCGGCAGCGACAGGCGCCCGCAGCACAAGCCCGTGACCCGGCTTTCCAGGACCAGCTGATGGACCGGCTGGCCGCGCTCACCGGCGTCGCGCTCTCCTAGCGTCGCGGTTGCGTCCAGCCAGATCCGAGGAGATCCCGGGGATCCCAGGCAAGACCCCCGCGATACATAACACCTGTTTATGCGCGGCCGCGACCGCAGCGAACTCACGCTCGTGAGCCGCGCCGCACGGCGGCTTGGCGCGCGTTCTCCCTGGCCTTCTCCATCGTCCAGTTTGATGTCATCTGTGGGCGTACCTGTTGACGGCGGATTCGAGCCGGTGTGGCGTGACCGACCTGGAGGTCGCCGCCGGATGAGGGTGACTGTCGATGCTGGCGTACGAATGGCCTGACGGCTAGGAGGCGACCGGCCCGCCGTCGGCCTGCCAGACTGCCCGGACCGCGGCCGCTTCGGCCGCTGCCTGGGCCCGGCCGGCCCTCGCCGCCGCTGCCCGGCGCGACACGTCAAGCACGTTGCGGCCGATGGCCCGCATGGCCGCGCGGTCCGGCCGCACGAGCGCGACACGGGCTCCGGCCGCAGCCAGCGCGCCAGCCTGCCGGCCGGGACTGGGCATGAGCGGCCCGATGCCCTGGGCTACGGGCGCCACGATAACCACCCGCTGGTACCTGGCCGCCAGGTCGGCGTTGGCTACCGAGCGCACGCCGCCGTCCATGAAACGACGATTCCCGATGGTGACCGGCGGCCAGATTCCGGGCACCGCGCAACTTGCGCCGACCGCATCCACCAGGCCGGCCTCACCAGCGGAATCAAACACCACGAACTCGCCGGTCCGCGCGTCCACGGCAGTCACCTTGAGCATCCGGGCGGGCCAGCCGCTGGCGGGCAGCCGGGCCTCGAACACCTTGCGCCGGTCGGCCTCCGCCATGGTGTGCGCGGCCAGCGCCCAGCGGCCGATCCGCGCCCGCGCCCGCACCGGATCCCGGCCGGTGCTCATCACCCACGCCAGCCTGCCGATGATGCCCCAGCCGATCCGGGCGGCGGCCTCAGGATCAGGCGGCGCGAGCTGCCCCTGGTACAGCGCCTCAGGCTCCTGCCCGCAGGTGATGTCGGCGCCGACAACCGACCCGGCCGATGTCCCGATGATCACGTCAGCCGCAGCCAGGTCGATACCCAGCTCGGCTAGCCCCGCGATCACCCCGATCTCCCAGGCAATACCGGTGACACCACCGCCGCCCAGGACAAGCGCGCATCTGTCCATGACTTCCCTTGTACACCCAAACCGGCGCAGTTGACCCGGGCCGCATGATCCAGCCGCCTGGTCCACGACGAGGCATCCATACCGCCGTGCATCGTCATCGAAACCAGAAAGGCGCGTGACCGAGTCACCTGACCGGCTCGATGGGCAGAACCCTTCACAGCGAGAATCCGGGAGGATTAGCAAGCTCAGGGTTGTGCTCCTGGAACGCGCGCGCGGCAGGCAGGGGCCAGATCCGTACATCCTCTTTACAAGGGTGGCCTTCATGGGTGCCGAATGAGGTCGAGTATGCCCTCAACTGACCCCGTCGTCAGTCGGCTCGTGCAGATGCTGCGAGTTCTATGTGTCACATTGCTGCACGCCTGGCCAGTCCATGAGCTGCAGCGAAACATCGCTCTTCTTCACGATGATCACGATCCCCCGGTCCTGGGTCCAGGTCACCGGAACGAGAAAGTAGGAGTCTCCCGATGTGGCGAGGAGACGTAGGTTGATGTACCGGTACGGGTAATCCTTGGAGTCGATCGAGCTTTCGCAAAGAACGCCCGGAAGATCCAGTCCCTCCGCCTCCACGACCAGCCGGCTGTGAGCGTGGAGGATGACCTCAGGCTGGTCGATCAGCCCCTTCTGAACGTCCTGGCCAATCCCGCGCCCGTAGGCGCTCGCGAAACTGTTCACTAGCCAGAACAGGCTGGCGATCACGAAGCACCAGCCGATGACCCAGGCCACCGTCGAGGCCGGAGACTAACCACAGCTGATCGCGCCACGGCCGACGCCGACCCAGCAGAATCCGCACTATCAGCTTAGTGGTCCGGCCCGTAAGTTCGTCGGGGGACCATGGTGGTCAGGCTGCCAGGGCGTGGGTCTTGGTCTTGTCGTGGGCGTCGATGCGGCGGAGCAGGTCGCTGAGATCGGCACGGGTGAACTTCCAGTCAAACGGCCGGGCGATGGCGTTGTAGCGGGCCTCGAACGCGGCGAGGCGGTCGCGGAGCTGGTCCAGGTCGGTGAAGTCGTTGGGGGTGAGGACTTTGCGCTGCACGACGGAAAAATAAATTTCCGCCTGGTCCAGCCAGGATGCGTGCGCGGGCAGGTGGATCAGCTGCGCGTTCGGCCATGCCTGAGCCATCCGCTGGATGGAGGCGGCGCCGCGGTGGGAGGATCCGTTATCGACGATCCAGAACACCCGGTCCGCGCTGGCGTACGGCTCGGTGGTCATCACCTGCTCCGCCAGCCGGGCGAACGGCGCGATCCCGGTGGTGTCCTCGCACCGGCCGGCGATCTGTCCGCGGTGCACGTCCCAGGCGGCCAGGTAGGCCAGCGCGCCGCCGCGGTCGTAGTCGTGCTCCACCCGCATCGCGCGGGCTTTCCCGGGTGGCAGGGTGGGGTGGCAGCGGCACCGGGCCTGGATGGAGGTCTTCTCATCGGCGCAGATCACGTAGTCGTCCGGGCCCAGCGGCCGGCCGTCCCAGATCCTGGCGTACAGGTCCAGCACCGGGGCGGCCCTGGCCGCGAACTGCGGGTCGCGGACGGAGATCCACGACCGGTGCTGCCAGGGCTTGAGGGCGTCGCGGGCCAGCCACCGGCGGATGGTGGAGGCCGAGACCGCGAGCTGGCAGCGGGCGGACAGTTCGCGGGCCAGGTCCGGGCCGCTCCACCGCGACAGCGGCACCCCGGACTCGGCCGGCAGCGCGCAGGCCAGCGCGACGACTTCGGCCCGGTCCGCGGCGGTGAACACCGGCGGGCGGCCGCTGCGCGGGGCATCGGCCAGCCCGGCCAGCCGGCCCACCGCGAACCGGCGGCGCCACTTGCGGGCCGTGTCGGTGCACACTCCCAGCTCGGCGGCGATCGCGGCGTTGTCCAGGCCGGCCGCCGCGGCGAGCACGATCTTGGCCCGCAGCCGGTCGCGGTAGGACCCGCGCACCGACCGGGCCCGGGCCGTCAGCACGGCCTGCTCGTCGCCGGACAGGGCAATCTGGTATGGGCTTGGCATAGGCATGCGTTCTATACGCCGTAACCGCTGGTCTTTATGCCGTACCCGCGCCAGTTCCCGGCACCAGGCAACCGTGATGGCACCAGACGCCAGGAGAAGATGACTGCCGTGGCCCGTATCCAGACTCCACCAAGGCCTCCCTGGAACAGCGGCTGCGCGCCCGGGCCCGCGAACGCTGGCCGCAGATCGCTAGCCTGCACATCCGCCACCGCGGGAACTTCAGCTACGTCGACGCCGACTTTGACCGACGGCACCATGCTCAAGCTGTGCCGGCTGCGGTATGTCGGC
Source organism: uncultured Actinomycetota bacterium (assembly GCA_963796905.1). Lineage (GTDB taxonomy): Bacteria > Actinomycetota > Actinomycetes > Mycobacteriales > Jatrophihabitantaceae > Jatrophihabitans_A. The sequence goes on along the minus strand of CAWCNK010000008.1, from coordinate 6,263 downwards.
TCCGCCAGCCAGTGGCAGTTCGCGATCTACCGCGCCAGCCACGACGACTACGACGAATCGATCTTCCCCACCGGCCTGCCCGTCGGCACCTGTCAAGACGCCCTCGACACCGCCTGCGGCCTCTATCTCAACGACCCCACTGCCTGGATCCAACCCCCGACGAACTTACGGGCGAGACCACTTAGGAATCGGACAGATCGCGGCCCATAAGACCCGCTGAGCAGCCGACTTCGGGGACCGTCAGTAGCCGTGAGTGCCCCCTCATGATCCTGGTTAATTGCACGCTAATTGCACGGCGACCTTCCGCTGACCGGTAAATCTCACCTTTAGTGGGCGCGCGGCAGCCGGCCCTGGCTGGTGCGGTCGGTCAGGGCCTGTGAGGCTAGGGGACGGCAGCCTGGGTCAGGCGGCGTCTTCCCCGGGGGTGAGGGTGACGGTCAGGCCGAGGGCCTGGAGCTGGCGGACGTGGTTGCGGATCTTGCGCTGCCTGTCGATGTGGGTGTCGTAGTAGCCGGGTCCGAGGTCGTGGAACCGGGCTTCGGGGTCGGCGAGCAGGTGGAAGATGATGACCAGGACGGAGCGGGCGATAGCGACCATGGCTTTGCGTTTGCCGCGGCGCCGGGCCAGCCGGCGGTAGCGCTCGCCGAGGAAGGTGTCGGTCCGGGCGGCGGAGGCGGCGATCTCGCCGAGGATGCCGTTGAGCTAGGGGTTGCCCTTGCCGGCCTTGCCGGTGGTGGTCTTCGTCCCGGACTGGCGGGTCTGCGGGCAGCGTTTCGCCCAGGACACGAGCCGGCCGGGGGTGCCGAAGACGGTCATGTCGAGGCCGATCTCGGCGATGACGGCCTGGGCGGCGATGATGCCGCAGCCGGTGATCTCATCCAGCCGGGCCACGGCGGGCAGTACCGGCGGCGCCGGAGCCGGTGCCGGCGCCCGGGCCGGTGGTGCCGTCGGCGTCGATGCCCTGCGCGGCGGGGATCGCGCGATCAGCTCGCTGACCCGGGCGGTCAGCTGGTCGATCTGGGCGGTCAGGGCGTCGATCTGGTCCAGCAGGATGCGGGCCAGCTCGCCGTGGTGCGGCTCGAACCGGCCGTCCAGCGCCTCGGCCAGCTGGGCGCGCTTGGCGCCGCATCCTGCCGATGGCCAGGTCCGCCAGGACCTTCGGGTTGCGCTGCCCGGCGATCAGCGCCTCGATCATCGCCCGGGTAGAGTCGGTGTCCAGGCTGGAGGCCACCGCGGAGATCTTGATCAGCGCCCGCTCGAGCAGCTTCTCCAGCCGCGCCCAGTACCGGGTCCGCTCGTGCACCAGGTCGGCGCGCAGCCGGGTGAACTCCCGCAGCCGCCGGATGTCCGACGGCGGCACGAACGACGGCCGCAGCATGCCCCGCTCGGTCAGCTTGGCCAGCCACACCGCGTCCTTTTTGTCGGTTTTCGCCCGGCCCGGCACGTTCTTCACCGACCGGGCGTTGACCAGCTGCACCTTCAGCCCGGCGGCCTCCAGCACCACGTGCCAGATGCGCCAGTAGTCGCTCGTGGACTCGAGCGTGACCACCTCGATCCGGTGGCAGCGCAGATGATCGCCCAGCTCGGTCACCGCGTTCACCGTCGCGGTCACCGTCCACACCCGCGTGCGGCGCCGGCCCGGCCGGTCCTCGTCCGGCACCCGGGTGCACACCACCCCGGACGCCTTGGCCACATCGACCGCGGCGACCCGCTCCCAGACCCGCTCGTACTCCTCGTCCTGGACCTCCTGCGGTTCCTCCACAGCCAGGTCACCTCCTCCGGCTAGCTTGCGGCAACGGCGGGCTGCCCGCTGGGGTCCCGGTCGGAAAACGAAAAGCTGACCGGCGTGCTCGTAGCACAATGCGCGACCCGTCAAGGTCAGGACCCCGGCGCCAGGCTTTTCAACGGACTCGGATGCCACGGAAGGGCCGGCTTCGGAACGGGCAGCCCCGCCCCCAGTCTCCCGCGCCCCTGCCATCAGCGAAATCCGCCAGCAGCACCACCAGGCGGCAGCAACCCCAGCCCCGGCGCCTCGCCGCACCAGTCCGGATTTTCGCGCTCGCGCGACGCCCCCACCGGGGACACATGGCTTTTCAGCGAGTAGCGTCATCCCAGCTCACTGCCTTTGACTACCCCCGGTGTGCGATCCGCGTGCGACATCAGTGCTTGACCACGATCGACTTGGGAGCTTCGCGGGTCACCGTGAGCCGCCAGTGCCGACAGCGCGGCGGCGATCTCGGCATCGCGGCCATCGACCGCGTGCAGGTACCGGTACGCGGCCGCCGGCGAGGCGTGACCGAGCCGCCGCATCAGGTCCTTGACCGTTGCCCCCGTAGCCGCCGCCAGCGTCTGGCCGGTATGCCGCAAGTCATGGAACCGGAACCCCGGCATATCAGCCTTGCGGCGAGCCCGGTCAAAAGCCTGCCGGACCGCATCCCCCGCATCGGACGGCCATCACGGCCCACAAATACCCGATCCGGCCCCGCCCACCTGGCCATGTGCTCGGCCAGCACCGGCACCACGTGCGGCGGGATCACCACGGTCCGCTTGCCTGCGTCCGTCTTGGGCTCGGCGTCGAACGCGGCCCGGATATTCTCCAGCAGCTCGACACGGCTCCGGCGGACCGTCACCGTCCCGGCGGCCAGGTCCACATCTGCCAGGCGCAAGCCGATTACCTCGCCCCGGCGCAGGCCGCACCACGCCGCCAGCAGCACCGCAGCCCGGTACCGCGGCGTGATCGCCTCTATCAATGCCACCACCTCGCCCGGAGTGGCGATCGGCCGCTCCTTCGCCCGGTCCGAGCCAGCGCCCGGAATCTGGCACGGATTCTTGACCACCGCGCCATCACGGACAGCGGTATTCATCATCGCCCGCAAGAACCGGTATGCCTGCATGATCGACGTCCGGCCGCCGCTCCCCCGCAGCGCCGAGGCATACCACTCCCGGACCACCGCCGGAGTCAACGCCCGCAGCGGCACATCAGCCAGCGGAGCCAGGTGCAACCGCAGATTCCGCTCGCAGGTCTCCCGGTAGCGCGGCCCCATCGTCGGATGATCCCGCAGCCACCCCCGGGCATAGTTGCCGAAAGTCTCCCGGCCCAGGTCCTCCGCTAGCCACGTCCCCCGCGAGATATCCGCCTCGGCCGCTGCCAGCCACCGGTCAGCGTCCGTCTTGGTCTTGAACGTGCCAGGCGCCGCCTGCCGCAACCCGGACGGCCCGACAAAGGATGCCTGATACCGGCCAGACGGCAACTTGCGCACGTAGCCGAACCGGCGGCGCTTCCCAGCCACTCACGCCACCACCTTCCCGGCCCGCCACCGGACCCGGACAGGCTCGACCGTGCTTACCGCCACGAACTCGCGCACCGCCGACTCCGGGATACGAACATGACGGCCTACCCGGACGAACCTGATCCGCCGCTCCGCGATCAGCCGCCGCGGAAACCGCTCCGTTGTCCCCAGCAGCTCAGCCACCTGAGCCACCGTCAGCAGCCGATCCATCCGGCCCTTAGCCGACCCGGCCATCACGCTGCCCTCCCGGTTGCCGGAAGATCACCGTCCGGTGGCATCGCGGCTCTGCGTCTGGCTTCGGCTAGCGCGGTCTGCCATCGGAGCCGGTCGGCTACGACGTGCAGCATCCGCCGGGCGTGTTCCATGTGGTCCGGATCAGACGGGGCGACGGGTTCCCAGGCGTACCGGGCCGGGTCGGTTGCCGAAACACCGAGGGTCCGCAGCAGCCATTCCTTCCGGTCGGCGCGGTGGTCGGCCAGGGTCTTGCCGGACCACTTGCGGGAGACCAGGACCCGCCGCCCGGCGTAGCCGAGATGATCAGCATCGTGGGCCTTGCCCTTGCACCGGCCAGGCGCCAGGCCGGGCCGGGCGTTCTTCGGCTGGATGCCGTACCGCAGCCAGTTCGCGCACCGCGGCGAGCACGGCTGATACCGCAGCGCCTCGGCCAGCCGGGCCGCGTGATCCTGCTGCGCGCCGGTGGTGGCCTGGTGGCAGCCGCCCACCTGCTTGGTGAGGTACTTGGTCAGGTAGCCGATGCACCGGGCCGCGTCCGGTGATCCGGCGATCACGCCCTGGGCGTCGAACCGGTCCCCGAACCGGGCCACGTGCCAGGGCAGGTCGTAGGGGCTGATGGCGTCCAGGGCCTCATCCCAGGTCGGCAGCACCTCGCCGGTGGCCGGGTCGACGTACCCGCCCACCTGGTCGTGCCAGACGGGCAGCTCGTCGCCGTCGCGGTATCTGACGCCGGTGTCGGGCCACCAGACCTGGTGGTAGGTGGCGGCGAGGACCCGGCGCAGCTCGGACCGGGCGATGGTGCCCCGGATGGCGATGTGGATGTGCGGGGCGAGGCGGCGCTGGGGTTCGACGGCGGCGAAGTACTGCACGTCATGGCCGAGGTAGCGGCGCAGGTTCTGGATGAACCGGTCGAACAGCGCGGCGAACGTCAGCGCGTCCCGGGCGGCCTGGTCGTAGTCGTAGGCGGCCGGGTCGACCGGGACGCCCTGGTGGTCGACCCGTCCGTAGGACGGGCAGGTCAGGGTGATGAACATGGACGGGCGGAACGTCTTGCCGTCCGGCGCGGTGTAGGTCTTGCCCGACGTGCGGGGGCTGACCTGGCGGCGGGGCAGGTCCGGGGCGTCCTGGCGGCGGCGGGTCGACCGGTGCCGCCGGGCAGGCTTGCCCGCAGGGAGCGACGTTCCCGCGCACGCCGGACCGGGTGATCTCCTCATCCAGCTCACCGATGAGCTCATCGAAGTCGGCAGTGTCCTGGCCGTCCTCGTCGGCCTGGTCGCGGAGCTGCTGGGCCTCGGCGCGCATCGTCACCCACCACTGCTGGTCCTCCGTCGCCGGGTCGGGGGTCAGGTCGGGTTCGTCCTCGAGGTGCCAGCCTTCCCGGCACTGGACAGCGCGCAGGGTCTTAGCCCGGTCGGCGCAGGACGGGCAGACGTGGGCGAGGGTGTGCCCGCACGGGACGAGAACCTGATCCACCTCGCCGGTATCCAGGTTGGTGCGGCGGAGCTGGATCGGGCGGATGCACGCGCCGTGCTCGACGGCCAGGTCCTTGACCACCTGCCGGGCCAGCGGCATCGTCATCCGCTCGGCCCGCGTCGTCCTCACAGCCGGGGCAGCCGGTTCGGTCACTGGTCACCTCCGTCTGCCTGGTCGCCGGTCCAGGTGTCGGACCAGCCGCACAGTCGGCACTCAGCCCGCAGCGCCGGGGCTCCGTTGTCGTGCAGGATCAGGCCGGTCGCGCAGACCGGGCACGGCTCATCGGTCCGCCACGCGGTGATGTCGTGGTCATGCCGCCTCCTCCTCCCAGTCGACCCGATCGGCGATGCACTGGCTGGCCAGGTCGCGGATGTCGGCGTCGGTGACCCATCCGGCGCGGGCCCGCACCGGGTCCGGGTCAGACTCCAGCCGGACGAACGCCACCCCGGCGCCGACAGCCGGGTCCGGGAGATCAGCTCGCAGGCCGCGCCGCGGTCCCGGGCGCCATCGCCCAGCACCATGTCCACCTGTTCGGGTTCATCGAGCCGCATGGCGATCCGGTCCGGGAACAGGTTCCGGATGGTCAGCACGTCCTTGCGCGGGTCCTGCAGCGCGGCCACCACGCGTAGCCGACGGCGCGTCCTTGGGTGGTGAGGGTGGCCAGCGCGGACATGATCCGGGTCTTGAGCGCCCGGTCGGGCTGGTAGGCGGTCAGGAACGCGACCTCATCGACCAGGACCACGGTGAACGGGTCGGTCGTGGGGGTGTGGTCGCGCTGGCGTCCGGCGAACCGGCGGGCCCGGTCCTGCATGTCGGCGACCGCCTGGTCGAGCAGGTCGGCGATCGCGGCGGGGTCGGCGGCATAAGCACCGTAGGACTCGAAGATCACCCGGCCGAAGGCCAGCTCCATCAGCTTGGGATCGGCGGCCAGCACCTTGACCAGGCCGGTCCGCATCAGCGGGAACATGGCCCGGACCAGCCCCCACAGCAGCGAGGCTTTCCCCGCGCCGGTCGCGCCCGCGATCAGGACATGGGTGCCGTGGAGTCCGACGAGCCAGGGCAGGCCGTCCTCGCGGCGGCCGACCGGCAGCGCCGTCAGGTCCGGGTTAGCTGGGACGGGCTGGGCGGGGACCAGGACGGCGAGGGCGTCGCGGCGGATGAACTCCAGCACCACCGCGCCGGGCTTGGCGGTGCGGACCCGGCACAGCATCGCGCCGAAGCCGTGCGCCAGGTTCTCCGCACAAGCGGCGAAGTCGGTCACCGACT
>CAWCNK010000007.1:0-453674 GCA_963796905.1 uncultured Actinomycetota bacterium | reverse complement strand
CGTCGTTCGGCCGGGAGAGCTGCCACATCGCGGTACGCCAGTACCACCTGCGCCCGCACGAGACCTACTTCTCCGCCGTGGAGGCGATCGCCCGCGAGGTCGGCGGCCGTCCGCACTGGGGCAAGCTGCACTACCGCACCGCCGAGGATCTGGCGCCGGCCTACCCGCTGTTCTCGGAGTTCCTGGAGGTACGCGACCGGTACGACCCGGACCGCCGGTTCGGCAACGACTACCTGCGCCGGGTGCTGGGCAGCTGACCAGGCTCCCGCTCCCGGGTGGCGCGCAGTCCGGCCAGCAACAGGTCCAGGCCGGCGAGGAACTGCTCGCGGTCGTCGTGACCGGCGAGCTCGGGCGCGATGGCAGTGACGAACGGCAACTGCTCGGGGTCGAGGGCCTGCCAGCGCTCGCCCTCCGCGCCGAGGGCCGCCTCGCGGCTGCGGTGCTCGCCCACCGGCCGGCGCACCGCGTCCTGCCCGGACACCCCGAGCACGTAGTTGGCAACCACGGTAGCCAGCAGGAAGCGTCGCGCCCGGGGCTGGTCGCCGGTGGTGACCAGCGTGCCGATCCGGTCCAGCAGCCGCAGCGCGCTCGGCTGCTCGGACAGGAACGCGGGCTGGGCGACCGCCCACGGGTGCGCCGAGAGCGCGTCGTAGACGGCCAGTGCCAGCGCGCGCAGGGACTCCTCCGGGCCGCGGCCGGCCGCTCCGGCCGCCCCGGCGGCGAGCGCGTCGGCCAGCACCCGGTCCGCGGCCAGCGCCACCAGCTCGTCGCGGCCGGTGACGTACCAGTAGACCGCCCCGGCACCGGTGCGCAGCCGTTCGGTGAGCAGCTTGAAGGTGAAACCCCGCTCACCGTGCTCGTCGAGCAGGTCGGCCGCGGTCGCCACCACGACCTGCTGGGACAGCGCGACCGGCCGCCGTGCTCTGGTCGCCGGAGGGGTCATCGCCGCATCTTGACACATACTGGAACGCGATTCCATAATATTGGCACAACTGGAATGCTATTCCATCGAAGGACGTACCACTAGCTCAGGAGCCCCATGACCCCCGACGAGACACCGGCAGCGGCCGAGCCCGGCAACGCCCACGCATCATCCCTGCGCGCGGTATGGCCCGCCATCCTGGGACTGTCGGTGGTGTTCCTGGTCGAGATGCTCGACAACAGCGTGCTCACCGTGGCGCTGCCGACCATCGCCCGCGACCTGCACGCCTCGGCCACCGACCTGCAGTGGGTGGTGACCGGCTACTCGCTGGTCTTCGGCGGCCTGATGATGACCCTGGGCGCCCTGGCCGACCGGTACGGCGCGAAACGCTCGATGCTGCTCGGGCTGAGCGTGTTCGGGCTGGCGAGCCTGGCCGTGCTGCTGGTACAGACCCCGGCGGAACTGGTGGCCGTGCGGATGGTGGCCGGCGCCGCGGCGGCCATGACCGCGCCCGGCACGATGGCGCTGTGCTTCCGGCTGTTCGACTCCGACGGCCTGCTGATGCGCGCGACCACCGCGATCACCACGGTCGGGCTGGTCGGCCTGGCCGCGGGGCCCACACTCGGCGGCCTGGTGCTGCAGGTGGCGCCCTGGCAGGTGCTGCTGGTGGCGAACGTACCGGTGGCGGTGCTGGCCATCGCCTGCATCCGCTTCGGCATCCCCGGCGACCGGCCCCGCGAGACGGAGCTGCCGCCGCTGGACATCATCGGCGGGGTGCTCGGCACCGCCACCATCGTGCTGCTGCTGTGGACTGCCACCCTGGCCGTCGATGACGGCTGGGCACTGCCGACCGTGCTGGCCGGCGTCGCGGCCATCGGGTGTGCGGTGACCTTCGTCCGGCACGAGCAGCGCACGCCGCACCCGCTGTTCGACCTGGGCATGATCAAGCTGCCCACGGTGGGGGCCGGGTTGGCCTACGAGACCGGCGTCGGGCTCGGGATGGCCGCGATCGGTTACACCGTCACCCTGCAGCTGCAACTGGTGCGCGGCTGGTCGCCGGCCGAGGCCGCGCTGGGCAACCTGCCGCAGGTGCTCACCCTGCTGGCGGTCGGGCCGTTCGTCGAGCGCTTCGTCGACCGGGTGACCGCACCCCGTGCCGCGCGGCTCGCCGCCGTGACCGTGATCGTCGGGATGGTCGTCTACGGCCTGCTCGGCCGGCACTCCTACCTGTGGATCGCACTCGCGCTGGTGCTGGTCTCGGCCGGCATGCGCATCGTGCTGACCGTCGCGGGTATCACCGTGGTGCGCGGACTGCCCGAGGACCGGGTCTCCACCGGCGCGGCGATGAGCGACACCAGCCAGGAGATCGCCGGCACCATCGGCCTCGCCGTCACCGGCACGATCATCGCGGCCGCGATCACCGGGCCGCTGACCGACGTCGGGCGCAACGCCGCCGCGACGGCCGCCTTCCAGCACGCGGTGACGGTCTCGACCCTCGCGCTGGCCGGCGTGGGCGTGCTGCTCGTGGTGCTGGCGGGCTACCGGATGACCCGGGTACCCCCGCTGACCGGTGGGATCGGCTCGGCCGGTCGCAGCGACGCCCCGTCGGCGGTGGAGGCCTGACCAAGCCCGGGCGGGCCCCTGACCAGGTCTGGCCGGACAGCCGGCCAGACCTGGTCACGACCGGGTGAGACCGGCAGGCTCAGGCGGCCGGGTCCCGCGGGCAGTTCTGGTAGACCGCCAGCAGCCACTTGCGGTTGCGCTTGACCAGGATCCAGGACGCCCGGATGGCCGAGGAGGCCGGCAGCTCGGTCTCGCCGGCCGGGATCACGCCGCCCTGGGTGATCAGCGCGACCGCGCGGGCGTGCAGCGGCTTGATCTCGACCGGGGTGCCGGTGACCCGGCTGCCCTTGTACGGCCCGGCGAACGCCGCCGCCATGAACGCGCGGATGTCGTCGCGGCCCTTCTTGTACAGGCCCGGCAGCATCATGGTGCCGTCCTCGATGAACAGCTCGGCGAAGGCGTCGGCGTCGTGCGCCGCCCAGGCCGCCACCATCCGGGCGGGCACCGCGGCGATCGCCTGCTGGTCGGCGGCGGTGGGAATGGCACTGGCGGGGGGTGCCGTGGTCGCAGTCATTGAGTCATTCTCACTTTCGGTCGGTCAGAGGTAGGAACCGCACGCAGCGACCGGCGAGCTCGGGCCACCGCTGCTCCCACGACCGTCGCATCAGTCGGAGACCGGTGCACCTTCGGCGTTGCGGGCTGGTCGGCTCAACACCTGCACGCCGGTGTAGCCCGCCAACCCCCAGCGGCCGTTCCCGACCCCGAGATCACCCGCCGGATGACCGCTGAACGGCAGGTCCGGACGGATCCCGCCGGCATGGGCGTTGACCGTCACCCAGCCGGCGTCCAGCCGGGCCGCCACCGCGGCGGCCCGGTCCTCGTCCGCCGACCACACCGACGCCGACAGCCCGTGGCCGGTGCCGTTGGCACGCCGCACCGCCTCGTCCAGGTCGCGGTAGCAGATCACCGGCAGCACCGGGCCGAACTGCTCCTCGTCCACCACCCGGACCCCGTCGGACACCCCGGCCAGGATCGTCGGGGCGAAGAAGTACCCCGGCCGGCGCAGCGTGCCGCCGCCGGCCACGGCCACCGCGCCGCGCGCCACCGCGTCGCCCACCAGCGCCGCCACCCGGTCCAGCTGCGGCCGGGTGCCGACCGGTCCGAGCTGGCTGGTGCGCTGGCTGCCGTTGCCGACCCGTACCGCCCGCGCACGGGCGGCCAGCGCCTCGACCAGCTCGTGGTAGCGCGAGCGGGCCACGTACACCCGCTTGACCGCCCGGCAGCGCTGGCCGTTGTTGGCGAACGCGGCCCAGAACAGCGCGTCGGCGATCGTGTCCGGGTCGGCGTCGTCCAGCACGATCGCCGGGTCGTTGCCGCCGAGTTCCAGGGCCACCCGCTTGAGGGCCGCCCCGGCGGCGGCCGCCACCCAGCGGCCGGTGGCCGTCGAGCCGGTGAAGCTGACCACACCGGGCGTGCGGTGGTTGACCAGCTGGGCACCGAGCGGTTCCGGCCCGCTGATCACGTTCAGCACCCCGGGCGGCAGCACCTCGCTCAGCAACCGGCCCAGCTCCAGGGTGGCCAGCGGGGTGTACGGCGACGGCTTGAGCACCATGGTGTTGCCGGCCCGCAGCGCCGGTCCGACCTTGGCCAGCGCCAGCGCGATCGGGTAGTTGCGCGCCGGGATCGCCGCCACCACCCCGAGCGGCCGGTGCCACACCTCGGCCACCGAGCGCCGCCCCCGCACCACCTCGCGGGGGACGTCCAGGCCGGCGTAGTAGCGCAGCCACCGGCCGGCGGCCCGCACCTCGGCGACCGCCTCCGAGCGGGTCTTGCCCTGCTCGGCGGTGACCAGCCGGGCGAGTTCGGTCACCGAGGCCAGCACCGTGCCGGCGGCCTCGCGCAGCACCGCCCGCCGGACGTCGTCGGCCCGGCTCCAGATCGGCAGCGCCTTCACCGCAGCGGCCATCGCCTGGTCCAGCTGGTCGGCGGTGCAGGCCGGCGCCCGGGCGATGACCCGCGCGGTGGCCGGGTTCACCACCGCGAAATCGGCGCCGCCGACTCCGATCCCGTCGATGGTCATGGCGTAATCGGCCATCGGGGGTCCTCTCGGCACGCACCCGCCGCCCGCTGCCGGACGCCAAGGGGTCGGCAGCGATCGTGTCCCCGGCCGGCCGGCCGGCACAGCTTCCCCCGTGCGCAGTTACCGCCGCTGTTCGCCACCGGGGGCGGCTGGGGAGAATGGCACGGTGAGCCCCGAACCGTTCCCGGTCATCCCCGCCGACCTGCTGCCCACCGACGGCCGGTTCGGTTCCGGCCCGTCCAAGGTGCCCGCCGACCTGCTGCGCCGGTTCGGTGAGCGTGGTGGCCGGGTGCTGGGCACCTCGCACCGCCAGCCACCGGTGAAGTCACTGGTCAACCGGATCCGGGTCGGGTTGGGCCTGCTGTTCCGGCTGCCGGCCGGCTATGAGGTGGTGCTCGGCAACGGCGGCTCGACCACCTTCTGGGACGCCGCCGCCTTCGGCCTGGTGCGCGAGCGCAGCCAGCACGTCAGCATCGGCGAGTTCTCGGCCAAGTTCGCCGCCGTCACCCGCGGCGCCCCGTTCCTCGCCGAGCCGAGCGTCCGGTCCGCCGAACCGGGCACCGCGGCCTACCCGGAGTACGAGCCCGGCATCGACGCCTACGCCTGGCCGCAGAACGAGACCTCGACCGGCGTGATGCTCGACGTCCGGCGAGTGGCCGGAGCCGAGGCCCTGCACCTGGTGGACGCCACCTCGGGGGCGGCGGGGCTGCCGGTCGACGTCGGGCAGAGCGACGTCTACTACTTCGCGCCGCAGAAGGGCTTCGCCGGCGAGGGCGGCCTGTGGATCGCCTTCTTCTCCCCCGCCGCCCTGGACCGGGTGGCCGAGCTGCGCGCCTCGGGGCGCTGGATCCCGCCGTCGCTGGACCTGGCCACCGCCGTGGACAACAGCGCCAAGGACCAGACCTACAACACCCCGGCGATCGCCACCCTGTGGCTGCTGGCCCACCAGGTCGAGGACCTGCTGCACCGGGGCGGGCTGGCTATGAGCACCGCGCGCAGCGCCGAGTCGGCCACCCGGCTGTACTCCTGGGCCACCGCGTCGGGCTTCGCCACGCCGTTCGTCGCCGACCCGGCCGTCCGCAGCTCGGTGGTGGGCACCATCGACTTCGTGGCCGACGTGCCGGCCGACCGGCTGGCCGCGGCGCTGCGCGCCAACGGCATCGTCGACACCGAGTCCTACCGGGGCCTGGCCCGCAACCAGTTGCGGATCGGCATGTACCCGGCGGTGGATCCCGACGACGTCTCCGCGCTGACCGCGTGCATCGACTGGCTGGTGCCCCGGTTGGCCTGACCGGGGGTGCCCGAGCAGCGGCACGATGGGGCAACCCGCCCGGTCAGGTGGCTACCCCGGGTGGCTGCACATCTGTCCGGCCGTCACACGGCGTGGACAGTCCCGATCTGCCGCCGGTGACCGTATCGTCGCGGCATGCGAGAGCTGCGTCTGGTCGGTCCCGGAGAGGACGGTGCGTCCCTGGTGGTGGAAGCGATCAACGCAGGCACTCCCGAAGGCGAGCGGTTCACCCTGGCCCTGGACGAGCGGCTGCGCACCCTGACCACCGAATCGCCCGAGCAGCAGCCCGAGCCCGCGCCGGTTGAGAGCAAGGGACCGACTCCGTCGCCCCGCGAGATCCAGGTCCGCGTCCGGTCCGGCGAGAGCGCCGAGGGGCTCGCCGCCGATGCCGGCATCCCGCTGGAGCGGGTGATGCGGTTCGCGCTGCCCGTGCTGCAGGAACGGCACCGGGTCACCGACGAGGCCCGCCGGGCCAGGGCCAGGCGGGGCGGTGACGGCCAGCTGGTCCCGTTCGGCGAGCTGGTCGATGCCCGGCTGGCCCGGCACAACGTCGACCCGACCGCGACACGCTGGGACGCCTTCCGGCGCGAGGACGGCGGCTGGACGGTCACCTCGCGGTTCCGCTCCTACGAGCGGGACGTGCAGGCCAAGTTCTCCTTCGCGCTGGCCAACCGGACCGTCTCGGCACTGGACGACATCGCTGCCGACCTGTTGTCCGACCGCCCGGTGGCAGCACTGCTGCCACCCCCGCCGGTCGTCGAACCGGAGCCGATTGCCGAATCCACCGACGGGGACTGGGCGCCGGACTGGCCGGGCGGCGCGCCGCCCCGGCTGACCGCGGTGCCCAACCCCGGCCGGGCAGAGACGGTGCGCGCGCAGGAGGCCAGTCCCGCGGTGCGGCCACCGTCGCGCCGGCAGAAGGCGCACACCCGGCCGGTGGCCATCGACAGCGACGACGAGCTGTTCGACCAGGACGCCTACGCCCAGCAGCCCTGGCACGAGCCACCGCTGCCGTTCGAGGCTGGCGTCAGCACCCGGTCGGCCGGGCCCCGGCACCGGGCGCCCCGCGGCGGTGATGGGCGTGGTACCGAACCGGTGCGGCTGGCCCGCACCGGAGCCGGCCCGGCCGATGCGCGCCCGGCGGAACCGGTGTCGCTGGCCCGTACCGACCGGGATGCTGAAATCGGCGCCGGCGAGGTCGACGCCGCCCCGGACGGTTTCGAGCCGCCCCCGGGCTTCGGCCCGGAGCCGGCCGGCGCCGGTGCGGAGCCGGCCGAGCACGCCGACCAGCTGGACCTGCCGACCGACCCGGCCTCGGATGGCCCGGGCTCGTCCGGCCGGCGTGGCCGGCGGACCGGTGACAAGCCGCGGATGCCGTCCTGGGACGACATCCTGCTGGGCGTGCGGCACAAGTCCGACTGACTTCGCCCACGACCGCCGGGGGCAGGTCGAGCCCGGCCGGCCCGGACAGCCGAAAAGGATTGGTCCGTTGTCGGCATGCCGTCGTAAGGTGAATCACCGTGGCAGCCGGGGCGAACGACGCATCAGCGCCCGGTTCCCATGCCGGGGCGCACGCCTCCGTGCGTGACCTGCTGCGGCTGTGGCCGTGGCTGCGTCCCTACCGTGGCTATCTGATCTTCATGCTGGTGGTCGCCACCCTGGCCATGGTGGTGCAGTCGGTGCTGCCGCTCATCACGGCGGCCCTGATCGACGGCCCGATCGCCCGGCACCAGACCTCGGGCATGTACCCGCTGATCGGCCTCGCCCTGCTGTTCGGCGTGCTGGAGGCGGTGCTGTTCGGCATCCGCCGGCGCGCCATGAACGTGTCCTCGCTGGCCATCGAGACCGACCTGCGGCGGGACTTCTACCAGCACCTGCAACGGCTTCCGGTCAGCTTCCACGACCGCTGGCCGTCCGGCCAGCTGCTGTCGCGGGTGACCAGCGACCTGGGCATGCTGCGCCGGTTCGTGGGCTTCATGGCGGTCTTCCTGGTCGCCAACCTGGCTGTGATCCTGGTGGTGCTGGGCCTGCTGGTCCGGCTGCACCCGCTGCTGGGGCTGGCCGTCTGCGTGGCGATGGCACCGCTGGCGGTGGCCACCCGGGTCTATGAGCGGCGCTACAACATCGAGGCGCGGCGGGCCCAGGACCTCACCGGAGACCTGGCCACCGGCGTCGAGGAGTCGGTGCTGGGCATCCGTGTGATCAAGTCCTTCGGCCGGCGCGGGCAGCTGCTGCGCACCTTCACCGGCGACGCCACCCGGTTGCGCGACGCCGAGCTCGCCAAGAACCGGACGCTGGCCACCCTCTGGACGATCATCGGCACCTACCCGCAGCTGGTGCTGGCCGGCGTGACCTGCTTCGGGGTGCTGGCCGTCGCGCACGGCTCGCTGAGCAAGGGCGACCTGGTCGCGTTCATCACCCTGCAGCTGCGGCTGAACTGGCCGCTGATGGCGATGGGCTGGCTGATCGCCGGCACCGAGGAGGCGGTGGCCGCGACCGCCCGGCTGTTCGAGGTGCTCGACACCGCCAGCGACATCACCGACCCACCGCAGCCGCAACGCCTGAGCACCCCGGCCGGCCAGCCGGCCCGGCTGCAGTTCGACGACGTCTGCTTCCGGTTCCCGGGCGCCGCCACCGACACCCTGCACGGTGTCCGGCTCGACATCCGACCGGGCGAGACGATGGCCCTGGTCGGCCCGACCGGGTCGGGCAAGACCGTGCTGACCTCGCTGGTCTCCCGGTTGCACGACGTCACCTCGGGTGCCGTCCGGATCGACGGGGTGCCGGTGGACCGGCTGTCCCTGGTGGACCTGCGCCGGGTCGTCAGCACCGCCTTCGAAGAGGCCACCCTGTTCTCGGCCAGCGTCCGGGAGAATCTCAGCCTGGGCCGGCCGGAGGCCACCGAGGCCGAGATCGCGGAGGCGATCGAGATCGCCCAGGCCGGCTTCGTCCACGAGCTGCCCTACGGCCTGGACACCCGGGTCGGTGAGCAGGGACTGTCGCTGTCCGGCGGCCAGCGGCAGCGGCTGGCGCTGGCGCGGGCGGTGCTGGGCCGGCCCCGGGTGCTGGTGCTGGACGACCCGCTCTCGGCACTGGACGTGCACACCGAGGCGCAGGTGGAGAAGGCGCTGCGCCGGGTGCTCGGTTCCACCACCGCGCTGGTGGTCGCGCACCGGGCCTCCACGGTGCTGCTGGCCGACCGGGTGGCGCTGCTCGTCGACGGCCGGATCGCCGCGGTCGGCACCCACAGTGAGCTGATGGCCACCCATGCCGGCTACCGCAACCTGCTGTCCCAGGACGCGGCGCCGGGTGTGGGCCACGACCTTTCCGACGACCTGGGAGCGCGGGTATGAGCACCGACGTGACCGGGCTGTCCGGCGACACCGACCAGCCCGCGGAGCAGCCGCCGGCCCTGCCGGTGGTGCAGTGGCGCGGCCGGTACGAGGGCAAGGACAGCGACGCCGAACAGGCCGAGGAGGTGCCGACCGGCCGGCCGCACCTGCACGCCGAGGCTCGCCAGCTGCTGCTGGAGTTGATCCGGCCCTACCGCCGCCAGGTGCTGGTGCTGCTCGCCGTGGTGATCGGCCAGGTCGTCACGACGATGGCCGCACCGCTGCTGATCGGCATTGCCATCGACCACGGCCTGCCCGACGCGGTGCACGGCAACTACCGGACCCTGCTGCGGCTGACCGGTGCGCTGGCCGCGGCGGCGACCAGCGCAGGCGTGCTGCAGCTGATCTTCCTGCGCCGGACCGGCGTGGTCGGCCAGGCGGTGCTGTTCGACCTGCGGCGCCGGATCTTCGACCACACCCAGCGGTTGAGCGTGTCCTGGCACGAACGGTTCACCTGCGCTACGGCGGCCGGGTGGTGGTGCTGCCCGCCACGGCGACCCGGTCCAGGCGGGAGCTGCACGCGCTGCTGGCCCGGGAGCACGTCACCGTGCTGAGCATGACACCGTCGGCGTTCGTCCAGCTCGCGGTGCCCGATCGCGAACTCGACGGCTGCGACGGTCCCGAGTGGGATGCCGACCTGCGCTACGTAGTGTTCGGCGGCGAGGCGCTCGACGCCGGCCGCCTGGCGCCGTGGTTCCGGCGCCACGGCGGGGACGGTCCGGAACTGGTCAACATGTACGGCATCACCGAGACGACGGTGCACGTCACCCACCAGCAGGTCCGCCCGGCGGCGGCCTCCGAGCCGGGCAGCGTCGTCGGCTCAGCCCTGCCGGACCTGCGGACCTACGTGCTGGACGAGCACCTCCACCCGGTGCCGGTCGGGATCGCCGGCGAGCTGTACGTGGCCGGCGCGGGCCTGGCGCGGGGGTATTGGGGTCAGCCCGGACTGACCGCCCAACGCTTCCTCCCCGACCCCTTCACCACCACCGGCCAACGCATGTACCACTCCGGAGACCGCGCCCGCTGGCGCACCGACGGCACCCTGGAATACCTCGGCCGCACCGACCACCAAATCAAAATCCGCGGCTACCGCATCGAACCCGCCGAAATCGAAACCGCCCTACGCCAGCACCCCAGCATCACCGACACCGCCGTCATCGCCCGCGAAGACACCCCCGGCGACCAACGCCTCGTCGCCTACCTCATCCTCACCCCCGGCCACACCCTGCAACCCGACACCCTCAACCAACACCTCGCCACCACCCTGCCAAACCACATGACCCCCAACCACTACCTCCCCCTACCCCACCTACCCCTCACCACCAACGGCAAACTCGACCGCACCGCACTACCCCCACCCACCCCACACACCCCCACCACCGGACAACCACCAACCACCCCCACCGAACACACCCTCGCCACCATCTGGACCGACATCCTCAAAACCCCCACCCCCCACCGCCACGACTCCTTCTTCACCCTCGGCGGCCACT
The DNA here is from genome assembly GCA_963796905.1 of uncultured Actinomycetota bacterium. GTDB lineage: Bacteria > Actinomycetota > Actinomycetes > Mycobacteriales > Jatrophihabitantaceae > Jatrophihabitans_A. The sequence continues at coordinate 442,933 of CAWCNK010000007.1, read as the reverse complement.
CCCTCCTCGCCACCCAAGTCATCGCCCGCATCGAACAACACTTCAACACCACCATCCCCCTCGCCCACTTCTACGCCCAACCAACCCTCACCCACCTCGCCCACCTCATCGACACCCACACCAGCGGCACCGGCGACCGGTCGATCGTGGACGGGCTGTTGCGCGAGGCAGGCCGGCGCGGGGTCCGGGTCAGCGTCGAGGACGGCGAGCTGCGGTACCAGGCCGAAGGCGGCCCGGTGGACGAGCGGACGGTCCGGCTGCTGGAGCGGCACCGCGGGCAACTGATCCGGCGGTTGTCCGCCGACGGCCCGACAGCCCCGCTCCAGCCCGGCACCCGGCCGCGGTCGGTGTGGCTGAGACCGCTTGGGCGGAGCGCGCGGCCGGAGGCGGTGCTGTACCTGATCCCGGCGGCAGGGTCGGGCCCGCGTACCTACGGCTCGTGGGCAGCTGACGTCCCCGAGCGGCTGGAGGTGCACTGCCTGCAGCCGCCGGGACGCGAGGAACGCTTCGAGGAGCCCGGCTTCGTCGACGTGGACCCGCTGGCGGACCGGATCGCCGAGGAGGTGCTCGGCGATCTGGGCGAGCGCGACGTGCCGTTCGCGCTGTTCGGTCACAGCGCCGGCGGCCTGGTCGCCTACCACGTGGCCCGGCGGATCGACGACCCGCGGCTGCGGCTGGTCGCGGTGGCGGCCACCCCGCCGCCGGACCTGGCCGGGGCGCCGCAGGACGCGACCGACGAGGAGCTGCTCGAGGCGCTGCGCGCGTGGGGCGGCACGGCCGAGGAGCTGATCGGCGACGGCGAGGCGATGGCGGCGTTCCTGCCGCGGTTGCGGGCCGACCTGGCGGTGGTCACCTCGGCCTACCGGCCCTGGGCCGAGTCGGACCGGCTCGATGTGCCGGTGATCGCCTACGAGGGCAGCACGGACGAGTCCACCCTGCCGGGCGACCTGGCTGCCTGGGCCCGCTGGACCAGGCGGGAGTTCGCCTGGCACACGATCCCCGGTGGTCACTACTTCCCGGTCACCGCCAGCCGCCAGCTCCTGGACGGCCTGGCGACCGCGCTGGGCCTGCGCCCGGCCCGGACCGGCAGCCGGGAGGTGACATGCCAGGGCACCCGGACGGGGTAGCGAGCCCGCTGACCGATGAGCAGTCCTACACCCAGGGCGCCCCGCACGAGCTGTGGCGCGCACTGCGGCGGGACTGCCCGGTCTCCTGGCAGCAGACCGCCGCGGGCCAGGGTCACTGGGCGGTGGTCACGCACGCGCTGGGCAGCCGGGTGTTACGGGACTGGGAGTCGTTCACGGTCACCCGGGGCACGATGTTGCGTCCCGACCTCACCCGCCCGTTCCCCGGCGCGGGAAAGATGCCGGCACTCACCGATCCGCCTCGGCACTCCGTGCTGCGTCGGGCGGCGGCCAGGCTGTTCACCCCCCGGGCGACCGCCGCATTCGAGGAGCGGGCCCGCGAGGTGGTCGGGCCCCTGGTGCGAGCCGCGGTCGACAGGGGAGAGTGCGGGTTCGTCGGCGACATCGCCGCCCGGCTGCCGTTGGCGATCGCCGGCGGGCTGCTCGGGATCGGGCCGGGGGACGCGGACACTATGTCACGGATCGCCGAACTGCTGGAGGGCACTGCCACGGACGTGGACTCACCCGGCGCCCAGGCCGCCCATGTCGAGCTGCTGATGCACTACGACGACCTGCTCGCGCGGCGCCGGCGCACACCCGGCGACGATCTGGTGTCGGCGTTGCTGGCCGCGCAGGCAGCCGGCGCCCCGATCAGCGACGAGGAGATCCTGCTGACCTGCGACAACGTGATCGCGGCGGCGAGCGACACCACCAAGCATGCCGCCGCCAGCGCCGTCGTGACCCTGCTGGAGCAGCCGGACAGCCTGGCCGAATTGCGTTCGGGCGCCGTGGACCTCGCCGACGCGGTGGAGGAACTCCTCCGCTGGGCCCCGCCGTTCACCCACGTGCTGCGGACCGCCGTCGCCGACGTGAGCCTGGCGGGCGTCGCGGTAGCCCGCGGCGACGCGCTCACGGTGTGGATCCCGTCGGCGAACCGTGACGAGACGGTATTCGACGACCCGGACACGGTTCGGTTGGGCCGCCGGCCCAATCCGCACCTGGGATACGGAGTGGGCGTGCACCACTGCCTCGGTGCACCGATGGCGCGGCTGATCCTGCGTGCGTTGCTGACCGAACTGCTGGCCGGTACGAGCGACATCAGCCTGGCCGGCCCCGCCCGCCGGCTCGCGTCGTGTGTGTTCGGCGGCTTCACCGAGGTGCCGCTGACCCTGCGTGCGGCTAGGCCACCGTCACGTGTTCGGTGAGCCAGCCGAGCAACGGCCGCAGCTGCTCACAACAGCGGTGCACCGGATCGACGTCGGCCACCGGGCCGCCGGCGTCCAGCCCGCGGGCCGCGATCAGCGAGCGGTGCCGGAGCAGGTCGGCCCGGGGGTGCTGGGGCGGGAAGCCGCGCGGCACCCGTTGCAGCGTGTCGCCGAGGATCTCGTAGTCCAGCGCGGTGAGTGAGCCGATCACCTGCCCGAGCCGGTCACCGTGCGGTCCGGCGACGGCGGCGCGGTACCGCACGATCTGCTCGGGATCGGCATACCACCAGGCCGCCTGCACCCGCAGGCCGTCGAGGTTGAACCGGAAACCCAGCTCGATGTTGCGGCCGACCCGGACGATGGCGCACTGGTTCTGCCACCAGTAGGCGGTGCTGGCATACCGCCACACGGAGAAGTCCTGGTAGAACGGGTCGAGATCGGCCAGGTCGTTGAGCAGGTCGATCATCGGCCGCCGGACCAGCTCCTCCCGGTCCCGCCGGACGCCTTCCCGGACCTGGTGGGAAGGATCACCGGCAAGCTGGAACAGGGTGTCGTAGGCCTGCTCGGGCCATCCGCAAAACCGCCCCACGACCGGAGCCTAACCCCGGCCTCGGCCCGCCGCCCGATGCTGCCCGAGGCGGGCAGCGGCATCGGGGACCGGACATCGTGGTGTGAGGGAGCCGCCTTAGGGAATCGAACCCTAGACCTTCTCATTACGAGTGAGACGCTCTGCCGACTGAGCTAAGGCGGCGCACGGCGAACCGCGACCGTCGGAGTCTAACCGGTACCCGACCGGGGCCCACAACCAAGGCCACCCCGCTCGGCCACCTCGTGCATCGCGAGCCGGCGACCACATCCGCACAGGATGCCCACAGGATCGCCACAGCCAGCAGCTAGCCCGCGGCAGCATCCTGCCAAGGTGACTACCACCAGCGCCCCCGCCAGCAACGCCCGCCCGTCGTCCCTGCTGCGTACCGACGGCACCCCGGTCCGGGTGCTGGTCGTCGACGACGAGCCGAACCTCGCCGACCTGCTCACCATGGCCCTGCGCTACGAGGGCTGGGACATCCGGGCCGCCCACGACGGGCTGACCGCGGTCCGCACCGCCCGGGAGTTCAAGCCGGACGCGGTGGTGCTAGACGTGATGCTGCCCGACCTGAACGGGCTGGAGGTGCTGCGCCGGCTGCGCGACGACGCGCCGAACCTGCCGGTGCTGTTCCTGACCGCCAAGGACGCGGTGGAGGACCGGATCGCGGGGCTGACCGCCGGCGGCGACGACTACGTCACCAAGCCGTTCAGCCTGGAGGAGGTGGTGGCGCGGGTGCGCGGGCTGATGCGGCGTACCTCGATCGCCGCCGCGCACAGCGGCTCGGTGCTCACCGTCGGCGACCTGACCCTGGACGAGGAGAGCCACGAGGTGACCCGGGCGGGCGAGGAGATCTCGCTGACCGCCACCGAGTTCGAGCTGCTGCGCTATCTGATGCGCAACTCCCGCCGGGTGCTGTCCAAGGCCCAGATCCTGGACCGGGTGTGGAACTACGACTTCGGCGGCCAGGCCAACGTGGTCGAGATCTACATCTCCTACCTGCGCAAGAAGATCGACGCCGGCCGCGAGCCGATGATCCACACCCTGCGCGGCGTCGGCTACGTGCTGCGCCCCGCCGGCTGAGGTGGCCGCCCGGACGCGCCGGCTGCCCCCGCTGCGCGACTGGTCGTTGCGGGCCCGGCTGATCGCCAGCCTGCTGGGCCTGTTGATCGTGCTGTGCGCCGGCATCGGGTTCTTCACCGAGGTGGCGCTGAGCCGGTCGCTGACCAACCAGCTCGACAAGCAACTGGTCGCCGCCGGCGGCCTGTCGGCCCGCGACGCCGGCCACCAGCGCTCCGGCCCGGACTCGCCCCGCGACGACGACCCGGGCCGCTACCTGCTGCCGCCGGGCAACCCGATCGGCAGCATCGGCGCGCTGGTCCAGGGCGGCGCGGTGCAGGCCTCGGCGCTGCAGGACGGCAGCACCACCCGGCCGGCACTGAGCAGTGCGGTGCAGCAACGGCTGCTCACCCTGCCCGCCGACGGCCGGCCCCGGTCGGTGCAGCTTCCCGGCCTCGGCGACTACCGGATGCTGGCCCGGACCATGCCGGACGGCGACGTGCTGATCTCCGGCTTCTCGCTCAAGGAGGTCTCCAACACGCTGGCCGACCTCACCCTGGCGATCACCGCTTTGGCGTTGCTGGGCGTGGTGATCGCCGGCCTGGTGGGCACCCTGATCGTGCGGCTGGCGCTGCGACCGCTGCAACGGGTCACCGCGACCGCCAGCCGGGTGGCCGAACTGCCCCTGGACGAAGGAGAAGTGGCGCTCGCCGAACGGGTGCCCGACCCCAACCCGCACACCGAGGTGGGACAGGTCGGGGTGGCGCTGAACCGGATGCTGGAGAACGTGCACGAGGCGCTCAACGCCCGGCACCGCAGCGAGACCCGGGTGCGGCAGTTCGTCGCCGACGCCAGCCACGAGCTGCGCACCCCGCTGGCCTCGATCCGCGGCTATGCCGAGCTGACCAGGCGCAGCCGGGACGCCGCCCCGCCGGACATCGCGCACGCGATGAGCCGGGTCGAGTCCGAGGCCGGCCGGATGACCACGCTGGTGGACGACCTGCTGCTGCTCGCCCGGCTGGACGCCGGCCGGCCGCTGGAGTCGGCCGAGGTGGACCTGACCCGGCTCGCGGTGGACGCCACCAGCGACGCGCACGCCGCCGGCCCGCGGCATCACTGGCAGCTGGCCCTGCCGGACGAGCCGGTCATGGTGCTCGGCGACGCACCGCGGCTGCACCAGGTCGTCACCAACCTGCTGGCAAACGCCCGCACCCACACCCCGCCGGGCACCACGGTCCGGATCTCCCTGTCCCGGCAGGCAAATCTGGCGGTGCTGGCGGTGCACGACGACGGCCCGGGCATACCGGCCGAGCTGATGCCCGACATCTTCGAGCGGTTCTCCCGCGGCGAGCAGTCCCGGTCCCGGACCGCCGGCAGTACTGGTCTGGGCCTGGCCATCGTGGCGGCCGTGGTGGCCGCCCACCACGGCCGGATCGTGGTGCACAGCCGCCCCGGCGACACGGTGTTCACCGTCGAGCTGCCGATCCATGGCGAGAGTCCAGTCGACTCACAGACTGCGGCAAGCTTTGCTGGCAACCCTGTCTGACATGACCGCACACACCGCCCTCGCACCCGCCCCGCCGGCGCCCGGCGCCTCGTACTTCGCCCCGCCCGCCCGGCGGGCCAACCGGGCCACTGCCTTCGTCCGCGGCCGGATCGACGACCCGGCCTGGGTCCGCCCGTCGGTGCTCGCGCTGCTGGCGGCGACCGCGCTGCTCTACCTGTGGGGCCTCGGGGCCTCCGGCTGGGCGAACTCGTTCTACTCGGCAGCGGCCCAGGCCGGATCGGACAGCTGGAAGGCGCTGTTCTTCGGATCCTCCGACGCCGCCAACTCGATCACCGTCGACAAGCCACCCGCGGCGCTGTGGATCATGGCGCTGTCGGTGCGGATCTTCGGGCTGAGCTCGTGGAGCCTGCTCGTCCCGCAAGCCCTGGAAGGGGTTGCCGCGGTCGGCCTGCTGTACCTGACGGTGCGCCGCACCTCGGGTCCGGCCGCCGGGCTGATCGCCGGCGCGGTGCTGGCCACCAGCCCGGTCGCCGCGCTGATGTTCCGCTTCAACAACCCGGACGCGCTGCTGGTGCTGCTGATGGTGGCCGGCGCGTATTGCCTTGTCCGCGCACTGGAAACCGCGTCGACGAAGTGGTTGCTGCTGGTCGGCGTGCTGACCGGCTTCGGCTTCCTCACCAAGATGCTGCAGGCCCTGCTGGTGGTGCCGGCCTTCGCGCTGGTCTACCTGGTGGCCGCGCCCAACCCGGTCCGGGCCCGGATCGGCCAGCTGCTGGCCGCCGGCGCCGCGCTGGTCGTCTCGGCCGGCTGGTGGATCGCCATCGTCTCGCTGATCCCGGCCGCCGACCGGCCCTACATCGGCGGCTCGCAGAACAACTCGATCCTGGAACTCACCCTCGGCTACAACGGTTTCGGCCGGCTGACCGGCAACGAGACCGGCAGCGTCGGCGGGGGCGGCGGCACCACCGGACGGTGGGGCACCACCGGCGCGCTGCGGCTGTTCGGCACCGAGATGGGCACCCAGATCTCCTGGCTGCTGCCGTCCGCGCTGCTGCTGCTCGGCGCCGGGCTGTGGTTCACCCGCCGCACCCCGCGTACCGGATTGTCCCGTGCCGCACTGCTGATGTGGGGCGGCTGGCTGCTGGTCACCGGCCTGGTGTTCAGCTTCGCCCAGGGCATCATCCACCCGTACTACACGGTGGCGCTCGCCCCGGCGATCGGCGGCGTGATCGGGGTGGCCGCCGCGGTGCTGTGGCAGCACCGGGACCGGCTGGCCGCCACCGGCCTGCTCGCCGCGAGCGTGCTGGCGGCCGGCGTCTGGGAGTACCTGCTGCTGGACCGGACGCCGACCTGGTTGCCGTGGCTGCGCTACGCCGTGCTGATGGCCGCCGCCGGCAGCGCCCTGATGCTGCTGGTGGTCTCCCAGTTCACCCGCCGGGTGGCGGTGGGCGTGGTGGCGCTCGCCCTGGCCGCCTCGCTGGCCGCTCCCACCGCGTACGCGGTCTCGACGGCCCGCACCCCGCACACCGGTGCCATCCCGAGCGCCGGGCCGGCCGGTGCCGGCGGCCCGGGTGGCGGTGGTCCGGGTGGCGCGCCTGGCGGCCAGCGGTTCAACGGCCAGCGGCCGGGTGGCTTCGGTGCCGGTGGCGGCTTCACCCCGCCGGCCGGTGGCTTCGGTGGTGGACAGCTCCCGGGCGGTGGCACGGCGGCTGGCGGTAACCGCACCGGCGGCGCGGGTGGCCTGCTCAACGCCGGCACCCCGTCCGCGGCGGTGGTCACCGCGCTGAAGGCGAACGCGTCGGACTACACCTGGGTGGCGGCGGCGGTGGGCTCGAACAGCGCGGCCGGCTTCCAGTTGGCCACCGAGCAGCCGGTGATGGCGATCGGCGGCTTCAACGGCAGCGACCCGTCGCCCACCCTGGCCCAGTTCCAGGCGCTGGTGTCGGCCGGCAAGATCCACTACTTCATCGCCGGTGGCGGTTTCGGCGGCGGTGGCTTCGGGAACCAGAACGGCGGCAGCAACGCCTCGTCGCAGATCGCGAGCTGGGTGCAGAGCAACTTCACCGCAACCACCGTCGGCGGCACCACGCTCTACGACCTGACCCAGCCCACCGGCTGACCCACCGAGCGCATCCAGCGCACACCCTCCTGCTGGATGGCACCGTGCCCCGGACGCCCATCGCGTCCGGGGCACGGTGCTGCACGCAAGCGATTGCGGGTGACCGGCTCGACGAAGCAGACTTGCCGGATGAGTGGTCAGATTCAGTTCTTCGTCGATGACGAAGCCAGGGAACAAACCTTCGAGGGACGCATCCCGGAGGTGGGAGAGGAGATACAGCTCGACGACGTCCGGTACCAGGTACGGCAGGTGATCTTCGCCTACTGGACCACGAGCGGCGCCAGGATGATGACGAACGTCTACCTGAACGCAGTCGACGGCGGTATCGCACGGTCCGACTGAGCCGGCCGGAAGCCGAACTGGACTTCGGCTCGACCACGGCGTGCGCGGTCAGGTGGCCAGCCGGCACCTGACAGCCGGCGGCAGTTCCCAGTAAGCGCACAGGTTCGCCACAAGGCCTCGCCAGCCGGTCCGCTGAGGCTGGTGCCATGACATCGCTCGCCGCGCGCACTCCCCTTGAATTCCAGCCGGAATCCGATCGGCTGACGCTGGACGTCACCGTCCCGGTCTTCAACGAGGAGGCCGACCTGGAGCCGTGCGTGCGGCGGTTGCATGCCCACCTGCACCAGCACTTCCCGTACCGGTTCGTCATCACCATCGCCGACAACGCCAGCACCGACTCCACCCCGCTGGTGGCCGCCCGGCTGAGCCGGGAGCTGGCCGGCGTCCGGCACGTCCGGCTGGAGCAGAAGGGCCGCGGCCGGGCGCTGAGCGCGGTCTGGCTGGCGTCGGCGGCCGACGTGGTGGCCTACATGGACGTGGACCTGTCCACCGACCTGAACGCGCTGCTGCCGCTGGTCGCACCGCTGATCTCCGGGCACTCCGACATCGCGATCGGATCGAGGCTGTCCCGGCACAGCCGGGTGGTGCGCGGCACCAAGCGCGAGCTGATCTCCCGTTGTTACAACCTGATCCTGCACAGCACGCTGCTGACCCGGTTCTCCGATGCCCAGTGCGGCTTCAAGGCGGTCCGCGCCGACGTGGCCCGCACGCTGCTGCCACTGGTGCAGGACACCAGCTGGTTCTTCGACACCGAGCTGCTGGTGCTTGCCGAACGCTGCGGGCTGCGGATCTCCGAGGTGCCGGTGGACTGGGTGGACGACCCTGACTCGCGGGTGGACATCGTCAGCACGGCGCTGGCCGACCTGCGCGGGGTGGCCCGGCTGGGTCGGGCGCTGGCAACCGGTGCGCTGCCGCTGGCCGAGATCCGCGCCCAGTTCGGCCGGCAGCCGCTGCCAGTCACGACTGCGGCCGGGGTGGCGCCGGGGCTGCTGCGCCAGGCCGTGCGGTTCGGCGCCGTCGGGGTGCTCAGCACGGTGGCCTACCTGCTGCTGTTCGTCCTCGGCCGGGGAGCGTTCGGTGCGCAGCTGGCCAACCTGATGGCGCTCGCGGTGACCGCGGTGGGCAACACCGCGGTGAACCGGCGATTCACTTTCGGCATCAGGGGATCCGCCGGGGCCGGCCGGCACCAGGTACAGGGCCTGGCAGTGTTCGGGTTGGGGCTCGTCCTGACCAGCGGTGCGCTGGCGATCCTGCACGCGGTGAACGCCACGCCGCATCCGGGACTGGAGATCACCGTGCTGGTGCTGGCCAACCTGGCCGCGACCGTGCTGCGGTTCGTGCTGCTACGGGGCTGGGTGTTCGGTCGCGACGCCCGGCAGCGCACCGCCTGACAACGCACCGCCCCCCGACAGCACGTCACCCGAGCCGGACAGCGCACCGCCTGACCCGGACAGCGCACCGCCTGACAGCGCACCGCCCGACCCGAGGCTGCCGGCAGGGCTGGCCTGCGCGGAGCCGACCGTCCCGTCGCCGTAGGCCTCGTCGTGCGCCTTGCGCGATGAGCACACCGAGGCCAGCGCGCAGGTCGTCCGCCGGCCGTCGGCGTTCATCCGCAGCACCACCGAGTCGGTCGGCACCGAATGCGCCAGCACGGTGCCCTCACCGTCCGGGGTGGACACGCACGAGCCGACCTCGGGAGCCCGGGAGCTGAAGTCCTGGTACAGCGGGTGCTCGAACTTCAGGCAGCACATCAGCCGGCCGCAGGCACCGGAGATCCGCAGCGGGTTCAGCGGCAGGTCCTGGTCCTTGGCCATCCGCACCGAGACCGGCTCGAAGTCGACCAGGAAGGTCGAGCAGCACAGGTCCCGGCCGCACGAGCCGACCCCGCCGATCAGCCGGGCCTCGTCGCGCGAGGACAGCTGGCGCAGCTCCACCCGGCCGCGCAGGGTGGCGCCGAGGTCGCGGACCAGCGACCGGAAGTCCACCCGGTGCGGGGCGGAGAAGTAGATCACCGTGCGGTTGTCGGCCAGCACGTGGTCGACGCCGACGATCTTCATCGGCAGCCCGTGCGCGCGGATCAGCCGGCGGGCCGCCACCCGGGCCTCCGCCCGCTTCTTGCGTCCGGACGCGAGTGCCGTGAGGTGGTCCGGGCCGGCCATCCCGGCCAGCAACGGCAGGCCGCCGATCTGCTCGGCACTCCACTGCGGCGCCCACATCACCTGCGCCACCTCGGGGCCCTCGGTGGTGGGGTACAGGACGTAGTCGCCGACGGCGGGCGTCAGCGCCCCCGGATCGGCGTAGTAGAGCCGGCCGCGGTCGGTGAACGTCACCGCACAGATCAGGCCCATGCCGGAAGGGTAGTGCCTGCCGGCCGAACTGAACCGCAGCCAGGCAAGGAGCGAGCGGGGCCGGCGTCCCGCTACCGGGCAAACGGCTACGGAAGGCGCAACGCCGCGGTCAGCGCCTCGACCGCGATCTTGGGCTTGACGTTCAGCTCGATGGCCTCCCGGCAGGCCAGCACCTGCTCCAGCCGCACCAGCGCACCGGGCTGGTCCAGGGAGCGCGCCACCACCGACACCTGCTTGGCCACCTCGGGGTGGGCGGCCAGCACCGGGGAACCGGACTGCACCAGCAGCACGTCCCGGTAGAAGCCGGCCAGGTCCACCAGGGCCCGGTCCAGGGCGTCGCGCTGCAGCCGGGTGGCCCGGGACTTCTGCCGGCGCTCCAGGTCCCGCAGCGCACCGGCACTCCCCCGGACCGCCGCCGCGGCGCCCTTGCCGGTGCCGCCGGCACCCAGCGCGACCTTGAGCTCGTCGGTCTCCGAGGCGTCCAGGTCCCCGGTCAGCGCCCGGGCCTCGGCCTCGGCGGCCTGCACCAAGTGGTCGGCCGCCTCGAAGCAGGCATTCAGCGACGTCAGCTGGGCCGGGATGGCCAGCACCTCGGCCCGCCGCTTGCGGGCCTCCGGGTCGCGGGCCAGCCGGCGGGCCCGGCCGACGTGACCCTGCGAGGCCTGCGCGGCCCACCGCGCGGTCTCGGCATCGATGCCGTCGGCGAGCAGCACCTCGGCGATCGCGTCCGCCGGCGGGATCCGCAGCCCCACCACCCGGCACCGGGACCGGATGGTGACGATCACGTCGTCCGGATGGGTGGACGGGGCGCAGAGCAGGAACATGGTGCGCTCCGGCGGCTCCTCGACGGCCTTGAGCAGCGCGTTGGCGGCGCCCTCGGTGAGCCGGTCGGCATCCTCGATGACCACCACCTGCCAGCGGCCCATGGACGGCCGGCGGGCCGACATGGCCACCACCGCCCGCATCTCGCCGACCCCGATCGACAGCCCCTCCGGCACCACCGACCGGACGTCGGGATGCGCGCCGGCCTTGACCGAGTGGCAGGAGTTGCACTCCCCGCACCCGGGGACGGCATCCGGGCCCGCCGCCATCAGCTCCTCGGCCCGGTCGCACTGCAGCGCCGCGGCCAGTGCCCGGGCCGCCACCGAGCGCCCGGAGCCCGCCGGGCCGGTGAACAGCCAGGCATGGGTCACCGCGCCGGCCGCTACCGGCCGGCCGGCGACCACGTCCGCGGCGGCCCGGGCCGCCCGGGACAGCTCGGCCACCGCACCGCCCTGGCCGATCAGCGCGCCGAACACCGTCATGTGCCTGCCTCCGCCACGTCGTGCGAACCACGCCGGGCCGCCTCGGCCGGCGTTGCGCCGTCCGGGCCCTGCTCGCCCGGCCGGGGCTGGTCGCCAGCCACTGTTCCCGATGGCCCTGGGGGCCCGCCGGACAGCAGCGCGAGCACCCGCACCCGGATGGCCGCCGCCAGCTCCTCCAGGGGCAGGCCGGCATCCAGCACCAGATAGCGGCTCGGGTCCGATTCTGCCAAGGCCCGGTAGCCGGCCCGGACCCGGTCGTGGAAGTCCAGCGCCTCCCGCTCGAGCCGGTCCAGTCCCGAATCGGTGCCGGCGGTTCGGGCGCTACCGCCGGTGCCGGCCTGCCGGCGGCGGGCCCGGGCCAGGCCGATCTCGGCCGGCACGTCCAGCAGCACGGTCAGGTCGGGCACCAGGTCCTCGGTGGCCCACCTCGACAGCCGCTTGACGTCCTCGGCGGGCAGCGTCCGGCCGGCCCCCTGGTAGGCCAGCGAGGAGTCGACGAACCGGTCGGTGATCACCACCTCGCCGCGGTCCAGCGCCGGCCGGATCACTCCCGCGACGTGCTGGGCCCGGTCGGCGGCGAACAGCAGCGCCTCGCTGCGCGGCGCGATCGGCTCGTCGGAGTCCAGCAGCAGCCGGCGGACCTGCCGGCCGAGCGAGGTGGCACCCGGCTCGTGGGTGACCACCACGGCACGCCCGGTGGCCCGAACCACGTCGGCGAGCAGGGCGATCTGGCTGGACTTGCCGGCCCCCTCGCCGCCCTCGAAGGCGATCAGCACCCCGCCGGACTGCAGCCGGCGCCGGCCCGAGGAGTCCCGGCGGACCGCGGTGACCAGGTCGGCCAGCACCGGCACCCCGCCACGCTCGTCCATCATCCGGTAGGCCAGCACGCCGGTGACCGCGGCCAGCAGGCCGGCGGCCAGCAGCACGATCCGGGTGCCGTCCACGGTGCCGTCGGTGCCCGGCAGCCGCCGCTGGCCGATGGTGCCGACCAGCACCGGCACCGCCGCCAGCGCCAGGATCATCACCACCCGCACCATCGACTGGATGAAGGCGAACACCCGGCCGCGCATGTCGTCGGCGATCTCGGCGCCGAGCAGCGTCAGCCCGGCCAGGTAACCGACGCCGGCACCGAAGCCGACCCCGAACACCATCACCATCGCGAGCACCACGTGCGGCATCACCGCGGCCAGCGCCAGGCAGCTGCCGGCCAGCACGATGGCCAGCCCGAACACCCGGCGCCGCGACATCTCCCGCGCCACCCGCGGCCCCAGCGCCATGCCCAGCCCGATGCCGACGAAGACGGTGCCGAACAGCACCCCGTAGGCCGCGTCGCCACCGCCGAGGCTGCGGACGTAGGTCTTGCCGGCGCCGATCACCGCCCCGCCGGCCGCGAAGCCGCCCAGGATGCCCAGGATCAGCCCGCGCAGCAGGCCGGTGGTCCGGACGAACTGGGCACCCTCGGCCAGCATCGCCCACAGGCTCGGCTGGCTCTCGCGTGCCGTGCGGCGGTGCGGCCCGGAGATCTGGCGGATGAACAGCACGGTGAGCGCGCCGACGGCGAAGGTGGCGGCGTTGAAGTACAGCGCCAGGTCCACCTGATGGGTGCCGAAGAAGCTGAACCGCCCGGAGATCAACGCCAGCAGGCTGAACAGCGCCGCGGCCAGCACCGGGGTGAGTCCGTAGGTGGTGATCAGGCTCAGCTGGTTGGCCGCCTCCAACTGGTCGCGGCGGACCAGGTTCGGCACCGAGGCATCCTTGGCCGGATTCCAGAACAGCCCGATGCACTCGATCAGGAAGGTCGAGACGTAGAGCACCGGCAGCGTCGAGAAGATCGGGATCGCCAGGAACAGCACGAACCGCAGCAGGTCGGTGACCACCATGGTGTAGCGCCGGTCGAACCGGTCGGCGAAGGCGCCGGCCAGCGGCCCCAGGATGGCCGAGGGCAGCAGCCGGACCACCAGCACGCCGCCCAGGGCGTAGTTCTGTGCCTGGTAGCCGGTGGCGAGCTGGGTGGCCAGCGCCGTGGTGGCCAGCAGCCCCAACCAGTCACCCAGGCTGGACAGGCCGGTGCAGTACCAGAGCCGGCGGAAGCCGGTGGTACGCAGCACGCCCCGGATCGCCCCGGAGCCCGACACCATCGCGCTGGCGTCGCGGCTGCGTCCGGCGGCGCTGCCGGCAGCTGGTTCGGCTGAGATGGCGTACTCCTGATCGGTGTGGTGCTCGGCGGCGTCCAGCCTATCCGGCCCGAGCACCGGTTCCCGCGCTTCCTGCGGGCCGAGGAGTGTCCGTCAGCGATCGGTCAGGGTGTGCAGCAACCGGCGCAGGCCGGTGGCCAGCGACCTGCGTTGCGCTGCGGACAGTCCCGCGAGCAATTCCCGTTCCGACGCCAGCAGCTCGTTCAGGGCAGCGTCCACCCGGCGCCTGCCGAGGGCGGTCAGCCGGACCAGGGACTGCCGGCCGTCGTCGGGATGGGGCCGGCGCAGCACCAGGTTGCCCTCGGCGAGCCGGTCCAGCCGGTTGGTCATGGTCCCGGAGGTGACGTGGGTGGCCTCGATCAGCTGGCCCGGGGTCTGCTCGTACGGCGCCCCGGAGCGGCGCAGCGCGGCCAGCACGTCGAACTCGTGGCCGGCCAGGCCGTGCACGGCGAACGCCTGCGCGCGTGTCGCGTCGAGCAGCTGGGCCAGCCGGCTGATCCGGCTCAGCACCTGCAGCGGCTCGACGTCGAGGTCCGGGCGCTCGGACAGCCACGCGGCGGCGATCGCGTCGACTTCGTCGGTCATGCCGGCAGCCTAGCGGATATCTCTTGACATCGAGGGATAGTATCTTGACATCAAGCTACTTGTTGGGAGATGCGATGCGATGGGATCCCGCCCAGTACGGGCTGTTCAGCGGCGAGCGGAGCCGGCCGTTCTTCGACCTGGTCGGCCAGATCGGGGCGGTGGACCCGTCGGCGGTGGTGGATCTGGGCTGCGGTTCGGGTGAGCTGACCGCGACGCTGGCGTCCCGCTGGCCGGCCGCGCAGGTGCGCGGGCTGGACTCCTCGGCCGCCATGATCGAGCAGGCTGTATCGGACTGACCGGCTGAGCTTCGCGCTGGCCGACGCGATGGATTTCGACGCAGGCCGGGGTGGACGTGCTGGTCAGCAACGCCCTGCTGCAGTGGGTGCCCGGCCACCAGGAGCTGCTGGTCCGGTGGGCAGGGCAGTTGAACGCCGGCGGCTGGCTGGCCTTTCAGGTGCCGGCCAACTTCGGCTCCCCGTCGCACCGGCTGATGCGCGAGCTGGCGGGCTCGGACAAGTGGGCGGCCCGGTTGGCCGGCGTGCTGCGGCACGCCGACGCGGTGGCCGAACCCGCCGGGTACCTGGAGCTGCTGACCGGGGCGGGCCTGCGGGTGAATGCCTGGCAGACCTCCTACCTGCACGTGCTGCCGGGTGCGGACCCGGTGCTGGAGTGGGTACGCGGCACCGGGCTGCGGCCGGTGCTGGCCGCGTTGGAGACTTCCGAGGCCGCCGAGTTCGAGCGCGAGTACGCCGAGCTGCTGCGGCAGGCCTACCCGGCGCGGCCGTACGGCACGGTGTTCCCGTTCCTGCGTACCTTCGTCGTCGCCCACAAGCCCGTGGCGCACAAGCCGGCCGGACCGCCTTCGGAGGGAGCGCGATGATCGTCGGACTGGACCACGTGCAGGTGGCCATCCCGGCCGGCGGCGAGGACGCCGCCCGGGCCTTCTACGGTTCGCTGCTCGGCATGGCCGAGGTCGCCAAGCCGGCGGCGCTGGCCGCCCGCGGCGGATGCTGGTTCACCGCCGGCAGCGCGGTGTTACACCTCGGCGTCGAGGACCCGTTTCGTCCAGCGCGCAAGGCACATCCGGCGTTGCTGGTCACCGGGCTGGACGCGCTGTTCGACTCACTGACCGGCGCCGGCTACGAGTGCGTGCCGGCCGACGGCGAGATCCCGGGGGTGCGGCGGTTCCACACCTTCGACCCGTTCGGCAACCGGATCGAGTTCCAGCAGGCCTGATCCGGCGGATCAGGCGGACCCGGCTCGCGCGCCGGTCTCGGCGGCCACGATCTTGCGTACCGCCCACAGGTAGCGCCGGTTGACCAGCGCCGCCCCGAGCCGGCCCACCGGTCCGGCCAGCCGCATGATCAGCATCTGCGGCCGGGCCCGTGAGGAGATCCGCACGATCACCTCGTCGTTGCCGGCCCAGTCCACCACGAAGCTCTCCTCGCCGTCCTCGGGATGGTCGGGGCGGGTGCGGTAGCGAAAGCCCGCCTTGCGCGGCTCCTCGGCCACCCAGACCACGTCGCAGGAACCGTGCAGCGCCACCGGCCCGACGCCGAAGGCGATCCGGACCACGTCACCCTCGTGCACCCGGTCACCGGATACGGTCGCTCGCACCCCCGCCTTGCGGTGCATCCGCAGGCTGAGCACCGCCGCCGAGGCCGAGGCGAACGCCGCGGCACCTCGTCCGACCGAACCGGACAACGCCATCTCGTGGTAACTGCCTGCCATGGACTCCAGTGTGCCCCACCCCGGGATCCGGCCTTGCCGACCGTGCGTTGTGGATGCGCGCGATAGCGACCGTCATGACAACCGGCCGTTGGAACGACCGATCCTTATGACAGTCCAGGACGAAGCGCAGTTCGGGGCGAGAGCACAGGTGGGGGCGAGCCAGGCCAGCCGAGTGTGATACCCACCGGTCGTCCTGGCAACCGCTGGGTATCACGCACGAAGGGGTATTCGCCGGATACGGAATGAAGGCGGATACGAAATGAAGGCGGTCAGGCCTTCTTCGCGGGGACCTTCTTGGCGACTGCCTTCTTGGCAACCGTCTTCTTCGCGGCGGCTTTCTTGGCCGGTGCCTTCTTGGCCGGGGTCCGCTTGGCGGCCTTCTTCACCGGCCCGCGAGCCCGCCGGTCGGCCAGCAGCTCGGCGGCCCGCTCGTCGGTCAGCGTCTCGATCGAGTCGCCGCGGCGCAGCGAGGCGTTGGTCTCGCCGTCGGTGACGTACGGGCCGAACCGGCCGTCCTTGACCACCATCGGCTTCTGCGACACCGGATCCGGGCCCAGCTCCTTCAGCGGTGCGGCAGCGGCGGTCCGCCGGCCCCGGGTCTTGGGCTGGGCGAAGATCGCCAGCGCCTGCTCCAGGGTGACGGTGAACAGCTGCTCCTCCGACTCCAGGGACCGGGAGTCGGTGCCGCGCTTGATGTAGGGCCCGTACCGGCCGTTCTGCGCGGTGATCTCCGCCGCGCCTTTGGAACCATCAGCGTCCTCGGCGGACGGATCGACCCCGACCACCCGGGGCAGCGTGAGCAGCCGGGCAGCCTCCTCGGCGGTCACGGTGTCCAGCGACATCCCCTGGAACAGCGACGCGGTCCGCTCGCCGTCGGTGACGTACGGGCCGAACCGGCCGTTGCGTCCGGTGATCTCCCGGCCGGTCGCCGGGTCGAGCCCGATCGCGTGGTCACCGGACGGCGCGGACAGCAGCTCCTCGACCTTCTCGGCCGTCAGCTCGTCCGGCGGCAGGTCCTCGGGCACCGACGCGCGCCGCTCGGAGTCCGGGCCGCCCTGCTGCACGTACGGCCCGTACCGGCCGACCCGCACCACGGTGTCCGAGCCCGGGCCGAACAGCTGGATCGAGTTCACCCCGCGCGCGTCGATGTCCTCCAGCCGCTCGGCGATCAGCTTCTTGAGCCCGCCCTGCGCCGAGATCCGGTCGTGGGCGGCCTCGTTGGTCGGGCGCTCGCCGTCGGCGACCCCGAAGTAGAACCGGCGCAGCCAGTCCACCCGCGAGGTGTTGCCACCGGCGATCGAGTCCAGGTCGTTCTCCACCGAGGCGGTGAAGCCGTAGTCCACCAGCCGGCCGAAGTGCCCCTCCAGCAGGCCCACCACCGCGAAGGCGACCCAGGACGGCACCAGGGCCGACCCCTTCTTCCAGACGTAGCCGCGGTCCTGGATGGTCTGCATGATCGAGGCGTAGGTGGACGGCCGGCCGATGCCGAGCTCCTCCAGCGCCTTGACCAGCGAGGCCTCGGTGTAGCGGGCCGGCGGGTTGGTGGAGTGCCCGGTCGGCTCCAGCGACCGCACGCCGAGCGCGTCGCCGCGGCCCAGCTGCGGCAGCCGCTTCTCGCTGTCGTCCCGGCCGGACTCGGCCGAGCCGTGCGAATCCTCGTCGGTGTCTTCCACGTAGGCGCGCAGGAACCCGGGGAAGGTGATGGTGCGGCCCGAGGTGGCGAACTCGGCCCGCTCACCGGTCACCGAGGTGCCGGCCAGCCGCACCGAGACGGTGGTGCCGACCGCGTCGGACATCTGCGAGGCCAGGGTGCGCTGCCAGATCAGCTCGTAGAGCCGGAACTCGTCCGACGACAGCGCCGAGGCCAGCTGGCCCGGGGTGCGGAAGGTGTCGCCGGCCGGCCGGATCGCCTCGTGCGCCTCCTGGGCGTTCTTCACCTTGCGGCTGTAGTGCCGCGGCTCGGCCGGCACGTAGGCGTCGCCGTAGAGCTCGCGGGCCTGCGACCGGGCCGCGGTCAGCGCCGTCTCCGACAGGTTCGTCGAGTCGGTACGCATGTAGGTGATGTAGCCGTTCTCGTACAGCCGCTGGGCCACCCGCATGGTGACCTGGGACGACCAGCGCAGCTTGCGGCCGGCCTCCTGCTGCAGCGTCGAGGTCATGAACGGCGGGTAGGGCCGGCGCCGGTACGGCTTCTCCTCGACCCGGGTGACCGCGAAGTCGGCATTCTCCAGCCGGGCGGCCAGCCCCCGGGCGCCGGCCTCGTCGAGGTGCAGCACCTCCGAGGAGGCCCGCCCGGTGGTCGGCTCGAAGTCCCGGCCGGTGGCGATCCGCTCGTCGCCGAGGGCGACCAGGGTGGCGCTGAACGTCTCGGGATCGTTCGGCTTGCGGGTGGCCGGGGCGAAGGTGCCCTCGATGTCCCAGTAGTTGGCGGTCCGGAACGCCATCCGCTGGCGCTCCCGCTCCACCACGATCCGGGTGGCCACCGACTGCACCCGGCCCGCCGACAGCCGCGGCAGCACCTTCTTCCACAGCACCGGCGAGACCTCGTAGCCGTACAGCCGGTCCAGGATGCGCCGGGTCTCCTGGGCGTCGACCAGGTGGGCGTCGATCTCGCGTGGCTCGGCCACCGCGCGGGCGATGGCGGCCGGGGTGATCTCGTGGAACACCATCCGGCGCACCGGAACGGTGGGCTTGAGCGTCTGCACCAGGTGCCAGGCGATCGCCTCGCCCTCGCGGTCCTCATCGGTGGCCAGGAAGACCTCGTCGGCGTCCTTGACCAGCGCCCGCAGCTTGCTGACCTGCTGCTTGCGGTCCGGGCTCACCACGTAGAGCGGCTCGAAGTCGTGCTCGGTGTCGACCCCGAGCCGCGCCCACGGCATGCCCTTGTAGGCGGCCGGCACGTCGGCGGCGTTGCGGGGCAGGTCGCGGATATGGCCGATAGACGCCTCGACGGTGTACCCCGCACCGAGGTAACCGCCGATCGTCTTCGCCTTCGCCGGGGATTCCACGATCACCAGCTTGGTGCCGGTGCCCGTTCTCTTCCCGCGTGCCTGTGCCACTACCCGCTCCTGTCTTGTGATCACCTCGTGTGATCGGTCGTACCACCATGTTGCACGGTGTTGCGGCGGACGGTACCCCACCCGTGCCCTGCCCGGTCACGGCGCGGCACCCGACCCACCGCCGTCACCTCGTCCGGGCACGGCTTTCTGGGGACGGCCGGCAGCGAAGCGACCCGGCCCGGCCGTCCAGGTTCCTGATCGGCCGGCAGGCCGCTCAGATGACGACGCTGAGCGCCAGCACCATCAGCACGCCGGTCACCGACAGGATGGTCTCCATGATCGACCAGGACTTGATGTTCTGGCTGATCGAGAGCCCGAAGTACTGCTTGGTGAGCCAGAACCCGGCGTCGTTGACGTGGGAGAAGAACAGCGAGCCGGCGCCGATGGCCAGCACCAGCAGCGACAGGTGGCTGTTGCTCAGCGTCTCGGCGACCGGCTGCAGGATGCCCGCGGTGGTGATGGTGGCCACCGTCGCCGAGCCGGTCGCCAGCCGGATCAGCACCGCGACGAACCAGGCCAGCAGGAGCGGCGAGACGGTGCTGCCCTCCACCCAGGACGCGATGATCTTGGAGATGCCACTGTCCACCAGCACCTGCTTGAGCCCGCCGCCGGCCGCCACGATCAGCAGGATGCCGGCGATCGGCGGCAGCGCCTGGTCCACGATGCCCGACAGCCGCTCCTTGTCGAAGCCGATGCCGATCCCGAAGGTGTAGATCGCCAGCAGCACCGCCAGCAGCAGGGCGATCAGCGGGGTGCCGACGAAGTCGAGGGCGCGCTTGAGCGCCCCGTGGCCGTTCTCGTCCACCACGTCGGCGATCGCCTTGGCCAGCATCAGCACCACCGGCAGCAGCACGGTGGTCAGGGTGACGCCGAAGCTCGGCCGCCGCTGGGCCAACCGGGGGTCGTCACCGCGCGGTGTGTCGATTCGCTCGCCGGCCGTCGCCGCCCGTGCACCGGTACCGGTACCGGCCGCGGAAGTTGTCGCGGCGGCCGAACCGGCCGCAGTGGCCGAACCGGTCGCGGCGGCCGAGCCGGTCGCGGTGGCCGAGCCGGTCGCGGTGGCCGAACCGGTCGCGGCGGCCGAGCCGGTTGCTGCCCGGTCCTCGACGGCGGTTCCGAGGAACAGCTCGGGCACCGGCACGTCCACCCAGCGCGCGACCAGCCGGGAGAACAGCGGGCCGCCGACGATCACCGTCGGCAGCGCCACCAGCACCCCCAGGCCCAGCGTCAGCCCGAGGTCGGCGTTCAGCGCCCCGACCGCGGCCAGCGGCCCCGGGTGCGGCGGCACGAAGCCGTGCATCGCCGACAGTCCCGCCAGCGCCGGGATGGCCACCCGCATCAGCGGCAGCCCGGAGCGCCGGGCGACCAGCAGGATGACCGGCATCAGCAGCACCAGGCCGATCTCGAAGAACATCGGCAGCCCGATGATCATGCCGACCAGCGCCATCGCCCACGGCAGCGTCCGCTCGCTGGAGCGCCCCACGATGGTGTCGACCAGCTGGTCGGCCCCGCCGGAGTCGGCCAGCAGCTTGCCGAAGATCGCCCCGAGCGCGATCAGGGTCCCGACGCTGGCCACCGTCGCCCCGACGCCGGTGCCGAAACTCGCCACCGCCTTGTCCATCCCGAGGCCGGCGATCCCGCCGACCAGCAACGCGCCGATGGTCAGGCTGAGGAACGGGTGGAGCTTGGCGAAGGTGATCAGCGCGATGATCACCGCGATGCCGATCAGGGCGGCCAGGATCAGCCGGGTGTCGTGGCCGCCCGAGCTGCCGGCCGCGAGCAGGCGTGTCGAGGCCAGCTGTGTCGCAGTCATCCTTGTCCGACCTCCTTGAGGAACTGTTCGACGATCCGCTCGGGCGGCAGGGTGAAGTCGATGGCCACCCCGAACTCGTCCGGACCCAGCGGCTCCAGGGTGGCGTACTGCGAATCCACCAGCGAGGCCGGCATGTAGTGGTTGACCCGGTGCCCGACCCGGACGGTGACCACGTCCGCCGAGCCCGCCAGGTGCAGGAAGCACAGCCGGTCCGACGCGGTGCGCAGCACGTCGCGGTAGCTGTGCCGCAGCGCCGAGCAGGCCAGCACCGCACCCTCCGGCTCACCACGCAGCCAGTCGGCCAGCCGCGCCAGCCACGGCCGGCGGTCGTCGTCGGTCAGCGGGTGGCCGGCGGCCATCTTGGCCTTCAGTTCCGGGGTGTGGAAGTCGTCGGCATCGGCGAACGGCACCCCCAGCTGCTGGGCGAGGATTCCCCCGACCGTGGTCTTGCCGCTGCCGGAGACACCCATCACCACCACGGTGGGGTGGATACCGATGTCCATCCTGTGACCCTAGCGCCACGCCGTCCCGGCGAGTCGGGGCCGGAATGCCGGGCCCCGCCAGCCCGGCCACAGCCAGCGGGTTGTCAGGCAGGCCAGTCCCGGCCGCAGCCCGGCGGCGGGGCGCCGATCAGCTCGACCAGCCTGCGCAGCCGCCGGGCCGAGGTGACCCGCCAGCCGGTGCCGGTCCGGCCGCTCACCTCCACCGCGGTGACCCCCAGCCGGGCCAGCTGCGCCCCGGCCACCCGGTGCAGCAGGTAGTCCGGGACGCCCAGCCGCAGCAGGTAGCCGCCCTCCTCGGCGCGGCCGGCCGCGATCGCCCACAACCGCAACCCGGACGCGCTCAGCGCCAGGTCCGCCGGTGGTCGCAGGTTGGCACCCCTGGTCCAGCGCTGCGCCTGCCGGCTCAACCGGGGGGTGATCTCGGTGCGCACCGCGATCAGCTCACCGGGTGCGGGGGCAGTGTCGGAGTCCAGCCCGCGCTCGGCGAACTCGGACCGCAGCGCCTCGGCCCGCCAGCTCTCGGCCACCAGCACCGACAGCCGGGCCGCCGCGTCGGCGTCGGTACGCACCCAGTCGCCGCCGGCGAGCAGCACCCCGTCCAGATCCTCGACCAGAGGATCCGCGGCTTCGGCACCGAACAGCGAGAACTGCACGCCCGAGATTGTCCACCACCGCGGCGCCGGCACGGGCCGAGAACCACCGGGACCGCGAGCCGGGCCGGCTACCGGCGGTCAGGGGCGACCCTCGGGACATGCGACAGGGCCCGACACCGTTACCGGTGCCGGGCCCTGTCGGAGAAGCTGGGATCAGACGGTGGAGGCCGCCGGCTGAACCTGGGACGGGTCGTCGTTGAGGGTGGACGCCCGCCGCTTGGCGATCAGGATGGCCGCCACGATGATGGCCACCGCGATCAGCGCGATCACGATGCGCAGCGCACCGTTGGCGTGCTCGCCGATCGACAGCTGCACCACGGCCGGCGCGATCAGCACCGACACCAGGTTCATCACCTTGATCAGCGGGTTGATGGCCGGGCCCGCGGTGTCCTTGAACGGGTCGCCCACGGTGTCACCGATCACGGTCGCGGCGTGCGCGTCCGAACCCTTGCCGCCGTGGATGCCGTCCTCGACCAGCTTCTTGGCGTTGTCCCAGGCGCCACCGGAGTTGGCCAGGAACACCGCCATCAGGGTGCCGGTGGCGATGGCGCCGCCCAGGTAACCGGCCAGCGGGCCGACGCCCAGGCCGAAGCCGACCGCGATCGGGGCCATCACCGCGAGCAGGCCCGGGGTGATCAGCTCGCGCAGCGAGTCCCGGGTGCAGATGTCGACCACCCGGCCGTACTCCGGGCGCTCGGTGCCGTCCATGATCCCGGGGTGGTTGCGGAACTGCGCGCGCACCTCGTACACCACCGCGCCGGCCGCCCGGGACACCGCGTTGACCGCCAGGCCCGAGAACATGAACACCACGGCCGCGCCGATGATCACACCGACCAGGGTGTTCGGGCTGACGATGGTGTTGGCGAAGGAGTTCTGGACGAAGGTCGAGACGTTGCCGCCCGTCTGGTACTTGTCGACGGCCTCGCGGATCGCGTCCTGGTAGGAGCCGAACAGCGCGGTCGCGGCCAGCACCGCGGTGGCGATCGCGATGCCCTTGGTGATGGCCTTGGTGGTGTTGCCGACCGCGTCCAGCTCGGTGAGGATCTGCGCGCCGGCCGGGCTGACGTCGCCGGACATCTCGGCGATGCCCTGGGCGTTGTCCGAGACCGGGCCGAAGGTGTCCATCGCCACGATCACGCCGACCGTGGTGAGCAGGCCGCAACCGGCCAGCGCGACCGCGAACAGCGCGACCGAGACCGAGGCGCCGCCGAGCAGGAAGGCGCCGAAGACGGCCGCCGCGATCACCAGCGCGGTGTAGACGGCCGACTCGAAGCCGACCGAGATGCCGGCCAGGATCACGGTGGCGGCACCGGTCAGCGAGGACGCGCCGACGTCCTGCACCGGCTTGTGCTCGGTGCCGGTGTAGATGCCGGTGAGCCACAGGATGACCGCGGCCAGCACGATCCCGATGATCACGGCGATGACCGCGATCAGCGCCGGGTTGCCGCCGTGGTCGCTGAGCTGGCTGACCCCGTCGATGTCGACGCCGGTGCCCTTGAGGTCGGAGAACTTGCTCGGCAGGTAGGTGAAGGCCGCGATGGTGCACAGCACCACCGAGATGCCGGCCGAGATGTAGAAGCTGCGGTTGATGGTGGTCAGGCCACCCTCGTTCGGCCGGGACCGGGTGATGAAGACCCCGATGATGGCGGTCACCACGCCGATGGCGGGCACGATCAGCGGGAACAGCAGGCCCTTGGTGCCGAAGGCCACCGCGCCGAGGATCAGCGAGGCGACCAGGGTCACCGCGTAGGACTCGAACAGGTCGGCCGCCATGCCGGCGCAGTCACCGACGTTGTCACCGACGTTGTCGGCGATCGTCGCGGCGTTGCGCGGGTCGTCCTCGGGGATGCCGGCCTCGACCTTGCCGACCAGGTCGGCGCCCACGTCGGCCGCCTTGGTGAAGATGCCGCCACCGACACGCATGAACATCGCCAGCGTGGCGGCGCCGAAGCCGAAGCCCTCCAGCACCCGGGGCGCGTTGTCGGTGTAGACCAGCACCACGATCGAGGCGCCCAGCAGGCCGAGGCCGACGGTGGCCATGCCGACCGCGCCACCGGTGCGGAACGCGATCCGGGTGGCCTGCTCGCGTCCGGCGCTGTTGGCGGCCGCGGCCACCCGCACGTTGGCCCGGGTGGCCAGCCACATGCCGAAGTAGCCGATGGTCGCCGAGAAGCCTGCCCCGACCAGGAAGAAGATCGAGCGGCCGATCCGCTGCCCGGCGTCGTCGGCCGGCAGCACGAACAGCAGCAGGAAGACGACCACCACGACCACCGACAGCGTCCGGAACTGACGCTTGAGGTAGGCCTGGGCACCCTCCTGCACCGCCTCGGCGATGGTGATCATCCGCGGCGTGCCCTGGTCGGCGCTCAGCACCTCGCGAAACAGGACGGACGAGAAGACCAGCGCGACGATGGCCACCAGGCCGATCACCATCACCAGTCCGCGATCGCCCCCGGAGAACGCCGAATCGGCGAGATCTCGCGTCTGGGCGGCAAGCGCCGGGTGGGACAAAGCCATCACACGTACTCCTTAGAAGCCTTCATAGACCACGGAACTTTGTTTGCCCGACAGCACCGGCACAGCGGCTTGCCCGGGTTCGGTGCCGGAGCTGCTTGGCGAGAAGTTCACCATCAGTGCGGCTGCGGCGCAGTCTAGGGGACGCCGGGGCAGCCCGCGCACAGGCTCCGGCCCCGGATGCGCCGAGCCGCGCCGCGAAATCGGGCGGGTAAGCGGCCGGCAGCCGGCCCCGGGGGTCCCGCGATGCGGTTCTGCCTTGTCCGGACGCGGGATCAGGACACCTCACCGGCGGCGAGCGCCTGGGAAACAGTGGGGAAGATCTCGAATACCGCGTCCAGGCCGGTGATCCGGAACAGCTTGAGCAGCCAGTCCGAGGTGCACACCAGGCGCAGCGTGGCACCGGTCTGCTGGGCCCGGTTGCGGGCGGCGACCAGCGCGCCCAGCCCGGTCGAGTCGAGGAAAGCCAGCGGGCTCAGGTCCACCACCACCGAACGCTCGCCGGCGTCCAGCAGCGCGCTCAGCCGGTCGGTCAGCCGGGACGCCGAGTGCAGGTCCACCTCGCCCTGGACGGCCAGAACGGCCTGGTCACCGGTACGCGACGCGGTCATGCTCAGGTTCATCCGGGCACCTCCCCGTGCTACCTGCCCAGTCTGGCTAGTTTGGCCAGCCGTCCCCAGTGTCTGCAAGTGGCTGAAACTGTCTGTGGCTCGTGCTTGGCTGAGCATACGGACCGGCGTCCGGTCCGGCTCTGGCAACGCTTACAAGGCAACCGGCCACCAGCAGGACGAGCACAGGACGGGGAGCGGCCATCGATACCGACCATCCGCTGCTGGCCGACGTGCTCGCCGGCTGCCCACCCGGCGAGACCCCGCTGCGGCACGTCGAGCGGCTGCCGCCACGCCCGCTGGTGAGCGCCGAGTGGCCGGACTGGGTGGCGCCGGACCTGCTCGCGGCGCTGACCGCGGCCGGCATCGACGCGCCCTGGCCACACCAGGTGGCCGCGGCCGAGCACGCCTGGGCCGGCGAGTCGGTGGTGATCGCGACCGGCACCGCGTCCGGCAAGTCGCTGGCCTACCAGCTGCCGATGCTGTCGGCGGTGCTGGCCGAGCCCCGGGCCCGGGTGCTGTACCTCTCGCCCACCAAGGCACTGGCCGCCGACCAGTACCGGGCGCTGGCCGAGCTCGGGCTGGTCGGGGTGCGCGCGGCCACCCTGGACGGCGACACCCCGTTCGCCGAGCGCGACTGGATCCGCCAGCACGCCAACGTGGTGCTGTCCAACCCCGACCTGCTGCACCGGACGCTGCTGCCGCAACACCAGCGCTGGTCGACCTTCCTGCGCCGGCTGCGCTATGTCGTGATCGACGAGTGCCACCGCTACCGCGGCCTGTTCGGCAGCAACGTGTCCCTGGTGCTGCGCCGGTTGCGCCGGCTGTGCGCCCTGTACGGGGCGGCCCCGGTGTTCGTGCTGGCCTCGGCCACCTCCGCCACCCCCGGCGAATCGGCCGGCCGGCTGATCGGGCTGCCGGTGCGCAGCGTCACCGACGACGCGTCCCCGCGCGGTGCGCGCACCTTCGCGCTCTGGGAGCCGCCGCTGGCGCTGGCCGGTGGCGACGCAGAGAATTCGGTGCCGGTCCGGCGCGCCGCCGGGGCCGAGGCCGCCCGGCTGCTGGCCGACCTGGTGATCGCCGGCGCCCGGACCCTGGCCTTCGTCCGGTCCCGGCGCGGCGCGGAACTGACCGCGCTGGGCGCCAAACGGCACCTGACCGACGCCGGCGCGCCGGAGCTGGCCGAGCGGGTGGCGGCCTACCGGGCCGGTTACCTGGCCTCCGAACGCCGGGCGCTGGAGCGCGCGCTGGCCGACGGCGAGCTGCTCGGGGTGGCCACCACCAACGCCCTGGAACTGGGCGTGGACATCACCGGCCTGGACGCGGTGGTGCTGGCCGGCTACCCGGGCACGCTGGCCTCGCTGTGGCAGCAGGCCGGCCGGGCCGGCCGGCGCGGCCAGGACGCGCTGGTGGTCTTCGTCGCCCGGGACGACCCGCTGGACACCTACCTGGTCAACAACCCGGCGGCGATCTTCGCCCGGCCGGTCGAGGCCAGCGTCACCGATCCCGGCAACCCCTACGTGCTCGGCCCGCAACTGTGCTGCGCGGCGGCCGAGCTGGCGCTGACCGAGCGCGACGTGGAGCTGTTCGGCGGCCCGGCGGCCGAGCCGGTGCTGGCCGCGCTGGTCGAGCGGGGCCTGCTGCGCCGCCGGCCGGCCGGCTGGTTCTGGACCGACCGCAGCCGCCCGACGGCCGACCTGCGCGGCGTGGGCCAGCCGGTCTCGGTGGTGGACTCGGCCTCCGGCTCGCTGCTGGGCACCGTGGACGGCAGCAGCACCGCCCCGGCCACGGTCCATCCGGAGGCGGTCTACCTGCACCAGGGCAGCTCCTACCTGGTGGAAGAGCTGGACCTCGAGCACGGCGTGGCGCTGGTGCGGGCGGACGAGCCGCCGTGGACCACCACCGCGCAGGAGATCACCGACATCGTGATCCTGGCCACCGAGCACACCGCCGAGCTGGACGGGGTCGGCGTGTGCTTCGGCACCGTCGAGGTGTCCCACCAGGTGGTCAGCTTCCAGCGGCGCCGGTTCTCCGGTGAGCTGATGGACCAGACCCCGCTGGACCTGCCGCTGCAACGGCTGGTCACCAAGGCGGTCTGGTACACCCTGGACGCGACCACCGTCATCGAGGCCGGGCTGGACCAGCGCGAGCTGCCGGGCGCGCTGCACGCCGCCGAGCACGCCG
The DNA here is from genome assembly GCA_963796905.1 of uncultured Actinomycetota bacterium. GTDB lineage: Bacteria > Actinomycetota > Actinomycetes > Mycobacteriales > Jatrophihabitantaceae > Jatrophihabitans_A. The sequence continues at coordinate 415,494 of CAWCNK010000007.1, read as the reverse complement.
CCATCGGGCTGCTGCCGCTGCTGGCCACCTGCGACCGGTGGGACATCGGCGGCGTGTCGACCGCCCAGCACGCCGACACCGGCCGGGCCACGGTGTTCGTCTACGACGGGCATCCCGGCGGCGCCGGCTTCGCGGCCCGGGGACATGCGGTGCTGGCCCAGTGGCTGAGCGCCACCCGGGCGGCCATCGCCGGCTGCGAGTGCCCGGCCGGCTGCCCGTCCTGCATCCAGTCGCCCAAGTGCGGCAACGGCAACAACCCGCTCGACAAGGCCGGCGCGCTGCTGGTGCTGGACGCGGTGCTGTCCCGGGCCGAACCGCTACCGTGAACCCGACCGGCCGGGTAGCCGGCCACTCGAAGGAGGCTGGGACGTGAGCACCGTCGTGACCCGCAGCGCCGACACCATCGCCGGCGTGCCGGGCGTGCGGTTCGCCACCGCCGCCCGGCCCGGTTCGCCGGAGGAGAAGGTGCTACAGAAGATCCAGTACACCCTGTCCGGCGGTCGGGATGAGGTCCCCGACGACGCCACCTTCGCGCACCTCGCGTTTCACTTCGTCCGGGTGGTCGACGGCAGCTCGCACTCGGTGATCAGCCTGTGGGTGCCGGCCGAGCAGGAGTCCGCGGCGGCGACCGCGCTGCGTGCCGAGGGTTTCGAGGTCGAGTAGCCGCAGCGGCGCGGCTATCGCGCGTCGTTGACGGTCGTCCTGCCTTCGCTAGGCTCGTCCGGTCCCGGCTGCCCGGCTGTGCGCACCAGATCCACGGTCCTCCCAGGAGAATGATGTCCGCCTTCGCACTGACCGGCGAGCAGCGCGCCTACGTCCGGCAGGTGCGCGAGCTTGCCGTCGCCGAGCTGGTGCCACTGGCCGAACGAGGCGTCGAAGGCACGGTGAACCGCCCGCTGCTGGAGGCGATGGGCAGCCACGGGTTGCTCGGCCGGCTGTTCGGCAGCACCGGCCGGTCGGCCGCCGCGATGGAACTCTGCCTGCTGCGCGAGACGCTGGCCGAGGTGTGCACCGACGCCGAGACCGCGCTGGCGCTGCAGGCGCTGGGCAGCTACCCGTTCGTGCTGTTCGGCACCGAGCAGCAGGCCGCGCGCTACCGGCACGGGGTGGCGGCCGGCACCGTGGTGGCGTCCTTCGCGCTGTCGGAGGCCGAGGCCGGATCGGATGCCGCCGCGCTGCAACTGCGGGCCGAACCGGACGGCGACGGCTGGCGGCTGCATGGCGAGAAGACCTGGATCTCCAACGCCCCCGAGGCCGACGTCTACACCGTGTTCGCCCGCACCACCGCCGACGCCCGGGCCCGCGGCATCACCGCGTTCGTGGTGCCCGGTGACGCGCCGGGCCTGTCCGGCGAGCACCTGGACATGCTGGCGCCGCACGCACTGGGCCGGTTGAGCTTCGACGGCGTCCGGGTCTCGCCCTGCGACGTGCTGGGCGAGGTGGACGCCGGCTTCAAGGTGGCGATGCGCACCCTGGACGTGCTGCGGCCCAGCGTCGGGGCGTTCGCCGTCGGCATGGCCCAGGCCGCCCTGGACGCGGCACTGGATCACACCACCCGGCGGCAGGCCTTCGGCGGCCCGCTGTCCGACCAGCAGGCGGTCAGCCACCTGCTGGCCGAGATGGCCACCCGGGTGGAGGCCAGCCGGCTGCTGGTCTACGCCGCGGCCGCCGCCTATGACAGTGGCGCGCCGGCCTCCGAGCTGACCAGGCAGGCCGCGATGGCCAAGCTGTTCGCCACCGAGAGCGCCCAGTACGTCGTCGACACCGCCGTCCAGCTGCACGGTGCCCGGGCGTTGCAGCGCGGCCACCTGCTGGAGCGGCTGTACCGCGACGTGCGGGCACCGCGGATCTACGAGGGCGCCTCCGAGGTGCAGCGCACCATCATCGGACGGTCGTTGGTGCAGAAGCAGTTAGCGCAGAACGAGATTGCGCAGGCCGCACAGGCCGAAACCCGAACCCGGCAGGAGGGCTGAGAGATGGCGAACCGGTTCCGGGCGTCGGTGCCGCTCACCGAGGACTGGCAGCACTTCGACTTCGCGGTGGCCGGCGGGGTGGCCACCGTCACCCTCAACCGGCCGGACAAGCTCAATCCGCTGACGTTCGAGAGCTATGCCGACCTGCGCGACCTGGTGCTGCAACTGCCCTACCGCGACGACATCCGGGTGCTGGTGATCCGTGGCCAGGGCAAGGCGTTCTGCGCCGGCGGGGACGTCAACGAGATCATCGGCGAGCTGATCAAGATGCGCCCGCGCGAGCTGATGGGCTTCACCAAGATGACCGGTGACCTGATCCGGGCGATGCGCGAGGTGCCGGTCCCGATCGTCTCGGGAATCCAGGGGATAGCGGCCGGCGCCGGCTCGGTGATCGCGCTGGCCTCGGACTTCCGGGTGGTGACCCGCTCGGCCCGGTTCGCCTTCCTGTTCACCAAGGTGGGCCTGTCCGGCGGCGACATGGGCGCGGCCTACCTGCTGCCCCGGATGGTCGGGGCCGGCCGGGCCACCCAGCTGCTGATGCTGGGCGACACCATCGACGCGGCCACCGCCGACAGCTACGGCCTGGTCAGCCAGCTGGTCGACGACGACGGGCTGGACGCGGCGGTCGCGGCGCTGGCCACCCGGCTGGCCGACGGCCCGGCACTGGCCTACGCCCAGACCAAGGCGCTGATCACCCGCGAGCTGGACATGTCGCTGGCCGGCGCCATGGAGCTGGACGCGATGACCCAGGCACTGCTGATGACCACCGACGACCACAGCGAATTCCACGCGGCCTTCAACGCCCGCCGGCCGCCGCACTGGACCGGGCAGTAGCCGATGACCGGTCGGGTCTGCCTGGTCACCGGGGCCAGCCGCGGGATCGGCGCGGCCATCGCCGCGGCGCTGTCGGCCGACGGCCACCGGGTGGCGCTGCTGGGCCGGGACCGCGCGGCGCTGGAGGCGGTCGCCGCGCAGCTGCCGGGTGCCAGCCTGGTCGTGGTCGCCGACGTGACCGACGCCGGCGCCGTGGACGACGCCTTCGGCCAGCTGGAGCGGCACTGGGGGCCGGTGGAGGTGCTGGTGCTCAGCGCCGGTGCCGGATTCGCCGCGCCGCTGGCCGACACCTCCGACGCCGACTGGTCGCGGATGCTGGAGCTGAACCTGACCGCACCGTTCCGCTACCTGCGGCGGGCGCTGCCGTCGATGACCGAGCGCGGCTGGGGCCGGGTGGTGGTGGTGGCCTCGGTGGTCGCCAAGCGCGGCGAGGCGCAGGTGGCGGCCTACACCGCCGCCAAGCACGGCGTGCTGGGCCTGGTGCGGGCCGCCGCCGCGGAGCTGGCCCGCACCGGGGTGACGGTCAACGCGATCTGCCCCGGCTACGTCGACACCCCGATGACAGAACAGACGGTCGCCGCGATCGCGGCCCGCAGCGGGCGCAGCAGCGACGAGGCGCGCGCCACGCTGGCCCGCCGGCAGCCGATCGGACGGCTGATCGAGCCGGACGAGGTGGCCGGCGCGGTGCGGTTCTGCATCGCCAACGGCGCGGTGACCGGGCAGGGACTCAACGTCGACGGAGGAACGGTGCAGTCATGAGCGAAGCGAAACCCGTGACGCCGGAGGCGAAACCCGTGATGCCGGAGGCGAACCGGTGACGCTGGAGCGGATCAATCCCCCGGAGCTGGGCCGGCCGTCCGGCTTCGCGCACGCGGTGCGGGCCAGCGACACCACCCGGGTGTACCTGGCCGGCCAGACCGCGCTGGACGCCGACGGCCGCATCGTCGGCACCGGCGTCGTCGAGCAGTTCGAGCGGGCGCTGGCCAACCTGCTGGCCGCGCTGGCCGCCGCCGGCGGAGCACCTGAGCACCTGGCCACCGTCACGATCTACATCGTCGATGTCGAGGACTACCGGGCGCACGCCCGCGAGATCGGCGCGGTCTGGAAGCGGCTGGCCGGCACCGAGTACCCGGCGATGGCCGGCATCGGCATCGCCCGGCTGTGGGACGCCGAGGCGCTGGTCGAGCTGCAGGGCGTCGCCGAGATTCCGCGCTGACCGGCTGATCAGCCGCCTGGCCGAGGTCAGTTGCGCACGGACGACCGGGGCAGCGTCCGGCCGTCGGGCAGCACCCGGCCGGCCAGCAGCGCCACCAGCGAGCCGCTGTCGGCACGTACCAGCCGGACCTCGCCGGCCGTCGGACCGAAGCCCCAGTCGGTCTCGCTGGCCTCCAGCCGCACCCCGGTCAGGTCGATGCCGAACCAGGCGCCGTGCGCGGCGGTCATCAGATCCAGGATGGCCAGCACCGCCTCGTCCGGCGCGACCGTGGGAAGGTCGAGGGCGATGGTCACGTCCAAGGAGTGGATGACCGCGTGGCTGAGCGCGCCGGCCGCGCCACCGCCCGGCGGCTGCCAGCCGTGCAGCACCGGTGAGCGCAGCTGGCCGAGCAGGTCGGCGAGTGGCAGCGCGGCGTCCCGGGCGGCCACCGTGTCCGACAGCACGGTGAAGTCGCCGCCAGCCGCCGCCAGCTCGGCGCCGTACCGCTCGGGGGTGAACCGCGCCGGCATGGTCAGGTGCGCGACCACGTGGCGCACCTGCCACTTCTCGCACAGCGACGGGGCGTCCCACAGGTCGGCGGGGCTGGCGGCGAGCAGGTCGGCGAGCCGGGTGCAGGTCGGTGCCACGAAGGACTGCAGGTCGGTCACGAGGTATCTCCTTGCTGCAGGTGCGCGAGGTGGTCGGCGAGCTTGTCCAGCGAGCTGAGGAAGCCGGCGCGGGCCTCGGGCCGGCGCATCGGTTCGGGGACGTGCCGCTGGTGGATGACCACCGCGGTGCTGCCGTCGCCGAGGTCGTCCAGGGTGCTGGTGGTGTGCACCCCGCTGGCCGGCTCGAACCAGGCCAGCCGCTCGGGGGCGACCACCTCGGTGAAGGTGGCCACCATCCGGTGGCTACCGTGCTCGCCGGTCATCAGGGTCTCGAACCGGCCGCCGGGCCGCAGGTCCACGACGATGCCCCCGACCGGGGTGTGCATGCCGCGCGGACCCCAGAACTGCGCGAGTTCGGCCGGCTCGGTGAGGCAGCGCCAGACCAGCTCGCGCGGCGCGGCGAAGACCCGCCGGTAGACGAACTCGTCCTCGGTCACAGCCCCTCCGAAGGCTGGTTCTGCCCGTCCTGCAGCCGGGCAAGGTGGCTCTCCAGCCGGTCCATCCGGTCGGTCCAGGTGCGCCGGCTCTCCTCGATCCAGGACAACGCGGTCTCGAGCGCCGCCGGTTCCAGCCGGCACGGCCGGGTCTGCCGGTGCCGGCCGCGGCTGATCAGGCCGGAGCGCTCCAGCACCCGGATGTGCTGTGAGACGGCTTGCATGCTCATCGCATACGGCTCTGCCAGCTCCTTGACGGTCGCCTCGCCGGTGCTCAGCCGGGCCACGATGTCGCGCCGGGTCGCGTCGCTAAGCGCGGTGAACAGCGCGTCGAGCCGCTGGTCCGCAGCAGTAGGTGCCATGGCGCTATTCAAGCAATTGCTTTATCAAGCGTCAACTGGAGATACTTCCCGGCAGTTGGCGATCACGTTTGCCGTTTCCGGCAGCCGGCCGTTGACGGAGCTATCCGGCATCTGCCTTACTTGGTCCCATATCACCGGCGCCAGGGGGAGGCATCCGATGATCAGGCACCGACGCCACCACGGGTGGACCGTGCTGGTGCTGCTCTTCGGAGTCCTGCTGATAGCAGCCGGTTCCACCCTGCCGTGGGGCGAGTTCGCCCTCGGAGGCACCGACCAGCCGCCCGTGCCGTACGGCGGCAGTCATGTATTCGGCTTCGACCAGACGGTCCGCTTCGATCACTCGGTGTCGAACTTCGGTCCAGCCCTGCTGATCATCAGCGGAGTGCTGACGCTGTGTTCCCTGGCACTGTTGCTGACCCGGATCCGCGGCCTGGGCATCGCGTGGCGGGTGATCGCGCTCGGGTCCCTGGTGCCGCTGGCGCCGGTGCTCGACTCGTTGTGGTCGATCTTCGACGAGTCTCCGGGCACCGATTTGGAGCAGGCGGACTCGGCACCGGTTCGGGCTTTCGGCCTAGCCATGCGGGGCGGCGGGGTGGCCTCCACCGTCGGACCAGGACTGATATTGATCTCGTTGGGGTTCGTGATGGTGGTGTTGGGCTGCCTGATCCCCGCCGCCCGTTCCCAGCAGCTCATCCGACCGGCCGGGGCGAAGCCGCCGACCTACGGCGACTTCCTGAAACCCGAAGCACGCGTCAGCCAGTAGCCCGAGCCGTCCGGCGCGAACCGGCCGGATCAGTCGTGGATCACCCGCATCGCGTGCCGGGCGGCCGGCTCACGCAGCAGCGTCGAGAGCTCGCCGAACAGCCGAGCGGCCGAGTCGCCGGGCCACCGGGGCGGCAGCACCTCCGGTGGCAGGCCCGGGTCGAGGTAGCGCAGCCGCCGCCACGCGGTCAGCATCCGCACGTACTCGGCGAAGGCGGGACCGCCGTCGGCCGGCGTCCGGGCCAGCCGACGGCTGACCGGCCGGTAGCCGGTGACGAACCGGGCGTACTCGGCGGCCAGGCCGTCCAGGTCCCACCAGGTCCGCACCCGCCGGGCGAGGTCGGCTTGGCCGAGGTACTGGCCGCGGAAGATGTCGACGTAACCGGACAGTTCCTGGCGGGCCAGCACGCCGCCGACCTCGTCGGCCAGCGGCCCGGGCGCGAGCCAGACGCCGGGTGCGACCGGGCCGAAGCCCAGCCGGGTCAGCCGGGTGCGCAGCTCGTGCCGCTTGCCGCGCTCGGCCTCGGGCACCGTGAAGACCACCTGCACCCAGCCGTCGGCCAGGCTCGCCGGCCGCTGGTCGAAGATCCGCCGGTCGCCCTCGCGCATCGCCGCCTGGGTCGAGGCGGACAGCGCATACCCGGCCGCGCCGCCGACGCGCAGGCTGGCCAGGGTGTGGCGGCGCTTGAGCCGCGAGATCGACGAGCGCACCGCCTGGCCGTCCACGCCGAGCTCGGCCATCAACCGGACCACCGCGGCGACCGGCAGCCAGTGCGGCTCGTCCCGGGCGTACAGCCCGAAGATGGTGACGATCAGCTGCCGCGGCTGCGCCTCGGCGGCCGGTTCGCGCGCGACGGCACCCCCGAGGTATCGCGCGTTCTTGACTGTCGTCACATCTAGAGAATACTGGCGGAGGTCCGGGGAAGGGATCGCAGTGGAACTCTCGCCGTCAGCGCACGTGGACACGTTCTGCCGGGACCACCTGCCACCGCAGGAGCAATGGCCGGACTTCTGCTTCGACCTGCCCGAACTGCAATACCCGCAACGGCTCAACTGCGCGGCGGCGCTGCTGGACGAGGTGGTGGCCCGGCACGGCGCCGACCGGCCGGCGCTGCACAGCGGCGAGGAGACCTGGAGCTACGGCCAGCTGCTGGCCCGCGCCAACCAGCTGGCGCACTACCTGCGCGACGACGCCGGCCTGCTACCCGGCCAGCGGGTGCTGCTGCGCGGCCCGAACAACCCGTGGCTGGTGGCCTGCTGGTTCGCCGTGCTCAAGGCCGGCGGCGTGATGGTGCTGACCGTGCCGATGCTGCGCAGCGGTGAGATCACCCCGCTGATCGAGCTGACCCGGGCGGGCCTGGCGGTGTGCGACGCCCGGTTCACCGACGACCTGGTGCCCGCCGTCACCGCGGCCGGCATCCCGATGCTCACCTTCGGCGGTGGCGGCCCGGACGACCTGATCGAGCGGTGCGCGGACAAGCCGACCACGTTCGACAACGTCGACACCGCAGCCGACGACGTCGCGCTGCTGGCGCCGACCTCGGGCACCACCGGGATCCCCAAGGCGACCATGCACTTCCACCGCGACGTGCTGGCCATCGCCGACACCTTCGGCAAGCACCTGCTCGCCGGCCGGCCGGACGACGTGTTCACCGGCACTCCCCCGCTGGCCTTCACCTTCGGGCTGGGCGGCCTGGTGATCTTCCCGCTGCGGATCGGCGCCTCGGCGCTGCTCATCGAACGGGCCACCCCGACCGAGCTCGCCGAGGCCGTCGAACGGCACGGCGCCACCGTGCTGTTCACCGCGCCGACCGCCTACCGGGCGATCCTGCGGGCCGGCCAGCAGCACCGGCTGGCGACCGTCCGGCGTGCCGTGTCGGCCGGCGAGCACCTGCCCCGGCCGGTCTGGCAGGAGCTCTTCGACAAGACCGGCATCCGGCTGATCGACGGCATCGGCAGCACCGAGATGCTGCACGTGTTCATCTCCGCCGCCGACGACGACATCCGGCCCGGGGCCACCGGACGGGCGGTGCCCGGCTACCGGGCCGCGGTGCTCGACGCCGACGGCAACCCGGCACCGGACGGCACCGCCGGCCGGCTCGCGGTGATCGGCCCGACCGGTTGCCGCTACCTGGCCGATGAGCGCCAGGCGGTCTACGTCCAGCACCGCTGGAACATCACCGGCGACACCTACGTCCGCGACGCCGACGGCTACTTCTGGTACCAGGCCCGCAGCGACGACATGATCGTCTCGTCCGGGTACAACATCGCCGCACCCGAGGTGGAGCGGGCCCTGGAGCAGCACCCGGACGTGGTGGAGTGCGCCGTGGTGGGCCGGCCCGATCCCGAACGCGGCCACACCGTGCACGCCGTGGTGGTATTGCGCGAGGGGGCCAGCGCGGACGCCGCCAAGGTCGGCGAACTGCAGGACTTCACCAAGCAGACCATCGCCCCGTACAAGTACCCGCGGTCCATCGAATTCGTCCCGGCTCTACCGCGTACCTCGACCGGCAAGGTCCAACGCTTCCGGCTCCGCGAGCCGGAAGCCGCGCGTTAGCGCCGGGGTGGCCGCGCCGGCCGGCAAACAGAGTCCGGCCGGCGCGGCTGTCCCGAACCGTGCGAGCCTTGACGTTCGCACGCGAGCAGGAAGGAAGGCCGGCATGCGTATCGCGGTTCTCGGGGGCGGCCCCGGCGGGCTGTACTTCGCAGCGCTCGCCAAGGCGCTCGACCCGACCGCCGAGATCCGGGTCTGGGAGCGCAACGCCGCCGACGACACCTTCGGCTTCGGCGTGGTGTTCTCCGATGAGACCCTCGGCGGCATCGAGCACGCCGACCCGGTGATCTACGCCCGGATGGCCGAGCAGTTCGCCCGCTGGGACGACATCGACATCCACTACCGCGGCACCCTCACCACGGTCGGCGGCCAGGGCTTCGCCGCGATGAGCCGCAAGAAGCTGCTGCAGCTGCTGCAGGAGCGCTGCGCCGAACTGGGCGTCGAGGTGTCCTTCGGCACCGAGGCACCGGACGTCGACGCGCTGAGCGCGGACTACGACCTGGTGCTGGCCTGCGACGGCGCCAACTCCGCCGTCCGGACCAAGTACGCCGACGTGTTCTCCCCGTCCCTGGAGCTCGGCCACAACAAGTACATGTGGCTGGGCACCGACCTGGTCTTCGAGGCGTTCAAGTTCTACATCTGCTCGACGCCGTACGGGGTGATGCAGGTGCACGGCTACCCCTACGACGCAACCGGCAGCACCTTCATCGTCGAGATGCACGAGGAGGTGTGGCGGCGGGCCGGCTTCGCCGACTCGGCGGCGCAGGTGTTCCCACCCGGCGTCAGCGACGAGCAATCGGTGGCCCGGGTGCGGGAGCTGATCGGCGACCTGCTGCAGGGACACCAGATCCTTGTCAACAACTCCAAGTGGCAGACCTTCGCCACCATCTCGAACGCCACCTGGCGCAACGGCAACGTGGTGCTGCTGGGCGACGCCGCGCACACCGCGCACTTCTCGATCGGCTCGGGCACCAAGCTCGCGATGGAGGACGCGCTGGCGCTGGCCGCCTGCCTGCACGAGCACCCGGACGTGCCGGCGGCGCTGGCCGCCTACGAGGCCGAGCGGCGCCCGGTGGTGCTGTCCACCCAGCGCGCGGCCCGGGCCAGCCTGGACTGGTTCGAGAGCATCGGCCACTACGTCGAGCAGCCGCCGGAGCAGTTCGCGTTCAACATCGTCACCCGCAGCCGCCGGATCACCTACGACAACCTGCGGCTGCGCGACCCGGAGTTCGTGGCCGGCATGGACGCCTGGTTCGCCGGCCACGAGGCCGCCCGCGGCGTGCTGCCGGCAGCGTCGCCGCAGTCCGGGAAGGCCGGGGCGAGCATGGGGAGGCCGCGGAGCCTGCCGAACCCGCCGGCCGGCCGCCGATGTTCCACCCGTACCGGCTCGGCCGGCTGGAGCTGGCCAACCGGGTGGTGGTCTCGCCGATGGACATGTACTCGGCCGACGACGGCATGCCGACCGACTTCCACCTGGTGCACCTGGGTGCCCGGGCCCTCGGTGGCGCCGGCCTGGTGATGACCGAGATGGTGTGCGTGTCACCGGCCGGCCGGATCACCCCGGGCTGCGCCGGCATCTACACCCCCGAGCAGGAGCGGGCCTGGGCCCGGGTGACCGACTTCGTGCACGAGCGCAGCGGTGCCAAGATCGGCATCCAGCTGGGCCACTCGGGCCGCAAGGGCTCGACCCGGCTGATGTGGGAGGGCATCGACCAGCCGCTGCCGGACGGCAACTGGCAGACCGTCGCGCCGTCGGCGGTGCCGTACTCGCCGGCCAACCCGGCCCCGCGCGAGCTCAGCCGGGCCGAGCTGGACGAGATCACCGCCGACTTCGTGGCCTGCGCCCGGGCCGCCGCGCGGGCCGGCTTCGACCTGCTCGAACTGCACTGCGCGCACGGCTACCTGCTCTCCTCGTTCCTGTCGCCGCTGTCGAACCTGCGCACCGACCGGTACGGCGGCGAGCTCGGCAACCGGCTGCGCTACCCGCTCGAGGTGTTCGACGCGGTGCGCGCGGCGTGGCCGGCCGACCGGCCGATCAGCGTGCGGATCTCGGCGACGGACTGGTACGAGGGCGGCAACGACGTGGAGGAGGCGGTGCGGATCGCCCAGGCCTTCGCCGAGCACGGCGCCGACGCCATCCACGTCTCGACCGGCCAGGTGGTCTCGGATGAGAAGCCGGCCTACGGGCGCAGCTACCAGACCCCGTACGCCGACCGGATCCGCAACGACGTCGGCGCCCGGTTCGGCGTCGCGGTGATCGCGGTGGGCGCGATCTCCTCCTACGACGACGTGAACTCGGTGCTGCTGGCCGGCCGGGCCGACCTGGTCGCGATCGGCCGGCCGCACCTGTACGACCCGCACTGGACGCTGCACGCGGCCGCCGAGCAGGACTACGCCGGACCGGGGGCGGACTGGCCCGCGCAGTACCGGGCCGGCTCGCGCAAGCCGCCGACCGGCCGCACCGACGGACCGCGCCCGCGGCTGACGCTGCTGCGCGAGCCCGACACCGGCACCCGGCACGACCGCTGGCGTCCCGGCCGCTGAGGGGCGGGTTGCCGTTGGCCGGTCGTGGCGCGTCGGCAACGGCTGGGGGTACCGGCGGCGCTACCGGACGGCTCAGGCCGGAAAGCCGAGGTCGGCGGGTTCGACCTCGACGGAGCACAGCCGGCCACCGGCGAAGTCGCAGTACCACAGCCGGTGCCCGTCCCAGGTCAGTCCGGCGGGATGGCCGGCGACCTGCAGCCGGGTGCCCACCTCGCCGGTCTCCGGATCGAGCACGTTCAGCCGGCCGGCCTGCTGGTCGGCCACCACCAGGGCGCCGCCGGCCACGGTGACGTCGGCGACGACCTCATCGAGCGGGATGCTCAGGATCGTGTCCAGGTCGGTATGCCGGCGCAGGTCGAGCACCGGCGGTTGGCCGAAGGCCATCCAGGTACCGCCGGGGGTGTCGTGCAGCCCGCACAGCCGCGCGCCGGGCCGCGGATTCGGGTACTCCGCCACCTCGCGCCCGGCGTAGGGGTCGAGGACCCGCAGCCGCCGGTCCGGACCCGCCACCCGGATCAGCTGGCCGCCACCGTCGGCCGCGGCCAGCCCGGCGCGTACCTGCGGGCACGGCAGCCGGGTGATCCGGTCGCCGGTCCGCGGGTCGACGGCGGTGATCGCCGCCAGCGCGGCGTCGGAGTACCAGAGCAGCCCGTCCAGCCAGGCCAGCCCGCACAGCTGGTCGCCCTCGACCAGCAGATAGTCAGACCGCACGATCACGATGCACCTGCCCCCGTGCAGCGGCCCGTACCGGGACCGAATCGTCTCGCGTTGCATGTCATGGCGTCGGCCTCCGGCTGACACATGGTCCGGCTGCCGCTGCGCAGAGCGCTCCTTGTTGACCGGCAAAGCTACTCCGCGGCCGGGCGTTCGGGCCTGCTTCCTCAGGCGCCCGTGCATTCCGCCTAGGGCTTACGACGCTGGTAGATGACGGCGAGGGCGGCCGGCAGGCGGACCACCCCAGTGAATCTAAGATTCCGTCTATAATCTAGCTATACAAAACCTATAGCAAGAACGAAGAGAGTTTGAACGAGCGGCGAACCCCCGTCCCGGTCCCACCCGACCGTGCCGCACCCCGGCCGACGACTGTCTGCAGACACCCTTCGGTCACCGATTCCGCGGCACCGGTGGGGCCGCCGGCCTCGTTCATCCGCCGGCCACGGTGGACGTGCCAGCGGTCCTGGGATGGTCACGTCGGGCACGATTGTCCTGGCGTCCCGGCCGAGCCGACGAGCCCGCGCCGCGGCGGCCGGTCCGAGCGGCACATCCGTTTTGTATTGTCGGTATGGGAAAACTTCTGCATTCATGTCGGGTTCGCGGATCGGATGCCTGATCGGACGCCGGTCAGTAGCTGTGAGCGGCGTTATCCCGACGTTCCCGGGGACTGACACTGCCCGGTTGCAGGTGGTCGGCCGGCACGGCCAACCGCCCGTTGTACACGCAGGCCGCGAGCCGGACTTCTCTGGTCTTGCCCACTTCGAACGTGCAGACACTTTCCGTATGGCATTCGTCAGGTTTCGCTGGCAAGCTAACCAGCGCCGGACCTCTAGCACGGCACCAGATCGACAATCGGTGTGGATTCCGGCAGACAGCTCCACGACCTCCATGCTGCCACCCGGCGGTGGACACTCTGCTACCCGCGTGACCATCTTTCCGCACCTGAAGGCCGCATCCTCATGGATCACAGCACGCTTCCCAGCCCATCGGCCGGCGTACGAACGGTTACGCGAACCCAGCATCCCTGGACGGTGAAACTGCGCGAAGACGCGGTGCGACGGGTGGTGCTGGCCATGCACGAGCGGCTCGGCGAGGATCTCTGCCTGACCGAGATGGCCGAGGTCGCCTCGATGAGCGTCTACCACTTCGCACGCATCTTCCGCGAGCAGACCGGCCTGCCGCCGGCGACCTACCTGGCTGCGCTGCGGCTGACCGAGGCCAAGCGGCTGCTCCTGGAGACCCCGCTCAGCGTTGCCGATATCTGTTTCAAAGTCGGGTATAACAGCATCGGGACCTTCACCTCGCGGTTCACCCAGGTGGTGGGAATGTCTCCCGGACGGTTCCGCTCGGTCAACACCCGCCAGCACGCGTAGCGGCTGGCGACACGCCGGTCGATTGGCTGTGAAAGTCAGATTCGCAACTGGGAAGAAGATCCGGCTTCGAGCCCCGTGACAGGATCGCCAGCAGACGAGACCACTGAGATTTCACTTCACTTTCAAGAAGTATGTCGTTCCGACCGTAGCGTCGGATCCCTGTGCAGACAGAGATCTCCCGCGGATCGGCCGGGCAGCGGTGTCGCCTGCCATGCGGGTGCCCGACCCGGTACCCGTTCCATCCGGTAATGCCGCAGGACCGCCGCTCGTGGCACTGGCTGCCGCGAGCCCCGGCAGCCGGCATTCCTCAGGCAGGCTCAGCCATGCCTGCGGTCCCGTGGGAGCGGCGCATGCATCCTCGTGTAGTACTTCCCAGCCGGCTCGCCGACTTCGACCGGCGGGGTTTCCGCACCGACCGGCCGGCGGCCCGGGCGGTCCTGGAGCGGGCCGCGAAGAGTTTCCTCGACGGCTTCAACCTGGCCTCCCGATCGGCGAGCGTCGACGAGCTGCAGGCCCGGCTGGCCGATGTCGAGGACGACGTGCGGGGCTTTGGCTACGAGGGTGCCGGCATGCACGCGGCGCTGGCGGACCTGACCAGGCCCTGGCTGGAACCGCCGGCCAGGGCGGTGTCCCGGCTGGCCGGCGGTCCGGGCCAAAACTACGACTACCTGATCCACGTCGGCGCCGGCTGGCCGCTGGCGATGCTGCGCAGCCCGCGGGTGCTCCGGCTGCCGGACAGCCCGCTGGTGCGCTGGCTGGCCGTCGACGGTGCCGCGTTCGGCGCGGTCTTCTTCGGCGGGCAGCGCACCCTGCGGCGGATCTGCGCGGCTGACAGGCGCCCGGATCCCGCGCTCTGGCGGACCCGGGTGGCCGGCGCCGGGCGCGCCCTGTGGTTCTGCCAGTCGGCCGACGTGGCAGGGGTGGCCCGGCTGATCGGCGAGCAGCCGGACGACGCCGCACCGCACCTGTGGGCCGGTATCGGGTTGGCCTGCGCCTACGCCGGCCCGTCCGGGACCGCCGACCGGGAGGCGCTGCGCGACGCGGCCGGCAACCACCTGCCCTGGCTGCGCCAGGGGGTGCTGTTCGCATCCGCGGCCCGGGCCCAGTCCGGCATCGTGCCGCCGAACACCGACCAGGCCTGCCGCGACCTGGTCGGCATCGATCCGGTCGCGGCCGCCGAATGGGCCGCCGAGGCGGCCACCGGCCTGCGGCACCGGCTCGACCTCGCCGCCTACGACCAGTGGCGGGACCGGCTGGCGCACCGGGCGGCCGACGCCGCACCGGCCGGCAGCCCCGTCACCCCAACCGGCAGCTCCGCCGCGCCGGCCTTCGACCAGAGCCAGGACGTCGCGTGATGGCCGACCGGATGCGCCGGCTGCTGGCCGTCGTCGTGGTGGCCGCGTCGATCGCCGCGGTGGGCCTGCACACCAGGCAACCGCAGGCCTCCGCCGAGGCCCGGCAGGCCGCGCTGGCGCGGTTCGGCTTCACCCAGCTGCCCGCCAACTCCGCCCCGGCCTCGGTCCGGTTGGAGCGACCGGTGGCCCCGGGACTGGCCGGCATCCGGCAGTGGATCTCGGCGGTCGGCGCCGCGGTGGCGGTGACCGACCTGCGCGGGCTGGGCCGGCCGGCCGACGAGTGCCTGGTCGACCCGCGCGACGACTCGGTGCGGCTCTCGGCGGTGCCGGGCAGCAACTCGCCCGCCTACCCCGCCGTCGAGCTGCTGCCCACCGGGTTGCCCTACGACCGCACCATGGCGCCGATGGGGTGCGTGCCGGCCGACGTCAACTCCGACGGCCTGGGCGACATCATCGTCTTCTACTGGGGACGTTCCCCGGTGCTGTTCCTCAACCACGGCGTGCACGGGGCACCGACCGCCGGCGACTTCACCGCGGCCGAGCTGGTCACGCCGTACCAGGTGTGGAACACCACCGCGCTCAACCTCGGCGACCTGGACGGCTCCGGGCGGCTGTCGGTGATCGTGGGCAACTACTTCCCCGACGGCGCGCGGGTGCTCGACGAGAGCGCGAGCGACGACCCGCTGATGCACATGCAGAACGGCATGGGGCTGGCCCGCAACGCCGGCGGCGCGCGGATCCTGCAGCTGCTGCCCACCGGCGTGCCCGGCGCGGCACCCGGGGTGCGCGACCTGAGCAGCGCGCTGCCGCACGACGCCCGGCACTCCTGGACGCTGGCCATCGGGCTGCAGGACCTCACCGACACCCTGCTGCCCTCGATCTACCTGGCCAACGACTTCGGCCCGGACCAGCTGCTGATCAACTGCTCGACGCCCGGCCGGCTGTGCCTGCGCCAGGTGATCGGCAACCGCACCCTGACCCAGCCGAAGTCCACGGTGCTCGGCCACGACTCGTTCAAGGGCATGGGCGTCACCTTCAGCTACCGCACCGGCACCGGGCTGCCCACCGTGCTGGTCAGCAACATCACCAGTCCCTGGGCGCTGGAGGAGAGCAACCTGGTCTTCGTCCCGACCGGCACCGCGGCCGACGTCGCCGCCGGCCGGGTGCCGTTCCGGGACCGCAGCGAGGCGATGGGGCTGGCCCGCAGCGGCTGGTCCTGGGACATCAAGGCCGGCGACTTCGACAACTCCGGCACCGACCAGTACGTCCAGGCCGAGGGATTCATCCGCGGTGACACCCGCAAGTGGGCGCAGCTGCAGGAACTGGCGATGGGCATGCCCGAGCTGCTGCGCTTCCCGCAGGTCTGGCCGCTGGTGCGCCAGGGCGACGACCTGTCCGGCCACGAACCGAACCGGTTCTACGTCGCCACCTCCGCCTCCCGCTACACCGACTTCGGCGCCGACCTGCTCGGCCAGCAACCCGGGGTCAGCCGCGGGTTGGCGCTCGGCGACGTCAACGGCGACGGCAACCTCGACGTGCTGATCGCCAACCAGTACGCCGACTCCTCCGTGCTGATCAACACCGCCCGGCCGGCCAACCCGGCCACCGACCTGCGGCTGGTACGGCGCACCCCGACCGGTGCGGACGTCCCGGCGCTCGGGGCCACCGTCAGCACCGTGGCGGTGCCCGGGCTGCCGGCCCAGAAGGCCCAGCTCTACTACGCCAACGGGCATGCCGGGGTGAGCGCCGCCGAGCTGCACCTGGCGCTGCCGGCGTCCGGGTCGATGCATGCCCTGGTCTCCTGGCGCAGCCCCGACGGCGTGCACACCGCCGGCATCGAACTAGTGAGTGGCCACCACACCGTGGTGCTGTACGACGACGGAAAGGTGACCCAGCCGTGACCAACATCCTGCACCGGCCCGCCGGAGCGCCCGCCCGAACGGTCCGCACCGGCGGCCGGGAGCTCCGAGCCACCGGCCGAGCGGTCGCTGCCCAAGCCGGTCGACAAGCGGGTGAAGGCGCTGACCCGGTTCGCGATGTCCATCACCGCGCTGACCATCGTCGGGCACGCCCTGCTCGGCTTCGAGCAGTCGCCGGTCACCCCGCTGGCCTGCCTGCTCGCCTCCTACCTCTCGGCGCTGGCCTTCGAGACCCTGGACAGCTGGGCCTACCGGCGGCCGGCGGACTACGCCGGCGGGGCGCGCAAGCTGGTGGAGTTCCTGCTGCCGCCGCACATCACCGCGCTGGCCTGCGCGATGCTGCTCTACGGCAACGCCGACCTGTGGCCGTACGTGTTCGCGGTGCTGGTGGGCAACGGCAGCAAGTACCTGTTCCGGGTACGGGTCAAGGGCCGGCTCAAGCACTTCCTCAACCCGTCCAACACCGGCATCGCGGTGACCCTGGTGCTCTTCCACTGGGTCGGCATCGCCCCGCCGTACCAGTTCACCAACAACTTCCACGTCGTGGTGCCGTGGGCGCTGCCGCTGGCCATCCTGATGCTCGGCACCATGCTCAACAGCAAGCTGACCGGCAAGATGCCGCTCATCCTGGCCTGGGTCGCCGGCTTCGTGGCACAGGCGGTGCTGCGCTGGGCGCTGGGCCAGACCGCGCTGCTGTCGGCGCTGATGCCGCTGACCGGGGTGGCGTTCATCCTGTTCACCAACTACATGATCACCGACCCCGGTTCGACACCGTTCGCCCGCCGCGGCCAGATCATCTTCGGGCTGACCACCGCGGCCGTCTACGGCCTGCTGGTCTACAACGGCATCGTGTTCGGACTGTTCTTCGCCCTGGTGCTGACCTGCCTGCTGCGTGGCGCCGTGCTGGTGTCGGCACCGGTGGTGCACCGGCTGCGGGCCGCGCACCCGGCGTGGCCGTGGGCGGGTGCGGCCGTCCGGACGGCCGGCCTCAAGCCATGACCGGCCCGGGTGTCGCGGTCGTCGGCCTGGCCTGCCGCTACCCCGACGCGCCGTCGCCGGACGCCCTGTGGCACACGGTGCTGACCGGCCGGCGGGCGTTCCGGGCGATGCCGGGCGAGCGGCTGTCCGGTGCCTACCTCGGCGACGGCGCCGACCAGACCTACCTGCGGCAGGCGGCGGTGCTGGAGGACTGGACCTTCGACCGGCGCCGGTTCCAGGTGCCGCCGCACGTGCATGCCGCCTGCGACCCAGCGCACTGGCTGGCGCTGGAGACCGCCGCGGCGGCGCTGGAGGACGCCGGGCTCGGCGCCGGTGCCGGCCTGGAGCGCGGCCGGGTCGGCGTGATCGTCGGCAACAGCCTGACCGGGGAGTTCAGCCGGTCCTGGCAGCTGCGGCACCGGCTGCCGTTCCTCACCCGGCTGGTCGGCGACGCGCTGCGCTCGGCCGGCGCCGATGCCGACGTGGCCGGCCGGACGCTGGCCGGGATCACCGCACGGATGCTGGACAGCTTTCCCGAGCCGAACGACGAGACGCTGGCCGGCGCGCTGTCCAACACCATCGCCGGGCGGATCTGCAACCACTTCGACTTCGGTGGTGGCGGGTACACCGTGGACGGGGCGTGCTCGTCCAGCCTGCTGGCCATCACCACCGGCTGCCGGCTGATCGCCACCGGCGAGGCGGACGTGGTGCTGGCCGGCGGGGTGGACCTGAGCCTGGATCCGTTCGAGCTGGTGGGTTTCGCCCGGCTGGGTGCGCTGGCCAACAGCGACATGCGGGTCTACGACGCCGCGCCGACCGGTTTCCTGCCCGGCGAGGGCTGCGGCATGGTGGTGCTGATGCGGGCCGCCGACGCCCGGGCCCGGGGTCTGCGCCCGTACGCCGAGGTGGCCGGCTGGGGCATCTCCTCCGACGGGGCCGGCGGCATCACCCGGCCGGAGGTGACCGGACAGGTCCGGGCGATCGCCGCCGCGTACGCGATGGCCGGCCTGGAGCCCGCCGAGGTGGCCCTGATCGAGGGCCACGGCACCGGCACCGCCGTCGGGGACGCGGTCGAGCTGGCCGCGCTGAACGAGGTCCGGGGCAGCGCCCCCGCCGCGCTCGGTTCGGTCAAGGCCAACATCGGGCACACCAAGGCCGCCGCCGGCGCCGCGTCCTTCGTCAAGGCGGTGCTCGCGGTACACCGCCGGGTGCTGCCACCGGCCACCGGCGTGCAGACCCCGCACCCGCTGCTGGACCCGGACGTCAGCGGGCTGACGCCGCTGGCCGAACCCGCCGGGTGGCCGGCCGGGCGCGCGCACGCCGGCATCACCTCGGCCGGCTTCGGCGGCATCAACGCCCACGTCCTGATCTCTGGCGAGCCGGTCGCCGGCCGGGCCGGGGTGCCGGGCCGCCGGTCACGCAGCACCGGGTCGCGCACCGCCGGGGCTCGCGGGTCCGGCGTCGCCCGCGCCGACCTCGTCCGGTCGCGGATCGGCCGGTCGGGCATCGGCCGGTCCGACTGGGAGTTGGTGCCGCTGCGCGCCGCCAGCGCCGACGAGCTGGGCCGGCAGTTGACCCTGGTGCACGAGCATGCCGAGCGCTGGTCGCACGCCGAACTGGCCGACGTGGCCGCGACCTGCGCGCAGGACTACTCGGGCCTGACCGGGGTCCGCGCCGTGCTGCTGGCCCGCACCCCGGACGAGGCGGCCGCCGCGGCGGCGAAGGCGCTGACCCGGCTCGGTGACCTGCGTCCCGGCTCGGCGGTGCCGTTGATCGACGATGCCGCGGGGTTCGTGCTGGCCGCCGGGCGGGTGCCGCGGATCGGGCTGCTGTTCCCCGGTCAGGCGGCTCCGGTGCGCACCGGGCTGTCGTCCTGGGCGACCGGGCTACCGGTCCCGGACTTCCACCCGGAGCTGCAGGTGCATGACGGTGCCAGCGACACCGCGCAGGCACAGCCGGCCGTGCTGCGGCAGTCGCTGGCGGCGCTGGCCTGGCTGCGCCGGCTCGGGGTGCGGGCCGAGGCGGCCGTCGGGCACAGCCTCGGCGAGATCGCCGCGCTGTGCTGGGCGGGCGCGATCGAGCCGGCAGCGGCCCTGGCGCTTGCCGAGCAGCGCGGCCGGCTGATGGCGCGGCACGGTGGCGCCGGCACCGGCCTGCTGGGGGTGCGCGCGGACGGCGCGACCGTGACCGAGCTGCTGGCCGGCCTGGAGGTGAGCATCGCCTGCCACAACGGGCCGGTGCAGACCGTGGTGGGTGGCCCGCTGGCGGCGCTGGCCGACCTGCGGGCGCGGGCCCGGGACCGGGGCATCGCCTGCACGCCGCTGCCGGTCTCGCACGCCTTCCACACCCCGGCCATGCAGCCGGTGGTGGCCCCGCTGGCGCGGTGCGTGGCCGACGTGCGGTGGTCGGCACTGTCCGGCACGGTGATCTCGACCGTCACCGGTGCTCCGTTGCGCGACGGCGAGGACCTGGCGACGTTGCTGGCCCGCCAGCTGCTGGAACCGGTCGCCTTCACGACCGCCCTGCGGCAGCTGGCCGACCGGTGCGACCTGCTGGTCGAGGCCGGCCCCGGCAGCACGCTGCGCGGACTGGCCGCCGAGTGCGTCGAGCTGCCGGTGGTCAGCTGCGACGCCGGCGGATCGGAGCGGACCGCCGCGGTCGCCGCGGCCACCCTGACCGCCGCCGGGTGCGCGGACCTGCGGGACTGGCGCGGTCGCCGGTGGTTCCGGCCGCGCCGGCTGGACCGGGACAGCCGCTTCCTGGTCAGCCCGTGCGAGGCCGGCACTGAGTCGGAGCCGATTTCCCTTGGCGTGCCGGCATCTTCGTTGCCGGATGGACCGGCCTTCGGTGCCGGAGTGGGTTCGCCGGTGGCCGGTCCGGCTGGTGCCGGCGCGGCGATGGCCGGCTCGGCGATGGCTGGCTCGGCGGCGTCGGGTGCATCGGCGACAGCCGGTTCGGCTGCCGGCTCGGTCGGCAGCCGGCCGACGGTCGACACCGACGTGCTGACCGAGCTGCGGATGCTGTTCGCCGAGCGGGCCGACGTCGCTCCCGACACCCTGGACAGCGGTTCCTCGCCGCTGCGCGACCTGCACATGAGCTCGCTGGAGGTGCGCCGCTGCATCGCCACGGTGTGCGGCCGGCGGCAGGTCGCCACGCCGGACGCCGCGCTGTCGCTGTCCGATGCCACCCTCGGCCAGATCGCCGAGGTGGTCGGAGGACTTCCCGGCCTGGGCACCGCGGACGCACCGGCCCAGGTGGCCGGGGTGCGCCGCTGGCTCGGCCTGTTCGGCCATCACTGGCAGGCCTGGCAGCCCGGCAACCGGAACAAGCCCGGGGCGCAGGTCCGGGTGCTCGACCTGACCTCGGCCACCGGGCTGGCGGAGCTGGCCGCCCGGTTGCCGGATGCGCTCGGGCAGCCGGGAACTCCCTTGCTGCTGCGGCATGCCGGGCATCCCGCGGTGCCGGCGCTCGGCCGCAACCTGGCCCTGGAGCTGCCGGGCACCCCGGTCACCGTGCTCGACGAGTCGGCCGGACGCTGGCCGGGCGCCCCGGCGGAGCTGACCACCCCGGACGGCTATGCCGAGCTGCGGGTCACCGCATCCGGAACGCTGGAACGACGCCTCACCCGACGACGGGACGGCGGCAGGTCGGCACAGCTCCGCTTTGCCGACAACGACATCCTGCTGGTCACCGGCGGAGCCGGCGGGTTGACCGCTCGGTGCGGGGCCGAACTGGCGATGCGCAGCGGTGGCCGGCTGGTACTGCTGGGCCGCACACCGGCCGGCGACGCCGGGGTCGTGGAGTCGCTGGCGGCGCTGCGGGCCACCGGTGCCCGGGCCGACTACCGGCAGTGCGACATCACCGACGAGAAGTCGGTCCGCACGGTGCTCTCGTCATTGCGTGCCGAGGGCACGGTTGCCGGGCTGCTGCACGGCGCCGCGGTGAACGAGCCGCGGCTGCTGCCGGCCGTCACCGCCGGCTCCCTGGCCGCTGCCTGGGCGCCGAAGGTGGCCGGCGCGCGGCTGCTGCTGGCCGAGGCCGCGGACACCCTGCGCCTGGTGGTGGGCTTCGGCTCGATCATCGGCTGCTTCGGACTGATCGGCGAGACCGACTACGCGGTGGCCAACGACGGCCTGCGGGTGCTGCTGGAGGACTGGGCGCAGGCCCACCCGGACGTGCGGGTGCGGGTGGCCGAATGGTCGGTGTGGGCCGAGGTCGGGATGGGTGCCCGGATGCAGGTGCTGGACGACCTGCGCCGGGCGGGGATCGATCCGATCCGGCCGGCGGAGGGGATCACCGCCTTCCTGGACCTGGTGGACGAGGCCGACGCGCCGGTCACCACGCTGGTCACGGGTCGCTTCCCGGCCACCGCCACCGCGGTGCTGACGGCTCCCGAACCGGCCGCCGAGCACGCCGGCCGGTTCGCCGAGGAGGTCCGGGCCAGCACTGCCGGGGTCGAGCTGGTGACCGACAGCCGGTTGTCCTACGGCGACGATCCCTACCTGGCCGACCACGAGATCGACGGCGCCGGGGTGCTGCCCGCGGTGCTCAGCCTGGAGGCGTTCACCCAGCTCGCCGGCAGCCTGGGCCTGCCGCCCGGACCGGTGGGCTTCGAAGACCTGCGGCTGACCGCCCCGATCGACGTGCCGCGTACCGGCTCGGCGGTGTTGCGTGTCGCGGCGTTGCGGGCCACCGCCGGGGCCGGCTCGGCCGGCCTGCGCGTCGAGGCGAGCGCGCGGTGTGACGCCGACGGGTTCGCCTCCGACCGGGTCACGGCATGCGTCTACCCGGCAGGCCCGCTGGGCTCGGCGGTGCCGGTTGCGGAGCCGGCGGGGCTCGACCCGGACCATCCACATCCGCTGTACGACTCGACGCTGTTCCACCGCGGCGGGCTGCGCCGGATCGGCCGCTACGACCTGCTCAGCGCCTACCGGGTCCGGGCCTGGGTTCGCGCCGACCGCACCGCGAAGTGGTTCTCCTCCTTCCACAGCGGGCGAATCCGGCTGTGGGACCCCGGCCTGCTGGACGCCTCGCTGCAGGTGCTGCTGCCCACGGTGCCGGGCCGGCTCGCGCTGCCGGTGGCCTGCGAGCGGCTGGAGGTCGCCGACCCTGCCGACGGCTGGCTGCTGGTGGAAGCGGCGGAGCGCTCGAACACCGGGGACGAGTTCCTCTTCGACGTCACCGTGCGCACCGGGGCCGGCGGCCTGGTGTGCCGGTGGTCCGGGTTGCGGTTGCGTGCGGTCTCCCACCGCGACTTTCCGGCGGGGATGCCGCTGGAGCTGGTCGGACCGTGGCTGTCCCGGCGCGCCGAGAACGCCGGGCTGGGCCGGTTCGACATCGTCAGCTGCCCCGGCCGGCGTGCCGACGGTGCTGCGCGGCAGGTGCTGTCGACGCTGGTGGGCGGTCCGGTCGGGCATGACCCGCAGGGCCGGCCGATCAGCCCGGCCGGTCGGCTGAGTGCCTCCTACGCCGGCGACGCCGTGCTCGCCGGCTTCGGTGCCGGTGCGTTGGGGCTGGATTGGCAGCGACCGCAGGACGTTGCGGAGGCAGAGTGGCCGGCCTGCCTCAGCACGGCTGACCGCACGCTGCTCGAGTCGGTGGACTCCGACCAGCCGGAGTCCGTGCTGGCTACCCGGCTCTGGTGCGCGCACGAGGCGGTTCGCAAGGCCACCGGCGGTGACGGGCCGCTGCGACTGTCCGATGTGGTTTCAGCTGACGGTGACTGGTTGTTCGAGTCCGATGCCGCGCGGGTGTTGACCACCCGGGTGCAGGTCGCCGGCCTCGGCGACGTGGTCTGCGGCCTGGCTGTCCCGAGCGGTGACCTGGTCGTGCCGAGCAGCTCGCCATGACCGCCTTCAGCTACCGGCACCGGGTGACCTTCGCCGAGACGAACGTGGTCGGCAACGTGTACTTCACCCATTACCTCGACTGGCAGGGCCAATGCCGGGAGAGTTTCCTGTTCGAGCACGCGCCGGGGGTGTTCGCCGACATCCTTTCCGGTTCGCTGGCGCTGGTCACCGTGGGGTGTGCGATGGACTTCTTCGAGGAGTGCTTCGCCGGTGACGAGGTCGCGATCGAGATGAGCCCCGGTGGCGTCGTGTCCAGCCGGGCCCGGATGTGCTTCCAGTACCGCAGCCGCGGGGTGGTGCTGGCACGCGGCGAGCAGACCGTGGCCTGCATGACCCGCGGTGCGGACGGCCTTGTCCCCATTGCGGTTCCCGAAGAACTCGTCGGGGCGATGCAGCGCTTCGACTGACCCTTCCCGACTCCAAGATCCGTTCCCCATGCCGGCAGCGCCGGTCCCGCAGTCCTTCCCGCTACTCACGCACGCGTGTTTTCCCATCCCTTCTAGGACGAGAGGCCAGACATGGTCACCACCGATCCAGCAGCACGCTCCGTTCCCGGCAGGATCCTGCTCGAACCCACCCTGCGACCACGGCCGAGCCGTCGCGGCCTGACCGTCGCCGCCGGTGTCGCGGTGGGGGTGCTGATCGCGCTGCTCTGGTCGGTCAAGCTGGTCGACGCCGACATCGGCGGCAACGTTGCCAAGGGGCTGATGGGCCGCGACGCCCAGAAGGTGGATCTCACCTCGACGGTGACCGCGCTGGTGTTCGCGCTGGTCACCGGGCTCGCCGGCACCTTCACCGCCTGCAATATCGCGGTGTTCTCCGCGATCGCCCCGATGGTGGAGGACGGTGCCTCGTCCGCCGGCCGGGTCCGGCGCGCGCTTCGACCGCTCGGTTGGCTGACCGCGGGCGCGCTGGTGGTGACCACCCTGTACGGCCTGCTGGCCGCGGCACTCGGCACCCGACTGCCACAGCTGTCCACCCGTTTCGTCGGCAACCACGTGCCGGTGCGGCTGTGGCAGTCGATCGTCGTGTTCAGCGTGATCGGCGCCGTGCTGCTGTACCTGGGGCTGGCTGCCCTGAAAGTGGTGCCGGACCCGTTCGCCGGGCTGACCGCGCGCTGGCCGGCCACTCCGTACCTGGTACTGGGCGTGATCCTGGGTGCGTTCACCATCGGGCGGCCGTGGCCGATGTTCAACCGGATCTTCCTGCACGCCGCCCGCACCCACAATCCCCTGATGACCGCCGGCACCCTGGCACTGGTGGTGATCGGCAACCTGGTCCTGATGGCGGTGTTGCTACTGGTCCTGTTGACCACCGGATTCCCGCGCTGGCTGCGGGCCGTGCCGTCCCGGGTTGCCAACGCCACCGCGTTCGCACTGCTGGTCGGTGGCGCGTTCACCCTGGTGTACTGGGGCCTTCGGGTGCCGGCCCGGATCGGGGTGTACGGCTGGTTCCCCACCATGCCCTGGAAGTAGTCCGGTCCTGCCGGTCCTGCCGGTCCTGCCCTCCTCCGGACGTGCGTCCAGGCTGCACGGGTGCCGTTACCCGTGCAGCCTGGCCACGCGGTTAGATGGGTTGCATGGGCGCTGCCGACTGGTTCCTGACCCCGGCTGAGCGGGGTAACCCGGCAACGGTGCTGGACAGTCGCCACCCTGGCGGCGGGTCGTGGACGTCCGGCAACGAGGTCCGGGCACTGGTCCACGGGGCTTCCTACTTTCCGGAGCTGGCCCGCTGCGTGCGGTTGATGCGGGCCGGTGACCTGCTGTTGTTCACCGACTGGCGAGGTGACCCCGACGAGTTGCTCGACGGTCCGGGCAGCGAGGTGCACAAGGTATTCGCCGACGCTGCCGGTCGCGGCGTGCTGGTCAAGGGCCTGGTCTGGCGCTCGCACCTGGACCGGTTCGCCTTCAGCGAGCAGGAGAACCGGCACCTCGGTGAAGAGATCGAGGCCGCCGGTGGCGAATGCCTGCTCGACCAGCGGGTCCGGCCGGGAGGCTCGCACCACCAGAAATTCGTGGTCCTTCGCCATCCGGATCGCCCGGAACTCGATGTCGCGTTCGTGGGCGGCATCGACCTGTGCCACAGCCGCCACGACGGGCCGGAGCACCTTGGTGACCGGCAGCGGCAGCCGATGGCCGCGGTCTACGGTCCCCGCCCGCCCTGGCACGACGTTCAGCTGGCGGTCCGAGGGCCGGCCGTGGCCGACGTCGAGACGGTGTTCCGCGAGCGCTGGGAGGACCCGGCTCCCTTGTCGCGCAACCCCGTCGACGTGCTCAGCGAACGGGTACGCCGGGACGACCGCCGGCCGGGACCGCTGCCGCCCCGGTTGCCTGACCCGGCACCGATCGGCAGCGCGGGCGTGCAGTTGCTGCGCACCTACCCCAAGCGCCGTCGCGGTTACCCGTTCGCACCGGACGGCGAGCGCAGCGTGGCCCGCGCCTACGGCAAGGTGATGGCGCGGGCGCACAGCCTGATCTACCTGGAGGACCAGTATTTCTGGTCCACCGGCGTCATCAGCTGCTTCGCCCGTGCCCTGCGGGCCGATCCCAACCTGCACCTGATCGCGGTCATTCCCCATTACCCCGATCAGGACGGTCGATTCTCGCTCGCACCCAACCTGGTCGGCAGGCAGCAGGCAGTCGCTGAGATCCAGGCCGCAGGCGGGCGGAGGGCCGCCTTCTACGGTATCGAGAACACCGCGGGCACTCCGGTCTACGTACACGCCAAGGTCTGCATCATCGACGACGTCTGGGCCTCGGTGGGCTCCGACAACGTCAACCGGCGGTCCTGGACCCATGACTCCGAGCTGTCCTGCGCGGTCGTCGACGACGAGCGCGATCACCGCGAGCCGCGGGTGCTGGACCGGTTCGGCGACGGTGCCCGAGCGTTCGCCCGGGGCGTTCGACTGGAGCTGGCCCGGGAGCATCTCGGCCGGGCCGCCGGCGACGATGCCGACCTGCTCGACCCGGTGGCGGCCTTCCGTGCCTTCGCAGACAGCGCCGCCGCGTTGCAACGCTGGCACGAGGGCGGGCGCGGCGGGCCACGTCCACCCGGACGGGTGCGGCCGTACGCCGTGCCGGCGTTGTCGCGGCGCACCTTGGCCTGGGCTACCCCGCTGTACCGCACTGTGTACGACCCGGACGGGCGGCCGTTCCGGTTGCGCCGGACCGGGCGCTTCTGACCCGTGGTCCGATTCAGCGGTAGCGACGGATGCTGCCGGCAGCCGCCCGGCGCGCGAGCGTGCGGTCAGCGTCCGGGTGCCGACGAGCGGGACGGTGACCGTGTCGCGCAGCACCACCGCCACCGTTCCGCTGCGGCCGGACGGGTCGAGCCGGACGGCACAGGACAGCAGGGTGGCGGCGTTGGCGGCGGCGACCCGGGACGCGGCGGCACACGGCTGACCGGGCCGGCCGACCAGCTGCGCCGCCGCCAGCGCGGACAGGTCCGCCGCCCGCTCCAACCGGTGCCGGGCCAGCACCGCCGCGCCACGGGTCGCCGTGATGCCGGCCGCGGCGAGGATCACCGCGCCGAAGCCGAGCACCCAGATCGTCGCCGCGCCCCGGTCCGAATGCCGGTTCACCCGGTCGCACCGGGCTCGGTGGCGGCCACCGCGGTCTCGGTGATGGTGAGCCGTGGCAACCAGCTCACCGGATGCAGCACCATCCGGACGGTGACCCGGGTGTCCGAGGCCGACGCTGCCGTGCTGAGCAGCACCGTGGCGCCCGCCGCGGACCGGGCGCGGTCGGCGGCGGTAGCCGGATCGCCCCGGGCCACCGCGCGGGCCGCCTCCCCGGCGGCGTCGGCGCACCGGAGCCGGGCCTGCCCGACGCCGACCGCGGCCACCCCCACCAGAGCGAGCAGACACCAGCACCGGCAGGGTCATCGCCGTCTCCGCGGTGACCATGCCGGTGTCCGGCCCCGGCCGGATCGGTTTCACAGCGAGACGTTCAGCGCCGACGTGACGATGTGCGACAGCGCCGTCTGTACCGCCGAGCTGCGCACCACCTTGAACAGCACCGCGGCGAACGCGACCGCGGCCACCGTGCCGACCGCGTACTCGGCGGTCGCCATCCCGGCCTCGCTGCCGTGCCGGCGAACCCGAGCGCGTGCCCGCCGGTAGAACCCGCCCATGATCTGCATGCCGTTGCTCCTTCTCCTCGGTCCTCGACGTGAGGTCTGCAACGAGCCTCGCAGTTCGAGACGAGCAGGCAGCTGGTCCGATCGACACTGTGGACAGCCGGCTTACCTGTGGAGAATGCCGTTGTGATGTAAGCAAGATCGAGTCAGGCAGGCCGTTACCGGCGCACCGTCAGGCAACGACCTGGGCTGTCTGCCGGCGGGCGCTAGGTCAGACGCTCGGAGGACGCCAGCCATGCGGCGAAGGTCTCGTGTCCCCTGGTGTAGCCGGCGGCCGGCAGCAACCCGCCGTTGGCGGCAGCGGCTCCACCGGGAATCCGGATGCCGGCCACCAGCCGCCGGCGACCGCGCGCCCGCGCGACCTGGCGGACCAGTCCGACCAGCTCGTGCACCTCCGGCCCGGCGATCTCAGCTGCCCTGCCGACGGCCGGGCCGAGCTGCCAGCTCGACCAACCGGGCGGCCACCTCCCGGGAGGCGACCGGCTGCACCCGCATCCGCGGCACCGGCACCAGCGGGCCCGGGGTGCGCACGAGCAGTTGCTCGGCGAACTCGTGGAACTGGGTCGATCGCAGCACCGTCCACGGCACCCGGCCGGTGCTGAGCAGCTCCTCCTGGCGGAGCTTGCCCGCGTAGTAGCCCGAGCCGACCCGGTCGATGCCGACGATGGACAACGCGACGTGGTGGCGCACGCCGGCGCGGGTACCGGCCGCCAGCAGGTGGCCGGTGGCGGCGGCGAAGAACCGGACCGAGCGCTTCTTCGACAGGGTGGTCACATTGCTGACGTCGACGACCACGTCGACGCCGGCCAACGCGGCATCCAGGCCGGCGCCGGTCGTGAGGTCCACGCCACCCGAGCGGGCCAACACCACCGGCTCGTGCCCGGCCTGCTCGACCAGCGACACCACCTGCCGTCCGATCAGGCCGGTGCCGCCGGCCACCGCAATCCGCATGCAACTATCTAACGCCGCCCGCCCGGGACGGTTCAGCCCGGGACGCCGGGGAACACCTCGCCGGTGACGCCCAGGATCACCGGCAGTACCCCGAGGCAGACGAAGGCCGGCAGGAAGCACAGGCCCAACGGCAACAGCGACCAGACGCCGACCCGTTGCGCCCTGGCCAGCGCCTCGGCCTGGTGTGCGGCCCGCAACTCGGTGGCCACCGTCGTCAGCGCCTGAGCCAGCCGGGCGCCGCTGCTCGCGCACCGGCCACCGCACTCGGCGACCGTGCCGTAGCCGGGCACCGTACGCAGCAGCTGCCATGCCTGCGCCGGATCGCTGCCCAGCCGCAGCAACCGGCCCACCCGGCCGAGCGGTTCGACGGCCCGCCGCAGGTCGGGGCTGCCGTGCTCGGCCACCGCCGCCGCCACCCGCTCGATGGCCAGCTGCGGGGGCGAGCCGGCCGCCAGCGCGGCCGCCAGCAGATCCACCACGAAGGCCACCGACCGCGGGTCGGGCGGTCGACGCGACGTGCTGGCCTGCCACCGATGGGCGGCCAGCCAGGCCGCCGCGGCCAGCGGCACCGCCAACACCAAGCCGGAGCGGCCGGTCAGCCCCGCCAGCACGGCCGTCACCCCAGCGGCTACCGCCGGCAACTCCGGCCGCGGGCCGTCGGCGACACCCGGGCCCGTGGGACTGCGGTGCCGGGCCGGCGCGCGAGCGGGCCGAGCCGGCAACAGCACCAGGGCGAGAGCCAGCCAGACCGCACCGGCCGTCACGGCCGCGTGCCCGGCCAGCGCGCGCCGGCTCAACGCCAGCGTCCAGGCCAGCCCGGCCAGTTCCAGCGCGAGTCCCACCACCAGCGCTACCCGACCGGCGGGGGTATGCAGCAGCACCCGCTGCGGTGGCGCACCCATCGCGCTGCCCATGGCCATACCGAGAACCGGCAGTCCGGCCAGCAGGAACGCCGAGCTGCGCGGACCGGCCAGGGCCGTTCCCACCGCCCGCGCGGTCCGTTGATCTGCCACCAGCTCGGCGTGCACACCCGCCAGGGCCGGGCCCAGCGGAGCCCCGTTCCGCCCGGCCAGGTCGCAGGCGACGGCCAGGGTCGCCAGCCGCGGCTCGGCGGCCAGCGCCGGGGCGACGTCCCGGCCGTCCAGAGCCAGCGTCGCCGCGTCCGCCAGCACCGCCCGGAACCGTCCCGGCAGGGCCGCGGCGGCGGTGAACGCCGCGGCGATCGTCGCCCCGGCGGCGTACTCGTCGCGCAGCGCGGTGACGACGGCGGCCAGTTCCGCCCGGCAACGCTCGGCATCCCGGCCGCCGGGCAGCAGCCGATGCCAGCGGGCCGGCAGCCGGCCCCGTGCCGCAAGTCCGGGCGATGCGGCCGATACCGGCTGGTCGTCCCGGCCGGCCAGCCAGTCCAGTCGCCGCGTCGCCAGCGCCGGACCAGGTGCCAGCAGCAGGGCAAGACCGAGCAGCGCGACGCTCACCCCGGCCATCGGACCGCCCCGTGCAGCACAGCAGGAACCGGAACCTCGGCCGCCTCGAGCAGCGTGCGCAGCTGCCCGGCCGCGGGTCCCAGGCCAGCCGTCCGGCTCCAGGCCAGCCCCGGTTCGGCCAGCTCCTGGCCGGGCGGCCAGAGCGCCAACTGCTCCAGCCGGCGCCGGCCGTCCCGGTCCCGGCGGACGTGCACCAGCACGTCAACCGCACTGGCCGCCTGGGCCGCCAGCGCAGTCGCCGGCATGCCACCCAGGGCCGCCAGCGCGACCAGCCGGGCCGGCACGTCGGCGACCGAGTTCGCGTGCACGGTGGCCGCCCCGCCGGCATGGCCGGTGTTCAGCGCGGCCAGCAGTTCCACGATCTCGGCACCCCGGAACTCCCCCACCACCAACCGGTCGGCCCGCATCCGCAGGGCCTGCCGCACCAGGTCGCGCAGTTCGACGGCACCGGCCCCCTCGACGTTCGCCGGCCGGGCCAGCAACGCCACCACGTGCGGGTGGGCAACCGTGCTGAGCTCGGCGGTGTCCTCGATGGTGACGATCCGCTCGGCGGGACTGACCGTGCCCAGCAACGCCGCGAGCAGGGTGGTCTTGCCGCTGCCGGTGCCACCGCTGATCAGCAGCGTCAGCCGGGCCTGCACCAGCGCGGTCAGCAGCTCGGCCAGCTCGCCGGGCATGGTGCCGAGCGCGACCAGTTCTCCCAGCGCCAGGCTGCGCCGGGCCAGCACCCGCAGCGACAGCGCCGGATGTGCCACCAGCGGCGGCAGGATGGCGTGCAGCCGGGTGCCGTCCGGCAGCACCGCGTCGACGAACGGGGCGGCATCGTCGAGCCGCCGGCCGGCCTGGGCGGCCAACCGGGTGGCCAGCCGGCGCACCGCCGCATCGGAGTCGAACCGGACCGGCGCGCGTTCCAGCCCGAGTCCGCGGTCCAGCCAGACCTGGTCGGGGGCGTTGACCAGCACGTCGCTGACGCCGGGGGTGGCAAGCAAGCCCTCCAGCGGCCCGGCACCGGTCAGCTCGGCGGCAAGCTGGCCGGAAAGTTCCGAGCGGCCCGCCGAGTCCAGCAGCAGGGCGGATTCCTGGCCGGCCACCGCACCGAGATCGAGGGCGCCGGCGCCGGTGGCCAACCGGTGCCGCACCCGCTCCACCAGGTCGCCGCTCATGCCGCTCCCGACCGGGCCGCCAACTGTGCCGCGCGGGCGTGCCGCAGCACCGCCCCGGCGACCTGGCCGGTTCGCCGCCGCACCCGGCGCGGGTCCAGCCCGCCGGGATGCCGGCCGACCGGGTCGTAGCCCAGCTCCCCCAGCACCGGCAGGCCCAGCAGATCAGCGATCCGGCCGGCCGGCAGGCTGGCCGCCGAGCCCCGGACCACCAGGCCCGCCCGGGACGGCTCCAGGGCACCGGCGATCGCGGCGCCTGCGGTCACCGCACGCACCTCGGCGGGGGTCACCAGCACGGCCAGGTCGCAGCAGTCCAGCGCCGCCACCCGGACCGGTGAGGACCACCGGGCCAGATCGAGCAGCACCGGCCCGGCCGATGCCGCGGCAGCGACGATCCGCACCAGCGCGTCGGGGTCCAGGGCGGGCGGATCGTCGACGGCGAGCACCGAGACCCGGTGCCAGCTCGGCAGGCAGTCGCGCAGCACGGCCGGATCCAGGCTGCCACCCCGCAGCCGGACCTGGCTCCACCGCGACCCGGGCGTCCGCTCGCAACCCAGCAGCACGTCGAGGCCGCCGCCCACCGGGTCGCAGTCGATCAGGAACGCGGTGCCCACCTCGGTCGCGGCCCGGGCGGCGAGCACGGCGGCGAGCATGCTGGCCCCGGCACCACCACACCCGCCGAGGACGCCGATTGTCGGATGCGCTGTCATGCCACCACCCTGACCGGCCGACCGGGTGAATGGACCGGTCCGGACCGATCTGTGGACAGCGAGTCCGGTCATCCACAGCCGGGCCCGGCGGCACCGCCCTCGCAGCCGCGCTGGCTATTCTCGCTGGATGGCTAGCTCAGCGGCGTTCTTCGACCTGGACAAGACGATCATCGCCAAGTCCAGCACGCTGGCGTTCGGGCGCTCCTTCTACCAGGGCGGCCTGATCAACCGCCGGGCCGTGCTGCGCAGTGCCTTCGCCCAGTTCGTGTTCGCGGCCTCCGGCGCCGACGAGGACCAGATGGACCGGATGCGCAAGTACCTGACGGCCATGTGCACCGGTTGGGACGTCCAGCAGATCCGCGACATCGTCAACGAGACGCTGCACCAGATCATCGACCCGCTGGTCTACAACGAGGCCGTCGAGCTGATCATGGAACACAAGGCGGCCGGCCGGGACGTGGTGATCATCTCCTCCTCCGGCGACGAGGTGGTGCGCCCGATCGGCGAGATGGTGGGCGCCGACCACGTGATCGCCACCCGGATGGTGGTGCGCGAGGGTCGCTACACCGGCGAGATCGAGTTCTACGCCTACGGCCGGCACAAGGCGGACGGGCTGCGCGAACTGGCCGCCGAGCGCGGCTACGACCTGGCCGACAGCTACGCCTACTCCGACTCCGTCACCGACGTACCGATGCTGGAGGCCGTCGGGCACCCGTACGTCGTCAACGCCGACAAGGCGCTGCGCAAGGTGGCCACCGAGCGGCAGTGGCCGGCGCTGACGTTCACCAACGCGGTGCCGCTGCGGGAGCGGCTGGCCAGCCTCAAGGCACCGCAACCGGTCGCCAGTGCGGCCGTGGTGGCCGGTGCGGCCGGGGTGGCGGCGTTGCTGTGGTACGGCCATTCCCGCAGGTCGAACAAGGCCTGACACGTACGCCTCAGACCGGACTGAGTCCAGTCTGCGCTTCCAGCAGAACTCTTGCACTGTAAGGGTATTCGGGAGTACGAATGCAGCACGGAATCCTTGAATGGCTTTGGCGGTCCGCCCCCACCAGTCCCGGAGTCCGCCAGTGGGCAACTGGGTACCCACGCGGCGACAGAGCCACGCCAACGGCTGTCGACGCGGACCGTCACCGGCCCGCGCCTGACCTTGTCCAGGTGCACGCTTGGTAACCCGGCTTGGCCGCAGAGGGCGTCGCGCGTCAGCGCGGCGCCCTCGCCAGGTCCGGCCTCGCACGCCACCGACGCCGCGACCGGGCAATCACGCACGCCACCGACGGCGCCGGGAGTCACGCGGGCGACAGGTGCTGCCGGCGCACCGCGACGTCGCAGACCTCAGATCGGCCAGCGGAAGTCCGGCAGCGGGTCGGGCAGCCGCGGGACCGGCCAGCCCGGATCCGGCCGGAAGTCGCACCAGCTGCCGTCGAACGGGAACCTGCCCGCCTCCACCTCGGCCACGCAGCGCCGGGCCTCCGCACGGATCTCGGCGCTGCGGCGCGCGTCCCAGTACCCGGGCAGCCCGGTCACCGCGTCCAGCTCGGCATCGTCCTTGAACTGCCAGCCGCGGTCCGGGGACACCACGACGTCCAGCTCGTGGTCGACCAGGTCCACGCCGTAGGACTCGCCGTGCCGCCAGAATTCCGAGCGGTCCTCCAGGTTGACGTACCAGCTGTCGAACTCGGCCCCGGCGAAGAACCACCAGACCGAGTGCGCCCGGCCGGCCGGCATCCAGATCAGCACCGATCGGCCCTGCCAGCTGCCGGCCCGCAGCTCGGCGGCGGCGAAGTCCTCGACCGGGGCGGCCCGCACCAGGGACCCGTCCGGACGCTGCCGGGCAGCGAAGCCCGCGCCCACCGGCAGCCAGCAGAACAGGCCCCGCGAATCGGTAGCCACCACCCGGCAGGCCTGCAGCCACGAGGTGGCGCCGCCCCGCCGGTAGCGGCGCAGCACCAGCCCGCCCGGCTCGATCAAGCCCGGCTCGACCGGTTCAGCCACGCTGGATCGCCTCGCAGATGGCCAGCGACTCCCGGGCACCCAGCTCCAGCGCCGCGGTGCAGTGCCGGATCCAGCCCACCACCCCGTCCGGGCCGCCGTCGCGGTAGCCGGCCAGCGCAGCGTCCTCCTGCTCGCGCAGTTCGAGGTGCCCGACCTCCAGCGCGACCAGCGACTTCGGGTCCAGGCCGCGCTCGATCAGGGTCAGCCGGGCCGCCGCCCGCGCCACCACCCCGGAGGCGGGGGCGAAGGCGTCCAGGCCGAGCAGTTCGCCCTGCACGATCGCGGCGATCACCACCGCCGGCGCCGTGGTGATCGCCAGCACCTCGGCCAGGGTGTCGAGCCGGTGCGCCACCTCCCGGTCCGGACGCGGTCGCCCGAGCTGCTCGGCCGGCACCAGGTCGGTGGCGGCGAGCGCGTGCAACCGGGCCATCGCCTGCCGCTGGGCGGCGGTCCACGGGCCGGCCAGCACGGCCAGCTCGGTGGACACCCGCAGCGCCCCCTGCACGACCGGATCGGTCGCGGTGCCAGCCCGGACGTCGGCCAGCTCGGCCGGTGAGCCGGCCAGCGCCGCCGAGGCCCACGCCCCGCGCAGCAGCGACTCGGCCGAGACGTCCGCCGAGCGCCGGCGCAGCACCCGGTGGCCGAGCACCGTGTCCACCGCCTGCCGGCTGGTGGTCACCGCCTCGGCGACACCGGGCAGTTCCAGCAGCGGGGCCAGCGGATCGGAGGACACGTCAGCACACGCTAGCCAACGCCGCGCAGCACCTCCCCGCCGAGGCAGGGCAAACGCGGCTGGACGGGGCCGCCTGCCCCGGCCTTGCGGATCGGGCCGGTCACGCTAACGTCGGCACCAGAGATGCCGGACGGAAGAGGAGCGAGATGAGCCAGTCGAGCGAGCCCACCGAGTCCCAGAGCGGCCTGTCCAACCTGCTGCACGAGGACCGCCGGTTCCCGCCGTCGCAGGAGTTCGCCGCGGCGGCGAACTACACCGCCCAGGCCTACGAGGACGCGGCGGCCGACCGGCTCGGCTTCTGGGAGACCCAGGCGCGCCGGCTGGACTGGGACACCGAGTGGAGCGAGGCGCTGGACTGGGGAGGAGCCCCGTTCGCGAAGTGGTTCGTCGGCGGCCGGCTCAACGCCGCGGTCAACTGCGTGGACCGGCACGTCGCCGCCGGCCGGGGCGAGAAGGTCGCGCTGCACTTCGAGGGCGAGCCCGGCGACACCCGGACGGTGACCTACGCCGAGCTGCAGGGACTGGTCTGCCAGGCCGCCAACGCCCTCACCGAGCTGGGCATCGGCAAGGGCGACCGGGTGGCGATCTACCTGCCGATGCTGGTCGAGGCGGTGGTCTCGATGCTGGCCTGCGCCCGGATCGGCGCCATCCACTCGGTGATCTTCGGTGGCTTCTCCGCACAGGCGATCTATGACCGGGTGCTGGACGCCGACGCGAGCCTGGTGATCACCGCCGACGGCGGCTGGCGCCGGGGCAAGGTCCTGGCCGCTCAAGTCGGTGGTGGACGAGGCGCTGGCCAAGTTCGACGGCGACAGCTGCCCGGTGCGGCACGTGCTGGTGGTCAAGCGCGGCGGCAACGACGTCGAGCTGGCCGAGGGCCGCGACCTGTGGTGGGACGAGGTGGTGGGCCGGCAGCCCGAGGAGCACCAGGCGGAGGCCTTCGACGCCGAGAACCCGCTGTTCATCCTCTACACCTCGGGAACCACCGGTAAGCCGAAGGGCATCCTGCACACGACCGGCGGCTACCTGACCCAGACCGCCTACACCCACCACGCCGCCTTCGACCTGCACGCCGACACCGACGTCTACTGGTGCACCGCCGACATCGGCTGGGTGACCGGGCACTCCTACATCGTCTACGGGCCGCTGGCCAACGGCGCCACCCAGGTGATCTACGAGGGCACCCCGGACACCCCGCACAAGGGCCGGTTCTGGGAGATCGTGCAGAAGTACGGGGTGAGCATCCTCTACACCGCGCCGACCGCGATCCGGACCTTCATGAAGTGGGGCGAGGACATCCCGGCGGAGTTCGACCTGTCCTCGCTGCGGGTGCTCGGCTCGGTCGGCGAACCGATCAACCCCGAGGCGTGGATGTGGTACCGCCGGGTGATCGGCGGCGACCGGACGCCGGTGGTCGACACCTGGTGGCAGACCGAGACCGGCGGCATCATGATCAGCCCGCTGCCCGGGGTGACCGCCGCCAAGCCAGGTTCGGCGATGCGGGCGTTGCCCGGGGTGTCGGCCGACGTGGTCGACGACCAGGGCAAGCCGGTGCCCGACGGCGGCGGTGGGCTGCTGGTGCTGACCGAACCGTGGCCGTCCATGCTGCGCGGCATCTGGGGCGACGACGACCGCTACCGCGAGACCTACTGGGCGCGTTTCGCCGAGCAGGGCTACTACTTCGCCGGCGACGGCGCGAAGAAGGACGACGACGGCGACCTGTGGCTGCTCGGCCGGGTGGACGACGTGATGAACGTTTCCGGGCACCGGATCTCGACCACCGAGGTCGAGTCGGCGCTGGTGTCGCATCCGTCGGTGGCCGAGGCCGCGGTGGTGGGCGCCACCGACCCGACCACCGGCCAGGCGATCGTCGCGTTCGTGATCCTGCGCGGTTCGGCGGCCGACGAGGGCGACAAGATGGTCACCGAGTTGCGCAACCACGTGGCCAAGGAGATCGGCGCGATCGCCAAGCCCCGCCAGATCCTGGTGGTCTCCGAGCTGCCCAAGACCCGCTCGGGCAAGATCATGCGGCGGCTGCTGCGCGACGTCGCGGAGAACCGCTCGATCGGGGACGTCACCACCCTGGCGGACTCGACCGTGATGGACCTGATTTCGAAGGGCCTGGCCGACAAGGGCGGCAAGGCCGCCGAGGACTGACTTCTCGAACGGGTTACTTCCATGCCGGTCACTAAGGGGCGGGTCGACTCGACGAGCCATATACTGAGCAAGCCGGTCGTATAGTCGAGAAATTGTGTTGGGAATGACGGTCACCTCTAAGTAGTCAGGAAATCGCACGTACGACCTTGTCGTGTTTATCCGAAAGGTGACTATCCTTTACTCGCCCGTTCATCGCTTGCCTAACAAAAACACGCAGGTCCTTCTCGTTTAGCATTATGACTATGCCGCCACATGCTGCGCTGATCTTCCGAACATGATCGTAGTAGTGATTAAGAACCTCTCCACGGAACACCAGAAAGACGAGCTTTCCACTCTGAGGCGACATGTAATACTGGGCCTGATGAAAGTCATCGGAATCTAGCTTTTCGTAGTTCTTGCACTCAAACACGACTTGTGATGCGCCGTATTGATGACGAACCATCTCCCAGAAGCCGCCCTCGCCTCGATTACTAGCCATCCAATCTCGACGGACCGTTCCGGCAACATCTCGCGATTGAGGTTCCACGTTGTAGAGGACCCGGAAAAAGCATAACTCCAATACTTGCCCAACAAGCTGCTCGAAATAAGCCGCAGTTTCGGCGCCAATGGCTATAGATTTCAAAGCGTTATTAAGCTCTTCGAGATTCTGCCTATATTGTGTGGCATCTTGTGCGCCAGGGAAATCTGCGATAACGCCGAGTTGGCCGAATTCATTCCCCGGGCCGAATTCAGTAACCAGAACGTCTAGAAGATCAAGTGACTCCCAATAGCTGGGATGTATAGAAATATCTGTTCGATTATCAATGGGTGGAGGTGTAGTGTCTCGTGGACCAAGGGATCGGAAAACGACCCTAGGCTCTCCTTGG
This sequence comes from uncultured Actinomycetota bacterium, assembly GCA_963796905.1. Taxonomy (GTDB): domain Bacteria; phylum Actinomycetota; class Actinomycetes; order Mycobacteriales; family Jatrophihabitantaceae; genus Jatrophihabitans_A. The sequence continues at coordinate 377,790 of CAWCNK010000007.1, read as the reverse complement.
CGTCTTGGCACAAGTAGACCAAAGAACCCGATGTCATAGAGCAAGCGAACGAACTGCTCGGCTGAGGCGTACTTGTATATCCAGGTAGCGCATGAACTTGTAACATCCTTGTCCTCTAACAGCCTTGCAAGAAAGGCAGAGATGCCAGCAACAGTCCACCGACGTCCGAGTCCATAGAATTTTCGAAGAACAAGAGCAATCTGTGGATAGTTTTCCTGGTACTCGTCGCCAAGATCGTTTAGCCTGCTGTCCGAAAATCGCCGACGAGCATCAATCAAATCTCCGATTCCGATGCGCTGGTGCTTATGTGACTGAGCCGTATCCAGTGCCAAGGCGCAGTAAGTCAGGACATCGCGCGGCCGAGCTTGACAATAATCGAAGACAAGAGCCCGCGCCTCAGGGCCGCTCTCAAAGAATAGATCCCAGGTCTCTCCACCAAGTGAGAATTTCGCCGTGAGCGGGGCATTAAGTCGTCGCTCAACCATCTCGAGCAGTTGTTCTGAACTCCAGTCGAGGCCCACAACACAAGTCTCTAAGCGCGCAAACTCTGTATCGATAAGCCGTACCCGTTCGAAAATATTCTCACGCAGGAATAGAAGCACTCGGATACCGGTATTTTGCGTATTAATCTCCAGACAAGCATGCATCATAGCCGCAAGGTAGATCACGGCTAGCTCGCTCCCATCCCAGGACTCATCGATCGCGTCGACCAGAACAGTTCTTACCCGTCGAGAATCGAAAATGGCTGCAAGCTGCTTGCCGTGAAGTTTGGGTACCTTTAGGGTAGTTACCCACCCTGCCTCATCCTCGTTCGCCAACAAGGAGGTTAGCTCTTCAATGAACTGGAGTGCTCGAAGATCGAAATCATAATCACAATACAAGGTAAATTCTTCGGCTAGTTCAGGGTCAATTGACTGCATCGCTCCCTCATGCCTTCGCCAAATGAAGAACGCTTCATCTTGGAGCGTCCGGCGGAAGGCTGAAGTTAAAGACCTAAACGGACGCTGCTTCGCATCCTTGAATGCTTCGAGACCGAGCAGAGAACTAGAAGGCGAAAAAATCTCCGGCCGAATAAGCGAAACGTTCTGCTGAGTCTGTTCAAGAAACCTAGTGATTGTTGTCTTGCCAGTTCCACGGCGACCAACAAAAAAGCAATGTGGATTCACAGGGTCAGATGCAGCCTTCAAGGCGAGTGTTCGCACAAACACATCTGGCTTGGTCAACATAGCGTCATACTCAGCAAAGGATTGACCTAAATGAACTACTTCGAGCGCATTCTTGGGTAGCGTCTTATCTCCTAGCTGTCCGCTCATTCGTCCTCTCCGCATCAGTTCCTTCGGTACGGCCACTCGCATCGTGCCGGACACGCTAGTAGCCGGTACGACATCTGTCCTGCTGCCGGGCCTAGCCGGCCCGCGATCATGCTTAACGTGTGACTGGTCGAGGCCAGATACTCACGCATGCCAACCGCGGTCCTCAGCAGACTGCATACTGCGACGACCGGCCCACCGTGCCTTAAGTCCGCTCGGAACACCATGGGCATGGAGGATGGGAGCATGACGCCTAATGAGGGCTACCTGCTGGACAACGAACAGTCCGAGGCCGGCGAACGGTTCGTGGCGATGTCGGAGCTGTTCGATCCGGTGACCTTCCGGCACCTGGAACAGGTCGGTATCGCCCCGGGCTGGGCCTGCTGGGAGGTGGGCGCCGGCGCGCCAGGGGTGCCCCGCTGGTTGGCTGAGCAGGTAGGCAAGTCCGGTCGGGTGCTGGCCACCGACCTCGACACCAGTTGGCTGCCGGCCGGCGATGTCGGGTTCGAGGTACTGCAACACGAGGTCGGCGTCGATCCGGTGCCGGCGGGCGAGTTCGACCTGATCCACGCCCGGCTGCTGCTGGTGCACCTACCGCGCCGGGCCGAGGTGCTGGGATCGTTGGTGCAAACGCTGCGTCCGGGTGGCTGGCTGGTGATCGAGGACGCCGACACGCAGTTGCAGCCGCTGGTCTGCCCGGACGAGTACGGGCCGCAGCAAGAACTCGCCAACCGGGTGCAGACCGCGATCCGGAGCCTGCTGGCCGCTCGCGGCGCCGACCTAGCGTTCGGGCGCACCCTGCCCCGGCTCTTTCGCGAGACTGGCCTCACCGACGTGCGTGCCGACGGGTTCTTTCCGTTCAGCACACCTGTTCGCCAGGTCCTGCAGGCAGCCACCGTGCGCCAGGTCCGGGACGGCCTGCTGGCAGCCGGCCTGGTCAGCGCAGCCGACGTCGAGCAGCACCTGGCCGACCTGGCCACCGGAACCCTCGACCTGGCGACCGCGCCACTGATCTCCGCCTGGGGCCGCAAGCCGCGGTGACACTTGAGCGTCTCGATTCGGGCTGAACCTAGACGCCCCGCCGGTTGTGCGCCACAATTGTGGCCATGGTTATCGAGCCGCTCCGCACTGTCCGGGATCACCTGAGCGAACTGGTCGACCAAGTCGAACACCATCACGAGCGCGTGGTCATGACTCGCAACGGCCGGCCAGCGGCTGTGCTGATCAGCCCGGACGACCTTGCACAACTCGAAGAGACGCTCGACGTGCTGAGTGACCCCGAGGCCCTGGCTGACATCCGCGAGGCTGATGCCGCCTATACCAAGGGTGACGTGGTTCGAGGGGTTGACGCCGTCCGTGCCTTGCGCGGGTGAGTGCGCACCCGTTCGAACTGGTTGTGACGCCACCGGCTCAACGAGCCATCACGACCAGGCTGCCCGAGCCAGTCGCCGCTGCTGTGATCGACTTCCTGACCACCGCCCTGATTGCGAATCCCCATCGAGTCGGCAAGGAACTCCGCAATGACCTTGCCGGTATCTGGTCAGCACGTCGTGGCACCTACCGAGTGCTGTACCGCATCAACGAAGAGTTGCGCGAAGTCACCGTTCTTCGAATCGATCACCGGCGAGACGCCTATCGCTCCAGCTGATGGCTGACGCATCAGCGATGGGCGTCCGGTGAGGACGGCCCGGGCGCCCCGGACGGCCGCAGGGTGACGTCGGTGACCACCCCGTCGGACGGCAGCGTCAGCATCAACTCGATCACCCGGGCGACCGTGTCCGGACGCAGGTAGTCGGCCTCCCGGTAGTCCCCGGCCTCGGCCTGCCGGACGCTGCGCTGCATCTCGGTGGCGGTGCGTCCGGGGAAGATGGTGCAGACCCGCACCCCGGGCTCCTCCTGGCGCAGCCCCTCGGCGTAGGCGCGCAGCGCGTGCTTCGAGGCCCCGTAGGCCACCAGCGGCGTGCGGGCGTTCAATCCCGACCCGGAGTTGACCAGCACCACGGTCCCGCGAGCTGCCCGTAAGGCCGGTAACAGCAGCCGGTTCAGCTCGGCCACCGCGGTGACGTTGACGGTGAACTGCTCGCTGAGGTCGGCCACCACCGAGTCGCCCAGCGGGCCAGGCCGCACGATGCCGGCGCAGTGCACCACGCCGTCCAGCCGCACCACGCCGTCCGGCCGGGCTGCGCCGTCCGGCCGCACCACGCCGTCCGGTCGAGCCACCCCGTCCGGCCGGACATCGCCGTCCGACGAAACCAGGCCGGCCAGCCATGGTGCCACCGCCGCCGCCAGCGAGTCCGGTCGGGCCAGGTCGGCGGCCACCAGGCCGGCGAGCGGCAGGCCGGCACCGGACCCACCGGGCCGCACCAGCCCGTAGACCTGGTGGCCGGCAGCGAGCAACCGCTCGGAAACCTTCCGGCCGATTCCGCGAGAGACTCCGGTGATCAGATAGCTCGGCACACTTGCAGACCCTAACGACCAGCACCGGCCGGTACCGCCCGAGGAGCGGCGGACCGGCGCAGGGCGGCGCGGTAGGGTCTGTACACGATCCGACATCAGCCGTACCACCGACCAGACCCCGGTCGACACCGCACGGAACCGCACGGAACCGCAAGGAGAAGGGACATCGGCGGGTGAGCGTCAACCACACTGCGAGCGTCAACACCGGCACACCCGGGCAGCCGTCCATCGGCACCCTGGTCGCCGAGGCGAGCTCCAGCTTTTCCACCCTGTTGCACGGCGAGATCGAGCTGGCCAAGCTCGAGATCAAGGCTTCGGTCAAGAACGCCGGCACCGGCGCGGGGATGTTCGCCGCCACCGCGGTCCTGATGGTGTTCGCGCTGATCTTCGGCCTGATCGCGCTGGCCGAGGGCCTGGTCGCCCTGCACCTGTGGCGCTGGGTCGCCTACCTGATCGTGTTCGCCCTGCTGATCCTGCTGGCGGGGCTGTTCGCGCTGCTCGGCATCCGCAAGATCAAGCGGGTCAAGGCACCGCAGCAGACGATCGATACCACCAAGAGCACCGTGGTCGCGCTCCGCGAAGCCACCTCGCACCAGGCCACTCACCGGGCCTGACCGTGACCCGCCGTTGACCAGACCCGACGAGTCCCGGTGACCCGGCCCGACGAGTCCGTCGTCCTGATCGACGGCCCGTGGACGCACCGGACCGTGCGGGCCAACGGCATCGCGCTGCACGTCACCGAGGCCGGCACCGGCCCGCTGGTGCTGCTGTTACACGGCATGCCGACGTTCTGGTGGACCTGGTCGCGGCAGCTGATCGACCTGGCCGACGCCGGCTACCGGGCGGTCGCGGTCGACCTGCGCGGCTACGGCGCCTCGGACAAGCCGCCGCGCGGCTACGACCCCACCACCATGGCCGCCGACATCGCCCAGCTGGTCACCGCCCTGGGCGAGCGGGACGCGGTGGTGGTCGGCAACGACGTCGGTGGCCTGCTGGCCTGGACGATGGCCGCCCAGCATCCGGGCGTGGTGCGCCGGATCGCGGTGCTCGGCGCCGCCCACCCGCTGCGGCTGCGCCAGGCCATGCTCTACGGCGGCAGCGGCCAGCGGCGGGCCTGGCGCTACGCCCTGACCACCTTCCAGGTCCCGCGGCTGGGTGAGCGGCGCTTCACCCAGGACGCGGACTACCTGCAGCAGCTGCTCGACGGCTGGTCCGGCGCCCACTGGCGGTCCAGCCCCAGCTACCGCACCGCCCTCGACCGGTACGCCGAGGCGATGCGGATCTACAAGGTGGCGCACTGCTCGCTGGAGTTCTACCGCTGGATGGTCCGCTCGCTGCCCCGGCCGGACGGGCGGGCCTACGCCCGCTCGATGCAGCACCCGATCAGCCGGCCGGTGCTGCAACTGCACGGCGAGGCCGACCGGTGCGTGCTGCCGGCCACCGCACAGGGTTCGTCCCGGCACGTCTCGGCCGACTACGAGTGGCGGCTGCTGCCCGGCGTCGGCCACTTCCCGCAGCATGAGGCCCCGGAACGGGTGTCCGACGAGCTGATCCGGTGGGCCAAGCTCGGCTGAGGCCGCACAGCGCTAGGCGCACGCCCCGGTGCCGACCGACCGGCTGGCGGTCCGCCCCGACCGGGCGGCGTCGGAGATCTCGTCCGCGGTCAGCACGAAGGCGGTGTCGGCCGAGTCCAGGGCCGAGGCGAACACGATGCCGAGGATGCTGCCGTCGGTGGCGATCAGCGGCCCGCCGGAATTGCCCGAGCGCACCACCGACCGGATGGTGTAGATGTCGCGGTCGACCGAGAGCTGGCCGTAGATGTCGCGGCCGGAGATCCGCTCCCGGTCCCGCACCCGAGCCGGCCGCACGTCGAACGGGCCGTCCTCGGGGTAGCCCAGCACGATGGCGTCCTGGCCGGACCGGGCCGGGGTCTTGGCCAGCCGCACCGGCCGCTGGGTCAGGCCCGGCACCCAGAGCACCGCGATGTCGCGTCCCGGGTCGAAGACCACCACCTGCGCGGTCAGCCGGGCCCGGCCGGCCTCGACCTGCACCTGGTTGGAGCCGGCCACCACGTGGGCGTTGGTCAGCACCCGCTCGGGGGCGTACACCACCCCGGAGCCCTCGATGCCGCGGTCGCAGGACAGCGCCACCGCCCGCACCTTGAGCACCGAGGCCCGCACCGCCGCTACCGACGCCGACTTCAGCAGGGCCGGGTCGGCCGGCGGGACGTCGACGATCCGGGTCGGCTGCAGCGCCCCGAACACCTGGGGGAAGCCGCTGCGGTCGACGAACCGGCGCAACGAGCTGTAGAGGTTGCGGATGCTGTCGGGCAGCGTGTCGTCCACCGCCCGGATGGTCACCGAGCGGCGCACCTGGGCCGACAGCGTCGGGAACGGCGCGAACGCCAGCGGCAGCGCGACCATCCAGGCCACCAGCAGCACCGCCAGCACCGAGAACACCGCCCCGATGACCTGGTCCAGCCGCCGGGCCGGATGCCAGGTCACCCGGGACCGCAACCGGCCGGCCACCCAGACCGCGACCAGCTGGCCGAGCATCGCGAAGAACAGCACGCACACGATCGCCACCGGCACCTGCGCGGCGCCGTTGGCCAGCACCCGGCCCAGCGGCTTGGCCAGCTGCGCACCGGCCGCCGCGCCGCCGAAGAAGCCGGCGAAGGACAGCCCGCCGAGCAGTGCGCCGTTGCGAAAACCGCCGACGGCGTAGCACAGCATCGCCACCAGCAGGATCAGGTCGAGGGCGTCCGGCTTCACCGCTGCTGGCAGACCTCCTCAGGTCGGGAGCACGACAAGGGTGCCGGTTTGGCCCTGCGTGACGTGAATGGTGCAGACGAACTTATACGTTCCGGGTGCCGGTGCCACGAACTCCACCATCCTGCTCTCACCGGGCGAGACCATGGCCACGTAGTCGGCCGGGAAGCCCTGCAGCGACCAGTCGTGCGGGGCGCCGGTGCCGACATGCTCGAGGGTGATCCGCACCCGGCCCGGGTGCACCGTGATCGTCGACGGGGAGAACCGGTACCGCTGGTCGGTGGTGATCACCACGTCCTGGATCCCGTTGCTCGCCGAGGCGGTGGTGGTACCGGTGTGCGGCTCGCGGTTGATCGGGGACTGGGTCTGGCAGCCGGCCAGCAGCGTCCCGGCCAGCAGCGCCAGGGCGACGGTGTCGGCAACCAGGCGCGACGGCGGACGGCTCAGCACGGCAGCGACCGTACTCGGCCCGGCTGTGCGAGGGGTGGTCAGGCCGGCAGCGGCCGGCTCCGCGTCCGGTCCCAGGGCTGCTCCCAGCCGGCCAGCCGCAGCAGCCGGTCCAGCAGCCCGGCGGTGAACCCCCACACGAACAGCCCGTCGACGCCGAAGCCCGGCCCGGTGAACCCGGACGGGTGCCGCACGATGAACCGGTTGGCCGGCCGCGCCAGCTCGCGCACCGCGACCCGCTGCACGCCGGCCACCTCGCCGGTGTCCACCACTCCCACCGGGTGCGGGCTGTGCCAGTAGCCGAGCACCGGGGTCACCACGAAGCCGGACGGCGGCAGCCACAGCGCCGGCAACTCGGTCAGCACGTCCACGGTGTCGGGACGCAGCCCCACCTCCTCGGCCGCCTCCCGCAGCGCGGTAGCGCTCGCCGAGGCGTCCTCCGGCTCGGTAGCGCCGCCGGGAAAGGCGACCTGGCCGGCGTGCCGGCGCAACCCGTCCGAGCGCTGGATCAGCAGCACGTCGGCGCTCTCGGCAGCGCCCGGGTCGTCGGCCTCGCCGGAGGAGGCGAACAGGATCAGCACCGCCGAGTGCCGGCCGCTGCCGTCGGCCGGCGGCACGAACCGGGACAGCTCGTCGGCCTGCACCGTCTCGGCGGCCCGCTGCAGCGGCAGCAGCCAGGACGGTGCCGTCATGCCGACCGTCCGCTGCCACGCCTCGCGACTCGCCCCGGCCTCACCCGGTCAGCTCGGGATCCAGCTGGGACGGGCTCTTGACCAGCTTGGCCGCGAGCACCGGATCCTGCTCGCCGATCCCGGCCGAGGGGCACAGCCGGGTCAGCGGGCAGACCCCGCACGCCGGCCGGCGGGCGTGGCACATCCGCCGGCCGTGCCAGATCACCCGGTGCGACAGGATCGTCCAGTCCCGGCGCGGGATCAGCTCAGCCACCTCGGCCTCGATCTTCACCGGGTCGGTGTTGGCGGTCCAGCGCCAGCGCTGCGCCAGCCGCTGGAAGTGGGTGTCGATGGTGAGCCCGGGAATGTCGAAGGCGTTGCCCAGCACCACGTTGGCGGTCTTGCGGCCGAAGCCCGGCAGCGTCACCAGCTCCGCCAGGCTGGCCGGCACCTGGCCGTCGAAGCGTTCCACCAGCTGCTGTCCGAGCTTGATCAGGTTGTTGGTCTTGGCACGGTAGAACCCGGTCGGGTGGATCAGGTCCTCCAGCTCCTCGCGGACCGCACCGGCATAGGCGGCGGCGTCCCGATAGCGCGCGAACACCGCCGGCGTCACCTCGTTGACCTTCTTGTCGGTGCACTGGGCCGACAGGATGGTGGCCACCGACAACTCCAGCGGATTGGAGAAGTCGAGTTCGCAGTGCGCGTTCGGGTAGAGCTCGGCAAGTTCGGAGTTGATCCGGCGCGCCCGCCGGGTCAGCGCGAGCGGAGTTTCCTGACGTTCGGCCGCGGCCACGATGCTTCCCACGTCCGTCAGCTTATTGGGGCACAATGACAACACCATGATCGGATTTCTGGTGCTGCTCTTTCCGGTGTTGCTGCTGATCTTCATGCTGGTCATGGAGCGCATCGAGGAGCCGCTGACCCGGGTCGCCCTCGAGCGTGACGTCGAGGATTTCCTCGAGCACGCCAACCCCGAGGAGCTCAACGCCTTCGTCGAGGAGGGCACCGACACCGCCATGTCCCGCTTCCGGTCCCGGCTGCGGTTGCTGCCCCGGGCCGGTCGGCGCGCCCGCCGCCAGTAGGCCCGATTCCCCGACGGCCGCCGATCGCGGTCGCGGGTCGCCGGTGCCGGACCCGCGCGACCCCCTACAATCCGCCAGAGGGTACGTGCGCGCGGGCGTGCGAGAAGAGGAGCTGGTGTGGACGAGGTGCTCCGCAGGGCCGGGTTGTTCCAGGGCGTCGACCCGGCGGACGTCGAGGCGCTCGGCAGTCAGTTCGAGACCTTCGACGCGCCCCGTGGCACCATCCTGTTCTCCGAGGGCGAGCCGGGCGACAGCCTCTACATCGTGCTGACCGGCAAGGTGAAGCTGGGCCGCAAGTCCTCCGACGGGCGGGAGAACCTGGTGGCCGTGATGGGCCCGGCCGACCAGTTCGGCGAGCTGTCGCTGTTCGACCCGGGCCCCCGCACCGCCACCGCGGTGGTCGTCACCGACGCCCGGGTGGCCCGGCTGCCCAAGGCCGCGCTGACCGACTGGATCACCGAGCGGCCCCAGATCGCCCTGCAACTGCTGCGGGTGGTGGCCCGCCGGTTGCGGCGCACCAACACCATGCTCGCCGACCTGATCTTCGTCGACGTGCCGGGCCGGGTCGCCAAGCAGCTGCTGCAGCTGGCACAGCGCTTCGGCTCGGTGGACGGCGGCCAGTTGCGGGTCACCCACGACCTCACCCAGGAGGAGCTGGCCCAGCTGGTCGGCGCCTCCCGCGAGACGGTGAACAAGGCCCTGGCCGACTTCGCCCAGCGGGGCTGGCTGCGGCTGGAGGGCAAGAGCGTGGTCATCCTGGACCGCGAGCGGCTGGCCCGCCGGGCCCGCTGACCGATCTCCTCGGCCTGCAGCCGCCTCAGGCCCGCTCGGTACGCAGGTAGGCCAGCTGCGCCTGCACCGACCACTCCGCCGCCGGCCACAGTGCCGGGTCCACGTCGGCGTACACCCGCCGCACCACGTCCCGGGCCGACATTTCCGGACCGCCCTCGGCGAGTGCCTGCCGCACCTGGGCCAGCCGCTGCTCGCGGTGCGCCAGGTAGGCCTCGGCGGCGGCGCCGGCGTCGGCCAGCTCTGGGCCGTGCCCGGGCAGCACCGCCACGCCCCGCAGGGTGGCCAGCCGGCGCAGCGAGGTCAGGTAGTCGGCGAGCACGCCGTCCGGATGGGCCACCACGGTGCTGCCCCGGCCCAGGATGGTGTCCCCGGTGAGCACCGCCGCCGGAGCGACCGGGTCGCCGGCCGTGGCATCGCCGCCAGCTTCGCCGGGCAGCACGAACGACAGCGAGTCGGCGGTGTGGCCGGGGGTCGCCCACACCAGGATGCGCACCCCGGCGCCTTCCAGCACTGCCCCCTCGCCGAGTCCCTGCGAGCCGTACCGGTGCGCCGGGTCCAGCGCCAGCACCGGCGCGCCGGTCAGCTCGTGCAGCCGCCGGGCGCCCTCGGAATGGTCGGCATGACCGTGGGTGAGCAGGATCAGCGGCACCGACCCGGCGGCGTCCAGCACGCCGGCCAGGTGCGCCTCGTCGGCCGGGCCGGGGTCCACCACCACCGCCTGCCGGCGGCCCGGCTCGTCGCGCAGCAGCCAGGTGTTGGTGCCGTCCAGGGTCATCGCCGAGGGGTTTGCGGCGAGCACCACCCCGGCCAGTGGGCTCACCTGGCGCAGCTGCTCGTAGGCCAGCCCGCGATCCCCGGTCACGACAGCACCCCGCCGGTCACGACAGCGCCCCGCCGGTCACGACAGCGCCCCGCCGGACGAGCGGCGGAACGACGCCGGCAGCGGCAGCAACCGGCCGTCGCCCAGATCCGCGCACCAGGTGCCCGAGTCGTCCCTGCGAAACGTCGGCTGGACCGGGCCGAGCGCCCGGGAGCCGGCCGCCGCCAGCACCGCGGCGACGTCGGGCAGGCCGGCGAGCTCGGTCAGGTTGACCACGGTCGGCGGCAGCATCGGGCGCTCGTCGCGCTCGTACTCGGCCAGCGCCCGGGCAACCGGGATCCAGTCGGCGTGCGAGGCCTCGCCGGTGACGGCGGTCGCGGTGGCGCCGTCCGGGATCGGGGCCACGAAGAAGTAGGTGTCGTAGCGGCGCGGTTCCACCTCCGGGGTGATCCAGCGCGCCCACGGCAGCAGCACGTCGGCCGGCAGCCGGACGCCGGTCTCCTCGGCCACCTCACGGACCGCGGTCCGCAGCAGTACGGCGGCATGCTCGACGGCGATGCCGAACCGCTGCGCGACCGGGCCGGCGGTGGCCGGCACCGGACCGTCGGCGTCGGCGCGGTCCACCCCGCCGCCCGGGAAGACCGACATGCCGGGCGCGAAGGCCATCTTCGGCACCCGGCGCAGCAGCCAGGTCTCGAGGCCGGCTGACCCGTCTGCGCCGTCGCGCAGCAGCAGCACGGTGGCCGCCTCGCGGGGCACCGCGACCGAGGGCACGGCTAGCCGACCTCGACGATCAGCTCGACCTCGACCGGCGCGTCCCGGGGCAGCACGGCGACCCCGACCGCGGAGCGGGCGTGCGCGCCGGCCTCGCCGAACACCTCGCCGAGCAGGTCGGAGGCACCGTTGATCACCGCCGGCTGGCCGGTGAAGTCGGGGCTGGAGGCGACGAAGCCGACCACCTTGACCACCCGGACCACCGAGTCGATGCCCACCAGGGCGTGCACCGCGGCCAGCGCGTTCAGGGCACAGAGCCGGGCGTGGTACGTGGCGTCGTCCGGCGACACCTCGGCCCCCACCTTGCCCGTCGCCGGCAGCACGCCGTCGATCATCGGCAGCTGGCCGGAGGTGTAGACGTAGCAGCCGGTGCGGACCGCGGGGAGGTAGCTGGCCAGCGGGGCGACCACGGCGGGCAGTTCGATGCCGAGCTCGGCCAGTCGCTGTGAGGCAGGTTTCTGCACGGGGTTCATGGGCGCAACTTACCTGCTGGCGGTTTGTAGGCTTGGCCTGTGGCTACCGACGACCGACCGCCCAGACTGCACGTCGTGACCGGCAAGGGCGGCACCGGCAAAACCACGGTGGCCGGTGCCCTGGCGCTGGCGCTGGCCCGGCAGGCCAAGCGGGTGCTGCTGATCGAGGTGGAGGGCCGGCAGGGCCTGGCGCAGCTGTTCGACACCCCGCCGCTGCCGGCCACCGAGACCCGGCTGGCGGTGGCCGGTGGCGGCGAGGTGGTGGGGCTCGCGGTCGATGCCGAGACCGCGATGCTGGAGTACCTGGAGATGTTCTACTCGATCAAGCGGGCAGGTTCGGTGTTGCGCAAGATGGGCGCCATCGACTTCGCCACCACGATCGCGCCGGGCCTGCGGGACGTGCTGCTCACCGGCAAGGTCAAGGAGTCGGTGACCCGCACCGACCGGGCCGGCCGGCTCAGCTTCGACGCGGTGGTGCTCGACGCCCCGCCGACCGGCCGGATCACCCAGTTCCTGCAGGTCACCTACGAGGCGGCGCAGCTGGCCAAGTTCGGTCCGATCCACCGGCAGAGCCAGGGCGTGATCGAGCTGCTGCACTCGCACCTGACCCGGGTGCACGTCGTCACCCTGCTGGAGGAGATGCCGGTGCAGGAGTCGCTGGACGCCGTGGCCGAACTGCGCGGTGCCGGCTACCGGCTCGGCCGGTTGCTGGTGAACCGGGCCCGGCCGGCCCTCGTACCGGCCGGCCCGCTGGCTGCGGAACTGCTGGCCGAGGGCCTGGCGGCGGCCGGCCTGGACCCGGCGCTGGCCGCCGGGCTGGCGGTCGAGGTGGGCGACTACGCCCAGCGCCAGGACCTCCAGGAACGGTCCGCGGCGAGCCTGGCGGCGGCCGGCCTGCCGATCACCCGGTTACCGGAGCTGCCACCACCGTTGGACCTCGGCAGCCTGTTCGAGCTGGCCGACGCCCTCGACGTCCGGAGCTGGTCGTGACCGGCACCCGGCGGCGGGCGGCGGTGCCGGTGCTCGACGTCGACACGCTGCTCAAGGATCCCGACCTCAAGGTGCTGGTGACCTGCGGCAGCGGCGGGGTGGGCAAGACCACCACCGCCGCGGCGCTGGCGTTGCGGGCCGCCGAGCAGGGCCGACGGGTGGTGGTGCTGACCATCGACCCGGCCCGCCGGCTGGCCCAGGCGCTGGGCCTGACCGAGCTGGACAACACCCCGCGACAGGTGTCGGGCGTCGGAGCAGACAGCTCGGGCGCGCTGCTGGCCATGATGCTGGACATGAAGCGCACCTTCGACGATCTGGTCAGCTCGAACGCCAGTCCCGAGAAGGCCCAGCAGATCTTTGCCAATCCCTTCTATCAGACACTGTCCGCCTCCTTCGCCGGCACTCAGGAGTACATGGCGATGGAGAAGCTGTCGCAGTTGCGGGCGCAGCTGGTGGAGCGGGGCGAGTGGGACCTGATCGTGGTGGACACCCCGCCGTCCCGGTCGGCACTGGACTTCCTGGACGCGCCGCAGCGGCTGGGCCGGTTCCTCGACGGCCGGATGATCCGGTTGCTCACCGCGCCGGCGCGGGCCGGCGGCAAGGCGTACCTCAAGGTGGTCTCGGCGTCGTTCTCGGTATTCACCAAGGTTCTGAACAAGATCCTCGGCAACGACCTGTTGATCAACGTCTCGACCCTGGTCGCCTCGATGGAGACCATGTTCGGCGGCTTCCGGGACCGGGCCGAGCAGACGTATGAGTTGCTCAAGGCTCCCGGTACCGCCTTCGTGGTGGTCGCCTCGCCGGAGCCGGATGCGCTGCGGGAAGCGTCCTTCTTCGTCGAGCGGCTGCAGGCCGAGGACATGCCGCTGGCCGGGGTGGTGCTCAACCGGGTGCGGGTCAACCGGCTGGGACTGAGCGCGTCCCGGGCGAGCGCGGCGGCCGAACGGCTGACCGAGTCTGCCGATGAGTCCGAGGTGTCCGACCCGAAGGCGAAGACCGAGGCGATGCGATTGACCGCGGCGGCCCTGCTGGTGCACGCCGAGAATGCCGAGGCCGCCCGGCAGGACGAGGCACTGGTCGCTCGGTTCGGAGCGGCGCATCCCGAGGTGGCCCAGCAACGGGTACCGGCGCTGGCCACCGACGTGCACGACCTGTCCGGCCTGCGGACGGTCGGCCGGGCATTGGCCGGAACCGGCGACTAGCTCGCCGCGGTGGCCGGGCCAGGAGGTGGATCGGTCAGCGGACCCGCATCGACATCCGGGGCAGGACTTCCTCCGAGCGCTGCACGCTCTGGAAGAACGCCCGCCACGAGTTGACGTCGGGACGCCGGCGCAGCAGGGTGCGTCGCTCGCGCTCGGTCATGCCGCCCCACACGCCGAACTCCGCTCGGCTGTCGAGAGCGTCGGCCAGGCAGTCCACCCGCACCGGGCAACCCATGCAGATGGTCTTGGCCTTGTGCTGTGCCGCGCCCACCACGAACAGGGTTTCCGGGTCGACATCCCGGCATGCGCCCCGCGATGCCCATTCCGGATCGAAGGTGACCCTGGGCCGCTCGGTCACACGTGATGCACTCATGCATGCCCCGCTTCTGAATACTTCACACGAACATGATGTCGACTACCTGCCCAACGGACGGTAAGTGATCACCCTCCGTTGGGCAAGAGTCTGATATGAGATTGCATCTTTTACCGGTGAGTACTGGTAAAAGCGCAATGTCACGATGTAATGGAGGCACCACTGTCAGTGATCAACAGCGGGCCTTCACAAGGACAATCGGCAACGTCCGAGCCGACCTAAACACTGCTAGAGACGTAAAAATCGGACCACCTAACAGCCTCGCGTAGTCTTAGCGCCCATGGCACGCGCATCCGGGCTGACCATCCTGTCCACTCTCGGCCGGCTGGTCGCACTGCTGGTGATCGCCGGGGTTCTGGCCGCCGGCCTGTTACTGCCCTATATCGGTGGTAGCGGCCTGCTCGCCAAGGCCGCCGCCGACAAGTTCCTCGGCACCCAGTGCAACCTCACCGAGGAGCCGGTGCAGCAGCGCACCACCATGTACGCCAACGACGGCAAGACCGTGATCGCCACGCTGTTCGACCAGAACCGGCAGGTGGTGCCACTGTCGCGGATCCCGAAGGCCGTCACCAACGCGCTGATCTCCACCGAGGACCGCCGGTTCTACTCCCACCACGGCGTGGACGTGCGCGGCCTGATCCGCGGCGCGCTCAAGACCACCAACGGCGACACCCAGGGCGCCTCGACGCTGACCGAGCAGTACGTCAAGCAGGTGCGCTACTACCAGGCCACCACCGATGCCGAACGCAACGCCGCGATCGACCAGAACATCGATCGCAAGATCCTCGACGCCCAGTGCGCGCTCAAGATCGAGCGCGAGTCCACCAAGCCCGAGATCCTGGAGAAGTACCTCAACATCGCGGCGTTCGGCGAGAACTCCTACGGCATCCAGACCGCGGCGCAGACCTTCTTCGGGGTGGACGTCGACAAGCTCACCGTGCCGCAGGCCGCGCTGCTGGTCGGCCTGGTCAAGGCCCCCACCGACCTCGACCCGTTCAACCATCCGGTGGCGGCCCGGGACCGGCGTGACCTGGTGATCTCCAACATGGCCACCGAGGGCTACATCAGCGCGGCCGAGGCGGCCAAGGCCAAGGCCACCCCGGTGCGGCTGGCACCGCACGCACCGGTGCCGCGCGGTTGCTCGTTCGCCAACAAGGCGATCAAGAACGTCGGCTTCTTCTGCGACTTCGTGACCGACTGGCTGGTGCGGGTCGGCGGCCTGAGCGAGCCGCGGCTCAACACCGGCGGGTACAAGATCGTCACCACCCTGGACGCCCACCTGCAGAACCAGGGCCAGGACGCGATCTGGACCCAGAGCGGCTTGGACCCGGCGCACGGCCACGGCTACCTGCTGGCGATGCCGTCGGTCACCCCGGGCACCGGCGCGGTGACCAGCATGATCACCGACGTGAAGTACGGCGTGAAGAAGGGCGACAGCGGGTACTCCGTCGACAAGCTGTTCACCAAGGCCTATGCCGGCGCCGGCTCGACGTACAAGTACTTCACCGCGCTGGCCGCGCTCAAGGCCGGGGTGCCCACCGACTACAGCCTGACCACCGCCAACAACGAGTGGACGACCAAGAACTGCCCGCTGCAGGACGACAACAAGCCCTACGTGGCGCACAACGCGGGCCACTACGCCGACACCTACCCGCTGGAGCGCGCGCTGCCGGCTTCATCCAACACCTACTTCGTGGCGATGGAGGACCAGCTGTTCGGCTGCGACATCGCCCCGATCGTCAACACCGCCACCGGCCTCGGCATGAACTACCTGAACAACCCGCAGCTGGACTCCGACGGCAAGCCGACCGGCCGGACCATCGCCCAGTCGATCATCGCCGGCCACCAGCCCACCTTCACCCTGGGCCAGGACTCGACGTCGGTGCTGGAGCTGACCGGCGCCTTCGCCACCCTGGCCAACGACGGGGTGTTCTGCCCGCCGATCCCGGTCAAGTCGGTCGTCGACAGCACCGGCAAGCCGGTCACCCTCAAGGCGCACCCGGGCTGCAGCCGGCAGTACACCCCGTACGTGGCCCGCACCCTGGTCAACATCATGACCAACGACACCAAATCCTTCTACGGCACCGCCGACAAGTTCTTCCGGGACTGGTACAACAACGGCGGCAGCCTGGTAGCGGGCAAGACCGGCACCAACAACAGCAGCAAGTACGACCCGGTGACGAAGAAGTTCGTCGACGACGAGGGCAACTCGGCACTGTGGTTCGTCGGGATCACACCCAACCTGACGTCGGCGGCAGCCCTGGTCAATCCGGAGAGCCCGACCCAGCGGATCGCCGACGTGCCGGGCATCACCGAATCCAACGACGGCACCGACACCTTCGGTGCATCCGCGTCCCGGTTCTGGTTGCAGGCCTACGGCCCGACGCTGAGCCAGCAGCAGTGGGACTGGCCCTCGGTGGACTCCACACCGGGCAACCAGGTGCCCTCGACGGTCGGGATGGGCCAGGACGAGGCGATCAGCTACCTCGCCTCCCAGGGTTTCGTCGGCAAGCCGCTGCCGACGTCATGCGGCAGCAAGGAACGGCCGGGCAACGTGGCGTTCTACTCCCCGAAGATCGCCGAGCCGGGCGCCAGCATCTCGCTGTGCATCTCGACCGGGGTGCCGCCCGAGGTCTTCGTGCGGCCGACCTTCACCTTCCGGCCGAGCTCACCGCCGGCGTCCAACACGGCGTCCCAGTCCGCGCCGGCGAGCAACACGCCGCCGCCGCCACCCAGCCCGACGCCGACCAAGACCAGGCCGAAGCCGCACTGACCCGGCAGCTGGCCGCCTGAAAGCCGGTCAGCTGCCGGGTTGACAGCTATCGCGTGGGTACCTAGCCGAGCTGGTCAGCTGCTGAGCTGGCGGCGGACCTCGTCGGACAGCCGCTTGCCGTCGGCCCGGCCCGCCACCCGGGGGGTCAGCAGCTTCATCACCTGGCCCATCTGGCGCGGCTCGGTGGCTCCGGACTCGCGCACCGCCTCGGCCACCAGGGCGGCCAGCTCGGCGTCGTCGAGCTGGCTGGGCAGGTAGCGGTTGAGCACCGCCTGCTCGTCCAGCTCGCGGGCGGCCTGCTCGGCGCGGCCGGCGCCGGAGAACGCGTCGGCGGCCTCGCGGCGCTTCTTGGCCTCCCGCCCGATCACCTTGAGCACCTCGTCGTCGGAGAGCTCGCGGGCGGTGGAGCCGGCCACCTCCTCGGTGGTGACGGCGGTGAGCAGCATCCGCAGGGTGGCGGTGGTGAGCTCGTCGCGGGCCTTCATCGCCGTGGTCAGGTCGGAGGTCAGCTGTGCCTTGAGCCGGGTCATGCGTCCAGGCTAGTGGGACCCGGCACGTAGTCTGTCGGGCATGTCCGTCGTGCGCCGCAGCCTGCTCGCCACCGCCGTGGCGGGGTTGGCGACGGCCGGCTACGGCGGGCTGATCGAGCGCAACCTGTTCACGCTGCGCCGGTTCTCGGTGCCGGTGCTCGAGCCCGGCAGCCCCGCGCTGCGGGTGTTGCACATCTCCGACCTGCACCTGACGTCCGGGCAGCGGCGCAAGCAGGCCTGGGTGTCGGAGCTGGCCCGGTTGCAGCCGGACTTCGTGGTCAACACCGGCGACACCAGCTCCGACCCGGACGGCATCCCGGCGATTCTGCGTGCCCTCGGGCCGCTGTTCGACTTCCCGGGCGCGTTCGTGCCAGGCAACAACGACTACTACGTGCCGGCTCCGAAGAACCCGTTCCGGTACTTCCTGCCCGACAAGGTCGGCGACCTGCAGCGCCGGCGCCGGATGCCGTGGGACCAGCTGGCGGCGGCGATGGCGCTGCGCGGCTGGCTGGACCTGACCCATGCCCGCACCACGGTGCCGGTGGCCGGGCTGCCGGTGGCGCTGGCCGGCACCGACGACCCGCACCTGCGCCGGGCCCGGTACGCCCGGATCGCGGGACCGGCGGACCCGGCCGCCGCGGTCCGGATCGGCGTGATCCACTCCCCGGAGCCGGCGCTGCTGCGGTCCTTCGCCGGCGACGGCTACGACCTGGTGCTGGCCGGGCACACCCACGGCGGCCAGGTGCGGGTGCCGTTCGGGCCGGCGATCGTCACCAACTGCGGCATCGACGTGCACCGGGCGCGCTGGCTGCACCCGTGGGACGAGCGGATGTGGTTCAACGTCTGCGCGGGGCTGGGCACCAGCCCGTTCATGCCGATCCGGATCGGCTGCCGGCCCGAGGCGGTGCTGCTCACCCTGCTGCCCCGCGACGCGGCCCGCTAGTCTAGGGTTCGTCTCAGGCGGCTGCCCCGTGGTCAACCGGCTGGACGGCCTCGGCTATGCTGGACCGGTTGCAGCCGGGGTGTGGCGCAGCTTGGTAGCGCGCTTCGTTCGGGACGAAGAGGCCGTGGGTTCGAATCCCGCCACCCCGACAGACGGATACTTGTCGTCCTTAGTCGGAACAAGCCGCTCAGGTCTTCAGCGTGAGCCTCCCGCTATGGGCTGCTATGCAGCGGCTGTAGCAACTCGGTTGTTCCACCTCCTGCATCACCGCTCGTTCTTACGCTCGGCTTCGAAGCCCGCACCGGCATCCTGATCGTCTCCTCCTGCCCACGCCATAGAGTGGGTACCGTTCAAGTATGACGGGCATTGAGATTCCCCTTGCCACCGGTCTCATCGTTCAAGCGTGCGCGAAGCTTTACGACGGCTGGCGCGACTACCTGGACGAAACCCCTCCCTTAAATGAGAGTGTGATCCACTCTTTCATAGAAGAAACCATAATTGGACCTTGCCTATATGACGTTATGCCATCGATGGCGGATGAGCAGGCAAGGGACGCATTGTCGAGCTTCCTTTCAAGTGTGGACTTCGCGCAACTTGCGACCGACGCGACCGTCTTTTATCTTCTGGGCTCGTCACCGGTTTCTTCGCCGGAAATCTACCGACGCACATGTCAGCTTCTTGAAATCCACGGCTTGGCGCCAACTGCCGCCGTGGATGTTAGTCAGCACCTAGTCAGACTATTGGCGGAGCTTGCAGGCAAGATCGTGCCCGATGATCCATCGAGCGGGATATCCTCAAAAAACAAAGATAAGTCTAAGCAAAAAGCGATCCGGGCTGCGCTCGAAGACTCTCGCATCAAGCTACGAGCGACTATCTCAGACCAGTTAGCTGCGATAATTGCTAGCCTTGATGCAGAACATGTCGATCTTCGTAGACTTAACAATAAGATTCGTCAGCTGAGGAGCGCTCAGAAAGCAGCCCACGCGACGATCACGCCACCGAACGCTGATAACGCGAACCGGGTTCCTTTCGATGACATTTACGTCCCGCCCACGGTGACTTCTTTTGGCGGCGAGAAACTTACCCGCTGGGCTACGGCTGGCGATCTTGATCGTGTATTTAGGCTTCACAGGCGAAATGTTGTGTTGGGGTCCCCAGGCGCTGGAAAATCGACACTCGCCATCCATTTGGCGAGAATTATCGCTGCTGATGAGCAAGTTGCAGGATGTGAGGTTGCGATGTTAGTCGTTCTTCGAGAGCACGGCGCTACCACAATCTCACGGCGCGGCATGAGCGTCGCGAGGACGATTTCCGAAGCCATGTTCGATCGGTATCAAGTAAGCCTCACAGGAGCCGAGATAGCATTTTTGTGTTCAAGCGGCCGGTTATTAGTAATATTCGATGGAGTAGATGAACTCCTAGACCCCGAGACCAGACGCGCGGTGGTGACGGCAATCGAAGCGTTCGCAGGTATTTACGACCGAGCGCCAATGCTCGTCACTGCCCGGGTAATCGGGTACGAGCAGGCACCCTTAAACCAGAACAGCTTCTCAAGCTTAAGGATAGCCCCATTCACCAACGGCCAGGCTGCAGAATACGCATATAAATGGTTTCGCCTTGACCGCGAACTGACAAGTAAGGATGTCGAGCAGCTCGTTGCAAGCTTTATGCGCGAAAGTGATGAGAGTTCAGACCTGCGGGAGAATCCGCTTCTGCTGTCCCTGATGTGCGGTCTTTACAAATATCAGGAGTACTTACCCAGCAACCGGCCTCAGATTTATGCTGATTGCGCACAGCTACTCTTTGACCTTTGGGATCGTCGGCGCCATGTGCTCAGGCCAGAGTTCGTGATCGAGGCAAATGTTGCCGGCGCTCTGGAACATCTTGCGCACTGGGTGTTCGAGTCACAAGCCAGGACTGTGGGCGTTCTTGAGGATGACCTCATCCAAGAGGCAGCCCAATATCTATCTCGCCGGCAATTCGATGAGGACCATCAGGCCGCACGGGCTGAAGCACGCAAGTTTATTGAGTTCTGCAGAGGGCGAGCCTGGGTATTGACCGAAGTTGGCGCCACGGCGGACGGCGTTCGGCTCTACGGGTTCGCACATCGGACCTTCTTAGAATATTTTACGGCGAAACACCTCGTACAAACGCTCTCCGAGCATGATCTCCTCTATGTATTGCGTCGTAGGTGCGGCGATCCAACCTGGAATCTGGTATGTCAATTGATCGTTCAGCTGTCCAGGTTCAAACGACGAGGGTTCGAGGACGAGTTGGTCGCATCAGTGCTTGACTCAATACATGAAAAGAGTCCGGATGAGCAGCCAATCGCATTAAGTGTATGCATTGCCGCGCTCAGAAATCAACCGCTTCTCCCCGTCACAGTACGCCGTGTCACCGCGTATGCCGTCGAGTCCTATCTAAGTGAACGCGGCCATTCAGCGAGCGGTCTGACCAGCTCGCTGCCTCAGGTATGGATTGGCGAGAGACCGGTTGCGATTGCAAACCGTGCCTCGGCGAATGAGGTGGTGAAGAATACTTTAATTGCAACATTCCGCGGCTCGCCCTCTTTTCATCAGACACAATTAGCTTGCCACGGCGCCGACTATCTACTGAAGAACACCGCTGCCGTGAGTGATCTACTCTTTAAGGTCGCAGACCCGGCGATGCGGCAGTTGGTCGCCGCGCTAAAGCTCTACACCACAAGCCCATGGCAGTACTTGTCAGCCATTTATATGGGAGGGGATGCAAAGGCTTTGATTGAGGGGACAACTCGCACAGACCATTTATATACCGGCACACCAATGGCGACTAAAATTCGTCCCGTTGATACTGACTGGGGATTGGGCGAGTGGCCGAACCTATTTGAGTTTTCTGTGATGTATGCGAGTTCTATGACCGATGGCGGGCAAACATTTTTTCGTTCGGTGCTACTACCGCTGCTTACTTACGGGGTGTCCCAGCTTAGGCGTGGTTCGCTGTCGGATTGTAGTTACGTTCCACATCCGCTCTGGTGGCGGAAGTTGCCGACCGGCCGCTTTGAGTTGTCTGATAGGGGTGCTAATGAGATCCAAGGTCAGAGTTTCCTGCCTTTGGTTGCAGCGATCATTCTTTGCGAATGCGGTATAGAACGTGGAGATGCCGATATTTCAAGGCTTGCGAACGATTTCTATGGCCGGGATTGGGGAAATTTACTCCTTATGCGCTCGCTCATTAGCACTCGGTACGGCCTCGATCATCGCGGCCCCCACTTCGAAACCACAGACGATCGTGTTGAATGGCTACTCCGATGGGCGCGCCAAGAAGCCACGCTAGCTGAGCTCGTCGAGCTCGCGTTCGATGGTCGCCTACTGGGGCGATAGGGAGCTCGGAATCCGCAGCTCAGGGTGCTCACTCCTCTCGCGTGAAGTCTGGGGCACCTATTTCGCTACGGCGGCGCTTCCACGACCAGCGTCACATCACTGTCGCCACGGTCGTCAAGCCAGATTCAGACCTACGTAAGTCGCGAAGGCGCTACTTCGCATCGCCGATGCTTAGGCGAGCACAGCTAGCCAGCAGGATCGAACGCACCCGCCCGTTTGAGCACGTGCCAGATGTTGCCGGGATCACGCACGAACCGAGCGGCGATGTCCACCTGCCGGACGCCTGACTGGTACAGCCGCACCATCTCAGCTGCCTCGTCGGGTGTCACCCGCGGGTAACGCACGACCACACCGTGCTGGCGCAGGAGCCCGATGACCGTGCTGCGGGCCAAACCGTATTGCTCGGCGAGTTCTCGCCCGGTCCGGCCGGCTCGGTAGTCGGCCAGCAGTTGCCGTACCAGCTGCTCGTCCAGCCGGAGACTCACCCGATGAACTGGCGGCGGCGCTGGGTCAGATCTGGCAGGAAAGATGCGCTTAGCCAGCATGACCAGATGCTTTGTCCGTTTGATCTGTTCTGAGTGGTTGGAATACCGTCCCACAAGGTCGACAGACGGATACCTTGGCGTGCTTACTCGAACCATCAGAGGATGCCCCAGACGCTTGAGCTACGCCGGCGGCGCGGGGTCGAACTGCTGTCGTTTGCTCGTGAGAACGTATCAATTATGGATTCAGATTCACCCGTAGCACCTCGCCAACCAAGCGGCTTCATGGTGACATCAACGTCACGCCAGTCGGCAGTGGTGACCCCGATCGTCCTACGACAAACCGAGCTTGTCCGGCTCGTGTTCAAGCCGCAGCTCGTTAACAACCAGCGTCAGCCTGCTGCGTCTGTTGACGGAACGTTCTGCTACCAGCGAAAGCGCCGATCGGAGAAGTGGGAGGAGGCCGAGGCGATCCAGTTAAGTTCGCTCCGCGCTGGCGAAGGAGTGAAGCTTGACCTAAAGGCCGGCGAAATCCTCAAGCTTTTTAACGGTCTCCAGGTTCTGTACGACACTGTCGAGCGTGACGGTGTGCCGACAGGTAAACATCAGTACATACAAGCGGACACAGGTTCAGTCCTGGCCGATGTCGTGAGGCTCTTGAGAGACGGGCGATCGAGCGAACTACTGCAGACGTTCTTGGCATGGGCTCGTGAGTCCAGAGCTAGCCTCGCAGAGCAGTTCAAGGGGCTTAACGACGAAGCGCTCGTGAACTTCGACGCCGCGATTGGGGTCGCGAAGCTCAGCCGGTTTTTGGATGAAGCGACCTCGAACCTCTCCAATGGCGACGAGTCCTACTGGCAGAACTTACTTAAAAAGGAACCGTGGGTCATATCGCAGCTGTACGCATCGCCGATGATCATCGTCCGCGAGCAAGCGTACGTGGGTGGGAAATCGATCGATAACCGCGGCGGAACGATCGTCGACTACATGTACCGGAATTCCTTGTCCGAAAATTCGCTGATCGTTGAGCTGAAAACGCCGGCCGCACCGCTCCTAACAGACAGGACGTACCGGAACCGGATCCACGGTCCGTCGAGCGACTTGAGCGCAGCGACCCAGCAGGTACTCCACGCCCGCCAAACTCTCCAGGAGCAGTACCTAAGCCTCACTACGGGTGGCCACACAGGATTCAACATCTTCGGTACAAGGGCACTACTAGTCATCGGAACCATGCCGACGGAGCAGGAGGAGATTCGGAGCTTCGAAATCTACCGGAACGCCCAACGCGGGGTAGAAATCGTGACGTTCGACGAACTCCTTGCTAAGGGTCGTCTGATCCTCGACGCGCTGAGCCGGAATTAGGAGTGAGAAATCGTATTATCATTCTGTTTGATGCTCCCAGACTGCCCACCGGTCCCACGCATCGCTGATGATGCTGTTGGGCACAGGCTCAAGTCCATCCATAGCATCAAGCAGATCAGCCGGCAGATCACTTCGGGGTGTTAGCGCGGTTAGCATTCGCTGTCCAGCGTCGCTGTGTCCGGTGAGCGTCCCCACAACGGCTTCAAGATCATGCGCTGATGCGACCGGTACCGGGTCCTCCCCAAAGATCGCCTCGTGTGCGAGCGTCTGACGGAGGAAAAACGGCTCCAAGGTAACGACCAAGCGGACGTGCGGACGGTCTTTCGGAATGTGGTTGAATGCAGGGTGGCACTCCACGATAAGCTTCTCTGTCTTATTGAGTTGGTCGCGGGCATGGCAAAGCTTCTTCTTGGCGTCGGCGAACCCATTGTCCTCTCCTGTCCGAAAGTCCAGAATAGGACGAGCAGTCTTCACCTCAACTAAAACCACACCCTGAGCGAAGACAACTATGTAATCGCAACTTTTCTCATTATGAGACCCATATGCAATTTCCGAATGGACTTCTGCCCCCGGAAGCTCACGAAGTTGATCGCCAACATACTGCTCGAATACCTTGCCAAGAGCATCAGTAAACGTTGCCTTAAAGGCCTCAATGCCAATGAAGTACAAGCCATTCGGCGTGATTCGGTTGATTAACAGATGTGGGCTCGGAATAATCAATTCATCCCCGGCCGAGACGATGGGCTTGCGTTGCAAAGGATTTGGTGACCACTTCTCGCGCTCTTTATGTTGCCATTCGAGCCCCCATTGGGAGTGCTCCTTCGCTGTGGCAGCAAAGTGCTTATCGATGATAGCCATCGCTTCATCAGCCGTTAGTGGACTAAAGATCGGCAGTACCGTATCCAAAGAGAGCAGACTGCCGAGTTAAGGAACCTGCGTTCTGTAAGGCCGCCACGTAAAGCGCGAAACCGACACGCATGAACTGCTCAAGAGAGATGCCTAACACAGATATCCAGTCTGCTTCGGTAGGCGCCCCGTTCACTCCGGCGGCATAGTCGAGGAATAGTTTCGCCGTGCGCCCAAGGTCCTCACGAGGAGATAGCTGACTTGGAAACTGTTCATGGGCAATCTTAACCAGCAGTCGTTGGACTCGTTCGGGGTTGGAGGGGCCTTCTAAATCGGGATCGGCGATATTAACGTATCGATGGCACAGTTGGCGTATATCTTCGAGCGTTGCGATGGCGCTGCGAAAATTATTGCCCGCGATTACGGCAGTCCGGGCGACTCCGCTCAGACTAAATGGTTGAATGTAATTAGGTAATGCCGGCCGCGGAGCATGGTCAAAGGTGGCATGTTCAAGCTGGACGCTTATTACTCCAATAGAGCGCAGTAGATCGTCACGGCGGTATCTCCGCACACGCTGGGCAAACTCTAGGTAGGGAATTGAGGCGCGTGGAGTCAAGGCATATCCCATCTAACGGGCCGGAGTTCGCCGCTCAGCCTAAGCGCATTAGCGCCGGAGCAGCAGGCTCTCGCCCTCGATGAGCAGGTCGTCTTGTGCTCGCGGCGAGCCTGGACCGTACGTCGACCTCAATCCGTCTAGCCGGTGAGCATCGGACCCTCACTGTAGCGGCATGCCTAGCGCGACCTCGCTCGGCAAGCTGCCAAGCTTGGGTATATTTGCGGCTATGCCCTACCGGAATCGCGAGAGCCGCCAGGAGCGGTACCTCCGTGAAATTCGTGACGACGCCCGTGAGCGCGATCGTATTCGAAGGGCTCGTGACGATCAACGCGAGATTGATCGCTGGATAGCTCGTGGCGGCGTCCTACCACCTGCTCCACCTGCGAAACCATTCTGGCGTTGGCTTATCATTTCCTGGCTGGTTGGGGTAGTTGTACTCAGTGGGCTCTGGCTCGCCGCCTCATGGTGGGTTTCTGACCAAGAGCGTCAACAAGCACTACCTATTACCATTCATTCGCCTCCTCTTCATCCGCCTGCTGCACTTAAGCTCGCGTGCCGAAACGCGGACACCAAAAGACCGTGTGCGAACGGAGTGGTAAACACCTATTGCAATAACAAGATTTTACTGGACATTTCAAATATGACTTACGCCTCATCTGTGGCGCTCATGGCCAGCTCACGATATTCAATACTAGTGTACGATCCCGTAGCTACCCCACGAGATGTGGCATCGCCACAGCAATTTGGCGGAGAGCCTATGCCGGATGGCACAGCAGCTTATTATGCGGATATTCCCGCAGAGACTAAATCTGCTTCATGGACTGTGACAGCAGAGCTTCTGAGCCCAACGGGGAAAGTCATCGCAGTGGGGCATCTCCACTTAACCCTTCGCTTCCAGTTAGGTACCTGCCCTGCTGGGTAGCGTGTTATCACCCAAGCGAGCGCTTGCTATTACTATGCGAGGACAAAGGGGACTCAAAACATCCCGAGCCGACTACCGTTCCAGCTATTTCAAGGCCAGCGCCATGCCTCGTAAAGGCCGAGGCTCGGCCCAGACCGGGATATTCCTGAAGGACATGAAGCCGCCGGTTAGAGCAGGAACGACATACTACGAACCGAAAGCGCCCGCCCGCTTGAGCACGTGCCAGATGTTGCCAGGATCGCGCCCGAACCGAGCGGCGATATCCACCTGCCGGACGCCTGACTGATATAGCCGTACCATCTCAGCCGCCTCGCCAAGTGTCACCCGCGGGTAACGCACGGCTACACCGTGCTGGTGCAAGAGCCCAATGACCGTGCTACGAGCCAAGCCGTACCGTTCTGCGAGTTCTCGCCCGGTCCGTCCGGCTAGGTAGTCCCCCAGCAGTTGCTGCACCAGCTGCTCATCCAGCCGGAGGTTCACCCGCCGAGATGGCGCCGGCAGTGGATCAGATCGGGCAGGGAAGGCCTTGGTCGCCAACGCCAAGCACCGACGAACCCGCCTCATCTGGTCCGGCAGGTTCGAATACCGTCCCACAAGCTCGACCAGTTCGGTCTTACTTGAAACATCGACCAAAAATGATCTACGCTGAGAGGCAGATCCCTCCCGTAGTTGACATTCTGAGCCTTCGGCGATGCCGGAGTTCGTT
This sequence comes from uncultured Actinomycetota bacterium, assembly GCA_963796905.1. Taxonomy (GTDB): domain Bacteria; phylum Actinomycetota; class Actinomycetes; order Mycobacteriales; family Jatrophihabitantaceae; genus Jatrophihabitans_A. The sequence continues at coordinate 351,089 of CAWCNK010000007.1, read as the reverse complement.
GCTTCTCGGCTCCAGCCTTCGTTTCTTGGCTCGCCCCGCCAAGCGTTGACAACTTCTGGGAGATGTCAAACGGCGGTTTCCGTAGCGCTTGGGCCACCTCCCCGCGCTCGTCGACGTAGAACCGCTCGTTTAATGTCTCGTTGACGAGGCGGCGGATTTCATCGGGAACTCGCCGGTAGAGGGCTGCTGGTTCGCGGTTCAGGTCCAGGGAAGTCAGCAAGAGGTCGTAGCCGGCCTTCAGTTCCTCACCGGTGCGCTGGAGCCCGGCTTGGATGCGGTTGCGATCCATCGCGATCTTGTTCAGGCGTCCCTCGGGTCTTGGCTTCGGCAACGCGTCGTCAGCGGCAAGGTCGATTAGACGTTCCTCTCGAATCTCCAGCTTGGCGAGCTGCTTGCGAAGGGCGTCCTGCAGGAATTGCACGGTGGCGTGCTGCTCGTTCACGGACCCGGTCGGCAACTCTCGGAACACCTCGATGAACTTGTCTTCGAGCCGCAGTGGCAGGACCTTCGATTGATCCAGGGTTTGTGAGAGTCGCCTGGTTTCATTGGTGGGTACAGGTCGCAGCGTATCGGGCCGGAGGAAGGTAGCCCAAGGCCTGAGTGCGGCCTTATCGCCTCACCAGGTCAGTGCCAGTAGTCCGCGTGATTGCTGGAACACGCATCCAGGTACGGAGTGCCGGACGCGTTTCCGTAGAGGCACGCGCCGGTGTGGTAGTTCTTTAGTTGATAGGAAATTGAGCCGCCGATCGAGACGACGGAAGAGGCCCGCCACAGGTATCGGTGGTCCGCCGAGCAAGGGCCGACCGCCACAGCGTTGGTGTTGATTACGTTGTAGAGGCACCTGCCGGTGTCGGTGTTCTGTATGACGGTGTATGAGAGATCAGTGGAATGGGTCCAGTACCGGTAGGCGGGGTTGATATCCGCGAGGTAGATCCCGGTGTGATAGTTCTGGAGCGTGTCCGTGGTGGTCGCGGCACTTGCCGGGCTTGAGAGCGCGACTGCTGACATGGTCAGTGCAATTGATGCACCGACTACTCCCAGCCGCTTCATGAGGTTCCTGAATGCCATCAGTCGACACCTTTCAGTCGTCGGATTCCGATCGATGATCCTGGTAAGGCCGCCGGTCTCACCCAGAAGAGCTCGCCGAGCGCTGCGGCCTCAGTGTGCGGGCGATCTCGGCGATCGAGAGCGGACGAGTTGAGCGACCGCATTGCAGGTCCCACTGCCTATCGGTGTTGGCGGAGCAGCCGTTTGCGAGCTCAGTTGGACTGGATTCCCTAGTTGCACAGCGTCCAGTGGCCCTCCCAGTTGGTGTCGGACCACCAGGTCTGGCAGTAGTAATTGCCGCTGGCTTTCACGTATACCTGGACGATCTTGCCGTAGCGACTGGGGCCTACGGCTTCGAAGAAATTAGAAAAGCCGTCGGCACGGCCGCCACCAGGAATCACCGACCAGGGGTGACCGGCTGCGGTGACCCAGATGCGGCGGTCGGACGTGATCCCGAAGCAGTTGTCTGCGCCGGGATCCCAGGGGACGAGTTTGAAGGTGACATAGGGGGTGGTGGGCAGCATGAAGTCGCCGGTGTAGCCGAAACAGGTTTCTGGTTTGGCACTGGCGGGACTTGCCGACACGACCACGAGGGTTGCCATCGCGGTCAATGTTGCTGCGAACGCAGCCAGCTTTCGCATCATCGGCGTCTTCTCGGTCGCCCGGTCGGCGCTGGACGAAGGGTTGGTTTCCACCCGACGTCGGGTAGAAGGCCTGGTAAGCATTTCGCGTCCCTTCACTCGGTTGTAGAGGCAGCGGTGGGTGCCGGTGTTCTGTATGACGCTGAACGAGCATCGTTGGAGTGAGTCCAGTGAGTACGCCGCCGTCCGCGATGTAGATCCCGTAGGACAGTTCTGGACCATGCTCGTGGTGGTTGCGGTGCTCGCCCGATCCGATTGCTGCAACGCTCGCAGTTCGGATGGGCGCGCACCACGACGTTTCGCCGGAAGTTTCGCCGGAAGTTCGCCGTCGGCGGTGATCGCGGTTCGTAAGATGGGCCGATGGTGGCGCCCGACGGATACCTGGCCGAACTGCGGCGGGCCGCCGGTCTCACCCAGGAAGAGCTCGCCGAGCGCTGCGGCCTCAGTGTGCGGGCGATCTCGGCGATCGAGAGCGGTCGGGTCGAGCGACCGCATCGCAGGTCGCTGCTGGCCTTCGCCGACGCACTCGACCTCGACGACCAAAGGCGCGCGGGCCTCCTCCGCGCGTACCGCAGCCAGTACGCCGACTCATCGCCGGGCCCGCCAGCCACGACGCCGCGACAGCTGCCACCACGACCGGCCGGTCTGCACGGACGTGGCACCGAGCTCGCAGCGCTCGAGGCCGTCCTGTCCGGCGGACGCCTGGCCGGGCCGGTCGTCGTGAGCGGGCTCGGCGGCATCGGGAAGACGGCCCTGGCCATCGAGGCCTGTGCCCGGCGCACCGCCGACTATCCGGACGGATGCCTGTTCGCCGACCTGTCTCGCGCCGACGGCATCGCGCGCGACCCGGCGGCTGTCCTCGGCGAGTTCCTCTTCGCCGTCGGCGTCGACGCCCGCGCGCTGCCGGACGGGGTGTCCGCGCGCAGTGCGCTGTGGCGCAGCGTGGCCGCCCAACGCCGGTTGCTCGTGATGCTGGACGACCCGGTGGACGAGATCCAGGTACGGCCGCTGCTGACCCCTGAGCCGAGTGCCGTCGTCATTGCGACGCGCGCGCCGCTCGGCGGCCTCGACGCCGCGCTTCGGGTGCGCCTGCTGCCCGTCGACGACGTGGCGGCCGCGACGATCCTCACCAGCGCGACGCCCGGCCGCGCGGCGCCCACCGGCGCGGACCTCGACACCATGATGCATGCCTGCGCCGGGATGCCCCTGGCGTTGCGCCTGCTCGCGGCCCGGCTCGGTGCTCTTCCCGACGTCGAGCCCAGCGAACTCGCCGGCCGGCTCGAGCAGGCGGACGCACGGCTCGACGAGCTGAGCTTCGGCGACCGCAGCGTCCGGCGCAGCATCGAGGGCAGCCTGCGCCAATTGAGCCCGCAGGCTCGGCGGCTGCTCGGTGCCCTCGCCGCCCTCGACGTCCCCGACTTCGGGCCGTGGCTGTTCGCCGCACTGGCCGACGGCGCGCCGGACAAGGCAGTGGACGAACTACTCGCGTTCGGCCTGCTGGAGCCTGCAACGACGGTCGACGGCAGGATGCGGCACAGGCTGCACGACCTCGTCCGTGCGACCGTGCGAAGCGACGGCAGCCCCCTCGACGCCCCGACCCTGCGCCGCGTGCTCGCCTGGGCCGCCCATCTCGCCGGGGGCGTCCCCACAGCCGGGATCGCGTCACCCGTCCCGCACGTGCTGGCCCCCGACCGTCCGCCGGCCCTGACCGATGCGCTGCGGGAGCGGCTACTCGGCGACCGGTGGAAATGGTTCGCAGGTGAGTGGCGCACCCTGCTGCGGCTCGTAGACCTTGCGCGGTTGGCGGGCGAGCACGCCGGAGCCGGCGGTCTGCTCGCAGCGCTGCAGCTGCCGCTGACGCGCGCCGGGCTGCTGGCACCCTTGCTCGCCGTGAGCCGGCGGTGTGCGGCGAGCGAGGCCGCACCGCTGGTGCGCGGCTGCGCTCGGATGACCGTCGCGTCCGTCAGTGCCGAACTGGGCCGCTACGACGAGGCCCTGGCCGCGCTGACCGGCTTGCAGCCGGCGCTGGCCGAAGCCGACGTGGGCACCCGGGCCGCTGCCGCCTACGAACTCGCCTGGGTGAGCGAACGCACCGGGGATCTGGTCACTGCGGAGTCGGCCTACACGACGGCGATCGCGCTGCACGCCTCGGTCGGCAACGACTACGGCGAGGCGGGGTCCCAGATCGGGCTGGCGACCGCGCTGGCGACCCTCCCGCAGCGGGTATCCGACGCGCTGGCTCACGCTCGCCGGGCACTCACGCTGGCCGAGCGGATCGGCGATAGCCGCGGCATCAGCAAGATCATCATCATGTTGGGCAGACGGCCGGCGTTCGACCCGCTTGCCGAGGACCTGGACGGCCGGCTCTCGGCACTGCAAGTCTCAGCGGAGGCGACGGGTGACCTGACAGTGGCCGCGGGCTGCCTGACCACCCTCGCCATGAGGTCGCTGCGAGCAGACCGGCCGGCAGCAGCGTTGACCGCCGCAGAGCGGGCGGTGGAGATCCTGCGCGGCGCGGACCGGCCATCGGACCTCGCAGACGCCCTGCACGAGCGCGCCCGAAGTCACGCTGCACTCGGTGAGTTGGCAGCTGCCCGGGCGGACTTCGCGGCGACGCTCGCGCTGCGTGAGCAGCTCGGCCACGTCGCGCAGGTCGAACAACTGCGCGCCGAGCTCGCCGAGGCCGGTTCCTAGTGGTCGAACCAGCGTGATGTGAACGCCACGCTGCCCAGCCACCCGATGCGCGGCTTACACTGTAAGGTGCCGTCAGCACACCGGAACCCTGCCCGAGGTGCCGAGCATCAGTGGGGGTTGATCATGCGCACCGACGACGTCCGGCAGGCCGCCGACATCGTGGCCGCGATGGCCGGCGAGTTCACCGAACTGGCCCGGTCGATCAGCGGGGACAGCGCCCTGGAGCCGTCGAAGATGCTGCAGCGCGTGCTGTCGGTCGCCGCGGCCATGGTGCCGGGCAGCGAGCACGCCAGCATCACATTGATCACCGGCAACGGCCGGGCGCACACCAGCGCGGCCAGCGACGACCTGCCGGCCCAGGTGGACACCCTCCAGTACGAGACCGGCGAGGGCCCGTGCCTGCAGGCCGCGGCCACCAGCGACATCGTGCTGGCGTGCGACCTGGCCAACGCCCCGGAGTGGCCGGCCTTCGCCCCTCGTGCGGTGGCCGAGACCGGGGTACGCAGCATGCTGTGCTACCGGCTCTTCCTCACCGACGACAACCGGGGCGCCCTGAACTTCTACGCCATGCACCCGGACGCCTTCGACGAGCCGAGCGTGGCCATCGGCGCCATCTTCGCCGCCTACACCTCGATGGTCCAACTGGCGGCCCTGCACCACGACAAGGCCGTGCACCTGAGCCGGGCGCTGGAGTCCAATCGCGAGATCGGGGTGGCGATGGGCATCCTGATGGCCAACCAGCATCTCACCCAGAACGAGGCGTTCACCCAGTTGCGCGGCGCCAGCCAGGACCTGCACCGCAAACTGCGGGAGGTCGCCGGGGATGTCATCTACACCGGCACCCTGCCCGAGCACCGCACGCCGGCCGCCCCCGTGGCACCACGCTGACGCCGGCTCTCACCGCGCTGCGCGGTTACCCGCACGACGCGAGGCACCGTCACCCCCTGCGGGGGTGCGGTCAGGAATGCTCCCCGGACCGAACCGCGGCGATCGCGTCCAGCATGGTGTCCAGGCCGAGCTGGAACTCGGCCTCGAAGCGGTCCTCGGCCAGGCCTTCGGCCAGTCGATGGATGGTCGGGTAGCGGCCTGGGTCAAGCTCACCCTGCGGGTTGATCAACTCCTCGGCGGTCTCGGCCCGGGCGATCGCCCGCCGGTCGGCGCGGCTGCGGGTCGGGGTGAGCGCGCCGGGTACGGCTGCCGCGGCGGAGGTGGCCTCATCGCTGCCCGAGCCGTCGCCGGACGCGTAGGACCCGTCGCCGGGCCGCGGATCGGAGTTGGCCATCGCGCTGGTCTCGAGCAGCAGGAAGCCGAGCAGGAAGCTGTTGAAGCTGCGGTAGGCGAACAGCATCTCCTCGTCGGAGAACCCCTCGGCCTCCAGCCCGCGCAGGAATGCCTCGATCCAGTCCACCGAGCGCAGCGGCGGGTTGATCCAGGGCGCCTCGGTCGGCCGGGTGGCGACCAGCGGAAAGGCATGCGGATGGGCCCGGGCATAGCCGCGGATCCCGTGCGCGAAGTCGGACAGGTAGCTACGCCAACCGTGCTCGGGCACGGCGGAGATCTCGTGGTTCTCGGACAGTTCGCCGACGATCCGGTCCACCACGGCGTCGAACAGCTTGTCGCGGTTGGCGACATGCTTGTAGAGCGACATCGCCTCGACGTGCAACCGCGCCGCCAGCGCCCGCATGGTGACCGCCGCCATGCCCTGCTCGTCGATCAGCGCCAGGGCGGCCTCCACGATGCGCTGCTTGGTCAACCGCGGTTGCTGCTGCGTGGCCACCCGGCGCTCCGGCACGGTGGACATGGAACTCCTTCCCCGGCACCTGCAGGCACCCTGGAGTTCCCGAAGACCAGGACACCCTGTTCAGTAGTGAAGACCAGAAATCCCTCCCTGGCCAGTCCGGACCGCAACCGGGCCCGGCTGAGCGGCTCCTGCTATGGCGAGGTTCGCTGCCCCTCCGGCCGGGTATGGGCCAGGAACTCCTCCCGCCCGTACCGCGCGACGGTGACCGCCACGGCCAGGAACGGTACCGCCAGGAAGGCCCCCGCGATGCCGGCGAGCGCCCCGCCGGTGGTGACCGCCAGGATCACCAGCGCGCCGTGCAGGTTGACCGCCCGGCCGACCAGCACCGGTTGCAGCACGTGCCCCTCCACCTGCTGCACGACCACCACCAGGGCCAGCACCAGCAGCGCACTGGTCACCCCGTTGGCCACCAGCGCGACCAGCGCCGCCAGCGCCCCGGTGACGAACGCCCCGACGATCGGGATGAAGCCGCCGAAGAACACCAGCACCGCCAGCGGCAGCGCGAACGGCACGTCCATCACCCACAGGCCGACCCCGATGAACACCGCGTCGACCAGCCCGACGGCGGCCTGGGCGCGGATGAAGCCGCTCAGGCCGGCCCAGCTGCGGTCCGCGAGCTCGGCCAGGTGCCGCCCGGCACCCGGACCGACCCAGGAGTGCAGCCACGGGACGAACTTCGGCCCGTCCTTGAGGAAGAAGAAGCACAGCACCACCGCGAGCACCAGGTGGACCACCAGGTTGCCGACCGTGCTGACGCCGCTGAGCAGGCCACCGGCGAGGGAAGAGGAGTTCGCCTTGAGCTTGCTGACGACCTGGTCGACCACGTTGTCCAGCGCGGCGGCATCGAGGTTGAACGGCGGCCCGGCGACCCAGTCCTGCAGGTCCTTCAACCCCGACCCGACCGAGTCCGACAGCTCGGACCACTGGCCGGTCACCTGCGGAACCAGGATCGCGGTGAGGCCGGCCAGCACCCCGATCGCGAGCAGCATGGTCAGCAGCGCCGCCAGCGCCGGCGGCATGGCCCTGCGCAGCAGCCGGGTCACCGGCCACAGCACCGAGGCCAGGAACAGGCCGAGCAGCAGCGGCAGGATCGCGTCCCACAGCTTGCCGAGCACCCAGGCGAAGGCCACCAAGGCAGCCCCGGTCAGCAGCAGCCGCAGGCTCCAGGTGGCGACGGTGGCACCGACCCGTTCCAGGATCGCGCCCGGGCCGGCGTCGCGCTCGGCCGCCAGGGCGGCAGGGACGGTACCGGCCACCGGCCGGGGAGCGGTACCGGATCGACGGGTGAACATGCGCTGGTTACTCCTCAGATCGACGGTGGTGAGCTGGCGACGGCGTCACCGCGGTGGACCGCGGCGTCGTGACTGGCCCGGGCGCGCTCCAGCAGGTCCATCAGGGCCGGTTCGTCGCGGACCTTCTGGCGGTACTTCGGCCCGAGGGCGATGATCTGGTCGCGTTCGGCCAGTAGCGCGCGATAGATCCGCTCCCGCTCGGCCGGGCGTACAGCACCACCTTCTGCTGGTCCTCCCGCGGCACCCGGAAGCTGGTCAGGATGATCAGGAACACGAACAGGTTGTCCACCGACAGCGCCTTCTCGGTGACGTAGCCGGCGAAGTACTCCGAGCCGGCCGCGCCGCCGCCGAAGGCCAGCACGCCGAGGCCGAACAGCACGGCCAGGCCTAGGTAAACCGCCGACCAGGTAGCGGCCTCGCGCAGCGACGGCGCGTGTGCCCTGCGCACGTGGAAGAAGAAGTCGAAGGCGAGCAGGCCGACGATCGCCGCGATGGTCAGGCCCCAGACGAGGGGGGATACCTCCATGGTCGCTCCAGTCTGATCCGGCTGGTGGCGGCACATTCGTAAAGCCACGCCCCGACGGGTGACGAGCTCCGCAGGGCGTTCCCCCACTGTGCCACATGTTGCCCACACACTCGGCAACCGTCGGCCGGTGCGGCGTGCTTGCGGCAGTCGGGCGCGACCTGCCGCCGCGTCCCGGTGGGACAATGGCGCCATGACCGCACCGAACACCGCGCCGGCGATGCCGGAGATCGTGTCCGCCGAGGAGTGGCAGCAGGCCCGCGAGGAGCTGCTGACGGCCGAGAAGGAGCTGACCCGGGCCCAGGACCGGCTGGCCGCCCGACGCCGCCGGTTGCCGATGACGAGGATGAGCACCGACTACACCTTCGACACCCCGGCCGGCCCGCGCACGCTGCTGGACTTGTTCGACGGCCGCGACCAGCTGGTGGTCTACCAGTTCATGGACAACGGCCCGGACCACTACTGCCCCGGATGCACCTGGTTCACCAACAACGTCCCGCTGCCCGCACTCGCCGCGCTAGCCGACCAGGGACTCACCTGGGTGACGGTGTCGAACATGCCGCTCGCCCAGATCGAGTCGTACAAGCAGCGGATGGGTTGGACGCTGCCGTTCGTCTCCTCGCACGGCACCAGCTTCGCCGAGGACACCGGCGCCGGTGGCGGCTTCCTGCTCAGCGTGTTCCTGCGCGACGGCGAGGACGTCTACCGGACCTACAGCACCACCCAGCGTGGCGTGGACCGGCTGGTCTTCACCAACCACCTGCTCGACCACACCCCCTACGGCCGGCAGGAGGACTGGGAGGACTCGCCGCCCGGCTGGCCGCAGCACCCCACCTACGGATAGCCGCAGGCGTTACTCCTCGATCGCGCCGCTGACCGAGCGCAGGTGCTCCCGGAAGGTCAGCGACGGGTTCTTCGACCGCTCCGCCAGGTAGGTGTCGAAGTCCACCTGCTCGCGCAGTGACCTGCCCGCGCGCATCTGCTCGGCCTGCCGCGCTCGGTGTCGCGGATCCGCTCGGCGATGCCCAGCACCTCCTCGGCCCGCGCGTCCGGCACGAACAGCACGCCGTCGTCGTCGGCCAGCACCAGATCCTCGGCGCCGACCACCCACTCGCCGACGGTGGCCGAGTCCAGCGCGTCCGGCGGCCGGGTGGCCGCCCGCAGCGGCCCGGTCGGGATCGCGCCCATGCTGAACACCGGCAGCCCGATGGACCGGATGTCGACGGTGTCGCGGTGCAGTCCCCAGATCACCACGCCGGCCAGCCCCGCCGCGGTGGCCTCCAGCACCACCAGGTCACCGACGCACGAGGCGTCGGTGCGGCCACCGTCGTCGACCACCAGTACCTCGCCCGGCTTCGCGCGCCGCAGCGCCTCCAGGAAGATGTCGACGCTGCCCGCATGCCGGGCCGGCAGCACCCGGCCGGCCAGCCGGTCGCCGGTGACCACAGCCTTGACGGCGGCGGGCGCGCACCGCACCGGCACGCCGGCCCGCACGCAGGCGTCGGCCAGGTGGGCGGTGGTCAGCGTCTGGAACCGCTGCCTCAGCTCGTCGAGTTCCATGCCCCGCTCCCCCTCCGGTTGGTCGGGCCGCTCTGAGCAGGGACGATAGCGGCCATGCACAGCGCGAAGCCCACTGGTGCGCCGCCGCCGGCGCTGCTCGCCGCGATCGAGTCCCGGCTCGCCGCCTCGCTCGACCCGGCCGGTGCGGAGCTGTTCCGGCTGCGGGTGCAGCGCTGGTGGCCCGACCTGCACGACGGGCTGGCCGCCGTCTACGGGCCGCGGGCCGAGGACACCGCGGCGCGCCTGCTGCAGCTGGCGGCGACGGCCTACGCCGAGCGCGAGCCGGACCTCAAGCGGCTGGACCTGGTCCGCAGCCTGGAGCCGGACTGGTTCCAGCAGCCCGCCCTCACCGGATATGCCGCCTACGCCGACCGGTTCGCCGGCACCCTGGCCGGAGTGGCCGAGCGGGTCGGCTACCTGCGCGAGCTGGGCATCGGCTACCTGCACCTGATGCCGTTGCTGCGCCCGCGCGAGGGCGACTCCGACGGCGGCTACGCCGTGGCCGACTACCGCGACGTCCGCGCCGACCTCGGCACCGTCTCCGACCTGCGGGCGCTGGCCCGCACGCTGCGCGAGTCCGGCATCAGCCTGGTGCTGGACCTGGTGCTCAACCACGTCGCCCGCGAGCACGAGTGGGCCGAGGCGGCCCGGGCCGGCGAGGCGAAATACCGCGACTACTTCCACGTCTTCGCCGACCGGGAACTGCCCGACGCCTACGAGCAGAACCTGCCCGAGGTCTTCCCCGACTTCGCGCCGGGCAACTTCAGCTGGGACGACGACCTGGCCGGCTGGGTCTGGACGACCTTCAACGACTTCCAGTGGGACGTCAACTGGACCAACCCGGACGTGTTCGTCTCCTACGCCGACATCGTGCTGTTCCTCGCCAACGCCGGCGTGGAGGTGGTGCGGCTGGACGCGATCGCCTTCCTGTGGAAGCGGATGGGCACCAACTGCCAGAACCAGCCGGAGGTGCACGCCATCACCCAGGCGCTGCACGCGCTGACCCGGATCGCCTGCCCGGCGCTGCTGTTCAAGGCCGAGGCGATCGTCGGGCCGGCCGACCTGGTGCACTACCTCGGCCAGGGGGCGCACCACGGCAAGGTCAGCGATCTGGCCTACCACAACAGCCTGATGGTGCAGATCTGGTCGATGCTGGCGGCCGGCGACGTCCGGCTGGCCGCGCACGCGCTCGGGCACCTGCCGGCGGCGCCGTCGACCACCGCCTGGATCACCTACGTCCGCTGCCACGACGACATCGGCTGGGCCATCGACGACCGGGACGCCGCCGCGGTGGGCCTGTCCGGTGCTGGCCACCGGGCGTTCCTGTCGGACTACTACGCGGGCGGGTTCCCCGGCTCGGCGGCCCGCGGGCTGGTCTTCCAGGCCAACCCGGCGACCGGTGACCGGCGGATCAGCGGCACCACCGCGAGCCTGGCCGGTATCGAGGCCGGCGACGGGCGCGGCGTACCCCGGGTGCTGCTGGCGCACGCGCTGGCCTTCGGCTGGGGCGGCATCCCGGTGATCTGGTCCGGTGACGAGCTGGCGATGCCCAACGACCCGCACTGGGCAGACGAACCCGGCCACCAGAATGACAACCGCTGGACGCACCGGCCGCGGCTGACCGCTGCGGACACCGACCGGCGGGCGGACGCCGGCAGCGCGGCCGGCCAGGTGTTCGCCGGCCTGCGGGCGTTGATCGCGGCCCGAGCCCGATTGCCACACCTGGATGCCTCGGTGGCCAGCGAGATCGCGCCGCTGGCCGACCCGGGCATCCTGCCGGTGCTGCGCCGGCACCCGCTGGGGCCGATGCTCGGGCTCTACAACGTCACCGACGAGTGGCGGCCCTATCCGTCCGGGCGGCTGGCCGAGCTCGGCATCACCGAACCGTGGGACGCGCTGGTCGGCGCGAGCGCCGGCACCGGCGACGACGGCAATCTCTGGCTGGCCCCGTACCAGGCGATGTGGATCGTCTGACGGGTCTGACCCGGTCCGCACAGCCGAAACGGCCACCGCCGCGGATTCGCGAGCGGTGGCCGTCGTACGGCCGCCGCGATCAGGCCTCGACCAGCACCGGTTCCTCCCGGCGGACGGCGACCGGCGCGGCGGCCGGACGGGGTGCCCGTACCGCCACCGCGACCAGCACCAGCGCCGCGAGCAGGAACAGGGTGGCGGCGACGAAGGTGCGGTCGGCGGCGTAGACGAAGATGTCGTCGGCGAGCCGCAGCGGGTTCGATCCGGCGGCCGGGTGCGCCGCGGCGTGCTTGCTCGCCGAGCCGAACACCGTGACCAGGGCGGCCACTCCGAGCGTCCCGCCGAGCTGCTGGGTGACGTTGACCAGGCCGGAGGCGGCGCCCGCGTCGGCCGGTGCCACGCCGGCCAGCGCCGCCGAGGTGAGGGTGAGGAAGGAGATCCCGTTGCCGACACCGAACAGCAGCAGGCTGGCCAGCACCTCCGGGTAGCCGGAACCGGTGCCGAGCTGGCTGGCCACCAGCAGGCCCAGTGCCGACAGGCTGACCCCGCTCAGCATCAGCAGCTTGCCGTTCACCCGGTGCACCAGCACCCGGCTGGTCAGTTGCGAGGTGAGGAAGACGGTCGTCGGGATGGGCAGGAACGCGAAACCGGTCTGCAGCGGGCTGTAGCCCAGCACGTCCTGCAGGAACTGGGTGAGGAAGAAGAACATCCCGAACATGCCGGCGAACAGCAGGCCCCGTGCGACGTTCGCCCCACTACGGCTGGCATCGGTGAGCAGCCGCAGCGGCGTGATCGGCTCCTCGGCGCGCAGTTCGACGGCCACGAAGGCGGCCAGCAGCACCAGGCCGGCGGCGAAGGCGGCCACCGCGAGCGGGTCCGACCAGCCGTCGGTGGCCGCGCGGACCAGGCCGTACACCAGGGCGGTCATGCCGAAGGTCGAGGTGAAGGCACCGGCCAGGTCGAAGTGGCCGTGCTGCCGGGCGGTCTCGGGCAGTGCCCAGCGGCCGGTCGCGAACACCAGCAGGCCGATCGGCACGTTGACGAACAGCACCCAGCGCCAGGACACCCATTCGGTGAGCATGCCGCCGGAGATCAGGCCGATCGCACCGCCGCCGATCGAGACGGCGGTGAACAGCGCGATCGCCCGCAGCCGCTCCCGGCCCTCCGGGAACATGGTGGCCAGCAGTGCCAGCGACGACGGTGCGGCCAGCGCCCCGCCGACGCCCTGCAGCGCGCGAGCCAGCAGCAGGAACCAGCCGGTGGTGGCGAAGCCGCCGACCAGCGACGCGACTGTGAACACGGCGATGCCGGTCAGGAAGGTGATCCGGCGGCCGAACAGGTCGCCGGCCCGGGCGCCGAGCAGCAGCAGGCCGCCGAAGGTCAGCGTGTAGGCGTTGAGCACCCAGGACAGCTGGGCGTCGGAGAAGTGCAGGGCAGCTTTCATGTCGGGCAGCGCGACGTTCACGATCGTCGCGTCCAGCACCACCATCAGCTGGCAGCTCAGGATCACCGCGAGGACCACGGAGGCGCGGGTCATCGAACGGCGGTGGGCGAAGTCGCTCGCGAGAGTGCGGTAGCGACCGGGAAGTGTGGCAGAGGACATCTGTCAGTACGACCTCTCATCGATTACTCTGGGAAACGGAAGCTCCCTCCAGATACGATACGGAGGTAGCCTCCGCTTTGCAAGTGAGCATCGGATCAGCGATCTCACGCCGGATGAAGGAATAACCTGGACAGATGACGACCCACTCGGTGGCCACCCCCGCCACTGCCGGCCCGACGGCCGGCACTGGGGCAGCCGAACGTCCGATGCGCGCCGACGCCCGCCGCAACTACCAGCGGCTGCTGCTGGCCGCCCGCGAGGTGCTGGCCGAGCGGGGCGGCGAGGCGACCATGGAAGAGATCGCCAAGCGCGCCGACGTCGGGGTCGGGACGCTGTACCGGCACTTCCCGCGCCGCATCGACCTGGTGGAGGCGGTCTACCGCGAGGATCTCGACATCCTGGTGGCACTGGCCGACCAGGTCAGCACCGACACCAACGCTTGGGGCGGCCTGGTCACCTGGCTGCAGGGCTTCGTCCGGTACGGCCAGTCCAAGCGCACCTTCCTCACCGAGCTGCACGAGGCGTTCGAGAAGAACCCCGACCTGGCGCTGAAATCTCGCGAACGCCTCGGGGAGGCCGCCGCCCTGGTGCTGACCCGCGCGCAGCAGGCCGGCGTGGCCAGGCCCGACATCGACCAGGCCGACCTGATGCAGCTCGTCGGCGGCATGTGCATGGCACGCAATGCCACCCTGGAGCAGAACGAGCGCCTGCTCACCCTGGTGCTGGACGGGATCCGTCGGCCCGGCTAGCACGGACTGGTCTTCAAGCCGGCGAGCCGGTGCGATAACGCTGCCGGGTTACTGGGCTGCGTTTGAGGTGGGCGGTCCTGCTACTCAGCGGCGCCAACGCTGCTCGACATGTCACGTCTGACACTCTTGAATACTTCGAACATAATGCACCATATTGACAACGAGCGAGGGCATTGTACCGTTTGGATAGCACCGGCGGCTTAGTCGGCGCATCCGCGTATTTGCCATCAGTGGAGGTCAAGCATGACCGGAGTGTTGCCAGACGCCCTGAAGAATGTCGATGCATCCGAGCTTCCCGTGTGGTTCGGTCGCGAAACCTCCTCGACAACACCTGACCCTGACGCCCCCGTCGACATCGACGATCGAGGCAATACGGATGACGACTTTCACGGCTGTGACGACTGCAACGATATCGAGGACGACATCGCGGACGCCGCAGAAGACGCCGCCGAAGACATCGCGGAGATTCTGGGAGCCACCGAGAGAATGACCGATACGGACGGTGTGGCCGGCAGGCTGCGGGCCGAGGCGCTGACGGATCGACGCCGATCTTCTGCCGCTGACCTTCTGTCTCGCCGACGCAGGGCCATTGCAAAGCACTGATGTGGACAGTCACCGTCTGCATATGCCTTGTTAGCTGGTCGATACTTTCGGTGCTGTACCAGTTCTCCTTCCCTTCCATGCGGACGGTCAAGCGGTTCGATTACGCCGGGCTCATCCCCCGCTGGACATTCTTCGCGCCGAACCCGGCGTCATCGGATCATGACGTCTACTACCGAGACCTGTTGGACAACGACAGGCTGACGCCGTGGCAACCGCTACTGGTTCGACGGAGGCGCGTCATCTTATCTCTGCTCATCAACCTGGACAAGCGGCGGCAAAAGGCATTTTCGGATTTTGTACGCAGCCTCTCCCGCCGTAGGCGCGCGATTATCGGCGAAGATCCGAGCATGCAACTCACCATTCCGTACATCGCTGTCCTCAACTATTTGTCCAAGCCGGCTGTCTACCATAATCCAGAGACGGTCGCGTGCCAGTTTGCCATCGTGCAGAGTTTCGGATTCGTCACTGACCGAGAGCCCCGGGTAGTCATGCAATCCGGCCTGCACGGGCTCCACTGATGCACCTGCAGGGTGCGCCTGTCTACGTCAACGCGTGTGCTGCGATAGTAGGAATCGGCGTAAGTCTGTCCAGCGTCGAATTTATTGTGAATTGGCAGGACTATCGTTCGACCGGCCTGTTCTCGTGGTCCATTCAAAGCCAGCGGCGGACGCCTATCGGCGGTCCGCGCATTGCCCGTCTCAGCAGCGGTATAGGTAGCGGATACAGCTTTCTTGTAGTTGTGGTTGTTCGACTCCTCGCCACGTTGGCGCTTCTCGCCATACTTTTCGCAACGGCAAGTCTTTCGGCTGCTCTCGTCGTCACTGTGCTACTGACAACTGTGTTCATCCATGCGCGCCACGCGTACGGGCTCGACGGCTCGGACCAGATGACAACGATCGTTCTGGCAGGACTCGCTATCTACGCGTGCAGCGACCCAGGTTCTGTGGCCGCGACGGTCGGCATCTGCTTCGTGGCATTCCAGGGCGTCTTCTCCTATTTCACCTCCGGTATGGCGAAAGCACTGTCGGCGAGATGGCGAAGCGGTGACGCCCTGTTTGCAATTCTGAACACACAATCCTACGGAACCCGCAGCTTGGCGGTTTTCTTGACAAGATTTCCTCGGCTTTCGAAGGCAGTGAATTGGAGCGTTGTTGCGTTCGAAGTCTTGTTTCCGTTGGCGATTGTTGGCGGCATCGTGGCGCTCGTCATCTTCGCGCTCGGTCTTGCGATGCATGCGGGAATCGCTGCATCGATGGGGTTGAATCTCTTCTTCTGGTCCTTCATCAGCACCTATCCGGCCATCCTGGCTGCCGGTTATCTGCTGGGATTGCATGGCTGAGCACGACAATCACGCCGGCGTCTTAGGCGGCGCCTGTGTGCTACTCACCGCACCGCAATGGGCTGACCATTACTCAGGGGACACGTTGTGGGTCGCCTAGACTCAGCCACCATGTCTGGTACAGCCCGCCCGGTGGTCGTGGTCGGCAATCCGGTGTTGCACACCGCCACCACCCCGGTCACCGAGTTCGACTCCGAACTGGCCGCCCTGATCGACGACATGTTCGCCTCCATGTACGTCGCCTCGGGAGTGGGCCTGGCCGCCACCCAGATCGGTGTGGGCCGGTCGGTGTTCGTCTACGACTGCCACGACCACGAAGGCGTACAGCACAAGGGCCACGTGGTCAATCCGCGGATCATGGCCACCGCGGGGCCGGAGGAGAAGCTGGAGGAGGGCTGCCTGTCGGTGCCCGGCCCGTACGCGGTGCTCGGCCGGCCGTTCTCGGTCACGGTGGCCGGCCAGGACCTGCGTGGCGAGCCACTGACCGTCACCGGCACCGGCTTTCTGGCGCGCTGCCTGATGCACGAGACCGAGCACCTGGCCGGCACCCTTTACATCGACCACCTGAACCGGCGGCGGCGCAACCGGGTGCTGGCCGAGATCGAGCCGTACCCGTGGAACGGGCCGCTGCCCGAGGTGCTGCCTTCCTAGGACGCCCGCCGGATCCGGACGCCGCGGCGGGCAGCCACCAACTCGGCGATCTGGATCGCGTTCAACGCCGCACCCTTGCGCAGGTTGTCGCTGGAGACGAACAACGCCAGCCCGCGGCCGTCCGGCACGCCGGGGTCCTGGCGGATCCGGCCGACGAAGCTGGCGTCCTGGCCGGCGGCCTGCAGCGGCGTGGGAATCTCGGTCAGCGTCACCCCCGGCGCGTTGCCGAGCAGTTCGATCGCCCGGGCCACCGACAGCGGCCGGGCGAACTCGGCGTTGATCGACAGCGAGTGCCCGGTGAACACCGGCACCCGCACGCAGGTGCCGGACACCGCCAGCTCTGGAATGCCGAGGATCTTGCGGCTCTCGTTGCGGAGCTTGTGCTCCTCGTCGGTCTCGAACGACCCGTCGTCGACGATCGAACCGGCCAGCGGCAGCACGTTGAACGCGATCGGACGGCGGTACTTCACCGGCTCGCCGAGGTCCACCGCGGCACCGTCGGTGGTCAGCGCCGCCGCGGCCGAACCGGCCTTCTGCAGCTGGGAGTCCAGTTCCTCCACGCCGGCCAGCCCGCTGCCCGAGACCGCCTGGTAGGTGGAGGCGATCAGGCGCACCAGGCCGGCTTCGGCGTGCAGTGGTTGCAGCACCGGCATCGCCGCCATCGTGGTGCAGTTCGGGTTGGCGATGATGCCCTTGCGCATGCTGCTCGATCGCGTCCGGGTTGACCTCGCTGACCACCAGCGGCACGTCGGGATCCATCCGCCAGGCCGAGGAATTGTCGATCACCGTGACGCCGGCGGCGGCGAACCGCGGCGCCAGCTCTCTCGACGTCGCGGCACCCGCCGAGAAGATCGCGATGTCCAGCCCGGCCGGGTCGGCGGTGGCAGCATCCTCGACGATCACCTCGCCGTCCCGCCAGGCCAGCGTGCTGCCGGCCGAGCGGGCCGAGGCGAAGAACCGGATGCCGGCGACCGGGAAGTTGCGTTCCAGCAGGATCCGGCGCACCACCGTGCCCACCTGGCCGGTCGCACCGACCACGCCGACCTGCAGTCCCGCGCTGCTCATCGGCCGGTGCCCCCGTAGACGACGGCCTCCTCGTCGGCGCTGCCCAGTTCGAACGCGTCGTGCACGGCCCGCACCGCGGTGTCCAGGTCGCTGTCGCGCAGTCACCACCGAGATCCGGATCTCCGAGGTCGAGATCATCTCGATGTTCACGCCCGATTCGGCGAGCGCGGCGAAGAAGGTGGCCGACACCCCCGGGTGCGAGCGCATGCCGGCGCCGACCAGCGACAGCTTGCCGACGTGGTCGTCGTAGAGCAGCGCCTCGAAGCCGACCTGGTCCTGTACCCGGGTCAGTGCCTGCACCGCCACCGCGCCGTCGGACTTGGGCAGCGTGAACGACACGTCGGTGCGCCCGGTGCCCTTGGTGGAGACGTTCTGCACGATCATGTCCAGGTTCAGCTCGGCCTCGGCCAGCACCCGGAACAGGGTGGCCGCCTGGCCCGGCTTGTCGGGCACCCCGACGACGGTCACCTTGGCCTCGCTGCGGTCGTGCGCGACTCCGGAGATGATGGCCTGTTCCACGGGTAGATCCTCCATAGCCCCGGCCACCAGCGTGCCGGCCAGGTTCGAGAACGACGAACGGACGTGGATCGGGACCCCGTAGCGGCGGCCGTACTCCACGCAGCGCAGCATCAGCACCTTCGCCCCGCTGGCCGCCATCTCGAGCATCTCCTCGTAGGTGATGGTCTCGAGCTTGCGGGCGTTCGGGACGATCCGCGGGTCGGCGGAGAACACGCCGTCCACGTCGGTGTAGATCTCGCAGACCTCGGCGTTCAGCGCGGCTGCCAGCGCCACCGCGGTGGTGTCCGAGCCGCCCCGGCCGAGGGTGGTGATGTCCTTGGTGTCGGGCGAGACGCCCTGGAAGCCCGCCACGATCGCGACGTTGCCGGCGGCCACCGAGTTCTGCACCCGCTGCGGGGTGATCCGCAGGATCCGGGCCCGGCCGTGCACCGCGGTGGTGAGCACCCCGGCCTGCGAGCCGGTGAACGACTCGGCGGAGTAGCCCAGCGAGTGGATCGCCATCGCCAGCAGCGCCATCGAGATCCGCTCGCCGGCGGTGAGCAGCATGTCGAACTCGCGACCGGACGGGACGGGCGCGACCTTTTCGGCCAGCTCGATCAGCTCGTCGGTGGTGTCCCCCATCGCCGAGACCACCACCACCACGTCGTGGCCGTCGCGGCGGGTGGCCACGATCCGCTCGGCGACCCGCTTGATCCGCTCGGCATCGGCGACCGACGAGCCGCCGTACTTCTGCACGACGAGTCCCACGGTGTTTCCTCCAGAACGATTCCCCCGCGGCCGGCTGGCCCGGCCAAGTCTAGACGGCGGAGCAGCCAAGTCCTATCCGCCGCGATTCGCCCGACATCGTGAGGCGATGTCGCACGGGGACGGATTTCGTGGGCAGCGATCCGCTCAGTCGCCGGCGGCAATGGTGCGTCTTGGCTCGGTCGCTCGTGGCCGGACCACGAGTTCGAGCTCCAGCGCGGCCAGGGTGTCGAAGAGGATCTCGATCGCCCGGGTCTGATGACCCGATTCGAGCACCACGATCGCGTACCGATTGGCCCGCGCACGCTCGGCCAGGTCCGCCTGAGTCAAGCCGGACCGGACACGTGCAGCTCGCACGGCTCGTCCCAGCGCTTCCGGGGACCGGACCCGAACCGACTTATCAGCAACTGGTGTTGGCATTTACCCACATTAGGGTTCGAAATTGCCGATGTCAAGGTTTGTTGACATCAGTACCGTGGAAGGCCGATGCCAAGGTTTACCCACATCGGAGAAGCCGGGCGACCAATTCAGACGCTGGCGGCGAAGGCCTGCTCCAGGATGTCCAGGCCCTCGGTGAGCAGCTCGTCGCCGATCGAGAGCGGCGGCAGCAGCCGCAGCACGTTGCCGTAGGTGCCGGCGGTCAGGGTGACCAGGCCCTGGCTGTGGCAGTAGGCGTTGACCCGGCCGGTCAGCGCGCTGTTCGGCGTCAGGTCACCGGTGTCGGCGACCAGTTCCACCGCCAGCATGGCGCCCCGGCCCCGGACGTCGCCGACCTGGGGGTACTTGGCGGCCAGTTGCTGCAACCGCGGCAGCGCCAGCGCCTCGATCGCCTTGGCCCGGGCGTTGAGGTTCTCGGCCTTCATGGTCTCGATCGAGCCCAGGGCCGCCGCGCAGGCCACCGGGTTGCCGCCGTAGGTGCCGCCCAGGCCACCGCTCTGCACCACGTCCATCACCTCGGCCCGGCCGGTCAGCCCGGACAGCGGCAGGCCGCCGGCGATGCCCTTGGCGGTGGTGATCAGGTCCGGCACCACGCCTTCGAACTCGCAGGCGAACCAGTCGCCGGTGCGGCAGAAGCCGGTCTGGATCTCATCGGCGATGAACAGGATGCCGTGCTCGGTGCACCAGTCCGCGACCCGGCGCAGGAAGCCCGGCGCCGGCACGATGAAACCGCCCTCGCCCTGGATCGGCTCGATCAGCACCGCCGCGGTGTTGTCCTCGCCGACCTGGGCGTGCACCAGGCTGACGAACTGCTCGAAGGCCTCGTCCGCACAGTTCTGCGGGCCGGTCGGCCAGCGGAACGGGTAGGCCATCGGCACCCGGTAGATCTCGTTGGCGAACGGGCCGAACCGGTGCTTGTACGGCATGTTCTTCGCGGTCAGCGCCATCGTCAGGTTGGTGCGGCCGTGGTAGGCGTGGTCGAAGGCGATCACCGCCTGCCGGCCGGTGAACGAGCGGGCCACCTTCACCGCGTTCTCGACCGCCTCGGCGCCGGAGTTGAACAGCGCCGAGCGCTTCTCACCGCCGCCCGGGGTGAGCTCGTTGAGCGCCTCGCAGACGGCCAGGTACTCCTCGTACGGGGTCACCATGAAGCAGGTGTGGGTGAAGTCGGCCACCTGGGCCCGCACCCGCTCCACCACCCGGGGCGCGGCGTTGCCGATCGTGGTGACCGCGATGCCCGAGCCGAAGTCGATCAGCTGGTTGCCGTCGACGTCGACCAGCACGCCGCCGCCCGCCCGCTCGACGTAGACCGGCAGCCCGACGCCGATGCCTGCCGACACCGCCGCCGAGCTTGCGCTGGTGCAGCTCGGCCGACCGGGGTCCCGGAATGGCGGTCTTGAGCAGCCGGCGCTGCTCGATCTCCTCGGGTGTCGTCATGGCGATCTCCACGTCCGTGCAGGGATGGTTGAAGTCTAGGCCCGGTGTCTGAAATCGATTCAGAAATCGATGTTGTGCATGACGTGCTTGATCCGGGTGTAGTCCTCCAGCCCGTACATCGACAGGTCCTTGCCGTAGCCGGAGTGCTTGAAGCCGCCGTGCGGCATCTCGGCGACCAGCGGGATGTGGGTGTTGATCCACACGCAGCCGAAGTCCAGCCGGCGGGAGACCCGCATCGCCCGGCCGTGGTCGCGGGTCCAGACCGAGGAGGCCAGGCCGTACTCGACCCCGTTGGCCCACCGGACCGCCTCGTCCTCGTCGGAGAACGACTGCACCGTGATGACCGGGCCGAAGATCTCGGTCTGGGTCTGCTCGTCGTCCTGGCGCAGGCCGGACAGCACCGTCGGGGTGAAGAAGAAGCCGGTCTCGCCCTGCCGCTGGCCGCCCGCCAGCACCGAGGCGTGGTCGGGCAGCCGGTCCACCAGCCCGGACACGTGCTGCAGCTGGTTGGCGTTGTTCAGCGGGCCGTACAGCACGTCCTCGTCGTCCGAGGCGCCGGTCCTGGTGGCACGCGGCCTGCTCGGCCAGCGCCGCGGCGAACTCCTCGGCGAAGCCGGCCGGGGCCAGCACCCGGGTTGCGGCAGTGCAGTCCTGGCCGGCGTTGAAGTAGCCGGCCACCGCGATGGCCTCGGCGGCGGCCGCCGGGTCGACGTCGTCGAAGACGATCACCGGGGCCTTGCCGCCCAGTTCCAGGTGCACCCGCTTGAGGTCCTTGGACGCGGCCTCGGCCACCTGCATGCCGGCCCGGGCCGAGCCGGTGATCGAGACCATCGCCGGGGTGGCGTGGCCGACCAGCGCCCGGCCGGTGTCGCGGTCGCCGCACACCACGTTGAACACCCCGGGCGGGAAGAACTCGGCGGCGATCTCGGCCAGCAGCAGCGTCGAGGCCGGCGTGGTGTCCGAGGGCTTGAGCACCACGGTGTTGCCGGCGGCCAGTGCCGGGGCGAACTTCCAGACCGCCATCATCATCGGGTAGTTCCAGGGCGCCACCTGCCCGCAGACCCCGACCGGTTCGCGCCGGACGTAGGAGGTGTGGCCGGCCAGGTACTCCCCGGCCGACCGGCCCTCCAGCACCCGGGCGGCGCCGGCGAAGAACCGCAGCTGGTCCAGCATCGGCGGCATCTCCTCGCTGCGGGTCAGCGCCAGCGGCTTGCCGGTGTTCTCGCACTCGACCGCGATGATCTCCTCGGCGCGGGCCTCCACCGCGTCGGCGAACCTGCAGCAGGGCGCGCTGCCGCTCGCTCGGAGTGGTGTCCCGCCAGCTCTCGAACGCGGTGCCGGCCGCCTGGTAGGCGCGGTCCACGTCCTCGGGGCCGGACAGTGGCGAGGTGAGATAGACCTCACCGGTGGCGGGGTTGAGCACGTCCAGGGTGCGCCCGTCGGCGGCCGGGACCTGCTCCCCGTTGACAAAATTGGACAGTGAGCGCGCCATTGCGTCCCTTTCAGGTGCTCTGCTGGGTTCTACAGTGGTCTTCGGTGGCCATAGCTGGCTGGAGCAACGATTTCAGTACCTGTTCTACCGTTTCACGACGAAAACGCCAAGGCCCGCCACGACCTGTCAGCGGTCGGTGAGCGACGGCGCGTTTTAGGGCACAGAGGACCGGCCCCGATACACTGCCACCGCGACCCGGCGCCCTCCGTCGTTGCCGGAATCGCAGTGTCCAGCCCGCTCAGGATCGGATTTCACGTCGATGCCCACCGACTCAGCTGCCAGCACCTTCGACTTCGATGTCGTAGTCGTCGGCGGCGGCGGGCACGTCGGCCTGCCGCTGGCGATCGCCTTCGCCGACCGGGGCCTCAGGGTCGGCATCTACGACCTGAACGAGCTGGCGGTCAAGACCATCCTGTCCGGCGAGCTGCCGTTCCGCGAGGACGGCGCCACCGAGGTGCTGCAGCGGGTGCTGGCCGCCGGCCGGCTGGAGGCCACCGTCGACCCGGGCGTGGTCAGCCGCGGCGAGCACGTCGTGGTGGTGATCGGCACGCCGGTGGACGAGCACCTCAACCCCGACCCGCACGCGGTGCCGCGGGCGCTTTACGAGTGCAAGCAGCACTTCCGGCACGGCCAGCTGCTGGTGCTGCGCAGCACCGTCTACCCCGGCGTCACCCAGCGGGTGGAGAAGCTGCTGGCCGGCGAGGGCATCGACGTCGACGTGGCGTTCTGCCCGGAACGGATCGCCGAGGGCAAGGCGATGGAGGAGCTGTTCTCGCTGCCGCAGATCGTCTCGGCACGCACCCCCGAGGTGCTGGCCCGGGCCGGCGCGCTGTTCGGCCACCTGACCGAGAGCATCGTCGAGCTGAGCCCCGAGGAGGCCGAGCTCGCGAAGCTGTTCACCAACACCTGGCGCTACATCAAGTTCGCCGCCGCCAACCAGTTCTACGTGATGGCCAACGACCAGGGGCTGGACTTCGACCGGATCCGCAACGCGCTGGCGCACGACTACCCGCGGGCCGCCGACATGCCGGGCGCCGGCTTCGCCGCCGGGCCGTGCCTGTTCAAGGACACCATGCAGCTGGCCGCCTTCACCGACAACTCCTTCATCCTCGGCCACTCGGCGATGCTGGTGAACGAGGGCCTGCCGCTCTACCTGGTGTCCAAGCTGGAGGCCAAGTACGACCTGGCGAACCTGCGGGTCGGCATCCTGGGCATGGCGTTCAAGAGCGAGAGCGACGACATCCGGTCCAGCCTGTCCTACAAGCTCAAGCGGATCCTGGAGTTCCGGGCGAAGTCGGTGCTGTGCACCGACCCGTACGTCAGCGTCGACGCCAACCTGGAAACGCTCGAGCACGTGCTGGCCAACTCCGACCTGCTGATCATCGCCGCGCCGCACAAGCAGTACCGCGACCTGCAGGCCACGGTGCCGGTGGCCGACGTCTGGAACCTGCTCGGACAGGGCACCGTCGTATGAGCAAGCCCGCTCGCGCGGGGAGCGCCGCCTGATGTCGCTTGCGATCTCGGTCGTCATCCCCGCCTACAACGAGGGCGAGGCCATCCTCCCGGTGCTGGACCGGATCTTCGACGCCGTCGAGTCCGAGTGCGAGATCCTGGTGGTGGTCGACTTCGAGGAAGACACCACGGTGCCGGTGCTGCGCGACTACAGCGAGCGGGAACCGCGGCTGCACACCCTGATCTCCAGCTACGGCCGCGGCCCGGCCAACGCGATCCGGTACGGCATCGACCAGGTGAAGAACCCGGTGGTGGTCGTCACCATGGCCGACGGCAGCGACGACCCGCGCCAGATCGACGCGCTGGCCCGGCTGGTGGACCGCGGCGTGGTGGTGGCCGCGGCGTCCCGGTACTCGGCCGGCGGCCAGCAGGTGGGCGGCCCGCTGTTCAAGTCGATGCTGTCCAAGACCGCCGGTCGCACCCTGGGCGCGTTCGGCCGGGTCGGCACCCGGGATGCCACCAACAGCTTCAAGGCGTACTCCACCGAGTTCATCCGCGAGGTCGGCATCGACAGCCGCAGCGGGTTCGAGATCGGCCTGGAACTGACCGCCAAGGCCCGGCGGCTGCGCCGCCCGGTCGCCGAGGTGCCGACCATCTGGCTGGACCGCACGATCGGCGAGTCCAACTTCAACCTCACCGCCTGGATTCCGCGTTACCTGCGGTGGTACCGGTTCGCCTTCGGACCGCCGCTGACCAAGGAGCAGGTGGCACAGGCCGCCACCGCCATCGCCCAGCAGAACAACAAACCGACAAAGGGAAAGCGAAACTCGTGACCGCCAACTCGTTGGAAGCACAGCAGGACCAGTCAACCCAGCAGAAGGTCATGGTGTCCGGCTCGGCCGGCTTCATCGGCGGCTACGTGGTCGAAGAGTTGCTCCGCCGCGGCTACTCGGTGGTCGGCATCGACAACTACTCCAAGTACGGCCCGGTGAAGAAGTCCTACGACAACCACCCGGACTACCACTTCGTCGAGGGCGACGCCCGCGACGTCGAGCTGATGACCAAGCTGCTGTCGGACTGCGACCACTTCATCGCCGGCGCGGCGCTGATCGGCGGCATCTCCTACTTCCACGCCTACGCCTACGACCTGCTGGCCACCAACGAGCGGATCATGGCCTCGCAGTGTGACGCCGCCATCGCCGCCCATCAGCACGGCAAGCTGCGCAAGGTCACCTACCTGTCCTCGTCGATGGTGTTCGAGTCCACCGAGCACTGGCCGTCCAAGGAGGGCGACGAGCGCAAGATCCCGCCGCCGCTGTCGTCCTACGGCTTCCAGAAGCTGGCGGTGGAGTACTTCGCCAAGGCCGCCTGGGACCAGTACAAGCTGCCGTACACCATCGTCCGGCCGTTCAACTGCGTCGGCATCGGCGAGGGCCGGGCGCTCGGCGACGTCGAGATCGCCTCGGGCAACGTCAAGCTGGCGATGAGCCACGTGGTGCCCGACCTGGTGCAGAAGGTGGTCAAGGGCCAGGACCCGCTGCACATCCTGGGCGAGGGCAACCAGATCCGGCACTACACCTACGGCGGTGACCTGGCCAAGGGCATCGTCGAGTGCATGTCGCAGGAAGCCGCCTTCAACAACGACTTCAACATCTCCACCCCGGTGAGCACCAGCGTCCGGGAGCTGGCCGAGGTGATCTGGCGCAAGCTCAAGGGTGACGCGCCGCTGAACCTGGTCTGCGACGAGGCCTACGAGTACGACGTGCAGAAGCGGGTGCCGGACGTGGACAAGGCCAAGGAGGTGCTCGGCTTCGAGTGCACCACCAGCCTGGACGTCATGCTGGACGAGGTCATTCCGTGGGTGGCCGAAGCGGTCGCCGACGGCCGCCTGTAGTACCCCTCTCTCGCCGTGCCACCGGCCGAAGCCGCCAGCCGGAGCAGTGGGGCAGCGCCGGCCGAGGAGTCCGCACCGGCCGGCGCCGGCACGTCCGGTGCCGAACCGGCCGGCGACAGCAGGCCCGATGACGGACCGGCTGGTACCGGCAGGTCCGGTGCCGGCTCGGCCCGGCCGCTGCGGCTGACCCCGCGCGGGGTCGAGGTACTGGCCGCCGCCTGCGCCGCGCTGCTGGCCGTCGTGGTCAGCGGGTACCGGATCGGGGTGGCGCACACGGCGCGCTATCCGGGCCATGCCGACCCGGCCTTCACCTTCGGGGTGGCGCAGAACATCGCGGCCGGCCGGGGCCCAACCATCGACTACGTCTGGCACTTCCTGGTGCCGGGCACCCCGCTGCACCACTACGCCTTCGACTACTGGCTGCCGCTGCCCTCACAGCTGATGGCCCGGGTGCTGGGGCACGGCCATGGCCTGTCGGCCGCCCTCACGCTGAACGTGGTCCTGGTCGTCGTCATGGCCGCCGGCGCCTACGCGCTGGCCCGGACGCTGAGCGAGGTGGTCTGGGTGCCGGCGGTCGCCGGTGCCGCGGCGCTGGTGCAACCGGTGGTGTCGGCCTACGCCATGCAGGCCGAGAGCGCGGTCTACCTGGGCGCGTTCGCGCTGCCGGCGATGGCCGCCGCGATCGCCGCCCGCCGCCGGCTGTGGTGGTGGCCGGTGGCCGGTGCCCTCGCCGGCCTGGCCGCGATGTCGCGCAGCGAGGGCCTGCTGCTGTGCGCGGTGCTCGGCGTCGCCGCGCTGGTGTGGCACAGCGCCGGGCGGAACTACCTGCGGGCGGGGCTGCTGTTCGGCGGCTACCTGGTGGTGTCGGCCCCGTACCTGGTGGCCAACCTGCGGCACTTCGGCTCGCCGCTGCCGCCGGCCGCCAACGACTTTCCCTACGTCAGCAACTACGAGGACCTGTTCGCCCCGCACGTCCAGCACTCGCTGTCAGCCCTGATCGCCGGCAGCCCGGTCGGCTTCCTCGACCTGCGCGTCCACCTGCTCGACCTGCAGCTCGAGGCGGCCTTCATGGCGATGGCGCCGATCGCGTCGGTGCTGGTGTTCATGCTGCTCGGCAGCTCGCTGCTGCGCGGCTTTCCCGCGGCGGTCGAGGGCAACCCCGAGGCCAGCGCTCCGGCCGGCCGGCGCTGGATCACCCGGCTGGCCCCGGTGCTCGACTCGGCCTGGCTGGTGCCGGTCGGGTTCCTGCTGCTGGTGACGATCTTCGAATGCCTGATCGCGCCGGCGGTCGCCTCGGGCGGCGCCATCATCAAGGTGATGATCACCGGGGCACCGGTGCTGCTGGTGCTCGCGGTGGTCCAACTCGGCCGGCTGCGGCTACCCGCGGTGCTGACGGCGCTGTGCTGCGCGGCGCTGGTCGGCTATCCGCTGACCTCGGTGGCCTACAACTCCCGCGCCACCATCCGGCACAACAACGACATCGGCCGGGGCGCCGCGGGGCTGGCCGCACCGCTGCGGGCCGAGGCCGACTGCCTGGGACGGCCGGTGGTGCTGATGACCCGGCAACCCTGGGAGATCAACCAGGCGACCGGGGTCGCGACCGTGATGCTGCCGACCGGCTCGCTGGACGACATCCTGCAGGTGGCCCGGCAGTACGGGGTGACCGACATCGACAACCCGGGAGTGCGGCTGAACGCGGCGACGCTGGCCGGGGCGCTGGCCGCCGACGGGCCCGTTCAGCCGCTCGAAAGCGGTCGGCAGCCGCAAGCTCTACCGGATCAAGGCCGCCACCGCCGGCGCCCGCTGCTGAGCGAAAACCCTGACCCGGCAGGACCGAGCGGGGCCAGGGATCAGGCGGGGCCCGCGTTGGGGGTGGCGACCATGAACGCCTGGGCGCCGAGCACCCGCCAGGCCAGCGGGATCCGCAGGTAGGCCTTGATCAGCACCGGCCAGCTGGGCAGGAAGCTCTTGGTGGTGTACGGCAGGAACCGCGGGATGTTCTTGACGACGTCGAAGCCGGTGGCCGTGAACGCCTCGACCAGGGCCCGGTCGTCCACCGGGGTGATGTGGTCGAAGAACTGCCAGTAGTCGCGGGCGCAGTAGCGGACGTTGGGCTGCAGCACCAGCAGCCGGCCGCCCGGCCGCAGCACCCGGCGCACCTCGACCAGGGTCGCCAGGATCACCTCGCGGCTGACGTGCTCGAAGAAGTTCGAGATGAACACCACGTCGATCGACTGCTCGGCGATGTCGGTCAGGTCGTCCGAGCGGAGCACGTGGGTCTCCACGCCGGCAGCCGCCCGCACCTTGACGTCGGGGTTCAGGTCGACCGCGATCCGGCGGCCGGCCCGGATGTTGTTGATGAACTCGCAGTGCCCGGCGGCGAGGTCGAGCACCACGGCGTCCTCGGCGACCCAGGCCTGGAAGAAGTCCCGGCACAGCACGTCCCAGGTTTCCTGGCGCTGCTCGGACTCCTTGTCGAACCGGTTGCGATAGAGAGCTTTCAGCCCGTTTGACTCGAGTTCCACGGTAAACAGCCGTCTTTCGGATCGGGGTCGGTGAGGCGTCGTTACGGCAACGATACCGTCCACGGCACCGCCCCAGCGCAACCTGGGACTCCCCTATGTCTGCACGGGCAGGTAGCCTGGACCGACCATGCGCGCGCTGCTCCTCCTTCGTGGCCGCGACGAGGCACTGGGACGCTAGACCCGCAGCTCGACTGCCGGCCCGCGTCCGGGTCGGCCCCCTCGTCGCGGGCGATGTGCTGTGCCGGCTTCTTTCCATTCGTCGGCCCACCCCTGCTTCGGAGCACCCCATGACCGTGTCCTGCCGTTCGTCGCGCCATAACCGCCAGCAACCCAGCCCGATGCCCGTCCACCGGTACCGGCCGTTCCCCGCCGTCGACCTGCCGGACCGGCAGTGGCCGTCCCGCACCCTCAGCCAGGCGCCGCGTTGGCTGTCGACCGACCTCCGGGACGGCAACCAGGCCCTGATCGACCCGATGAACGCCACTCGCAAGCGCACCCTGTTCGACCTGCTGGTGCGGCTGGGCTACAAGGAGATCGAGGTCGGCTTCCCGGCCGCCAGCCAGACCGATTTCGACTTCGTCCGCGAGCTGATCGAGACCGACCGGGTGCCCGACGACGTCACCATCTCGGTGCTGACCCAGGCTCGGGAGGAGCTGATCGAGCGCACCGTCCAGTCGCTGGTCGGGGCGCACCGGGCCACCGTGCACCTGTACAACGCCGCCGCGCCGGTGTTCCGCAACGTGGTGTTCGGCTTTCCCGGCGACGGCCGCGAGCAGTGCACCGCGATCGCCGTGGACGGCACCCGGGCGGTCGTGAAGTACGCCGAGCAGTACCTGCTGAGCGGCGATTCGGCCACCGAGTTCGGCTACGAGTACTCCCCCGAGATCTTCATGGACACCGAACTGGACTACGCACTGCAGATCTGCACCGCGGTGATGGAGGTCTGGCAGCCCGAGCCGGACCGGGAGATCGTGCTGAACCTGCCGTGCACGGTGGAGCGCTCCACCCCCAACGTCTACGCCGACCAGATCGAGTGGATGAGCCGCAACCTGCCGAACCGGGACGCGGTGGCGCTGTCGGTGCACACCCACAACGACCGGGGCACCGCGGTGGCCGATGCCGAGCTGGCGGTGCTGGCCGGCGCGGACCGGGTCGAGGGCTGCCTGTTCGGCAACGGCGAGCGGTCCGGCAACGTCGACCTGGTCACGCTGGGGCTCAACCTCTACAGCCAGGGCATCGACCCGCAGATCGACTTCTCCGACATCGACGAGATCCGCCGGACGGCCGAGTACTGCAACCGGATCGGGGTGCACGAGCGCCACCCGTACGCCGGCGACCTGGTCTACACCTCGTTCTCGGGCTCGCACCAGGACGCGATCGGAAAGGGTTTCTCCGCGCTGGAGCGGGCCGCCGCCGAGGCCGGCAGGCCGGTCGGCGAGATGCCCTGGGCGATCCCGTACCTGCCGATCGATCCGAAAGACGTCGGCCGCAGCTACGAGGCGGTGATCCGGGTGAACAGCCAGTCCGGCAAGGGCGGGGTGGCCTACATCATGAAGACCGAGCACTCGCTCGACCTGCCCCGCCGGCTGCAGATCGAGTTCAGCCAGGTCAT
The DNA here is from genome assembly GCA_963796905.1 of uncultured Actinomycetota bacterium. Lineage (GTDB taxonomy): Bacteria > Actinomycetota > Actinomycetes > Mycobacteriales > Jatrophihabitantaceae > Jatrophihabitans_A. The sequence goes on along the minus strand of CAWCNK010000007.1, from coordinate 321,437 downwards.
CCAGCGGGCCGCCGAGGGCGCCGGCGGCGAGGTGGACGCGGCCACCATGTGGTCGGTCTTCTCCTCGGAGTACCTGTTCGACTCCGAGGCGGCCTTCGCGCTGGTCTCGTTCTCCGCCTCCGACGACGGCGGCCTGACCCGGGTGAACGCCCGGGTGCGGGCCTTCGGCCAGGACTACGACGTCAGCGGGCTCGGCAACGGCCCGATCAATGCCTTCTGCCAGGCGGTGTCCGAGCCGGACATGGGACTGGGCGGCATCGGCCTGCGGGTGCTGGACTACTCCGAGCACGCGCTGACCTCCGGCGGGGACGCCGAGGCAGCCGCCTACCTCGAGATCGAGGTAGGCGAGAAGGTGCTGTGGGGCGTCGGCATCAGCGAGTCCATCGTCGGGGCGTCACTGCATGCCGTGATGAGCGGGGTGAACCGGATCGCCCGGGCCCGGTAGCCCGCGCTATTCGATGGCCCGGCGGCCGGAGAAGGCCCGGCCGAGGGTGACCTCGTCGGCGTACTCCAGGTCGCCGCCGACCGGCAGGCCGCTGGCCAACCGGCTCACCGTGACGCCCATCGGCTTGATCAACCGGGCCAGGTAGGTGGCGGTCGCCTCGCCCTCCAGGTTCGGGTCGGTGGCCAGGATCAGCTCGGTGACGGTGCCGTCGGACAGCCGGTGCAGCAGTTCGCGCACCCGCAGGTCGTCCGGGCCGATGCCGTCGATCGGGCTGATCGCACCACCCAGCACGTGGTAGCGCCCCCGGAACTCCCGGGTGCGCTCGATCGCGATCACATCCTTAGGTTCCTCGACCACGCAGATCACCGTCAGGTCCCGGCGGGCGTCCCGGCAGATCCGGCACTCCTCGGAGTCGGTGACGTTGCCGCAGATCCGGCAGAACTTCACCTCGGCCTTGACCCGGCGCAGCACGCTGGCCAGCCGGTCGACGTCCACGGACTCGGCCGCCAACAGGTGGAAGGCGATCCGCTGCGCGCTCTTGGGCCCGATGCCGGGCAACCGGCCCAGCTCGTCGATCAGATCCTGGACCGCACCCTCGTACATCAACGCGAGCTCACAGGCCGGGGATACCCAGCCCGCCGAGGCCCATGCCACCCATGCCACCGGTCAGCGGGCCGAGCTTGTCCGACGCCAGATCGCCGGCCCGCCGGGTGGCATCGCGGATCGCGACGACCACCAGGTCCTGCAGGGTCTCCATGTCCTCGGGGTCGACCGCCTTCGGGTCGATGGTGATCGACAGCAGCTCGCCGTTGCCGGTCACCTTGGCCTGCACCAGGCCGCCGCCGGCCGAGCCGTCCACCTCGGTGCCGGCAAGTTCCTCCTGCGCCTCGGCGAGCTGCCGCTGCATCTTCTGCGCCTGCTTCATCAGCTGCTGCATGTTGGGCTGGCCACCTGGTCGCACGTCGGTCTCTTTCTGCTGCGGTCGGGGCGGACGCCTGCCGGGGTCGCGCCGAAACGCGGCAAGCCTAACCCTCGGCACTGTCAGTTCCGCCGGACGCGGCCAGCTACCGCGCCGGCTGGGTGTCGCCCGTCCGCAACCGGCGGCCCAGCATGCCCACCAGGCCGGCGCAGGCCGTCTCGATCTGGGCCAGCACCGCGTCGAACTCGGCCTCGCCGTCGTAGTACGGATCGGCCACGTCCAGCTCGCCAGCGGCCACCGCGGCCGGGTCGTAGCCGCGCAGCAGGCTGATCGAGGCTGCCGCGTCGGAGGGGTCGTCGGCCAGCCGGGCCAGCTGGCCGAGCCGGGCCCGGTGGCCGCCGTCCAGTGCGATCACCAGCTCGCGGTCGGCGAAGTCACCCACCCCGAACTGCTTGGCCACGTGCACCGGCGGCGCGTAACCGCGCCGGACCAGCGCCTCGCGGGCCCGCGGGTCCATGTCGTTGCCGGCATGCCAGGGACCGGTGCCGGCACTGTCGACGACTACCCGGTCACCCCAGCCGGCCTCGGCCAGCCGGGCCCGCAACACCACCTCGGCTGACGGTGAGCGGCAGATATTGCCCGTGCAGACGAAGCAGACCCGGATCAGTTCGTCCGGCTGACCCTCAGCCGCCAAGGGCTCAGGACGCATCGATCGGACGCGCACCCAGGCTGTTCTGCAACAACTCCATGGCCGCCGCCTCGGCGTCGCCACCGGAGCGGCGCGAGCTGTGCACCTCGTCGGCCTCCTCGTCCACCCCGTCGTCCTCGGCCACCGGAGGCGGTGGCGGCGGCGCCGGGTCGGGTGCCGGCGGCCGGGCCGCCCGTGCCGGGCGCTCGGCCCGCGGCGGCGGCTCGTAGTCGGGGTCGGGCCTCGGCTCGTCGTCGACCGGCGGCGGCGCCCCGGTTGCCGCGCCGTTGCCGGCTGACGCGGGGCTGACCGACAGCTGCCAGTTGCCGAACACCACCGACTGCAGCACCTCGCGCAGCACGGACAGGTTGCTCTCGTCGGCGATCCGCCTGGCGAGTGCCGGAGGGGCCAGCAGGTTGACCGCCTCGCCCTCGACCGAGGCGATCACCACCTCGTTCATCATGGCCCACTTGACCTTGCTGCGGTCCCGCAGCGCCGCCATCACCTCCGGCCACAGCTGCCGCAACGCGTTGGAGTCCGGCCCCGCGCCAGCCGGTGCGGCGTTGCCGGCAGCCGGCACGGGAGCGGTGACAGCGGGTTCAGCAGCCGGTTTGGGCTCTGCGGCCAGCTCGGCCGGGGCGGTGGGAGCATCCGCCGGCCGGTCGGCGCCGGCCGGCCCAGCCACGGCCGGCTGCTCGGCCGTCGCCTCTGTCTGCGCAGGTGCGGCCTCTGTCTGCGCAGGTGCGGCCTTTGCCTGGACGGGCTCAGCCTTCGGCGGGGCGGCTTCGGGCTTCGCCGGTGCCACCGCCGCCGGCGGTGCCGTTTCCGCCTTGGACCGAACAGGAATGGACGTCGGCTGCGGCGACCCTGCGGTCGGCGCGGTCTCCGCTCTAGCCGGTACCGCCGATGTCGCCGGTGCCGCCACCGTCCGGGCCGGTCGGGTCGCCGGCTCGACCGGTGCCGCCGAGGCTCCCGCAGCCAGCCCCTGCCGCCGTTCCAGCCGTTCCAGTCGCTGCAGCAGCGCCGCCGAGTCCGCGGCGGCGTCCGGCAGCAGCATCCGGGCCGACAGCAGCTCCAGCATCAGCCGGGGCGAGGTGGTGCCGCGCATGTCGGTCAGCGTGGTGTGGGTGATGTCGGCGAACCGGACCAGGCTGGCCAGCCCGATCCGGCGGGCCTGGTCGGCCATCCGGTTGGCCTGGTCACCGGCGTAGTCGATCAGCCCCTTGTCCACCGCGTCCGGCACCGCGTCCAGCACGATCAGGTCGCGGAAGCGGTCCAGCAGGTCGGCGGCGAACCGGCGCGGGTCGTGGCCGGCCTCCACCACCCGGTCGATGGTGGCGTACACCCCGGCCGCGTCCCCGACCGCCAGCGAGTCGGTCATGTCGTCGAGCAGCGCCGAGTCGGTGACGCCGAGCAGGCCGACCGCCCGGGCGTAGGTGACCCCCTCGGTCCCGGCGCCGGACAGCAGCTGGTCCAGCACCGACAGCGAGTCTCGGGCGGAGCCCGAGCCGGCCCGCACCACCAGCGGGAACACCGTCGGCTCCACCGTGACGCCCTCGGCCTGGCAGATCCGCTCCAGGTGCCCACGCAGCACCGACGGCGGGATCAGCCGGAACGGGTAGTGGTGGGTACGGGACCGGATCGTCTGCAGCACCTTGTCCGGCTCGGTGGTGGCGAAGATGAACACCAGGAACTCCGGTGGCTCCTCGACCAGCTTGAGCAGCGCGTTGAAGCCCTGGGTGGTGACCATGTGCGCTTCGTCGATGATGTAGACCTTGTAGCGGTCGCGCGCCGGGGCGTAGTAGGCCCGCTCCCGCAGGTCCCGGGCGTCCTCCACCCCACCGTGACTGGCCGCGTCGATCTCGATCACGTCGATGGAGCCGGGGCCGTTGGGCGCCAGCTCCACGCAGGATTCGCACAGCCCGCACGGGGTGGCCGTCGGGCCCTGCACACAGTTCAGGGACCGGGCCAGGATCCGGGCGCTGGAGGTCTTGCCGCAGCCCCGGGGACCGGAGAACAGGTACGCGTGGTTGATCCGGCCGGCCGTCAACGCCTGGATCAGCGGAGCCGTGACGTGCTCCTGCCCGATCAGCTCGGAGAAGTCGGCAGAGCGGTATTTCCGATACAGCGCCAATGCCACCGGGCCACCCTACCGTCAGCCGCTGAGCTGCGATGCCGTCCCCGGACCGGACGCCTGGTGCTCGGTGACCGCCCCGCAGGCCACCCCGCGCGCCAGGTAGTCCGTCAGCGCCCGGACGGTGGCCGGCTCGTCCGCGATGCCGGTCTCCACCCGCTGCCGGTAGGCGGCCAGCCGGGCCTGGGCGGCGGCCAGCCCGTCGGTGAAGAACCGGAAGGTGGCGGCGTACCGGCTGGGCAGTTGGGCCGGGTGCAGGTCCCAGCCCTGGTAGAAACCGCGCTCCAGCGAGCGCCGGACCAGGTCGGCGTGTAGCCGCCAGGCGGCCCGGACGGCGGCGGTGTCGCCCACCGGCAGCACGTTGGTCGAACCGTCGGACACCGGCACGCCGGTCTCGGCCGCGGCCAACTGCAACACCGCCTTGGCATGGTCGGCGGCCGGGTGGTCCAGCGACTGGAAGGCCGCCGCGATCCCGAGCGAGGCGCTGTAGTCGTAGGTGCCGTAGTGCAGGCCCGCGCACCGGCCGGCCGCGGCGGTGAGCATCGGCGCCACCAGCGCGGTGCCGTCCGGGCCGAGGACGGCCTGCGGGGTCTCCACCTGGATCTCGAACCGCAGCTGCCCGGCGGCGAGTTCCAGCCGGGATTCCAGCAGGGCGCAGCACTCGGCCATCGCCTGCACCTGCACCACCGAGGTCACCTTGGGCAGGGTGATCCGGAAACCCGCCGGCAGCGCCGTCCGGGCGAGCAGGGTATCCAGGAACAACACCAGGGTGGCCAGCCCGCGCCGGCGCACCGGCGGTTCCAGGCACTTGATCCGCAGCCCGCTGAACGCCGGCGCCCCGCTACTGCCGGCTAGCAGCTCGGCCAGCGCCTCGGCCGCCGCGACCGTGGCGGCGTCCTCCACCTCGTCCGGACGGACGCCGTAGCCGTCCTCGAAGTCGATCCGCAGGTCCTCGATGGGTTCCCGCTCCAGCTTGGCGCGCACCGCGTCGTGCTCGGCGGGGTCGAAGCCGGGCAGCGGGCCGTGCTCGGCCAGCGCCCGCAGCGCCGCCTTGCCCCACTGTCGTGGGGTGGTCGCGGTGAACCGGTCGGCCGGGACGTAGGCGGTGTGCACCGGTTGCCGGGCCGCGGACGGCCCCGGGTAGCGGCGGGCCCGCTCGGCGTCGTCGCCGGCCAGCAGCTCGTCGGTCCGGTCGGCGAGTTCGGCGACCAGCCCGGGATCGGCGGACCGATCCATCAGTCGAACAGCTCGTCGGCGGCGATGCCGGCCGCAACCTCACCGGTCAGCAACGACAGCCAGCGACGGCCGAGCTCGGCACGCGCCTCGGCGGTGAGCTCGCCGAACAGCCGCAGCCGGGAGATGCCGCCGTCCGGGTAGACGTCGAGGCGCACCCGGCGCACCGGCACGGACGAGCCGATCTTGAACCGGTGCTCGGTGTCGGGCTGCAGCGCGGTGCGCGCCAAAAGTTCCGCACCGGTGTCGAGGTCGGTCAGCCGGGCCGCCGCGGGAGCGTTGCCGACGAAACGGGAGGTGTCGATCACCACCGAGTGCAGCACCCCGGCGCCGGCCAGCCCGATGTCGAGCCAGTCGTTGCCGTCGTCGCGCCGGCGGGCGTTCTCCCAGCCGTCCGACATCACCGCCGACCGGCCGGGGGCCAGCACGTTGGCCGGGGCGGAGTAGAAGCGGTTGCTGCAGCCGAGGATCCGGCCGCCGTTGACGGTTGCCGCCAGGTCCACCCGGCCGCCCAGGAACCGCGGGTCGGCGACCGGTTCGCCGTGCACCCGCAGCCGGGCGACGCCGCCGTCGGGGTAGATGCGCAACCGGACGTGGCTGCTCAGCCGGTCGGCGGCGAACACCGGATGGGCGTTCTCGGTGTCGCCGGCGAGCTCGGAGCGGGCCAGCAGCGGGGTCCACTCGGCGTTGCGCAGCTGGTCGGCCGGCGGGTAGCCGAGCAGCATGGCGCCTTCGACCGAGGCGTACGGCGGGTAGTTGCCGGTGAAGTGGCTGGTGTCGATCAGCACCCCCCGCACGATCCCCGGCACCGCCAGCCGGACGATCACCTCGTCCGCCGGGTGGGCAGCTCGGCCGTCCCGGTCGCGCCGGCGCCGGGTCTCCCAACCGTCGTAGACCTTGCCGCGGGCGTCGAAGGCGGCCGGGTCGTGACCGGCCGGGCCGGGGTTGATCAGGTTGTGCGCGCTGGCGAAGAAGTCGTCGTTGCTCCACACCACGCCGGCGCCGAGCGTCCGGCCGGCCAGGTCGGGCAGGCCGCGGAACTCGGCCAGATGGGTGCTCACGGCGCGCTCACCAGCTGCTTTCGACGGCAGTGCCCGCCCGGCGCTCGCCGCGGCGCAGCAGCGCACCCCGCGGGACGTGCCCGTCGATCGGCCGGCCGGCCAGCCAGGTCTGTCGCACCACGCCGCGCAGCCTAACCCCGGCGTAGGGCGTGATCGGGTTGCGGTGCAGCAGCCGGGCCGGCTCCACGGTGAAGGTCTCGTCCGGGGCGAACACGGCGAAGTCGGCGTCGTGGCCGGCCGCGATCGCGCCCTTGCCGGGCAGCCCCGCCAGCCGGGCCGGCGCCGCTGCCATCCAGCCGGCCAGCTCGGTGAGGCGGTGGCCACGGCGGCTGGCTTCGGTCCAGGTCACCGGCAGCGACAGCTGCACCGAGGCGATGCCGCCCCACGCCGCGCCGAAGTCGCCGGACTCCAGCCGCTTGAGCTCGGCGGTGCACGGCGAGTGGTCGGACACCACGCAGTCGATCAGGCCGTCCGCCAGCGCCTGCCACAGCAGCTCGCGGTTGCGCCGGCCACGGATCGGCGGGCAGCACTTGAACTGGGTCGCGCCGTCGGGCACCTGCTCGGCGAACAGGGACAGGTAGTGCGGGCAGGTCTCGACGGTGATCGGCAGCCCTTCGGCGCGGGCGGCGGCCAGCCGCGGCAGCGCGGCGGCGCTGGACAGGTGCACCAGGTGCGTCCGGCAGCCGGTGTCGCGCACCGCGTCCAGCAGCCAGCCGATCGCCTCGGTCTCGGCCTGGTCCGGCCGGGACGCGACGAAGTCCCGGTAGCTGGGGCCGCCGGGCTGCGGAGCCGAGTCGATCACCGCCGGGTCCTCGGCGTGGGCGATCAGCAACCCGCCGAAGCCGGCGATCGTGGCCATCGCCGACCGCAGGCCGGCCCGGTCCAGCGGCGGGAACTCCGGCACCCCGGAATCCAGCAGGAAGCACTTGAAACCGGCCACCCCGGCACTGTGCAGATCGTGGAGGGCATGCAGCTCGCCACCGGAACCCGCGCAGTTGGCCGGCACCACGCCGCCCCAGAAGGCCACGTCCACCTGCACCCGACCCGCCGCGGCCTGTTGCTTGGCCCGCAGTGCCGGCAGGTCCACGGTCGGCGGGATGCTGTTGAGCGGCATGTCCACCAGCGTGGTGATGCCGCCGGCGGCAGCCGCCGCGGTGGCGCTGGCGAAGCCCTCCCACTCCGTCCGGCCGGGCTCGTTGACGTGCACGTGCGAGTCCACCAGCCCGGGCAGCAGCACGCAGTCGTCGTCGATGCTCAGCTCGGTGGGACCGCCGGCGGGTGAGTCGTAGTCCTCGACCGAGACGATCCGGCCGCCGTTGACCCGCACCGCGCCGGGCCGCTCGCCGGCCGGGGTGACGATCCGGCGGGCACGCAGCAGCAGCTCGGTCACCAGCTCATCCAACACGTCCGGCCGGCGAATCCGAGCGGTTTTCTGCAGCCTGGCGCTAGGTTCTCGGGCTAGGTTGGGATCAGAGGGGTGGTGGTGCGGTGTGGACCCAACACAGGTCGGCCCGATCCCGGTAGCCGAGTTCGACGTGGCTCCGGCCGCCGACGCCGCCGCCGAGCTGCTGCCGTGCTGCACCAGCCGGCGCTGGATCTCCGGGCTGGTCAGTGGGCGCCCGTACGGCCGGTTGGACCGGCTCACCGTCGCCTCCGACGCGCTGCTCGCCACCCTGGACTGGACCGAGCTGGCCGCGGTGCTGGCCAGCCACCCCCGGATCGGCGAACGCGCCGCCGCCGGCAGCGGGCTGGACGCCAGGTCCGACGGCTGGTCCCGGCAGGAACAGGCCGGCACCACCGGCGCGGCCGAGCAGGTCCGCCAGGAGCTGGCCGCCGGCAACCTCGCCTACGAGCAGCGCTTCGGGCACCTCTTCCTGATCTGCGCCACCGGCCTGTCGGCCGAGACGATGCTGGCCAGCCTGCGGTCCCGGCTGCGCAACGACCCGATCGCCGAACGCGAGGTGGTCCGCGGCGAGCTGGTCAAGATCGTCCGGTTGCGGCTGGCCAAGGCATTTCGATGAGTGGGGCGTTTCGGTGAGCCTGTCCACCCACGTGCTGGACGCGGTGCGCGGCCGTCCGGCGGCAGGACTCGTGGTACGGCTGGAGCAGCACGGCCCGGACGGCTGGACGCTGCTGGCCGAGCGGGTCACCGGGCCGGACGGCCGGATCGCCGACCTGTCCCCCGGGCTGGCCGCCGGCAACTACCGGCTGGTCTTCGACACCGGCAGCTACCTGGGGCCGCAGGCGTTCTACCCGGAGGTGGTGATCAGCTTCCGGGCCGAGGGAGCCGGCCAGCACTACCACGTGCCGTTGCTGCTCAGCCCGTTCGCGTACTCGACCTACCGGGGCAGCTGAATGACGGGGCTGGGCTGATGGCGATTCTCGGCGACAACCGGTACGGCAAGGCCGAGGTACGGGTGGTGCACGTCGACCGGAGCGCCGAGCCGCATGCCCTGTCGGACTGGAACGTCTCGGTGAGCCTGGCCGGCGACATGCGCGAGGTGCACCTGTCCGGCGACAACGACCGGGTACTGCCGACCGACACCCAGAAGAACACCGTCTACGCGCTGGCCCGGCAGCTCGGCGCCGTCCAGCCCGAGGTGTTCGCGCTGGCGCTGGCCCGGCACTTCGTGGGCCGCCAGCCCGGCATCAGCCGGGCCCGGGTGCAGCTGGACAGCTTCGGCTGGACGTCGGTCGGTCCGCACTCGCTGGTCCGCTCCGGCGCCGAGGTGCGCACCGTGACCGTGCTGCACGACCAGCAGTCCGGCAGCTGGGTGGTCGGCGGGCTGCGCGAGTTGACCCTGCTCAACACCACCGATTCGGAGTTCTCCGGCTTCGCCCGGGACGAGTTCACCACGCTGGCCGAGACCACCGACCGGGTGCTGGCCACCAGCGTCGAGGCCCGCTGGCGGTTCCGGGACGCCGACTGCGACTGGGCAGCGGCCTACCCGCGAGCCCGGCAGGCGCTGGTGGACGCCTTCGTGGGCACCTACAGCTACTCGCTGCAGCAGAGCCTGTATGCGATGGGCTGCCGGCTGCTGGCCGAGGTTCCCGAGGCCTGCGAGGTGCGGCTGGCGCTGCCGAACAAGCATCACTTCCTGGTGGATCTGAGCCCGTTCGGGCTGGACAACGACAACGAGGTCTACCTCGCCGCGGACCGCCCGTACGGGTTGATCGAGGGCCAGCTGCTGGCCGACGACGCACCGGACGCCGGACCGGCCTGGTCCTAGCCAGCGTCCTGACTCACGTCCTGACCGGCGTCCCGAGCGGCGCGGTTCGAGCCACTGCCGAGGACCGAGCATTTCCGACCCGCCCCGGCTATCGTCGCCCGGAGACGGAAGGGGCGGTAGGTGGACTTCCTGCGACCAGGGTCGTGGCCGGACGCACTGGCGGCCAAGGCCGACCAGCCGGACGCCGCGCCGCTGGCCGGTGGCACCGACCTGATGGTCGAGCTCAACTTCGACCGGCGCCGTCCCGAGGCGCTGCTGGACCTGAACCCGATCGGTGAACTCGCCGACTGGGGTTCCGACGGCGCGGAGCTGGTGCTCGGCGCCACCCTCCCCTACGCCCGGGTGATCACCGAGCTGGGCGACCGGCTGCCGGGCCTGGCGATGGCCTCGCGCACCATCGGCTCCCCGCAGATCCGCAACCGCGGTTCGATCGGCGGCAACCTCGGCTCGGCCTCGCCGGCCGGCGACAGCCATCCGGTGCTGCTGGCGCTGGACGCCACGGTCGAGGTGGCCTCGGTGCGCGGCAGCCGGCTGATCGGGGTGGACGGGTTCTACCTCGGGCCGAAGCGCTCCGCGCTGGCACCGGACGAGCTGATCCGGGCCGTCCGGCTGCCGACCGGCGCCGGGCCCTGCCAGTTCGCCAAGGTCGGCACCCGCAACGCGATGGTGATCGCGGTCTGCTCGTTCGCGGTCGCCCTGCATCCCACGGCGGAAACCGTTCGGACCGGCATCGGTTCGGCCGCCCCGACCCCGGTGCGGGCCGCCGAGGCCGAGGCGTTCCTGGCCGGCGAGCTGACCGCGGGCGGCTGGTGGCAGTCCCGCGCCGAGCTGCCGGACGGGTTGGCCACCCGGTTCGGCGAGCTGGTGGCCGCCGCCGCGGCACCCATCGACGACCTGCGGGGCACCGCGCGCTACCGCCGGCACGCGCTGGCGGTGCTGGCCCGGCGCACCCTGGGCTGGGCCTGGCAGGAGTACCGATCATGCGCCTGAACACCACGGTCAACGGCGAGCCCCGCCAGGTCGACGACGTCTGGGAGGGCGAGAGCCTGCTGTACGTGCTGCGCGAGCGGCTGGGCCTGCCCGGCAGCAAGAACGCCTGCGAGCAGGGCGAGTGCGGTTCCTGCACGGTGTACCTGGACGGCGTGACGGCGTGCGCCTGCCTGGTGGCGGCCGGCCAGGCCGAGGGACGCGACGTCCGGACCATTGAGGGACTGGCGGGGCTGCCCGGTTCTGGGGGGCAGGACGACCTGGACGAGATCCAGCAGGCCTTCATCGACGCGGGCGCGGTGCAGTGCGGCTTCTGCACGCCCGGCCTGATCGTGGCCACCCACGACCTGCTCGAGCGCCGCCCGGATCCTCAATTGGTCGAGATTCGCGAGGCATTGGCCGGCAACCTGTGCCGGTGCACCGGCTACCAGCAGATCCTCGAGGCGGTCCAGGCGGCAGCCGTAGCCCGGCGGGAACGGCGATGATCGTGCTGGAGGGCGGCCACGTCGCCACCGTCGACGCCGGTGAGACCGAATTCCCTTCCGGGCACGTGGTGATCGACGGCAACGTGCTGGTCGCGGTCGGCCCCGGGCCGGCCCCGGACGAGCTGCGCGACGGCGCCCAACTGCTCGACACCACCGGCTGCCTGGTGACACCCGGCCTGGTGAACACCCACCACCACCTCTACCAGTGGCTGACCCGCGGGTACGCCGCCGACAGCACCCTGTTCGGCTGGCTGACCGAGCTATACCCGATCTGGGCCCGGCTCGATGCAGACGCGGTGCATGCCGGCGCCTCGGCCAACCTGGGCTGGCTGGCGCTGTCCGGCTGCAGCACCAGCACTGACCACCACTACGTATTCCCTAAAAGCAATTCCTCTCAAACCGATCTACTGGATGTCACCATCGAGGCGGCGGCCGAGATCGGGGTGCGGTTCCATCCCTGCCGGGGCTCGATGGACCTCGGCCGGTCGTCCGGCGGACTGCCGCCGGACGAGGTGGTCGAGGACCGGGAGGCGATCCTGATCGCCACCGAGTCGGCTATCGACCGCTGGCACGACCCGTCGCCGGCCGCGATGACCCGGATCGCGGTGGCACCGTGCTCGCCGTTCTCGGTGACCGCCGAGCTGATGCGCGAGGCCGCCGAGCTGGCCCGCGGCAAGGGCGTCCGGTTGCACACCCATCTGGCCGAGACCGCCGACGAGGACGAGTTCTGCCAGCAGGCCTATGGCCAAACGCCGGCCGAGTACCTGGCCGAGCTGGACTGGCTGGGCCCGGACGTGTGGCTGGCGCACTGCGTGCACCTGTCGGACGAGGCGATCGCCAGCCTGGCCCTCACCGGCACCGCGGTGGCGCACTGCCCGACGTCCAACGGCCGGCTGGGCGCCGGCAGTGCCCGGCTGCGGGAGCTGATCGACGCCGGCGTGCCGGTCGGGCTGGGGGTGGACGGCGCTGCCTCCAACGAGGCCGGCCGGCTGGTGGACGAGCTGCGCTCGGCGATGGTGGTGGCCCGGTTGCGGGGCGGCCCGCAGGCACTGACCGCGCGCGAGGTGCTGCGGCTGGCCACCATGGGTGGTGCCCGCTGCCTGGGCCGGGACGCCGAACTGGGTTCGCTCGAACCGGGCAAGCTCGCCGACGTGGCGGTCTGGCGGCTGGACGAGCTGGGCCAGGCCGGCGGCGTCGACCCGGTGTTCTGCTGGGCGTTCTCCTCGACCGCCCCGCTGCGGCTGCTGCTGGTCAACGGCCGGGCGGTGGTCGCCGATGCCACCCTGCTGACCGCCGACAGTGGCCGGCTGGCCCGTGAGGCGACCGCCGCCGGCGCCCGGCTGGTGGGCCGATGAGCAGCACCACCACTACCGGCACCGTGGTGGCCGGCGGTATCGGCACCAGCCCGGTCCGTCCGGACGCCATCCTCAAGGTGCGCGGCGAGTTCGCCTACTCCTCGGACATGTGGCTGGACGACATGCTGTGGGGTGCCACCCTGCGTAGCCCGCATCCCCGGGCCCGGATCGTTTCCATCGATATCACCGAGGCATTGACCACCGTCGGGGTGCACGCGGTGCTGACCGCCGAGGACGTGCCCGGGCAGAACCGCTACGGCCTGGAGGTCGCCGACCAGCCGGTGCTCGCCGACGGCGAGGTGCGCTACCAGGGTGAGCCGGTGGCGCTGGTGGCCGCCGACCATCCCGAGATCGCCCGGCAGGCCTGCAAGAAGATCGTGGTGCGCTACGAGGTGCTGGCCCCGGTGACCGACGCGGTGGCGGCCAGTGCCCCCGATTCCGAGCTGGTGCACGAGAATCCCGTTCCCGGGCACGGCATCGAGGGCAACGTGCTGCGCCGGGTGCACCTGGAACGCGGGTCCGCGTCGGCCGGCGCCGAGGTGGTGGTGACCGGCGAGTACTCGGTGGGCATGCAGGACCAGGCCTTCCTCGGTCCGGAGTCCGGACTCGCGGTGCCGGCCGAGGACGGCGGCGTCGACCTCTACATCGCCACCCAGTGGCTGCATGCCGACCAGGCCCAGGTGGCGACCGCGCTCGGCCTGCCGCCCGCCAAGGTCCGGTTCACCCTGGCCGGGGTGGGTGGTGCGTTCGGGGGCCGGGAGGACGTCTCGATGCAGGCGCACGCCTGCCTGCTGGCGTTGCGGACCGGCCGGCCGATCAAGATGGTCTACAGCCGCGAGGAATCCTTCTACGGCCACGTGCACCGGCACCCGGCGGTGCTGCGCTACCAGCACGGTGCCGACGCCGACGGCCGGCTGGTGTTCGTGCGGGCCGAGATCGTGCTGGACGGCGGCGCGTACGCCTCGTCCTCGACGGCGGTGGCCGCCAACGCGGCGACGCTCGGCTTCGGGCCGTACGAGATCCCGAACGTCACGATGGACTGCCTGGTCGCCTACACCAACAACCCGCCGTGCGGCGCGATGCGCGGCTTCGGCGCGGTTCAGGCCTGCTTCGCCTACGAATCGCAGATGGACAAGCTGGCCGTCGCGTGCGGGTTGTCGCCGGTCGAGCTGCGGCTGCGCAACGCGATGCGCGAGGGATCGGTGATGCCTACCGGGCAGCTGGTCGACTCGGCCGCGCCGGTCGCCGAGCTGCTGCGCCGGGTACGCGACGCGGCACTGCCGGCCGAGCCGGTGGCCGACCGCGACGTCCGGGAGCTGCCCGGCGGGGTGTCCAACACGACCCACGGCGAGGGCGTCGTGCGTGGCGTCGGGTACGCCATCGGTATCAAGAACGTCGCGTTCTCCGAGGGATTCGACGACTACTCCACCGCCCGGGTGCAGCTGGAGCTGCTGGGTGATACCCCGGTGGCCTCGGTGCAGACCGCCGCCGCCGAGGTGGGCCAGGGCCTGGTGACGCTGCTGCAGCAGATCGTGCGCACCGAGCTGGGCGTGTCCCAGGTGACGGTGCTGCCGGCCGACACCAGCATCGGCTCGGCCGGGTCCACCTCGGCGTCCCGGCAGTCCTACGTGACGGGCGGCGCGGTGCGGGCGGCCTGCGAGGCGGTCCGGGCCAGGTTGGCCGAACGGGGCGGCCGGCTCGGGACCGAGCCGATCAGCGAGACCGTGCAGTGGCGGCACCGGCCGACCGAGTCGCTGGATCCGGTGACGGGACAGGGCAATGCCCACGTGCAGTACGCCTTCGCGGCGCACCGCGCGGTGGTGGACGTCGACACCGAGCTGGGTCTGGTCAAGGTGGTGCAGATCTCCACCGCGCAGGACGTCGGCAAGGCGATGAACCCGCAGGCGGTGCTGGGCCAGATCCACGGCGGCACCGCACAGGGGCTCGGGTTGGCGGTGATGGAGGAGATCCAGCTGGCCGACGGCAAGCTGCGCAATCCCTCGTTCACCGACTACCTGCTGCCCACCATCCTGGACATGCCGCCGATGCAGGTGGACGTGCTGGAGCTGGCCGACCCACACGCGCCGTACGGCCTGCGCGGGGTGGGCGAGCCGCCGACGATCTCGTCCACGCCGGCCATCGTGGCCGCCATCCGGGACGCGACCGGGCTGGCGCTGACCCGGGTGCCGGTGCGTCCGGAGCACATCACCGATCCGGGCTGACAAGGGAGGCGCACCACCGATGTCCCCGCTGCCGTTCGGGATGACCCGCCCCTCCGGCGTCCGCGCCCTCGACCCGGCCGAGCTGGCCATCCTAGTCCCGGTCTTCGGGTCCTCGCTCGACTACGGCGCGATCCGGATCAGCGATGCCGTCGGCGGAGGTGGCCGGCCGTACACGGTCTGGATACCGCTGCGGGGAACGGTGATCAACATCGGCCCGGCGGCCTATGCCACGCCAGGTGCGAATCCGGCGCTGCTGATCCACGAGGCCACGCACAGCTGGCAGTCCCAGCACCACCCGATCTCGGGTGCCTACATGGCCAATTCGCTGGCCAGCCAGGCCGGTGCGTCCGCCACGGGCGGCAGCGCGTACCGCTATGTGCCCGGCAAGCCGTTCCGGGCCTACGCCGCCGAGCAGATCGCCAAGCAGGTCGAACACGGCGTGCCCGCGATCGTGGCGCACGTACGCGGGGCGGCTCCGGGCAGCTGGGACAGGGAGAACATCCGCGGCCTGTGGATCCCGCGCTGGCAGAAGCCCGGCGCCCGGGCATAGTCGGCTGACCAGGACTCGGTCGGAACCCTCCCAGCCATGGGAGGTGACGACCAGCCTCACGTGAGTTGCGGACGGTCCTGACGATCGCCACTGCTTGCCTGCTGCAGGCTTTCCAGCAGGCGTCGGGCGTTGGCCGGCGAGCGGAGCAGGTGCGTGATCGCCATGTGCTGCTGCTCCTTGGTGGGACGAGTCTCGGCCCGATCAGGTCGGGGTGACGTAGGCGCCGGCGATGCCGCCGTCCACCATGAACTGCGACGCGGTGATGAAGCTGGAATCGTCCGAGGCCAGGAACAGCACCGCCGCCGCGATCTCCTGCGGCTCGGCCAGCCGGCCCATCGGGATGTGCACCAGCTGCCGCTCCACGCTGTCCGGGTCGGAGTCGAGCAGCTCCTGGGCCATCGGCGAGAGCACCGGTCCGGCGCACAGTGCGTTGACCCGGATGCCGTCCCGGGCGAACTGCACGCCGAGCTCGCGGGACAGCGCCAGCACCCCACCCTTGGCCGCGGTGTAGGCGATCCGCGACTCGGCGCTGCCCAGCACCGCGAGATAGGACGCGGTGTTGATGATCGAGCCGTGCTTCTGCTCCAGCATGAAGCGCAACGCCGACTTGCAGCACAGGTACACCGAGGTCAGGTTCGCCTCCTGCACCCGGCGCCAGTCCTCGAGGCCGGCGGCCAGGATCGACCCGTCCTCCAGCGGCAGGATCTCGGCGTTGTTGAAGGCGATGTCGAGGCTGCCGTAGGTGTCGACCGCGGTCTGGAACAGCGCATCGACCTGCTCGGGATCGGTCACGTCCACCGAGACGAAGGTGGCGTCGAGTTCGGCGGCCAGCTCGGCGCCGGCCTCGGCGTTGACGTCACCGATCACCACCTTGGCGCCCTCGTCGGCGAATCGCCGGGCGGTCGCCAGCCCGATGCCGGAGCAGCCGCCGGTGATCACCGCGACCCTGCCCAGCAAGCGTGTGCCCACTGCCCCACCTCTCGCGCTGGTCCCGCTGCCCGCGCGGCCGGAAGCCGGAGGTGCCAGCCGATCATGCCAGCAGCAGCCGCGCCCGCCCGGCGGTGCCGTCGCACAGCCGCTCCATCTCGGTGCGGGCGGCCGACGGGTTGCCGGCCAGGATCGCAGCGATCACCGCCCGGTGCGATGCCTGGGATTGCTCGGCGCCGGCCGGCACCAGCGACAGCCGGCCCAGCAGCCCGTCCAGGCAGGCCTGCACCCGGATCACCGCCTCGATCAGCATCGGCGAGCCGCTCAGGGTGGCCACCGCCAGGTGCAGCCGGGAGTCGGCGAGCCGCCGGGCCGGCCCGGCGGCTGCGGCGCCGGCCTGCTCCTCGAAACCGGTCAGCCAGGCGCGCTGGTCGGCCGACAGCTGCCGGCTGGCGGCCAGCTGGGCGGCCCCGGGCTCCACGATCCGCCGGAAGTCCAGCGCGTCGCAGAGCATCGGACGGTCCCGGCGCAGCTCGTCCGGCCCGACCAGTTCGGTGGGGCCGCCGGCGTAGACGACCGTGGTGCCGCCGCCCCGGCCGCGCCGGGTCTGCACCATGCCGGCCTCGCGCAGTACCGCGATCGCCTCGCGCAGGTTCACCCGGCTCACCCCGAGCCGGACCGCCAGCTCCCGTTCGGGCGGCAACTGCTCACCGTGCCCGAACACCCCGAGCCGGATCACCGCGCTGAGCCGCGCGGCGGTCGAGGTGAACGCCGAGGTCTCGCTCAGTGGACGCAGCACGGCGTCCGGCAGTCGCTGAAGGGTCATCGGCGCCTCCGCCCGTCGGCCGGCAGGACTACCGGCAGGGCCGCCGGCAGCTACCACCAGCAGGGGCAAATGCCACGACGCGCGGCAGGCCCACCTGGATCCTCGCTGGCGCAGACACCTAAGTCAAAGGTGTTATTGCGCACCATTGCCGCAAGCGACCGGCGGGTGCAGACAGACAGGGACCCCTCGCGCACCCGCCAGAGCCTGCTTATCCTTGCTGCCTTCCGGCCCTGGGGAGGTTCACAGGAGTAGCGCCGCACGAGGGGTCTGCGGCAAGTGTAGTGGGCTGCCCGACTGGCCCGCCGCCCCGGTTCGCTATAGCTTTGCCGGACGCGCCGAACACCGGCCGCCCACCTGGTCACCGGATGGCTGTTCGCACCCGGACAGCTGACCGCACGAGGAACCGCACGAGGAGCTGATCTCGCATGGTGCTTGATCGGCGGCCGGCCCTGGCCGGCGTGCTCGCCACCCTGCTGGCCGCCGGAGCCCTGGCCGGCTGCGGCGGCTCGACCGGCAGCGGCAGCCACCCGACCACCTCGATCGCCGCCACCGCGACGACGGCCGGCCCGGCGGTCCCTCCCTCATCGGCCCCGACCGGCTCGTCGGGAGCCGACGGGATTAGCGCCTCGCCCACCATCAGCATCCCGCCCGACCTGTGCACCGGCACCGACGTCGCGCAGAACGCCGCGGACGCCTACATGGGAGCGCTCAGCGCCGGCCAGCTCGACCAGGCGAGTGCCTGCGTGCTGCCGAACACGGTGCCGGCCGCGGTGTCCCGCCAGCTCCTGGCCAGCGCCGGCCAGACCGCGGTCTACCTGCCCCGCGACGGTGCCGACGGCCCGTCGGTCTTCGGCTACCGGGGCAACGGCAAGCTGGTCGACGTCACGGTCAGCAAGGAGCCGGACGGCCGGTTCTGGGTGACCAAGGTGGCCGTCCGCAACGGCTGACGCGTGCCCGGGTCGTAGCGGACCCGTCCGGACGGCGGCTCGCCGGTTGCACAGGTAGGCCCCGCGTGTTGTGCTTGTTATGGTCCTCACATCTTGTGGCTGCTGCTGGGAGTTCTCGTTGATCGGTCTGGTGTGCGCGGCAGCGTTGCTGCTCGCGGCGGCCGGGCTGGCCAAGCTCCGGCGCCGCACCCCCGCCCGTTCGGCGTTGTCGGCCG
The DNA here is from genome assembly GCA_963796905.1 of uncultured Actinomycetota bacterium. Classification (GTDB taxonomy): domain Bacteria; phylum Actinomycetota; class Actinomycetes; order Mycobacteriales; family Jatrophihabitantaceae; genus Jatrophihabitans_A. Next base: position 303,213 of record CAWCNK010000007.1, on the reverse strand, counting down.
CGGGCATTCCGGGTGCCGACCGGCTCGGCGCGGCGACGGCGAATCGGCTGTCCGGCGCGGTGGAACTGCTGGTCGCGGCAGTCGCCCTGGTCGTCGGCGGCCGGCTCGCGGCCGCTCTGATCGCGCTCGCCTACCTCGTGCTGGCCACGCTGTCGGCGCGGATGGTGCGCCGCGAGGCCGGCCAGGACTGCGGGTGCTTCGCCCGCCCGGTCGCGGTCAGCCACTGGCACACCGTGGTCAACGCCGGCTGCGCGCTGGCCGGCCTGGTCGCGCTGGCCTGGCCGGGCACCTCGCTGATCGGTGAGTTCGGGCGGCGGCCGGCCACCGCCACCGGCCTGCTGGTGGCCGCCGCCGCGCTGGCCTACCTCGGCTACCTGCTGATGACCGCGCTGCCCGAGCTGCTCGCGGCGGCCGGGCCGCTCACGGCCGCGGAGGTCGCCGGGTGACCGCGCTGCTGATCGTCGAAACGGTGATCCTGGCGGTGCTGTGCGTGCTGGTGGCCGGCCTGCTGCGCGGCTACGCCGCCGTGCTGCGCCGGCTGCACCAGCTCGACGGCGGCGCCGAGGGCCGGCCCACCGCGGCACCGCCGTTCCGCACCGCGGCCGGGGTGGTCGAACCGGTGGCCGGCCAGCAGATCGAGGGTCGCGACGAGTGGGCCGAGGCGCACGACATCGACGGGGTCACGCTGGCCGGTGAGATCGTGTCGGTGCGCACCGTCGGCGTCGAGCACGACACCGTGCTGGCTTTCCTGTCCTCCTCCTGCGAGGGCTGTGGCGGTTTCTGGCACGAGCTCGGCCAGCCCGGTTCCTGGACCACACCGCAGGGCAGCCGCCTGCTGGTGGTCAGCAAGGGTCCGGAGGACGAGAGCCCGTCGGTGCTGACGCAGCTGTGCCCGGACGGGGTGGACCTGGTGATGTCCAGCCAGGCCTGGTCCGACTACGCCGTCCCCGGCTCGCCGTACGTGGTGGTCGCCGACGGCCACACCGGACGGGTCAAGGGCGAGGGCTCGGGCAGCTCGTTCAGCCAGGTCGGCGGCCTGATCCGCCAGTCGGTCGACGACAGCCGGCACCCGGCGATGGCGCACAAGCCGGACGCCGACCGCCGCCGCGAGCGCGATGTCGACCGGATCCTGCTGGCCGCCGGTATCGGCCCGCAGGACGAGTCCCTGTATGCCCCGCACCGAACGGGATGAGCGCGGATGAGCACACCGACCCAGCGACGGCTCGCCGGGCACGGCCTGACCGTCGGCCTGCTGCCCCGCTGGGAGGGCCGGATCTACCGGCGCACCATCGACGCCGGCACCGGCCAGCCGGGCCGGCTGCAGGCCACCGGGTGGCCCGGTGAGGACAGCCACCCGGTGCTGCACCTGGCCAACTTCGCGCTGCCGGCCTCACGCGGTGACTACGGCACCGGCGCGGTCGAGCTGATGGGCCCGGACCACCTGTTCCTCGCCCTGCTGGAGTTCGGCCCGGACTGCCTGGGCAGCGCGCTGTACGCCCCGGTCGGCATCCCACGCATCCGGCCGGGACAGTTCAACCCGAACGGCATGCAGCGCCGGGTGGCCGGTCAGGCCGGCTTCCAGCACTTCTTCACCGAGGCCGGCCGGCCGTTCTGCCTGTACGTGGTGATCGGCTCGCACCGCCAGGCGGTGCCGCTGACCCAGCAGGCCAACGCCGTCCTGGAACAGATCGAGGTGAGCCCATGACGGCCAGCCTGGCCGAGCGCATCGTCAACCGGCTGGCGGTGCACACCGACCGCCCCCAGACCGACCGGCCGCGCGCCAGCCGGCGCGGCTTCCTCGGCGGTGCGACGCTGGTCGGCGCCGCGCTGGTGGTGAGCCCGTGGCGCTACCTCACCCGGCCGGCCAGCGCCTACGACGCGGTGTGCGGCGCGCACAACACCTGCGCCGAGGGGTACACGGTGTTCTGCTGCACCATCAACGGCGGCAACAACACCTGCCCGCCGGACTCGTTCATCGGCGGCTGGTGGAAGGCCGACAACTCCTCCTTCTGCGGCGGCAACGCCCGCTACTACATCGACTGCAACGCCTACCGCGACGGCCGGTACGCCTGCCGCTGCAACACCACCACCTGCGACCAGCGCCGGGTGGCCTGCAACCAGTTCCGGTACGGCCAGTGCAACACCCAGATCCCGTGGTCGAACACCGGTCCGGTGCTGTGCCGGGTGGTCTCCTGCACGCCGCCCTGGGTGACCTACGGCGGCACCTGCTCCTCCTCCAGCGCCACCGACAACAACACCGCCACCCACTCCGCGCCATGCCTGACCGGCAAGGTTCCGGTCGGTGCCGTCGAGGAGATCTCGGCCAGCGGCAACACCGTGCACATCAAGGGCTGGGCGTACGACCCGGACTCGCCCAGCACCTCGATCAGCGTGTCGATCTACCAGGACGGCAAGGGCCTGATGGGCATCCACGCCAGCCTGCCCCGCTCGGACGTCAACTCCTCCCGGCACATCACCGGCAACCACGGTTTCGAGGTGCGCTTCACCGCGCCCGCCGGCCAGCACAATTTCACCGTGTACGCGATGAACATCAAGGGCGGCAGCGGCAACCCGCGGATCGGCAGCAAGACCATCACCGTCAACGCCGGCACCGCGCCGGTCGGCCACCTGGACTCGTGCAACCCGGTCGGCGACAGCATGGTGCTGACCGGCTGGGCCTTCGACCGGGACGCACCGAGCACCTCGATCGCGGTGAACATCTACCAGGACAACAAGCCGCTGATGGGCATCCACACCGGCGTGCTGCGCTCGGATATCAACTCCGCTTACCACATCAGCGGAAACCACGGCTTCAAGGTGCAGTTCAAGGCGTCCACCGGTGCGCACAACTACAAGGTGTGGGCGATGAACGTCGGCGGCGGCACCGGCAACACCCTGATCGGCAACCACAGCACGATCGTCCGGGGCGCAGGCACCGCGACGCCGGCCAGTGCCCTCGCGCCGGCCGGCATCCGGACGGCCGAGCTGAGCACCAGCACGGTCGGGGCGCTGGAATCGGTGACGGCGGCCGCCAGCAGCGTCCGGCTGGTGGGCTGGCTGGCCGACGCCGGCGGTGAGCCGGCGGTGGCGGTGCACGAGGACGACGAGGCGCTGCACTGGTACCCGGTGACCGGCCCGGTGCGGGACGGCCGGCGGGCCTTCGACCTCACCGTCCCGGCCGGCACCGGGCTGCACACCTACTCCGTCTACGCGCTGGCAACGAAGGACACAGCCGAGAACACGGACGCCACCGACCTGCCATTGATCGGGCAGCGCACCGTCCGGGTGAACCAGTCCGGCGCGGTGGGCGTCCTGGAGCGGGTGCGGCGGGTCGGCGACACCGTCCGGCTGACCGGCTGGGCGCACGACCCTGACCGGCCGGGCCGCCGGCTGGAGCTGACCGTCCTCCGCGACGGCGTGGCGCTGTCCCGGCACCGGACCGACCTCGACCGCCCGGACGGCGACGGTGACGGCTTCGACATCAGCATCGCCGACCTGCCCGGCGTGCACACCTACACCGTGTACGCCGCACCGCCCGAGCCCGGCCGGCCGGCCGTCCTGATCGGTGGCCGGACGCTGGCCGAGGACGAGGCCGACTACCAGCAGGTGGTGCCGGTATGACCGCCGCGCTGGTGGCAACCGGGTTCGCCGTCGCGGCGGTGGCCGGCGCCCGGGGCACCTGGTCGCCGTGTGGGCTGTCGATGATCTCGGCGATCAACCCGCTGTCCGAGCGCTCGCGCGGCAACCGGTTCTCCCTCACCGCCGGCTGGTTCGTGTTCGGCTCGGTGCTCGGCGGGCTGCTGCTCGGCTCGGCCGCCGGGTTGCTGGCGGGCGCGCTGCGACCGCTGGCCGACCACCCGGGGGTCTCGCTCTGGGCCGGCGCCGTGGCCTGCCTGGTGGCGCTCGCGGCCGATCGCCGGGTGGCCGGCTTCCAGCTTCCGCTGCACCCCCGGCAGGTCAACGAGCTGTGGCTGACCCAGTACCGCCGCTGGCTGTACGCCGCCGGCTTCGGCGTGCAGATCGGGATCGGCTTCGCCACCTACATCATGACCGCGGCGACCTACCTGGTCCTCGCCCTGGCGGCGCTGACCGGCTCGCCCGCGCTGGCGGTGGCCATCGGCGCGACCTTCGGGCTGGTACGCGGGCTGGCCGTGCTGCTGTCGGCCCGGTGCCGGAGCGCGCAGGCGCTGCGGCAGCTGCACCTGCTGGCTGAGCCGGCTCGAACCGCTGTCGCTGCGGGTCGCGGTGGCCGCCGAGGTGCTGGCGGCCGGCGGGCTGGGCTACGCGGCGGCCGGTGTCGCCGGCGGTACCGGCGCGCTGCTGGCGGCCGGCCTGCTGCTGGCGGCCAGCGATGCCCGGCTGGTGGCGCGCACGACGGGTCGGCGCGCACGATCCGGACGAGCCGGTCATTATGTAGCGGCGAAGTAACTAAGCTCCATTCAGCACGGGATCGTTCAGCCAGGTAGGACGTCGGACAGCAGAGTCCGGTCGGTGCCGACAAGATGGGTATCACCATGCGGAAAAGGGTGCTGGCCGCCGCCAGTGGACTGGCCCTGGTCTTGGGTCTGATCAGCATCGCGACGACCAGCTCGCCGGCCGGCGCGTCGGTCAGCAGCCAGGCTGCCAGCGCCGTCAACTACGCCCACGGCAACGGCTACCGCTCGGCGATCGGGGTGCTCGACACCCAGACCGGTGCGTTCACCGGGGCCGGTGACTACAACAGCACCTACGCCTCGGAATCGGTGATGAAGACCTTCATCGCCACCCGGCTGCTGCTGACCGGCCAGATGAGCGGCTGGAACGAGACCACCGCGTACAAGATGATCACCCAGTCCGACGACGCCTCGGCCAGCGCCCTGTACGGCCGGGTCGGTGGCGACAGCCTGATCAACTGGGTCAAGCAGGCGCTCAACATCCCCAACCTCGGCTACCCGCCGCTGCGGTCGGGCTGGTGGGGCGGCACCCAGATCACCGCGGCCGGGATGGCCTCGTTCTACAACGCCGTCCGGCACCGGGCGACGATCTGGAACTGGCTGGGCAACGCCATGCACCACGCCACCCCGTACGGCTCGGACGGGATGTACCAGTTCTTCGGCATCCCCAGCGCCACCACCGGTTTCGCGGTCAAGCAGGGCTGGGGCGGCGACAACGCCGCCGGGCAACCCGCTTTCAACTCCACCGGATTCGTCAACGGCGACCGGTGGGCGGTGGTGATCCTGACCCAGGGCGGTCGCTACGGCACGCCGATCGCGAACATGGTGACCGCCGAGGCCCGGCTGCTGATGCCCGGCGGCAAGATCGCACCCACCGACGACCCGTTCGGCGGGGTGAGCAGCTGGTCGCTGCACGGGCGCTACCTCACCGTCACCGGCTGGGCGCTGGATCCGAACGCGCTGTCCAGCGGGCTGCGGATCTTCTTCTACGTCAACGGTAAACCGTTCACCTACGTCCAGACCACGGTGCCGCGCGGTGACATCAACGCGCACTACCACGCCAGCGGCAACCACGGCTACACCAAGACGCTGATGCTGGCCGACGGCGCCAACACCGTGTGCGCGTACGCCATCAACACCGGTGCCGGCAACAACACCAAGCTGGGCTGCCGCGACGTGCCGCTGGACGGCTCGCCGATCGGCGGCATCAGCTCCCGGACCCAGAAGGGCAACCTGGTCACCCTCACCGGCTGGAGCTTCGACTACGACGCCCCGGACACCGGGCTGACCGTGGTGGCCAACGTCAACGGCCGCTACGCCGGATCGGTCGGCTCCACCGTCTCCCGGCCGGACATCAACGCCGCCATGCACGGCACCGGCCCGCACGGGTACTCGATCCAGGTGCGGGTGCCGGCCGGCGACAGCACGCTCTGCCTGCACGCGCTCAACCGCGGTGCCGGGCAGGAGAGCCGGCTGGGGTGCCTGGCGTCCCGGGTGTCGCTGTCGCCGATCGGCCGGCTCGACTCGGTGACCGTGCAGGGCAACCGGGCGCTGGTCACCGGCTGGACCTTCGACTTCACCGACACCGGTGTGGCCAACGGCACCGTCGTCGACAACAACGGCAAGCACGTCGCGTGGGGTCCGACCAAGGTGGTCCGCAACGACGTCAACACCTCGTGGTCGATCACCGGCGCGCACGGGTTCAGCTACTCCATCGCCCTGTCCCCCGGCACCAACCAGGTGTGCGCGTACGGGGTCAACATCGGCAGCGGGGGCGGCAACTCGCTGCTGGGCTGCCGGTCGGTGAGCCCGGCCTCCGGAGCGGCGACCGCCCCGGCCAAGCCGGCGACCGGGTCGGGTTCGGCCAGCGCGGCCCCGACCGGCTCTCCGTCACCGACCGGCTCGCCGTCACCGTCCGGCTCGGCAGCGTCGGCCGACCCGACCGGCTCGGCAGCGTCGGCCGACCCGACCGGCTCGACCGATCAGTCCGGCGCATCGACGGCACCCAGCCCGTCCGGCTCGCCGGCCGCGACCACCGGCGGCTGACGGGCCGCCGGTCAACGGAGTCGCATCGGCGGTAGGGGTAGGCCGGCTGCCGAGGCGTGCGGCCCCGGCGGCCGGCTCAGGGCTTGAGCCGCTCGCGGTGCTCGGGCTCCAGGCCCTCGTCCAGGTCGGCGACCCGCTTGCCCGCCTCGCGACGCCAGGTCTGAAAGGCGCTGATCATGCCGATCAGCCACACCGTTCCGATCAGGAATGCCCCGATCACGTCGGACAGGTAGTGCACGCCGAGCGAGATCCGGGCGAAGCCGACCAGCAGCACCAGCGCCGACCCGACGCCGACGGCCAACCCCCGCCAGCGGCGCGGGATGATCGGCAGGAAGACCGCGAGCAGCACGCCGTAGCCGACGATCGCGGCCTGCGCGTGCCCGCTCGGGAAGGACTTGCCGCCGGCCACCGCGACCGGGTCGGACAGGTGCGGCCGGGCCCGGTTGACCAGCAGCTTCACCACGTTGTTGAGCAGCGAGCTGCCCAGCACCGTGACGACGACGAACAGGGCCAGCCGCTGCAACCGGCGCAGCAGCAGCCAGCCGGCCACCAGGGCCATCACCACGAACCAGACCGCGGTCTTGTGCAGGTCGCTGACCGCCCGCATGAGGGTGGTGAAGGCGTGGTGCCGCAGCGCGTAGTGGTGCAGGTCGGCGGCGACCGAGTGGTCCGTCCGGATCACGAACTCGGCCTGTGCCGCGACCAGCAGCAGCACCGCCACGAACAGTGCGGCGGCCACCAGGCCGATCAGGAAGACCAGCAGCGTCCGGCCGGCGAACCGGCGGCGACGGGCCTGCTCCCGCCGGTCGGCACCGGCGTGCCTGCGGCGCAACCCGATCACGGGCGCCCGCAGCGCAGCACCAGCGCGGACGGCAGCACCTCGACCCGCAGTTCGGAGGCCGCCCCGCAGGTGTCGCCGTCGAACTCCATCGGCACCTCGACCGAGGACGAGACCTGCACCACCTTGCCCCGCCAGATGTCGGCCTGCCGCCCGGAGTCCGGACGGCGGCGCAGGATCCGCCACACCAGCGCCGGCCAGTCCCGCAGGGTGCGCGGCGCCAGCACGATGACGTCCAGCAGGCCGTCGTCGGGGCGGGCGTCGGGCAGCAGGGTGATGCCGGCCTGCAACTGGCCGACGTTGCCGACCAGCACGCCGATCCCCCGACTGGTCTGCGGGGTGTCCGTCGTCGAGAGTGATCGTGAACCGGGCCCGCGGGGTGCGGCGCAGCGCTTTCGCCATGCCTCCAACGTAGGCCAGCCAGCCGATCCGGTCCTTGAGGTCCTCGTTGGTGTAGTGCATCAACGCGGCATCGAAGCCGAGGCCGGCCATCACCACGAACCGCTGCTCGCCGGCCTCCAGCACGTCGAGCGTCCGCTCGTCCGGTCCGAAGGCGACGTCCAGGGCCTCGGCCACCTCCAGCGGCACGCCCAGGTTGCGGGCCAGCAGGTTACCGGTGCCGGACGGGACCAGCGCCATCGCCACCCCGGTGCCGGCCAGCGCCCCGGCGCAGGCGGCCACCGTGCCGTCCCCGCCGCAGACCAGCACCAACTGCGCGCCGGCCTCGACCGCGGCAGCGGCCTGGCCGGCTCCGGGGTCCTCCTCGGTGGTCTCGTACCAGTCCGGCTGCTCCCCGTCGCAGCGGGCGGCGATGTCGGCCTTCAACGCGGCCAGGTCGCTGACCTTGACCGGGTTGAGCACGGCGGCGACCCGGCTCACGTCGAGGTCCGCCGACCCAGGATCACCGTGCTGGTCACCGCCAGCCAGCAGCAGGCCAGCAGCGCTCCGGCCATCACGTCGGTCGGGTAGTGCATCCCGCGGTACATCCGGGACAGCGCGACCAGCACCGGCACGGCGACCGCGGCCACCGTGGCCAGCGTCCGCAGCCAGGCCGCGGCGCCGACCCGCCAGGCGATCACCGCCAGGCCGCCGTACAGGGCGACCGAGGCCGCGGTGTGCCCGGACGGGAAGCTCGAGGTCGGCGGCGCCGAGTCCAGGTGCTTCACCGGCGGCCGGGCCCGGTCCACCAGCAGGGTGGTGGAGACGAAGATGATCACCTCGCCGATCAGGCTCACCGCCAGGAACAGCGGCTCACGCCAGCGCTTGAGACCCAGTCGCAGCAGCACGAAGGCCACCAGCCCGATCCCGATCACGGTCATCGTCTCGGCGAGGAAGGTGAACAGGTGGGTGAGCTCGGTCCACGGCTGGTGGCGGTGCGCGGCCAGGTTGCGGTCCACCGAGGCGTCCCAGCGCACCAGCGCGCTGTCCTTCCACTGGTGACCGAGCAGGTGCCCGACACCGACCAGCACCAGCCAGATCAGCACCGCCGCGGCGACCAGCCACGGCGCCGACGCCTGCCAGCCGCGGTGGCCGGCCGGATCGCGCCGACCGGTGGGCGATCGGTCCGATCGCTGCCCAGGTGAGCTCACGTGCGCCGCCAGGCGGCCTCGGCGTAGCAGTACAGCCCGAAGGCGATCAGGCCGACCGCGCACCACCCCGACCAGGGTCCGGCCCAGGTCGGAGTCCGCGACCGTCTGGCGCAGCGCCCCGTCCAGGCCGCGGGCCTTCTTCGGGTCGTAGTCCCAGGCGGCCCTGACCAGGAAGAAGCCGGTCAGCGCGAAGACCACCCCGCGGGCGGTGGTGCCGAAGGTGCCGAGGAACCAGACGGTCCGCCGGCTGCCGGCCGGCATGTCGGCGAGCGCGAAGTACTTCTTGAACTTGCGCCTGATGCCCTCGACCATCAGCCCGATGCCGACGCCGATCACCACCACGCCGGCGATCCCGACCAGCCAGCCGGCCGGCCGAGTGCTGCATCACCCGGGTGGTCAGCTGCTGCTGCTGGCCGGCCTGGCTCTTGGTGCGGGCGTGCGCCAGCAGGTTGAATGCGTTGACGGCGAAGAAGGCGTACAGGCACGCCGCGGAACAGCGACTTCAGGCGGGGACCCTTCTCATGTCCCTTCGCCTCGCCGACCACCCCGAAGGCGGCCTCGGAGAGCCGGAAGAGCGCGTAGCCGGTCAGCCCGATCGCGATCACCCAGAGCAGCAGGAAGCCACCGTTGTGCCGGGCCACCTCCTGCATGGCCCCCCGCTGGTCGGCTTCCGGTGGTCGCTTACCCAGCGGCCAGCAGCACCGCGAACCAGCCGATCAGCAGGTAGATGGTGCCGCGGGCGGCGAAGCCCAGCTTGGCCAGTCCCTTGAACCCGTCGCTGCGGGCCACCTTTCGCGCGGTCGTGCCTGCCGTCATAGCGCCCCCAGGAGTTCGGCGAAGAGTACTAGGTTCTTAGCACGCCCCGATACCGCCCATGCTGGAGTTCTGACCTCGATGCCATCGCCGGACGACAGCCCCGCTGAGTTGCCCGTGGCGCAGGCCGCCGACTGGGTGGCCGATCGGCTGGATGAGCCGGCGCCGCCCCACGAAGGGGCCGGCAACCGGGTGCTGTTCGACGCCTGGCTGGTCCGGTGGGCCGGCCCGGTGTTCCTCGGCTGCGCGGTGGTCCTGCTGCCGTGGATCGTGATCGCCGCGGTGACGCTGCCGTCCCACCAGCTGTCGGAGAACTACGACGTGGCCTGGGCGGGCTACGACGTGGGACTGCTGTTCGGGCTGGTGGCCACCGCGCTCAGCGCGCTGCGCCGGTCGCGCTGGCTGACCATCGCCGCGTCCGCGACCGGGGCGCTGCTGCTCGCCGATTCCTGGTTCGACGTGATGACCTCACCCGGTGGCTGGGACCTGGTGGAGGCGGCGGCGATGGGGCTGCTGGCCGAACTGCCGCTGGCGGCGCTGTGCTTCTGGCTGGCCTTCCACGCCCAGGAACTGATCGAGCGGCGGCTGGTGCTGCTCACAGAAGGGCAACGGCATGGTGGGTCCGGGCGTCGTCGGCGGCGCTGAGCCCATCCCAGGCCGTGGACCCGGTGGGAGCCGACCCGGATCCGCCCCGTATTCTCCTCGGCGGAGGATTCGCATAGTGGCCTAGTGCGCACGCTTGGAAAGCGTGTTGGGTTAACGCCCTCAGGGGTTCGAATCCCCTATCCTCCGCCAGAGTGCCCTTACTCGAACTCCTGGGGCTCGCCGCCGAAGGCTTGTTCGAGACCGTCAGACGCCGGCGACGGTGATCACGAAGTCGGTGGCGAAGCCCGCTACCAGGCCGATGATCAGGCCCCAGTACAGGACGTGCTTGGCACCCATCTTGAGCGCCACCCCGATCAGCTCGATGACGACGAACAGGATCGACCCGGCGGCCAGGGCCAGGAACAGGATGGACACCGCGTCGTTCTGGAATGACTGCCCGATCAGCGTCCCGAGGAAGGTCGGGCCGCCGCCGATCAGGCCGAGCAATCCGAGCACCGACCAGCTGGGACGCACCTGGGCCGCCGCGAACGGGGCCGTGATTCCGAAGCCCTCGGTGGCGTTGTGCAGCGCGAAGCCGACCACCAGCAGCACCGCAAGCCCGATCTCACCGCCGGCCGCCGACTGCCCGATGGCCAGGCCCTCGGAGAAGTTGTGCAGGCCGATGCCGACCGCGATCAGCAGTGCCAGCCGGAAGGTCGGATCGGCCACCAGCCCGCCGCGGGTCTCGTTGGCCGGCTCGTTCAGCGCCATCGCACCGGGACCGAACCTGGTGCGGCGGGCCGCCATCCAGCGGTCGTAGTACCCCAGCGGTACCAGCCCGACGGTGGCCCCGAGCGCCAGCACCATGGCCAGGCCGGCGAAGCGCAACCAGCTCGCCTCACCGTCATGCGCGGCCAGCAGCGCCGCCTCGACCGGCTCGACCGCGTGGCTGAGGATGTCCCAGAACAGGAACAGCAGGATGCCGATGGCCACCGCGTTCAGCAGTGACCGGGTGTTGCGGGACAGGCCACGCGATCGGGCGACGGGCAGCCCCAGCACGATCGTGCCTCCGGCGATGGCTCCCAGGGCGACGATGCCACCACCAGACACGGCGATCTCTTTCTGCAGGCTTGTTAGGTAAGGCGACCCTAACTAACGATGCCCGGCGCTGTCCAGCCGCCGGCCTCCCGACGCTCGCGCGCTGGCCGCCGGCAGCCAAGAAACGCCGTTCTGTCGCTACGGCCTGCCAGGTGATCCGCGCTATGTCCTCGGTCGAGAGCAGCGGGCCGATGCCGATGAGTGCGTAGCCCAGCCGTTCCAGATTTGTCATGGGACGAGGAGGCACCTCCAGTCCAACTCGACAAAGACACAGCCATTCCGGCGGGCAGACCACCAGTTATAGAAGGTGTCGGAGGCGGTGACTCCGCCTGCCGATCGGGCAGGTGTCGACGCCGCCATGGGAACAGGTAATCAGTTGACCATGCCCCGACCGTAGTGGCAGTTGTAGCGGACCGCGAACTGGGCGTAGATAGCGCCAGATCACCCGCTCGCTGGTGCACGAGAGCGGCGTTATCGAACGATTGACACCGGCCCTTGGTGATGTTATGACCAATATCCATCCTAATCGGCATGATGGGTATTCACGCGGAGGTAACCCATGTTCGTAACGATCCAGGCTTCGGGCTCGAGTTATGCAACCTCCGTGGGAGGTTCCCTCGTCCGCACGACCACGCAGGAAGACCGCGCGGCATTCGGAATATTCAACGACCAATCCGTCAAGGACGCCGTCAAGACGATGTGGAACAAGGCACCCAACGATGTCTTTTTCAACGATCCGACGGACTGGAAGGATGCCACCTTCGCAAACTACGGTTGGACCCCGGTCACCCTCACCCTGGAGCCCATAAGCGCCGTCCCCGGCCCTCTCGACATCAAGGACTACACCCTGTTCGTCAAAGAGGCGGACAACGGCACTGACAATCCGATTCCCAACAAGTTCACCGATACCACCACGTTGGAGGACACTCAGACAAATTCCTGGTCCAATACCAGCAAAATAGTGGTGTCAGAGAAGATCGGGCTCACCTTCGGATTCTTCGGATCCGACACGTCGGTGTCCTATGAGCAGGACTGGGAGAAGGCCGGCAGTTCGTCGCACAAGACCGTTCTCGGCACGCAGACCACCTACGATCTCGTCATACCTCCGCACAACCGGCAGGTCATCACGATGCTGGGAGCTACCGGAAAAGGAGATGTCACGGTCACCTACCGGGCGTCATTGTCCGGTTCGGTCTTCTGCAACTACGGTGATCCGTACGCCTTGCCCGGCCGGACAGACAAGCATCATTTCTATGCTGCGGACATGCAATCGATCCTGGCCACGATGGGCAAGTCGAGTGCAGTTCAGATTGTGCAAACAATTTCGCTGTCGTCCTACAGGTGGTCGAGGACGACCTTCGACAACCAACCGTTGAGCGGAGCAGCCGCCGAAGCCCAGGTACTGGCAGTAGCCGATGTCAACAAGACACTGTCAGCCGGATAACGGCAAACCTCAGTAACTGCGGCGGGGCTTTCGCGGGCGGTGCGGCTGGCCGGGGCGCTCGACGTCCTCGCGGGTCAGCCCGATCAGCTGACCCGAGATCCGGGTCCGGCTCAACGCATCCAGGGTGCCGCGCGGCAGGTCGGCCGGCAGCTCCACCAGGCTGTGGTCGACCCGGATGTCGATGTGCCCGAAGTCCTCCCGGCTCAGGCCGCCCTCGTTGGCGATCGCGCCGACGATGGCGCCCGGCTGCACCTTGTGCCGCTTGCCCACCCGGATCCGGTAGGTGGCCAGCGGCGCGTCACTGCGGGCCCGGCCCCGGCCGGCGACCCGGGCCGGCGACCGGCCGCGATCGGCTACCCGGTCACCCCGATCGAACGCCCGGTCACCGCGATCGAACACTCGGTCGCGGGACGGTGAATCCCGTTTCACCGGCGGCGGTTCCGGCGCCATCAGGAACGACTGGCCGTCCTGCGACAGCACCGCCAGCGCCGCCGCCACGTCGGCCACCGGCACGTCGTGCTCCCGGACGTAGTCCTCGACCAGCCCGCGGAACAACCCGAGCTGCGGCGAGGCCAGGCTCTCGGTGATCGAGTCGGCGAACTTGGCCACCCGGGTCGTGTTGACGTCCTCGACCGTCGGCAGCGCCATCTCCTCGATGCGCTGCCGGGTGGCCCGCTCGATGGCCGACAGCAGGTGCCGCTCGCGGTGGGTGAGGAACAGCAGCGCCTCACCGGTCCGCCCGGCCCGGCCGGTGCGCCCGATCCGGTGCACGTAGGACTCGGTGTCGGTGGGGATGTCGTAGTTGAGGACGTGGCTGATCCGCTCGACGTCCAGCCCGCGGGCCGCCACGTCGGTGGCCACCAGGATGTCCAGCGTGCCGTTGCGCAACTGGGCGATGGTGCGCTCGCGCTGCACCTGCACCAGGTCGCCGTTGATCGCCGCCGCCGACAGGCCGCGGGCCCGCAACCGCTCGGCCAGCTCCTCGGTGGCCTGCTTGGTCCGGACGAAGATGATCATCGCCTCGAACGGCTCGACCTCCAGGATCCGGGTCAGCGCGTCCATCTTCTGCGGGTTGGCCACCTGCAGGTAGCGCTGCCGGGTGTTGGCCGCGGTGACCGTCCGTTCCTTGACGGTGATCTCGGCCGCGTCGGTCAGGTAGCGCTGGGCGATCCGGCGGATCTGCGGCGGCATGGTGGCCGAGAACAGCGCCACCTGCTTGTCCGCCGGGGTGCCGGCCAGGATGGTCTCGACGTCCTCGGCGAAGCCCATGTTCAACATCTCGTCGGCCTCGTCCAGCACCAGGAAGCGCAACCCGCTCAGGTCCAGGCTCTTGCGTTCCAGGTGATCGATCACCCGGCCCGGGGTGCCGACCACCACGTGCGCGCCGCGCCGCAGGCCGGCCAGCTGCACCCCGTAGCTGGCGCCGCCGTAGACCGGCAGCACCTGCAGGCCGGGCAGGTAGTGCGCGTACTTGCCGATCGCCTCGGCCACCTGCAGCGCCAGCTCCCGGGTCGGCGCCAGCACCAGGGCCTGCGGGGCCTTCGGCGCCTGCTCCCCCAGCTCGATCGCGGACAGCATCGGCAGCGCGAACGCGGCGGTCTTGCCGGTGCCGGTCTGGGCCAGGCCCACCACGTGCCGGCCGGCCAGCAGTGCCGGGATGGTGGCGGCCTGGATCGGCGACGGGCTCTCGTAGCCGACATCGGACAGGGCACGCAGCACCCGGGGGTCGATGCCGAGGTCGGCGAAGCCGACGGCGGGCTGGTTCTCGGACGCGTCCATCGACCTCCAATCTAGTGGAGCCGAGCACCGGCCGATGCCAGCCCGATCAGCGTCCGAGTCAGCCGGACTCGGTCAGCGAGCGGGGGTCGGTCGGCACGTCGATGGCGTGCTCGCGCAGCAACTCCAGCGGAATGATCTCCAGCGCCAGCTCGTTGGTCGCGGCCAGCACCACCGGTGCCGCCACCCCGGCCCGGTAGGACTGCAGCCAGCGCATCGCCACCACGCACCAGCGGTCGCCGGGGCCCAGGCCCGGGAAGTCGTACTCCGGCCGGGGGGTCATCAGGTTGTTGCCCAGCTGGCGCTGGTGCTGCAGGAACTCCGAGGTCATCACCGCGCACACCGTGTGGCTGCCGGTGTCCTGCGGGCCCGACGTGCAGCAGCCGTCCCGGTAGAAGCCGGTGACCGGGTCGGCACCGCACTCCTCCAGCTCGGTGCCCAGCACGTTGCGCCTGTCGCTCACCGGACAAGTCTGGCATCGCCAAGGCGTGGTCGAGGTGAGCCGGGCAGCAGAAACGTTCTCAGATTCTGCCGTCTTCGCCGATCCAGCTGGCTTTCCCCTCGTCCAACCGCAGCTCGGCGTCGCACAGCGCCGCGGCGTCCGGGTCGTGGGTGGCCACCAGCACCCCGGCGCCGCGGTCGGCCTCGGCCCGCAGCAGGGCCATCACCCGGCCGCGATTGGTGGCGTCCAGCTCGCTGGTCGGCTCGTCGGCCAGCAGGTACCGCGCCCGCTCGGCGAGGCCGCGGGCCACCGCGACCCGTTGCTGCTGGCCGCCGGACAGCTCCTCCAGCAGCTGGCCACCGGCCTCGTCCAGGCCCACCGCCGCCAGCGCCGCCTCGGCCCGCTGCCGGGCGTCCGGGAGCCGGGCCGCCACCAGTGGGACCGCCACGTTCTCCAGCGCGGTGAGCACCCGGAGCAGGGCATTTCCCTGCGGAATAAGCACAATCCCGCACGCCACCGCCTCATCGCGCCCGGTGACCGGCCGGTCGGCCACGCTGAGCGTGCCGGCCGCCGGCGCGAGCAGGCCGGCCAGTGCGGCCAGCAGCGAGCTCTTGCCGGCACCGGACGGCCCGGTGACGGCGACCAGCTGCCCCGGGTTCAGCACCAGGTCCGCCGGCCGGACCGCCAGCAGCTGGCCGTAACGCACCTCGATCCCACTCGCCCGCAAGCGCCGGTCACAGCTCGGCCTCCCGGCCGCGCGGGTCCAGCAGCACCGTGCCGTCCGGATTGAGCTGGACGCGCAACAGGGTGCCGGGTGGGATCCGTTCCCGGACGTCCGGCGGCAGTTGCAGCGAGCCGTCCCGGCCGAGCACCGCGAAGTCCTCGCCGCCGTGCCCCTCGGCCCCGATCCGGCCGTCGGAGATGGTGATGGTGCGGGGCATCCGCGCGGCCACCTCGGGGTCGTGGGTCACCGTGATCACCGTGCTGCCGACCGCCCGGTTGACCGAGCCGATCGCGGCCAGCACCTCGTCGCGGTAGCGGTGGTCGAGCTGGCTGGTCGGCTCGTCGGCCAGCAGCAGGCCGGGCAGCGTCGCCATGCCGACCGCCACCGCCAGCCGCTGCAGCTGGCCCGGGGTGAGCTCGACCAGCCGGCGGTCGGCGCAGTCGGCCAGCGACAGCAGGTCCAGCACCTCCCGTGGCCGGGGCAGCTCGGGCACCCCCAACCGGCGGGCCGCCTTCTGCGCGAACGCCACGTTCTGCTCCGGCGAGGCGTAGCCGAGCAGGTTGCGCACCGCCGACTGCAGCACCGCGCCGATCTCGACCGCCCGCAACCGGTCCAGGTCGGCGTCGGCCAGCAGGCCCAGGTCGTGCTCGCCCACCCGCAACCGGCCGGCGCTGGGTCGCTGCACCCCGGCCAGCAAGGTGATCAGCGTCGACTTGCCCGACCCGGACGGGCCGAGCAGGCCCACCAGCTGGCCGGCCGGCACCTCCAGGTCGACGCTGGTCAGGGCCACCACGTCGTTGCCCTCCAGCCGGTAGATGTGCACCAGGCCGTGCGCCGACACCGACAGGCCACCGGTGCGGGCGGGCAGCGCGGTCGTCACTGTGCCTCCCGCAGCACCGCGGGTGAGACGGCACGCAGCACCGCGAGCGCGGCGAGCACCGCCACGCAGCACAGCAGCACCGCCGCGCCGGCGACCGCGAACAGGACGGCCGGCCACGCGGTGCGGTAGTCCGGCAGCGGCACCGGCACCGCCGCCGGGCTGACGAACAGCGCGATCGCCGGCAGTGCCAGCCGGGCCCCGGCGACGCCCACCACGGCACCGGCGAGCACTCCGGTCAGCACCGCGAGCAGCTGCTCGCCCAGCACCGCCCGGCGCAGCGGTGCCAGCGGCAGCCCCAGCAGCCGCAACGCCGCCAGGTCGTAGCTGCGCACCCGGCGCGAGGTGGCGACCACGATCCCGATCGCCAGCGCCGCCAGCAGCACGGCGATCACCCCGGCGGCCAACGCCGCCCGCAACGACCAGGCCGGCGGCGCCTGGTCGTAGCGCGCCCGCTGGGCGGCTGCCGTGGACCGGCCGGTGACCGGGATGCCGGCGTCGGCCAGCAGCTGGGTCAGCCGCCGTTCCCGGGCCGGGTCCGCGGTACGCAACCAGACGCTGCCGGTGCTGTTGGTGAGCACCGACTGGCTGGCCGCGATCGCCAGGTCCAGGTCGACCAGCAGCGCGCCGGTACCCAGCCGCGGCAGGAAGGGCAGCGTCCCGACCGGTTGGCAACCGGCCGACTCGCCGTCGATGCCGTGGGTGGCGACGGTGGCCTCGGCGGCGCCGCCGGTCCGCTCCGGCGCGGCACCGGGCCCGGCCAGCAGGCACGGCAGGTTCACCGGGACGTCCAGGTGTTGCAGGCTGGCGTCCGATCCGTGGCTGACCGCCTGCAGCAGCAGGCCGCCGGACGGGGCCGCGCCGAACGAGACGGTGGCCGCGGCACCGGTCGCGGCGGCCTCCGCCTCGGCGTTGCGCCAGTCCTGCGGGCGGCCCAGCGGCACCGGCCGCCAGCCGCCGGCCGGGTCGTCGGAGGCGCTGACGTCCAGGCCGCGCAGCTCGATCGCGGTCTTCACCGCCAGGAAGTCGCCGACGGTCCGCACCAGCTCGACCCGGTTCAGCGTGCAGCCCCGCTCGCACCCGGCCAGCCGCGCGGTCGGGCTGCTGCCGGTGCTGCCGGTACGCACCGGCAGCAGCACCGCCGTCAGCGAGCCGTCCGGCCGGCGTACCCGCAGCCGCAGCGATACCGGTAGCGGGCGGTCCGGCGAGGTCGGGTCGTCGCTGCTGACCTGGACGCTACCCAGTCGCAACCGCACCGTGCGACCGGTCAGCACGATCGGGGCGGGCCGGCCGGCCGGCACCAGCCGGTCCAGCAGCGACCGCGGCGGGGTGTCACGCGCGAAGCCCCAGTCGGCGAGCTGCGCCAGCTGCCGGTGGTCGGCGGCCAGCACCGGGCTGGCGCCGCCGTCCGGGCGCTGGACGATCACCGCCATCGCATAGTCGCCGGCCGGGTCGGCGGTGGCCACCACCGTCCGGAGCGCGGCGGCCGTCGGGGCAGTGACGTCCAACACCACCGCCGCACCGGTCTCGGCCTCGGCCCGGGCCGCCCGGTTCGCCGCCGCCACCTGCCACTGGTCGACGCTGGAGACCAGCAACGCCACCGCCACGCAGACCAGGGTGAGCACCCGGCGAAAGCCCGGGCGGCGGGCCGCCTGCAAGCCGGTCAACGCGGTCGCCAGCCGCCCCCGCCAGAGCATCCGGTGGCCGGCCCAGCGGGCGAGCCGCAGCGCCAGCCGGCTCAGCAGCAGGCCGGTGAGCACCGCGATCAGGCCGGGGGTGAGCAGTGCCGGCGCGCTGGTGCGGTCGCCGGTCAGCGCCACCGCGACGCCGGCCACGGCCGCCACCGCGAGCGCGATCTCGGCGGTGCCGGCGGCCCGGCCGGTCCGCGGGCCGACGGTGCGCAGCAACTGCCCGATCGGCTGGCCGGCGGTCCGGCGGGCCAGCAGCGCCGCCAGCGCCACCTCCACCACCGCCACCGCCAGGCCGGCCAGCAGCACCGGCCAGCGCCACTCCGGCGTGACGCCGGCCGGCAGCCACCACCGGCACAGCAGCAGGCAGCCCAGCCAGGCCAGCAGCAGGCCGGGGACCAGCGTGCCGGCCACCAGCAGCGCGACCTCACCTGAGTACAGGCCGGCCGCGGCGCCCTTGCGCTGGCCGCGCAGCCGGGCCAGCGCGAGCTCGGTCCGGCGCTGGTCGATGCCGACCGCCACCACCAGGCCGAGCACCACCAGCACCACCAGCGCCAGCTGGACCGCCAGGGTGGGGATGATCACCCGGCTCTGCCGCCGTCCGGCGTCGGCCTGCTGCAGCAGCGGCACGAGTGCCGAGCGGACGCTGCCCCGGTTCGGGTCGCCGGCCGGGTGGGCGGCGTCGATGCGGGCCTGGATGCCCGCCACCGCCCGCACCAGCTGCCGGCTGCCGTCGATGGTGATCCGGCCGGCCGGCACCGGCAGGTCGGCGAAGTACCGGAACGGAGTGCTGCTGCCGGCGGTCGCCGACCGGCGGGCCGCCTCGAACGCGGCGATGCCGGCCGGTGAGAGCAGCAGGGCGTCGGAATGCAGCAGGTCCGGCAGGTCGCCCCGCGGCTCGTGCACCACCCCGGCCTGGCTGGCGTAGCCGCGGTCGAACCAGTAGTCGGTGCCGGCGTCGAAGGGCTGGTAGATCCCGACCACCCGGACCGCGCCGATCGGATAGGCCGCCGAACCGCCCCGGCCGGTCAGCTCCAGCCGGTCGCCGAGGCCCACCCGCAGCGCCCGCGAACTGGAGGCGCTGACCAGCACCTCCAGTCCGGCTGCCGGGCACCGTCCGGCGACGATCGTGAGCTGCCGGCAGAGGTCGTCGCGGCCGGCCGCCACCGCATCGAAGGACGATCGCGGTGCGACGACCGAGACGTCGGTCTCGAAGCCGGTCACCGGCGGGGCGAACAGCGCGAGCTGCCGCCCGGTGGGCAGGTAGGAACGCACCTCTCCGGGCGAGGACGCGGTGATCGTCAGGCCGCGCCCGGCGGTGCCGGTGGAGCTCAACTGGGCCCGGATCGCGGCTTGTTCCACCGCCCGCTGGTACATCGGCCCGGCGGCGCACGCCGCGACGGCGATCGTGGACAGCACCGCCAGCAGGACGGACTGGCCGGCCCGGTGGCGTACCGAGCGCCACCACAGCCGGCCGTCGATCATGGCCGTCAGGCTAACCCGGGCACACCAGCGGCTCGTGGCGCCCGGCCGCCGGGCGGAGCAGCACCACCGCCGCCAGCACCACCGCCGCCCCGACCAACTGCCCCGCGGTCAGCCGCTCACCGAACACCACCACGGCCGAGGCCGCGGTGACCAGCGGCTCCAGGCAGGACAGGATCGCCGCCGTCGAGGCGCCGACCAGCCGCAGGCCGGCCAGGAAACAGCCGATCGAGACCACGCTGGACACCAGCGCCAGCGGCAGCAGCCAGAGCCAGCCGGACGGCGTGGCCGGCACTCGCAGCGCGCCGCTGCCCACCCCGAACACGCTCACGCTGACCGCCGCGCTGCTGCACACCAGCGCCGCGAGCAGGTAGACGTCCAGGTCCTCGGGCAGACCGTTGGCGACCGTGATGTAGACGGCGTAGGTCACCGCCGAGCCGAACGCCAGCAGCACCCCGGTGGGCGCCACCGGGCCGTGCGAGCCGGCGAAGCCGAGCAGCAGTGCCAGCCCGGACACCGAGCAGCCGAGGGCGGCCAGCTTGCGCCGGCTCGCCCGCTCGCGACGCAACGCCACCGCAAGCACCAGCACGATCGCGGGATAGACAAAGAGGATCTGGCCGGCCAGCGAGGCGTCGATGTGGGTGAGCGCGCTGAAGTAGCAGGCGGCCTGGATCGCGTAGCCGACGCCGCCGAGGGCGAGGCAGGTCAGCAGCACCCGGGTCCTGGGCATGGCCGGCCGGCGGATCGCCACGATCACCCAGAAGACCACCGCCGCGATCCCGAACCGTCCGGCCAGCATCGCGCTGACGCTGAAGCCGGCGGCGAAGCACTCCTTGCCGAACAGCGCCGCCAGCCCGAAGGCGGTCGCCGACAGCATGCACAACCCCATGCCCAGCACCGCACGCGACGGCGCGGCGGCTGCCGGACGGCTCAGTTCCAGGGTCACCGGCTTACCGTAGGGCCGGCCGTATGGATCGAGGTAGCCTTGGTTCCCTTCACCAGCCGAAGGGAAATCCTTTGACTACCCTGCACCAGCTGCGCTGCTTCCTGGCCACCTTCGAGCACGGTTCGTTCACCGCCGCCGCGGCCGAGCTGGGCCTGGCGCAGCCGTCGATCTCCGAGCAGGTCCGGCTGCTGGAGCAGGGCCTGGACGCGCCGCTGTTCGCCCGGGTCGGCCGCGGGCTGGTGCCGACCGAGGCCGCCTTCGCGCTGCGGCCGCACGCCGAGCGCGCACTGACCGCGGTCACCGAGGCCGGCCAGGCGGTTGCCGCGGTGCGCAACGTGCTGGAGGGCACCATCCGGTTCGGGGTGTTCGGCACCGCCCGGCACTACCTGGGCAGCGCGCTGGTGGCCGACGTGTTGCGCGAGCACCCGCGGGTCCGGCTGGAGCTGATCGGCCAGCACTCCACCGAGGTGCTGACCGACCTGCGGCACGGCCGGCTGGAGGCGGCGGTGATCGCGCTGCCGATCGCCGACGAGGGCCTGCAGGTGCAGCCGCTGATGCGCGACGAGGTGGTCTATGTCAGCGCCGATCCGCAACGGGTCCGCAAGCCGGTCACCGCCACCGAGCTCGCCGCGGCGCCGCTGGTGCTGTCCGAGGCCAGCTGGGGCAACGAGGACTCCACCCGGCGGATGCTGGCCCGCGCGGTCCAGTCGGTCGGCGCGACGCTGCGGCCCCGGATCGAGGTGGAGGACATCGAGACCGCCCTGGAGGTGGCGGCGCTGGGTCTGGCCGACACGGTCACCGCTCGCGGCCTGCTGTACGGGCTGGGCGACCGGCTGTCCCCGGTGCTGCGCTGGGCGTCGCTGCGGCCCCGGATCTACGACGAGTTCGCGGTGGTGTTCCGGCAGGGCGCCACGCTGTCGCCGGCCAGCCGGATGGTGGTGACGCTGGCGGCGGCCCGGATGCGGGCGATCGGCGCGGCGGCGGCCGGCCGCTGAGGGTTCATCGCGGGTCGCTGCGCAGCGGGTGCTCGCGCGGCACCTGCACCAGCACGATCGGCACGCCGTCCGGGTCGGCGATCCACAGCTCGACCAGCCCCCACGGCTCGGTCCGCGGCTCGCGCAGCACCGGCACCCCGAGCGCGGCCAGCCGGGCGTGCTCGGCCCCGACGTCGCGCACCTGCAACCACAGTTGCAGGCCGGTCGGTGGGTCGCCCGCCGACCGGCCGGACACCTCGAGCAGCCCGTTGCCGAGGAAGTACACCTCGCCGCCGGCGAACTCGCGGTACACCGCCAGGCCGAGAATGTCGCGGTAGAAGCGCTGGCTGGCCGCCAGGTCGCCCGGGTGCAGCAACAGCCGGCTGCTCAGAACGTCCATGGTTGCCATCATGCCGCCCGGGCCCCTCGCGGCCGGGTCGATAGATTGCCGCTATGACCGCAGCCGAACCCACCATCCTGGCCACCTCTGGCGGCATCGTGGCCGCCCGGCGGACCCGGTGGGAGTTCGGCCCGCTCAGCGACTACGCCGTGGAGCTGTCCGGGGTGGCCGGCCGGCCGCCGCGGGTGTGCTTCCTGGCCACCGCGATGGGTGACAGCTCCGACCTGATCCGCAATTTCTACGACGCCGCCCTGCAGCGCGGCTTCGCGCCGAGCCACCTGGCACTGTTCCCGATGCCGAACGTCGCCGACCCGCGCGAGCTGCTGCTCGGCCAGGACGTGATCTGGGTGTTCGGCGGCAGCGTGGCCGGCCTGCTGGCGATGTGGCGGCTGCACGGGATCGACCAGGCGATGCGCGAGGCCTGGCAGGCCGGGGTGGTGCTGACCGGGGTGTCGGCGGGCTCGATCTGCTGGCACACCGGCGGCACCACCGACTCCTACGGGCCCGACCTTCGCCCGGTCACCGACGGGCTGGGCCTGGTGCCGTACTCCAACGGCGTGCACTACGACACCGAACCGCAGCGCCGGCCGGCCTTCCATGCCCTGATCGCCGACGGCACGCTGGCCGACGGGTACGCCACCGAGGACGGCACCGGCGTGCTGTACCGGGGCGAGCACCTTCGTCGAGGCGGTGTCCGAGCAGGACGGCAAGCTGGCCTACTTCGTCAGCCGGACCGCCGACGGCGAGGTCGTCGAGCAACCGCTGGAGACCCGGCTGCTGGCCCCACGATGACCGGGCAGTCGCTGGCTGCCCTGCTGGAGGCCGGCACGCTCGCCGGCGCCGACCCGGACTCGATCTACGACGCGTTCGGCGACTGGGCGGCCGGCCTCGGGCTCGAGCTGTACCCGGCCCAGTCCGAGGCGTTGATCGAGCTGCTGTCCGGGTCCAACGTGATCCTGTCCACCCCTACCGGCTCGGGTAAGTCGCTGGTCGCGACCGGCGCCATCTTTGCCACCCTGCTCGCACCCCCACCGGCACCCGGGCTGGCCGGACCCGCACCGCGGCGCTGCTTCTACACCGCGCCGATCAAGGCGCTGGTGAGCGAGAAGTTCTTCGCGCTCTGCGACGCCTTCGGCTCCGCCCGGGTGGGCATGATGACCGGCGACGCCAGCGTCAACGGCGAGGCGGAGATCATCTGCTGTACCGCCGAGGTGCTGGCCAACCTGGCGCTGCGGGCCGGCAGCGACGCCGACATCGGCCTGGTGGTGATGGACGAGTTCCACTACTACGGCGACATCGACCGGGGCTGGGCGTGGCAGGTTCCGCTGCTGGAACTGCCCCGGGCCCAGTTCCTGCTGATGTCGGCGACGCTCGGCCCGGTCCGCTTCTTCGCCGACGACCTCAGCCGCCGCACCGGGCGCCCGACGGCCGAGGTGAGCTCGGCCGACCGGCCGGTGCCGCTGTTCCACTACTACGCCACCACCCCGCTGCACGAGACCGTCGCTGAGCTGCTGAGCACCGGCCAGTTCCCGGTCTACGTCGTGCACTTCACCCAGGCCGCGGCCCTGGAACAGGCGCAGGCGCTGACCAGCATCAACGTGTGCAGCCGGGCCGAGAAGGACCTGATCGCCGCCGCGATCGGCGATTTCCGGTTCCGCTCCGGCTTCGGCAAGACGCTGTCCCGGCTGGTCCGGCACGGCATCGGGGTGCACCACGCCGGGATGCTGCCCCGGTACCGGCGGCTGGTCGAGCAGCTGGCCCAGGCCGGCCTGCTCAAGGTCATCTGCGGCACCGACACCCTGGGGGTGGGCATCAACGTGCCGATCCGGACGGTGGTGCTCAGCTCGCTGAGCAAGTACGACGGCCGCCGCAGCCGGCAGCTGCAGGCCCGGGAGTTCCACCAGATCGCCGGCCGGGCCGGCCGGGCCGGCTACGACACCGCGGGCACCGTGGTGGTGCAGGCGCCCGAGCACGAGGTGGAGAACGTCCGGCTGCTGGCCCGGGCCGGCGACGATGAGAAGAAACGCCGCCGGGTGCAGCGCAAGAAGCCGCCGGAGGGTTTCGTCTCCTGGTCCAAGGCCACCCACGACCGGCTGCTGGCGGCCGCACCGGAACCGCTGGGTTCGCATCTGCGGGTCAGCCACTCGATGGTGCTCAACGTCATCGCCCGGCCGGGGGACGCCTTCACCGCGATGCGCACGCTGCTGACCGACAACCACGAGCCGCGCCCGGCCCAGCGGCGGCACGTCCGGACCGCCATCCAGGCCTACCGGGCGTTGCTCGCCGCCGGGGTGATCCAGCGGCTCGACGAGCCGGACGAGACCGGTCGCCGGGTGCGGCTCACCGTCGACCTGCCGCCGAACTTCGCGCTCAACCAACCGCTGTCGACGTTCGCGCTGGCCGCCATCGAACTGCTCGACCCGGCGTCGGACACCTTCGCCCTGGACGTGCTGTCGGTGATCGAGGCCACCCTGGAGGACCCCCGTCAGGTGCTCTACGCCCAGGAGTCCAAGGCCCGCGGCGAGGCGGTCGCGCAGTTGAAGGCCGAGGGTGTCGAGTACGAGGAGCGGATGCTGCTGTTGGAGGAGGTCAGCTACCCGCGCCCGCTCGCCGAGTTGCTGGAAGCGGCGTATTCCACCTATCGCAGCGGGCATCCGTGGCTGGCCGATCACGAGCTGCACGGAAAATCAGTCGTGCGCGACCTGTGGGAGCGCGCGATGAGCTTTTCCGAATACGTCTCCTACTACGGGCTGACCCGGTCGGAGGGCCTGCTGCTGCGCTACCTCAGCGACGCCTACCGGGCGCTGCGCGCCGGGGTGCCGCAGGCCGCCCGCACCGAGGCGGTCGAGGATCTGACCGCCTGGCTGGGTGAGCTGGTCCGCCAGGTGGACTCCAGCCTGCTCGACGAGTGGGAGCAGCTCACCTCGCCCGAGCCCGAGCACCAGCCCTCCGGTGGGACGACGCGACCGCTGACCGCCCAATCCCGCGCCTTCACGGTGCTGGTCCGCAACGCGCTGTTCCGCCGGGTGGAACTGGCCGCCCGGCAGCGCTACGCCGAGCTGGGTGAGCTGGACGCCGCCGCCGGCTGGGACGCCGAGGCCTGGCAGCAGGCGCTCGCCGGGTATTTCGCCGAGTACGCCGAGATCGGCACCGGCGCCGGACGCACACAGCCCAGAGCTGTTCCGGGTCAGCGTGCAGCCGGACCGCTGGCTGGTGCGGCAGGTGCTGCACGACGAGAACGCCGACCACGGCTGGGCAATCGAGGCCGAGGTGGACCTGGCGGCCAGCGACGAGGCGGGTGAGCTGGTGCTGCGGGTCACCGCGGTGGGCGACGGGTGACGGAGCCGGTTTCTCACCCGCCCTGTCTGCAGACAGTCTGCAGACTGCACCCTGCCGATCGACCGGCAACCATCAGCCGGTAATCGGCGGTACCGGCGATTTGTCCTGCAGGGATGGGACAGGGTAGATCTGTCCCACCCTCCCGCGAGGCGTTACAGGATGATGTTTAGTCACGGTAAAGTCTGGTGTAGACAGCGTGCAGCCGGATACGGCCTCTGCCATTTCCGGCACCGCTGCGGGGGGAGGGTCTGTTGCCTACATCGGATCCGGCAGGGCGGGCGGACCGCAACCTGCGCTGGGATCACACCATCGACCGCAACCTGGTGCACCGCAACGCGATCGCCGAGGTGCTGCTCACCGACCTGCTCCAGACCGGTGAGGCCACCTTCCTGATCGGCGCCCAGTGGTCGCGATCGCACCGGGTGTACCGGCCCGACGCGACCGGCAGGCACGATCCGATGCTGATCCTGGAGTCCATCCGGCAGAGCGGCCTGGCCGTCTCCCACCAGGCATTCGGGGTCGGCTTCGACCAGCAGTCGCTGATGCGCGACGTCGGCTTCACCCTCGACCCGGGCACCGAACCGCGGGGGCTGTTGCGCTCGACCAACATCGCGATCGCCATCGAATGCCGGGATGTGACCGTCCGGTCCGGACGGTTGCGCGGCATGACGCTGCACCTGAGGTTCGCCGCCGACGACCTGCAGTTCGCCACCGGACACGGGACCATTCGGTGGATCTCGGCGCCGAGCTACGAAGCGTTACGCGATCGCACCGGCCACCGGCGGGACTGGGACCAGTTGCGGTGGGCCAGCACCCTGCCACCGCGGCGGCCCTCGACGATCCGGGACGCCCCGGACGTGCTGCTCGCCGCCGAGCCCGGGCCGGGTCCACGCCGGCGACTGGTGGTTCCCCTGGAACACCCGGTGTACTTCGACCACGCCCTGGACCATGCTCCGGGCATGCTGCTGATCGACGCCGCCTGGCAGGCGGTCCACGAGCAGCGGGGCGACGAGGCGCGGCTGGTCGGCTGCGTGCTGGACTGCCCGGCCTTCACCGAACTCGGCATCGACACCGATATCGAACTGCTCGCGCGGTCGGACCGGACGACCGACTTCGCCGTGCTGCAGGCGGGCCAGCGCACCGCGTTCGGCTACCTGCGGGTCGGCAGCCCGCCCTAGCGGGATCCGTCCAGGTCGGGCCGGAGCAGGGGCGCGGACTTGCGGACCGCGGCCCGGACCCGGCGCACCGCTCGCTGGCTGGCCGGCCAGTCCGGCTCAGCGGCGATGCCGACCAGGAAGATCTTCCAGAACTCGTCCAACCGGGCTTCCAGGTCGGTCCGGTCGGTCA
The DNA here is from genome assembly GCA_963796905.1 of uncultured Actinomycetota bacterium. Classification (GTDB taxonomy): domain Bacteria; phylum Actinomycetota; class Actinomycetes; order Mycobacteriales; family Jatrophihabitantaceae; genus Jatrophihabitans_A. The sequence continues at coordinate 276,372 of CAWCNK010000007.1, read as the reverse complement.
GGATCTCCGAGACGTGCTGGATACCGAAGAAGCCGCCCACCAGCGACCGGGCGATCGGCCCGGGTTGCAACCCGGGCCGCAACAGGCCCTGCCGGCGCGCCCGTCCGAACAGGTCCTGCAGGATGTTGATCCAGCCGACGAACGGGGTCGGCATGGCCGCATTCACCAGTTCCCGCTCGAAGGACAGCCGGATACCGGCCGTGGTCAGCACGTCGTCACGGAACCGGCTGCCCACCTCGTAGGTCAGCGCCATCACGCCGCTGAGCGGGTCCGGTGAGTGCTCGATGATCGCCGCCACCACCGCCGGCCACTGCGCGAACTGCTCCTCGACGATCGCGACCGCGAGTGCTTCCTTGCTGGGAAAGTGGAAATACACCGCCCCCTTGGTGACGCCGGCGGCCTCCACGATGTCGTTCATGCTGGCGGCCAGGAAGCCGGTCCGGGCGAACACCTCGGCGGCTGCGAGCAGCACGCGGCCACGAGTCTGCACCGCTCGCTGCTGCATCGCCACAGGCGCTTTCCTCCCTTGACCGTGCGGATTGGCTGGACCGTGCGAGTTCGAAAGTCTAACCGGCAGCCACCCCGGCTTGGCTTCCACCACTTTGTCCAGATTCCACCCGGGACACGGCATTAAAAAGACCGCGCGGTCGGTTTACTTATCGCCGGAAGGGGTTTAGGCTCTGCACAGCGGCGCGCGGAGTCAGGTCAACTCCTGCAGCGCCGCGCCAACTTGGGCAAAGCGGAGGCGTTCATCGCCTCCGCTTTTGTCATGTGCAGGGTATGCACCGATTGGCGACAGTTCTCCCGTTCCACCTGCAGCGTGCGCGGGCCGCGCCGGCTCGCCTGGGAAGGTGGGCATCCGTCCCGCCGAAGCGGGAGGAGTTGGCGGTGGCGGTGGGATTTGAACCCACGGAGGCTTTCACCTCACACGCTTTCGAGGCGTGCTCCTTCGGCCGCTCGGACACGCCACCGCCGACGACAATACCGTCACCGGCGCTCGGCGAAGAACCGGGTCAGCAACGCGCCGCACTCCTCGGCCCGGACCCCGGTCAGCACCTCGGGACGGTGGTTGAGCCGCCGGTCGCGCACCACGTCCCACAGCGAGCCCACCGCGCCCGCCTTGTCGTCCCAGGCGCCGAAGACCAGCCGCTGGACCCGGGCCAGCACCAGGGCACCGGCGCACATGGTGCACGGCTCCAGGGTGACCACCAGCGTGCAGCCGGTCAGTTGCCAGTCCCCCAGTGCCTCGCCGGCCCGGCGCAGCGCCAGCACCTCGGCGTGCGCGGTCGGGTCGGCGGCGCGCTCGCGCCGGTTGTGACCGGTCGCCAGCACCGAGCCGGTGGCCGAGAGCACCACCGCACCCACCGGCACCTCGCCGGCCGCCAGCGCCGCGACCGCCTCGGCCAGGGCAAGCCCCATCGCGTCGTGGACCCCGGCGACCGGTGTCACCCTCCGGCGACCGGTTCACCCGCGAAGCGCCTCGAACTCGCCCAGGCAGCCCAGCCGCTCGCACACCGTCTCGATCAGCTCCGCGGGCAGGGTGCCCTCGTGCACCGCCAGTTCGATCAGCTCGCCGGCCGGCATCCCCAGGTCGGCCAGCAGCTGCGGATCCCCGAACGGGGCGGAATCGTGCGCGCCGGCCGGGGCGTCCTCGTCGCCGGCCAGCGGGTCGCCGCCCACCTCGGGCAACCCGTCGGCGAACAACTGGGCCAGCGGGTAGTCGTCGGCGGCATGGCCGTTGGACAGGAACACCCGGATCGGTTCGGCCGCCAGGTCGGTTGCGGCGTCCAGCCTGGCCAGTACCGCGTACTCGTCGTCCTGCTCCACCGCCAGCAGCCGGACGGGCTGGTCGAAGTCGCGCAGCACGTCGCTGACGTCGTCGATGGACTCACAGTCGTCGAGGTCGACCTCTTCCAGCAGCCAGCCGGGACCGGCGCGTCCCTTGCCCAGCAGCGCCAGCGCGACGTAGCTCACCGGGTCACCTGCCCGGCCGAGCGAGCCCTGCGGAATTCCTCCTCCAACCCGATCCGGCCGATCACCAGGTCGAGCATCTCCTCGGGGTAGGCGTCCAGGTCGTCGAGGATGGATTCCATCTCGTCCTCGTCGAGTTCCAGGTCGCTGAACAGGTCCAGCTCGCCGATCGGCCACACCTCGTCCAGCTCGTCCTCCTCGGGCGGGTCCTCGCCCAGCCGGGTGAGCACCTGGGCCGCCAGTGGAAACTCCACCGAGGCGGTCAGGTCCGACAGCAGCAGGTCGATCCGGGCACCGTGCGAGCGGGCGATCAGGAAGAACTCGTCGTCGACACTGGCGATCACGAACGGGCCGCCCTCCGGGGGCTGGCTGCGCAGCGCCGACAGCAGCACGCTCAGGTCGTCCAGCACCGCCGAGGGGAGCGCGTCGCAGCGCCAGACCCCGCCCTCGCGGAATGCCGCTACCGCGTAACTGCCTCGTCCCATGACCCAGCCCCTCCGGCCGCCTTCTTCGAAAACGGTGTCGAGCCGATTGAACAGGAATACCGATGCTGCCGTGCAGATCCTGGCACGGATCGGTGGCGCAACAAAGCCCGACCGGACCTTCTCCCCAGCCGAGCGGAGGACGTCGCGCAGATCACCCGGGCGAGGAGCTTCGTTCCTATCGGGTGTCGGCCAGGCATCGGAACGGTCACGCTGCGCTACCAACCGTAAGTACCTCGGTGCTGACGGATATACGTTCGAATGGTGCTGGATTCCTTCGAGAGCATCGCCGTTCTGGGCCTGGGCCTGATCGGCGGCTCGTTCGTGCAAGCGCTCGCCCACGGTGGGTACCAGGTCACCGGCTTCGACCCCGACCCGGTCGAGGCGGCAGCTGCCCGGGGGATCGGCTACACCGTCGCGACCAGTGCCGCCCAGGCCGTGGCCGGCGCCGACCTGGTGGTGCTGGCGATGCCGCTGCCGGCCCTGGAGGGCGCGCTGGCCGCCATCGACGGCGCGCTGCCCGCCGGCACTGTGGTCACCGACGTCTGCACCCTGAAGGAACCGGTGCTGCGGGCGGTACGCGGCCGGCTGCCCGGCGTCCGGTTCGTCGGCGGCCACCCGCTGGCCGGCACCGAGCGGTCCGGGTTCCTGGCCGGCGATCCGCTGCTGTTCCGCGACGCGCCGTGGGCGCTGGTGCTGGAACCGGACACCGACCTGCAGGCCTGGCTGTCGCTGGCGGTGCTGCTGTGCGACCTGGGCGCCAAGCCGCTGCCCACCACGGCGGCCGAGCAGGACGCCGCGATCGCGCGGATGATCGGGTTGCCGCACGTGCTGGCCGAGGCGCTGGCCCTGACCGGCCTGCGCGGCGGCCAGCTCGGGTTGTCGCTGGCCGCCGGCTCCTACACCTCCGGCAGCCGGGTCGCCCGCACCCGGCCGGAGCTGGTGGCCACCTGGTGCGACGGCAACCCCGCCCTGGTCGGCGCGCTGGACGACGCGATCGCCACCCTGACCGCCTGCCGGGACACCCTGGCCGGCGGCGGCTCGGTGCGGACCCTGGCCGATGCCGGATACCGGGCCCGGATGCAGTGGGAACACCGCGAGTTCGGTCCGGTGGACCTGCCTGCCGACCCCGAGACGCTGCGCCGGCACGGCCGCGACGGCGGCTGGATCACCGCGGTGGTGGAGAAGGACGGGCCCGGGATCGGCGAGCTGCGGCTGCTGGGCATGCGCCCGGTGCAGTGACGGCCGCGGCATCGGACACAATCGTGGCGTGATCCGACTTCGCGGCGGCGTGCCGCTCATCGAGCTGGAACGCAGTGGCGTGGTCGAGTCGGTACACACCGGACACCTGCTGGTGCTGGCCCCCGACGGCAGCATCCGGCACGCCGCGGGCGAGCCGGACCAGCCGATCTTCGCCCGGTCCTCGCTCAAGCCGTTGCAGGCGGTCGGCCTGCTGCGCGCCGGCACCGACCTCGGGCCGGCGGAACTGGCGCTGGCGGCCTCCTCGCACTCGGGCTCGCCCCAGCACCAGCAGCTGATCGCCGACGAGCTACGGGCGGCCGGGCTCACCGAGGACGACCTGGAGTGCCCGCCCGACCTGCCGTTGGGAGAAGCCGAGCGACGAGCCCACCTGATGGCCGGCCGGGCCGAGACCAGGCTGGCGATGAACTGCTCCGGCAAGCACGCCGGGATGCTGCTGGCCTGCCTGCACAACGGCTGGCCGGTCTCGGGCTACCTCGCGCCGTCCCACCCGTTGCAGCAGCTGCTGGCCGCCACCGTGGCCGAGCTGACCGGTGGATCCATCCCGGCGACCGGGGTGGACGGCTGCGGCGCGCCGCTGTTCGCCACCACGCTGACCGGCCTGGCTCGGTCGTTCAGTCGGATCGCCACCGGCGCGGCCGAGCTGCGCCGGGTGGCCGAGGCGATGCGCGCCCATCCCGACCTGGTGGGCGGCACCGGGCGGGTCGCCACCCGGTTGATGCAGGCGGTGCCCGGCCTGATCGCCAAGGACGGTGCCGAGGGGGTGTTCGCCGCCGCCCTTCCCGACGGCGGCGCGGTGGCGGTCAAGATCGACGACGGTGCCGCCCGGGCGGCCGAGCTCGCCGTGGTGGCCGGCCTGCGGCAGCTGGGCGTGCCGGCAGCCACCCTGGACGAGCTGGCCACCACGCCGGTGCTGGGCGGCGGCCGGCCGGTGGGGACGCTGCGGCCGGTGGCCGGCTGACGGGCGTTTCGGCACAACGGCCGCCCGCGCAACCACCGCCCGCGCAACAGCCGCCTGCGCGTGGCCGGAACAACGTCGTAGCCTTCCACCCATGACCTCCGTCCAGCCGCCTCGAACCGATCAGGCAGCGGCGCCCGCCCTGGCTGCCAGCGTCTCGGTTCCCGAACGGCTGGGCTACCGCATCAAGCGGGTGCTGCTCGGGCCGCCGCTGGTGTCGTCGCAGTTGCACGAGGAGAAGCTGTCGAAGAAGACGGCCCTCGGCGTGCTGTCCTCGGACTGCATCTCCTCCTCGGCCTACGGCACCGAAGAGATGCTGATCGTGCTGCTCGGGGTGTTCGGGCTGGCCGGCTTCCACATCCTGGCGCCGATGACGGCGGTCATCCTGGTGATCCTGATCCTGATGACCCTGTCCTACCGCGAGGTGGTGATGGTCTACACCCGGGCCGGCGGCAGCTATGTCGTCTGCCGGGAGAACTTCGGCTACCGCACCGCCCAGATCGCGGCGGTCGCGCTGCTGATCGACTACATCGTCACGGTGGCGGTGCAGGTCGCCGCGGCGGTGGCCGCCGTGACCTCGGCCGTGCACCAGCTCAGCCAGTACCGGATCGAGCTGTGCCTGGTGGTCATCCTGCTGCTGGCCTACGGCAACCTGCGCGGCATCCGGGAGGCCGGCAAGGCCTTCGCGTTCCCCACCTATTTCTTCTTCACCTCGGTGACGGTTGTGATCGTCATCGGGGTGGTCCGCGAGATCGTCGGCGACCTGCCCAAGTACGACATGAACCGGGTGGTCGGCGGTGAGCACCAGCTGCTGATCCACGACGAGGGCCACGCGATCTTCTCCTCGCTGGCGATCTTCTACCTGCTCAAGGCCTTCGCCAACGGCGGTGCGTCGCTGACCGGCCTGGAGGCGATCTCCGACGGGGTCAGCGCCTTCAAGGCACCGCCCGGGCCGAACGCCCGGCGCACCCTCGGCATCATGTCGGCGATGCTGGGATTCCTGGTCTGCGGGGTCGGCTGGCTTTCGATGCAGACGCACTCCGCCCCGTTCGAGGGCGGCACCCCGACCGTCATCTCGCAGGTGGCCAGGGCCGCGCTCGGCAACGGCGCGTTCGGCAACCTGGGGTTCGTCATCGTGCAGATCGCCACCGCGCTGATCCTGGTGACCGGCGCCAACACCCCGTTCACCGGCTTTCCGTTCCTGGCCAACTTCGTGGCCGAGGACTCCTTCCTGCCCCGGCAGCTGACCCGGCGCGGCCATCGGCTGGCCTTCTCCAACGGCATCATCATCCTCACCCTGCTCTCGATCGTGCTGCTGATCGTGGGCAAGGCCAACGTCGACAAGCTGGTGCCGTTCTACTCCCTCGGGGTGTTCACCGGCTTCACCCTGGCCGGCTTCGGCATGGCCAAGTACCACACCATCCACAAGCAACCGGGCTGGAAGCAGAAGTGGTGGATCAACGCCTCCGGCGGTGGGCTGTCGCTGGCCATCGTGGTGATCACCGCCGTGGTGAAGTTCACCGAGGGCGCCTGGCTGGTGCTGGTGCTGGCACCGATCATGTGGCTGGTGCTGATGCGGCTCAACCAGCAGTACCGCGACGAGGCCCGGGCGCTGAACCTGGTGACGAACGCGCTGGGCAAGGGCGCGGCGCTGCCGCACTACCCCCGCCACATCGTGCTGGTGCTGGTCGACCGGCTCGACCTGGCCGTGGTCCGCGGGTTGCGGTATGCCGGCAGCCTGCGTCCCACCGAGCTGCGCGCGGTGCACATCTCCCTCGACGGCGACCGGGCCGCGGAACTGGAGCGGTCCTGGATCGAGCGCGGTCTCGGTGACCGGGTGCCGCTCGAGATCGTCGAGTGCCCGGACCGCCGGCTGGTCCGGGCGGTGGCCGAGGCGGCGATGAACGCGGTGGTGGGCGAGCGGGCCGAGGTCACCGTGCTGCTGCCGCGCCGGACGTTCAAGCGGGTCTCGCAGCGGATCCTGCACGACCGCACCGCCGACCGGATCGCGGCGGCGATGGCCAAGCTGCCGCACGTGTCGGCGACCATCGTGCCGTTCGACACCACGCTGAACGAGGCCCAGGAGCAGGAACTGGAGCGCCAGCGCGCCAAGGCCAAGGCGGCGGTCAGCCCCGAGCCGGGCTCGGCGGCGGGCGGCGGAACCGGACCGGCCGGTGAAGTCGTGGACCCGGAACCGACGGTCGAGCCGGACGAGAACGGCGTGCTGCCGATCGCGGCGGTCCGGTGGAAGCAGCGGGTCACCATCGAGGGCCGGATCAAGATCGTCCAGGTGGGCACCACCGCCGGCAAGTCGCTGGAGGCTCAGGTCTTCGACGCCACCGGCGGGATGCGGCTGCTGTTCTTCGGCCGGACCCGGATCCCGGGCATCGAACCCGGCTCCAAGGTGCGGGTGACCGGCACGGTCGGTGAGTACAAGGGCCACCTGGCGCTGGCCAACCCGCGCTACGAGCTGCTCTCGGCCGAGGCCAAGGCGCGCTGACCGGGCCGATGTCACAGCAAGGGTCGCCGCCGTCCTCCGCAGTGTCGCCGGCCGGTGCCTCCGGTCCCGTGGCGGCCAAGCCGCAGCGGATGCGCGGCAACCGTCCGGCCTACACCACCTCCTCGCTGCTCGACGTGGCGGTCACCGTGTTCACCAGCCGCGGTTACGAGGGCACCTCGATGGAGGATCTGGCTGCCGCCGCGGGCCTGAGCAAGTCCTCGATCTATCACCACGTGCAGGGCAAGGAGCAGCTGCTGGGCCTGGCGCTGGACCGGGCCCTGGACGGCCTGTTCGCGGTGCTGAGCCTGCCCGGTGCGACCACCGGACCGGCGGTGGACCGGCTGACCTGCGTCGTCCGCAGCACCGTCGGGGTGCTGGTCGCCGAGTTGCCCTACGTCACGCTGCTGCTGCGGGTGCGGGGCAACAGCCCGACCGAGCTGGCCGCGCTGGCCCGGCGGCGGGAGTTCGACCAACTGGTGGCCAACCTGGTGCTGCAGGCCCAGCGGCAGGGCGACGTGGACCCCGGCCTGGACGCCGCGGTCGCCACCCGGTTGATCTTCGGCATGATCAATTCGCTGACCGAGTGGTACCGGCCGGGCCGGGTGGATCAGCTGGACCTGCCCGAGTCGGTGGTGCAGCTGGTGCTGACCGGCCTGGCACCGCGCTGACCATAGTTCCCGGCCCGGTGCCGGGGCGGCGGGATTGCTGGCTAGACTGGACCGGCTGTTCTTCTCAGCCCCTATCGTCTAGTGGCCTAGGACGCCGCCCTTTCACGGCGGTAGCACGGGTTCGAATCCCGTTGGGGGTACGCGGCAGGCACCGTCCGACCGGGCACTCCGGTCAAGGTAGTATGGTTCGGCAGGCCGGCCGGGAACGTCCGGCAAGCAACGCAGGCCTGATCACCGGGCCCCGTAGCGCAGTTGGTTAGCGCGCCGCCCTGTCACGGCGGAGGTCGCGGGTTCGAGTCCCGTCGGGGTCGCACGTCAGATCCGGCTCCCTCATTCCAGAGGGAGCCGGATCTCTGCTTTCCGGGCTTGTTCCGGTTTCCTCAGGGGCCGCCGCTTTCTCAGGGCCGCCGCCCGGCCCGGTTAGGCTCACCCGGATGAGCGAGCACCCGGCACCTCCGCTGGTCGCGGTGGCACACGGCACCCGGGATCCGGCCGGGATCGCCGAGATCGGCCGGCTGGTCGACCTGGTCCGGCAGGCACGTCCCGAGTGGGCCGTCAGGCTGTGCTGGCTGGAGCTGGCCGAGCCGCTGCTGCGCGAGGCGCTGGCCGGCTGCCCCGGGCCGGCGGTGGTGGTGCCGCTGCTGCTGTCCACCGGCTACCACGTCAAGACCGACATCGCCGCGGCGGTGGCCGGGCGGCCCCAGACCGCGGTGGCGGCCCAGCTCGGGCCGGACCCGCGGATCACCGCGGCGGTGCTGGACCGGCTGCGCGAGGCCGGGGGGCCGGCTGCGGCCGGCATCGCACTGGTCGGGTCCGGGTCGAGCGATCCGGACGCCGCCGAGAACCTGGCGGTGGCAGCCAGCCAGCTGGCCGAACAGGCCGGCTGCCCGGCCTACCCGCGGTTGCTCACCGACCCACACTGGCCGGACGGGCTGCCGCCCGGGGTCGCGGTGGCCAGCTACCTGCTGGCGCCCGGGTTCTTCGCCGGCCGGCTGGCCGACCTGGCCCGGACCGAGCTGGGTGCCGACCGGGTCGCCGGGCCGATCGGGGCGCATCCGAACCTGGTCGAGGTGATCTGGGACCGGTACGACGCGGCGGTCCGGACACTGCGGCCGGATATCCGTGCCGGCCGGCCGGACCCGCTCGGGTAGACTCCCCCACGCTCGCGGCGTGCACTGTGCGGGCGCACGGCCAGGTAGCTCAGTTGGTACGAGCGACCGCCTGAAAAGCGGTAGGTCGGCAGTTCGATCCTGCCCCTGGCCACCATCCGTTTCGCGATCTGACGGCCCTGCAGCCCCTGTCACACCTGGGCTTGCAGGGCCTTTCTCCATCTGGTGCAGCCCGCGGAATGGTCCGCAATGGAAACCGGGCACCTCATGCCGAGGCCGAATACTTTCGGTTTTGAATTTCCTAACCGTAAAGTATTCGGTACTGTTGAGGCTAGGAGGTGACAGGGTGCCCCGTCGTCATCCGTCATACGCGCCACGTACGGTCCGGGCGGTGGAGCTGCTCGGCATGGAGATCTCCCGGGCCCGGCTCGAGCGGCGCATCACCCAGAGCGAGCTCGCCGAGCGGGCCGGTATCTCGCCGGACACGCTGGGCTCGATCGAGCAGGGTACGCCGACCGTTGCCATCGGAACGGTCTTCGAGGTCGCCCACCTGCTCGGGATCGACCTGCTGGTCGACGGCGATGACCTCGAGGCCACCTGGAGCAGCACCCGGCAGGTCCTGTCGCTGTTGCCCGGGCGCGTCCGGCGCACCCTGCCCGTCGACGACGACTTCTGATGACGCGCGCCGGCCCAGCCGCCTCCCGGCCCTGCTACGTGTGGGTCTGGCTGCCCGGATACACCGAACCAGTCGTGGCCGGGCGCCTTGACAGCGACGGCCCCCGCCTGCCGTTCACCTACGGCGCCGGATACCGCCGTCGCCCGGAGGCGATCTCGCTCTACGAGCCAGAACTACCGCTGCGTGAGGGCGTCATCCTCCCACCGGTCGAACTGGACATCGCCAGCTGCCTACGCGACGCGGGCCCCGACGCGTGGGGGCAGCGCCTCATCCTGGACCGGTTGACCGGCGCGCACGGCACCGCCGCCGACCCCGGCCAGCTGTCGGTGCTGACCTACCTTCGGGAGGCCGGAAGCGACCGCATCGGCGCCCTGGACTTCCAGGACAGCGCGAGCGACTATCAGCCCCGCACCCGCACCGCACCGTTCGAAGAGCTACTGCAGGCGGCCGCGGACTTCGCCGAGGGTGCCGAAATCTGCGGCCCCCTCGCCGACGCCCTGGTCAACGGCACCTCCATCGGCGGCGCCCGACCTAAGCTGCTGCTCAGCGACGACACCGTCGACGGGCGCCGGCACATGATCGCCAAGTTCTCGCTCTCCAGCGACCCGTTCCCACTCGTCAAGGCCGAAGCCGCGGCCATGTCGCTGGCGCGCCGGTGTGGGCTCGATGTCGCTGGCAGCCGGTACACGCGGGTGCTCGATCGTGACGTGCTGCTGGTGGATCGCTTCGACCGTCCCGGCTGCGTCGGCTCCGGGCCGGGACAGGTCGGCGAGCGTCGCCTGATGGTGTCGGCGCTGACCATCCTCGGCGGCGACGAACGAGGCTTCTACCAGGCGCGCGGCTATACCGACCTGGCCGATGAGATCCGTCGTCGATTCACCAACCCTCGCAGGACATTGCACGAGCTGTTCGACCGCATCGTGTTCAACATCCTGATCAGCAACACCGACGACCACCCGCGCAACCACGCCGCGTTCTGGGACGGGACGCAGCTGACCCTGACCCCGGCCTACGACCTGTGCCCCTCGCTGCGGACCGGGGACACCGCCACCCAGGCCATGGGCATCGACCGGGACCACAACCGCGCCGCGCGCCTGGGCCTGTGCGTCGCCGCCAGCGAGGCCTACCAACTCGACCGGGTCACCGCGCGGGAACGGATCGACGCGATGATCGCCGTCATCGAGCGCGACTGGGACGACGCCGCTGACGAAAGCGGGTTGACTCGCACGGAACGCGACCGGCTGTGGCGCCGGCAGTTCCTGAACCCGGCCATCGACTACGACGACTGGTCCTCAAGCCCGGATCGCAGCAGCGGCGGGCAGACAGTCAGGAATCGGTGATCGACACCGGGGCGCCGTCCGCGGTGAGCAGTACCCGGCCGCCGAGCGGTGCGGCCAGTTGCACCGTGACCGTGCGGTGATAGCCCATGGCGTTGCAGACCAGCACCGTGCCGTCGTCGGCGCGCCGCGGCCCGGTCTGTTGCGTCTGCTGCGGGGGCAGCTGCCGCACCTCGATCACCACCGCGGCGGCGGACTCCTTCGCGCTGGCGGTGTACTGCGCGCCGCAGTCTCCCTGCTGATCCGGTCCGCCGGTGAACCCGTAGGAGACCGTCCGGCCGTCCGGTCCCAGCGTCGCACCGGAGCCGGCGCCTCGTGCCCAGTCCGGTTGGTAGGGCCACAGCGCCGGGGAGTCGACGGCCAGCACCCACACCGGATCGCGCACCCCGTCGATGCCGAACCGCCAGGCCGGCAGCCGGCGCACACCACGATCGGTGCCGAACTCGTACGTGCCGAGCGCCGCCGAGACGATCCGGAGCCGGGTCTTGGACGTGCCGCCCGGCGCCGCGGTGGCGCGCAGCCGGTCGATGGCCTCCTTGGCCGGCACGAGCGGATAGCCGTCCGCGGTCGCCGGCCCGGTCGGCAGCGTCACCGCCACGTCGAAGGCACCGGCGAGGTAGGCCTGCTTGTCCGCACCGCTGGCGAAGCCCGAGTCCGGGTCGCGCACCAGGCCGTCCGCCAGCACCAGCGGCCTGGGGTCGGCATCGGCGGGGAAGGTATGCCAGCGAGCCAGCGCGGCTGACGGATCGCCGCCGGGCGTCACCAGCTGGCCCCCTCCGGTCCGGCCGGACCCGCTGCCGCCAGACCCGCAGCCGGTCATCGTCAGCGCGAGCACGGGCGGCAGCGCCACCAGCAGCATCCGCCAGCCGGACCAGCCCGGCGCCGGCCTGCGAGCCATCCGGCCACCTCCGTTGTCAGGTACAGCACACGCCCCCTGCCAGAAGGTGGACGCCGCACCCCGGCGACCTGTTGCAGGAGCCGGGATTCGTTGCCCACCCGTGACCCGCGGATGACCGGCGTTACAGGCCCGCTGTAATGCAGTGGCTGCGATCCGAGACAATGGAATCTCGACCACCACGTCTGAAAGGGAGAGCCGTGAAAACCGCCGAGGTACGCCAGCGCTTCGTGGATCACTTCGTCCGCCACGGGCACGAGCTGGTCCCGGCCGCACCGCTGCCCTTCGACGACCCCAACCTGCTGTTCGTCAACGCCGGCATGGTGCAGTTCGTGCCGTACTTCACCGGCCAGCTGGAACCGCCGTGGCCGCGGGCCACCAGCGTGCAGAAGTGCGTGCGCACCCAGGACATCGAAGAGGTGGGCAAGACCACCCGGCACGGCACCTTCTTCCAGATGAACGGCAACTTCAGCTTCGGCGACTACTTCAAGGAAGAGGCCATCCGGCTGGCCTGGGCGCTGTCCACCGGTCCGCGGTCCGAGGGCGGCTACGGCCTGGACGGCGACCGGATCTGGGCCACCGTCTACCTCGACGACGACGAGGCGATCGACATCTGGCGCCGGGTGATCGGGCTGCCCGCCGAGCGGATCGTGCGGCGCGGCATGGCCGACAACTTCTGGTCGATGACGGTGCCCGGCCCGTGTGGCCCGTGCAGCGAGCTGTACTTCGACCGCGGCCCGGCCTACGGCCCGGACGGCGGACCGGCGGTCGACGAGGACCGCTTCATGGAGTTCTGGAACCTGGTGTTCATGCAGAACGAGCGGGGTGCGGGACCGGCCAAGGAGGGCTACGAGATCCTGGGCGAGCTGCCCCGCAAGAACATCGACACCGGCATGGGCCTGGAGCGGATGGCCACCCTGCTGCAGGGCGTGGACAACCTCTACGAGATCGACGAGACCCGTCCGGTGCTGGACCGGGCGGCCGAGCTCGCCGGCAAGCGCTACGGCGGCGAGTCCGGGCCGTCGGCGGCCGAGTCCGCGCCCGACGACGTCCGGCTGCGGGTGATCGCCGACCACGTGCGCACCGGCCTGATGCTGATCGCCGACGGGGTGACGCCGAGCAACGAGGGACGCGGCTACGTGCTGCGCCGGATCCTGCGCCGGGCGGTGCGCTCGGCGCGGATGCTGGGCGGCGAGTTCACCGATGGCGCGGTGCTGCCGCAGCTGCTGCCGGTGTCGCGGGACGCGATGGCGCCGAGTTACCCGGAGCTGGCGACCGACTACGACCGGATCGCGATGATCGCCTACGGCGAGGAGGACGCCTTCCGCCGGACGCTGGCCTCGGGCACCACCATCCTCGACGTCGCCGTCGGCGAGGCGCGCCAGGCCGAGCAGCCGGCGCTGTCCGGCGAGCGGGCCTTCACCCTGCACGACACCTATGGCTTCCCGATCGACCTGACCATCGAGATGGCGGCCGAGGCGGGCCTGTCGGTGGACCAGGACGAGTTCCGCCGGCTGATGGCCGAGCAGCGCCAGCGCGCCAAGGACGACGCCCGGTCGAAGAAGTCCGGGGTGTCCAGCACCGCCGCCTACCGGGCGCTGCGCGAGCACGGGCCGACCATCTTCACCGGCTACGAGACGCTGGAGACCGAGAGCCGGGTCCGGGGCATCATCCGCGACGACGAGTTGGTCGAGGCGGTCGGCCCCGGCGAGTCGGTCGAGGTGGTGCTGGATGCCACCTCCTTCTACGCCGAGTCCGGCGGTCAGATCGCCGACGAGGGCGTCATCGTGGTGCCCGGCTCGGGCTCGGAGACCCGGCTGCGGGTGCTGGACGTGCAGCGGCCGATCAAGGGGCTGATCGTGCACCGGGTGCACGTCGAGTCCGGCGAGCTGCGGACCGGTGCCGAGGCGGTCGCCCAGGTCGATCCGGAGTGGCGGCTGTCGGCCCGGCAGGCGCACTCGGGAACGCACGTGGTGCACGCGGCGCTGCGTGAGGTGCTCGGCCCGTCGGCGTTGCAGAGCGGCTCGTACAACAAGCCCGGCTACCTGCGGCTGGACTTCGCCTGGTCCCGCGCGCTGGACGATCGGACCCGTACCGACATCGAGGAGACCGCCAACCGGGCGCTGCGCCGCGACCTGCCGGTGGCGGTGCGCTACATGCCGCTGGCCCAGGCCCGGGAGGAGGGCGCGCTGGCGCTGTTCGGCGAGACCTACGACGCCGAGGTCCGGGTGGTCGAGATCGGCGGTCCGTGGTCGCGCGAGCTGTGCGGTGGCACGCACGTCTCGCACTCGTCCCAGATCGGTGCGCTGGCGATCACCGGCGAGTCCTCGGTGGGCGCGGGGGTGCGCCGGGTCGAGGCCTACGTCGGGTTGGACGCGATCCGGTTCCTGGCCAACGAGCGGGCCCTGGTGGCCTCGCTCGCCGACCTGGTCAAGGTGCCGCCGGCCGAGCTGCCGGACCGGATCGAGTCGATGATCAGCCGGCTGCGCAACGCCGAACGGGAACTCGACCGGTTGCGGGCCGCCCAGGTGCTGCAGCAGGCCGAGCCGCTCGCGCGGCGGGCTGTCGACGTCGCCGGGGTGCAGCTGCTGACCGAGTTGGTGCCGGCCGGGGTATCGGCCAACGACCTGCGCACCCTGACGGTCAACGTCCGCGACCGGCTGGACCCGACCCGGCCGGCGGCGGTGCTGCTGGCCTCGGCCACCGACGACCGGCTGTCCTTCGTGGCGGCCGTCAACAAGGCGGGCGTGGCGGCGGGTCGGTCGGCGGGCGACCTGGTCAAGGTCCTGGCGGGCGCGCTCGGCGCCCGGGGTGGCGGCAAGCCCGACCTCGCGCAGGGCGCGGGCGGCACGCCGGGCGACGCCCCGGCGGCCTTCGACGCGGTGCGCAGCTCGCTGCTGACCGCCGCCGGCTGAACCCGACACGACCGGCTGAACCTCGCGCGGCACCCGACACGACCGGCTGAGCCTCGCGCGGCACCGGCCGGGCCGGCGGTAACGCCGGCCCGGTCGGGCGCGTCCGGTTACGGGTGGGCGCAGTCGTTTACGGGTGGGTGCAGTTGATCGAGGTGCCCTTGCTCGCGGTCGCGTGGCTGCTGTCGGTCACGGTGACGGTGAAGATCCGGACGCTGCCCCACGCGCAGTTGCCGGTGATGGTCTGCCCGGTGCCGTAGAACTGGTCCCCGCAGCACCAGGTGAACACCGTCCAGCTGTAGCTGTAGCTCCCGGTGCCACCGGAGGCGTTGGCCGTGCAGGAGAAGGTGCCGTAGTGCGTCGGGTCGGGCGCGTAGTAGCCGGTTATCGCGCACGGCGCGGAGTTCACGGTGAGTGCGGTGGCGTGCGCGGGTGGGGCGAGGGCCATGGTGACGGCGAACGCGACGACGGCGAGCAGGCGAGCAATCATGGGGGCGGCGCTCCTTGTCGAGCAGGGGCGTCTGCGACGCAGACGGGGCGGCGAATCTACTCGCAGGAGCGAACGCCCGTCTAGATCAGGCCCATCGTCGAGGTGTGCCGAGCGCCGCCGTCCAGGACGCTCGCTCGCCCTACGGCGATTGCGGGCAGAAGATGCCGGGGCTTGCGCTCGCGGTCGCTCCGCCGCTGTCGGTCACTTTGACGGTGAAGAAGTAGTGGGAGCCCCACGGACAGGCTTTGTTGATCGTTTGCGTGTTGCCCTGGTACGTGTCACCACAGCACCACGTGAACAACGTCCAGTAGTAGCTGTAGCTGCCGGTACCGCCCGACGGGTAGGCCGTGCAGGAGAACGCGGCGTAATGGGTGGGGTCTGACGGGTAAGGGCCGGTGTACACGCAACCGGCGGTCGTTGTGAGCGTCGTGGCGGAGGCGGGTGGGGCGACCGCCATCGCGGCTAACAGGGTGAGGACGGCGAGCAGGCGGATGAGCGGGCGAGCGGACATGGCTCTCTCCTCGTGCGGCGCATTTCGGGCCTAAGGAACCGGGGCGGCCAATCTACTCGCGGTGTGAGGCGCCGTCCAGACTCGCCGGGCGCCGAGTCAGGGACGCTCGCCGGCCAGCCGGTCCAGGTAGCGCTGGGCCGAGCGCCGGATCGCCGCGGCGCCGTCGCGTACCACCACCCGCCCCCACCAGCCGCCGTAGATCCGGTCGAAGGCGAACGGCGAGATCCGTTCCACGATCTGGCCGATGGTGGCCGGATCGAGCGGGATCAGGTTCGGATAGCTCCACATGAAGCTGACCCATTCCCGGTCCTGCACCACGGTGATGGTGTCGCCGGTCAGCAGCGCGCCGCGGCCCTCGGCGCCGGCCGGCCAGTGCAGCACCGCCGCGCCGTCGAAGTGGCCGCCGATCCGGGCCAGGGTCAGGCCCGGCACCGGTTCGGCGCGGTCCTGCCACAGCCGCACCCGGTCGGACGGGCGCTGGATCCACTGCCGGTCCGCCTCCGGGATCAGGATCTCGGCGTCGAAGGCGTCGGCCCACTCCACGCAGGCTGCGTAGAAGTGCGGGTGGGACAGGCAGATCGCGGAGATGCCGCCGCGCCTGCTCACCTCGGCGCGCGCGGCCTCGTCGAGTAACGACACGCAGTCCCACAGCACGTTGCCGGCGTCGGTGCTGACCAGCAGCGCACGCTGGCCGATCGCGAATCCGGGCTCGGTACCGATGCCGAGCAGGCCCGGCTCCTCCTCGCGCAGCTCGCTGGCGTGCTCGGCACCGAGTTCGGCCATGGTGGTCCAGCGCTGGCCGTCCCAGCCGACGTACTGCCGCTCGTCGGTGCAGATCGCGCAACTGGCCGGCGGTGCCTCGGTGTCGGCCTGCTGCACTCCGCAGGTCACGCAGATCCAGGCTGGCATGCCTCGATTCTCACACGGCCGGCCGCACCCGCTACGTTCGTGTCCATGCCGTGCCGACCGATGCCACCGCGCCCGCCGACCGCCCGGTGGCCGGCAGATGCCTGAGGGCCACACGCTGCACCGGCTGGCCCGCGAGCAGGGTCGGCTGTTCACCGGCCGGCCGGTGCGGGCCAGCAGCCCGCAGGGCAGGTTCGCCGAGGGTGCCAGCGCGATCGACGGCCGGGTGCTGCGGCGGGTGGAGGCCAACGGCAAGCACCTGCTGCAGTACTACGCCAACGGGCCGGTGCTGCACGTCCACCTCGGCCTGTACGGCAAGTTCACCACCGGCTCCGGCCAACCACCCGAGCCCAAGGGAGAGCTGCGGCTGCGGCTGGTCGGCGAGAACGCCTGGACGGACCTGCGCGGCGCGTCCGCCTGCGAG
Organism: uncultured Actinomycetota bacterium; assembly: GCA_963796905.1. Taxonomy (GTDB): domain Bacteria; phylum Actinomycetota; class Actinomycetes; order Mycobacteriales; family Jatrophihabitantaceae; genus Jatrophihabitans_A. Next base: position 259,273 of record CAWCNK010000007.1, on the reverse strand, counting down.
CTGCTCGACCGCGATCAGGTCGCCGAGCTGTTCGCCCGGCTCGGGCCCGACCCGCTGCGCCGCGGCGCCGACCCGCTGCTCGCCTACCGGCGGATCGGCCGGAGCCAGACCGTGATCGCCGCACTGTTGATGGACCAACGGGTGGTGGCCGGAATAGGCAATGTCTACCGGGCCGAACTGCTCTACCGGCACGGCGTGGACCCGTACCTGCCCGGCCGCGAGCTGGGCCTGCCGACCTGGCTTGCGATGTGGGCCGACCTGGTGGAGCTGATGCGGCACGGGGTACGGGTGGGCCGGATCGAGACGCTGCGGCCAGCCGACCGGCCACGCAAGCGCGGTCCGCTGGCCCGCGACGAGGCCGGTTACGTCTACCGCCGCACCGGGCTGCCGTGCCGGGTCTGCGGCACCGAGGTGCGCACCGCGGTGCTGGTCATGCGCAACCTGTACTGGTGCCCGTGCTGCCAACCGCCCGGCTCGGCCGGCCGGGTGACACCGGACCAACCGGGGTCGGTGCCGGCCGGCTGAGCGGACCAGGGATCAGTCGATGTCGCCCCGGCGCCGGGCCTCGGCGCCTTCCAGGGCACCGATCAGCCGCGGCCGCAACTCGTGCGCGCCGATCACCGCGTCCACCGAGCCGACCCGCACGGCGCGCTGGATGGAGTGGATGCCGTCGAACTCCGCCGCCACCTCACCCAGCTTCTCGGCCCGCACCGTGCTGCGCAGCGTGATGAGCTCGGTGGCCAGGGCGGCCCGCTCCACCCCGGTCGCGGCGGCGCCGCGCTCCTGCAGCTCCACCACCCGGGGATCGCGCGCGGTGCGGGCGTCCACCTCGCCGGTGAACACCACCGCCGCGGCCGGCGCGCCGCCGAGCACCGAGGCGAACGAACCGTCGATCGCCAGCACCGTCATCTCGGGGTTGAGCGTCTTGGAGAAGACCACGAATGCCCCGCCGTGATAACGGGAAACCACGCAGAACACGATCGGGCCGCGGAAGTTGACCACCGCCCGGCCGATCTCGGCCCCGTACTCCAGCTGCAGGTTGCGCATCGAGTCCGGCGAGCCGTCGAAGCCGGACAGGTTGGCCAGGATCACCACCGGACGGTTGCCGCTGGCGGCGTTGATGGCCCGGGCGGTCTTCTTCGACGAGCGCGGGAACAGGGTGCCGGCCGTCCACAGGTCCGGGCCGTCGCTGGGCGGGAAGCCACGGCGCGGGATCGGCCGGGACTCGATACCGATCAGGCACACCGGCCGGCCGCCCAGGTGGGCGTCGAAGACGACCGAGGTGTCCGCGTCCGCCATGCCGGCCCAGCGCTCCAGCACGTCGATGTCCTGGTCGGACACCGCGCGCATCAGCGACCGGATGTCGAAGGGCTTCTTCCGGTCCGGGTTGCCGGTCGGGGAGAACACGTCGCCGATGGTCGCGAACTCGCTGCCCGGCAGGTCGTGCGGGTAGCCGCTGACGTCGCGGTCATGAGGGTCGGAGCTGGCCAGCGGGCGGGGCGCGCCCTCGCCGGGGGCGATGTAGGTGTGGGCGTAGTGGCTCATCAACAGGTCGCACGCGACCGCCAGGTTCGGCACCCAGTACTGCGCCTGCCCGTTCGGGCCCATCACCCGGTCGTAGCCGCCGATGCCGAAGTTGTCCTCGGCCGACACCCCGCCGGAGAAGTCCAGCGACTGCTTGCCGGTCAGCACCATCGCGCTGTCCGGAGTCATCACCAGGATCCCCTTGGTGTGCATCAGCATCGTCGCCTCGGCGTTCCAGTACGGCTGGGCACCGACGTTGATGCCGGCGACCACCACGTTGATCTCGCCGCCGGCCTGGGTGAAGGTGACGATCCGGCGCAGCGCCCGGGCCACCCAGTCCATGTTCTCGGTGCCGGAGTCCATCGAGATCCGGGCGCCGGCCGACAGGGTGAACCACTCCACCGGGACCGACATCTGCTCGGCCAGGTCCAGGGCCGCGATGATCCGGGAGCATTCCGGCTCGGCGACCGCGCCGAGCGCCATGGTCGGGTCGCCGAACAGCACCACCCGGGTGATGCCCTGGGGGTGCCGCTCGGTCGGGGTGGTGACCACGCCGGCCACGATGCCGGCCTTGTTGCCACCGGGCGGTCGCTGCACCGGGACCAGCTTGCCGCCGTCGCCGTCGAGGTCGTACTCGGTGAACCGCCCGCTGCGGCCGGTGAGCAGCCCGACCAGCTCGTAGGGGTAGATGGTGCCGCGCCGGCGGGCCCGCAGCACCTTCTGGGCATAGTCGTCCAGCGGGTGCAGCCATTCGTGCAGCCGGCCGCCGACGGAGGTGACCACGCCTGCCCCGGGCTGGTAGGAGAACCGCACCACGGTGTGCCGGGCCCGGCCGTCCGGAGCCACCACGTTGCCCTCGGCGATCACCTCCTCGATGCCGGCGCCGACCGTCAGCGGCGAGATGGTGCGCTGCAGGGCGGTCAGTTCCGAGACCGGCGCGTCCACGGTGGGCCAGATGTGCAGCGCCACGTAGTTCATGTCCAGCCGGGCCCCGCCGAGGCTGGCCCGGGCCCGCCGGATCGCCTCGCCGCAGCTGGCCACCGCCCGCTCGGCGTGCGGCAGCGAGACCACCCGGCCGTCGGCGTCGCGGACCACCGCGAACTCCCGGATCTGGGCCAGCGCCACCAGCCGCTGGTCGGCCGGGTTGTTCGGCGCCACCAGCAGGTACAGCAGCACGTCCTCCGGGGCGGCCAGCCGGGTGATGTTGAACCCCTGCAGCCGCCGCAGCTGCAGCCGCCGGCCGACCATCGGGTGCACGCCGCGCACCAGGTCGTCCTCGAGCAGCTGCCCGGCGCCGGCCGCGTTCTCACCTTCCGGCCGGAAGGTGAAGTAGGAGACCGGCCGGCCCGCGCCCGGGTAGACCGCGGTGACCACCCGGCGCACCTGGCGGATGACGTCGAGCTTGTTCAGGACCGCGTTGAGCTGCGCCGAGGCCTCCGCCGGTGCGTCCGGCATCTCCGGCCACAACACGTAGAGGTCGAACACCCCCTGGTGGCCGGCGGGAGCCTGCTGCAGTTGTTGCTCCAGTGCGGTGACCAGCGCCGAGCCCGGCACCAGTTCGTCGAACTCGGCCACCGTGGTGACCAGGTGGGTGGGCCGGGCGTCCAGGGTGTACTCGCACACCACCATCGGCCGGTCCGCGGCCCGCAGGGCGCGCAGGTCGTGCAGCTCGTACTCCCGGTAGTGCCGGCGGGCCAGCACCTCCAGCATCGGCTCGTGCTCGCCGATGCCGGCCTCCAGCCGCTCGGCCAGGAACTTCACGATCTGCTCGGGGATGGCGGCCAGGTCGTTGATCCGGCGGGCGTAGTCGTCCGCGCCCGGGTGGGCCGCCAGGTAGCGCACCTCGTCGCGCACCCCGGCCAGCACCGAGGCCCGGACGGCGTCGACCAGCGGCTGGTCGAACCACCGGAACCGGACGCTGCGGGCCAGGTCGCCGACCACCGGGTAGCGCAGCTGGGTGGCGGCGACCAGCCGCTCCAGCACGTCGCGGACCTCGTCGGCGATGTCCTCCTCGGGTGCGTCGTCCAGCAGCCACTGCTGCAGCAGCGAGCTGACCAGCTGCTGGTGGGACGGGGCGCCGGGCGCGGCGAGGAAGATCCGGTAGACCGCCTCCTCCAGGGCCGGGGTGCGGTCCAGCTCGGAGACGCCGTAGTGGGTCAGCGCCTGGGCCAGCCGCCGCCGGAAGTCCTCCGGCAGCTGCTCGCGCTCGACGTCGAGGCTGTGCAGGTAGGAGTGGAAGTACTCCCGGGGGCTGTGCATCCGCCCGTTGTGCGCTTCCTCACCGCCAGACCGGTTACGGCCCAGCTCGCACAGGTCGGCGAAGGCCCGGAACACGGCCAGCTCGGCCAGGATCTGCGAGCGCCCCTTGTCGGCCAGCTCGGCGCGGACCTGCTGGTAGGCGCTGAGGGTGCTGGCGGCCTCGTCGGGGTTGAGGTCGAAGCCGAGCAGCAGGCTGCGCAGGTCGGCCAGGCAGCCGGCGGCCTGGTCGGCGGCCGAGCCGATCCGCTCGGACGGCAGTTCCAGCTCCACGGCCTCGGCCTGCGGGGCCGGCACCTGGGCCGCGTCGGCGTCGACGATCGGCTCCAGCCGGACCAGCGGGGTGCCGGTCTCGACCTGCCCGCCGGTGCTGACCAGCAGCTCGCGGACCCGGGCCGGGTACGGCGCCGGCAGCACCGTCTCCATCTTCATGCTCTCCAACACCAGCACCGGGGCGCCGGCCGCCACCTCGTCACCGACTGACACCGGGACGGCCACCACCAGGGCCGGCGCCGGTGAGCGGAGCACGCCGCCCTCGTCCCGGCTGATCCGGTGGGTGACGCCGTCGACCTCGATGAGGTTGACCGGCCCCGAGGTGGCGGTGACCAGCCGGTAGCGCCGGTCGCCCACCTCGAGCCGGCTGGCGTGGCTGTTGAGCCGCTCCAGCCGGGCGTCCACGGTCCGTACCTCGCCGTCGTGCCCGACGCCGACCCGGTAGCGGTTGGGACCGAGCTGGGAGACGGTGACCCGGTAGCTGGTGCCGCGCAGGGTCAGGTCGACCGCCCGGCTCGGCTGGTGGCGGGCCTGGGGCCGGCCGCCGTGCGCGGTGGCGAAGAAGTGCGCCCGCTCGGCCTGCTCCTCCACCTCGTTGGCCTCGATCGCCGCGGCCACCAGCGCGATGCCGGCGTGCTTGTGCGAGACCAGCCCGCCCGCGGCCCGGGTTCGGTCGATCCAGCCGGTGTCGGCGGTGGCCGCGATCACCTCGGGCTCGTCGAGCAGGTCCAGCACGAAGCTCTTGTTGGTCGCCCCGCCCTCGATGATCACGGTGGTGTCGGCGACCGCCCGCCGCAGCCGGGCCAGCGCCTCGTCCCGGGTCCGGCCGGAGGCGATGATCTTGGCGATCATCGAGTCGAAGTCGGCGGGGATGACGTCACCGCTGGAGAAGCCGGTGTCGACCCGCACGCCGGGCCCGTCCGGCAGGTCCAGCAAGGTGATCCGGCCCGGCGCCGGCGCGAAGTCGCGGTCCGGGTCCTCGGCGTTGAGCCGGGCCTCGACGGCGTGGCCGAGCTCGGTCGGCGGCCGTCCGGTCAGCCGGCCGCCGGCGGCCACCTCCAGCTGGATCTTGACCAGGTCCAGGCCGGTGGTCAGCTCGGTGATCGGGTGCTCCACCTGCAGCCGGGTGTTGACCTCCAGGAACGCGAACATCCCGTCGCTCGGGCCGGTAGAGGAACTCCACCGTGCCGGCGCCGCAGTAGTCCACCGCCAGCGCCAGCCGCTCGGCCGAGGCCTTGAGCTCGGCCACCTGCTGCGGCGCCAGCACCGCCGAGGAGGACTCCTCGATGATCTTCTGGTTGCGGCGCTGGACCGAGCAGTCGCGCACCCCGATCGCCCAGGCGGTGCCCTGGCCGTCGGCGACCACCTGCACCTCGACGTGCCGGGCGCCCGAGAGCATGGTCTCCAGGAACATCACGCCGCTGCCGAAGGCCCGCGAGCGCCTCGTCCCGGGTCTGGTTGAACGCGGCGGTGAGCTCCTGCGCCGAGCGCACCACCCGGATGCCGCGACCGCCGCCGCCGGCGGTGGCCTTGAGCATCAGCGGGTAGCCGAGCGTCTCGGCCTTGGTCAGCGCCGAGCGCAGGTCCTCGACCGGCCCCTGGCTCCACGGCGCGACCGGCACGCCGACCTTCTCGGCCAGCAGCTTGGAACCGATCTTGTCGCCCAGGGACCGCATCGCCGCCGCGCTCGGGCCGATGAAGGTGACGCCCAGCCGCTGGCACAGCTCGGCGAAGTCCGGGTGCTCGGCGACGAAGCCCCAGCCCACCCAGGCGGCGTCGGCACCGGAGTCGACCAGCGCCCGTTCGAGCACCGCGTAGTCCAGGTACGGCCGGGCCGCGGCCGGACCCAGCGAGTAGCCCAGGTCGGCCTCCCGGACGAACTTGGCCGAGCTCTCGCCGTCGGTGTAGAAGGCCACCGTCTCGATCTGCTGGCCGGCGGCGTTGAGCTCGCGGACGGCGTGGATGAGGCGCATCGCGGCCTCACCACGGTTGACGATGGCAATGCGCCTGAACACCGCTGTCCTCCTGCTCGTGGCCCGATCTGCCAGTGCGGACGCCACAACCCTAACGGCTCGGGGCACCCGCGCCGACTCGCTCGGGTGCAGCCGGCAACGCGGAGGAATTTCCTCAGCTAGACTGGACCTCGTCAGCCGGTTCAGTTCTGCCTCCGGCTCTCCTCTGGTCCCACACCACGCGCCGCGGCCGATGGTCCGCGCCGGGCAGGACGACCCTCTAGCTCTGGAGTTCCTTTATGGCGGTCACCCGCCCTCGTTCCACCGCGTCCTCAGCACCGTCCCGATCCACCGCTACCACCCGATCCACCGGCCGGGTGACCAGCGCGTCACCCGCGCCGTCCCAGCCGGTGAGCACTGCCGCGGAAGGCTTCGCCGCGCTCGGCGTGCCGGCCCCGCTGGTCGCCGTCCTGGCCGCCCAGGGCATCAGCACGCCGTTCCCGATCCAGCGCGCCACGCTGCCCGACTCACTCGCCGGCCGTGACGTGCTGGGCCGCGGCCGGACCGGTTCGGGCAAGACCTATGCCTTCGCGCTTCCGGTGCTGGCCCGGCTGGCCGCCACCCCCCGGCCGCGGCGGCCCAAGAGCCCGCGCGCGCTGATCCTGGCGCCCACCCGCGAACTCGCCAGCCAGATCGAGGCGTCGCTGGCGCCGCTGGCCAAGGCGCTGTCGCTGCGCACCCTGACCGTCTTCGGCGGCGTCGGCGCCAACCCCCAGATCACCGGGCTGCGCTCCGGGGTCGACGTCCTGGTCGCCTGCCCCGGCCGGCTGGAGGACCTGATCTCGTCAGGGCACGCCGACCTCGGCCAGGTGGAGATCACCGTGCTGGACGAGGCCGACCACATGGCCGACCTGGGCTTCCTGCCGTCGGTCCGGCGGTTGCTGGACCGCACCCCGGCCACCGGCCAGCGGATGCTGTTCTCGGCCACCCTGGACGCCGGCGTCGACGTGCTGGTCCGGCGCTACCTGCACGACCCGGTGACCCACAGCGTCGACCCGGCCCAGTCGCCGGTGGCGCAGATGTCGCACCACGTGCTGCACCTGAGCGCCGCCGAGCGGTTGCCGGTGCTGGTCGAGCTGACCGCGGCCCCGGGCCGGACGCTGGTCTTCACCCGCACCAAGCACGGTGCCAAGAAGCTGACCAAGCAGCTGATCGCGGCCGGCGTGCCCGCGGTCGAACTGCACGGCAACCTCAGCCAGAACGCCCGGACCCGCAACCTGGAGGCGTTCTCGGGTGGCAGCACGCGCACCCTGGTGGCCACCGACATCGCGGCCCGCGGCATCCACGTCGACGACGTGAACCTGGTGGTGCACGCCGATCCGCCCGTCGAGCACAAGGCCTACCTGCACCGGTCCGGCCGGACCGCGCGGGCCGGTGCCGGCGGCACCGTGATCACCCTGATGACCGACGAGCAGGTCGCCGACGTGCGGGACCTGACCCGGCGCGCGGCCATCACCCCCACCATCACCCGGTTGCGCTCCGGCGATCCGTTGCTCGCCGAACTGGCGCCCGGCGAGCGGGCGTTCGTCGCGCCGCCGGCCGGCCTGCCCGCCGCCGAGCAGGACGGCCGGGTCCGTACCGGCCGCAACCCGTCCGGCCGCGGCAAGGCTGCCGGCTCGGGGTCGGGACGGCGCGGTGGCGGCCAGGGTGGCGCGTCCCGTGGCGCCGGAGCCCGGACGGCCACCGGCCACGGCACGGCCGGTCGCGGCCGGCCGGCTGGCGCTGCCTCGCCGACGTACACCACCGAGAGCCGGTCGGCCGGTGCCGCCCGGACCTCCGGGGCGGCGGCGTTCTCCGCCGGTGCCCGGCCCCGGGGCCGGCGCAGCGGCGCCTGACCGGCCCGACATCAGCCGGGCACGATAAAACACCTGCCTGCCAAGGGCGGGGCGGCTACACTGGTTCCAGCAGCCCACCCAGCGGCTGTCAGGTGGCGCACTGGCGTACCTGGTCTGTGACGTGGCTCAACCAAGCCCCCAAGCAGGAGTAGAGCGGTCTGGCGGTGCCGTTACCGGCCCCGCCGCATGACCGATGGCGAAAGGAAATGCTGTCGTGGATATCGACGACTACGGTCCCTGGGACGACTGAGGGATCCAGCAACACCCTGGCGGGCCGCTTCGACACGAGGCGGCCCGCTTTCTCGATCGGAGGGCTACGCTGAGGTATGCCCATCGATATGGAATCGCAGATTCTCACCGTTCTAAAGGGCATGAGTGCCTCCGGGAGGCCAGCCACGTTCGGCGACCTGGCACGCCGGTTCGGGGTCAGTGCGGAGCTGATCGCACTGCACGCCAAGCAACTGGTGGCCGACGGCCGAGCGGAACCGTCCATGGTGAACGTGCGGGGCGTGCCCACCCTGCACGGCCTGATGCCCTCAGCCTGAGACACCTACACCTGACGAGCACGCACCATCCGGCGTAGCCGCACCTGACCCGTCGCTCGGGGCACCGCCCCGTTCAACTGCCTGCCGCCGTCGAACCTGCACCGACCTCGAACCACCTTATGGAGATCTTCCTTGTGAGTATTGCTGAAAACACTCCACCGGCTTCCCAGAACGGCACCGTCGCGCACGGTGGCGCGATCTTCTCCGGCGCCTCGGCCCACGTGCAGGCCGGCGGCCAGAAACCGGACACCGAGCAGTTGAACCTGCGCATCCGGGCGGACCTGTACCGCCAGCTCGAGCGGGTATCGGTCGTCCTCAGCGCCCGACGGGGCGTTCCGACCAACCGGGTGACGATCGTGGAGGAAGCACTGGCCGCGTACTTCGAGGCCAACCGGACCAACAGCTGAGGCTGGCTCAGCCGAGCTGGGAGTCGACGTAGCACCAGCGCCAGGCCTCGCCCGCCTCGACGCTGCGCATCACCGGGTGATCGGTGCTGGCGTAGTGCTTATCGGCATGCTGGCCGTCGGAGGAGTCGCAGCAGGCGACGTGCCCGCAGGTCAGGCACATCCGCAGGTGCACCCAGCTCAGGCCCTCGTCGACGCACTCCTGGCAGCGGCCGGGGGTGTCCGGACGCGCGGCGCGCGGGGCCGAGCGCAGGTGCTCGCACTCCGGCCCGGACGCCGGGTTGAGCAACGGCTCGTCGCGGGCCAACTCGTCCTCCCCCTCGTCGAACCGGTCGATCAGCGACTCCTCCAGGTCCAGCACCCGCATCACGGCCTGCAGCACCTCGTGGTCGAGCACGCCGGAGTCGCGCACCCGCAGCAGTTCGGTCCGCTCGGCCTGCAACATCACCAGCCGCAGCCGGCGGTAGTGCTCGCTGGGGGTCAGCAGGTCGGCCTCGTCCGGTCCCAGGCGCTCCCAGGCGGCGTTCACCTGGTGCCCGACCCGCTGGCGCAGCCCGTCGGTGACCTCGGCCGGCGTCCCGTCGTCGATGTGGTCCTCGAGCGCCCGCAGCCCGGCGTTGGTCACCTGCTGCATCAACCCCGCCTCCTGCAGGGCGTCCTCGGCCCGGCTGGGGCCGCGCAGGTGCAACCGGCGCACCAGCCACGGCAACGTGGTGCCCTGCAGCAGCAACGTGCCGCCGACCACCACCAGGGCGGCCAGCACCAGCACGTCCCGGTAGGGGATCTCCTCGGGCAGCAGGAAGACCGCGGCCAGGGTGACCACGCCGCGCATGCCGGCCCAGGAGATGACGGCGGGGTACTGCCACGGCGGCGCCGGGTCGGCCTCGCGCACCCGGCGGGACAGCCGGCGCGGCAGGTAGGTCGCCGGAAAGACCCAGAGCGGGCGCAGCAGCACCGCGGCCAGCAGGATCGCCAGGCACGAGGCGATCAACTGGGCATGGTTCAGCGGGGACCGCCAGGCGTTGTCCACGATCATCCGCACCTGCAAGCCGATCAGCAGGAATACCGAGTTCTCCAGCAGGAACTCGATCGTGCGCCAGTTGGTGCGCTCGGCGATCCGGGACGCCGCGCTCTGCCAGACCGGTGCCCGGTGCCCCAGGATGAGCCCGGCAACCACCACCGCGATCACCCCGCTGGCGTGGATCTTCTCGGCGGGCAGGTAGGCCAGGAACGGCGCCAGGAACGACACGGTGGTGTCGAGTACCGGGTCGGCGATCCGGCGGCGCACCGCGCCCAGGCACCACGCCACCGCGACGCCGACCGCGACCCCGCCGCCGGCCGCCCGGACGAAGTCACCGGCGGCGTGCAGCACGCTGACCGAGCCGGCCGATGCCGCGATGGCGGTACGCAGCGCCACCAGCGCGGTGGCGTCGTTGAAGAGGGACTCCCCCTCCAGGATGGTGACGATCCGGCGGGGCATGCCCACCCGGCGGGCGACCGCGGTCGCGGCCACCGCGTCCGGCGGGGCGACCACCGCACCCACCGCGACCGCTGCCGCCAGCGGCACCGGAAGCAGCAGCCAGGCCACCAGGGCCACCCCGAAGGTGGTGAACAGCACCAGGCCCACCGACAGCAACCCGATCGAGCGCCGGTTCGCCTTGAAGTCCACCAGCGAGGTGCGGATGGCGGTGGTGTAGAGCAGCGGCGGCAGCAGCCCGAGCAGTACCAGGTCCGGGCTGAGCGCCACGTCCGGCACGAAGGGCAGGTACGAGCCGGCGATCCCGGCCAGGGTCAGCACCAGCGGTTCGGAGACCCTGAACCGGCGGGCCGCCGCGGCCAGCACGGTTGCCACCGCTACCAGCACCACCAGGCCCACCGCGATGTCCACCCGGTCATCCTGCCAGTCCGCCAGCCGGCGGCGAGCCATCTGCGCCCCGTCCAACCCGGGCGTCCTACAGTCCGGGCAGAATGACCGGGTAGGCCGAGGGGAAAGGACCGCGCTGCCATGGGCAACTCCCGCGCGCTGCTGATCGTGGACGTGCAGCCGACCTTCTGCGAGGGCGGCGAGTTGCCGGTCGGCGGCGGCGACCTGGTCGCCGGCCGGATCGCGGACTACCTGCGGGCGCACCGGGCCGACTACCGGTTGACGATCACCAGCCAGGACTGGCATGCCGACCCGGGTGCGCACTTCTCACCGGACCCCGACTTCGTCGACAGCTGGCCGCCGCACGGGCTGGTCGGCACCCCGAACGCCGAGCTGCACCCGGCCGTGGTGGCGGCGCTGGGCCCGGCGGGGGCGGACGTGACGATCAAGAAAGGCCTGCACCAGGCGGCCTATTCGGCCTTCGACGGCACGGCTCCGGACGGCCGGACGCTGGCCGAGGTGCTCACCGGGGCCGGCATCGGCGAGCTGGACGTGTGTGGCATCGCCGAGTCGCACTGCGTCCGGGCCAGCGCGCTGGACGCGCTGTCGGCGGGATTGGCGGTGCGGCTGCTGACCGACCTGACGGTGCCGGTCACCGCCGAGTCCGGTGCCGCGGCGCGCGCCGCGATCAGCTCGGCCGGCGGGGTGCTGGCCGCCGCCGGCGCGGGCGGGCGGTAATGGAGACCTTCGAGCACCTGCGCCGGGCGAAGACGGTGCTGCTGACCACCCGGCGGCGTGACGGCTCGACCGTCGACACCCCGGTCAACCTGGTGGTGGACGAGCACGGCGTCGGGTATTTCCGAACCTGGTCGACCTCGGGAAAGGCCCGCCGGTTGCGCAACTTCCCCGGTGTCCGGCTGGCGCCCTGCTCGTTCCTCGGCCGCGCCCAGGGTTCGGACCAGCCGGCGGTCACCAGCCCGCTGTCCGGAGCCGAGGCGGATCGGGCGGCGGGCCTGCTGGCGCGCCGGTACCCGCTGCTGCACGGCCGGTTGGTGCCGTGGGTTCACCGGCTCAAGCACCAGGACACCGTGCACTACCGGGTGGTGCCGGCCGACGAGCCGACCCCCTGGGACGGGGCGGGCGACCAGGCCGGCTGAGCACCGGCGAACTCCGGCAACCGCGCACCGGGACGGCGAAGCCCGGAACAGCCGTGCGGCTGTTCCGGGCTCGACCGCTATCGGGAGACGGGCTGCCAGGCGCGTCAGACCGAGATCGCCTGCCGGTTCTGGGCGTCGCTGGAGATCATGATCTTGCGCGGCTTGGCCTTCTCGGCAACCGGGATCGTCAGGCGCAGCACACCGGCCTGGTAGCTCGCCTCGATGGTGTCGGTGTCGAGGGCGTCGCCCAGGATGACCTGCCGGCTGAACACGCCCCGCGGGCGCTCGGCCGCGATCAGCTGGATATCGCTCTCGGCCTTCAACCGGCGTTCAGCCCGGACGGTCAGCACGTTGCGCTCGACGTCGACATCCACGGTGTCCGGGTCCACGGCGGGCAGGTCGAACTCGACGATGAAGCGGTCGCCCTCCCGCCAGGCGTCCATCGGCATGGCGGTCGGACGGGCCATCGTGCCGAACATCTGCGAGGCCACCCGGTCGAGTTCACGGAACGGGTCGGTACGGATCAGCATCACTGCCACCTCCACAAACGGTCTGTCATACTTCCTGAACCTCATCAGTCAGCCTAGTTAATCTAAGCTTGCTGATGTAGATTTGTTGTATCACGACAACCAGCAGCGTGCAAGCCCGCCGGAAGGAGACGGTTATGGACATCGCTCAGCCGGACCCCGACCGGGGCTTGTACGGCATCACTGTGGCCGCCGAACTGGTCGGCACCGGCCCGCAGAACCTGCGCCAGTACGAGGCCCGTGGCCTGCTCACACCGCACCGCACCACCGGTGGCACCCGCCGGTACAGCGACAACGACCTCGAGCGGCTACGTGACATCGCCAGCCTGCTGGATGCCGGGCTGAACCTGGCCGGAATCGAGATGGTGCTCGCGCTGCGGACAGCCAACTCCGAACTGCAGGCCGAGATCGACCGGCTCACCGCTCGGCCCGTCCTGCCCGGGCCGGTCCGGCCGGTGAAGCGTGACGCCCGGCGGCTCGGGTCACGGCGGAGTTGACCTCAGTTCCTCTAGGTTCGCCGTGAGTTGATCTTGAGGAAACTACCCTGAGTAATAGGGTTAAGCGTTTACACACAGGCTTGTCCGGTTCGCCGCCTGTTCAGCGGCGGTAACGGTTACAGCACACAAAGTAATTACCAGTGTTAGGTTGACATGAGATTCGTCACCCATCATGGTATGGAGGTCCTCGCAGCCGAGGACGGGCGAGCTTAGATCCGTCGGACGACCTGGTCGCCATGGTCCGGCGGGGAGCAGGGCGAAACCGGCGCTCTTTCACTAAACATTTTCTTAGTGCGAGGAGTCCTGCTATGCCCATCATCACCCGCAAGAAGCTGGCCATCGGTGCGGCAGTCGCCGTGGTCGCCATCGGCGGCGGTACCGCCTACGCCTACTGGAGCACCTCGGGCTCGGGCACCGGCTCGGCCAGCACCTCGGCCGGTGCCGACAACCTGACCCTGACCCAGACGAGTGTCATCTCGAACCTGGCCCCGGGTAGCGGCTCGCAGACCATCACCGGCTCGGTGAAGAACAACGCTGTCAACAACGCCTACGTCACCAAGGTCACCGTGAGCATCGCCTCGGTCGACGGCGGCGCCGGCAGCTGCGACGCGACCGACTACACCCTGACCAGCCCGGACATGACCGTCGGCCAGGACCTCGCCTCCGGCGCAAGCGCCACCTTCACCGGCGCGCAGCTGTCCTTCAACAACAAGGCCACCAACCAGGACGGCTGCAAGGGCGCCACGGTGCACCTGTCCTACGCCGCCAGCTGACGTTCGACCCACCCCTCCAGGTAACAGGGCCTAGGTGGCCGGGCGAGACCAGCCCGGCCACCTAGGCCGTACCCGGTAACCGGTACTCGACCGCTGCTGCCCACTGCCGAAACACTGCCCGCTCCGCTGACCGAAGGAGGCGAACGCCATGTCCCGCAGGACACCGCTGAGCCTGCTTCGATCGGCCGGCACGCTGGTGCGGGGCCTGGCGGCGCTGCTGCTGGTGCTGGTCGCCGTCGGTGGCTTCCGGCTGGCCTCGGCGGGCAGTTCGAACGGCCACGCCAACAACGGCAAGCCGGCCATCGCCCTGCAGAGCGCGCCGGCCAGCCAGACGGTGACGCGCGGTCAGTCGGTGTCCTACAGAGTCACGGTCTCATCGCGCAACGCCTTCAGGGGCACGGTCGCGCTGACCGTGTCACGGCTGCCCGCCGGCGCCGCGGCGGTATTCAGCCCGGCGTCGGTGACCCTCGGCTCCGGCGGTAGCGCGGCTTCGACACTCAAGGTGACGACCAGTTCCTCGACCACGCTGGGAGCGGCCAACCTGACCGTGACCGGCACCAGCGGCAGGCTCACCGGGTCGTTGACGCTGGGCCTCAGGGTGAATCCGGCTGCGGGCTCGGTGGCCCTCAACGCCACCCCGGCCTCCGTCACCATGGCGCCCGGGGCGATCGCGGTCTACACGCTGAACCTGACCCGTACCAACTATTCCGGCGCGGTCACCTTCGCGGCGACCGGACTGCCCAGCCGTGCCGCGGCTGCCTTCTCGCCCAACCCGACCAGCGGGAAGTCCGTCAGCCTGCAGATCGCCACGGCGGGCAGCATGAGAAGCGGCACCTACTCGGTCAAGGTGACCGCGTCGGGCAGCGGCATCCCGACCGCCAGCACCACCGTGCAGTTCGTCCTGCGGACCACCGGCAAGCCGTTCACGATCGCTGGCAGTGTCGTGGGCCTGTCGCCCGGTGTCTCGGTGCCCCTCAACCTGGCACTGACCAACCACACCAAGAAGCGGATCTCGATCAGCAACCTGACGGTGACCATCACGTCCGTGACCCGCACTTCCGCGGCGGTCGCCAGCGGCCGGCCGTGCGGCACCGCCGATTACTCGGTGGTGCAGTACTCCGGCCGGTACCCGCTGACGCTCGGGGGACTGACCACCGCGACGCTGTCCGGCCTCGGCGTCGCACCGGCAGCGCAGCCGAAGATCCGGATGATCAACACCCCCAGCAACCAGGACGGCTGCAAGGGCGCCACGCTCGCCCTGCGCTACACCGGTTCCGGACAGAGGGGCTGAGCATGCGCGCGCAGCGAACTCGTCGGTGGTGGGCCGCGATGGCCGGCTCCGTCCTGCTCGTGGTGGTGGGCTGTGGCGTCGCCTTCGCGGTGTGGTCGGTCACCGGCTCCGGTGCCGGTGCCGCGCAGTCCGGCACCCTGCAGACGGTCACCGTCACCGCCCTCACCGGTGCCGACTTGCCGAGCTCCACGCTGGTGCCGGGTGGCAGCGCCGAGGTGATCCTGCGGGTCAGCAACCCGAACGGCACGGCCGTGCAGCTCTACAGCGTCGCCGCCAACGGACCGGTCACCGCTGACGCCGGCCACAGCGGATGCACCACCAGCGGGGTCTCCTTCGTGGCGCCGGCCACTCCGGTCGGCACCAGCCTGGCCGCCAACTCCACCACCCTGGTCCACCTGCCGAACGCGGCGAGCATGAGCACCGCGTCGCTGTCGGCCTGCCAGGGCGCCACGTTCCGCATTCCCGTGACAGTGACGGTGCACCAGTGACCAGCAAGCACGCCGCGCCGACCAGCCGCCGCCGGTGGCTGCGGCCCACCACGCTCGCGATCGTGGCCGCCGCCGTCCTGGTGTGGGCGCTCGGCGGCGCCGCGCTCGCCTTCTGGCAGTCCAGCGACAGCAGCAATACCGCTGCGGCGGTGGGCGATTCACTGCCGCAGGGCGCCACACCCACCGGAACGGTCAGCAACGCCACCGTCTCGCTGAGCTTCACCCGGGCGGTCAGCACCAGCGGCCGGAGCGTCATCAGCTACCGGATCAGCCGGTACAGCGCACCGGCCGGCGGCAGCGCGGTCGCGACGTTCACCTGCAGTTGGCCCAGCGGCGGCAGCCTGAGCTGCTCGGAGTCGAACGTGCCCAGTGGCGCCTGGTACTACACCGACACCCCGGCGATCGCCGGCAGCCTGTGGTTCGGCAGCGAGAGCGCCCGCAGTGCCGCCGTCACCACCACCGACTCGCAGGCCCCGACCGTGGTGGCCAGCGGCTCGCCCGCGGCCAACGCCAACGGCTGGAACAACACGGCCGTCACGCTCACCCTGACCGCGACCGACGAGGCCGGCGGGTCGGGTGTGAAGTCCATCAGCTACGCGGTGGACGGCGGTTCGACGGTGACCGTGAACGCCGCGTCGACGGGCATCGCGCTGAGCACCGACGGCACCCACACCGTCTCCTACTTCGCCACCGACGTGGCCGGCAACGCCGGAAGCGCGCAGACCGCCACGGTGCGGATCGACAAGGTGCTGCCGGTGGCCAGCGCTTCGGTGACGCCCACGCCGAACGGCAACGGCTTCAACAAGGTCAGCCCGGTCACGGTGAACCTGTCGGGCACCGACGCCACCTCCGGCGTCGCGTCGCTGACGTACAAGGTGGACAGCGGCACTCCGGTCACCGTGTCCGGCAGCAGCGCGAGCGTCCCGGTGTCCGGCGACGGCACTCACACCGTGGTGTATTCGGCCCTGGACCGGGCCGGCAACAGCAGCGGCAACCAGAGCCAGCAGGTCAAGATCGACACCGTCACCGCGACGCCGACGGTCACCGTGCCGACCTATGTGAACACGGCCAACACCAGCAGCGTGCCGGTGAGCGGCACCGCCGAGGCGGGCTCCTCGCTGGCGCTGACCGTGACCGATGCGGGTGCCGTGCACACCGTCACCCAGACGGTGACCGTCAACGGCTCCGGCGCCTGGTCCACGACCCCGCTGAACCTCTCGACCTTCAACCAGGGCTCCATCAGCTACTCGGCGGTGGCCACCGACCCGGCCGGCAACGTGTCCTCGGCCGGGACCGCCAGCAACACCAAGGACACCGTCGCGCCGAGCCTGTCCAGCGTTTCATCCGGTAACGGCGACGGCCAACTGCAGAATGCCGACACCCTGGTGCTGACCTTCTCCGAGGCCATCGACTCCGCGTCGCTGCCCACCTCACCGGTGACGGTGACCCAGGCCCGCAGCGGAAACAACACGTCGCTGACCATCACCGGGGTGATCGCGACGGTGAACAACCTCGACGACTCGTACCAGACCAAGAACACGACCACCACGGCCAGCGGCGCGCTCTCCCTCAGCGCGGACAAGAAGACGCTGACGGTCACGCTGGGCAGCGTGGCCGGTGGCGCAAACGCCACGGCGGGTACGGCGTCCGTCCCGATCGTGGCGGCCAGCACCATCCGCGACACCGCGGGCAATGTCACGCAGACCAATACCGTGAGCTTGGCCAAGCTCTGGTAGCAACCGCATCTCGACTGGCACGCGTCCAGATGACCTACGCGTCTGCGATCTCGTAGAGCTGCGGGCACCCACCTACTGGCTGGTCGGGCACCGTATCGTGGGACCCGTCAAGGTTTGCTCATCGGGTGCTCCGAAGGGTGGCCTGAGGTGCGGGCCTCTAGCTCAATGGCAGAGCTGCGGACTTTTAATCCGTAGGTTGTGGGTTCGAGTCCCACGGGGCCCACTGTTTCTGGGTTTTCATCAACCGTCTCAGCCAGTCACCCATCTCAACTACGCCGACGATGACACGCGGCCTTGATCAGCGCCGATGACCGCAAGATCGATCTTCTACCAGTTTGCGGGCTCGCCCCTTGGCGCGCCGCGGGCAAGCCAGTCCACCGCGGCCGTGCCGAGGCTTAGCCGTTATGCAGGCGCTTGCGCGACGGCTGCGACTCATCCCTTTGTTGTTTATGCAAGTAACGCGATGCCGTCAGTCTCTCAACCAATCACGCGCCAGAGGTGCCGTACATCTTTTATACATCTTGCTGGATATCAATCATCTGGGGAGGGGTTGCGTGATGTGTCGCATATCGCCTACTGTCTCCGAGTTAAGAGCTACGCGGTAAACGATCTGCTTCGGGGGGAATAGTGATGAATACTTGGGCTTTGATCACCGGTGCCACTGGAGCCATCGGTACGGCGATAGCAAAGAAACTGGCAGAGAACAAGCTCGACATAATCCTGTGGGCACGGGATCACGAGCGGCTCGAGTCGACCGCCAAAGAGATCACCACAGCGCATCCGGGCACACAGATACGCACAATTCAAAGCGATGTGCGGGACGCGCTGGCAGTCCGCAGCTCACTGGAGAGACTGGCCCGGCAACAGCTGAACATTCAGGTTCTGGTCAACTGTGCAGGGATCTCGGGTGGCGGCATCACGACCGACATCCCGGATGATCTCTGGCATGACGTCATGCGCACAAATGTCGATGGCGTGTTCTTCACCACCCGGGATGCCCTGGCATTGGGGCTCATCCCGTCCGGTGGCCGGATAATCAATATCGCGTCGACCGGGGGCAAACAGGGCGTTATCCATGCCGTCCCATATTCCGCCTCGAAACACGCCGTGGTCGGGATGACGAAAGCACTAGGGCTCGAACTCGCCCGTAACAAATCCGGTATTACCGTTAATGCCGTCTGCCCTGGATTTGTGGAATCAGAAATGGCCGAACGGGTACGTGCGCACTATGCAAGCATATGGGGCACGGACATATCCGAAGCGCGACGAAGAATTGAAGAGCGCGTCCCTCTCGGCCGCTATATCGAGCCGGACGAGGTAGCTGCCATGGTCGCCTACCTGGTCTCGCCGGAGGCCGCGGGAGTCACCGCGCAGGCTCTCAATGTATGTGGTGGTCTCGGGAACTACTGAGTCAACGAACCGCGCTAACGCATCCTTCCGCACCACCCTGTTAAAGACCTATCACCCGCGCGCCCGCGTAAGGGCAGCCGGCTACTCAAGCACGCCCTCGACCCGTCAGGAGACCTTCATGACTGCTGCCACCGTCACCCCGCTCGAGACGGGGGATCCGTACCCGAACAAGTGCTACCTGCCGTTCATCCTCTACCCGCCGGGGATGTATCAGATCGACGGCGGCACCGAGTGGCTGGAGGGCCACGTCGACATGCAACAGAACGGCGTCGAGTTCACCCTGTACATCGGCATCCCGTTCTGCCGGACCCGGTGCAAGTCCTGCCCGTACTTCGCGAGTCTCCTGTCGGAGAAGGACAGCAACGGCCGCGAGGATCGCTACGTCAACGCGCTCATCGCCGACCTACACCGCTGGGCGCAGTACCCGAAGTTCGGCAACGGCATCATCCGCAACCTCTACATCGGCGGCGGCACCGGCAGCATTCTTAAGGTCAAAAACCTCAAGCGCATCGTCGACACGGTATTCGAGCTGTTCACAGTCGCCGAGGACTACGAATTCACTCTCGAGGGGAACGCTCGCGACTACGATGAGGAGAAGATCGACTATGTCGTCTCCTCAAAGATCAACCGGATCAGCCTCGGCGTGCAGTCCTTCCAGCCCGAAATCCTCAACGTCATCGGTTCACCACACGCCGCCGAGGACAGCGCGCGGGTAATCCGCGCGTTCCAGGCCCGCGGCTTCTACAACATTCAGCTTGATCTGATGTTCAACATGCCCGGCCATACGCTGGATATCTGGCGCCGTGACCTGCAGACACTCAGCGAGCTGAACGTCCCGCACTTCACCATCTACCTCTACCGGATCCACAAGGACACCATCCAGCACAAGCTGATCACCAAGGGCAAGGTCAGCCGGCCCTCGAGCCCGGAGAGCCCGATGGTCAAGGCCATGTACCGCGAGGCCGTCGAAATCGCCGAGAGCGTCGGCTACACGATGTACATGGTCGACCACTTCTGCAAGCCCGGCTACGAGAACATGTACAACCACTGGAACTGGAAGGTGTACATCGACACCCTCGCCGTCGGCCCTGGTTCCTACAGCTACTTCGATGGGCATCGGATGGGCACGGAGGCCGACCCGGAGAAGTACATGGAGCGGGTCGAGCGCGGTGACATGCTGATCAGCTCGATCACCGACAAGATGTCGCCGCGGGTTCAGCGGGAGCGCTACGTGATCTTCGCCCTGCTGTACTACGAGATCGAATACGCCTTCTACCACAGCAAGTTCGGCACCTCCTTCCTCGATGACTTCGCGCCGGAGCTGGATCGGCTGCAGCGCAAGGGTCTGATCGAACTCACCGAGGATCGGATGAAGCTGACCCAGCTCGGGCTGGAGTGGCACACCAACGTAATCCTGGAGTTCTTCAACCATGCTTTCTGGGGCGATGAAGGTTCGCTGCGGGAGCCGAACTGGTCGCTCAACGGCGTGATGGTCGAGGTCGGTGCGCACGATCGGACGCACTGGCTCGGTGAGGACGACGTGCTGTTCTACCCGCCGATCACCGTACAAGCCACCGAGACCGCGGGAGGCGAATGATCATGGCCGACCAGCAAAAGTACCTAGCGTCGGCCACCGTGACCTTCGACGCGCCACGGGGCGACATCTGGGCGCTGTGGGCCGACGTGATCGGGTGGCCGAACTGGAACTCCGCGGTGAAGTCGGCTCAGCTGGACGGCAAGTTCCGGCCCGGCAGCAAGATCACTCTCGAGCTGGCCAGCGGCAACACGGCCATCGCCACGCTGGTTTCGGTCGCCCAGGGTGAGGAGTTCACCGACGAGACCGTGCTGCCGATCGGGACGATTCGCAACCGGCACCAGATGATCCCGCTGGGCGGTCTGGTCAAGGTTACCCACGAGATCGAGGCCGAGATCGACCCGGATGCCAGCACTCGGTTCACCACCGACGTCTGGCCCCAGTTGCAGGCCGGGCTGGCGGCGTCACTGCTCGAACTGGCCGATCTGGCGGAGGTCTGAGTCCCAGATGAAACTCGCGTCGATGTTGCTGCAAGCCGACGCGCCAGGCCATCCAACCGAGGTGATCGATCGCGGCCGCCGGCTCAGCAGGGACGAGGTGCGCCGGGAGACGGCGCAGTACGTGGAGTACCTGCGCCGGCACGGAGTCAGCAGCCGCGATCGAATCCTGGCCATCGGAACGCACGATGTGCGGGGCCTGGAACTGCTGAGCGCGCTCAGCGTTCTCGGTGTCCTGGTGATGATGCCGTACAACCTGAGCCAGGCGGCGGCGGCCGAATGGGTAGACATCGCCGGCCGTGCCCGGCCAGATCACATCGTGCTAGCCGAGGCGGAACCGACGGTTCTGCGGGCACTACGCCAGACCGGTATCCACACGATCGACCTGTCCTCGGCTCCGGCCGAGGTGCCGAGCCCGCCGCCATTGGATCAACTAGAACTGGCCGACAGCGTCGAGGACTTCCTGGTCCTGTTCACCAGCGGCACCACCGGAACGCCGAAGGGCATCTGCGTCTCCGAGGCGTTGATGTGCCGACGGATTCAGAGCGTGACCGGCCGGCTGGGCTTCCACGCCGAGGCGCGGGTGTTCATGTCCGGGCTGATCAACAACACGACGGGGGTGATTCTCTCGTTCGGCGCGCTGCTGCACAGTGCGCGGCTGATCTACCCGGACGGCCGGAACGTGGCCGGCTGGCCGCAGCAGGTGGCCGGCCACCGAGCCAGTCATATCATGCTGCGTCCGGTGGCAATGGCCGAGTTCGTCGACGCCGCTGAAGCCGGCGGGGTGGATCTCAGCTCCCTGCAGTGCGTCGCCTACGGTGCCGCGGCGATGCCCCGTGACCTGCTCGAACGAGCCCGGCAGCTGATACCGTGCGACTTCGTCCAGGGCTACGGGCTCAGCGAGACCTACGGTCCGTTCTGCTGGCTGGACGAGCAGGCCCACGCCGAGCGGCGGCAGGACCGGGGCAGTTACTGCGTCGGCCGGCCGGACGAGACGGTGCAGCTTCGCCTGCAACCGCTTGCTGGTCACGAGGCGCCGTCCGGTGAGCTGCAGATCCGATCCGATGCCATCATGCGTGGCTACTTCGATCCGGTCTCCGGCCGGATCGATCCACCGCCACCGTGGTTCCCGACCGGCGACATCGCCCGCTGGAACCCGGACGGCGATCTGCTGCTCAAGGGCCGGATCCATGCCTCGATCCTCAGCCGGAACGGGCACCGGATCTATCCGGAGGAGGTCGAGGCGGTGCTCGCCCGGATCCCGCAGGTACGTGAGGTCGTGGTGGTCGGTCTGCAGCACGACCCGCAGGACGCGGAGCGGCCCGTGGCCTGCCTCGCTGGCCCGATCGCAAGCTACGACACCGACACGGCACGGGCAGTACTGCTGGACGCACTCCGGGCGGAGCTGAGCCCGGAGAAGTGGCCTGAGGCGTTCCTGCTCAGCAGCACGCCGTTGCCCAAGAGCGTCAACGACAAGATCAGACGCAATGCGGTCAAGACTGGCCTGGACCTCGGCGGGCTGGTCCCGATTGACCCGCACAGCCGCCGGCCCACGACGGAACCGGCCGCCTAAACCAGAGATGAGGAACAGCACATGCAGCACACCGCGTCTCATACCATCGAGTGCGACGCTCCGGCCCGGGACGTGTATGCCCTGGTGACCGACACCGCGCTCTGGCCGCTGCTACTCGGCCCGTGCGAAGCGACGCGAGTGCTCGAGGTGGACGCCGACCAGCGTCTGGTCGAGATTACGGCAACCCTGAACGGGAAGCTGATGTCCTGGCAGTCCCGGCGCACGCTGCGTCCGGAGGCTTATGCGGTCGATGCTGAGATCGTGCAGCCGATGCCGCTCGTCGCCGCGATGAACACCAGCTGGCGGGTCATCGAGCTCGCCGAACGGCGAAGCCTGCTATTACTGGAACACTTCTACGGCCTGTGCGACGACGTCAGCGACACGGTGGCCGGGGTGACCACCCGGGCCGAGGCGGCCGCGTTCATCGAACGCGCCATCCACGCCAACTCAACCGCCGAACTGACCGCCTACAAACAGGCCGCCGAGCAGCATGCCGTCGGCGGCCAACCCGTCCAGCACGCCCGGCACGTCGCCGAATGCGTTGGGGACGTCGCGGATGTCTACGACGTGGTGCGGGATCCGCTGCGCTGGCCGGAGCTGTTCCCGGCCTGTACCGGAGCCCGGATCCTGTCCGACTCCGTCGAGGGGCAGATCGTCCGGGTCGAGGCCGAGCAGCGCGGCCAGCGAGTCTCGTGGGACACCCGCCGACAGTACTTCCACGGCATCCGCCGGATCGACTACGAACTCGTCATCCCGATGCCGTTCGTGTCATCCATGCGCGGCCAGTGGCGGGTGCTCGACCTCGGGGCACGGCGCAGCCTGCTGGTGGTCGACCGCTGGTGGCGAATGCTCGACGAGGTCAGCGGAATCCGTGACGACATCAGCACCGTCCCCGAGGCTACCGACTTCGTCCGCGGCTACATCGACCGCAACGCGACCGACGAGCTGGTCGCGTTCCAGAACTACCTGGCCAACCTTGAAAACCTGCGAATGAGTGCCGCGTCGTGACCACTATCCTCGCTCCGCCCCGGCTGCCGGTACCGCTGTTCAGCGCCGCCGGCTACTTCCTGCCCCGCCTGATGTTCCTCAACACCCGGTACGCGCCCCAGATCCACTGGGGGGACGTCACCGTGACGCTGCGCGACTTTCCCTGCGACGAGCTCGACCTCGCGTCGGCCGGCTTCTGGGAGCAGTGGCGGATGCGCTGGACCGCCACCGCCGAACGGTACGAGGAACTGGCAGCCGGTTCGACCACGCCGGCCGGCCGGCGGGCCGGCCTGCGCGCCGCGGCGGCCTGCTACCACTGGGCCGAGTTCATGTACTTCGACAACGCCCGGACCAAGCTCGGTCTGCGCCGGAATGTGCGGCGCTGCTTCGACATCGCAATGACCGGTTCCGAGCTCGACCTGTGCCGTGACACGGTGCGGGTCGACGGCCAGGACGTGCCGATCTGGCTTGCGATTCCGCCGGGTTCGGACCCGGCGGCTGGCTCACTGCCGTGCGTGCTGATCAGCAATGGTCTGGACTCCGTCACCGAGGTCGAGCCGCTGTCTCTGGGCGAGAGTTTCCTGGACCGTGGCATCGCCGTCGCCCTGTTCGAGGGCCCGGGCCAGGGGCTCAGCCTCGGCCAGGTACCGCTGCGGCCGGACATGGAGGTCGTCGTCCAGGCGGTGGCGAACCGGTTGGCCAGCCATCCGCTGCTGGATCCGAGCCGGTTCGGCTTCCTCGGCATTAGCTACGGCGGCTACATCGCCCTGCGGGTGGCCCAGCAGCTGCCCGGCCAGTTCGCCGCGGTGGTCAACTACTCCGGCGGCCCGACCGTCTCCCCGTTGACCCAGCTGCCCCGCCGGCTCAAGCAGGACTTTCAATTTGCCCTCATGACCGGCAGCCCGGACGAGACCCAACAGGCCCTCGACCGGTTGGTGCTCGATCCGGGGCTGACGCCTCGTGCACCGGTGCTGAGCATCCACGGAGCGTTGGACGACATCTTCCCGATAGCGGAGCTGCGCGATCTGGATGCCGCCTGGGCCGGCCGTTCCGAACTCATCGTCTACCCCGACCAGGCGCACGTCTGCCTCAGCCGGGTGGCCGAAACCACGCTGCTGGCAGCGGATTGGATGGATCGATGCCTGCGGAACCCCTGATCGACCAACCGCCGGCCAGGCATCGGCGACACGGTCCCGAGCTGCACGCTGTCTCGAACGACCCGCAGCAGAACCGGGGCGTCACCGCCCCGGCCCGCCGCGCCGGCACCTCCGCGGCGGACCGGACGGTCGAGCTGAAGCGGATCCGGCAGCGCATCCTGGACGGGGATCCGCAGCTGACCGCCCGGCAGCACGAACGCGGCAAGCTCACCGCCCGGGAACGCATCGAACTGCTCGTCGACCCGGGCTCGTTCACCGAGTTGCAGCCGTTCCGCGCGCCGAGTGGCTCGCTGCGCGCCGGCCTGCACCACGAATGCGAAGTGGTGGCCGGCACCGGCACCGTGCACGGCCGCCGGATCGCCGTGTACGCGACCGACTTCCGGGTGCGCGGCGGTTCGCTCAGCCGGATCGGTGCGTCCAAGATCCATCGGCTCCTCGATCTCGCGGTCACCCTGCAGATCCCGGTCATCGCGCTCAACGACGGCGCGGGCGCCCGGATCCAAGAAGGCATCGCCTCGCTGGACGGCTACGGCGGGATCTTCCGCCGGGTCGTCGCGCTGTCCGGGGTCGTTCCGCAGCTCAGCGTGGTACTGGGCCCGTGCGCCGGTGGTGCGGTCTATTCCCCCGCCCTGACCGACTTCATCTTCATGGTGGCCGGAATCGGGTCGATGTACGTCACCGGCCCGGACGTCATCCAGGCGGTCACCGGCGAAGCGGTGACCATCGAGCAGCTCGGCGGCGCGCACGTCCACTCGCAGCTTTCCGGCGTGGTCAGCAACGTCTACGACGATGAGCAGGAATGCCTGGACGAGGTGCGGTACCTGCTGAGCTTCCTGCCGGACAACCACTACCGGGGCGCCGAGACCTACGCCTGCACCGACCCGGTCGACCGGGCCTGCCCGCGGTTGCGTGACCTGGTGCCGGCCTCGCCGACGGCCTGGTACAACGTGCTGGATGTCGTCACCGAGATCGTCGACGACGGCGACTTCTTCGAGGTCGGCCCGAGCTACGCGCGCAACCTGGTTTGCGGCTTCGGCCGGCTGGCCGGCGCCCCGGTGGGCATCGTGGCCAACCAGCCGATGATGCTCGCGGGTGCCCTCGACTCGGCGGCGTCGGAGAAGGGAGCTCGGTTCGTCCGGTTCTGCGACGCGTTCGACATTCCGCTGGTCACCCTAATCGACGTGCCGGGCTTCCTGCCGGGCCGCGACCAAGAAGAGAACGGCCTGATCCGGCGTGGGGCCAAGCTGCTGTTCGCCTACTGCGAGGCGACCGTACCCCGGATCAGCGTGGTGCTGCGCAAGGCCTACGGCGGCGCCTATATCGTGATGGATTCCAAGTCCGTCGGCGCCGACGTCACGCTGGCCTGGCCGAACAACGAGATCGCAGTGATGGGTGCCGAGGGCGCCGCCTCGATCTTGCACCGGCGGCAGCTGGCCGAGGCCGCCGATCCAAAGCTGTTGCTCGATGCCCTAGTCGAGCAGTACGCCGAGGAGCACCTGCACCCGCTGAACGCCGCCGAGGGCGGCTACATCGACGACGTGATCGACCCCGCCGACACCCGGTCGGCGGTGGTCCGGCACCTGCAGTTGCTGACTCCCAAACGAGCCACCGCCGATCCACGCAAGCACTCGACCATCCCGTTGTGACCAGTCCGGAGACCTGAAATGACAACGCCCACCACCACCCGCGTGCCCCGAATAGCCTGGGTCGTCTCGACCGTCATCGTGCTCGGCGCGTTCATGACCCAGCTGGATGCGGCACTGGTCAACATCGGCCTCGCCACCGTGGCGCACGACCTGTCCGCGAGCCTGCCCACCACCCAGTGGACGGTGAGCGGCTACTTGCTCGGGCTGGTCATCGGCCTGCCGCTGTGCGGATGGGCCGGAAAGGCCTTCGGCGCAGGACGGGTTTGGCTCGCGGTGCTGGCCGCGTTCACCGTGCTGTCCGGGTTGTGCGCCACCTCGCCCAATGTCGAGATGTTGATCACCTGGCGCTGCCTGCAGGGCCTGGCTGGCGGCTTGCTGTTGCCGAGCGGGCAGATGATCATCGCCCAGGTGGCCGGCCGGGACGCCCTCGGCCGGGTGATGAGCGTGGTCGGCTCCGCGCTGGTGATCGCACCGGCGCTGGGGCCGGTGCTCGGCAGCTGGGTGCTCGCCAACGCCGACTGGCCGTGGCTGTTCCTGATCAACCTGCCGATCGGCGCAGCCGGCCTGCTGCTCGGCTGGCGGTTCATCCCGCGCGGCGGCCGCGGCAGCCCGCCCGCCTTCGACGGCTCCGGCTTCCTGCTGATCGGCGTCGGCCTGCCGCTGCTCGCCTACGCCATCACCGAGTTCGGCCATCACCGTTCGGTCGGCACGCCCACCTGCTGGCTGCCGCTGATGGGCGGCGTGGCCGCGCTGGCCGGCTTCGTCCTGCGCGGCCGCCGGACCGCCTCCGCCGCCCGGCTGATCGACCTCGACCTGTTCGGCACGCCGCGATTCCGCGCCGCCGCGGTGGTGAGCACCTTCGTCGGCGTCGTCCAGTTCGGCGCACTGGTCAGCTGGCCGCTCTACCTGCAGATCCTCGGCCGCTACTCGCTGGTGGATTCCGGCCTGATCATGGTCGGGTTCGCGGCCGGTTCGGCCCTGCTGATCCTCAGTGGCCGGCTCACCGACCGGTACGGCGGCGGACCGGTTTGCGTAATCGGCACGGTGCTGTTGGTGCTGGCGCTGATCCCGCCCGCCCTTGGCGTCTCCGCGCTGTCGTTGATCGAGCTGAGCCTGGTGGTGCTGGGTGCCGGATCGGCCATGTCGGTCGTGCCGGCCTCCACCGTCGCCTACGTCTCGATCCGCCCGAACCGGATTCCGGACGCGGTCACCATCGTCAACATCCTCCTCCGGGTTGGGGGTGCCCTAGGGGCCGCGCTCGTCGTAGCGGTGATCGGCAGCCAGTCACTGCACGGTTCCGTCGACGCCAGCCGCTTCCACGCCGCCTTCTGGGTGCTCTTGCTCGCTGCCGTCGGCTCGCTGGCGTCCGCGGTGTACCTGGTGAGCGCGCCGGCGACCGCGCCCACCGCGATCGCTCCCCCGGACGCCGCGCCGCAACCTGCCGATTCCGCACAAAGGGCTACCAGATGAACACCTCTCCGATCAGAACACCCGTGATCACCGGCATCGGGGTCCGCGCGCCGGGCAGCTCGGGCCGGGACGGCTTCTGGCAGATGCTGCTCGACGGCCGCACCGCAACCCGCACCATCAGCTTCTTCGACGCCAGCATCTACCGATCCCAGGTGGCCGCCGAGTGCGGATTCGACCCGGTGGCGGAAGGGTTGTCGCCGCGGGAGATCCGGCGGATGGACCGGGCGACCCAGTTCGCCGTAGCCGCGGCCAAGGAGGCACTCGCCGACGCCGGCTTCGCCGAGGGGACACCGAACCCGGAACGCACCGCCGTCAGTCTGGGCAGCGCGGTCGCCGCCGCGACCAGCCTGGAACGGGAATACCTGGTGCTGTCCGACTCGGGACGGCAGTGGACCGTCGACGAGCAGTACCTGTCACCGCACATGTTCGATTACATGTGCCCGGCCGCGATGCCGGCCGAGGTCGCCTGGATGGTCGGGGCGCAGGGCCCGGTGACGATGGTCTCGGACGGCTGCACGTCCGGCATCGACGCTATCAGCCACGCCGCCGACCTGATCCGCTCAGGCCGGGCGGACATCGTGGTGGCCGGCGCTGCCGACACCCCGATCACGCCGATCGTGCTGGCCTGCTTCGACGCGATCAAGGCGACCACCCCGCACAACGATTCGCCGGAGAGCGCATCCCGGCCGTTCGACGCCTCCCGGGCCGGCTTCGTGCTCGCCGAGGGTGCGGCGATGATGGTGATCGAGGAGCTGTCGGCGGCCCGGGCACGCGGTGCCGAGATCTATGCCGCCATTACCGGCTATGCCACCCGCCTGAACGCTTACCATATGACCGGGCTCAACGCCGACGGCCGGGAGATGGCCGAGGCGATCACGGTGGCGCTGCGCCAGTCCCGGCTCGACCCGTCCGATGTCGACTACGTCAACGCGCACGGCTCGGGCACCAAGCAGAACGACCGGCACGAGACCGCGGCCTACAAGCGCAGCCTGGGCGCGCACGCCTACCGAGTGCCGATCAGTTCGATCAAGTCGATGGTGGGCCACTCGCTCGGTGCGATCGGTTCGATCGAACTGGCCGCCTCGGCGTTGGCAGTCCGGCACGGCTGGGTGCCGCCGACCGCGAACCTGACCACCGGTGATCCGGAATGCGACCTGGACTACGTTCCCCGCCACGCCCGGCAGGTCCGGGTCGACGCGGCGCTCAGCGTGGGCAGCGGCTTCGGTGGCTTTCAGAGCGCCATGGTGCTTCGCTCGCCGGATCGGCTGGTGGCCGCATGAGCGCCGTGCTGGTCACCGGGCTCGGCGTGGTCGCGCCGACCGGCATCGGCGTGGAGAGGTACTGGGCACGCACCCTGCGCGGCGAGCACGGCATCAGCCCGGTGGAGCATGTCAAGCAGGGCGGCTACTCCTGCTCGTTGGCCGGCCAGATCGAGGGTTTCGAGCCGAGCGAATGGCTGTCCAGCCGGCTGCTGGCCCAGACCGACGTGTCCACCCGGTACGCCCTCGCCGCCGCCGCTCTGGCGCTGGAGGACAGCGGCTGGGATCCGGAGGCGTGGAACGACTTCGACCAAGGCGTGGTGACCTCCAACGCCACCGGCGGCTTCGAGTTCACCCATCGGGAGTTCGACAAGCTGTGGCGCGAGGGACCGGTCAAGGTCAGCGTCTACGAGTCCTTCGCCTGGTTCTACGCCGTCAACACCGGTCAAATCTCGATCAGGCACGGTTTGCGCGGGCCGGGTACCGTGCTGGTGTCCGAACAGGCCGGTGGCATCGACGCCTTCGGCAAGGCCTGCGATTTGATCGGGCAGGGCACCAAGCTGGTGCTGTGCGGCGGTGTCGACTCCTCTCTCGATCCGTGGGGCTGGGTGTCGCACATCTCCAGCGGCCGGCTCTCCCGAGCCGACTCGGTCGTCGACGCCTACCTGCCGTTCGACCGCCGCGCCAACGGCTACGTGCCCGGCGAGGGCGGGGCGCTGCTCACCCTGGAGGATCCGGCTTCGGCCGAGGGGCGTTCCGCGCCCCATCGGTACGGCCTGATCACCGGCTACGCCGCCACCTTCGACGCGGCCGACGTGCAGGGCGGTCCGGACGGGCTGGCCCGGGCGGCCCGGCTGGCACTGGCCGATGCCGGCCTGGACCCGGCCGGCATCGACGTGGTTTTCGCCGACGCCGCCGGCAACGCCGACCTCGACGCCAGCGAAGCCGCCGCGCTGATCGACGTCTTCGGTCCGCAAGGGCCGCCGGTGACCGCGCCCAAGGCAGGCACCGGACGGCTGTACGCCGGAGCTGGTCCGCTCGACGTGGCCACCGCGCTGCTGGCCATCCGCGACGGTGTCATCCCGCCGACCCCGTCGGTGGCCGAGGCCAGCTCCCGGTGCCCGATCGACCTAGTCGTCGGCGAGGCCCGGCCGGCCACGATCGACAACGCATTGGTGCTCGCCCGAGGCCGGCTCGGCTTCAACTCGGCGCTGGTGCTAACCCGTGCACACTGAATCCACATCCGCAATTGTCTTAAGCAAGGGGGAACCTGATATGACCATCCCAGCCGGGCACGCCGCATCCACGAACGCCGCCGTCAGCGCCGAGGACGTCCTGGCCGTCCTCATCGAGTGCGCCGGCGCACCCGATCAGCTGCCGGAGGGCGACATCGCCGAACTCACCTTCGACGACCTCGGTTACGACTCGCTGGCCCTCATCGAGGCCGCCACCCGGCTGTCCGAGAGGTTCGGCGCGAACATCCCCGACCACGAGATCGCCTCGCTGACCACCCTCGGCGACCTGGCCAGCCGCGCCAATGGCTGACCACACCGCCGAACATCGAATCGGCTGCCCCGGCCCGCCCGAGGCGGCCTACCGGTTGATCGCGAACGTCACGCTCTGGCCGGTCCTGTTCGAACCGACCGTCGACGTCACCGTGTTGGAGCGGACCCAGCCGGCGCCCGGCGTCAGCACCGAACGGTTCCGGATCAGCGCGCTGGTCAACGACGAGGTCCGCACCTGGACCTCGCAGCGCAGACTGAACGAGAACATCCTGGAGATCGAGTTCGCCCAGGAACACACGGCCCCGCCGATCACCCAGATGCACGGACACTGGCAGTTCCGGCCCTCGTCCGAAGGAACCGAGTTGGTGCTGACCCACGCCTTCCGGCCCAGCGACGACAGCGCGGAGACCCTCGACTGGATCCGGTCCGCACTCGACCGTAACTCGGCCCGGGAACTGGGCGCGGTACGGCGGGTAACCAGCTGGCCGTACCCGATCGGCGATCTGATCGTGGCCTGCGAGGACACCCTGCCGGCCCAGCCGGGAGTGGACTACTTCGGCTATATCGAGCGCGCCGAACGGTGGCCGGCGGCGCTGCCGCACGTCCGGCAGGTCACCATCGACACCGACCCGAGCGGAGCTCAGCACATGGCCATGACGGTGACCACCCCGGATGGCTCTCTGCACACCACCCGGTCGGTCCGGCTGTTGTCACCGCCAGACCGGATCGTCTACAAGCAGACCACTCCCCCGGCCGGACTGCTCGGCCACAGCGGCGCATGGCTGTTCCCCACCGAGGGCGGCGAAGCATCCGTGGCCAGCCGGCATCTGGCCATGCTCGACC
Source organism: uncultured Actinomycetota bacterium (assembly GCA_963796905.1). Taxonomy (GTDB): domain Bacteria; phylum Actinomycetota; class Actinomycetes; order Mycobacteriales; family Jatrophihabitantaceae; genus Jatrophihabitans_A. The sequence continues at coordinate 228,210 of CAWCNK010000007.1, read as the reverse complement.
CCGCAGGCATCGCTTCGGCCGAGGACCTGGCCCTCGCCCGAATCCGGGTCACCACCGCTCTGAGCACCAACAGCAGAGCCACGCTCACCCAGGCCGCCAAATCCGCCGCTCGCGCCGCAACGCCATGACCAGGCTGAACTCGACCGTGGCACCGCTGGGCACCACCACCGCATTGGCCGATGGCGTCTACGCCTTTACCCAGCCCGACGGTGGTTGGTGCCTGAACAACTCCGGGTTCATCTGCGGACCAGATCGCACCATCATCATCGACACCGCAGCCACCGAGGCACGGACTCGAGCGCTGCTCCGCGCCGCCGACCGCGTGTCGGTCTCGCCCGACCGCATGTTGATCAACACCCACTTCCATGGCGATCACACCCTCGGCAACTGCTTCCTGCCGGCGGATGCCCCGATCCTGGCGCATCCGGCGGCCCGGACCCAGATGCGCGAAGCCGGCCTGGACCTCACCCGGATCTGGCCGCACGTCGATTGGGGCGAGATCGAGGTGCGCCTGCCCGATGTGGACGTAGCCGACTCGACGACCCTGCACACCGGCCAGCGGCTGAACGCACCGCGGGTCGAAGTGCACCACTTCGGCGTGTCCCACACCGACAACGACCTGATCGCCTGGCTACCGGAGGAACGGATCCTGTTCGCCGGCGACCAAATAATGGCCGATAGCACTCCGTTTCTGATGTTCGGCTCGGCGCTGGCCAGCCGAGAGGCGTTGCTCAAGCTGGGCAGCCTCAATCCGCGTACGGTCGTGCCCGGCCACGGCCCGATCGGCGGCCCGGAACTGATCGCCTACACACAGACCTATCTCGACTGGCTCATCGACACCGCCAAAGCCGGCCTTCGAGCGGGAGTAAGCCCCTTCACTCTCGCGGCGTCGTCCGGGCCGGGCCCGTTGCCGGACTGGTCGGAGCCGGAACGGCTGGTCGCCAACCTGCACCGCGCCTACGCCGACCTGCAGGGCGCCACGCCGGCCGAGCCACTTGACTTCGCCGCGGTGTTCACCGACCTGGCGGCCCTCAGCCCACCCGGCGGCCCAGTATGCCGGGCCTAACCGTTGTCATAGATCCAATCTAATATCGTTCGGACAAATCCCTATATGGAGGAGAACTACATGTGGCAAACGTCGTACTCCGCAATCACCGACCTTCCCGTCGAGGATGTCTGGGCGGCGCTGCGGGACGTGCACACCGGAGCCAAGCCGAACGCCGGCGGTGACACCTTTGTCATCCATGGGCCCTACGAGGTCGGGACGGAAGTGTCCGTGACTCCGAAGGGCCAGGACACCTTCCGTTCGGTCATCACCGAACTGGTGCCAAACGAGGTGTATGCCGACCAGACTCAGTTCGGGGACCTGGTGCTCACCTTCCGGCACCGCTTCTCGCCAACCGGCGACGGCGTGAAGGTAACGCACGAACTGGTCATCGACGGCGAGTCCGCCGACCAGGTCGGTCCCGAACTCGGTCCTCAGATCAGTGCGGACTTCCCGGACGCCATGCAGTCACTGTTCGACATCGCAGCCGAATCCCGCACCGAACGCGAGTGAGCACCGCGCTCCCGCTGACCGGCATGGAGCAGGAGCCGCTGGAGCCGCCTCGGGTCATCGACTTCGACTCGGGTCGCGGCACACTCACCTTCCACGGAGCCTTCTCCCTGGCCGAGTCGATAAATTTCGGCTTCGGCGGCCGCCGGGCTGAACCCGGCGAGGCAGTCATGCGAATGGCCTTCGTCCTAGACGGCTACCACCAATCGGTCGGCGTTGCTTTGACACAGCCTGGACCGGACACAGTTCGATTGGAAATCGCCGACCCGGCCGCCGATTCCGAGGTGGTCGCCCGGCAGGTGGCGCGCGTGCTGTCACTCGATGTCGATGCCACCGGTTGGGACGTGCTGGGGCGCCGCGACGGCCTGCTCACCCGGCTGCAAGCCGCCCGGCCCGGCCTACGGCCGCCGTTGTTCTACTCCGCCTACGAAGCAGCCGCATGGTCAGTGCTATCCGCCAGGCAGCCCATCTCAGCGATGATGGCCGTTCGGGATCGCCTCGCGGCGGAATACGGGCAGAGCTTTGCCCTCGCCGGCCGGCGGGTGCAGGCTTTTCCGCAACCGGCTGCCCTGCTCGAGATAGCCGGCCCGGTGCCTGGCATCCCGGACCTGAAGCTCAACCGGATGAAGGCCATCGCCCGGCTTGCCCTGGACGGCGGCCTAGACACCGACCAGCTCCGCGCGATGCCGGTCTCAGATGCCACCGACCGGCTGCGCGCCATCAGCGGCATCGGGCCCTTTTACTCCACGCTCATTATTGTTCGAGCCCTGGGCCACACCGACGTCCTCGCCGAAGGCGAGCCGCGCCTACTGAGCACACTAGGCAGCTTACTGGGGCTGAATCGGCCCGCTAGCCAGGCCGAACTCGAACGGCGCGCTGAGAGCTGGAGACCGTGGCGGACCTGGGGCACAGTCGCGATTCGCGCCGCCGGCCCCTCAGTGGCAGGCCTGCTCGCTTCCTCAGCAAGACGAGTCAGTCGCCGAGCAAAGTAATAGTTCCGGCAGTGAAGCGAGCGCAAACGGGCTAGGGACGACTGCTGCCAGCTTGCAACCGTCAGCGCAGGGCGCCGGCAGGCCGAGCGCGGTCGCGACGGCCACCGATATGCGAGGCGAGATCAGACAAGGTGTTGGAACCTGGAATTTCCTGCGGACCACCGTCGCCTGCTGGTTTGGTGCGCGTAGCAGCACTCCCTACGGGCCTGGATGCTCGCGCTACTCAGACGGTTGCGTACGCTTCCAGCGTTGCAGCCCGGAGATGTGTGTGTACCGGGTTATCAGGCCTGCTGTCTCCAAAGCAGCGAACACCTGTTCCTGTAGCTCCGGCTCCTCGAGTCCTGGCACCACCTCGTTCATCGACGAGTCGGCCACGAGTACCTGTGCCGTGTAGGCCGCAGCTCGGGCGGCACGGTGCAGTTGGTCGGGTAGAAGGTCGAGCCAGCCCCAGCCTGACTGCGGCTGCCAGGTGCGCGCCTCGGGGTACGTGGTCTCCCAGTCGTCCAGACTTCTCGGGGCAGAGTTGACTGATGGCGGAGGCGGCGTTCGGCGGTACTGCTCGATCCGTCTCGGTTGCTGCCAAGCTTCACCTGCGGACGGTGGCTTTCGGCGGCGTTGCTCTGCCGTTCGCCGTCGAACAGCTCCTTAGCCTCCTCGATGCCAGGAGCAAAGAAACCGTCAGTGGTGAGTCGACAAGCATCCAGCGCGACCCAGTAAACGGCATCCGCCACGTCGCGAACGCCGACCTCCGGGCCCCGACGGAGCGTCAAGGAAAATCCTCGGACCGCGAGTTCGCTTGCCGCAGCCGCCTCAGCGAACGGTCCATAGAGCCACGTCACGTGGTCGGCGCGGCGTCGATAGTTCTCGTCACGCGACTTCCATTGGGCAGTGCCGATCGGTGACAGTTGCACTTCCAGTATGTGACTCACCCCATCGATGACGACGTGCAGGTCAGTGCGTCCGTCTGGTCCCAGCCGCTTCTCCAGCTCCGCCTGGTGACCCTGCTTGGCAAGCCACTGCTGGAGGGCTAGCTGATACTGCAAGTGTTCGTACGCCGGGCCGGCAGCGCGCTGGCCGATGAGCGCGCAGTCGGAACCGGCCCGATGCCGGAAGTAGGGACGCACTATCGGCCCCGCCGCGAGAAGCAGTTGGTCACCGCAACCGTGGGCCTGCGTGGTGCACCAGAACATGCCGTTGTGCCGGGACCTCAGGGCCAAGGCTTCGAACCTGTCTTCGGGCAGTTCCACAGAATTGACACCGTCCGGCCCGTCAGTGACTGCCCAAGCGAGCTTTGCTGTCATACCCCACCCCGGACGACACCCTATTCCCGCCGACCGACAACAATGCCGAGAACTTCAAGCCACTGCCCTACCTCGCCAGCGCCGGAAGCGCTCGTGCCCTGGCACGTTGTTCGGCGGCATGGCCGTTCCAGCCGAACGGTTCTGGCCCCCCGATGAACCCGCTGCGGACCGGCACACTCGACTCCCACCGGCCCGAGCCCGACCACGCCGATGGCTACTGGGTCGCCCGCCGCGCCTTATAGAAATCATCAGTGTCCTCGACAAGCCTCCCGGCCAAGGTCCGCTGGATGCCAGTCGCTGCCGCAAAGCCCGCCGACTGCTTACCGTTATATTGTGGGAAGCCTCAGGCACTCTTCCGCGACTCCGTCCTCCGGTCGACCACGTCGTCGGTGCCGGCCCGTCTCCCACCGATGGCCGCCCCCTAGCCATTTGCACGCTGCGGATACCGGCAGGTCGTAGACCATCGTTTACTCATCGAAAACCATGCGCTCTGGTGAACGCGATGAACGCCCAAGAGGCGCTGCAGCCCAGTCTTCCTGGGCTAGATGAACGGCCTGCCAGTCGGGGTCGTGTTCGACGGTGATCTGTGGCTGGTCGGTGACAATGCTGGCTGGCACCGGCATAACCACGCTGCAGCGAAGTTCGAGCAGTCGGGTAGCCTGCCGCTCGGCAAGCTGCAGAGCTTCATATGGTGAGCAGGGGCAAGAGCGCGCAGGCGGGCCAGCACCCTGCCTCCGGCTTCGGTTGTTGCGGTGTGCATGTTGGCCTCCTTTCGCGTTGTGGTTAATAACTAGGGTTGTTCGTCCTCTCGGTTGACCGGTCCGGTGCCGCCGTGGCGCTCAGCGCGCTGGCTGGCGTAGGCCTCGATGTCGGCGATGGCTCGCTCATCCAGTTCTTGGTACTTGGCCCGCAGGTAGGGCTTGAGGGTGGGCAGCTCATCGGCGGGTAGCCAGTCGGCGGTGATGAAAAGATCCGTGATCGGCACCTTCAGCACGCGGGCGATGGCCTTGAGGGTGTCCGGCTGCGGACTGAGGCTGGTGCCGGCTTCCAGGGCGCTGATGGTCGATATGTTGGTGCCGATTTCGCGAGCGAGTTGGCGCATCGACAGTCCGAGCTGCCTGCGGCGGCCACCGACGAATATGCGAGTCGGCAGGCTTGATCGGCTGGAGCCGTTCTGGGCCTGGTATGACAACCTGACCGAAGGCGAACGAGCCCAGGCCATCGCGCCCCTGATGAACAAGCTGCGCCACCGGCTACTCCGACCCTCGCTGCGGGCGGTGCTCGGCCAACGCCAGCCCCGCTTCCAACTCGAGCAGGTGTTCACCGGACGCAAGATTCTGCTGGTGCCACTGCGCCCGCGACTGCGACGCTGTGTTCGGCTTCTTCCTGCACCACTTTCCTTATTTGGGCTGCGTGGTGAAGAAGACGTGGCTAATCTTCATAACGCATACGACCGCACCCTCGACTTGTACGAGGCACACTTCGGTGAACCCGACGCTGCATTCTGGTCGGCGAAGAGCCGGTCCGCGGTGACGGCTTCTTGCTCGACACCTTCCGAGTGCTAAGGCGGCAGTTCACCTGGTGGCTGCACGAGTCGCTGCACTGGCGGGGATGGGGACGGCTGAGTCGGGGTACAAGCTGCGCTGCCGAGCAGGCCTACTACTGCACGGGACCGCCATCGCTTACTTTGAACAGGCGCTCGAATTCGTCTGGGCTGAGCGGTACAAACTTGGACCCCAACCGAACGATCCACCCACCCATCTCAGCCACAAGCTCCCCAACCACAGTTCGGAACCGCGCCGGCGAGCCCTGATACCAGCTGTAGCCCGATTTTCCAGGTGGGGGCACCAGCCATTCAGCGACCTCACGCACGTTGTCGGGGGTCAACTGCACCGCTTCAACCGGCACTGACTCAAACAGCTCCATGCCACCAGTGTGGACCCCAAGACAAACAGGTTGCCGGTAGGTCCCTCGGATGCAAGCTTGACAAATACCCCCATCGGTTGTGTCCTGTTCACCACATTCGGGGAGGCACCAATGAAGTTCCGTTTGTTGCGAGCCTTTGCTGCGGTTTTGCTGGCGACGGCACTGCTGCCGGTTGCGCAGGCCAGCGCCCTACAGGACCCGTCGCCGTATTGTCGGGCGTATGTGTCGATTCCGTACGCCATCGGTGAAGCGCCGGCTGGCGGCGGCCATTACACACTCACCGTCGAAGGCGACGCCACGATTTCCTGTAACGGACCGGCCGCGGTCTCGGTAACTCCGGTGCTTCACTACACGACTAATCCATGCCAAGGAGGGTGCGGAGCAAAGACTGGCGCTACCTTCTATTGCGGCAGCAGCTGCGAGGTGGACGTGACGTTCACTCGAAATCTGTACTGCGGGTACCACTACACCTTCCAGGACTACACCCAGCTGACGGGCACATGGTCCGGTGGTGGGGTGTCCGGCAAGTTCACTCAGATCGGTGGCAAGAGCAGCGGCAGCTCTTACAACCCGCCGGGAGTCTGCTGAAGCGCCATTCCGGGCCGCAGGCTGGTTCGCAGTGGCATCATGCCTGCCGCTTTCCCTCCTTTGGCTGAGGCCTCGCCGACAGTTGGTGCGGTGGCTACCGCCACCAGGGGGTCAGGCACGCCGAGCACAACGTCCGGGGCGGGCGCAGTACCTCACCGCCGCGCCGCGGCGGAATGCCCTCGTCGCGCCATAGCTGGAAGAACAGCAGAGTCAGTTCCTGTTGCGAGTTCACCCCGAGCTTGCGGAATACGGTCGATAGGTGATTGCGGACGGTGCTGGGCGATAGGTAGATCAGCGCCCCAATATGCGGCACCCTGTGGCCGGTCAGCAGCAGCCGCACCACTTGTGCCTCACGGTCAGACAGCGTGCACCTGTCCTCGTGCACCTGGCTGGGCTCACGATCAGGCATCGGTGAGGCGCCCAACGTATGGTCCGGTCCGGCGATGACTCGTAGCCCACCACCGAACCGCCCCCGTAACCAGTAGAGACTTGGACCTCCTTCGATGGAGTAGGTGTCTGATGGCGTGCTCGACTATAAGACGTATAGGCATGGGATGCAAAAGGTTGGGACGTATAGTCTCTGGATTCATAGGCATGGGACGTATCTGCTTGTCGAACCATGCCGACCGCTTCCGCGCCCCTGTCTGAGGCCACCGCCGAGTTCGGCCGGCGGGTCCGGGCTCGCCGTACCGAACTGGGGCTGAGTCAGGAAGCACTCGCCGACATCGCACAACTGCACTGGACCTTCGTAGGCCAGGTGGAGCGTGGCCGGCGCAACCTGACCCTCCACAACATCCTTAAGTTGGCTACCGCTCTCGAAGTAGATGCCGGCAGCCTGATCAGCGGCTTGGACACTCCGTCATAACTGTCGGCATATAACAACCTGCGCTAGGCTTTCGACCGTTCGGGCTGGACGCCATCGCCCTATGCGATTCGTTTAGGTGGTGTGAGCAACCCTCCGCGACTGCCGCGTCCCCGACGTGCACACATGAATTACCGAGCCCGGCCTAGCCATCCTCGCCGGGCCGATCCGCGTTGCGAGTCTCATAGCTCAGGACAGGTGGGCCTTCAACGCGTCGATCCGTCGCTTTTCGTGGCCACGCCAGTCCGGCCAGGAACCGAAACCCATTCCCGACGCTACCAGTCTGCGCTCCCTCGAGGTCTTCGTCGGAACCAAAGGTGATGCCAAAGCCGCACCGTCGGCTACCCGGCCCAACTCGATCTCCACACCCTCCCGGTCATCGTTGACGGCGTGGCGGGCGATTGCAAGCACCGCATCCACGCGGCCCAGCAGCAACGCCCACGTCTCGTGGTACCGAAGGTCGACCCAACGCTGCGCCATCACCGCAGGTGCCGACCTGAGCAGCCGTTCTAGTGACTTGTCGTCGTGCTCGCAGTCCGCCATTACGTCGTCAACCTCGACCTTGAAGCCGAGCGCACGGCAACCCACCAGACCACCGATCCCACCTGCACGGGTCACTACCCACAACCGAGTCGGCAAGTCAAACTCACGTGACAGCGAAACAACCATCCGCGGCTATGTCGCGAAAATCGACCTCCCACCCGTCGGCCGGCTCCTCGGACGAGGGTCGAGATCGAAGGCAACTGATCCACGGACCTCGAAGTTCTCCGGGTCGAGGTACAGGCGAACGTCCCTAGCACCCAGCAGCTTCGCCGCTACCGCATGACCCGCCTCGTGCAATGCATCGATGACCCGATACCTCTCGATGCTGGACCACCAATTTGACGCCTCCATAACCACGAAGGTACGGCCTGACCTGCCGGTATATCCATCACCTTCCGCGCACCGCTCGGCTGGTTTCGTTCGAGTTCGATTGGCTTGGCTCGGCGCACGATCCTGCTTGCGCAGTGTCGGTTCGTCTGTCAACCGTCAGGCCTTCGAAGATCAGACCGATGAGCCGCTTGTAGGGAAGGCGCGGAATGTCGAGGCCTGCTTCCGGATTTGGAAGCGAATCCAGTAACTGAAAGGTGGCATCCGTTAGGGTACTGAGCTGTTGATGCAGGACGGCGGCCAAGTTTCAGGCCTGCCTTCGTGTTAGGTACATCCCGCATCACGTCGAGCGACCGTCGGGTGACGGCGGACGATACTTGCCGGTCACAAGACCATGCCGCGCCCGTCAGTGCGCGCCACATCGTGGTCGGGTGCGCTCCTAGCTGCGAAGCTACAGCTGCCACTGACAAGCCCGAGGTATATAACCGTACGACCTCATCTACCTTCTGCTCGGACAAGGGTCTGCTGCACAATCAACGGGTCTGCTGCACGGATAGGTGACATCTGATCTGTGGTGCCGATGAGGCTGCCGCTGGAAGGATGTCGACCGTGCCGAAGCCGTTTCCCAAGGAGTTCCGCGAGGACGTCGTCCGGGTCGCTCGCAACCGCGATGCCGGGTGACGCTGGAGCAGGTCGCCGCCGACTTCGGGATCAGCCGAGTCGTGTCTGACAACTGGCTGACGCATCGCCGACGTCGAGGACGGCATCAAGCCCGGCGCGACGCGCGGCGAGTCGGCCGAGCTGCGCGAGTGCGACGAAGCGGATCCGGCTGCTCGAGCAGGAGAACGAGGTGCTGCGCCGCGCGGCGGCGTATCTGTCGCAGGCGAACCTGCCGGGAAAATGATGTACCCGCTCGTCCGCGAGCTTGCCGTCGACGGGATCCCCGTCACGGTGACGTGCCGGGTGCTCAAGATCGCTCGCCAGCCCTACTACCGCTGGCTCGCCGACCCGGTCACCGACGCCGAGTGGATCGCAGGCGCATCGGGCGAACGCGCTGTTCGACGCCCACCGCGACGACCCGGAGTTCGGCTACCGGTTCCTGGCCGACGAGGCCCGCGACGCCGGCGCAGGCGATGGCTGACCGGACCGCGTGGCGGATCTGCTCGGACAACGGCTGGTGGTCGGTGTTCGGCAAGAAGCGCGGCCGCAACGGCAAGAAGCGCAAGCCCGGCGCGCCGGCCCACGACGACCTCGTCGCAGCGCGACTTCACCGCCGCCGGCGCCGAACGTCCTGTGGCTGGCCGACATCACCGAGCACTGGACCGGCGAGGGCAAGCTCTACCTCTGCGCGATCAAGGACGTGCTCTCCAACCGGATCGTCGGCTACTCGATCGACTCCCGGATGAAGTCCCGCCTCGCCGTCGCCGCGCTCGACAACGCCGTCGCCCGCGCGCGCCGACGGCGCGACGTCGCCGGCTGCATCGTGCACTCCGACCGAGGGTCGCAATTTCGAGCACGGAAGTTCCACCGGCGCTGACCCGCCACGGCATGGTCGGCTCGATGGGCCAGGTCGGCTCCGCCGGCGACAACGCCGCCATGGAATCGCTTCTTCTCGCTGCTGCAGAAGAACGTCCTGGACCGCCAGCCCTGGGCCACCCGCGAGCGAGCTGCGCATCGCCATCGTCACCTGGATCGAACGCACCTACCACCGCCGCCGCCGGCAAGCCGCGCTCGGCCGATTGACCCCCATCGAGTACGAAACCATCATGACCACAACCGCCACTCAGGCGGCCTAACCGAACCTGTCACCTGTTCGTGCAGCAGACCCAGCGGGCGCAGGAACCGCCCGGCAGCAGCGCGGGACGGCCGCTCAGGCAACCACGGCAGCGGGCGGTACAGCTGCGCGCGAACGGCGGCCGGGCAGCGGGCGAGCGAGCGCGCGGCCGGCGGCGGGACGACCGCGCAGGGGCCCGGGCCGTCAGGGGCGTAGCGGGCACCAGCGGTGTCGAGGCGTGGCGGCCGGCTGCGGGCGCGGCAGCGGTGCGCAGCGCGGCGGGAGCGGCTCGAGCTAGCGGCGGAGAGCCGCTACGACGTCCCTCGCGGGTCGGCGGCAGGCGGGGGCCGCTCGTCCTCGCGGTCACGCTGGTCGTCCTCGGGTCCACCGCGCGCGACGCGGGTACGGCGCAGCGGCGGCTCTCATGCGAGGCGTATATCGCCGCAGCTGTGCGTCCCGAGCGTAGCCAGGTGGGCTCGCAGCAGCGGCTGCGCGGTCTGCGAGCGGCGCGCGCCGATCGCTCGCGGAGCAGCGCGCAGCTCAGTAGAGGCGGGCGGCGGGGCGAAGCGAGGAAATCGAAGAACAGAGCACGACGAGGAAAGCGTGCAGGAGACGCGAGGTACGCACGCATGAAGAGCTGAGGGGATGAGCGAAGGAAAGTCGTGCAGGAGTAGCGACGGAATCCGGGCGGCGAGCGCGAAGAGAGCCGAGGAGCAGGGAAGAGGGGAGGGACCTGATTCTCGACCCGGAATCGGCCAGCTCGCCGAGTTTGGCCCGCTGCCCGAGGTGACCTCCCTGCGCATTGCGGTGACATCCCGGCGGACTACTTTGCAGTTACGCGACCAGCAGCTTGTGCAATCGCGATTGACAGCGCTGAAATCGCTTTGGAATTTGGCTCCGACTGACTCAGATCGACGGTGATCGCGTACGGAGCGGCTGCTGACCCGGGTGGGCGTTCGGTCGAGGAGCTGGATCTGGCCTCGGTGCACCAGAAGTCAAGTCTGGTGGAAGTCGCCGCGGAGCAAGAAGCAGCGGCCGTTTCGCGGTGCTGGTCGGCGCAGCCTGACGATATCTGGCGTCGGCTCGCCGCTGCGGGAGCGGCGACGGCGATCGTCTCGGCAGTAAACATCGCCGGTGCGGCAGTACGGTTCTCGCGACGGATTGGAGCAACATCGGCAGAACAAGAGCGTCGACCTCGACGGATTCCGTCGGCGTGCAGATCAACGTCGTAGCGGATAACCGCTACGAGGTCACGATTAATGTTCGCGGTACGCAGCCACACGTTCTCGACTTCTACAACATGCTCATTCACTGGACTCCACCCTTTGCTCCCGGTGACTATGCAGTCGATCGCTCTACGGCGAGCCGCCCGGTGGCGTATCGTCCTCCCCTCGACACCACTGAAATCGCCTGCAGAAGCTCGAGGAAAAGGCACGTGCCGCCGAAGTCGAACTACTGTCCAGCCCGAATTAGGACGTCGACTGACCTGCACCTCACAACATGGATGTCATTACTGGTTCTCAGCCACTGCGGCGGCACCTCTTAGTACGCGGCAGAGAAGCAATCGCCTAAGTGCAGCCGCGTCAACGTGACGAGGTTTCTAGGGACATGATCATTGGCCGCGCTCCTGCTGCAAGGCTCGCGCGGCAGCGTATTGAGATCGCGTATCCTCTAGCTATCGCAAGTCGCTATATGCAGGCGTGCGGTGCATCGGCTGCCGAGAATGAATCAGTGTGCGCCCGAACAACATTGCTTTAACTCCAGAGTGTGGCATAACTAATCATGAACGCGGTGATGGGCGCTGCGCGTACGATAACTATCTGCCAAGCATGGAGGTACGCATCGTAGCCATCTTGGTCACCTCTAGCGGATGCCTTAACTCCGACGCGTATCGCGTCGACATCGGAGATCAAACCTATCGCGATGCCTCTCACAGCCGGCGTTACGCGCCGTGTGGTCCGCCGAGCTATTATGCCGGGCTAAGTCGTGTCCCTCAGGGTTTGAAAGCTGTCCCAAGAGGTCCACCCCGTTGCAATTGCTACGTCGAGTCGGTGCGACCTTCACAGCGCATGGATATCCGTCGACATATGCAGCGACGATCCGGCTGCGTGCTCACGCACATGAATCATTGGCTCTGGGGCGATTGCACATTTCCCACTATCGGTACAGGCCTTCTGCTTTTCGGGCACAGGGTAGGTGATCGCTGCGATGAGATACGGCTCATGCGAGTTTCTTATCGAACACCGCGACGTGGCGGGTGAAGCTGGTCGGCCGGCGGCGCCGCCAGGCAAGCACTACTTGTTGGATAAGCGGAAGGCCTCCGCCGCCTCCGATGAGTAAAGGTGCGACCAGCGCAGGAGCGACGGGTGGCACCAGGATCGAGCCGGCCACCGCTGCTCCAAGCCCGACTACTCCTAGCCCGAATCCAACTCGCTTGTCACGAGTACGGTGTATCGACGTGCTCGCGACCCGTGCTGCTTCGGTGACACTCTTTCGGATTTCCGTGAGAGTGCGGTCTGCGGAAATCGGCCATTTGCCGTCACCTGCGAGCAGTTCGACGGCCTCTAGCGCCTGCGTGATCGCATTGCGCCATAAATTGAACTCGCCACCCCGGCGCATGGCAACGATCTCTTTCATCGGAAGATCCGAAGGGTCTGGAAGGCCGCAGGTGAGCAGGCGCCAAAGCATGCGACTCTCGGGTTCCGTTGTGACACCTGCCGCGTCGGCAAATTGCATCGACTGGTAGATGCCTAGAAAGAGGTCGACGTGCGCCTCAGTGGGAAGGTACACATCGAAGTCGCCATCGCCTGCCGCCATCTGCGCCATCAGGTCTATGGCTGCCCTCCGGGCGTAGGTGATCTCTAGCCAGTCCGCGGGCATCGACGGAAACTGATCCTCGAATTCATCCGCGATGCGTGTGAGTGCAGGCATCATCTCGGTTGGCAAATTCGGCTCGGCCGTGTGAGGCACGACGACCAGCACGCCCGCGTCAAAGAGCTCAGCGAACGGGGCCAACCGTGCGATCACTTCGGCGACGCTAATCCGATCGCGCTCCACCGAAACGCCTGGGCCCCAAACTTTGAGCAGCGGGTTGGACGAACCAAGCCCGAATAGTGGATCGGGAACCGCAATAGCATCGCAGTACAGCAGGTGCCGCACGAGTTGATTGCGAAGCGCGGGGTTCCTCCACCCGGCGGTCTGCCAAACATCAGATAAACCGCTGGTTGGATCACCCTTCCAGTGCGCCAGCGTGAACGGGCGAATAGAGTGCGGGGGCGCCTGCGGCGCCACCCACTCGTCTGCCCAACGGAGCCAGGAATCGAGGAACACTCCTACCTGCTCATCCGCACCGCCCGAACGGACCTGATCGGCCACACCGATGTAGTCCGTCGAGCCGAATGAATCAGCTATAACCTTCAATACGCTGCTCTCAGGCATAGCTTTTCCAAACCGACAGCGCCGCCATCTCGTGGATATTCAGTGGCGAGGATACGCCGACCAGCCGGCCGTAACCATGCGTCACGGCCCTGAGCCCCGTCGCACCGTTAGCGCCAGTCCCCGCTCATAGACCGAGTTCGACGCTTTCGACGCTGACCCCGGCGACAACGCGCTGAAAGGGCTTACAGCGATTGCTAATGCACGGTCCGAAAGCGCCGATAGGGTGCTGTGTCGCATTCACGCCGTTCGATCGGCTACCTGCTCGTCGCGGTAGTCGTCGTTTCCGCCTGTCTGCTCTATGCCTTTCAGCGGCAGCGCGAGTCCGCGGTCCGGTCGGCCGACAGCGCCGAGAGCGTGGTGTCGGCCCTCACCGCCATGCTGGACCAGGAAACCGGGGTTCGCGGGTTCCTCAACACCGGCCACGAGGAGTTCCTGCAGCCCTACATCACCGGCCAGGCCGATTATGAGCAGGCGCGGATCGCGGTCGACAAGGCTGCCGGCAACGACCCGAACTCGTCCCGGCTGGCCAAGGCGGAGGACGCGGCAGCGCGGGACTGGCAGGCACGCGCCGCGACGGCAGTCGCCGCCCGCCGGGTGAGTACCCCGGCGCTGGACAGCCAGGTCTTCCTCGAGCAGGCACTGCAACGCAAGAAGCAGATGGATGTCTTCCGATCCCTCAACAACCAGCTGCGGGTCCGGTTGAACGAGCGTCGCGACGCCACCCTGCGCACGTCCGGCGAGGTGTACACCGCGATCGTGGTGCTGCTGGCCGGCCTGTTCGCGTTCGCCGGCCTGCTGTGGACCCAACGATCAGCCCGCCGCGCGGTGGCGCACCGCGAGGAGGAGATCGCCTACCGGGTCCGGCAGCGCGAGTTCTCCGACCTGATCCAGGCGGTGGAGAGCGAGGGCGAGGCGCACGAGCTGGTTCAGCGGCACCTGCAGCGCTCCATTCCCGACGCCCAGGCCACCGTGCTGATCCGCAACAACTCCGACAACCGGCTGCAGGCCTCCACGACGCCGGCCCCCGAGTCGGTGCTCAACGAGTCGCTGGTCGACGCCGAGCCCCGCTCCTGCCTGGCGATCCGGCTGGGACGCGCGCACCAGGACGGCACCGATCACGACGAGCTGATCTCGTGCGGGGTGTGCAACCGGGTGCCGGGCACCGCGAGCTGCCAGCCGCTGCTGGTCAGCGGCAAGGTGATCGGCTCGGTGCTGGTCGAGCGGCAACAGCCGATGGCCGAGCAGCAGCGGCGCAGCCTCAGCGACACGGTCGCACAGGCAGCTCCGGTACTGGCCAACCTCAGAACCATTGCGATCGCTGAGAACCGGGCATCGACCGACGCGCTGACCGGCCTGCCCAACCGGCGCGCCATGAACGACACCCTCAAGCGGATGGCGGCCCACGCCGGCCGCAGCAGCGAGCCGCTGGCCGCCATCGCCTTCGACCTGGACCACTTCAAGAAGATCAACGACCGGTACGGCCACGAGATCGGCGACGCCGCGCTGTCGGCGGTCGGCGAGTGCCTGCGGGAGAACCTGCGGGAGAGCGACTTCGCGGCCCGGGTCGGCGGTGAGGAGTTCCTGGTGCTGGCACCGGGCACCGAGGCCGAGGGCGCACTGGTCCTGGCCGAGAAGCTCCGCGAGGCACTGACCCGGGAGGAGATTCCCCATCTGCTGCAGCCGATCACGGCCAGCTTCGGGGTCGCGGTGTTGCCACATCACGCCGGCAGTGCGGAGGTGCTGCTCCGCAGGGCCGATCGCGCCCTCTACCTCGCCAAGGATCGAGGGCGCAACCAGGTGCAGGTGGCCACCAACGACGAACTCGGCGGGCCGGAGCACGCGCCGGACGCCACGGGATCGCCCGCCCCGTCGCCGAGTGCGGAGCCCCGGCCGGGCAGGTCGGCCAAGCCCGCCTCCGATCGGGTGAGCGCCCTCACCCGATCCTGACGCTCCCAGCCCCACCCACGGCGCTCGAAGCCCCGGAACCGATCGGCTGGGCGGCCACGATCATGGACGGGATGGCACGCCTGGCGACCGCACGCCAACCCTGCGGAAATCCACTCCGCGGCAGAGTCGGTGCAGCTGAGGCTCGTCAGCTCGCAATCTCCCGGGTTCGACCCATGCCGCGACGGCCGGCGCGGCATCGTCCTCTCCCGACGCGACGCAACACCGATCGCGCACGCTATTGCGGACCCGAACTCCGCCGTCTACCGTTGCGCAAATCCCCCGGCCATAGACATATTTGAGTACGGTTACTAATCCTGTAAATACCCCGCCTCACATTTTTCTCCCCTTTCCACATCTTTTCTTTCGAGGAGATATTCATGCCCCCTGTCGATCCATCGCCCTCTCGGCGTAGTCACCGTCGGCCCGTATTCGTGGCGCTCGTCGCCGGAGCCGTCGCCATTCCCGCCATGCTGGCCGCCGGCCTGCAGTCGGCGGCTGCCGACCCGTCGGGCCGCGCCACCCTGCATGGCGCACCCGCCTGGACGGCCAGCGCCGCCACCCTGGGTGCGGCCCCGGCCGGCAGGACGGTCAACTTCTCGGTCGCCATCGCGCCCCGGGATGCCGCCGGCGCGCAGGCCTTCGCCGACGCGGTCTCGAACCCGCGCAGCGCCAGCTACGGCCACTACCTGACGCCGGCTCAGTACACCGCCCGGTTCGGCGCCACCGCCTCGGATGTCGCCGCCGTCGTGAGCTGGCTCCGTAGCGCCGGCCTGCAGACCGGCACCGTGCCGATCAGCAACAGCTACGTGCCGGTCACCGGTTCCATCGCCGCGGTGAACAAGGCGTTCGGCACCACCATGAAGAGCTACCACCGCGACAACCGGCAGGTCACCGCACCGGCCTCGGCGCTCACCGTGCCGGCCGCGCTGGCCGGCCGGGTCAGCGACGTGCTCGGCCTGGACACCTCGCGAGATCTACCGCGCGGGCGCCAAGGTCACCCCGAACGGCGCGTCCGCGGGCAACGTCACCTGCTCCACCTACTGGGGTGAGAACACCAACACCTCCTACATCCCCGCGCCGGCACCGCTGAGCGGCAACCTGCCGAACCGGGCCTGCTACACCCCGTCCCGGCTGAACGCCGCCCGCGGCATCCCGGCCACCGGCAAGACCGGAGCCGGCGTGACCGTCGGCAACGTGCTCTGGTGCGACAGCTCCACGATCCCGTCCGACATCAACACCTGGGCCGCCCAGGTCGGCGTGCCGGCCCTGACCGCCGGCCAGTACACCTCGCATGACCCGGCGGTCTGGGACCCCTACTGCACCAACCAGGCCAACATCGACGGCACCATGGTCGAGACCGCCCTGGACGCCGAGGCGATCCACGGCGCGGCACCGGATGCCAAGATCATCTACGCCCCCGCGTCCGGCCCGTACAGCAACTACCTGCTGACCGCCACCCAGAACCTGGTGAACGGCAACCAGGTGCAGATCATCACCAACTCCTGGGGCGGCGGGGAGAGCACCGCATTCCTGCACACGGCCTACGTTCAGGCCGCCAGCCAGGGCATCTCGGTGATGGCGTCCTCCGGCGACGACGGTGACAACACCTACACCAACGGCTCGGCCAGCAAGGCTCGCCCGTCCGCCGACTACCCGGCCTCGGACTCCCAGCTGACCTCGATCGGTGGCACCTCGCTGGGCATCAGCTCCACCAACTCGGTGCTGTTCGAGCAGGCCTGGTACGACGTGATCAGCCGCAGCAGCGGCACCACCTGGACCAGCAAGGTGTTCTACGGCGCCTCCGGCGGCGGCAAGAGCGGGATCACCTCGCAGCCGTCCTACCAGTCGGGCATCGTGCCGAGCACCTTCTCCGGCAAGCCGGCCAAGCGGGCCTACCCGGACATCGCCAACATCGCCGACAGCCAGACCGGTTACGTGGTCGGCGTCACCCAGGCCGGCGCGTACACCACGCTGACCGTCGGTGGCACCAGCCTGGCCTCGCCCTACACCGCCGGTGAGGTGGCACTGGCCGTCCAGACCAAGGGTGCCCGCCTCGGCTTCCTGAACCCGAAGCTCTACCTGAACCGGGCGACCGCGGTCAGCGACGTCTCCGGTTCGACGGTGAACCAGGGCACCGAGGGCAAGTGGAAGAACCCGAGCACCGGGGCGATCACCGAGCCGACCACCTACTTCCTGAACGGGTGGAACCTGCTCACCTCGTCTCAGCAGTCGGTCACCGGCTGGGACAACATCACCGGCCTCGGCGCGGTTTCCAACGCCAGCAACTTCATCGCCGCCATCCAGTAACCGCCAGCTAGGTCCATCCAGTAACGACCGCTGGGTCCGTCCGGTTCAACCGGACGGACCCAGCGCTTGTCCAGGCAGAGCGAACCGGCCGCTACTTGACCTCCGAGCGCATCACCAGCCGCAGCCCCACCGCCAGCGGGACGATCAGCCAGCACACGCCGGTGACGGCGATCTGGGCCCACTGCTCGCCGGTCGGCACGTCGTTGAACAGGAAGCCCTGCGCGTAGTTGACGTCGACCCAGCCGCGCAGGTCTTCGAACCACTTCTGGTTGAAGGCGAGCACCGCCAGCAACGGCGGCAGCGCGAACGAGTAGACGAAGTAGGCGACGACCGAGCCGGCCGAGTTGCGGATCAGCACGCCGAGCATGAAGCCGGTCAGCAGTCCGAGGACGTTGGCCAGCACGATGCACAGGCACTCGGCGAACGAGATGTTCCACACCACCGGGGTACCGGCGATCGCGGTGCCCGCCAGGTTGCCCAGCGCGCCGATGGCGAAGGCGAGCAGCATCGAGACCACCGCCACCAGCACCGAGGCGATCGCCTTGGCACCGATGACCCGGCCGCGGTGCGGCACCAGGGTGAAGGTGGTCAGCCCGCTGCGCTGGCTCCACTCTCCGGTGACGGACAGGATCGCCACGATCGGCAGGATGACCGCCATCGGGGCGCCGACGGCCGCGCCGAAGTTGTTGTAGGTGAGCTCGCTGTCCGGGGCGAACAGGATCACCGCGGCGGTGGCCAGCAGCGCCGCGATGCCGATGCTGGCCATCAACCAGAACCCCGAGCGGGTGTCGAACATCTTGCGCAGCTCGACCTGGACCACCCGCGACAGCGGCACCGGCGATGCGACCTGCCGCCGGGCGATCTGGGGTGCGGACACGGCGAGCTCAGTCTGGACGGCGGTCATGCCGCTGCTCCTTCTCGTTGGGTTTCGGCAGTCAGTTGCAGGAACATCTCCTCCAGGCCGGCACCATCGGCGGCCCGCAGTTCGGTGAGGGCGATGCCGGCCCGCAACGCCAGCTCGCCGATCAGCACCGGGTCGGCGTCGGTGCGCAGGGCACCGTCGGTTGACCGGCTCACGGTGCGCCCGGCCCCGGTCAGGGCCTGGGCCAGGCCGTCGAGGTCCGCGGCCCGCACCAAGGTTCCGGCGGCCTGCAGCAGCTCGGTCTTGGTGCCCTGCGAGACGATCCGGCCGTTGCCGATCACCACGATGTCGTCGGCGATCACCTCGATCTCGTGCAGCAGGTGCGAGGAGAGCAGCACGGTGCCGCCGCGGTCGGCGTAGCCGCGCAGCAGGTCGCGCATCCAGCGGATGCCGGCCGGGTCCAGGCCGTTGGCGGGCTCGTCGAGGATCAGCACCTCGGGGTCGCCGATCAGGGCGACGGCGATGCCCAGCCGCTGCCGCATGCCGAGCGAGTAGTTCCTGACCCGGCGGTCGGCCTCGGCACCGGTGAGGCTGACCAGCTCGAGCATCTCCGAGACCCGGCGAGCCGGCAGGCCCATGGTGCGCTGGGCGATGGTGAGGATCTCGCGGCCGGTGCGGCCGGCGTGCTGGGCGGAGGCATCCAGCAGCACGCCGACCTGCAGGCCCGGGTTTCCCAGCTCGGCGAACCGGCGCCCGCCGATGGTGGCGTGGCCGGTGGTCGGCGGGGTGAGGCCGACCACGATCCGCATGGTGGTCGACTTGCCGGCGCCGTTCGGGCCGAGGAAGCCGGTCACCCGGCCGGGGCGCGCGGTGAAGCTGATGTCGTCGACGGCGGTGTAGCTGCCGTACCGCTTGGTGAGGGCATCGATTGTGATCATGGCCGAAATCCTCGCCGCCACGAGGGTCCGGCGGATCAGGGACGGCCCTGAGAACCACCCTGCTTCGCGCCGCCGGAGGTCAGGGTCCACTCCCAGACGGTCCGGCGATGCCGGCGCCGATCAGGTCACCTGGCGATCAGGTCGAGGGCGATCAGGTCACCTGGCGATCAGGTCACCTGGAAGGTGAAGCTGGCGACGGCCGTCGCCGTGCCGAAGGGATCCACACCGCGTAACCGGAAGGTATAGGTGCCGTTCTTCATACGGGTGGTGGTGTAGCTGGCGTTCGTGGTGGTGGGGCTCCAGGTGATCCCGTCGTAGCTGTACTGATAGGACAGGCCGAGAACGGGCAGCCAGGTGAAGATGATGATCTTGTTCGAGCTCTTGGCCGGCGGGGTGGTCAACAGCACCGGAGCCGCGGCCGTGACGATGAAGGTCGCCGACACGGTGGCACCCCGGTTGCCCACCTGGTCCACGCCGTAGACGCTGATCGTGTGGCTGCCGTCGCCCAGGCCGGCGTACGTCGCCGAGCCGGTGCACCGTTGTGCCGCGGCGCCGTCCAGCGAGCACCAGATGACCGCGCCGGGATCGTCGGTGCTGAACTGCACGGTGGCCGAACGCTTGGTGGAGCTGGCCGGCGGGGTGCTGGTGAGCGTCACCACCGGCGCGGTGTTGTCCATGGTGAAGCCGGCCGTCACGCTCGCCCCGGTGTTGCCGGCCGCATCGGTGGCGTACAACGAGACGGTGTGCGGCCCGGACGGCAGCCCGGTGAGGTCGACGTGGCCGCCGCCGCATACCGCCGCGACGCCTCCGTCAACGGAGCACCACACGGTCGCGGCAGGGTCGTTCACCGTGTAGTCCAGGTAGGCGTTGGCCGCCGGAACCCGTCCCGACGGCGCGTGGCCGACGGTCACGACCGGCGCGGTGGTGTCGACGGTGAACGAGGTGCTGACGGTGGCGCTGAACCGGCCGCCGGCGCTGACGGCGAAGATGTCCACGGTATGGGGTCCGTCCGCCAGCCCCGAATACCCGACCGGGCTGGTGCACGGCACGGCCGGGAGCGCCCCGTCCAGCGAGCAGTAGGCGACGGCAGAGGGATCGTCCACGGCGAAGGACACCGTTGCGGCCGGGTTGTTCGACAGCCGCGGCGGCACCCCGGTCAGCATGACGGTGGGTGCGCTCGCGCTGACGGTGAAGTTCGCCTGCACGACGGCGCCGACGTTGCCGACCGCGTCGACGGCGTAGGCGGAGATGGTGTGCCCGCCGTCGGTCAGGTTGTCGAAGCTCACCGGGCTGGCGCACGCGGTCGACGGGGCGCCGTCCAGGCTGCACCAGGCGACGGCGGCCGGGTCGTCCACGCTGAAGCCCACCGACACCGAGCTGGACGGCACCACGCCACTGGGCGCGGACGTGAACGCCAGGACCGGCGCGGTGGTGTCCACGGTGAAGGCGGCGGTGACCACGGGCCCGGCGTTGCCCACCGCGTCCACCGCGTGCAGCACCACCTGGTGCGGCCCGTCAGCCAGGCCGGTGAGGCTCACCGGACCGGTGCAGACCGTCGCGGCGCCGGAGTCGAGCTGGCACCAGACGGTGGCGTCCGGGTCGTCCACGGTGTAGCTGACCGTTGCCGAATCGGTAGCGATGGTGGCCGGCGGGGCGCTGACCACGCTCACCAGCGGGCTGACGGTGTCCACCGTGAACGCGGCCTGGATCGCCGGGCCGGCGTTACCGACCGGATCGATGGCGTACACGCTGACCGCGTGCGGACCGTCGGCGAAGCCGGTCAGGGTCAGCGGGCTGGTGCACTCCGCCGCGGGTTCGCCGTCCACCGAGCACCAGCTCAGCGCGGCGGGTTCGGCCGTGCTGAAGCCGAAGCTGACCGTGCTGGAGGCCACCCGGTTCGGCGGCGTGCTGGTCCAGCTCACCGTTGCGCCCTGGGTGTCGACGGTGAACGACGTGGTGATGGCCGCGCCGGCCAGCTGCGCGGCGTTCTCGGCCCACACCGTCACGGTGTGCGGGCCGTCGCTGAGACCGGAGTAGGACACCGACGAGCCAATGCAGGCGGCGGCTTCGCCGCCGTCCAGCGAGCACAGCACCCGGGCGGCGGTGGGGTCGGCGCCGAAGCCCACCGCGGCGGTCGAGGTGCCGATCACCGGATAGGGCACCCAGGTGAACGCCACGGCCGGGGCGGCTTCGACGACCGGCGGTGCCGGATCGTTCGGCACCGGCACCGGCACCGGCACCGGCGCCGCCGGGACGGGCGGGCGAACCTGCGGAGTTTCCGGAGCGGCCGGCGGTCGCGGTCGCGCCGAGGGCAGCACCACCGGCCTGGGGTGGGCCGCGGGTGGCCGCGTTACGGGCCTCGCGGAGCTGGGCGCCGGCAGCTGGTGTGCGGCCGGCGGCTGACCGGCCGCTGCGACCTGGACGGGAGCCGGCACCGGCAGTTGCCCGGTGGTGACCGCCACGCCACTGATCACCGCCGCGGCCGAAGCGGTCAGCACGCCCGACTGCGAGGTGGCCAGTACCCCCTTGTTGGCGGTGTCGGCCATCGCCCTGAGCAGCGGCACGTTCATCAGCAACGCGCCCGGCCCCATCGCCCACAGCAACCGGGGCAGCGAGATGGACAGGAAGGCCCGCACGAAGGCGGGGTCGAACTGGGTACCGGCACAGCGGGCCAGCTCGGCACGGGCGGCCAGGGTGGCCATCGGCTTCTTGTACGCGCGGTGTGCCGTCATCACCTCATAGGCGTCGGCAATGGCCACGACCCGCCCCGCCCGGCAGATGTCGGTGCCGGCCAGCCCGTCGGGATAGCCGGTGCCGTCGAACTTCTCGTGATGGTGGCGGACCGCGCCGCCCCACTCCCCCAGCCAGTCCAGCAGCGGCCCGAGCAGTTGCTCGCCGTTGGCCGGGTGCGCGGTGATCACGTCCCACTCGCCGGCATCGAGCTTGGCCGGCTTGTTCAGGATCTCGACGGCGACCTGCAACTTGCCGATGTCGTGCAGCAGCGACGACCAGCGCAGCTTGTCCCGGGCCTGCCGCGGTAACCGCAACTGCTCGCCGAGCAGCTCGGTGAACAGCCGGACGCGTTCGCTGTGGCCGCGGGTACGGCGATCGTGCGCGGTGAGGGCGGTGATCAGGGCCAGTGCCTGCTCGGCCGCGGTGGCGGCGCTCCGGTTCGGATCGGTGGAATCGCGCTGGGCCAGCTTCTCCACCGACATCGCCCGCCGGGCGATCTTGAACCGGCTCGGCGCCCGATCGGGGAACAGCATGCTGAGCTTGAGCAACGCCGCGAGCGGCAACAGTTGCCGGGTCAGGCGCTCCACGCCGACACACGCCAGGACACTGATCGCGGCGACCAGCAGCAGCCACCACCTGCTGTCGGCGATCTGTGACCGGAGCAGCCGCAGGCAGGCGTAGCTGGCCAGGTATCCCGTCGCCAGCGGAACCCCGACGATGACCACGCGCAGCGCGCCGGCGACCACCGGCCGCGCCCGCCAGCGATCCCGCCCGTCCTCGACCACCACGCAGTCCTGATCGGCCCGGCACCGGGGGACCTGAGTGCGGCGGCACTCAGCTGTCGGCCCGCACCGCCGATAGGCCAGAAGGATCGAGCGGAAGGACGAGCCGATGGAACTGCAGCTGTCGAGGTCTGCCCTGCGTTCACTGATCCGGGTGCCGACCTTCGCCGGAGTAGGCCGGCTCGCCGCGGGCCTGCGCTGGACGTCGCGGACAGCCGACCGGATCCTGGTGGTGGGCACCCCCGGCTACGAGCCGTGGCACCTGGTCGCCCACCTGCAGTCCTGCTCGGTCCTGGCCTCGAGCGCTCCCACCCTGGTGCGTTGGGCGCCGCCCGCCGGTGCCCCGGCGCACCTGTCGATCGGGCTGGACCAGATCACCTCGGCTGCGCGTGACCAGGCCGTCCTGGTGATCACGCCCGGAACGGTCGAGGACGAGCTGATGCAGCGCCTTGCCGATGCCCGGCACCGCGGTGCCACGGTGCTCGCGCTCGCCGGTGCCGGACCTGCCACCGGGTCCGAACTGGCTGACCTGAGTCACGAGTTCGCCGCGGTCCCGCCGGGACAGCTGGACTACGCCCAGCACCTGCTGCCCGCCGCCGCGGGGACGGCGTCGTTGCACCGGCTGGCCGGGTGACCGCTCCCGGGCGGCCTAGGGCAACGGGCGTGCGGCATTCTCAGAGACGGCCAAACATCACATCTTTGTAGTAATAAAGTTAGTAAAACCGGGATGATTCGTGCACCAATATCGATCAATTCCCAACAGGCCTCGCCAGATTTCAGCTCGCATAACCGGCTGAAACCGGCATTTAAGGCCTTCCTGCGACATTGCTGCAACTGACCAGTGGTGTCACCTGTTGCGGGCTGTCGTGACACGGGTCACGATGAGGTCACCCCCAAACCAGGCGCACGGTCAACTCCGGCCAACAGTGCCGAGCCCGCCGCCCGTCCCTCTTCCAGGAGGTTTGATGAAGCTTTCCCGCATGCTGATCGGCGCCGGAGTCGCCGCAGCAGCCGTGTCGCTGTCCACCGTGGGCATCGCGTCGGCGGGCACCCCCGGTGCCACCCCCACCGCTTCCGGCAAGCACGCGCTGCATGCCTGTGGCGCACCCGCCAAGGGCTACGCCGGCTGCTTCGCGCAGACGCTGGTCAGCGACAACGGCGCCAAGCCGAATGCCAGCAGCCCGTCCGGCCTGAACCCGCCCGACATCCAGAGCGCCTACAAGCTGTCCGGGTCCTCCACCGCCACGGTCGCCATCGTGGACGCCTACAACGACCCGACCGCCGAGGCCGACCTGGGCGTCTACCGCTCGCACTTCGGCCTGCCGGCCTGCACCACCGCCAACGGCTGCTTCAAGAAGGTCAGCCAGACCGGCAGCACCACGAACCTGCCGCAGAACAACGCCAGCTGGGCCGTGGAGATCAGCCTCGACCTCGACATGGTCTCGGCGGCCTGCCCGACCTGCCACATCCTGCTGGTGGAGTCCAAGACCAACTCCTTCGCCAACCTGGCCGCCGGGGTGAACTACGCGGCCACCGTGTCCGGTGTGAAGGCGATCAGCAACAGCTACGGCGGCAGCGACAGTGCCGAGACCTCGGCGTACAACCACCCGGGTATCGCCGTCACCGCATCCAGCGGTGACAGCGGCTATGGCGCCCAGTCGCCGGCCAGCTACCCGCACGTGATCGGCGTCGGCGGCACCAGCCTGACCCGCAACAGCAGCACCCGCGGCTGGACCGAGAGCGCCTGGAGCGGTGCCGGCAGCGGCTGCTCGACCCTGAATGCCAAGCCGGCCTGGCAGACCTCGGTCACCCAGTGCTCCGGCAAGGCCATCTCCGACGTCTCGGCGGTGGCAGACCCCCAGACCGGTGTCTCGGTCTACGACTCCACCCCCTACCAGGGCCAGTCGCAGTGGGAGGTCTGGGGTGGCACCTCGGCCGCCTCGCCGATCATCGCCGCCGTTTACGCGCTGTCGGGTAACACCGCCGGCTACCCGGCCTCCTACACCTGGAGCCACGCCAGCGGCCTGTTCGACGTGACCACCGGCTCCAACGGCACCTGCAGCCCCAGCATCTGGTGCCACGCGGGCACCGGCTGGGACGGCCCGACCGGCCTGGGCACCCCGAACGGCACCAGCGCCTTCTAGGGATGGCTGCCGGCTAGGCAGTTCGCAGACAGCAGTGGGAGCCCGGCTTCGGCCGGGCTCCCACTCGTCATGTCCGGAGCCCTTCGTGGCGACCGAAAGGCGACGCCTAGCCGCAGACATCGGTATAGACGAACCGGCCAGATACGGGTTGTCACCCGGGATCCGACAGGTCGACCGAGCCGCCGTCACCGCCACTGGGCCGAGCCGCGTGGAAATTGCCGACAACCCGCATCCGGTATCGTTCGGGGCTGCTGTCAGTGCGCAATAGCGGTCGGAAGGAAGCGGTAAACGGTGGCGGGTCTGCGGTATCTCGTGACGGGCGGCGCCGGATTTATCGGCTCGAATTTCGTTCATTCGGTCATCGCGGACGGCTCCGCCGCATCGGTCACCGTTCTCGATGCATTCACCTATGCCGCAAATGAATCAAGCCTGTCCGATGTCGCCGGCGACGTCGAGGTGGTTGTCGGTGACCTCTGTGACGCCGCCGTGCTGGACCCGCTGGTGGCGGGCAGCGACGTGGTGGTGCACTTCGCCGCCGAGTCCCACAACGACGTGGCCCTGACCTCGCCCGGCCGGTTCGTGCACAGCAACCTGATCGGCACCTACGAACTGTTGCAGGCGGTTCGCAAGCACGACCGGCGGCTGCATCACATCTCCACCGACGAGGTGTTCGGCGACCTGGAGCTCGACGACCCCGGCGCGTTCACCGAGGACACGCCGTACCGGCCGTCGAGCCCGTACTCGGCCACCAAGGCCGGCGCCGACCACCTGGTGCGTGCCTGGGTGCGTTCCTTCGGAATTGCCGCGACGATCTCGAATTGCTCGAACAATTACGGTCCACGCCAGCACGTCGAGAAATTCATCCCGCGCCAGATCACCAATGCCCTCGACGGAATGCCGTTCAAGGTCTACGGCGGCGGTCGCAACGTGCGGGACTGGATTCACGTCGACGACCACAATTCGGCTGTTCTCACCATCATCGACAAGGGCCGGCTCGGCGAGACCTACCTGATCGGCGCTAACGGCGAGCGGTCGAATGTGGAGGTGGTGCAGGCACTGGCCCGGTTGATGTCGGTGAGCACCCCGATCGAGTACGTCGCCGACCGCGCCGGGCACGACCTGCGCTACGCGATCGATTCGAGCCGGCTGCGCACCGAACTGGGCTGGCAGCCCAGCTACGCCGACTTCGAGACCGGGCTCGCGGCCACCGTCGACTGGTACCGGCACAACGAGGACTGGTGGCGGCCGGCCAAGGCTGCCACCGAGAGCTACTACCAAGGCGTCGAGGTGACCGACCGGGCCTGATCCGGGCAACGCGCGGCCCCGCGCTTGCGGCGGCTCGCCCGAGGGGGCAAGACTGGAACGGGTGGGCAGCCGAGCCGGCTGAGCCCGCACCGGCGTCAAGGAGAGCGACATGAGCGAAAGCCACGACACCGACAGCTCCGGCTCGGTCGAGGAAGCCGCCGAGAAGGGCCCGCTGCCCGGCGTCGAAGCAGCCGAGGCCGCCGCCGAAGATGGCCGCGACCCGTCGGGTGAGGACTCCGCCAGCCGGGATCCGTCCGCGGATCCGGACACCTCGGAGGACGGCCAGCCCGACGACGACGAACCGGCGGGTGGGGTCGTGATGGGTGCGATCAACCAGCACTGAGGCCGGGCGGGCGAGACAGGCGGACACCGGCAGGTCAGAGCTGGGACGACGACGGGTTAGCGCTGGGACGACGGCCGGTCAGAGCTGGGACGCACCCCGGGCGTTGCCGGCCCCGGTACTCGCCGGTGGCACCGGACTCGCCTGCGGATAGCTCCAGGCATGGCGCTGACCCGCCTGCCGGTCCGGTACTCCGACACCCGTCGCGGTCGCCGTACGGGTGAGCGCCAACCGGGCCGGCTCCCGGCCGGCCGCCGGCAGCAGCCCGAGCTCCACCGCTCGCAGCGGCAACTGGGCGCGCCGCGAGACGTCCAGGCTGGCGGTGATCCGCTCGATGTGGCTCTTGACCGTCTTCTCGGAGATGAACAGCTCCTTGGCGAGTTCCTTGTTCGACGTGGTACCCGCGGCGACGAGGTCCAGCACCTGGCGTTGGCGGGCGGTCAGTTGCGGTACCGGGGCGGCGGCGACGGCCGGGTCCGGCACGGACTCCGAACGGACCTCGACCAGCCGGGGATCGAGGATCGGCCGAACCCCGGACACCGCCAGGGACAGTGCCTCCTGCAGCTCGGCCCGGCTGGCGCCCCGGCAGATGTAGCCGGCCGCGCCGGCCGCCAGTGCCTGCCGGGCCAGCCGGGCATCGCCGTGGCCGGAGTAGACCACCACGACGGCTTCGGGATAGAACTCCAGCAGGTCCGAGACCAGCACCAGGCCGGACTCGGCGCCCAGCCGGACGTCGACGGTCACCACATCGGGGTAGCACTGGGCGTACTCGACCAGGGCCTCGGCGTTGGTTCCCGCCTGCCCGACGACCCGCACGCCGCTCGCTTCCAGGCGCTGCGCGACCGCCTGCCTCATCAAGGAACCGGACTGGACCACCAGTACCCGGACAGCTTCGCCCATTGCAAGAACCACCCCGTGCGATCGCATAGGGCTCGGCGATACCGCCGATTAAGACCGGAGCCCCCGCTCGCCAGCCCTATTGGGACATACCCTACACGCGCTCGGGCGGCGCTGGGAGGCTCTGCCGGGTTCACAACGTGACAGCGACCGGTTCGGGACCGCCGGTAGCTACCGCCGGTGCCGGCGGCGCCCGGGTAGCGCTTTCTGCGGGCCGGTAAAGCTGCCAGGCTGGAGGACGTGCAGTTCTCACAGGTCACCGCCACCTCCGACGAGCTGGCGGCCACCCCGGCCCGCGGTCAGAAGGTGGCGCGGTTGGCGGCGCTGTTGCGCACCAGCTCCGGCGCCGAGGCGGTCACCATCGTGTCGTGGCTGTCGGGCGAACTGACCCAGCGACAGATCGGGGTCGGCTGGGCTTCGCTGCGTTCGCTGCCACCGCCGGCACCGGAGCCGAGCCTGGACGTCGCCGCGGTGGAGGCCGCGCTGACCGAGATCGGCGGCTGCGCCGGTCCCGGCTCGCAGGCCCGCCGCCGGCAACTGCTGGACGACCTGTTCACAGCCGCTACCGAGTCCGAACAGCAGTTCCTCCTCCGGTTGCTCACCGGTGACCTGCGCCAGGGTGCGCTGGCCGGGGTGATGGCGGACGCGGTCGCCCGGGCCGCCGACCTGCCGATCGCGCAGGTCCGGCGGGCCGCGATGCTCAGCGCCAGCCTGCCCCTGGTGGCCGCCGCGGCGCTGGACGGCGGCAGCGAGGCGCTGGCCGGCTTCCGGTTGCAGGTCGGGCGACCGGTGAGCCCGATGCTCGCCCAGACCGCGACCAGCACCACGCAGGCCCTGGAACGGCTCGGCACCAGCGCCGCGTTCGAGTGGAAGCTGGACGGCATCCGCGTGCAGCTCCACCGCGACGGCGACGACATCGCGATCTTCACCAGGGGCCTGGAGAACGTCACCGGCCGGTTCCCGGAGATCACCGAGGCCGTCCGCGGCATCGCCGCCGAACGGTTCGTCGCCGACGGCGAGCTGATGGCGCTGCACGTCGACGGCCGGCCACAACCGTTCCAGGTGACCGCCGGGCGGGCGGGCACCCAGTCCCCGCCCGCCGTCGGCTCACCGCAGATGGGCGTGTTCTTCTTCGACGTGCTGCACGTCGACGGCACCGACCTGCTCGACGAGCCGGGCGCCCGGCGGGCGGAGATCCTGGCCGGACTGGTGCCGGCGGCGGCCCGGATACCGCGGCTGGTCACCGGTGATCGCGCCGAGGCCGAGGCGTTCCTCGCCGACGCCCTCGCGCACGGGCAGGAGGGCGTGGTGGCCAAGTCGCTGACCGCGCCGTACGAGGCGGGCCGGCGGGGAGCCGGCTGGCTGAAGATCAAACCGGTGCACACCCTGGACCTGGTGGTGCTCGCCGTCGAGTGGGGATCGGGCCGGCGGCACGGCACCCTGTCCAACATCCACCTGGGCGCACGGGATCCGCAGGCCGGCGGCTTCGTCATGCTGGGCAAGACCTTCAAGGGCATGACGGACGCGATCCTGGACTTCCAGACCAAGCGGTTCCTGGAACTGGCGGACGGTCCGACCGACTCCTACGTGGTCCGGGTGCGACCGGAGCAGGTCGTCGAGATCGCCTTCGACGGGGTGCAACGCTCGTCGCGCTATCCGGGCGGGATGGCGCTCCGGTTCGCTCGCGTCCTGCGCTATCGCGACGACAAGACCGCCGCCGAGGCCGACACCATCGACACGGTGCGAGCCTTCGCGACCGCGGCCGGCCTGGGCGCCGGCTGAGCTCGGCAGCAGCCGCTCAGTCCGCGGACTCCGGTACCTGGTCGCTGCGATCCGGGGTCTGGGAAGACTCGTGCCGGGCTTCCTCCGGCTCGGCCAGCCGGGCGTCGGAGTCCTCCAGGATGACCTCGGCCTGCCGGTGCGGATCGTCGCTGCCGGCCGCCAGTTCCTCGGGCTCCAGGTTGGCCCGGGCCTCGATGCGGTCTTCGTCCGGATGCTCGATCATCGGCACAGGTTACCGTGCCGTGCCGGACTCGCACGGTTCAGAACGTGCTTGCGCGTACGGTTCTGCGGGGCCGGACGGGCTTTGCCACAATGGCAGGTGCTCGTCGGCCCCGAGCACGCCTGCAAGGGAGGTACCGCGCATGTTCGGCAGTTACCAGGAGTTCTTTCCCTACTACGTCGCCATGCACTCCCAGCCGCTGACCCGCAGGCTGCACGCCGTCGGCACGCTGTCCGGCCTGACGCTCGCGCTGGTCGGCCTGCTGACCGGCCGGCGCCGGCTGCTGGCCGCGCTGCCGGTGCTCGGCTACGGCGTGGCCTGGCCCAGCCACTGGCTGATCGAGAAGAACAACCCGGCCAGCTTCGGGCACCCGCTGTGGTCGCTGCGGGGCGACGCTCAGATGATCGCGATGTTGCTGGGCGGCCGGGACCAGGAGCTCACCCTGATCGCGCGGGACTGGCTGGCCGAGCACCCCGAGCACCGCACCGCCACCAACTCCCCGCAGCCGCCGGTCCGGCTGGTCGCCTGACCGGCCGATCGGCTACCAGCGGGACGGGCCGCTGATCTCGCGGACCGCGGGCCGGACGTCGGCCAGGTACACGCAGCTGACGATGATGCCGATGTAGGAGAGCAGGTTCAGCACGTCCTGCAGGAAGGCCACCGGCGCGACGGCGACCGCGGTGAGCAGGATCCAGGTCGGCTTGGTGAGCTTGCCGGCGGCCGGGAAGGCCGGCGCCTTGCGCACGATGCAGTCCACCAACGCCCACAGCTGCAGGGCCAGCACTCCCAGCAGGACCACCAGGAGCAGGCCGTTCTCGATGTCGTGGATGGTCTGCACAGCACCAGCCTAATCCACTGAAAAGAGCTGTGCCCCGGCCCGAATCGATTTCAGGGGCCGGGGCTCAGCAGCGTGGAGCGCAGGACGACTAGCTCTTCTTGGCCGCGGTCCTGCGGGTGGTGCCGGACTTGGTCGACGCGGCACTACCGGTCTTGGCGACCGCGGGCCGGGTGCCGGTGCTCTTGGCGGCCGACGCCGAGCGAGCGGTGCTGGTCCTGGTCCTGGTCGCTGCCGGGCGAGCGGTGCCGGTCCTGGTCGCGGCCGAGCGAGCGGTGCCGGTCCTGGTCGTTGCCGGCTTGCGGGTGCGCGTGGTGGTGCCGGCGTCCGCGCCGAGGTCGATGTTCTTGATGGTCTCGGCCGCCGAGTCGAGGTCGGAGACCACCTCGGAGCGCACCGCACCGAGCACCGGAGCGATCCGGGCGGTGACGGTGGCCGAGGCCGAGTCCAGCTCGCCGAGCAGCTTGCCGACCCGGGGATCCTTGCGCAGGTCGGCCAACCGGGCCTCGCCGCGGACGGCCAGCCTGTCGTAGGCCTGCCGCGCGCTGTCGAGGTAGCCGCTGGTGGTGCCGGCGGCGATCACCGGCAGGCTCGGCAGCGACCGCACGGCCTCCAGGCCGGCGTCCAGCCGGACCCGCAGCTCACCGAGGCGGACCAGCGCGTCGTCCTGGGCCCGGTCGAGCAGCGCCTTGCCGCTCTCCTGTGCCTTCACGAGGTTGTCGGCGGCGACGGCCGGCAGCTCCGGCAGCGAGTCCATCCGCCGTCCGGCCTGCTTGCCGAGGGTTTCCACCTGCTTGCCGACGGTCTCGGCGACCAGGTCGGCCGCGCCGAGCGCGGCCTTGAGCTGCTTTCCGGCGTCGGCGGTCAGCCGCTTGTTGGCAGAGCCAGCAGCGCTGCCGGCCTGGCTGAGGGCCGCTCGGCCCTGCTCGAGGGCCAGGTCTGCATAGGCACGGATGTCAGTGGTGATCGACATGCGTCACTCCTTGTCAGTTGCCGCATCGGCGGCGTTCGGCCGTGCTGCTGCCGGCGTCGGGTCGAGGCCGGCGGCACTGTTCTCACGGCGAAAGGTCTCGTAGATCTCGACGAGAACGTTCTTCTGGCGCTCGGTCAGCGCCGGGTCGGACCAGATGGCGGGCACCAGCTCGGAGCCGGCGGGCCGGTCCTCCAGGATGCCGGCCCGGACGTAGAGCTGCTCCGCCGAGATTCGTAGCCCCTTGGCGATCTGCTGCAGGATCTCCGCACTCGGCCGGCGCAGGCCACGTTCGACCTGGGACAGGTAGGGGTTGGAGACCCCGGCCAGCTTGGCGAGCTGGCGCAGCGACACCTGGGCCTGCTGGCGCTGCTCGCGGATCAGGTCACCGATGGTGCCGACCCCGATCAGCGGCGCCTTGGCCGCTGTGTCCTTGAGCCCGTCCACGTTCACGCAGCCCAGCGTGCCCCGAGACTGCTAGCAATTGCAAGCGGGCTGCTAGCAATTGTGGTGGGCCTCATAACCTCCCGCCTTCAGGGAGCGCGGCGCAGCCGCCGATCACCGAGGAGGTACAGGGCACTCAACGCGGCAAGCACCGCGAGGACCGCTACCGAATTGGCGACGACCCGGCCGTAGCCCTGGCTCGCGACGTCGAGGAACGGATACGGGTACCACCGGGAGAAATGGCCCTGGATCAGGATGTAGGCCAGGTAGCAGGCGGGCCACACCAGCGCCCATCCGATGGTCCGCGCCGACACCCGGGGGCGCGGACCGAACAGCAGCCAGCCCAGCACCATCGCCACCGGCACGATGTAGTGCACGCAGGCATTCACGCTGTGCTGCTGCCAACCATTGAGCTGGTCGTACCGGGCGATCACCGTGCTGTACACCAGGCCCGTCACGGTGATGCCGAGCAGCGCGTCCAGCCGCAGCACCCGCCAGCGACCCCCGTCACGGGCGGCATCGCGCGCCAGGGACAGCGACGCGACGGCACACAGGGTATTGCTCTGGATGGTGAAGAAGCTGAACACCCGCGCGATGCGCCAGCCGAGTGCGGTACCCCGCAGCCGGCCCACGGCGTGGCTGGGTGGCTGGCCCGAGATCCGGATCGCGATCCAGACCTGCATGAGCAGGGCAGCCACCGCGATCACCGCGATCGCGGCATGCCAGGCGCGCGCCCACCGGAAGGTGTTGGCCGGGCGAACCCCGGCCGTGCTGATCATGGCGCTGAGGGTAGCGCTGAACCGGCCAGTACCCGCTCAATTGCCAGCTGATCAGGCAACGAGGCTAACCTCGAACGTGAGCTGAACTCGCAGCTACTGCGCGCACACGGGACCGCGGCACGCCGGCCGGTCCCGGGTAAGGGCCCGACATGCTGAGTTGGCGAATCAACCGCACCCTGGACTCCCTGATCGACCGGGTGGAGCGGGCAACCGTGTTGGACCCGGTTGCCGACCGGCTGGTCGCCGCGGCGAGCAAACCACTACGTGCCTCGACGGGGGTGCGCAACGCGCTGAGCGGCACCGCCGCCGGGCACCCGCTGCATCCGGTGCTGGTGGTGGTGCCGCTCGGTTCCTGGCTGGGTGCCAGCTACCTGGACCTGACCGGTGGCAAGCAGGGCCAGGCAGCCGCCACCAAGCTGGTGGGGCTGGGCATCGCCGCGGCGATCCCTACCGCCCTGACCGGCGTCAGCGACTGGATCGACACAGCGGCCGCCGAGCGACGGGTCGGCCTGGTGCATGCCCTCGGCAACGACCTGGCACTGGGGCTCTATGTCGGCAGCTGGATCGCCCGGCGCCGGCACCGCCATGGCACCGGCGCGGCGCTGGCCGCGGTTGGTGCGCTCACCCTGGGGCTGGCCGGCTGGCTGGGTGGCCACCTCAGCTTCGCCCGCGGCGTCGGCGTGGACACCACCGCCTTCGACCACGCGTCCGAGGACTGGGTCGACGTTCTCCGCGAGGACGAGCTGGTCGACGACCGGCCCACCCTGGTCTACGACGGGACGCTACCGGTGCTGCTGGTGCGCACCGGCGGCCAGCTGTACGCGATCGCCGACCGGTGCACCCACCGCGGCGGCCCGTTGCACGAGGGCGAATTCTCCGACGGCTGCATCACTTGCCCGTGGCACGACAGCAGGTTCCGGGTCAGCGACGGGCAGCTGCTGGCCGGCCCGGCAACCCGCAGCCAGCGGGCGTACCAGGTGCGCACCCGGTACGGCACCGTTCAGCTGCGGCACACCGACGAGGTCGGTTCGCTGCGCACCAACCCGGTCCGCTAGCCCCGGCCGACCGGTACCGCTCGGCCGCGCAACTGCGCCTGCAGCGCCTGGGCATCGTAGGGTGCGCGCACCTTGATGTCGTTGTCGAAGTAGACGAACACCTCCAGGCCCTGGCCCGTCCAGGCGGCGATGCGGTCGGCCCAGACGGCCAGCTCGTCGGCACCGTAGCCGCTGGCGTAGAGCTCCCGCGCCCCGTGCAGCCGGACGTAGACGAAGCCCGCCGTCACGTCGAACAGCTGCGGCCAGCGTCCGGCCGTGTCGGCCACCACCAGCCCGACGCCGAGCTGGCGCAGCAGCGTGACGAAGGCCGGCGTGCGGAAGCTGTCGTGCCGCACCTCCAGAGCGTGCCGCAACGGCCGGTCGGCCAGCACCCCGGTCCAGGACCGGCCGGCCAGCCGCTCGTCGTGCCGCCGGGCCAGGTAGGCCGCCTCGCCGGTAGAGGCCGGCAATCCGGTGAAGAACCTGGTCAGCCGGTCGGCGTCGAAGGGCATCGTCGGCGGCAGCTGCCACAGCAGCGGACCGAGCTTGTCCTGCAGGGCCAGCACGCCCGAGCCGAAGAAGTTGGCCAGCGGGGTGTCCACATCGCGCAGCTTCTTCATGTGGGTGATGAACCGACCGCCCTTGACCGAGAACAGGAAACCCGGCGGGGTCTCGGCCGCCCACCGGTGGAAGCTGGACGGGCGTTGCAGCGAGTAGAAGGATCCGTTGATCTCGATGGAGGTCAACCGGGCGGCGGCGTAGCCGAGTTCCAGCCGGTGCGGCAGTCCGGGAGGGTAGAAGTCGCCGCGCCACGGCGGGTACGTCCAGCCGGAGATGCCGACCCAGGCGGTCATGCACCCCAACCTAGAGTGCGGCAGGACGGGATCGGAATCCGCCGCCGGGCGGTTAGCCGGTGGCCAGCGGGATGGTGCTGAAACGCACGGTGCCCGACTCGGAGAACGACACCGTCGGGCAGGACAGGCCGCCGAGGTAGCCGGCCGGCCAGCCCGCCGCCACCGGCATCCGGACGACCAGCGGGCCGGCCGCCAGCGCCCTGGCCAACCGGAACGGCGAGCCGCCGCAACCGACCCGCAACGGCGTGAAGCTCTTGTCCAGGAGCCGGCCCACCCTGACCAGCGGGTTCGGCGGCGCCAGGTCGAACGACATCACCAGCAGCTGGCCGGCCGTCACCTGTGGAACCGTGACGGCGGCTCCCCGGCCGACCCTCTGGGCAGCCAGCGCGGTGGCCGCCCCGCACCGGTCACCGGCCTTGGCCAGCAGCAACCACCGGGCGTCCGACAGCTGCGGGCGGTAGCGGCACAGTTCGGTGAGGACGTAGCGCGGCGAATCCCACAGCGGGTTGCGCCCGTCGATGGAACCGACGGCCGACCGCAGGATCCGCTGGCCGGCCGGGGCACGCTCGAGGGCGTCGGCGTTGCGGCGATCCAGCGCGGCGGTATAGGCGACGTAGGTCTGCAACACCGGCACCGGGTGCCAGTTCAGGCCGTAGGCCCAGGCCAGCGAGGACTCGAAGGAGTCCACCGCCACCGGGTTGTCCGCCACCGCGGCCCGCATCCGTGGCGAGAGCTGGTACACCTGCTGTTCCTGAGCCCGTGCCCGGTCCAGGGCCTGCTGCTGGTAGCCGGTGTCCAGCACCAGCTGCGTCCGCTCCGACCAGCCGGCCAGCACCTCCGACGGCGCGGCAGGTAGCCAGCTCTGCGCGGCCAGCAGCACGACCGCGGCCAGCGCGGCGGCCCGGAACGAGTACCGCCTGGCCGTCGGGTTGGCCAGGGATGCATGGGCTGCCCTGGCCGGCGCGGGCAGGAACCAGGCCAGCACCGGCACCGCGGTGAGGAAGAAGAACGCCTGCCGGCCGGGCTGGTGCCGGCCGGTGGCCTCCCGAAAGCCCAGGTAGAGCAGGATCGCCGAGACCGCCAGCACCCCGGCGGTCCGGCGGAGTCCGGCACTCCGCCACCCGCGCAGGACGTAGGCCGCAACCACCGCAAGCACCGCTGCCACCAGCAGGTAGGGCAGCACATTCGGCTTGTCCTCCAAGGACATCGCCTCGGTGTAGCCGGCGGCGATCCGTACCGAGCCGACGAACCAGCCGGGATAGTCGGTCAGCGCCTGGCCGGCAAGGATCCAGGCCAGCACGGTGGCCACCAGCCAGCTACCGGCGACCACCGCGGCCTGCCGGACCCGGCGGCCCGGCCCGAGCAGCACGCACGTCACGGCGAGTGCCGCCACCGCGAGCCCGATCGAGAACTTGACCTGCAGCAGCACCGCCGCCTGGGCCGCCAGCAGCGCCGGCAGCCAGCCGTGCCGGCCGGGCGGTCGCGGAGTGCCCAGGTACAGCAGGGCGAACGCACCGCTGGCCAGCAACAGCAGCGAGCTCATCGCGTTGGCCTGGGCGATCAGCACGACCAGGGCAGCGGCGGCGACCCCGGCCCGGGACGGAGCGCTGACCCGCCGGAGCAGGTAGTAGCAGGCCAGCCACGCCACGCCCACCGCGACCATCGCGTAGGCCGTCCCCAGCACCAGGTTGGCCCGGCTGGTCGCCTCCGGATGGTCGAGAAAGCCCCACGGCCCCAGGGTGAAGAGCACGTCCGGGCCGAACCTCAGGCCCTGCCGGGGTGCCAGGTTCAGTGCCGTCCGCCAGCTCGGGTCCAGTCCGGCCCGGGGCAACAACTCGCCCAGCGGGGCGAGGATCCCGACGCAGACCAGCAGCGCCAGGGCCGGCAGTCCGGCCAGCTCACGGACGCCGACCGGCACCGTCCTGCGCGCGAACCGCCCCGTCGATCCCTGCCGCACCGGCGCTTCGGTGTTAGGTTGCGGCATATCTACGGTTCGCACGCTGGCGAACGATACCGCTCGTTCTGTCGCCAGCAGCCGTTCCGACCGGGGTAGGACGGAGTAACTGTGCACGCTGTCACCATCGCGGCACGCAACTACCTGGCCATGGCCCGCACGCTGGGCCGGTCGTTCCTGGCGTGCAATCCGCACTCGCGGTTCAGCGTGCTGGTGGTCGACGCGCTGCCCGGCGAGATCCCCGGCACCGACGGCTTCGACGTGGTGACACCGGACGAGCTGAACCTGGATGCGGCCGAGTTCCGCCGGATGGCACTGCTCTACGACGTCACCGAGCTCTCGACCGCCCTCAAGCCGTGGGCGCTGGAGCTGCTGCTGGACCGGGGCGCCGAGGTCGCGGTCTACCTCGACCCCGACATCTACGTCTACAGCTCGCTGGAGGAGGTCGAGCAGGCGGCACGCCACGACGGCATCCTGCTCACCCCGCACACGGTCAGCCCGATGCGCCGGGACAACCTGCGACCGTCCGAGGCCGACATCATGGGCGCCGGGGTCTACAACCTGGGATTCATCGCCGTCAACAAGGACGCCCGCGACATGCTCGGCTGGTGGCAGGAGCGGCTGCGCCGGGACTCCATCTCCGCCCCCGAGCGGATGCTGTTCACCGACCAGCGCTGGATCGACCTGGTGCCCGGCTACTTCGACCACGGGGTGCTGCGCGACCCGGGCTACAACGTCGCCTACTGGAACCTCGACAGCCGGCCGGTGGAGCGGACCGGCTCGGGCTACTCGGTGGCCGGCCGGCCCCTGCGGTTCTTCCACTTCAGCGGCTACCGCCTGGAAACCCCCTGGATCCTGAGCAGGTACGTCGCCGACCGGCCCCGGGTGTTGCTGTCCGAGCACCCCGTCGTGCGGCAGCTGTGCGACGAGTACGCCGCCGCGCTGACCGCCGAGGGCTTCGGCCGCTCGATCGGCACGCCGTACCGCTTCGGCCGGCTCAACGACGGCACCGCGGTCACCCAGATGATGCGCCGCGCCTACCGCAGCGCGGTGGTGGACGCCGAGCTGACCGGGGCCGAGTACCCGCCGGTGCCCTTCAACGACGACGATGCCGAGGTGCTGGCCTGGTACGCGGCGCCGGTCACCGAGGGCAGCTGGGTGAACCGGCTGGCCGAGACGCTGTGGCAGAGCCGGCCGGACCTGCAACTCGCCTTTCCCGAGCCCTTCGGCGCCGATCAGGACCGGCTGCTGGCCTGGTGCCTGACCTCGGGCGTGCGGGAGGCGAACCTGCCGGCGACCCTGCTGCCCGCCGAGGCGCTCGGCGAATCGGCTGCCCTGCCGATCAGCCGTTCCGACGTGCTCGGCGTGAACCTGGCCGGCTACTTCCGGACCGAGACCGGCGTCGGCCAGATCGGCCGGTTGCTCGCCGACGTGGTGCGGGCCAGCGGGCTGCCCTACGTCACCGTGACCAGCACCCGGTCGCTGAGCCGGCAGCAGGCCGAGTTCACCGAGCAGGCCGGCGAGATCCGCTACCCGATCACCATTGCCTCGATCAACGCCGACCAGTTCCCGGCCTGGGCGAACGAGGCGGGCTCGCTGCTGGCCGGCCGCTACACCATCGGCGTGTGGGCCTGGGAGGTCGAGGACTTCCCCGACAGCTTCGACACCGCGATCGGATTGGTCGACGAGATCTGGGCGATCTCGGAGTTCGTCCGCGACGCGATCGCGCGCAAGACCGACAAGCCGGTGCACGTGATCCCCTACCCGGTGCCGGAGCTGGCCCGGACCGCCGAGCTCGACCGGGACGCCCTGGGCATCGGCGATGACCCTTACCTGCTCTACATGTTCGACTACTTCTCGGTCTTCGACCGCAAGAACCCGGTCGGCCTGGTCGAGGCGTTCACCACGGCGTTCGCCGACGGCGAGGGTCCGGCGCTGGTGATCAAGAGCGTCAACGGCGGCCGGTTCCGCAGCGAGCGCGAGCAACTGCTGTCGGCCTGCCGCGGCCGATCGGACATCCACCTGATCGAGGACTACCTCGACGCCGACGTGGTGCACGCCCTGATCACCCACTGCGCGGCGTACGTGTCGCTGCACCGCGCCGAGGGCCTGGGACTGACCATGTCGGAGGCGATGTCGGCCGGCCGGCCGGTGATCGCCACCGGATACTCGGGAAACCTCGACTTCATGACGCCCGACAACAGCCTGCTGGTCGGGTACCGGTCCGTCGAGATCCCGGCCAGCGCCCGGCCGTACGGGCCGCCGACCCGGTGGGCCGAGCCGGATCCCGCCGAGGCGGTCCGGCAGCTGCGCTGGGTGCACGAGCATCCCGCCGAGGCCGCGGAGCTGGGCCTGCGGGCCCAGGAGGGCATGCGCAGCCATCACGACCTCGATCGCAGCGTGGCCTTCGTGCTCGACCGGGTACGCCAGATCGAGCAACAGCTGGCCACCGAACAGCCCGCGACCGCTGAGCCGGCACCGCCCGCCGAGACCAGGGCGGCTCGGGCGCTGCGCGCCGGCCACCAGCTGCTCGACACCCCGCTGGGGGTGCCCCGGCGCGGCGCGGGCCGGCTGTTCCAGCGCGCCGTCAACCGGGTGCTGGCCAGCCACGACGAGCAGGTCAACCTGCGCCTCAACGCCGTCCTGCGCGCCGCGGGTGCGGTGTCCGAGCAGGCCGAGCAGCGGGCCGAGGACGTGGTCGGGCGGCTGCACGACGTCCGGGGCACCGTTGCCCAGCTGCAGGCGGTGGCCGGCGAGCAGCGCAACTCGATCGCCGGCCTGCAGTCGCTGCTGACCAGCCTCGGCGCCCACCACCAGGCGCTGCTCGACCGGGCCGACACCCTGAGCACCCGGGAGGCCGAGGCCGGTGCCGAGAGCACCGCGCAGACCACCCGGATCGACACCCTCGGCGAGCTGGCCGACCAGGCCCGGCTCGACCTCGAAGGGCACCGCCGCCAGCTGGCCGAGGTGGTGCACCGGCTCGACACGCTGGCCCAGCAGCTGACCGACCAGCAGGCGGGCCGGTGACAGGGGTGTCGGCGACGCCGAGTCAGATCACCGACGACCAGTGGGACCAGTACTTCCGGCAGGGTTTCCTGCAGCTCGGGCAACTGCTGGACGCCGAAGAGCTGCACCGGCTGCGCGAGCGCGCCGACGACCTGGCGGTGGGACGGGTGGTCAACCCGCAGGTGCAGGTGCAGCTGGACACCGGCGGCCGGTACGAGGACCTGCCCGACGTGACCGGCCAGCCCAGCGGTGGGACGCTGCGCTACCGCAAGGTGCAGGGTTTGGAGACCGACGAGCTGTTCCGGTCGGTGCTGCGCAGCCCGGTGCTGGCCGAGGTCGCGGCCCATCACTACGGCCGGCACACCTCGGCCTCGCTGTTCCGCGCGATGGTGATGAACAAGCCGGCCGCGCAGGGCACCGTGCTGCCCTGGCACCAGGACGGCGGGGACGTCTGGGCGCTCGATCGCGACCCGCTGGTCACCATCTGGATGGCACTGGACGACGCGACCGCCGCCAACGGCTGCGTCGAGGTCATCCCGGGCAGCCACCGGCTCGGGCTGGTGAGCGCGCAGGGCAGCACCCTGTCCGAGCAGGACGCGCAGCGGTACTGCCCACCCGAGCAGGTGCACCCGCTGGAGGTGCCGGCCGGGCATGCGGTGCTCATGCACAACTGGCTGATCCACCGCAGCGGGGTGAACCCCACGCCCCGGCCCCGGCGCGCCTTCACCGCCTGCTACCTGGACTCGCGCACCCGCAACCTGCTGACGGGTGAGCACTTCCCGCTGATCCTGGGGGACTCGACCGGCCCGGCCCAGCCGTACCTGGAGTTGCTGCGCGCCGAACACGCCGACCGGACGGCCAGCGCCGCCGCCGCGGCCGAGTACGCCGAGAGCCTGCGGGCCGACAACGCCGTCCTGCAGGAGTCGGTCCGCTCGGCCACCGAGTACGCCCGCAGCCTGGAGGCGGAGCTGGCCCGGTTGCGCGACACGTCCCAGCTGCACGACACGGTCGGGCAGCGCGACACGTCCCAGGCGCGTGGCCTGGCCGGGCAACGCGACCTGGCCGGGCAACGCGACCTGGCCGGGCAACGCGACCTGGCCGGGCAACGCGACCTGGCCGGGCAACGCGACCTGGCAGGGCAACGCGATACGGCCGAGGGCCGTCCCGAGCTAGCCGATGCCCTGCTCGGCACCGCCCAGGCGGGCCTGCAACGCGCTCGCGTGCTGCTCGGCCGCCTCCGCTCGGGCCAGCAGTGACGCCGCGTACCGCTCGGCAATCTCGGCCCGGTCCACCAACGACCGGACGTAGGGTTCCTGCCGCTCGGCCTGTTCCTGCAGCGACCGGGCATAGCGCTCGGCCTCGGCGGCGTGCTGCCGCAAGGCCGTCCGCTCGCTGAGGGCGGCGCCGAGTTCGGCCTGCTGCTCGGCCTCGGACAGCTCGACCAGGGCCGGCAGCCCGGCCTCGCGCCAGTCCGGCGCGCCGGCCGGTGCCGGGATGGTGCCGGCCGCCAACCCGTCGAGCAGCCGGGCCAACCGCGCCAGCGCACGGTCGCCGACCTCGGTGGGCAGCTGACCGGCGAGCCGGCCGCGGTGCTGCCACAGCTCGGTCACCGCCGGCAGCAGCCGGCCGGCCGCCGCGTCCTCGACCGACAGCCGCCAGTCGGCCATCCCGAACCGGGCCAGCGCGCCGATGCCCTTCTGCGCGGTGTAGGCGTCCTGGTGGAGGAACAGCATCGGGGTGCGGCAGCTGCCGGCGAACACCACCGGGTGATAGCGGCTGCTGATCACCAGCTCGGCCTGCCGGCAGTACTGCACCGCCTCCCGCGCCGACGGCAGCGGCGCCACCACCGCGCGACGGTCGACGCCGAGTGCGGCCAGCCGGGCACCGTAGGCCTCGGCGACCCGGTGGGCGGCGGCCACGTCCTGGCTGGCCGGGCCGTCCAGGTCGCCGGCGTGCGGCACCAGCACCAGCTCCGCCCCGGTCCGGCCGCAGTGCTCGGCCAGCTGGCCGGCCAGCGCGGTCAGCACGGCGTCGCCGAGGTCGTTGACGGTCAGCGCCACGAACGGCTCGGGCACCGCGCCGATGTCGGCGGCCGGCAGGCAGGCGAGCACCGCGGCGTCGTCGTCGCCCAGCACGATCCGGTCTCGGGCACTCCCAGCAGCAACGCCCAGGCGGCGGAGAACGGTTCCCGCACCCCCACCTGGGCCGCGGTGGTGAGCAGCTCGGCGATCAGCGGTCGCAGCTCGGTGCCGAAGCGCGGCCCGATGCTCTGGCTGGTGAGCAGCACCGGAACGCCGAGCCGGCGGGCCAGCCGGGCCGCCGCGACCCGCTCGTAGGCCAGCGCCGGCCAGCTCCGGCTGAGGTTGCCGCCGCCCGCGACGATCAGCGCGGCGCTGCCGGGCAGGGCCTGCCGCAACTCCTTACCCGGGCCGTCATTGGCTCGAATGTCGGCCGGCAGCGCGTCGAGGGCGGCCAGCAACGCCTGCCGCGCGGCGTGGTCGGAGCAACCGTCGAAGCCGAAGCCGGCCACCGCCGGCTGGCCGAACCGGGCCGCGGCGCTCGCCGGGCTGGCCGACACCACGGTCCACCTCGCCTGCAGGCCGGCGTGCTCGGCCGCCGCGAGCAGCCCGAACAGCATCGCGTCGTCCCCGACGTGGTAGTCCTCGACGCTGCCCACGTCGCCGATCACCACGAAGTGGGGCCGGTCCGGCGCTGGGGAATCCATGGCCACTGCCGCAGCTTAGCCAGCGGGCACCCGCCGGGCCGGTCGCCGCGAGCGGAACGGCTAGCGGTACGGGCGGCGGGTCAGGCCGGCGTGCACCATGTTGGTCAGCGTCACGATGTCGTAGACCGGAACCTGCAGCAGCCGCTGGATGTCGCTGGCGAACGGCACCAGGTCGGTGCACTCGAGCACCACCGCCCCGAGCCCCGGATCGCCGCCCAGCCGGCCGGCCACCGTGAGCACCTCGGCGCGCATCTTCTCGACGTCCAGCTCGGCCCGCCGGCCCTCCAGCATCACCTCGCGGAACTCCTGCTGGTCGGCCATGCCGGACACCCGGATCGGCACCGACTCGGCACCGATGGCGGCCAGGTGCCGGGGGGTCAGCGACTCCGCCTTGGCGGTCATCACCCCGACATGCTGGTCGGCGGTCAGCATCCGGTGCACCATCGGCAGCTGGAGCAGGCTGGAGGCGAACAGCGGCACGGTCACCGCGTCGGCCAGCTGCTGCTGGAACAGCACCAGGAAGCCGCAGCCGGTGGTGACCGCGCCGGCACCGCGGGCCTGCAGCTTCTGGGCGGCCTGCCGGAACGGCTCGATCAGGGTCGGGTCGGCCTGGGTCACCACCCGGTGCGCGGTGGCGCCCTCGACCACCTCGTAGATCACCGGGAAGTCGAAGGTGCTCGGGTTGCGGATGTGGCCCGGGATCTTGGTGAAGATGGTCTCCAGGCCGATCACCCCGACGGGCTGGTCGGCCGGCCAGCCGGCGGCGGTCACCGGGCGCCCCGCGAGAAGCGCCCGACCTCGAACAGCGAAGCATCCATGGCCACATCCTGATCGGTGAGTAACTGCGCGACGAGCTCGCCCGCCGCCGGTGCCAGCGACATGCCGTTGTGGCCGTGCCCGGCCGCGACCGTCACGTTCGCCAGGCCCGGCACCCGGCCCAGCAACGGCAGGCTGTCCGGCGTGCACGGCCGCAGGCCGACCCAGACGTCGTCCGGCTCGGTCAGCTCCAGTGCCGGCAGGTGCGCCCGGACGGCGGCCAGCATCCGGCCCACCCGGCGCCGGTCGATCGAGGTGTCCATGCCGGCCAGCGCCAGGTCACCGGCGAAGCGCAGTTGGCCGTCCAGTGGCCGGACCGCGATGGTGCCCTCGCTGAGCAGCACCGGATGCCGGGGCGCGGCATCCGGTGCTTTCACCGTGACCGCGTACCCCCTCACCGGCTGCACCGGCAGGTCCAGGCCGAGCTGGCCGGCCAGCCGGGACGTCCAGCTGCCGGCCGCCAGCACCAGCTCGGCCGGCCGGATGCTGCCGGCGGCGGTGTGCACCTCGCAGTACCCGGCCGGCTGCCATCCGGATCTCGGTCACCGCCGCCCGCGGGCGGATCTCAACCCCCCGCCCGGCCAGCATCGCCGCCAGGTTGCGGCTGAAGTCCGGGGCGTCGAAGAAACCGGCGTCCGGGTTGAACAGCGCGCCGGCGATCGCGAGCTCGACGTCCGGTTCCAGCGCCGCCAGCTCGCTCCGGCGTCAGCACCCGCATCGGCACGCCGGAGGCGACCATGCGCTCGACGCCCTGGCAGGCCCGGTCGAAACCGGCCTGGGTCCGGTAGGCGTGCAGCATGCCGCTGGCGGTGAAGCCGGCTATCGGCAGCTCGGCCATCAGCTGCCAGGTGCGCCGCTTCAACGCCAGCATGCCGGCCGCGCTGCGCCGGACCCGGTCCGTCCCGCCGGCGCGGTGGAACTGCCGCAACCAGCGCAGCCGGCCGGCGTCCAGGGTGGGCGGCAA
The DNA here is from genome assembly GCA_963796905.1 of uncultured Actinomycetota bacterium. Classification (GTDB taxonomy): domain Bacteria; phylum Actinomycetota; class Actinomycetes; order Mycobacteriales; family Jatrophihabitantaceae; genus Jatrophihabitans_A. The sequence continues at coordinate 184,266 of CAWCNK010000007.1, read as the reverse complement.
CGCCAGCCGGTCGTCCGGGCGCAGCTGCGAGCGCAACCCGGCCCGCAGCGCGCCGGGACCGGCCAGCGGCACCCCGCCGGCGCCCAGGAAGCCGGTGTTGCCCGACGAGCACGCCGCCGGATCGCCGATCGCCGCCTGGTCGAGCACCGTGACCGAGCGCCCCGCCGCGGCGAGGAAGTGCGCGCACCACAGCCCCGCCACCCCGCCGCCGACCACCAGCACGTCCGGCTCGGTCAGCGGACCGGACGTGCTGGCGCCGGCGGCGTCGGGCACTGTCGCCTGCCCCGGGCCTACAGGGTGACCAGGTGGAAGGTGAACGGCAGGTTCAGCACCACCCGTTCCCAGATCTCGGCCTTGACCGCCACGGTGTCGCCGTCCTGCTCGACGAACGTGCCCGGCGGCGGCTCGGCGAAGCCGATGCTGGTCCGGCCGGCGTCGAACAGTTGCGCACCGTGCCCGAAGTCGCCGACCAGCGCGCTGCCCGGTGCCACCAGCCGGGTCCGGACGATGAAGACCCCGTTCTCGTCCAGGGTCTGCATCAGCCGCCCGGTCTCGAGGTAGCGGTAGTAGTCGACCGGGTTCATCACGATGCCGTCGGCGGTGCAGCCCATCTGCTCGACCGCGTCGCAGGCGGCCAGCAGGCCCGAGTCGAACGGCGCGATGTCGGTCAACCGGCCGATCTGCGGCATGTTCAGCAGGCCGCCCTCACCCGAGAGCAGGGTGTGGTTCTCCGCGGTGCCCAGCCGCATGATCAGCCGGGCGTTGAGGAAGGCCTCCAGCGCCACCGGATCATCGACCAGTCCCGGCGCAAGCTGCACCCAGGCGGTGGTGGGCAGCAGTTCCGGGATCGGCGAGGAGTGGAAGCGGTTGGCCAGCTCCCGCCGCTCCTCGCCGTGCTCCACCGTCGGGTCGTCCGGCCCGGCGGCAGTCTCGTGCCAGTAGGCCTGGCGCGGCTGCTGGTTGAGGTACACCACGTTCTTGAGCAGGTAGCGGGTGGGCCGGCGCGGCTTGCGCCGGGTACCGCCGAGCCCCGCGGTGATGGTGTAGTCCAGCTCGACCCGGGCGTCCCGGCCGTCCCGCTGGTACGCCTCGACGAACTGGCGTCCCGCGGAGATCTGGGTGGGCTCGGTAACCACCGTCGATGAGGTTTCGGTGACAGCCATGCGGTCCTTTCGTCCCGGGTTGAGACTCGGCTTCAGGCCGGCTTGCGGGCGACGAAGATGCCCCAGCCGAACTCGCCGCGGTCGATGGCGCTCTCGATCTCGGTGCACGACTCGGCGAAACCGAGCATCCAGTCGCGGGCCGCGGTGTCCTCGGTCTGGGCGGCGCGCTCGGTCGCCGCCTTGCCGATCACCCGGTAGGTCTGGCGGATCTGCGGCTCCAGGTTGCGGGCGTGGGTGACCACGAAGCCGGCCTCCTCCAGCGCCTGCTGGTAGCCGAGGTAGGAGTAGCCGTTGTTCCAGCGCACCCGGTCATAGACGTGCTTGCGGCCGCGCTCGCTGATGTCGGTCTTGGGCTGCAGGAAGTCGGAGAAGGCGAACACGCCACCCGGCTGCAGCACCCGGAACACCTCGGAGTGGGTCTTCGGCTTGTCCGGGATCAGGCACAGCGAGTCCTGGCTGACCACGTGGGTGAAGGTGTTGTCCTCGTACGGCATCGCGGTGGCCGAGCCGTGGGTGAAGTTCACATTCAGCTTCGCCTTGTCCCCCGTCAGCAGCCCGCGGGCGAAGTTGATCCGCTCGGTGGACAGGTCCAGTCCCTCGCCGCGGCAGTTGAACCGCTCGGCCAGGTACATCAGGAACGGCCCGCAGCCGCAACCGACGTCCAGCACGTAGGACGAGGCGTTGATGCCGGCCTCGTCGGCCACCACCTCGGAGGTGCGGGCCGCCGCGGCCTGGTACTCGTGGTCGTCCTCGCCGAGGAAGTAGCCGGTGTGCAGCACCCCCGAGCTGTCCCAGAAGTCGAGGTAGGTACGGGTGGTCTGGTCGAAGAAGCTCTCGACGTCCTGCTCGGTGAAGGACTGGCCGGTGGTGGTCATGGTTTCCCTTTCGTCAACGGGCATGCTGGCGGGTGGCCGAACTTGTGGAGGCTCGTGGGGCACTAGGTGAAGGTGTCGGAGGCGGTGCCGGTCAGGTGGGCGAGGTCCGGGCCGAGCACGCCGGCTCCGCCGTCGACCAGGTGGACGCCGCCGGTGATGAACGAGGCCCGTTCGCTGGCCAGGAACGCCGCGACCGCGCCGACCTCGTCCGGACGGGCCAGCCGGCCCAGCGCGCTGTGCGCACCGATCGCCGCCAGCCGGGCCTCGACCGCGTCCTGGTCGCCGCCGCCGCCGGTCAACCGGGCGGCGGCCCGCTCGATCGGCGGGGTGCGCACCGTGCCGGGCGCCAGCACGTTGACCGTGATGCCGGTCGGTCCCAGGTCGGCGGCCAGCCCCTGGGCGAACCGCACGATCGCGGCCCGGGTCATGCCGGACAGCACCAGCGGGGCGATCGGCTCCACCGCGGTCTCCGACGCCACGAACAGCAGCCGTCCCCAGCCGGCCGTGCGCAGGTGCCCGAGCGCGGCCAGCGCCAGGTTGATCGCCGGGTAGAGCACCAGCTCCACCGCCGCCCGGTAGTCGGCGAGGCTGAACCGGGTGGCCGGCCCGATCGGCGGGCTGCTGCCGCTGACCAGCACCACGTGCAGCGCGCCGTACTCGGCGACCACCTCGTCCACCCAGCGCCGGGCGGCGTCGGTGTCGGTCAGGTCGAGGCTGCTGCCGGTGATCCGGCCGCCCCGGGCCTGCTGCTGCAGGCTCGCCACGGCAGCCCGCAGCCGCTCGGGATCGCGGGCGCCGATCGCCACGTGGGCGCCCTCGCGAGCCAGTTCGGTCGCTACCGCCAGGCCGATCCCGCTCGACCCGCCGGCAATCAGCGCGACCTTGTTCTCAAGACCCAGATCCAACGGTCCCGTCCTCCAAAGCCGGCTCGGCCGCCGGCGCTGCCGGAACGGTAGCGGGCCGGGCGGGGTGCGCGGGCACCCGCAGGCCGCCTGCGGTGCGGTAGCCGTAGCGCCAGGCCTGCGGCCAGCCCACCACCGCGGTGGACAGCCGGGCCAGCCGCGGCAGGTTCTTGCGCCAGGACTCGTCCTTGGGACGGATCACCGTCTCACCGTGCCGGAACCGGTCCGGGTTGCCGGTCACGGTGTGGTTGGTGTGCAGGTCGACGGTCTGCCCGTGCACCGGGTTGCCCGCCGGGTCGGCGTCGCACATCCGCAGCAGGGTGTCGACGGTGCCGGCCGGGTCGGCGATGAAGTCCTCGTAGCGCAGCAGCATCGACTGCCGCGGGTAGCGCCGCAGGATCGCCCGGGAGGCGATGTTGAAGGCCCGCCAGTAGGCGGTGTTCTTGCCCGCCGACATCGTGTAGACGTAGTCCTTCGGCGTCCGCCAGGAGTTCGAGACCGCCATCGGGTCGCGGACCAGGTGCACGAACACCGTCCGGATGCCGGGCAGCAGCGGCAGCACGGCCGCCTCTCCGGGGATCTTGGTGGTGTCCACCAGCACCCGCGAGCCGGTCCGCGCGGCCACCGCCCGGTAGATGCCGGCCATCAGCTCGACGTGCTCGGCCAGGTCGGTCGCGTCGGCCGGGTCCTTGGGGTGCAGGCCGTGGCGCATGATCCGCCAGGTGTGCCGGGTGCGCGCCACCGTGCGCTGGCGGCGCATCACGTTGCGGGCGTGGTCGGCCGGCGACATCCCGGCCGGCCGCCCGACGGGCAGGATCTCAGACCACACCGGGCATTCGGGCAGCGTGTTGCCGCAACCGCAGAGGTTGTTCACCCCGAGGCCGGAGGAGTTCTTCCAGAGGAAGTGGATCTCGCCGACGTGGAAGAAACCCGGCACCTCGTTGAGCACGTTGCCCAGGATGGTGCTGCCGTTGCGGCACCAGCCGGTGATGCACAGGACGGTCAGGTCGGTGTTCTGACCAGCGACCTGCCCAGGCTGCTCCGGTGCCGCGGTGTTGTCCGTGCCTTCCACTGGCTGTCCCATCCCGGCCATCTAGGCCACCGTCACGGGCTGATCGCTCGGCTCGGCGATCAGCAGGGCCATCACGGCCGACACCCCGGCGCAGCAGGCGCCCACCACGAAGACCGCCTCGTATCCCAGGGCACCGGCGATCACGCCGCCGACCGGGCCCCAGACTGCCACGCCCAGGTCCCAGAAAGAGGTGTATGCGCCCAGTGCCGCACCCTGCTGGCTTTTGGCTGTGCGGTTCATCACCATCAGCGCCAGCGACGGGTGCAGCAGCGAGAAGCCGACGCCCATCACCACGCTGCCGATCAGCGCGACCAGCAGGTTCGGCGCCACCGCGATGATGAGCAGGCCGATCGCCTCGCAGACCGCGCAGACGACTGCCACCCGGCGCGGGCCGTACTTGTCGGGGAACCGGCCGATGAACAGCCGGGTGCCGGCATAGACCAGGCTGAAGGCGCTGAGCACCACCACGCCGGAGCCGATGCCACGCTCGTCCAGGTGCAGCACCACGAAGGCGGCCAGCGCGGCGTAGCCGCCGGCGGCCAGCGCCAGCGCCAGTCCCGGGGTCGCCGCCGGGCGCAGCATCAGCCCGGTCTTGGTGCGCGGACCGGTCGGGCGCACCGGCGCCGGGGCCGAGCTGATCAACACCAGCCCGACCAGCGGCGCGACCGTGCACAGCGTCCAGACCGCGGAGTAGCTGATGTTGTGCAGCAGCGCGCCGAGGAAGGTGCCCGCCGAGATGCCGCCCCACATGCTCACCCCGTACAGCCCGATCAGCTGGGCCCGGCGGGTGTGCGGCGCGAGCGAGACCACCCAGACCGCGCCGGCGGTGAACAGCGCCGCCTCGCCCACCCCGAGCATCAGCCGGTCGAGCACCAGGCCGGTGAGTCCGATCGGGAAGAAGTAGGCCAGGCCGCCGAGCGCCACCAGCACCGCGCCGACCTGCATCACCAGGCGGTTGCCCCGGTAGTCGGCCTGGCCGCCGGCCACCGGCCGGATCAGCAGCGCGGTCAGCGCGGTGGCGGTGACCACCAGGCCGACCAGGAAGTCCGAGGCGTCGTAGCGGTCCCGGACGAAGCCGGGCAGCACCGGAATGGCCGCGGTCAGGCCGAGATAGCCGCAGAACAGGCCGCCGAACGGGCCGGCCAGCGCCTTGCGGGGTAGTGCGTCGGAATCAGCTACTGCGGTCATCTTGCCGATTGTTCTCCAAGGCCGCAGCGCTGGTTCTGCACCCTGGCGATCCGGCGCACCGCGGTGATCAGGTGATCGCAGTCCTCGGGCTCGAGGGTGGACGACAGCGCCACGTCGACGGCGTTCTCCAGGTAGCCGGTGGTCACCGGCAGCTGCGCCTTGATCTGGTCCACCTCGGCACCGGGGAACAGGAACCGCCAGTTCCAGAAAGCCCGGACGTTGGCGTCCCGGGCCGAGCCGAGGTTGCGGGCGTCGATCCCCTCGGCGCACAGCGCGTCGGCGAACCACTGGGCATTTCCGTCAGGTACCCGGAAGATGAACGCCTCACCCAGGTAGGCGCCCGGCGCGACCGGTTGCCGGATGAAGATGCCCTCGACGTCGGACAGCGCCGAGGCGACGTAGTCGTAGTTGCGGTGGAAGCGGGCCAGCCGGGTCGGCAGCCGAACCAGCTCCGAACGCAGCAACGCCGCCCGGATCTCGTCCATCCGCAGGCTGAGCAGCGGCAGCGCCAGGTCGGTCTCCAGCGGCGGTGGCCCGTCCGGGAAGTGCCGCGCGACCCGGTTCTCATAGGCACCTGCCAGCACCACCGAGCGGGCGTAGAGCGCGCTGTCGTCGGTGAGCAGGAAACCGCCCTCACCGGAGTTGAGCGACTTGTCCGACTGGGTGCTGAACCCGCCGGCCAGGCCGAAGGTGCCCAGCGGGCGGCCGTTGAGCTCGGCACCGAGGGCCGGCACCGCGTCCTCGAACAGCGGCACCCCCATCTCGGCGGCGAAGTCGGCCAGCGCCTCGGCGTCGGAGGCGAAGCCGCGCATGTGCACCACCATGACCGCCTTGATGTCGGGCGTCCAGCGCCGGCGCAGGTCGGCCAGGTCCAGGTGCAGGTCGGAGGTGACCTCGATCAGCAACGGGACGCAGCCGGCCATCACGATGGAGCTCGGGGTGGCGACGAACGTGAAGCCCGGACAGGCGATCAGCGAGCCGGGCGGGATGCCGGCGGCCATGATCGCCAGCGCCAGGGCGGCGGTCCCGCTGGTGACGGCCAGCGCGTGCTTGGTTCCGAAGTAGTCACACAACTCTTGTTCGAACTGCCCGCATTCCGTTTCGGAATAAGGCCGATAATCGTACCTGAAGTACAGGTGACTACGTATTGCCCGAAGTGCGGCTTCTTCATCTTCGGGCTCGACGAATACCGCGCCCTTGTCGTAGGTGGGCCACGGAGTATCGCGAACCGGCGCTCCGCCGTCGATCGCCAGCAGGACGTCCGGCTCGCCCGCCGCTGCCGGCCGGACGATGAGTTCCTCGTTGACGGTCACCCTGGATGCTCCTTACTCATCGGTCATTCCTGGCCGGGGAATGCCCGGACGGGCCGGCGACCGCGCATCCCTCGGTCCCGCCCGTGGTCACCCCGTGGTCTCCCGCGGAGCGGACGTACGGGCTCGACCCGCGCGGCACTGTCTGCCTGGGAAGTGTTCAGATAGCACAGCGGCGGGGCCCGTGACCCGCCGCGCTGCCCATGATTGTGGACAATTGCCGACCGGTCAACGATCTAGACATAACAACTCTTCTGTTTACATGTGATGCAGTCGGCCGGTTGCAGTCAGTCAGATATCCAAGGGGCTTTCGGACCCGTGCGCCAGCAGGTCGGCCGCGTCCCGGTAGGTGGCCACCGCGCCGGCCTCGCGCAGCTCGGCGGCACTGGTGCCACCGGATTCCAGGCCGATGCACCGCACCCCGACCCGGCCCGCCGCCTGCACGTCCCACACCGCGTCCCCGACGAAGACCGCGTTCTGCGGTTGCAACCCGGCCTTGCCGAGCGCCACCTCGACGATGTCGGGATCGGGCTTGCTGCTGTCGGCGTCGTCGGCGTTGGTGGTCGCGTCGATCGCGTCGTCGAGGTCGAGCACCCTGGTCAGCACCTCGAACTCGGGCTTGCTCGCCGAACTGGCCAGCACCGTCACCAGTCCGGCCCGGTGGCAGTGCAGCACCAGCTCGCGCGCACCGGGCAACAGCCGCAATGCCGGCCAGTACGTGGCATATACCGCGTCATGGCTGGTCTTGAGCTCGGACAGTCTGTCGTCGGCCGCCCCGTCGGTCACCTCGTGCACCAGGTGCTCGGCACCCATGCCGACCGCCCGGTGGATGCGTGCCATCGGCACGTCCAGCCCGGCGTGCCGGAACGCCTGCCACCAGCTGACGGCGTGCAGGTAGCTGGTGTCGACCAGGGTGCCGTCGACGTCGAACAGGACTCCACGCCGGACGCTCACGGTGGTTCCTCGCTTTCCCTCCCGGCCATCATGCCGGGTCGCCGGAGCCGGCGGTCAGCCGCGCACCGTCCGCAGGGTGCCGTCCAGCCGGACGGTCAGCCCGGCCGCGTCCAGCTTCTCCAGCAACGGCAGCGCCACCCGCCGGGTGGTGCCCAGCGCCTGCCGGGCCTGGCTGGCGGTGAACGGCTGCGGCAACTCCCGCAGCACGGCGAGGCCGCGGTCCAGGGCGTCCGGGGCCACCACCAGGTCCGGGGCCAGCCGGAGCAGCCGGCCGGTCCGGGCCGCGGCGGCCAGGTCCCGCGTCCCCAGCCCCAGCTCGGCCAGCTCGGTGCGCTCCGGGGCGTCGAACGGGTTCCTGGCCAGCCGCTCGTCCACCAGGCGCAGCGATCGCTCGGCCGCCCCCAGGGTCGGGGCCGCCTCCGGCCGGCCGATCCGGCCGACTTCGGCCCGCAGCCCGCAGGCCGCTACCAGCTCGGCCAGCAGCCTGGGTTCGGGCAGCCCGACCGCCTGCCGGGCCGCCTCCTCGCTGATCTCCGGATGCAGCGGGTCGGCGGCGGCATGCCCGTCCACCGCGGCCAGCAGGGCGTCCTGCCAGCGCTGCCAGGCGTCGGGGTCGATCAGCCAGTCGCCCCGGACCAGCAGGCCGGCCGGGTCGGCGACGGGCACCCCGAGCATCGCCAGCCGCGTCCGGCTGGCCGCGCCACGGCGGCGGACCTGGCCGGCCAGGCCGGTGGCGGTGCCGTCGGCGAGTTCCGTGCCGCGGGCCCTGGCGGCGCCGCGCCGGGTCAGCGCCGGCGGGTCCGGGTCGAGCACGCACACCCCGGCGGTGACGCTCTGCTCCCCCGGGTCGCGCAGCACCGCCCGGTCGCCGGCCCGCACCGGGATCGCCCGGGCCAGGCTGAGCCGGGCGGTGACGGGCTCGGCGGTGCTGAGCAACCGCAGCCGGACCGGGATCGAGGCCGAGCCGATGTGCAACACCTGCTCGCCGTGCGGTTCGGCGAGCAACGGATCCAGCGCCACGTCCAGGCTGTCGCTGGTCCACCAGGCGCCGGGGGTGAGCAGGCAGTCGCCGCGGCCGAGGAGGTGCCGTTCCACCGAGCGCAGGTTGACCGCTACCCGGGCCACCGCCTCGGCCCGGTCCACCCGGTTGGCCAGCTGCTGCAGCCCCCGGACGGTCACCGGCCGGCCGCCGAGGTCGAGCTCGTCGCCGACCGCGATCCGGCCCGCGCCCAGCGTCCCGGTGACCACCGTGCCGCTGCCCCGGACGGTGAACGCCCGGTCGATCCAGAGCCGGACCCGCTGGTCCGGATCGGGTGCCGGCAGGGTGTCGACCAGCCGCTGCAACCCCGCGCGCAGCTCGTCCAGGCCGGCCCCGGTCTCGGCCGAGACCGCCAGCGCCGGCACGTCGCCCAGGCTGGTCCGGGCCACCCGCTGCCGGGCGTCGGCCAGCACCGCCGCGGTCTGCTCGGGGGTCGCCAGGTCGGTCCGGGTCACCGCGATCAGGCCGTGCCGGATCTTCAGCGCGTCGACGGCGTCCAGGTGCTCCGACGTCTGCCGGCACCACCCCTCGTCGGCGGCGACCACCAGCAGCACCGCCGGCACCGGGCCGACGCCGGCCAGCATGTTGGTCACGAACCGCTGGTGGCCCGGCACGTCGACGAAGGCCAGCTGCTCGCCGGAGGGCAGCGCCGTCCAGGCGTAGCCGAGGTCGATGGTCATGCCGCGCCGGCGTTCCTCCGCCCACCGGTCCGGTTCCATGCCGGTCAGCGCGCGGACCAGCCGGGACTTGCCGTGGTCGACGTGGCCGGCGGTGGCGATCACCCGCATCAGACCGCGGCTCCGGGTGTCGAGTCGCCCAGGCCACGGGCCACCCGCCGGACGGCCTCGATCAGGGCGGCCTCCTCGGCCTCCTCGACGCAGCGCAGGTCGAGCAGGCACCGGCCACCCTCCAGCCGGCCGATCACCGCCGGACGGCCGGCCCGCAAAGCGGCGGCGAACGCCTCGGGCAGCGCCACCGCCCAGCCCCGCAGCTCCAGGCCGGGTGCGCCGCCACCGCCGACCGCGCCGGCGCTCGGCAGCACGTCGGCAGCCGCGTCGGGTTGCAGCGCGGCGGCCACCCGTTCGCAGCGGCGGCGGAGCTGATCCGGGTCGGCGTGCAGGTAGCGGCCGGTCGGGGTGGCCGGGCCGGCCACGCTGGCCTCCAGCGCGGCCAGGGTGAGCTTGTCCACCCGCAGCGCGCGGGCCAGCGGGTGCCGGCGCAGCCGCTCCACCAGCTCGACCGTGCCGAAGACCAGGCCGGCCTGCGGGCCGCCGAGCAGCTTGTCGCCGCTGCAGGTCACCAGGCCGGCACCGGCCAGCAGGCTGCTGGTGACGTCCGGCTCGTCGGGCAGCAGGGCGTCCGGGTGTAGCAGGCCGCTGCCGATGTCGGCCACCACCGGCACGTCCAGGGTGGCGAGTTCCGCGATGCCGGCGCCGGAGGTGAAGCCGTCGACCCGGAAGTTGCTGGGATGGACCTTGAGCACGCAGCCGGTCTGCGGTCCGACCACGGCGGCGTAGTCGGCCAGGCTGGTGCGGTTGGTGGTGCCCACCTCGCGGATCCGGGCGCCGGTGGTCTCGATCAGCTCCGGCAGCCGGAACCCGTCGCCGATTTCGACCAACTCGCCGCGGCTGATCACCACCTCACGGCCGGCGGCCAGCGTGGTGACGGCCAGCAGCAGCGCCGCCGCGCCGTTGTTGACCACCAGCGCGTGGCCGGCGGCGGGTACTCGCTGCTCGAGCGCCGCCAGGGTGCCGCGACCGCGCCGGGCCCGCCGGCCGGTGCCCAGGTCGAACTCGACGTCGAGGTAACCCGCGGCCCGCTGCACCGCCTCGACCGCCGGAGGCGACAGCCGGGCCCGGCCCAGGTTGGTGTGCAACACCACGCCGGTGGCGTTGAGCACCGGGGTCAGCGAGCTGGCCGCCTCGGGTAGCTGGGCGAGGGCGGCGGCGACGGCCTGCTCCGGGGGCAGCTCGCCGTCCCTGATCCGTTGCTGGACGGCGAGCACCGCCGCCTTGACCCGGCCGTGGCCCAGCCGTCCGGCGGCCCCGACCAGCCGGGGGTCGGCCAGCAGCAGGTCGGTGCGGGGCACCAGCCGGCGGGGATCGGTCACCGGCTCTCCCCTCGGGTGCGTCCGGGCTGGTGCCGGCGCGCGCTGCGGTCTGGCGGAGGCGGACGGGAATCGAACCCGCCAAGCCGAGGTACTCGGCTTCACCGGTTTTGAAGACCGGGGCGCCCACCAGGAACGCGTACGCCTCCGCCCGCCACGCTAGCCGCCCGGTGACGCGCCGGCTCCGGTGAGGTGCGCTCAGTCGCAGCGTTGGCCGCTGTCGATCGCCCAGTGGCCGTTCGGCAGCCGGATCGCATGCACGGTCAGGTGCCCGGCGGTGAGGCTCACGCCGAAGGTGTCAGTGGGGCCGGCCGTCCAGACCGTGTCGGGCGTCCCGTAGCCGGCCGGGTTGGATTGGCGGCTGAACTGCTGAGCCGCCTCCACCGGTGTGGCCCAGCCGGCATAGCCGCTGGCTAATGAGAGCGCGAAGCCCGAGCCGTGCGCACAGCTCGCAGCTGAGCCAGGCGTCTGCGTCGCTCCGGTGGCCGAGGCGGGCTGTGCCTGCTGGGACCCGGTCACCGAAGCTGCTCCGCCGGCGACGGGCGCCGGCCGGTCGGCTGACGCACAACCGGCCAGGGCCAGCCCGGCGACGGCTGCCGGCAGCAGGATAGGTCGCCACCCGAGCACGTCCGGGCGTGCCGGAACGGTCCGCTGAGGCAGGCGACGCTGCCGGTGTGCTGCCACTGGGTCCCCTTGTATCCGCGACGGTTTCGGTGTCGACGAGTATCGGTTACCTCCACTGATGCGGTGGGCACCCGGATCGGTTGCGCGCTACCACTGGAGTGCCACCCACCCGCACATCGGGATTAGCCTCGATCGGGTGAGCACCACGAGCTACCGGCTGACCCAGTACGCGCACGGCGGCGGCTGTGCCTGCAAGATCCCGCCCGGTGAGCTGGAGAACCTGGTCGCCGGCCTGGTCCGGCCCGCCTCGGACGACCTGCTGGTGGGCCTGGACGGCGGTGACGACGCCGCCGCGGTGCGCATCGACGGCAGCACCGCGGTGCTGAGTACCGCGGACTTCTTCACCCCGGTGGTGGACGACGCCTACGACTTCGGCCGGATCGCCGCGGCGAACGCGCTGTCCGACGTCTACGCGATGGGTGGCCGGCCGGTGCTGGCCATCAACCTGGTCGGCTGGCCGCGCGACGTGCTGCCCGCCGAGCTGCTGCGCGAGGTGCTGCGGGGCGGTTTCGACGTCGCCGCCGAGGCCGGCTGCCCGGTCGCCGGTGGGCACAGCATCGACGACCCGGAGCCGAAGTACGGCATGGCGGTCACCGGTATTGCTGACCCCACCCGGTTGCTGCGCAACGACGCCGCTGTCGCGGGCCAGGCGATCACCTTGACCAAGCCGCTCGGGGTGGGGGTGCTCAACAACCGGCACAAGGCCACCGGCGAGGTGTTTCCGCAGGCAATTGCCTCGATGGTGGCGTTGAATTCCGCGGCCTGCGCTTCTGCCTTGGAGGCCGGGCTCCGGGCCGCGACGGACGTGACCGGCTTCGGGCTGCTCGGCCACCTGTACAAGATGGCCCGGGCGTCCGGGGTGACCGCGGTGATCGACGCCGCCGCGGTGCCCTACCTGGACGGCGCCCGGCAGGCACTGGCCGACGGCTTCGTCAGCGGCGGCACCCGGCGCAACCTGGACTGGGTCCGGCCGCAGCTTTCCGCTTCGGTCGCTGAGGATGAGTTGCTGCTGCTGGCCGACGCCCAGACCAGCGGCGGGCTGCTGCTGGCCGGCGAGATTCCCACCGGCGGCACCGTCATCGGCGAGTTCGTCCCGCGCGGCGAGGCCGTCCTGCAGGTCCGCTGAACCCTCAGGCGCCGGCGGTCTCGCCGCGCTCGATCCGCTGCCGTTGTGGCAGCACGGTGTACTTCGGGTCCCGGGCCGAGGCCTGGCCGGCCTCGAAGATGCCGAACCGGGTGCACACCGAACCGGCGACCAACGCCGCCCCGGACACCACGGCGGCCAGCCGGCTGCGCCGGGCCAGCAGCGAACCGGCAGCGCCGATACGCGGTCAACGCCTTGCTGGCCCGCAGCAGACTGCCGCCGACCCCGGTGTGCAGCGGCTCGGCGGTGACGCCCATCGACGCCTCCATGGCATGCTCGGCGCCCAGCTCCAGCAGCGCGCCGCCGAGCGCCAGCCGGCGGGCCGGGCCGGCCTCGGACACCGGTGCCAGCAGCATCCCCAAGCCCCCGGCGGCTGCCGAGGCCGAGCCGACGAAGACGAACGGCAGCTGCTTGCGGGCCGCACTCCAGGTCGGCGTCGCGGTATTGGCCAGCAACGCCGCGGTGTAGGAGGCCACCGCGGGCGCGACCAGCGCCGCGCCGATACCCGCGGGCGAGGCGAGCCGGTCGAGCAGCCGGACCGGCGGGCGCAGCGACGAAGGCAGCCGGTCCACCGCCGGCACCAGCAGTTCGGCGGCACCGGCCAGCCCGGCCAGCGGCCCGTACGCGGTGAGGATCCAGGTGCCGACCGACATCGGCGAGGTGGGTTTGGCGACCCGCAGCATGTTGACGAACCGGGACGGCCGGCCCAGGTCGTGCACCAGGGCGGCGAAGCTGAGGCTGATCGCGCCGAGTGCGGAGACCCGGCCGGCCCGCCGCAGCACCGGACGGTCGGTCAGCCCGGCACCGGCCCCCAGCAGGGACGAGCCGGCCGCCAGGCCGCCCAGGAACAGGTAGGCCGGGATGTCGGCCTCCCACGGCGAGGCCTTGACCACCGGCCGGCCGTAGTAGGAGGTGAACACCGCGTCCGGCACCATCTGGTGCTGGTCGCGGCGCCGCCGGCCGCCCCGGCGTCGTCCGGCTGGCGCAGTGCCGTTCCGCGCCGACGGATCGAGCCGTTGCTCGGCGTGCAGTTGGGCGCCGTGCTCGGTCATCGCCGCCCGCTCCGACCACCGAGGAAGGCCGCCACCGCGCCGGCCAGCATGCCGGCGGCGGCCAGCGCGGCGTGCCGCCACAGCTCGGGCAGGTCGCGGGTCGGCACCACCGGGATCCGGCGGCAGGCCGTAGACCTCGGGTTCGTCCAGCAGCAGGAAGAACGCACCCGATCCGCCCACCCCGTCGCCGGAATCCTCGCCGTACAGCCGCGCCTCGGAGACCCCCTGGGCGTGCAGCGCCTCGACCCGGGCGGCGGCCCGCTCGCGCAGCTCGTCCAGGTCGCCGAACTGGATCGACTCGGTCGGGCAGGCCTGAGCGCAGGCCGGCGTCTTGCCGGCACCCAGCCGGTCGTAGCAGAGCGTGCACTTCTGCGCGATGCCCACGTTCTTCTGGCCCTGCTCGCCGATCCGGCGGTCGATCACCCCGAACGGGCAGGCCGGCACGCAGTAACCGCAGCCGTTGCAGATGTCGTCCTGCACCACGACGGTGCCGAACTCGGTACGGAACAGCGACCCGGTCGGGCAGACGTCCAGGCAGCCGGCGTGCGTGCAGTGCTTGCACACGTCCGAGGACATCAGCCAGCGGAAGTCGGTGGCCGAGTCCGGGCTCATCGCCTCGCCCGGCTTGACGGTGCTCGGCATGCCCAGGCTGACCGTGTTGGACGCCGGCGTCCGGGCCTGCTCGATGAACGCGACGTGCCGCCAGGTCGAGGCGGACAGCGCACCGGTGTTGTCGTAGGACGAGCCGAGCAGGTTCAGGCCGTCCTCGGGGATGCCGTTCCATTCCTTGCAGGCCACCTCGCAGGCCTTGCAGCCGATGCACACCGAGGTGTCGGTGAAGAATCCCTTGCGCGGCTCGGATGATTCCCAGCCGGCGTCGGCGGCCGGGTCGGACGGCAGGCTCGGCATCAGTCCTCCTGCGATTCGGCCGGGTGGGCCTCGGCCGATGCTCTGGCCGGGGTGCGCTGGGTGTTGCCGGTCTCGACGGTGATACCGGCCCGCTGACGGTAGTCCGCGACGAAGCGCAGCAGCGCGGGCCCGGTCGGCCGGCGGCCGGGACGGATGTCGCAGCTGGCGACCTTGCTCTCCTGGATGTGCACGTTCGGATCGAGGGTGACCCCGAACAGGTCGTTGGCCGAGTCGCCGCTGACCACCGCCGAGCCGCCCACCCCCCAGTGATAGGGCAGGCCGATCTGGTGGAACACCTTGCCGCCGATCACCAGCGGCACCACCCGCTCGGTGACCATCACCCGGGCCTCGATGGCGGTGCGGGCGGTGACGATGGTGGCCCAGCCCTGGTGGGTCAGTCCCCGCTCCCGGGCCAGTTGCGGCGACACCTCGCAGAAGAACTCCGGCTGCAGCTCGGACAGGTAGGGCAGCCACCGGCTCATGCCGCCGGCGGTGTGGTGCTCGGTGAGCCGGTAGGTGGTGAACAGATAAGGGAAAACCTCGGCGTGCGGCTCTGGTGGCGAGGGGTTCTGCAGGTTGTCCGGGCGCCGGAAGACCTGCCGGGTCGGGCTGGCCTGCTGCCGGTACAGCGGGTTGCGCACCGGCGACTCGGCCGGCTCGTAGTGCGCCGGCAGCGGGCCGTCCAGCAGGCCCTCCGGCGCGTACAGCCAGGCCTTGCCGTCGGACTGCATGATGAACGGGTCGTCGCCGGCCAGGCCCGCGGGCCCCGGGGTGCCGGGCTCGGGACGGTAGGACGGCGCCTTGTCGACCACGAAGTCCGGCACGTCGTGACCGGTCCACTTGCCCTGCTCGGCATCCCACCAGACGTAGGCCTTGCGCTCGCTCCACGGCGTGCCGTCCGGCGCGGCGGAGGCCCGGTTGTAGAGGGTGCGCCGGTTGGCCGGCCACGCCCAGCCCCATTCCGGGGCCACCCAGCTCTGCTCCCCGCCGGGCTTGCGGCGGGCGGCCTGGTTGACCCCGTCGGCGTAGACCCCGCAGTAGATCCAGCAGCCGCCCGAGGTGGAGCCGTCCGGTTTCATCTCGGTGTAGGAGCTCAACGGCTGGCCGGCCTGCTCGCCGGTCAGGTGCGCGCCGTTGATCTCGCGCAGCACCGCCTCGGCCGACGGGTCGCCCTCCGCGTCGACCGGGTAGTCCCAGGTCAGGTCGAGGATCGGCCGGTCGCGCTCGTCGGCCGAGCCGGCCAGCCGTTCGCGGATCTTGCGGCCCAGGTGGAACATGAAGTGCAGCTCGCTGCGGCAGTCGCCGGGCGGGGACACCGCCTTGTGGTGCCACTGCAGCATCCGCTGGGTCTGGGTGAAGGTGCCGTCCTTCTCCACGTGCGAGGCGGCCGGGAAGAAGAACACCTCGGTGTCGATGTCTTCCGTCCGCAACTCGCCGGTCTCGATCTCCGGGCTGTCCTTCCAGAACGTGGCCGACTCGATCAGGTTCAGGTCGCGCACGACCAACCATTTCAGATGCGCCATGCCCAGCCGCTGCAGCTTGCCGTGCGCCGATCCGACCGCCGGGTTCTGCCCGAGCAGGAAGTATCCCTCGACCTTGTCGTCCAGCATGTCCATCACGGTCTGGTACGTACCGTGGTCACCGGTCAGTTTGGGCAGATAGTGAAAGGCGAACTCGTTATCCGGCCTCGCCGCGTCGCCCCAGTAGGCCTTGAGCAGGCTGACCGTGTAGGACTCCGCCTCGGACCAGAAACCCTTCTGGTCCTTGCTGCGGATGGTGTCGAGATAGGAGGCGAGGTCGTCGTGCTCGCCGGCCTTGGGCATCGGCAGGTAGCCCGGCAGCAGGTTGAACAGCGTCGGGATGTCGGTCGAGCCCTGGATGCTGGCGTGCCCGCGCAGCGCCAGGATGCCGCCGCCCGGCCGGCCGATATTTCCCAGCAAAAGCTGGATGATCGCCGCGCCGCGGATGTACTGCACGCCCACCGTGTGATGGGTCCAGCCGACCGAGTACACCCAGGCGGTGGTGCGCTCGCGACCGCTGTTGGCGGTGACCGCCTCGCAGACGCGTCTGAAGTCCGCGGGCGCGACGCCGCAGACCTGCTCGACCAGTTCGGGGGTGTAGCGGGCGTAATGCCGCTTGAGTACCTGGAACACGCATCGGGGATGCTGCAGCGTCTCGTCGCGCTCGACCTCGGCGTGCTGGAGCTTCGCTCCGTGGGCGCCCATCTCGTGGCCGCCGCCCCGCGCGCCCTGGGACGCCTCGCTCTCCTCGCCACTGTTCGGCTCGGTGCGCGACCCCGCTGCCGGGATGTCGTCCTGACCCGCATAGGTCCAGGACGACGTGTCGTACACGCCGGTTTCCGGGTCGTAGCCGGAGAACACCCCGTCCAGGTCGTCGACATCGGAGAAGTCCTCGCGCAGCAGGGTGGCGGCGTTGGTGTAGGCCAGCACGTAGTCGTGGAAGTACTTCTCGTTCGTCAGGATGTAGTTGATGATGCCGCCGAGGAAGGCGATGTCGCTGCCCGCCCGCAGCGGCACGTGCTGGTCGGCCAGCGCCGAGGTGCGGGTGAACCGCGGGTCGACATGGATGACCGTCGCGCCGCGCGCCTTGGCCTCCATCACCCACTGGAACCCGACCGGGTGGCACTCGGCCATGTTGGAACCCTGGATGACGATGCAGTCAGAGTTCTGCAGGTCCTGCTGGAAGGAGGTGGCGCCGCCACGTCCGAACGAGGTCCCCAAACTGGGGACGGTGGCGCTGTGTCAAATGCGGGCCTGGTTCTCGATCTGGATCGCACCGAGCGCGGTGAACAGCTTCTTGATCAGGTAGTTCTCTTCGTTGTCCAGGGTGGCGCCGCCGAGCGCGGCGATGCCCAGGGTGCGCCGCAGCGGCCGGCCGTGCTCGTCGGCCTGCTGCCAGGTGCGCGAGCGGGTGGCCAGCACCCGGTCGGCGATCATGTCGGTCGCGGTTTCCAGGTCCAGCGGTTCCCAGTCGGTGCCGCCCGGACGCCGGTAGAGCATGGTGGTCTGCCGGCCGGGTGAGTTCACCAGTTGCTCGCTGGCCGAACCCTTCGGGCACAACCGGCCCCGGCTGACCGGCGAGTCAGGGTCGCCCTCGATCTGGATGACCTTGTCGTCCTTGACGTAGACCCGCTGGCCGCAGCCCACCGCGCAGTACGGGCAGATGCTCTGCACCACCCGGTCGGCGGTCTCGGTGCGGGCCGTCCAGTGCTCAGCCGAGTGCTTGGACCGCGCCGCGGTGCCGCGCCCGAACGGGTCGCCGTCGCTGAGCTGCCGGAGTACCGGCCACGACAGCAGGGCCTTGCGCATGTCCATCAGCGATCCTCCCGGGCTCGAATTCTCACCCTACCCAGCGCTGTGTGTGAGAAGCGCGCGACATCCGCGCAGGTCAGGAACCGGCCGCGGCGCGCAGTTTCTCCAGCAGCGGCTCGGCGACCTTGTCCAGGAACTCCTGCTGGGTCTCGTCGCCTATCTGCACCAGGGCGACGTCGGTGAAGCCGGCCTCCCAGAACGGCTTGACCGACTCGGCCAGTTCGTCCAGGTCGGGGCCGCAGGCGATCGAGTCCGCCACGTCCTCCGGCCGGACGAACTGGCTGGCGGCCTCGAAGGCGGCCGGGGTGGGCAGGTCGGCGTTCACCCGCCAGCCGCCGCCGAACCAGCGGAACAGCTCGTGCGCCCGGGCGACCGCGGCGTCCTTGTTCGGCCCCCAGCAGATCGGGATCTGGCCGATCTTGCGTCCGGCCGGCAGGTTCGACTCGGCCCGGTTCCGGTCCCAGCCGGTGACCAGGTCCGCGTCCGGTTCGACGGCGATCAGGTGGTCGGCCAGCGGGGCGAACTCGGCGATCGAGCGGTCGCCGGACACCGCAATGCCCAGCGGCACCCCGCCGTCGGGCATATCCCACACCTTGGCCGAGTCGACCCGGAAGTACTCGCCGACCCAGGTGGTCAGCTCGCCGCTGTGCAGCGCCCGGATGATCTGGATCGCTTCGGCGAGCATGTCCTGCCGGACGGCCGCCACCGGCCAACCGTCGCCGGCCACCACGTGCTCGTTGAGGTTCTCGCCGGACCCGAGGCCGAGGGTGAACCGGCCGTCGGACAGCAGGCCGACAGTGGCGGCCTTCTGAGCGACCACGGCCGGGTGGTAGCGCATGGTCGGGCAGGTCACGTAGGTCATCAGGTCGACCCGTTCGGTGGCGTGCGCGACGGCGCCCAGCACCGACCAGGCGTAGGGCGAGTGACCCATCGCGTCCAGCCAGGGAAAGTAGTGGTCGCTGGACACCTCGAAGTCGAAGCCGGCCTGCTCGGCGGCCACGGCGTAGCGCACCAGCTCCTTCGGCCCGCTCTGCTCGGTCATCAGGGTGTAGCCGAAACGTGTCATGGATCCACTACTACCCACCCGGCTCAGGGTTGGCAACCGCGGCAAACTTCGGCAACCCATCTATCGGAGGCCAGCATCCTCTCGTCTCCCAGATGCATGGCCTGCGGGTACATCGAGCGAATACCCTTCGGACATGGATGGTGAATTCGTCTTCAGCGTCACCGGCAACACAGCCGCACCCGCCGTGCCGATCACGCTCGCCGAGGCCGGCCTGAGGGAGCGGGATCACCTCCAAGAATGGGTCATCGCCCATCCGGACATCCTCGGGCCTGGCGTCCTGATCATCACGAGCGAGTTCGATAGGTGGCAATCACGCGTAGGTGCCGAGCGCCATCGTCCTGACGTGATCGGCCTCGACAGAGAAGGGCGATTGATCGTCGCTGAATTGAAGCGGGATGCTGCACCTGACACTGTCGACATGCAGGCTGTTAAATATGCGGCTAATGCCTCTCGCTTCGATCTTGAGGCATTAGCAGGCGTGCATGCCGATTTCTTAAGACGAGCAGGAGGTGACTCCCTAACTCCCGACCAGGCGAGGGAGAAAATTACCGGGCACGCTGAACTGTTGGCCGAAAGCGAGGAAACACTTCGCAAGCCACGGATCGTCCTCATCGCTGGGTCGTTCCCGACCTCAGTCACCGCAACAGCGGTGTGGCTAACCGAGATGGATATATCCATCACGCTCATGCGCGTGCAGGCCTATCGCTCCGCTACCGACATCATCGTCACGGTGTCACAACTCTGGCCTCTCGCCCAGGCTGAGGACTTCGTTGTCGCCCCGGTTCGGCAGGTACGAAAGGCAAGTACGTCGGTAAAACTTCCCGAAGTTGCCTGGACTGCCGACGATTTCTACCGCTTACGAAACGATGTTGACAATTCGACCATCCACACCACCCTTGACCAATGCTCCACGCAGCCCGAGGTATGGATACCTTCATCCGCTATCCAGAGTCTCACTGGTCGAGAGCCGAACCAACATCGAGGAGACTTTGGCGGATTTGGGGTCACGGTACGTCAGCGATTTAACCGTTCCAATGCTCCTTTCGAAACCAAGTGGAGCGCGGGCGGAACAAGCGAGCAGTATTACCGCGTATCAGCCGCTATCGCTCACATGTGGTTACAGACGACAGCCGCCGACTCGGAAATCGATTTGGTGTGAGCAAAATGTTTGGAGTGACCTCTCGGACACCTATCCGCTTGGGGTTAGGGGGCTTCTGCCGCGCGCTGGGCAACCACAGCCTTACCGGCAGGCTGCGCCCCGGCTGACCAGTCCTGCTCGTCGGCGGCGTACATCAGGCCGTAGGCCGGCGTCCCCGGCTGGGTGCGCCACCCCTCTGACAGCGGTCCGAGGTCCACGGCGTCATAGCCCAGCTCGTCGAACAGCCTCGTGACGGTCTGCTTGGCTTCGGAGTCGTCGCCGGCGATGGCCAGCGCGCTGCGGTCGGCGGATCCGCTCGGGCGAGGCAGGTCGCGCAGGTGCTGTGAGGCGATGTTGTTGAACCCCTTCACCACCCGCGAGGTAGGCAGGTGGGCCTGCAGCAGCTCGGACGAGGTGGTGGCGTGGGAGTCCAGCTCGGCGATCTGGCCGTCCCGCTGCGGGTAGTAGTTCATCGTGTCGATCACGATCTTTCCGGCCAGCTCGTCGACCGGCACCTCGCGGTAGTTCTTCAGCGGGATAGTCACGACGACCACGTCAGCGGCCTGAGCCGCTTGCGCCGCCGTCGCCGCCCGCGCGTGGTCGCCGAGCTCGCCGACCAGCTCGGTGAGAGTCTCGGGACCGCGGCTGTTGCTCATCACCACGTCGTGCCCGGCGGCCACCGCCAGCCGCGCGACGGTGCTGCCGATGTTCCCGCTTCCGATGAATCCCCAGGTAGTCATGGCGGTTCAAACCCCTGGCTGGCACACGGCATTCCGGCGCCGGGCCCGCTGCGCTGAGAGCGAAATGGGCTGCCGGTGCGAGGCGTGCCAACCTGCCTCAGGCGGTACTGGACGTGCTGCCGGACCGGCCGGCGAACCCGGTGGGCAGCTCGGCCACCGCATCGGCCGGGTCCAGGGCCGCCGAGTGGCCGGTCACGCTCAGCACATCGGAATCGGTCAGCCCGCGCTTGACGATGGCCAGCGCGATCGGGCCGAGCTCGTGGTGCTGCACGGCGGTGCCGACGAAGCCCACCGTCCGGCCGTCCCGCTCGACCGGGCTGCCCGATACCGGCAGTTGCTCGGTGTCGCCGGACAGGTGCAGCAGCACCAGCCGGCGCGGCGGCTTGCCGAGGTTCTGCACCCGGGCCACTGTCTCCTGGCCGCGGTAGCAGCCCTTGTCCAGGTGCACCGCCGAGCCGATCCAGCCCGCCTCGTGGGCCAGCGTCCGGTGGTCGGTGTCCAGGCCTAGCCGCGGGCGATGCCGTTCCACCCGCAGTGCCGCCGCGGCCCAGCTGCCCACCGGCTCGGCGCCGGCGGCCCGCAGCCGATCGGCCACAGCGGCAAGTTCGGCCCGCGGAACGATCAGATCCACCGGTCCCCCCGCCGACAGCGCCGGACGCACGAATCCCTTGCCAGGCAGGGCAATCGCACGGTCGGCAGGCACCGGCAGACCGGCCCGTTCCAGCACCGCGGACGCCTCGGGCCCGAGCAACGACAGCACCGCGTACTCGGCGGTGACCACCGCCGGTTCCACCCGCTTGAGGAAGCGCATCTTGAGCAGGTAGCCCAGTACTTCGTCGGCGGCGTGCGGTTCGGTGTCGATCCACACCTGGTCGCCGAGTTCGGTGAGCTGCCAGTGCTGCTCGACGTGCCCGTTGGGCGAGAGCACCAGCGCCTCGGTGGACTCGCCGTCGGCCAGTGCGCTGACGTGCTGGGAGCAGATCGCGTGCAGCCACTCCAGCCGGTCGGGGCCGGGTACCACCAGGACGTCGCGGTGCGAGTTGTCCAGCAGCCCGGCGGCCCGGCGCTGCTCGCCCAGCGGGTCGCCGTAGTGCCAGGCGGTGCCGGCGTCCGGACCGTCGGCCTCGACCGCCCCGGGCTGGTCCAGCAACGGTGAGCGGTAGTCGGTCATCGCGATCCTCCGGTGGTGCCGGCCGCGCAGTCGGCGCAGGTGCCGAAGACGGTGAAGTGCGAGCGGTCCAGCACGAACTGCTGCTCGGCGAGCAGCTTGGTGGCCAGCGCGTCGGTCAGGTCGGCCGGCAGGTCCACCACCGACGAGCAGGAATGGCACACCAGGTGCACGTGGTCGTCCCCGGCCAGCCGATAGGACGGGGCGCCGTGGCCCAGGTGGGTGTGGGCGAGCAGGCCGATCTGCTCGAGCACCTCGAGCGTTCGGTACACCGTGGTCAGGTCGATCTCGGGAACCGCCTCGGCCACCTGGTCGGGGGTGGCATGCACCAGCTCGGTCACGGCAGCCATAACGCGCCGGCGCTGCGGAGTCATCCGCAGGCCGCGTTCGTGCAGCCGGATGGCCAACGGGTCCGGCGGCGCGGCAGGTCGACGAGTCATGGTCGCCCTCCAGGGTAGGCGTCGCGGCGCGTACCGGGCATCGAAACGACATGGTCGGCAAATGGGTGGCCGAACGGGTGTCTGCGTCGTACATTAGTGCCTGTTAGGGAAAGGAGGTGGTCCAGAACTTTGATGCGCTCTCGGACACCCAAGGAGGTTGCCGGCTAGTCCGGTGATCCCCGAAACCCCGAGTCGCCGGGCTTGTCCGACCGGCAGTAGGTCCACGGTGGACCGGCTCGGGGTTTTTAACTGCCCGAACACTCCCGCATGCCTGTGGATATCCGATTTCCTGTCGGATGGTTGACCTACCATGCCGGTATGGCCTCGTACTCAGCCCGTGACGTCGCCTTCGAGATCCGAAAGCGCCAGCCCGGCGTGCCCGTCAAGAAGCTTCACAAGTTGCTCTACTACTGCCAGGGCTGGCATGCCGGGACCTTGGGGATTCCGCTCTTCAGCGAGGCCATCTCCGCCTGGGACATGGGCCCGGTAGTAGGGCAACTCTGGTACGCGGAGAAGCAACACGGTCCTGCCGACGACGTCCAGAAGCTGGACGAGGCCGCACTCAACACGGTCGGCTTCGTCCTCAGCCGGTACGGCGGGCTGAGCGGGCTGGAACTGGAGAGGCTCACCCACAGCGAGCCTCCCTGGATCGAGGCTGACAGGCGCAGACCCCAGCACGGCAGCCAGCGGATCGAGTTGGACGCCATGACTCGCTACTTCGCCGCCCCGCCCGGTGAGGACGAGGCGCAAGAGCCCGAACTCGACGCCGCGGCGGTGTCGGAGTGGTTGGCCGGCGCCCAGGGCGGCCCGCCGACCGATCGGTTCGAGGCAGACACCCCCGATTCGCTGCGTGCGCTGCTCAGCAGGTGAGCGAGCCGTTCTGGACGCTGGAGCGCTTCAGCGACAGCCTGGAACGCTGGATCGATCAGGAGCAGCCTGATCCGGCGTTGCGCAAGATCGTGATCGACTGGACGTTCGCCCGCTACGACAACCCCTACGACGCCGGCCTGCGACGGGACCGGAATCAGCCCAACTTCTACTGGGGCCGGATCCCCGGCACCCTGCACCACGACAACGACGTCGTCACCTGCGGCTACTGGATCTACGAAGAAACCCGCACCGTGGTGTGTTACGGCTTCGCGACCCTCTCGCTACCGCTTTAGCGCAGCGTCCCGAATCAGTCCCGAGTCAGTCCCGGGTCAGGGTGGCGTTGAGATGCGGCCGGAAGTCGCCGGGTGTCAACGCCAGCTCCTGGACGTAGCTGAGTTGCTCGCCGGCCAGCGCGTACAGCCGGCGCTCACCGGCGACCTGCTTGGCCGACGGGGTGAAGCCGACCCCGGACACGGCCAGCTCCCACCGGTTGTCACCGGCCACCCCGGTGAACACCTCGACGATGCCGACCGCGGTGGCCAGCACCAGTTCCAGCTCGTCAGTGTTGCCAGAACCGCCACCGCCCATCCGCAAGAACCCGTTCTCCCGGAACGCCTGGCGCAGCACCGAGCCGTCCGGGTTGAGCAGCCAGGTCCGGGACTCATACGACAGGAACGGCCGCCCGTCGTGGGCGAAGCTCACCCGCTGGGCGTAGCGGAACGGCTCACCGGTGCCCGGCTTGGCGCCGTGGCCGAGCCCCGACCAGCGTCCCACCAGCGGCAGCACCGCCAGCAGTGCGGAGTTGAGTTCCGGGCCGGACCGCAGGTCGGTGGTGTCGGCGGGCTCGGGGATCGCCGGGGTGGCGCCGGCCGGATCAGTCGACTGGGACACCTACTGCTGGCCCGTGTAGAGCTTGCCTACGATCACAGCGGCCGTGCCGGCGATCGCCAAGAAGGCGACGATGAGCAGGATGATGAAAAACGCCTCCATGGAAGGACAGGGTAGTCGCTGTGGACCTCTCGCCCCGCACGCTGATCGTCAAGTGCACCGCCGGCGCCGACGAGCCGGAGCGGTGCGCGCAGGCCTTCACGGTGGCCGCCACCGCCACCGCCGCCGGCGTGGACGTCTCGCTGTGGCTGACCGGCGAGGCCGCCTGGTTCGGGCTGCCCGGCCGGGCCGAGAGCTTCGTGCTGGCGCACTCGGCGCCGCTGGCCCAGCTGCGCGACGCGGTGCTCGAACTGGGCACGCTCACGGTGTGCACCCAGTGCGCCGAGCGGCGCGCGATCATGCCCGACCAGCTGATCCCGGGCGTCCGGATTGCCGGCTCGGCGAGCTTCGTCGACGAGATCCTGCAACCGAACGCCCAGGCGCTGGTCTACTGACTTTCCTGCGCGCTGATCGGCCTGCTCAGGACAGCTGCAGCGACGCCTCGACCAGTCCGGGACCGGCCGCGTCGACCTGCCGGCGCGCCGAACCGGAGTTGTGCATCACCGACAGCGTCCAGTTCCCCGGGGCGGCGAAGAACCGGTAGTCCCCGGTGGCCGAGGTCAGCACCTCGGCGGTGAACTCGCCGCTGGCATCGAGCAGCCGGACGTAGGCACTCGGCACCGGCGCGTCGTCCTTGGAGACCGTCCCGTAGATCACGGTCTCCTTGGTGACGTCCACGTTCGGCGGCAGGGTGGGGGTTTGGGGCGGGGCTCCGCACATTCTGTCACTTCCTCTTCGCGCGAGCGCTCATCGGCAGCTCAGCCCTTCTCGATGGGCACGCCGATCAGCGAGCCGTACTCGGTCCACGAACCGTCGTAGTTCTTGACGTTGGGGTGGCCGAGCAGCTCGTGCAGCACGAACCAGGTGTGGCTGGAACGCTCCCCGATCCGGCAGTAGGCGATGGTGTCCTTGCTGGAATCCAGCCCCGCGTCGGCGTAGAGCTTGGTCAGCTCGTCGTCGGACCTGAAGGTGCCGTCCTCGTTGGCCGCCTTCGACCACGGCACGTTCACCGCGGTCGGGATGTGGCCGGGACGCTGGGACTGCTCCTGGGGCAGGTGGGCCGGTGCGAGCAGCTTGCCGGAGAACTCGTCGGGCGAGCGGACGTCCACCAGGTTCTTGGTGCCGATCGCCGCGATCGCCTCGTCGCGGAACGCCCGGATCGAGCTGTCCTGATCCTGTGCGCGGTACTCGGCGGCCGGCCGCGACACCTCGTCCTTGGACAGCTGACGGCCGTCCAGCTCCCACTTCTTGCGGCCGCCGTCGAGCAGCTTGACGTCGGAATGCCCGTAGAGCTTGAAGTACCAGTAGGCGTACGCGGCGAACCAGTTGTTGTTGCCGCCGTAGAGCACCACGGTGTCGTCGTTGCCGATGCCCTTGGCCGACAGCAGCGCTTCGAAGTCCGCCTTGCTGAGTGCGTCGCGCACGACCGGATCCTGCAGGTCGGCCTTCCAGTCCAGCTTGACCGCACCGGCGATGTGGCCGGTGTCGTAGGCCGAGGTGTCCTCGTCGACCTCGACGAGGACGACCCCGGGCGTGTCGAGGTTCTGCTCGACCCAGTCGGCCGAGACGAGCGCTTCGGAGCGGCTCATGATGGTTGATCTCCTTGCTGAGTAGGGAGAAAGCATCGATCCCGACTTGAACTCGGGGTGTCTCCGGTCGCGATGGGGGCAGGTTGCCCGGCGACCTCGCGGTGGGCAGTTCCGGCCGGTGCCGGCCTGGCTACCCGATCAGCGGAGCGGACACAGCGCGCTGCCGACGCGGCACAGGTCGACCGCGCGGCGAGAGGTGAGCAGCTGAGCCATAGTGGCTCCCAGACTAGCCATCAGCCCGCGACCGGCCAAGTGCGGCCCGGACGGCGGGATGCGGCCCGAACCTCAGCCGGCCAGCGCGTTGACCAGCACGTACGCGGCGGGGGTGCTCAGCGCCATGGTCATCAGCACCGCGGCCAGCGGGCGCAGCCGCGCCGCGGCTCCGGCGGGCGCGGGCGGCAGCGCTGACGCGCGTACCCCGCTGAACGCCGCCCCGATCGAGAGCAGGCAGGCCACCGCCGCGATCGCGGCACCGATGAAGGCGCCCCGGCCGCCGGCGAACTCGATCACCCGGCGCAGGCCGAGCAGGCCGACCAGGGCGCCGGCCAGCACCCCGACCACCACCGCGGGCAGCCCGCGGTCGACCGCCGGGTCGAACCGGGGGGCCGGATACACCGCGTCGGTGAAGTGGGCGGCCACCAGCCCGGCGGTGATCGCACCGAGCACCGCCGGGGTGAGGATGTCCCCGTTGCCCTGCCGGCGCAGCACCAGCAGGCCGGCCAGTGCCACCAGCGCCACCAGCAGCACGGCGATGTCGGCCAGCGACTCCACCACCCGGGTGCGCACCACGCCGCGGCTGAGTTGGTGGGCGAACAGCAACGGCACCGCCAGGCCCAGCACCCCGAGCACCGGCGAGTAGCCGCTGTGCGGCCAGTGCACGGTGGCCGCGTCGGCGCCGCCGCCGGCCAGCACCGCCAGCACCAGACCGCCGCGGCGACCGGGAATCGCGGTACCGAACAGCCAGCTGACGCTCAGCAGCAGCTGCACCAGGGCGACGGCCACCAGCAGCGGCACGGTGCCCAGGTAGGACCCGGCGGCCAGCACCCCACCGGTCAGCGCGGTCAGCACCGCCAGCTGGATCTGCAGCGCACCGGCCACCGCGCGGGACGGCGGGCGCTCGATCGGATCCCGACCAGTCGCCTCGTCCGGGCCCGATCCATCGGCGGACGCCTGGCCGGCCGGCGTTGCGGAGCTGTCCACGGTCACCGGTTCATGGTGGCAGACGCCTCGGCGTCCGCTGCCTCGGCGTGCGGCGCCCCGGCGCCCAGAACCTCGGCGTCTAGAACCTCGGCGCCCAGAACTTCGGCGCCCGGTGCCTCGGCGTCCGGCGGCTCGACCGCCCGGTGCGCCCAGCCGGCGATCCGGTCCAGCAGCTCGTCGGTCATGGCGGTCTCGGCATGTCCCAGGCCGGCCTCGATCCACAGCTCGGCGTGCGGGGCGGCCGCGGCCAGCATCCGGGGGTGCTCCAGGCCGAAGTACGGGTCGGCGTCGCCGTGCACCAGCAGCAGCGGCGCGGTGATCCCGGAAACCACCTCCACCGGCGAGGGCGGCAGCACGTCCCAGCCACCGCCGATCCGGGTCCGGTGCACGCGGCGCAGCACCAGCCGGCCGATCCGGGTCTCCACGCCCAGGTGCAGCCGGCGCATCGACTCGGTGCCCCGCTCGTACCAGCGGCCGGGCCCGCTGACGGCGACCACCGCGTCCGCGGCGCCGCCCAGGCCCGCGTAGCGGATCACGATCGAGGCGCCCATCGAGAAGCCGGCGAGCACCACCGGCGCCCCCGGCCGGCGGGCGCGCAGCCAGTCCACCCCGGCCGCCACGTCGGCGATCTCGTCCACCCCGATGGTGGACCGGCCGCCGGACGCGCCGTGCCCGCGGAAGTTCAGCGCCAGCACCGCGCCACCTGCCGCCTGCAGCGCCTGCGCGATCCGGACCACCCGCGGCTGCCGGGAGGAGCCGGTGAACCCGTGCCCCAGCAGGTAGGACGGGCCACCGGCGACCGAGCCGGCGGGATCACCAGAGGTATCGGAAACATCGGCGTAATAGTCGGCGGCTAGAACTATCCCGTCCGCTGTCCGAAGACGCACAGGTTCCGGACCCTCGATCATGGGAACATTGTCACCCAGCGTTCCCTCATCCCCTATCACCGGTCAGCCGGCACCGGCTCCGGGAGGCGTCATGGAGATCTGCCTGCTCACCACGGCGGCACAGCCGACCGCCGAGGTGCTGCCCGCCCTGGGCCTGCTCGGGCACACCGTCACGGTCTTCGGCTACGACGTCAGCCCGCTCGAGGGCATCGGCGCCGACGTGGTGCTGATCGACGCCCGGTTCAACCTGGCCGGTGCCCGGGCGTTCTCGAAGGTGCTGGCCGCCGTGGAGGCCGACCTGCCGGTGCTCGCGGTCCTGAAAGAGGGCGGCCTGGTGGCGCTGTCGGCGGACTGGATGGTCGACGACGTGCTGCTGGACACCGCGGGTCCCGCCGAGACCGACGCCCGGCTGCGGTTGGCCGTCGCCCGGCGCGGCTCCACGGCCGACGGCGAGCCGGGGGTGGTGAAGGTGGGCGAGCTGACCATCGAGGAGGCGACCTACACCGCCCGGCTGCGCTCGACCGTCCTCGACCTGACCTACAAGGAGTTCGAGCTGCTCAAGTTCCTGGCCCAGCACCCGGGCCGGGTGTTCACCCGCTCGCACCTGTTGCAGGAGGTGTGGGGCTACGACTACTTCGGCGGCACCCGCACCGTCGACGTGCACGTGCGCCGGTTGCGGGCCAAGCTGGGGGTGGAGTCCGAGGCACTGATCGGCACCGTCCGCAACGTCGGCTACAAGTTCGTCAAGCCGGCCGAGCCCGGCCTGCGGGCCCGCGGTGTCGAGCCCGCCGACGCGCCCGGCATGGCCGGCGCGGCTGTCCGAGGGGCGGCCCAGCGCCGCTGAGGCCGACCGCGCCGACCGCTAACCTTGCCCGTGTGACCGCGCCGATCTCCGATGTAGCCGCCCTCAGCCCGGAGCTCGTCGAGGCGATCACCGCCCTGGCGCGGCAGAGCCCGGACGCCGCCGACAACCCGCCGCTGAGCGAGCAGGCCCTGCTCCGGCTGACCGCGGGGCCGCCGGTCCGCCACCTGGTCTGCCAGCAGGACCACCATGCGATGTCCACCCTGCTCGGCTACGCCCAGCTCGAACCCGGCGAGCCCACCACGTCGGTGGAGCTGGTGGCCACCGATCCGCTGGTGGCCGCCGAACTGCTCGCGGCGGCCGGCCGCGTGGTCGACCCGGCGGGCCTGCGGCTGTGGGCGCACGGCCGCAACAGCGTCGCCGCCCAGGCCGGCACCCAGGCCGGCTGGCAACCGGTGCGGACCCTGCTCCAGCTGCGCGCGCAGCTCGCCGACCTGGAGCTCGCCGAGCCACGGTTGCCGGACGGGGTCACCATCCGCCCGTTCCGACCCGGTTCGGACGAGCAGGCGTGGCTCGCCGTCAACGCCCGCGCCTTCGCAAGCCATCCCGAGCAAGGACGGCTGCAACTGGCCGACCTCGACGACCGGATCGCCGCGCCGTGGTTCGACCCGGCCGGCTTCCTGCTCGCGGTGGGGTCTGACGGGGAGCTGCTCGGCTTCCACTGGACCAAGGTGCACACCGAGACGCCGGAGCCGATGGGCGAGGTCTACGTGCTGGGCGTCGATCCGGCCGCCCAGGGACGCTCGCTGGGCAAGTCCCTGCTGATCGCGGGGCTGCGTTACCTGCGCGAGCGCGAACTGCGCACCGTGCTGCTCTACGTCGAGGCCGACAACGCCCCCGCCCGGGCCCTGTACGAGGGTCTCGGGTTCACCGTGTTCGCACGCGATATCCAGTTCGCGACCGCCTGAACAAGCCGCCGACCGTCGTTCACGTCCCGTTCACCGAGCGCTCCCCAACCCGCCACCTCGGCTCCTTAACTTTGCCCTGTCAACGATTGGCGAACGGCTGATGCGCGATGCCCATCGGGTGTCTGCACACAGCCCCACCAACCACGAAAGGGACTACTGGTGTCAATCACCACCCGTACGGGCGTCCTGGCCGCACTCGCGGCCGGCGCCGTGGCACTGACCGGCTGCAGCTCGGACAGCGGCTCGCCGGCAGCCGCCGGAGGCAACTCGCCCTCGGGCTCGAGTTCGTCCGGCCAGGCCTCCTGCGCCAGCGGCTCGCTCAAGGCCGAGGGCTCGACCGCGCAGAAGAACGCGATGGAGCAGTGGATCAAGGACTTCCAGGCCAAGTGCAGCGGTAGCACCATCACCTACAACGGCACCGGCTCAGGCGCCGGCGTCTCGAACTTCATCGCCAAGCAGGATGACTTCGCGGGGTCGGACTCGGCCCTCGACCCGAGCAAGGACGAGGTCGCTAAGGCCACCGCGGCCTGCGGCTCGCCGGCCATCGACCTGCCGATGGTGACCGGCCCGATCGCGCTGGCCTACAAGGTGAACGGGGTCAAGGATCTGACCCTGACCCCGCAGCTGATCACCAAGATCTTCCTGGGCAAGATCACCAGCTGGGACGACCCGGCCATCAAGGCCGCCAACTCCAGCGCCTCGCTGCCCGCCACCAAGATCACGGTGTTCTACCGCGGCGACTCATCGGGCACCACCCAGAACTTCGAGAAGTACCTGGCCGCCACCGACCCGTCCGGCTTCACCTCCAAGCCCGACAAGGACTCCTCCAAGGCCGGGTTCGCGGGCCAGGGCAAGACCGGCTCGCAGGGTGTCCAGCAGGCGATCGGCTCGACCGAGGGCAGCATCGGCTACGTCGAGTGGTCCTTTGCGGTCAGCGGCAACCTCGACACCGCCAAGGTCGACAACGGTGCCGGGCCGGTGGAACTGACCGCCGACAGCGCCGGCGCGGCGGTGACCGCGGCCAAGGTGGCCAGCAACGGCGGGCAGGACCTGACGCTCAAGCTGGACTACGCGACCAAGACCTCCGGGGCCTACCCGATCATCCTGGTCACCTACGAGATCGTCTGCTCCAAGTACTCCGACCCGAAGATCGGCTCGCTGGTGAAGTCGTTCCTGACCTACACCGCCGGTGACGGCCAGTCGGCGTTGCAGGACCTTGGCTACGCCCCGCTACCGTCGGAGATCCAGACCAAGGTGCAGGCCGCGGTCGCCGCGATCAGCTAGGTCGAGGTGACAATTCCTCCTCCCACGTAGGCAGATCCCCGCTGGACGACCCCCCGTCGTCCAGCGGGGATTGCCCGTGAAAGGCACTACTTGCAATGACAGCAACGACAGAGGAAACGAGGCCGCAGATGGATCGGACGTCGTCAGACAGCGGGCCGGCCCAACTGGCCGACCCGGACGCCGAACTCGATCGCCGGCTGCACCCGGACAGTTCAGCAGCCGCCGGCGGCGAGCGGGCGGCCGAGCCGCTGATCGCCACCAGCCAGCTGGCCGGGGCCAGCTTCGCGGTGGAGACCGAACCGGTGTTCGGGGCCGGCACCCTGGGCGGCAACGTCGGCCCGGGCCGGTTCGGGGACCGGCTGCTGGCCGGCCTGAGCTCGGGCGCCGGAGCGTTCCTGGTGCTGCTGATCGGCCTGGTCACCCTGTTCCTGGTGATCCGGGCGCTGCCGGCGATCACCTCCGACCAGTCCAACTTCCTGACCGCCCGCAGCTGGGACGTCGGTGGTGACAAGCCGGACTTCGGGGTGCTGCCGCTGCTGTGGGTGACGGTGCTGGTCTCGCTGCTGGCCATGGTGATCGCGGTACCGGTCGCGATCGGCATCGCCCTGTTCATCTCGCACTACGCACCACCCCGGGTGGCCCGTCCGGTGGCTTACGTCATCGACCTGCTGGCGGCGATCCCGTCGATCATCTACGGCGTCTGGGGCATCGCGGTGCTGGCCCCGAAGATCCAGCCGGTGGCCGACTTCCTGTCCCGGCACGCCGGCTGGTTCCCGCTGTTCGCCGACAAGAACGTCAAGGGCGGCACCATCTTCACCGGCGGCGTGGTGCTGGCGGTGATGATCCTGCCGATCGTCACCGCCATCGGCCGGGATGTCTTCGAGCGCACCCCGCGGGCCAACATCGAGGCCGCCTGGGCGCTGGGCGCCACCCACTGGGAGGTGATCCGGACCGCGGTGCTGCCCTACGGCCGGGCCGGCCTGGTCAGCGGCGCGATGCTGGGCCTGGGCCGGGCGCTCGGCGAGACCATCGCGATCACCCTGATCCTGTCGAAGGTTTCCAATGCCGGCCCGTTCTCGTTCTCGATCTTCGACGGTGGCGAGACGTTCGCGTCCAAGATCGCCAACAACGCCTCGGAGTTCAACAGCCCGGCCCAGACCGGTGCCTACATCGCCGCCGGCCTGGTGCTGTTCGTGCTGACCTTCGCTGTCAACGCCGCCGCCCGCTGGGTAGTCAACCGCCGCAAGGAGTTCGCATGACCGCCGCGACGAGAGTCCACTCGCTGGCCGCCGCACCCGGCACGGGCTGGCGCAAGACCAAGGACCGGATCGCCACCACGGTGATCTACGGCAGCTTCGGGCTGGCCCTGATCCCGCTGGTCTGGCTGCTGTGGACGGTGGTCAGCCGGGGGCTGCCGGCGATCACCGCCGACGGCTGGTTCACCGGCAGCCAGCGCGGCATCACCTACCGCGACCCGGGCGGCGGCGTGCTGCACGCGGTCGTCGGCACCGTGGAGCAGGTCGCGCTCTGCACGCTGATCTCGGTGCCGATCGCGCTGCTGGTGGCGATCTACCTGGTGGAGTACGGCCGCGGTCCGCTGGCCCGCGCCACCACCTTCATGGTCGACATCCTCACCGGCATCCCCTCGATCGTGGCGGCGCTGTTCATCTACGCGGTGTTCGTCACCACCTTCTCCGGCCAGCGGGCCGGCTGGCTGGTCTCGCTGGCACTGGTGATGCTGATGATCCCGGTCGTGGTGCGGACCACCGAGGAGATGCTCCGGCTGGTCCCGAACGAGCTGCGCGAGGCGTCCTACGCCCTCGGGGTGCCGAAGTGGAAGACCATCGTCAAGGTGGTGCTGCCGACCGCGCTGAGCGGGATCATGACCGGGGTGGTGCTGGGGGTGGCCCGGGTGGCCGGCGAGACCGCACCGCTGCTGGTGCTGGTGGGCTACTCCCCCAACGAGAACGACAACCTGTTCTCGGGCCCGCAGGGCTCGCTGCCCGGCATGATCAAGGACCAGTTCGGCAACCTGGGCAGCACCACCATCCTGCGCGGTGGCCACAAGGTGAGCGTGCACCACGCGGCCGACCGGATGTGGGGTGCCGCGCTCACCCTGATCCTGCTGGTGATGGTGCTGAACCTGATCGCCCGGCTGATCGCCAGCCGCAGCAAGGTGTCCTCCTGACGGCTCGGGCAGCCGTACCAAACTTCCATACGAAACCGTTCCGAACAAAGGGGAAAGTGCCAGATGGCCAAGCGGATCGAGGCCCACAACCTCAACATCTACTACGGCAAGTTCCTGGCGGTGGCCGACGTCGACTTCACCATCGCGCCCCGCTCGGTGACCGCCTTCATCGGGCCGTCCGGCTGTGGTAAGTCCACCGTGCTGCGCACCATCAACCGGATGCACGAGGTGATCGCCGGCGCCACCGTGCAGGGTGAGCTGCTGCTGGACGGCGAGGACATCTACGGCGCCGACGTCGACCCGGTCAACGTCCGGCGCACCATTGGCATGGTGTTCCAGCGGCCGAACCCGTTTCCCACCATGTCGATCTATGACAACGTGGCGGCCGGGCTCAAGCTGCAGTCCTCCCGCCGCAAGCGCGGCGAGCTGGACGCGGTGGTCGAGAAGTCGCTGCGGGCCGCCAACCTGTGGGAGGAGGTCAAGGACCGACTCGACAAGCCCGGTGCGGGCTTGTCCGGCGGCCAGCAGCAGCGGTTGTGCATCGCCCGGGCGATCGCCGTCGAGCCGCAGGTGCTGCTGATGGACGAGCCGTGCTCGGCCCTGGACCCGATCTCCACCCTGGCGATCGAGGACCTGATCCAGTCGTTGAAGCAGCAGTACACGATCGTGATCGTCACCCACAACATGCAGCAGGCGGCCCGGGTGAGCGAGCGGACCGCGTTCTTCAACCTGTCCGGGGTGGGCAAGCCCGGCCAGCTGGTCGAGATCGACGACACCCAGAAGATCTTCTCCAACCCCCGCGAGCGGCGCACCGAGGACTACATCTCCGGCCGCTTCGGCTGAGCGCCGGCTGGATGCTGGCCAGCGCGCGTTTCAGCTCCGTACCGGCGATAGTTCTTCGAAATTGCTCAGTCGAAGTGAGGTCTCGCGTTCGGCCCGGTCATTGGATAGTGTCACTATACAAGCCACTGACCACCACCGAAAGGGCGGAACTCCCATGGCCCACATTGCGCTTGGCGTTGACGAGAACGACTTCCCCGGAATCGCCGGCCCCCTGATCTACCGCCCGGAAACCGCCCAGCCGCTCGGCGAACTCGCCGAGGTGTTGCTGCGCGGCCCGAGTTCGCTGTCCCGTGGCGAGCGCGAACTGATCGCGGCCTACGTGTCGGGCCGCAACGAATGCACGTTCTGCTGCGGCTCGCACTCGGCGATCGCTGCCACCCAGCTCGACGAGGACGTCGAGTTCGTCGAGCAGGTGCGTGGCGACATCGAGCACGCACCGGTCTCACCGAAGCTGCGTGCACTGCTGCGGATCGCCGGTGCGGTCCAGGTCAGCGGCCGGAACGTCACCCCGGAGCTGATCAGCGCTGCCCGCAAGGCCGGTGCTACCGACCTGGAACTGCACGACACCGTGCTGATCGCGGCGGCGTTCTGCATGTTCAACCGCTACGTCGACGGCCTGGGCACCGCAGCCCCGAGCGACCCGGACCTCTACGCCCACGCCGCCAAGCGGATCGCCGAAACCGGTTACCGGGTCTGAGGGTTCGGGCCCGTGAGGATGCGTCGTACCCCGAGAACGGCGACGACGCCCAGGCAGGCCCACAGCAGCAGGGCACCGATCAGCTCGATGCCTCTGATGCCCCAATAGTCGGCGTGGTACCACGGAAAGCCGTGCGCCCACCGGGTGTAGATCTTGAACAGCACCACCCCGGCGCCCAGGTTGTAGGCGGTGGCCCAGCCGAAGTTGAGCAGGTAGGCCGCGGCCACTGCCCACACCAGGTACTGGCAACCGAAGGCCGGGCTGAGGAACAGGAAGCTGACCAGTGCCAGGCCGACCGCCTCGGCGACCATCGCCGGCCGGCGCCAGACCAGCACCGCCGGCAGCACGGCACACAGCAGCACGATCGGGAACCGGCCGGAACCGGTGAGGAAATCGGCCCAGCCCGGGTCGTCGAACCAGTGCCCGATCTGGATCAGGCCCCACTGGCTGATACCGCTGCCGGCGTAGCCCAGCACGTGCTCGCGGACCGGCTTTCCTTCGGCGATCAGGGCCGGCAGCCAGCTGATCCCGAACGCCAGGAGGAAACCGGCCCCGAACCGGAGCAGCTTGCCGCGGCCCCGGGTGAGCGCGAGCACCAGCAGGGCCGGAATCGCCACCACCGGGACGACCTTGATGCCGATCGCGATGCCCATCGACAGGCCGGCGGCCAGCGGCTTGTCGCGGTCGGCGAGCAGGTACAGCGCCAGCAGCGTGAACAGCACGAAGATCGGGTCGGTGTTGCCGTGGAAGCCGGAGATGATGACCAGCACCGGGCTGGCCGCCACCAGGCAGGCCGCCCAGGTGGCCTCGCGCAGGCTACGGCGCCGGCGCAGGATCTCGAACACCAGCAGGGCGGAACCCACGTCGGCCATGCTGGCCACCGTGCGGATCGAGAAGCCGATGCTCAGGCCGTGCTGGCGGCCGAGGTCCACCAGCCAGAGGAAGTACCCGATCATCGGCGGGTGGTTGTAGAAGGACCGCTCGAAGGTGATGCCGTACACGCCGACCGGACCGCGCTCGGCCACCCCGTTGACGAAGTCCGTCCAGTGCCGGATGTCGTTGGTGCCGTAGGTCCGGGCGGCGATGGTGGCCTTGAGCAGCAGGAACAGCAGCGCCAGCCCGAGCACCAACCGGCGCCGGTGGCGGACCAGCTGGTCCGGATCGTTGGCCGGTGGCCGATCGCCGGACAGCTCGGGACGCGCCGCTTCGGACGTGGTCATGTCAGCGCCGGGTCAGCCGTGATGGGTGACGGAACCGGCATGGTGCGGGCGCAGCCGGGCGACGAACTGGTAACCGAACACGGTCGGGCGCAGCCGCACCAGCCGCCGGTCCAGCGCCCCGGCGGCCCGCGAGGTCCACCGGTCGGTCCGGGCCAACACCTCCAGCGGCAGGCCGGTGTACTCCAGCTGCAGCAGGTCCAGGCCTGCGGCGTTGATCGTCCGGCGCAGGCTCTTGCGGGAGAAGAAGCGCAGGTGGGTCTCGTCCAGGATGCCGCGCCGGTCGTAGTCGAAGGCGCCGGCCGCGACCCGGCCGCGGGAGTACCAGTGCCCGAAGTTCGGCGTCGAGATCACGATCTGCCCGGTGGGCGCGAGCACCTCGACCATCTGGCGCAGCAGCTTTTCGGGATACCGGACGTGCTCGATGACATCGGCCGCGATCACCACGTCGAAGTCACCGCCGGCGGCCTCCGGGATGCCGTCCTCGAGGTCGCCCAGGAAAAAGTCGTCGACCCGGTCGCGCACCCCGGCTATCTCCATGCCGTCCACCCCGACCACCTTGTGGCCGAGCTGCCGGACCCGGTCGGACAGCCGGCCGCCGGAGCAGCCGAGGTCCAGCATCCGGCCGGGCGGCAGCGCCGCCAACATCTCGGTGATGACGGTGTGCGAGGTGCCCTCGCCCTCCTTGGCGGCGTACTCCGGGTCTGCCGGCACCCAGCGGTGGGTGCCGATACCCACCTTGGTCAGCCGGTACTGCAGCACGTCGCGGACCACGTCGCGGGCGTACTTCAGGCCGTCGACGTAGCAGATCTCGTCGCCGTAGTAGGTCGGGATCGGCACCTCGACGATCCGCCGGCCGGCGTCGAGCAGCTGGATGATGATCTGGGTGTCGAAGTCGAAGTCGTCGGTGTTGAACTCCAGCGGGAGTTCGGCCAGCGCCGATACCCGGTAGGCCCGGTAGCCGGAATGGAACTCCGACAGCGAGGAGTTCAGCAGCCGGTTCTCCACCGAGGTGAGCACCCGATTGCCGAGGTACTTGTAGAGCGGCATGCCGCCGGCCCGGGCGGAGCCGGCCTGCAGCATCCGGGAGCCGAACACCGCGTCGGCCTCGCCCCGTTCCAATGGGGCCAGCAGGTCGGCCATCACCTCCGGGGCGTACTGGCCGTCACCGTGCAGCAGCACCACCAGGTCCAGGCCGCGTTCGGCCGCCAGCCGGTAACCGGCCTTCTGGTTGCCGCCGTAGCCGAGGTTGCTGACGTGCCGGATCACCGTGGTCGGGATCGCGCCGTTGGCCTGCCGCCAGGCAAGCCCGGCGTCCACGGTCCGGTCCGAGCTGGCGTCGTCGCAGATCAGGATCTCGTCGATCCGGGCGCGCATGTCGGGCGGAATGCGGTCCAGCGTCGCCTGCAGGGTCGACTCGGCGTTGTAGGCCACCACCAGCACGCCGATCCTCAGGCGGCCGGTTGCGGTGCCATCCTGGGTCGCGGCGGGCTCGGCCGGGGAGTCTGCGGACGCGGGCACCATAACGACACGCTAGCAAAACCGGGGCGTCCGGCTGGTACGCAGACCGCACAGCCCCGGCCTGCGAGAAGTTCGCACGCCACGAGAACACCGGCCCGGGCCTGGCCCGTTACCTTCGGCGGATGCGGGTCTACGACATGATCGTCGACGAGCGCGGGCACGCCGCGGACCTGCTGAGCACGCTCACCCCGGACCAGCTCCGGACGCCGAGCCTGTGCGCGGGCTGGACGGTGCACGACGTGGCGGCGCACCTGACCACCTTCCTGCGGTGCGGCCAGCTCAAGATCTACCTCGGCCTGGTCGCCACCGCCGCCGACTTCGACCGGGTCAACGCCTGGCTCACCCGGCGGGCGGCGACCGCGTCCGATCCGGAGCTCATCGACAAGCTGCGCCGGCATGCCGGCGCCCGGACCACCGTGCCACGCTCGGGCTATGACCCGGTGCTGGCCGATGTCGTCCTGCACGATCTCGACATCCGGGTCCCGCTCGGCATTGCCCGCGAGATACCCGAGGAGCGGCTGGCAGTGGCGTTCGACCACCTGACCACCCGAGCGGCACCCGGATACGCCATGGGGTCACGGCTGGACGGGCTGCGGTTCACCGCCACCGACACCGGCTGGGACCGTGGCACGGGGCTGGCGGTGCGCGGGCCGGCCGAGAACCTGGTGCTCGGCATCGGCGGCCGGGCGGCTGCCCTCGGTGGCCTGAGCGGTGACGGGGTGCCGGTGCTGCGGCAGCGGCTGGTCAGCCAGCAGCGGGCCGGCGCCTGGCAGCGGTTGGCCGGCCCGCTCGGGCTGCTGGTGCGCCCGCAGCCGCGCACCCGCCGGTCCCGCGATGCCGTCGCGCCGCTGACCTGACCCACCGCTCCTCGGCCGCACAGCTTCGGCGGATCAGCACCCGACCGGCCGTCACACGTCCGGTTGCCGGCCCAATACCTTGATACAACATAACCCCTGAAATACAACGTTCGTATCTAGGCTCAAAGATCAGACGATCCGGTCGATAGGTGCTTATGGTCAGGCCCGCGACGGGGGGCCTTCTTCTGAAAGAGCCATTTCGTGATACGTCTGCCGAGATCTCCTCGCTGCTCCCGGGCCGTGTCGGCCGCCACCAGTGTGGCGGTGGTCGCGCTTGCCGGCCTGTTCCTGATGCCTCCGGCGGCTGCGTTCGCCGACACCTCGCCCTGTTCTGACGGCAGCACCCCGACCCTGCTGAGCACCGTGACGTGCTCGTCCGCCGGCAGCTACACCTTGACGGTGCCGGCCGGCACGACCTCCGTGGACGTCGACCTGGTCGGCGGCGGCGGCGGGGCCGGCTATCCGGCGCGCCAGCACATCGGCGGCAACGCGGCCGAGGTCAGCGGCACCCTGACGCTGCCGGCCGGTACCGCCTACCTGTACGTGATCGTGGGCGTCGGCGGTACCGGTGACAACCACGGCACCAGCACCGGCGGTGGGGGCTCGGCGGTGTTCGCCGAGGACTCCGGCCACGCCCTGCTGGCCAAGCTCGCCATCGCCGGTGGCGGTGGCGGTGGCGCGTACAACGGTGACGGCGGCAACGCCGGCTCGGCCGGCACCAGCGACAACGCCCAGGCGGTGTCCGGACCCGGGCAACC
Source organism: uncultured Actinomycetota bacterium (assembly GCA_963796905.1). Lineage (GTDB taxonomy): Bacteria > Actinomycetota > Actinomycetes > Mycobacteriales > Jatrophihabitantaceae > Jatrophihabitans_A. Next base: position 145,315 of record CAWCNK010000007.1, on the reverse strand, counting down.
CGGTGTCGGCAGCACCGGCGGCGCCGGCGGCACCGGCAACTACGCGCCCGGGATCGCCGGCGGCAGCAACAATCCGTCCACGCTCACCGTCGCGACCGGCGGCGGCGGCGGTGCGGTGCCCGGCGGCGCGACCGGCGGTGGCGGGGCCGGTGGCTACGCAGGCGGTGGCGGCGGCGGCGGCAGCCGCGGCTCCATCCTCAGCTCGAACGTGGCCGGTGGCGGTGGCGGTTCCTCGCTGGCCTCGGCATACCTCGGTTCGGCCGCGATCGCGGTCCTGCCCGGCACCGGTGGCGTCCAGCTGCCCGGCCTGGTGGCCAGCGACGGCGCGACCGGCTCGGTGACGCTCACCTTCGACGGGCTGGCCGTTCCCGGCGCGCCCACCGGGGTGTCCGCCACGGCCGGCAACGGCCAGGCCAGCGTGTCGTTCACCGCGCCGGCCAGCGACGGCGGCTCGGCCATCACGTCCTACACCGTCACTGCCTCACCCGGCGGCGCTACCGCGACCTGCCCGGGCAGCCCGTGTGTGGTGACCGGCCTGACCAACGGCACCAGCTACACCTTCACCGTGCACGCCACCAACGCCAACGGCGACTCACCGGAATCGTCCGCCTCGTCCGCGGTCACCCCGGCGACGCCGCCGGGCGCCCCGACCGGGGCCTCGGCCACGGCCGGCGACGGCCAGGCCAGCGTCAGCTTCACCGCTCCGGCCAGCGACGGCGGCTCGGCCGTCACGTCGTACACGGTGACCTCGTCGCCAGGCGGCCTGACCGCGACCTGCCCGGGCAGCCCGTGTGTGGTCACCGGACTGACCAACGGCACCAGCTACACCTTCACCGTGCACGCCACCAACGCCGTCGGCGACTCGGCCGAATCCAGCGCGTCGTCGGCAGTCACCCCGGTGTCGGTGCCCGGTGCCCCGACCGGGGTGTCGGCGCAGCCGGGTGACGGCCAGGCCAGCGTCAGCTTCACCGCGCCGGCCGACAGCGGCGGCCTGCCGATCACCTCCTACACGGTGACCGCGTCGCCGGGCGGCCTGACCGCGACCTGCCCGGGCAGCCCGTGTGTGGTCACCGGACTGACCGACGGCACCAGCTACACCTTCACCGTGCACGCCACCAACAGCGAGGGCGACTCGGCCGAGTCCAGCGCCTCGTCCGCGGTGACGCCGGCCGCGCTGCCCGGCGCCCCGACCGGGGCGTCGGCCACGGCCGGCAACGGCCAGGCAACCGTCAGCTTCACCGCGCCGGCCAGCGACGGCGGCTCGGCCATCACCTCCTACACGGTGACCGCTTCGCCGGGTGGCAAGACCGCGACCTGCCCGGGCAGCCCGTGCACCGTCACCGGGCTGACCGGCGGCACCAGCTACACCTTCACGGTGCACGCGACGAACGCCATCGGCGACTCACCCGAATCCGCGGCGTCGTCGGCGGTCATCCCGGTCGGCCCGCCGGCCAAGCCCAGCGGGGTGGACCTCACCCCGGGTGACTCCCAGATCGGCGTCTCGTTCCCGGTCCCGGCCAGCAACGGTTCGGCCATCACCGGCTACGAGGTCTCCACCGACGGCGGCCTCAGCTGGAGCACGCTGACCACCACCGTCGCCAACGGCACGGTCACCGGCACCGTCACCGGCCTGGTCAACGGCACCGCGTACCAGGTGCAGGTCCGCGCGGTGAACGTCAACGGGCCGGGCGCCGGCTCGACGAGCCAGTCGGTCACCCCGGCCACCACGCCGGACGCCCCGTCCGGCGTGACCGCGACCGGCGGGCCCGGCCAGGCGTCGGTGTCGTTCACCGCCCCGGCCAGCACCGGCGGCTCGGCCGTCACCAGCTACACGGTGACCTCGTCGCCGGATGGCAAGACCGCGACCTGCCCGGGCAGCCCGTGCGTGGTCACCGGCCTGACCAACGGCACCAGCTACACCTTCACCGTGCACGCCACCAACGCCGTCGGGAACTCGGCCGAATCGAGCGCCAGCTCCGCGGTGACGCCGCTGAGCGTGCCCGGGGTTCCGGGTGAGCTGTCTACCACGGCTCACGACACCTCGATCGAGCTGAGCTTCACCGCTCCGGACAGCGGCGGATCACCCATCACCGGCTACGAATACTCGATCGACGGTGGGACGACCTGGCTGCCGCTGACCACCACCGGGTCGGGCTCGGGCCTGACCGGCACGATCACCGGGCTCACCCCGGGTACCGAGTACCCGGTCACGCTGCGCGGCGTCAACGCCGTCGGTGCCGGCACCGCGCTCGCGGCCACCTTCGTGACCACGGTGCCGACTGCCCCGCAAGCTCCGACCGCCGAGCCGGGCCGGGCCTCGGTACTGGTCAGCTGGCCGAAGTCGACCGTCGCGTCCGTGACCGGTTACACGGTGCACGCCCTGCCCGGTCCGGCAACCTGCTCCACCAACTCCATCGACGACACCTCCTGCGTCATCGGGGCCGTCGACGGGATCACCTACACCTACACGGTGACGGCGAACAGCCTGGCCGGACCGTCGGCCGCCTCGGCACCGTCGGCCCAGGCCACGGCATCGGCTCCGCTGGTCCCGGCTCTCGCTCCGACCAGTGCCCCGACCACGCTCACCACCACCGACGGGGTGCTCACCGAAGTCCGCCGCGGGCAGCAGATCACCTTCCTGGGCGAGGGATTCCTGCCCTACTCCAGCGTGACGATGATCGTGTACAGCTCGCCGGTGGTGCTGGGTACCGCGGTCACCGATGCCAGCGGCGCCTTCACCAAGGAGATCACCATTCCCACCGACCTGGAGGTGGGGTCGCACAACCTGGTGGCCTCCGGCGTCGACTCGGCCGGTGCAACCCACCTGATCCGGATGCCGGTCACCCTCGCAGCCTCGTCGAGCGGCGGCTCGGGGTCGAGTGGTTCGGGATCGAGCGGGTCCGGTTCGGCGGGTGGCACGTTGCCCTTCACCGGGGTGGCGGTCGCGCGACTGGCGGTCTGGAGCGGGTTGATCACCGGCGCCGGCCTGATGCTGATCGCGGTCGGTCGGCGCCGCCGGCTGACGCCCTCGGAGTAGCCGATCCGGCAGTACATCCTTCGGTTGGTAAGGGCCGTCTCGGGTCTCCGGGGCGGCCTTTACCTTTGGCTTGACGTGTCAGGCTAAGCCTGACTAGCCTGTCAGGATCAGCCTGACGCCTTGGAGGATGCCGTGATCACCGAACCAGCCGCTGCCGCCGCGATCGCCTGCTCGTTCTGCGCCAAGCCAGCCCCAGAGGTCGCCAAGATCATCGCGGGCCCCGGCATCTTCATCTGCAACGAGTGCGTGCTGCTGTGCAACGAGATTCTCGATTCGGCCGCCGAACGTCCCGACGCCCGTCCCGATGCCGAACCGCCCGCCGAGCTGACCTACTGGCAGGCGATGACGGACGAGGAACTGCTCGCCCAGCTGCCGAAGATCGCGCGGGTGGCCGACCAGGTGGAGGGCAGCCTGACCACCTGGGTGCGCCGCACCCGCAGCCGGGGCGTGTCCTGGGCGCGGATCGGTGTGGCACTGGACATGACCCGGCAATCGGCGTGGGAGCGCTTCTCCGACCGCGAGTGAGGCGATGCTGCCTTTGTGGACCCGCTGCTACGCATGATCGAAGCCCTGGATGAGCCCGGCTGCTACTCGGTGACCTTCACCCTGGACACCGGCGAGGACCGCGCCGTGGTGATCCGGATGCGCGGCGACGAGCCGGTGGTGCCGTCGGCCAACTCGTTCGCCGGGTGGGCGCCGGGTTCCCGGATCGTCACCGCCACCGTCGCGGTGGTGCGGGCGTTGCACCAGGCCCGGCAAGGCACCGGCGGCACCGGCGGTCAACTGGTCGACGTCGACGGCGGCTGGGACGTCAGCATCGGCAACGTGGTGCTGTCCGTCGACGGGGCGCCGACCTGCGTCGGGCACGGTGAGCTGGCCCCAGTCGGGGACGGGGTATACCGGTGCGAGACCTGCGGCGCGGCCGCCCGCTACGACCGCCAGCCGTAACGGCCTCCCGACCCGCAGGCTGCCGCCAAAGGCGCCATCTGGTTCGTTGATCACTCACAGTTACTTAACTCGTGCAGTCAGCGGTCGATGGGCAACAGGACATCCCCTAGGAGAAGCCTGTGGCCATCGCCCACGCCCCGCGCCCGGCTGCCGCGCTGGTGCCGGACCTTGACCTGCCGGCCTACGACCGGCAGGCCTTCCGGCGTGCCGCAACGCTGGTCGGGGCGGCGGTCCTCCTGCTGGGCTTCTGCTTCGTCACGCGGCTGGGCGGCTCGCACACGGTGCGCACACTGTCGAACGTCGCGCTGTTCTGTGCCGCGTTCGCCGCGTCCATCGGTTGCGTGCTCCGGTCACGTCGGGTGACCGGCCGGGTCCGGCTGTCCTGGGTGCTGCTCGGCGCGGCCACCGCGTCCTGGGGCGTCGGCCAGCTGCTGTGGTTCTGGTTCGAGTCGGTCATGGGCGACGCGGTGCCGTTCCCGTCCCTGGCCGACGTCGGCTACCTGGGCATGCCGGTGTTCACCGTGGCGGGCCTGCTGGTGCTCGGCACCGACGCCCAGTCCGCAGCCAACCGGGCCAGAGGTGTGCTGGACGGCGCCATGATCGCGACGTCGCTGCTGCTGATCAGCTGGACGCTGGTGCTGGGCCCCACCATCGCCGCCGGCGCCGACAACCTGTTCGCCCTGACGATCAGCCTGTCCTACCCGGTGAGCGACGTGGTCATGGTGACCATCGTGATGTACGTGCTGGCCGGCCGCCGGCAGCGCTACGCCGACAACGTCCCGCTGATCCTGGTCGGCTGCGGGCTGGCGACTTTCGCCTTGTCCGACAGCGGATTCACCTACCTCACCCTGACCGACGCCTACAACTCCGGCAGCCCCACCGACCTCGGCTGGTTCACCGGCTTCCTGCTCATCCTGCTGGCCGCGCTGCGCCCCGAGCGCACCGTCTCGCACCGGTCGGCGGTGGCCAGGCGGGTCCGCAGCTTCGGCCTGCTGATGCCCTACATCGCGGTGGTGGCGGCAGTTATCACCACCGTCCTGGACAAGTTGCAGGGCCGCGGGCACGGCGGCACCAGCTTCATCTCCTGGGACCGCTCGGTGCTGATCCTGTTGATGGTCGGCCGCCAGGTGCTGACCATGCTGGAGAACCGCACGCTGACCCGCGGCCTGGAGGCCCGGGTCGCCGAGCGCACCCAGGAGCTCAAGACCAGCGAGCAGCGCTTCCGGGCGCTGGTGCTGCACAGCTCCGACGTGGTCAGCGTGGTGGACACCGATTCCGTCGTGCAGTACCAGAGCGAGTCCATCGAACGGGTCTTCGGCCACCACGCCCACCGGTTGGTGGACGCACCCCTGACCTCGATCTTCGAACCCGAGGCGGCGACCGCGCTGTTGGAGGCGTTGAAGGCCGCCAGCCTGCGCTCCCGCGGCAGCGCGGTGATCGAACTGCCCCTGGTCCGCGCCGACGGCCGGATCTGCCAGGCCGAGATCGCGGTGACGAACCTGCTGGAGGACCCGGCGGTCGGTGCCCTGGTGCTCAACATGCGCGACGTGACCGAGCGCCGCGAGCTGGAGAATCAGCTTATCCACGAAGCCTTTCACGACACCCTCACCGGCCTGGCCAACCGTGCGCTGTTCACCGACCGGGTCGGCCAGGCGTTGCAGCGGCGGGCCGACTCGGAGTTCCGGATCGCCGTGCTGTTCCTGGACCTGGACGGGTTCAAGGAGACCAACGACAGCCAGGGGCACGCAGCCGGCGACGCGATGCTGATGGAGGTGGCGAGCCGGCTGATGGACGCCGTCCGGGCCGAGGACACCGTGGCCCGCCTGGGTGGCGACGAGTTCGCAGTCCTGATCCGCTGCCTGCACGACGACGAGGAGAACAACGCCCGCGCGGTGGCCGAACGCATTCGCACCGCCCTGAGCACACCGTTCGCGATCGACAACCAGCCCGCCGTCATCCGGGCCAGCATCGGCATCGCCTACGCCGACTCCGGAGCCGACGATGCCGGGCAGTTGCTGCGCAACGCCGACCTGGCGATGTACCGGGCGAAGGCGGCCGGCGAGGGCGGTTTCGTCCTCTACAACCCGACCATGCACGCCGCGCTGGTCGACCGGCTGCAGGTCGCCACCGACCTGCGGACCGGGCTCGAGCAGGGCCACTTCGAGCTGTACTACCAGCCCGAGGTCGACATGAACGGCGGCGACATCATCGGCTTCGAGGCGCTGATCCGCTGGCACCACCCGATCCGTGGCCTGGTGCCACCGGACCAGTTCATCCCGCTCGCCGAGAGCACCGGCCTGATCCGGCCGCTCGGCCAGTGGGTGCTGGAACAGGCCTGCCGGCAAGCCGCCATCTGGTCGCAGGCGATGGATCGCCAGATCGGCATGGCGGTCAACGTCTCCAGCCACCAGCTGGGGCAGAGCGACTTCCTCGCGGTGGTCGCCAACGCCCTGTCCAGCACCGGGATCGCGCCGGGCCAGCTCTGCCTGGAGATGACCGAGAGCGTCCTGATGAACGACACCGAGGACGTGCTCAGGCTGCTCAACCAGCTCAAGGACCTGGGCATCCGGCTGGCCATCGACGACTTCGGCACCGGCTACTCCTCGCTCAGCTACCTGCACCGGTTCCCCTTCGACACCCTCAAGATCGACCGGTCCTTCGTCGAACGGGTGACCAGCCCGTCGGGCGAGGCGACGCTGGCCCGGACCATCGTGCAGCTCGGCCACGGCCTCGGCGTAACCACCGTCGCCGAGGGACTGGAGAACCGCGCGCAGTACGACGCGCTGCGCCGGATCGGCTGCAACATCGGCCAGGGCTTCCTGATCTCCAAGCCGGTCCCGGCCGAACAGGCCACCGAGTTGCTGGCCGCCGAGCAGGCCGGCCAGCCCGCCACCGGCCACCCCGCCGCGCGCTCCGACACCAAGCCGAGCAGGCCCAGGACGAAAACCAAGGTGCCGGTGGCATGAGCATCCCTGTCGCCAGCCCGGCAACCCCGGGGCTGCTACCCGGTCACTGGCCGGCGTCGCTGAGTCCTACGCGGCTGGCGAACATCGAGCTGGAAACCCCGTTCCTGGCCTTCGACCCCGACATCGTGGCCGGCCAGCTGATGCGGTTCCGCAGCGCGCTACCCGGGGTCGGCGTGCACTACGCCATGAAGTGCAACGGTGACGAGCGGGTACTGAGGCGACTGCACGAGCAGGGCGCCAGTTTCGAGATCGCCTCGGTCGGCGAGCTGCGCCGGCTGCTGGAACTCGGCGTGCACGCCGGGGACGTGCTGTTCAGCAACCCCGTCAAGCCCCCGGCCGCCATCGCGCAGGCCTGGGCCGCCGGCGTGTGGCGGTTCAGCTTCGACTCCGAACCGGAACTGGCCAAGATCGCCGCCGCGGCACCGGGCGCTGCGGTGTACCTGCGGTTGCGGGTGGACGACTCCGACAGCGTGTTCCCGTTGTCCCGCAAGTTCGGCGCGACCCCGTACGAGGGACTGCACGGCCTGCTGCGAGCCCGCGAGCTGGGGTTGCGCCCGTACGGCGTCACCTTCCACGTCGGCTCGCAGTGCACCCGACCGGCCACCTGGGGCCGGGCCGTCGCGGTCGCCGCGCAGCTGATGCAACGGCTCGCCGAACACGGAATCGTGCTCGGGATGCTCAACCTCGGCGGCGGATTCCCGGCTTACTACGGTGCCGCCGTGCCGTCCATCAGCTCGATCGGCGCGGCGATCAGCGATGCCCTCGATGACCTGCCCTACCAGCCCGCGCTCGTCGCCGCCGAGCCCGGCCGGTACCTGGTCGCCGAGAGCGGCGTGCTGGTCGCGACCGTGCTGGGACGCACCGTGCGGGACGGGCAGAACTGGCTCTACCTCGACGTCGGCGCCTACAACGGCCTGATGGAGACCCTGCAGACCGGCCAGACCTGGGAGTTCCCGCTCTGGACGTCGCGGCCCGACCACGGCGTCGGCCCGCTCGAGTCCTTCACCGTGACCGGCCCGAGCTGCGACAGCTCCGACACCACGTTCCACGACGTCCGGCTGCCCGCCTCGCTCGACGAGGGTGACCGCATCTTCATCGCCTCCGCCGGCGCCTACACGCTGAGCTACGCCTCGTCCTTCAACGGGTTCCCGCTGCCGGCCGCGTACCCGATCGACGAAGTGGATGGCTGAGCGGCCCGCGGACCGCGAGTTCCTGCTCGCCGGCCTGATCGACTCGTTCGGCCTGTCCCTGGGCTGGACCACCTTCACGCTGCTGGCCGTCGAACGGCACGGCCTGAGCACCGCCGCCCTGTTCAACGCGGCGATGCTGGTCGGCATCGTGCTGTCCGCACCGGCGACCATGTGGCTGTCCCGGGTGCTCTCCGGCGGCGCGCTGCTCACCCTGGTCGGCGCGGCCGAACTGCCGCTGCGGGTGCTCACCCTGGCCGGGCTGCTGCTCGGCACGCCGGCTTCGATCATCGCCGCCGCGGTGGTGGTGATGAACGTCGCCGCCTGGACCGGCTATGCCGGCATGCGCGCCGAGGTCGCCGATCGGGCGCCGGGACCACGGGCGATGGTGCGTTACGCGGTGGCGATCGCGGCCATCGAAGCAGCCGCGGCCAGCGTGGCCGCCCTGCTGCCGGTCACCGCTTCGGGCCTGGCGGGCCGGTTGGCTCTGACCGCCGTACTGGTGCTCTACCCGGCCAGCCTGGCCCCGCAGTTCTGGTGCGCCCGGCACGCCCGGGTGCCCAGCGGGCGGCAACTGGCCGCCCAACCGGACCCGGCACACCGCGCCGAGCTCACCCACCTCACCGAACTCCCGCCACCGGCCCGGTCGTTCGACCGCTCGCCGGTAGCCGCGCTGCTACTGGCCGGCACCGCGGTGATGCTGATCGGATCCGGACCGGCCACCCTGAACACCGCACTGGCCGTCGACCTGTACGGCCAGCTCGCGGTGATCGCGGCGTCGATCGCGTTCACCGCCGGCTGCCTGCTGGCCACCACCGCCAGCACCGCGGTATCCCGGCTGCGAGCCAGCACCGGCCTGCTCTGGGCCGGTTGGGGAATCGGCATGCTGGTGGGCTGGCTGGTCGCGCCGTGGCAACTGGGTGGCCTGCTGATCGCCCAGGTGCTGTCGGGGTTGTGCCTGACCGCCTTCCACGGCGAGATGGACTCGGCGATCTCGGTCGCCGCGCGCCCGGAACGGCTCACCACCCTGCTCGCGGTGGCCGGCGCGCTGCGCGCGATCGGCAGCGCGGTGGCGGTACGGCTGCTACCGCTGCTGGTCGGCGTGGTCGGTCTCGTCCGGTACTCCGGCGGGCTGATCGCGGTATTGGCTGTCGGCGGCAGCCTGCTGGCGCTGCTCGGCCGGGCATCCGGGATCGGACCGGCGTTGGGTGGCGTCCGGCCGGAACCCGGCCGGCACCGGGCGCGCGGCCGTGCACGGAGGGCCGAGATTGCGGCAGCCGGTAGCGCCGAACCGACCGCGGCCGCCCCGGCGGCCACCGCAGCCTGACTCAATCCATCCGAGCACACCAGTATTCCGGAAGGCTCGTGCAGTACCACCAGTTATAAACGCTTCGCTAACCGAACGCGACGGGAGCATGGCTACCGCGGAAGTCTCCCAACTATGGCGTATTGCTATCGGGCCTTTAGAAACTTTATGACCTCACTATTCATTTCGCTAATAAATTGGCCCATTCGTGCCGCCATTAGCGGCAAGTATGGGCGCAATTCGGCAACTGCAAAAATGTATGCCCATGCCTGTAGACGCGAGGGGCTGAGCAATGGGTGCACGTTAAGTTCCTGCAAGCGCTCTTGAATAGTTGTTGGACAATCTTGCATCGTCGCCCATAAAGCTGCTTCGGAATTTATATCGCCGATGCAAGGCAAAGGATCAATGGCAAGCCAATTTCCATGCGCATCACACAAAATGTTTTTTGGCTGCAGATCCCCATGAAGGTGAATTCGAACTGGAGTAGTCTGAATTAACTTACTAAGGAGCTTCCGCGCATCATCAATGGGAGTAATGCTCGTCGCATATTGGTCATCTTGAAATCGTTCTTGTGCCCAGTCGAGCCGCATACTCGCGATCACAGATACATCCACAAAACGGCGCTTCACCTGGGGCGAGTTTACCGTCATTCGCTCAAGTAAGTTAATAAACTTCGCAGAATCCTCGCCTCCGTTTACTGGTTGAGGCGTGCTGCCGGGCACCACACGCTCCATCAAAAAGATCCCTGTAGTCGAAGAACTTTGTAAAACCCGCGGGCTTGCTCCACCTGGCGTCCAGATTGCCAGTGCGCGAGCTTCTAAGCGCCCTGCGTTTACATCTACGGGTATTTTCAATACGGCTGCTTGTCCATCTTTAGTAGTACAAAATACGCAACAGGACATAGCGCCACCTTCCGCAATGCCAGTCGGTTTCAAGTCCCACATCCGACATTGACGGTCAATGCGTTGCGGTAACCCCTCTAGCCAGCGATTTCCGTCCTCATGGCCGCGCAAGAAAATAATAGCCTCGACTAGGCGTTGAGGAACATGGAGTTCGGTACTCCATGTTCCTGTAGCTGCTACCTCATGCACCATTCAACATACCCTTAAGTGTGTTTGAAACCAGCTGGATGTCATCCTCTGATGTATATACATGGGTAGCCAGTCGGAGCAGAGTAGCCCCCTTCTCATTCCCTATCCACGCACGAATACCAATAGATAAAAACATTTCCTTTAAAATTTCCGATTTAAATCTCGGTAAGACAAAGGCACGCATCAGAGGCGGTCTCATGTCCTCAGGTCCCGTACATTCGAATCCTAGCTCGCCAAGCTCTTGTAAGGCTAGATCAGCCAGCTTTTCAGCCCGCGTAATCTCCCGATCTTGAACCCATTGACGCCATACCTTAACAGCATCCGAAACACATAAGGCCGATGCGGGATCCCATGTACCAGGCCAGCCGAAGCGCCGTATAAAAGAAAGATCGTTCCAGTTTAGTGATACTTCACTAGGCCGTACTTGATCCACTAGCGAATCCGCAACCCATAGATAACCCACCGATCGAGGAAGAGGGAGCCATTTATGAAGACTTCCAAAGACTGCGTCGACGTCTACTTTTGAGATATTAAGGGGTGACTGGATGCCGGCGTGTGTGGCGTCCATAAGGACATAGGCACCGCGCTTTCGTGCCCACTCTGACAACTTTACCATGGGTAGAGCAAGCGAAGAGGAGGAAGTCACAGTGCTAAATACGAAGACATCAATATCACCTCCAATAGAGTCCAAGCATTGGACCAAGACGTCACTGTGCTCAATCGGCAAGGGAACGCGTATTACGTCGAGGTGACCTCCTATATCAGCCACTCGACTCCGCCAAGCACCTATAACTGATGAGTATTCTAAGTCAAGCATTACGACCCGCACCGGCTTGCTTCGCATTAGCGAAGTCGCTAGTGCGGAAGCGGCGCTGGTGGCGTTGGGTACTATTGCGGTAGCGCCGCAGGTGATGCCAAACAATTCTTTAATGCTTGCTACTGATTGACTCAACCCTTCATACAGTAAAGGGCCGAGCGAAAGCGCAGTATCGCTCTCTAAAGATTCTCGCATATGCTCCACCCGGCACATCATCTGCCGCGTAGGAGTGCCATATGAGGCATGATTTAAATAGGTAATGTGGGGACTATGGTAGAACTGATCAGATAGGTGGCTAATCATTGGGCACCGGCAATTGTACTCGCAAGATTGAAAGGCTCGGAACGTCAAACCTGTAGATTGCTTCGGCAGCGGAAACCTCAGTTGGGCCAAGGCCCAACACCTCCGTCGCAAATTTTTCAAGGTGAAGATAACTGCGAGGCTGCATCTCGATACGCCAAACGACGTTTTGTAATGCCTCTTTGCGTAGCGGGTCGATAACGACAGAGTCAGCGGTACGCTCAATTGCTGTAAGAAATTGGCCGGCGGCAAGCTCCCCGCACACAGTATCAATTTCGCTTACTTGGCATAAGAAAGTCGTAAGAGCGCGTTCTACGGACTCTTCACCTACAATGTCGAAATACCGACAAAAAATTTCAGCAGACGCCTCTACCTGACCTTTTAGGCCAAAAGTTCGCGAGAGGTCTCTTAAATGGAAGGGTGCCTCTGCGGCAACCCCTGATCCGTCAGAGACTTGGATTAGCTCTCTAATGAGGGATTCCGCGCGATCAAGTTCCAGACAAGCTAGTGCTTTTTTGGAAAGCCAATGGACGGCTTCGTATTTAGCATAGGGGTGATGGTAATTTTCTGCTGTTTCTATCGCTTTTGTAAGCCATATCTCAGCGGTCGCTACATCATACGCAGCTAGCGCTGTAAGACCGAGATGCCCTAGCACCCGGGATCTTAGTTCGGGTTCAAGGGGTAAATCAAGAATTGAAGTCAGGGTCCTTTCCGCTGCATCAAGTTGCTGCTGCGGCCCGCAGAGATAGGCTTCAGCGCGTAACATCATGCTAGCAGCGGCTCGCTGCGGGGCGCCCATAAAAGCGGAATCGGCCTGCAAGACGTCTATTAGATTCGACATCCGGCCCCATTCGTTTATCATTCTAAGGCTGCGGGCCATTACTAGCTTAAGCTCATACACTTCGTGTAGGGATGCCATCGGATCTAGATCTGCCATCGCGCGATCACATTCGCGTACAGCTGACTCATGGTCAGCTTCCGCCGTCAGGCACATCACCAATAATTGCCGCGCTTGGAATCGCGATAAGGATGACGGCGCATGCGTTATGGCTACTTCCGCCATTGTTCGCGCCTTAGTTATTGCGCCGACGGCAAACTGGCGTCGTCCAGCTTGACTTGCCCACCGAAATGCCTGCATGTCCTGCTCAGCTTCGACCGCGTAACTTACGGCACGTACTAACAGCGACTCTTCCCATGCATTTTCGTCAGGCTCATCCCCGACGAGTATCTCAACAAGATGCCGGTTTGTCCGGCGCCATCTTGCCGAATGGCTCTTTGCGCGTTCACGTAGGACTTCAGCGAGTAGAGGATGGTGAAACGTATAGCGATCGCGATCATCACGACGGCTAGCTTCTTCGAGCAGCTGGCGCTCAGACATCAAGATGTCAAGGTGATCACAAAGTTCGTCCGCAGCCATCCTCACTAAGCTAGCAAGGTAATCTAGTTCGAAAGTAAAGCCAATTGTTGCAGCTGTTTCCAGCAATTGAATGTCAGCTGGCGCAAGGTGCGTAAGACCATCCTCAAGCACAGACATGATTACTCTGCTATCACTTACTTTCAGTTGCGGCAAACTATCAGCTGGTCCTACCCGTATCAAGGATTCAGCAAAAAGGGGGTTTCCTACACTTCTTTCAGCAATATCTGCTATGAACGTTTCAGCCGCATGCTCCCCTACTGTCGAGCGCACCAACTGGCTAATCTCACCAATGGTAAGCGGCTCTAACTCAAGAATTAAGCAATCATCACGATACCGCTGCAGTTGAAGCACACCACGACGTATTGGATGGTCTGAAGCACCCAACCTTCGAGACCGAGTATCCTCCTCTCGATAGGCCAGAACAATTGTGATAGGCCCTTTGACCTTCAAAGAGAGTGTGATTAGCAAGTCAATGCTAGCTGGATCCGCCCAGTGCAAATCGTCAAAGACCAAGAGCAAAGGATTCTTTGCTGCTATTTTTTCGATAAATCGAGTCAGTTGCTCAAGTGGAGGGACATCCGGGATTTGATTTTCGACCCTCCGCCCCATTACTAAGCTGCTATGCACACCTGCAGCCATTAGGCCCCCGAAAACCGGAATCGCTGCTAACCAATCAGGGGCCGTTTCTCGGAGCGTATCTCGCACACGGCTAGAAAGCCCCACATGTGCGGAACCAGCAGCGGAGTCGACCAGCGAGCGCAGACATTCGCGGATGGCGCTATACGATTCCGAGGCGAGGCTTGTAGCTAGAGCTTGTCCGTACCCAACAAGTATGTGATTGAGCTGATCGTCAGTACAAACACGGTTTCGCAATTCAGATAGAAGCCTGGTTTTGCCAATACCGGCCTCACCACTCACCACGGCAACAGTAGTTTGGCCCTTTAGAGTTGCTGAGGTGACGAGTCCGACGAGCGCGTCGAGTTCCCTTCTTCGGCCAAGGAGGTCGGTCACTAGTAGTTCTCCGCGGGCTTCTAGATGCGAGCTGGTGATTGAGCGTACCCTAAGCACTTCCAGCTTGTACGATCAAGAAGAATTTGCACCCCTCCCGACAATGGACCGATAGCAGGACGGAAGCAATGGCGCGCAGAATAGAAACACTGAGGCCTCTCGTGGAGTTCTGATCACTTTCGTCATAAATTTCCGTCCTCTATCAACCAGCGGGTAAGGCCTTGAGTAGTTAAAGATCAGGAGCGGCGCGGCGGCGGTTGCGCTGGGCCAACGCCGCCCGCAGCAGGGCATCGAGCTCGTCGTCGCTGAGGTCGTCGAGCTCCGACTCGGCCGCGGTGTCCGTGCCGAAGGCCGGATCGGCCGCCACGATCTCGGCCAGCTCGGCGATCGTCGGGTGGGCGAAGATCTGGTGCACCGGCAGGTCCACCCCGTAGCTGTCCGCGACCCGGGCCACGAACCGGGTCGCCGTCAGCGAATGCCCGCCGATCGAGAACAGGTTGTCGGTCACCCCGACCGCCGTCGGCGTCGCCAGCAGCTCGCCCCAGATCCGGGCCAGCGTCTCCTCCACCGGGTTGCGCGGCTCCACCCGGTCCGCCGAGGCCCGCACCCCCCAGTCGGGTGCGGGCAGCGCGGCCCGGTCCACCTTGGCGTTCGGGGTCAGCGGCAACGCCGGCAACGCCACGATCAACGCCGGCACCATGTAGTCCGGCAGCGCTGACTTCAGGTGCGGACGGAACAGCTCCAGCAGGTCGGCGTCCGCGGCAGCCGCCGCGCTGCCCCGGCGTGGCACCACGTAGGCCACCAGCTCCGGCTCGTCGCCCCGGAGCATCGGCACCACGGCCGCCTGCCGGATGTCGCGGTGGCCGCGCAGCACGGCCTCGATCTCACCGCACTCGATCCGGAATCCCCTGATCTTGACCTGGTGATCGGTCCGGCCGATCAGCTCCAGGCCGCCGCGCTCCCGCCACCGGCCCAGGTCCCCGGTGCGGTACATCCGGGCGCCCGGCTCGGCGCTGAACGGGTCCGGCCGGAACGCCGCCGCGGTCAGCCGCGGCCGGTCGTGGTAGCCGCGGGCCACCCCGTGACCGGCCAGGTACACCTCGCCCAGCATGCCGACCGGCACCGGCGCCAGGTGCTCGTCCAGCAGGTACACCTGGGTGTGCCCGATCGGCTCGCCGACCTCGACCGGCCCGGGACCGTCGGCCACCACCCCGGCGGCCGACCAGACCGTGGTCTCGGTGGGCCCGTAGACGTTCCACAGCACCGCGCCGTCCGCGCGCAACTGGTCGGCCAGGTCGCGCGGCAGCGCCTCGCCGCCGCACAGCCGAAGCCGCAAGGCATCCGGCACCCCACCGGCGGCCAGCAGCAACCGCCAGGTCTGCGGGGTGGCCTGCATCGCCGTCGCCCCGGTCGAGCCGATCAGCGACCGCAGCCGGTCCGGCTCGCGGGTCTGCTCCGCGCTCGCGATCACCAGGTCGGCCCCGCACACCGGCGGCAGCAGCAGTTCCAGCAGCGCGATGTCGAACGACAGCGTGGTGACCGCCACGAAGGTGTCGCTCGGCCCGAGGTCGAGCAGATTCTTGAACGATGCCAGCAGATTCGCCACCGAGCGGTGCTCGATGCCGATCCCCTTCGGCTGCCCGGTGGACCCGGAGGTGAAGATCAGGTACGCCAGCGCGTCCGGCGGCACCGGCACCGGGGGCAGCGGCTCGGCGCCGGCCACCGCGGCATCGTCGATGTCGAGCACCGCGACACCCTCGACCAGCTGCCCGGCCAGTTCGGCATTGCCCTTGTCCGACAGGATGATCCGCACACCGGCGGCGCCGGCCATCGACGCCAGCCGGGACCGCGGGAAGTCCGGGTCCAGCGGCACGTACGCACCGCCGGCCCACCACACCGCCAGCAGCGCGGCCAGCATCCCGGTGCCCCGGTCCAGGCACAACCCGACCGGGGTCTCCAGACTCACGCCGCGCTCGGCCAGCACCCGGGCCAACCGGGCGGCCCGGTCGCACAGCTCGGCCATCGACACCGCGCCGGCGTCGTCGATCACCCGCGAGGTGGCGGCCCGCAGCAGCGTCCGGACGTCGGACGGCGTGTCAGACGGGTCGGCAGCCGCGCTCCGGTTGTGCTCGGCGACCAGCGCCGTACTTTCCTCCGCCGACAGCAGGGACAACTCGCTCACCGGGGTGCCCGGCGCGGCCACCGCGCTCTCCAGCAACCGGGCGTAGCAGCGCAGGAACCGCTCGGCCCACGGCCGGTCGAACAGGTCGGTGTTGTACTCCAGGGACAGCATGGTCTCCGGGCCGGCCGGGCCGGCCGAGATGTCCACGGTGTCGACGTACATGGTCAGGTCCAGCTTCGCCGTGCCGGTGAACAGCGCCCAGCTGCTCACGGTCAGGCCCGGCAGCTCCAGCTTCGGCGGGGTGAGCGACTGGTGACCGAACAGCACCTGCATCAGCGGCGCGTGCGCCAGCGAGCGTTCCGGCGCGAACTCCTCGACCAGCTTCTCGAACGGCAGCTCCTGGTGGGACACCGCCTCCACCGTGATGTCGCGGATCCGGCCGACCAGCTCGGCGAAACTCGGGTCGTCGGTGGTCGCGATCCGGAGCGCGACGGTGTTGGTGAACATGCCGACCAGCGGGTCCAGCTCCACGTGGGTCCGGCCGCTGACCGGGGTGCCGATCAGCAGGTCGGGCTGGCGGGCGAAGCGCGACAGCAGCACCGCGAAGCCGGTCAGGAACACCATGAACAGCGTGGCATTGTGGCCGGCGGCGAGCTCTGCCAGCCGGCTGGTGACCGCCGGGTCCAGCGACAACCCGGCGACGCCACCGTGCGAGGACTGCTGCGCCGGGCGCGGCCGGTCGGTCGGCAGGCTGAGCACGGTCGGAGCGCCGCGCAGCTGCTCGCGCCAGTACTCCAGCTGGCGCTGCAGTTCCTCGCCGCGCAGCCGGTCGGCCTGCCAGACCGCGTAGTCGCCGTAGTTCATCCACAGTCGCGGCAGGCTGGCCGGCACCCCGGTGGTCTCGGCCCGGTACAGCGCCGACAGTTCCTCGATCAGGATCTGCATCGACAGGCCGTCGGAGATGATGTGGTGCATCGTCAGGCACAGCAGCCACCGGTCGGCGCCGGCGTCGATCAGGGCTGCGCGCAGCAGCGGGCCGCGGCCCAGGTCGAAGGGCTTCCTGGCCCGCTCGGTGGCGATCCCGCTGGCAGCCCGGCGAGCCTCGGCCGCCGACGAGATCGAGGCGGCACCCGGCAGTGCCAGCCGCTCGATCGGCACCGCGCCGTCCTCGGCGATCACCTGCTCGGGCACCCCGTCGATCGCCACGATGCTGGTCCGCAGCACCGGATGCCGCGCCACCAGGGCGTCCAACCCGCGTTGCAACGCCTCGGCGTCCAGCGACCCTTCCAGCCAGATCGCGTAGGGCATGTGGAAGGTCGGCTCGCCGGGCATCAACTGCTCCAGGAACCACAGCCGCTGCTGGGCGAACGACACCGGATAACGCATGCCTACAAACCCCTTACCGTCGCTCGTCCGGCAGCAGTGAGCGCAGCAGGTCGGCGGTCTCGGCGTCGCTGAGCTCGGTCATGGCCGGCCGCCGGGCACCGCCGGACGAGCCGTCCCGGGCCGCCGCCACCGCCACCGCCAGCCCCGCCACCGTCGGGTCGGCGAACAGCACCCGGACCGGCAGGTCGACGCCGTAGGCCGAGCGGACCCGGGTCATCAACCGGGTCGCGGTCAGCGAATGGCCACCCAGGGCGAAGAAGTTGTCCGTCACCCCGGGCGGATCGGCCAGCGCCAGCAACTCGGCGAACATCGCGGCCAGCTCGGCCTCCAGCTCGGTGCGCGGCGCGACCGCGGTATGCCCGGCCGCCGCACCCCACTCCGGTTCGGGCAGCGCCCGGTGGTCGACCTTGCCGCTGCCGGTCAGCGGCAGCCGCTCCAGCACCACGAAGGCGGCCGGCACCATGTAGTCCGGCAGCACCTCGCGCAGCCGCTCGGACAGGTCCGCCGGCGGCTCGGTCGCGCCGTCCCTGAGCACCAGGTACCCCACCAGCCGGACGTCCTGGCCGCCACCGCGGGCCGAGACCACCGCCTCGGCAACCTCGGGCCGGCCGCGCAGCACCGCCTCGATCTCGCCGGCCTCCACCCGGTAACCGCGGATCTTGAGCTGCCGGTCGGCCCGGCCGGCCAGCTCGATCCGGCCGGACGGGCGCCACCGGCCCGACGTCGCCGCTGCGGTACATCCGGGCGCCGGCCCGGTCGGCGAACGGGTCGGGCAGGAACCGGGCCGCCGTCATGCCGGCCGCGCCGACATACCCCTGGCCGACGCCGGCGCCGCCGATGTAGAGCTCGCCGAGCACGCCGGGCGGTACCGGGCGCAGCTGGTCGTCGAGCAGGTAGAGCTGGGTACCCGGAATGATCGAACCGATCTCGATCGGCGCCGGGGACGGCCGCACCACCTCGCCGCCGGAGTAGATGGTGGTCTCGGTCGGGCCGTAGAGGTTGACCAGCCGCGTCGTACTGTCAGCAGACCGCCCGCCGCCGATCGCGTCGGCCAGGTCGCGGGCCAGCGGCTCGCCGGCGGTCATCCGCAGCCGGACGCCGGGCGGCACCCCGCCGGCGTCGACCAGCATCCGCCAGCCGGCCGGGGTGGCCTGCATCGCGGTGGCGTCGGACTTGACCAGCAGCTCGCGCAGCAGCGCGGCGTCCAGGGTGTGCTCGGAGTCGGCCACCACCACGCAGCCGCCGGCCAGCACCGGGGCCAGCAGCTCGACCAGGGCGATGTCGAAGGCGAACGTCGAGACCGCCACGAACCGGTCGTCCGGGCCGAGCGCGAGCAGCGGCGCGACGGCCTCCAGCAGGGTCGCGATGCCGCCCTGGGTCACGGTGACCGCCTTGGGACGCCCCGTCGATCCCGAGGTGAACATGGTGTACGCCGGCGCGGTGGGCGGCAGCGCCGGCGGGCTGTCGACCGACCCGGCCGGCTCGGTCAGCCTCGCCAGGTCGATCACCGCGAGCGGTCCGGCGATGGCCGGCGGCACCGGTGCGTCTTCGGCGCTCGAGTCCACGATCACGGCACGCACCCCGGCATCGGCCAGCATGACGGCCAGCCGCTGCTCGGGGTAGATCGGGTCCAGCGGGACGTAGCAGGCACCCAGCGTCCAGACGCCCAGCACCGCCGGCAGCAGCCGGGCGCCGCGCCGCACCAGGATGGCGACCCGGTCGGATTCGGTGACGCCGTGCCCGCGCAGGGCGGCGGCGACCAGCCGGGCGCGCTGCCGGATCTGGTCGCCGGTCAGCTCGCCGTCGCTGCCCCGGGCCAGCACCTCCTCGCCGGTGCAGGCCTGCCAGAGCCTGGCCACCGCGGTCGCGTCCGGGTCGGTGACCGGGCCGCCGTCCGGCCAGCGTCCGCGGTCACCAGCCGGTACTGCTCGTCCGACATGACCCGCACCTCGCCGACCGGCCGGCCGGCGTCGGAGGCGAACGCCGCCAGCAGCCGGTGAAAGCCGTCGCCGATCAGCTCGCCGGTGGCCGGGTCGAACAGGTCGCGGTTGTAGTTCAGCCGCACCCGCGGGCCGGCCGCCGCGTCGGTCACGGTCAGCTCCACCTCGAACTTGGTGGTGCCGTTGTCCAGCAGCTCCGGCCGCCAGCTCAGGCCACCCCGGTCGGGCACCGCCCAGGACTCCTCCATCGCGAACATCACCTGGGTCAGCGGCAGCCGGGCCGGATCCCGCTCCGGACGCAGCAGCTCCACCACCCGGGCGAACGGCAGCTCCTGGTGGGCCAGCGCCCGCGCGGTGGCGGCATGCACCGAGCGGGCCAGCTCGGCCAGGCTCGCCGCCGGGTCGACGGTGACCCGGATCGGCACCGTGTTCATGAACAGCCCGATCACCGACTCGGTCTCCGGACGGGTGCGGGCGGCCATCGGCACCGCCACCACCAGCTCCCGCTCACCGGTCAGCCGGGACAGCACCGCGGCGTAGCCGGCCAGCAGCACCGCGAACAGGGTGGTCGCCTGCTCGGCGGCGACCGCTCGCAGCCGGGCGGCCAGGGCGGGTTCGACGACGGAGTCCCAGCCGCGCGCGGCGAAGGTCTGCAACGCCGGGTACGGCCGGTCGGTGGGCAGCGGCAGGGCGGCCGGCGCACCGGCCAGCTCGGCCCGCCAGAACCGCTCGGCCGCCGCGTCCGCACCGCTCTCGGCCTGTTCCAGCTGCCACAGGGCGTAGTCGGCGTACTGGATCTCCGGTTCCTCGGTGACCGGCGCGCCGGTGTCACGGATCGCGGAATAGTCGGCCGAGAGCTCGGAGAACAGGATCCGGAACGACCAGCCGTCGGCGACGATGTGGTGCATCACCACCGCCAGCACGTGCCGGTCGGCGGCCAGCCGGACCAGCAGCACCCGCAGCAGCGGATCAGCGCCCGGCACCATCGGGGTGCGGGCCAGCTCGTCGATCAGCGACCGGGCGGCCTGCTCGCGCTCGCCGGCCGGCAGCTGCTCCACCGAGCTGAGTTCCAGCGTTCCAGCAGCCGAGTCCGGCTCGGCGTCGTCAGCGATCACCTGCACCGGCATGCCGGACTCGTCGCGGAAGGTGGTGCGCAGTACCTCGTGCCGGTCCAGGGTGGCCTGCCAGGCCTGCCGCAGCGCGTCGAGGTCCAGCTCGCCGTCCAGCCACAGCGCCCAGGCGATGTTGTAGGTGGGCTGGTCCGGATCCATCCGGGACAGCAACCACATCCGGCGCTGGCCGAAGGAGGCCGGGAACTCATAGACCGCCATGCTCAGCCTTTCTGCTTCTGGACATGCTGGTCAGTGACCACCATGCGCAGCTCGGCGCTGTAGCGCCGGCCCTCGGCGTCGGTCAGCCAGGCCTGCTCCGGGGTGGGCAGCATCTCCACCACGCTGACGCTCGCACCCGCACCGGCCACCCGCCGGCACCGGCGCAGCGCGCGGGCGATCAGGTCGATCGAGGCCAGGCTGGTCAGGTCGGCGTAGATCGGCTTGCGCTCGCCGCTGAACCGCAGGAAGACGTACCGCGGCAGCTGGTGGGTGGCTGCCCAGGCGCGCGCCTGGGCGTAGCGCAGTCGCTCGTCGGCGGTGTCGGCGAATGGCGGTTCCGCTGCCGGCAGCGTCCAGGACTCCCGGCTGACCACCAGGTCGTCGATGCTGACCCGGGGGGCGTGGGCGCCCCGGGGCAGCGGGTGGAAGGTCTGCACCACCACCGCGCTGAGCAGGTCGCCGACCACCTCCAGCAGGCCCAGCTCCAGCGAGCCGTCCCGGCGCCGGACCCGCAGCCCGGTGGGCGAGTCGACCAGGTCGCAGTCGCCGATCGAGATGAGCCGGCGGGTGTCGTAGCCGCAGGAGTCGGCGGCGAAGGCCAGCCGAAGGTCGGTCGGCGACGCCAGCACGTTGGACAGCCGCGAGCAGACGCCGCCCTCGACCGCGGTCTCGGCGATGAACACCACGTCCCGGCCCAGGTCGGAGTGCATGCCGGCCCGGATGGCCGCCGGGTCGTCGGCGAACTCCAGCCAGCTGGCGTACCGGGTGGTGACGATGCTCGGGTGGATCTCGCCCAGCACCCATTGGTACTCACCGCCGCTTGCCGCGTCCCGGCCGGCGATCATCAGGTCCGGGCTGTGGTGCACCGCCATCGGCCACACCGGCGGCTGGGCCGGGAACGCCTCGGCCACCGCGGCCTTCAGGTCCGCCGAGCGCAGCTGGATCCGGCGCGGGACCTGCTGGGTTCCCGGCTCGGCGGGCAGCCCGAGGATCGCCGCCCAGCGCTGCTGCAGGGCACGCACCGCGGGCTCGACCATCGGCGGCGGCTGGTCGAACAGCGCGTCGTTGGCGAGCAACCAGAACTCGGCGAACGGCACCACCGGGCTGCCCAGCGCGGCGGCCCGGTCGGCGTAGATCTCGCCGAACCGGCGGGCGTACAGCGCGCCGGTGACCGCGGTGAACCACCGAGCGCTGTCCAGCACCAGGCCGAGCGCCTGCCGGATGCCGTCCACCGAATCGGCGCCCAGCCGGACGGTGTCGCCCCGCAGGCACTCCTCGTAGGCCAGGGTGCGGCCGGCGTACAGCTCGCCGGCCCGCCGGGTGGGCTCGATGCCGGCATGCCGGGTGAAGGTCTGCTCCAGGCCGACCATGGCGGCCCCTACCCTGTCCGGATCACCAGCGGCCGCGGCGAGCGCGTCCCGGCCGGCGACCAGCGCGTCCAGGGCTGCCTCGGCCGGTTCCCGGACCCCGCGGTCCTCGACGCCGGCCAGCACCGCGGCCATCGTGCGTTCCGGCCGGATGTCCTGCGGCGACACGTCGACCGTCCAGACCAGCCGGTGGTTGTCGGCGAGCCGGGCCAGCACCGCGAAGACGTCCTCGGCGGTGTCCAGCCCGGCCGGCGGATCGGCGAGCAGCTCGGCCGCGAGCTGGCGGGCGGTGCGGACGCCGTCGCAGGCGTGCAGCACCGCGGCCTCGGCCGGGCTCAACCGCACCGCCGGGGCCAGCGGCAGGACCAGCAGGTCGCCGTCCAGCCCGAGGTAGGGCATCTTGCGCGGCACCAGCCAGGGCCGCAGCGCCGGCACGTGCTCGGCCAGCACGGCCCGGACCGCCCAGCCCTCCAGGTAGGTGACCCGCTCGCGCACCGGGGCGGCCGAGGCCCTCTGGTCGATCCGGATGCCGGCGCCGTCGTCGAAGCGGGCCCAGCTCACCGGGCCGAAGAAGCCGATGGTGTCGTTCTTGGCGCAGTAGCGCTGCAGGTAGCTGGCCAGCAGCGCCTCGTGCTGGCGGTGCTTGGTGTTGCGACCGGCCGGTTCCGGACCGCGCCGCAGCAGTGCGTCGATGCCGGTGTCCAGCGCCCGCCGGTTCTGCCAGGTGATCGCCTCGCGCAGCGCCGGCCGGCCGGCGGCGTCGTAGCAGCGCAGCGGCCAGCCGACGGACCGCGACGGGGAACTCCGCCGCGTAGGCCGCCTCGGCGCCGGCCTTGTCGGCGGCCTCGGCGGTGACCGTCGCGTCGGCCAGCGCCGCCAGCCCGGGATCGCCGAGCGCGTCGAGCAGGTCGAGCGGGAAGCCGGCCGCGCGCAGGCACACCGTGCGCCACAGCGCCCAGTCCTCGGTCAGCGGCACCAGGTGCGGGGCGAGCTGGCCGGTGCTGCCTGATGCGGTCGGTGCCGGTTCCCGCTGTGCCGCCGCTGCATCCGGTGCCGCCGCTGCATCCGGTGCCGCGACCACCCGGAAGGCGCTGCGGTCCCGCCGGCCGATCCCGGTCGGGGCTGGTGCGGCGGTTGCTGCCCGCCCGTTCGTGGACGGGGTGGTTACCGGCGTGGTGGCTGCCGACGTTGCGCTGGCAGCCCCGGCCCGGAAGGCGCTGCGGTCCCGGCGGGTGATGCCGGACGGCGCAGCGGTCACTCCTGGGCTCGGTGCCGCGACCGGAGCGGTGGCGCCGGCCGACTGCGCGACCGCGATGGCCGCGGCACAGTCGGCCAGTGCGGGTGCCGCGTAGAACGCCCCCATCGGCAGCTCGACGCCGAACTCCTCGCGGATCCGGAACATCAGCCGGGCCGCGGACAGCGAGTTGCCGCCGAGGGCGAAGAAGTTGTCGGTGCGGCCGATCGTCTCGACCTCGAGCAGCCGCCGCCACACCTCGGCCAGCCGGACCTCGGTCTCGCCGCGGGCCGGGCTGGCGGGCTGGCGGGCCTCGCGGTCCGGCTCGGGCAGCGCGGCCCGGTCCACCTTGCCGTTGGCGTTGAGCGGGAACCGCTCCAGCACCGCGAAGCCGGCCGGCACCAGGTAGTCCGGCAGCCGGTAGCTCAGGAACTCGCGCAGCACGGCCGGCCCGAGGGCGCCGGGTGCCACCCCGTCGGCCGGGGTGACGTAGCCGACCAGGTGCCGCTGGGCGCCGTCGCCACGGGTCAGCACCACCGCCTCCCGGACGTCCGGGTGGCTGCGCAGCACCGCCTCCACCTCGCCCGGTTCGACGCGGAAGCCGCGCACCTTGACCTGGTCGTCGGCACGGCCGAGGAACTCCAGCACCCCGTCGGCGCGCCAGCGGACCAGGTCGCCGGTGCGGTAGAGCCGCTCGCCGTTGCCGGCCGGGTCGGGCACGAACGCCCGCGCGGTCGCTGCCGGGTTGCCCTGGTAGCAGCGGGCCAACCCGTCGCCGCCGGTGTAGAGCTCGCCGGCCACCCCGATCGGTACCGGGCGCAGCGCGGCGTCGAGCACCTGCACGCTGGTGTGCTGGATCGGCCGGCCGATCGGCACCGTGCTGCCCACCCGGGCCGGGTCGGTCATCAGGTGGCAGGTGGTGAACGTGGTGTTCTCGGTCGGGCCGTAGCCGTTGACCAGCGGCCGGCCGGCCCGGGCGGTCAGCACGGCCCGCACCGCGTCGGGGTTGAGCACGTCGCCGCCGGCCAGCAGCTGGCCGACCTCGGCCAGCGCGCCGGGGTCGGCGTCGGCCAGCTGGTGGAACAGCCCCGCGGTGAGCCAGGCCAGGCTCACCTCGCGGGTGCGCAGCAGCCGGGCGATCTCGGGCAGTCCGAGCGGCCCGGCCGGCGCCGTCACCAGGGTGGCGCCGGTCAGCAGCGCGCCCCAGATCTCCAGCGTCGAGGCGTCGAAGGCGACCGGGGCCAGCTGCAGCAGCCGCTGGCCCGGGCCGAGGGTGGCGAAGTTCGGTTCGCTGACCAGCCGGACCACCGCCCGGTGTGGCACCGCAACGCCCTTGGGCACGCCGGTGGAACCGGAGGTGAAGCTGAGATAGGCCAGGCTCAGCGGGTGCGCCAGCCCGGCCGGCAGCGGGTCGAACCGCCCGGACGCCAGCTCCGCCAGCTCGACCCGGGCCACCCCGTCGACCTCGGGTACGCCGGCGGCGGTCTCGGCGGTGACGACCACCAGGGCCGCACCGGCGATCATGCCGGCCACCCGGGCGGGCGGGCTGCCCTGGTCGATCGGCAGGTAGGCCCCGCCGGCCTTGAGCACCGCCAGCAGGGTGGCGATCAGGTCCGCGCCGCGCGGCAGCGCCACCGCCACCGGGACGTCCGGGCCGACGCCGCGCTCGCGCAGCGCCCAGGCCAGCTCCGTGCTGCGCCGGTCCAGCTCGGCGTAGCTCCAGCAGGCGCCGGTACCCGACTCCTCCACCGCCGGGGCGTCCGGGCGGTGGGCCACCTGGGCGGCGAACAGCTCTCCCACGCTCGCCTCGCGCGGGTAACCGGCCCGGTCGGCATTCCACTGCGCGCGCAGCTCCGCCTCGCCGTCCGCCCCCAGCGACAGCTCGGCCAGCGGCCGGTCGGGGAACTCGACGAATTCCATCAGGGTGGACCGCAGCTGGGCCAGCATCCGCTCCGCCGAGCCGTCGGCGACGTGCCGGCCGTCCCAGATCATGCCCAGCTGCAGCTCGTCCTCGCCGTAGCAGCACACCGACAGCGGGTAGGACGGCAGCCGGTCCACCCGGGCGTCCACCGGGCCCGCCGGGCCGGCGTCCAGCCCGGTCTGCAGCCGGTGCCGGTCGAACATCACCAGGCTGTCGATCAGCGGGGTGTCCACCGGCAGGCCGGCCCAGCTCAGGATCTCGGCCATCGGCGTCCGCTGGTGCTCGCGGACCTCGGCGATACCGGCGTCCACCGCGGCCAGCAGGTCGGCCACCGTCCAGTCCGGATCGATGCGCACCCGCAGCGGGACGGTGTTGATCAGCAGGCCCATCACCTGGTCGGCGTCCGGGATGCTGGCATGCCGGCAGGACCGGGTGGCGGCCAGCACCACGTCCTGCACCCCGCCGTAGCGCGCCCGCAGCAGCGCCCAGGCGGCGGTCAGCACGGTGCTGGCGGACAGGCCGGCCCGGTCGGCGAGCTCGCGGATCCGGGCGGACTCGGCGCGCGAGAGCGCGGTGTCGGACTTGCTCGGTTCGGCCGGGCCGCAGCCGGCCGGCCGGCCGGCGACCGAGTATCCGGGCAGCGCCCGGGGCAGCACGGTGTCGGCGAGGTAGGGAGTCCAGAACTCCCGCGAACCGGCCGGGTCGGCCAGGTCAGCCATCTGCCACCACCTTACGAACTCCGAGAACGGCGGGCGCCGCGGCGGGACGGCGGGCCGCCCGGCCAGTTGTGCGGCATAGCACCGCGATACCTCCTCGACCAGCAGCCGCATGGACCGCCCGTCGAGCAGTGCATGGGCAAAGGTAAGCACGGACCGGTAGGCGGGCGGAACCGGTCCGGCCGGGTGGTCGGCGTCCGACACCGGCCGGCGGTCGGGGCCGGCCGGCCGGCTCAGCACGGTCAGCCGGGCCAGCGGCGCCCGGGCGGTGTCGAAGGGCACCCGCCGGTCGGCCCGCAGGAACGCCTCGAACTCGGCGTCCGGGCCGGTGGCCGGTGCCGGCGGCAGCTCCAGCCACCTGATGTCGAGCACGGCTGCCGGGTCCACCACCTGGACCAGGCCGTGGTCGGCGTCCAGCTCGAAGCCGGTCCGCAGCACCGGGTTGCGCCGCACCACCTCCTGCCAGGCCGCCTCGAACGGCTCGGCCCGCAGCGGCTCGGCCCAGTCCAGGGTGATCTGCAGGACGTCCACGCCGTCGGTGCAGCAGCGCAGGCTGTTGAGGATCATGCCCTGTTGGGTGGGTAGCGCCGGATAGCGATCTGGTGACTGCACCGCGGCGGCCCTGTTCAAGCCGGCCGCAGTCACGCCGCTGGTGCCGTCGTACAAGTCAGCTCGGAACGGGCTGCTGATGGTCCCGGATCCAGGTACGCAGCGACCGCGGCCGCATATCGGTCCAGACCTCGTCGATGTGGGCCAGGCACTCGTCCTCGGGCCCGGTGAACCCGTCGGCGGTCCAGCCGGCCGGCAGTTCGCGGTCGGCGGGCCAGATCGAGTACTGCTCCTCGTCGTTGAACACGACGCTGAAAACCCGGTCCATGTCCGTCATCCCCCTATCAGCCGGCGCCGTTGGCGGCGAGCAGTTGCTGGCGCATCAGGAACTTGCGCACCTTGCCGGTCGGACCCATCACGACGCCGTCGTCGGGAATCGTCACCACCTCGGTCACGGTGCGGGCCACCGGCTCGCCGAGTGCGGCCCGCACGGCCGGCTCCCGGTCGGTATCCGGATCGGCGTGCTCGGCGAGCACCAGCAGCACCTGGGTTCGGACCGAGCCGTCGGCCTCCCGGGCGGCGATCACGCTGCAGTCCCGGACGTCCGGGCAGGCCGACAGGATGCGCTCCTCCGACATCGCCGTGTACAGCCAGTCGCCGCCGCCCAGGTCGAGCGCGTCGCTGGCCCGGTCGACGTGGTAGTAGTAGCCCTCGGCGTCCCGGTAGAGCAGGTCGCCGGTCAGGTAGTAGCCGTTCAGCCTGGTCCGGAAGGTGTTCACCGAGTCGTTCCAGTAGCCCAGGGCCAGGGTCGGCGACTTCAGGCCGCAGTGGCCGACCTGGCCGTCCGGCACCGGCTCGCCGGTCTCGATGTCCAGCAGCGCCACGTCGGCGAACGGGTACGGCTTGCCCACGCACCGCCCGTACCGGTCGCTGCCCAGCCGGTGGGTCATGTAGAACGCGCTGTGGCCCATCTCGGTGGAGCCGAGGTTGTCGACGAACTTCGAGCCGGGCACGCTGACCACGCCCTCGCCGCGCCGGTAGGTCAGGTGGCTGCCCACCGCGACCAGCCGGCGGATGTGCGACTCGTGCGCGCAGTCGCCGGTGGACGACCAGTTGCGCACCGAGCTCAGGTCGCGGCTGCTCAGGTCGTAGCGGGCAAGTTCGGACCAGGTGACCGCGAAGCCGAACACGCCGGTCGGCCGCCAGCGCTCGATGGCGTCCAGCACCGCCGCGCCGCTGTTGCGGAACTCCCCGCCCTGCGCGCTCAGCGACAGCAGCTGGTAGCCGTTGCACAGCGCCTGGTTCATGGTGATGATGCCGGCGGTGTGCGCGGCCGGCAGCGCCGACAGCTCCCGGACGTCGCCGTACGGGCGCGCCTCGGTGAGCCGGACCGCCCGCACCGCGGCGAACAGCCCGTGGTGGGAGTGCACGATGGCGGCCGGCATCCGGGTGGTGCCCGACGAGTGCGTGATGGCGACCGGATCTGAAGGATGGTGCCGGTAGTGCGGCGGCGCCTGGGCCGGGTCGCCGGTGCCGGTCTCGGCGGCCTCGCCCAGGATCGGCACGCCCAGGTCGTGCTCGCGCAGCGCCGCGTGGTCGGCGTCGGTGATCACCCCGACCGAGCGCAGCCGCCGGATGAACTCGGCGGCCACCTCGATCGGCATGCTGCCGTTCAGCAGTGCCGGGATGGCGCCCAGCCAGGTGAGGGCGAAGTAGTTGCAGAACACGTCGGCGGCCGAGGTGACGTACACCGCGACCGGGTCGCGCCGGCCGATGCCGCGCCGGCTGAACCAGTGCGCCCGGGCGGCCACCCGCTCGGTGAGCCGGGCCAGCGACAGCGGGGTCTCGGCGGGTATCCCGTCGAACTCCCGGTCGAAGCTGACCCGCGGCAGGTCCGGGTCGGCGCCCAGCTCGGCCATCCGCAGCAGCACGTTGCCGGCGCCGACCTGCTCGTCCCGGGCCAGGGTCAGCCGGAGGTCACTGGGGTCCACGACGCTTCTCCTACCGCTCAGGCGATCTTGCGGTTGAACAGCTTCGACGACAGCACCACGCTGACCGCGGCCAGCGCGGTGATGATCAGCGCGCCCTGCCAGACCACGGCGTCGCCGCCGTGCCCGGTGAACAGCGCCCGGATGCCGTTGGTGGCCCAGGCGAAGGGGTTGCCCAGCGCGAGGTCGCGGATCCACAGCGGGGCCAGCGACAGCGGGATCAGCACGCCGGCCAGCAGCGAGATCGGCTGGCTGGTGGTCTGCACCATCATGCCGAGGCTGTTCTGGTCGCGGACCATCAGCGCGAGGTCGTAGGAGATCGAGGTGGCCATCAGGGCCATCATCGCCAGCATCCCGTAGGCGGCCAGCAGGTGCAGCGGATTGACCCGCAGGCCCAGCGGGATCGCCGCGATGGTGATGATGACGCCCTGCATGACGATCAGCGTCACGTGCATCAGCGCCCGGCCCAGCAGCAGTCCGATCCGGCTGATCGGGGTGACCCGGCAGCGTTCGATGATGCCGGCCCGGATCGCCTGCAGCAGGCCGTAGCCGGCGAACAGCCCGCCGAACAGGCCCATCGCCACCAGCAGGCCGGGCACGTAGATCCGGTACGCGTCG
Organism: uncultured Actinomycetota bacterium; assembly: GCA_963796905.1. Taxonomy (GTDB): domain Bacteria; phylum Actinomycetota; class Actinomycetes; order Mycobacteriales; family Jatrophihabitantaceae; genus Jatrophihabitans_A. The sequence goes on along the minus strand of CAWCNK010000007.1, from coordinate 116,066 downwards.
GCGTAGCTGCTGGCGCCCTGGCCGGTCAGCGTGGTCTTGAGGAACGGGGCGAACAGCACCAGGTAGCTGATCGGCTGGGCCATGCTGAACAGGATCATGACCTTGCTGCGCAGCATCAGGCTGGACTCCTGCTGATAGATCAGCCAGGTGTCGCGGAGAAGCTTCACTGCCGTCCTCTTTCGATTTCTTCGGAGAAGGTGCTTGGTGGTGGCGGGCCCTGGGCAGGTCAGTCGGTGAGCGACCGGCCGGTCTTGGCCAGGAACACGTCGTCCAGGCTCGGCCGGCGGGCCTCCACCGCGCCCGGCTCGATGCCCTTGTCCAGCAGGGTGCGCATGATGTGCGGGATCGCGGTGCCGCTGCTGTCGACGTAGAGCCGCACGGTGCCCTCGACCACCTCGGAGCTGGACACGTAGGGCTCGGCGACCAGCAGCTTCTCCGCGTCCAGCACCCGGTTCGGGTCCACCACGCCGGCCGTGTCGGAGGCGGCCATGTCGAGCACGACCACATCGCCGGAGATCTCGCGCTTGAGCGCCGTCGGCGTCCCCTCGGCCACGATCAGGCCGCCGTCGATGATCGAGATCCGGTCGCACAGCGCGTCGGCCTCGTCCAGGTAGTGGGTGGTGAGGAAGATCGTCATGCCCTCCTCGCGCAGCCGGCGGACCTCCTGCCACATCCGGGCCCGGCTCGGCGGGTCGAGCCCGGCGGTCGGCTCGTCCAGGAACATCACCTTGGGCGAGTGGATGACGCCGAGCGCGACGTCCAGGCGCCGGCGCTGGCCGCCGGAGTAGGTCTTGATCTCGCGGTCGGCGAAGTCGGCCAGCTGGAAGGCCTGGACGGCCGCCTCGCACCGGGTGAGTGCCTCGGCCTTGGGCAGGCCGTGCATCCGGGCCTGCAACACCAGCTCGCGCCGGGCGTTGGACTGCTCGTAGGTGCCGCTGGCCTGTCCCACGTAGCCGATGTTGCGGCGGACCTGGGCCGGGGCCCGCAGCAGGTCGGCGCCGGCGATCTGGGCCTCGCCGCCGTCCGGGCGCAGCAGCGTCGACAGCATCCGCAGGGTGGTGGACTTGCCCGCTCCGTTGGGACCGAGGAAGCCGAAGATCTCGCCGCGCTGCACGGCGAAGTCGACGCCACGTACCGCCTCGACGGTGCTTGCCTTGCGCCCGTGCCCGCGTTGGTAGGTCTTCTTAAGGCCAGTGGCCTCGATCATCGAGCCTCCTCGTGCAACGGCCGACGACGGGCCCGGGCACGTGGCGAGATTACCTCAGTGCAGTCACCGGGCAAGGGCGAAGTGGAAACCAATCGGCTGAATCGGAGAACTCCCCCGGATCGGGTCAGCCGTCCCAGGTACGGGGCCGGGTCAGGACAGCGATCCGGCCGGCTCGCCGGCCCGGGTCAGCCGTTGGCTCACCGCCGCGCCGACCGCCGCGATCGGTGCCGGCAGCAGCATGTGCCGGTGCGCGATGTCCACCTCGAGCACCTCGAGCGGGCGGGCGACCAGCGGCTGCCAGTCGGTGAGCTTGTCGGCCAGCGGCCGGCCCTGGCGCATCGCCGCGCAGAACAGCACCGGGCCGGCCACCTGCCGCGGCCGGTAGCCGCGGGCGACGGTGACGGTGTTGCGGATCACCCGCAGCAGGGCCTGCAGCCGCTGCACCGGCCAGTCCTCCAGGCCCAGGCCCGGCCGGCGCTGCACCAGCTGCAGCAGCCGCTGCTCGGGATCGGCGTCCTCGGCGGTCAGGCTCGGCTCGTAGCCGAACTCCGCGAGCACGAAGTTGTACAGCATCCAGGCGTCGGCATCGGCGCCGGTCAGGGTGTCGACCTCCGGGGCGGCGTCCATGATCGCCAGCAGCCCGACCTGGTGACCGCGCCGCTCGAACTCCTCGGCGATCGCGTAGGCGATGTTGCCGCCCAGCGACCAGCCCAGCAGGTGATAGGGGCCCTCGGGCTGGGTCATCCGGATCTGGTCGACGTAGTCGCGCGCCATCTCGGCCATGCTGGCCGGCAGCGGCTCCGGCCGGCGCAGCCCGCGCGGCTGCAGGCCGTAGACCGGATGCTCGTCGGGGACGTGCGGCAGCAGGGCCCGGTAGCACCAGCTCAGCCCGACGATCGGGTGCGCGCAGAACAGCGGCGCCCCGGCACCGCCCACCCGCAGCGGCAGCACCATGTCCAGCACGCCGCCGGCGGCCCGGGCGGTGGCGCGCCGCTGCCTGGCCCACTGGAAGTCATCGACCGACGGCATCGCCACGCCGTCACGATACCCCGCCGATTGCAGCCGAAAAGCGGTTTGCCGGCGACCGGTCAGCCGGCCTCGGCGGCCAGTTCCGGCTCGGGCAGGTCGGCCAGCTGATAGCCGGCCTCGCGCAGCCGGCGCAGCAGCAGCACGGTGATGTCGAGCGCCCGCAGGTCGAGGTCGGCCTCGGTCAGGCCGCCCTTGGTGAACTCGGTGTTCGGGGCGAAGTCGTGCAGCAGCACGATCCCGCCGGAGAACCGGTCCAAAGCCCGCATGATGTCCTCGACGCAGCCCTCGACCGTCTGGGGCTGCCGTTGGGCGTCCTTGCCGTAGGTGACGTCCCAGTCCCGGCCGTGCGCGTGCCAGCCGACCGGACCGGTGTAGCCCGGCACCGGCTCGTCGCCGATGCCGTACGGCGGCCGGTACCAGGGCTGCCGGCCGGCGAAGAAGTCCGCGCCAAGGTGCTGCTCCACCCGGCCGCGCACCTTGGCCAGCTGGTCCTTGGCGACCAGCGGATGGGTGAAGGGCCGGTGGTACTCGCTGTGCAGGGCGACGGTGTGTCCGGCCTCGACGTAGGCGTGCAACTCCTCGCCGTAGTGCCGGATGCTCTCGCCCAGCACGAAGAACGTCGCCGGCACCCCTTCCTCGCGCAGCAGCCGGGCCAGCTCGGCGGACTTCGGGCCGGGCCCGTCGTCGTAGGTCAGCACGACGCTTCCCGGCGCGAGGGTCGGCGTGCCGGACAGGAGCGTGGCGTCGTCCATCGGCAGCCTTTCGATACGGAGCAAACCGGGCAAAGTCGTCTACAAGCATCCCGGTTACCGAATAGCCTTACAGCGCCGGGGGATTCCGCTCTGCGGTCAGCCTAGCGTGCCCCGCTCAGGACTGGGCGGCCAAAGCGGCAAGCCGGTCAACCGCGGCGCCGGCACCACCCGCGGCGGCGAAGGACTCGGCCACCCGGCCCGCCGCGGCCCGGTAGCCCGGCTCGGTCAGCACCGCCGTCAGCGCCGCGGCGAACTCGGCGGGGCCGGCGGTGGCGAGGCAGACCTCGATGCCGGCACCGGCCTGGGCCACCTGGCGCGCGATCGCCGGCTGGTCGGCCCGGATCGGGACGAGCACCAGCGGCACCCCGAAGGCCAGCGACTCGGTGACGGTGCCCATCCCGCCGTGGCACAGCACGGCATCCAGCTGCGGCAGCACCTCCAGCATCGGCACCCGGCTCAGCACCGTCACGTTCGCGGGCGGGTCGGGTACCGCCTCGGCGGCGGCCAGCACCACCGCCTGCACCCGGTCGGCCACCAGCTCCAGCGCCGGCACCACCCGGGCATAGAAGTCCTCGGTGTGCTGCATCCCCAGGGTGCCGATGGTGACCAGCACCTGCTGCCGGCCCGACTCCCGGGCGGGCCAGCGGACGTCGGGTTCGGCCGGCCGGCGACCGAGCACGGGGCCGACGCACACGCACTGCGGCGGCAGTGGCGCGGCGCCGGTGAGCGCGGTGCTGGTCAACGCCAGTACCAGGTACGGGGAGAACCGCAGGTCGACCGTGCGCCGGCCGGGCAGCCTGGCCAGCTGCCAGGCCCGGTCCAGCCGCTCGGCGACGAACTCCTCGTGCCCGGGCAGTTCCCAGCTCGGCGGCGTGAGCTCCATGCCGCCGGTGGCCACGGTTGCCCAGCGCAGGCCGTGCCGGCAGGCCACCAGCGCACCGGCGAGGGTGTACTGGTCGCTGACCAGCACGTCCGGCCGGTAGTCGGTCACCGCCGCGTCGACCGGCTCCAGCAGGAAGCGGGTGGCCGGGATCAGCACGTCGTTCCACAGCTTGCGGGCCGCCGCCACGCCCAGGTCGGGGTAGTCGCGGTAGTAGCGCTTGCCGGTCGGGTAGATCCGCGCCGCGTCGCCGACCAGCGGTCGCAGGTCGGTCTCCGGCCCGCACCAGGCCACCTCGTGGCCGGCCTCGACCAGCGCCTGGCCGATCGCCACCGGTGCGTACAGGTGGCTTGCCAAAGGGAAAACCACGATCAGGAAGCGCGCCACGCCGGTATCCTGCCACGGTGACCGCCCTGGACGCCGTGGCCGGATACCAGCCGGCGACCCGGTGCACGGTCGAGCAGGCCGCCGCCGAGCTGGGCCTGCGCGAGATGGACGTCAAGCTGTTCCGCCGCTTCCACGGCCTGGCCGAGATCTGCCGCGATCCGCAAACCTCGCTGGTGGACCTGCTGCTGGCCGCCGCCGACCGGGTCGGGGTGCGCGGTCACGAGCACCGGATCCGGTACGTGCTGTGGGCCCGGGCGTTCCCCACCGTGGTGCCCTACCCGGTCAACCCGCTGCACGAGGTGTGCCGCACCCTCGGCCTGCGGCACGCGCTGGCCTTCACCGTCAGCCAGCAGTCCTGCGCCAGCGGCCTGCTGGCGATCGACCTGGCCGGCCGGCTGCTGGCCGCCGACGCCGATTCGGCCGGGCCCGACTCCGGCGAGCCGGGCACGGCTCGGCAGCGGGCGGCTCGGCAGCGGGCGGCGAGCCGCCGCTGGCCCTGGTGCTCACCGGTGAGAAGGCCTTCACCCGGGACGCCCAGCTGATCCCGGGGATGTCGCTGTTCAGCGAGGGGGCCTCGGCCTGCCTGGTCAGCGCGTCGGGACCCCGGGACCGGTTGCTCGGCTACGCCTGCTCCCAGCACGGCGAGTTCGACCCGGCCGGCGGGCGGACCGTCGAGGAGTTCCAGAACGCCTACCGGCCGTTGCTGGCCGAGGTGATCTCCCAGGCCCTGGACCAGGCCGGCCTGGCGCTGGCGGACCTCACGCTGATCCTGCCGCACAACATCAACCTGGTGACCTGGCAGCGGATGTGCCGGCTGATCGGGTACCCGGTGGACCGGGTGGTGCTGGACAACATCGCCGGCAACGGCCACGTCTTCTGCGCCGACGCCTTCCTCAACTACCAGACCGCCCGCGAGCGAGGGCTGCTGCGGCCCGGCGACCGTTACCTGGTTGCGACGGTCGGAGCCGGCCTTGGTGCGACTTTCGCCGCCATGGTGTTCCAACACTGACTACAGTGCCAATTCACCGGGGTACTTGAGAAAGAGGCGATGAATGGCACTACCAGATACCGGCGTGGACTCGCAGTTCCGGCAGGAGGTGGTCAAGACCACCTGTGACCTGCTGGTGCTGCTGCTCGAGCGCGAGGAGCAGGTCACCGAGGACATGCGGCTGATGGACGAGCTGATGGTCAGCTCGCTGCTCGGCCTCGAGCTGATGCTCCGGCTGGAGGAACAGCTCGACATCCAGATCGACGTCGAGCTGATGGATCAGGACAAGATCGTCACAGTCGGGGACCTGGCCACCTTCGTCGCCGGCCACCACCGCCCGGCCTAGTGCCGGGGCCCGTCGCCGAGCCGGGTTCACCCGGGCCCGCCGGTCCCTGGCTGGTCGGGTTCGAGCGCCAGGTGTTCTCCGGGGCGGCACGGGTTCTCGACGACCCGGCCAGCCGGGCCGACCTGGCGACCTACCTCACCGACCTGACCCGGCCGTACCCGGACAGCCGTTACCCCGTCGAGGGATCCGCTGCGGATTGGGCGGATTGGGGGCAGTCCTACGGCGAGATGGCCGAGGCGCTGATCCGGGCGCTGGTGCCGCCCGACCGGCCGGTCGACCTGCTGGTGCTGGCCTACGCCATCCACGACGCCCAGCCCGGCCGGGCCACCGCCACCTACCTCAGCTCGGTGTGCCCGGGCACCCCGCTGTCCTTCGCGATCAGCGACCAGGGCACGGCCGCCGCCTTCACCGGGCTGCGGATCGTCCGGGACCAGCTGGCCGCCGGCACCGGCCGGCGCGCGCTGCTGATCGCGCTGGAGCAGGCCGGGCTGCCCTACCCGTCGGCGGCCGACCGGCCGGCGGAGCACCGCGGCGTGGCGCTGTTGTTCGACGGCGGCGCCGTTCGGGATGCGGGCGCGGCCGGGGATGCGGGCGTTCGCGGCGGGCGCTGCCGGATCGGCTGGTCGGCCTGCGGCAGCGCCCGGACCTGGCCGCTGACCCCGCGGCCACGCAGGCCGCCACCGAGCCGGTGGCCAAGCAGGCCGCCGCCGACCTCGGCGAGCTCTCGGCCGGCTTCGGCCAGGTGCGGGTGGTGGCCAACCCGGCACTGGCCGAGGCCTGGCCCGGCCGTCCCGGCGACGTGCGGGTGGTACCGGCCGGCCAGCCCACGACCGGGGTGTGGTGGCAGCTGCTGGACGAACTCAGCTCTGGCCCAGACCTGGTCGTCGCCGCCGACTACGACCCGGAGCTGGGCTACCTCTGCCTCGCCGCTTTCACAGCAGCCGGCTTCGAGGCCGGCTGAGGCTCAGCTGTCGGCGGCCTGGAACTCCAGCAGGGTCAGCCCGCCGGTGCCGGTGTAGGTCGCGGTGAGCGCCAGCCCGGCGTCCGTGCCGAGCGCGATGAAATCGTCCACGCCACGTTCCCGGCCGCCGACCGAGACCAGCATGGTGAGGTCGTAGGTCGACAGGTTCGGCACGTACGGCTCGGTCGGCATCACCTCGACCACCAGCACCCGGCCGGACGGCCCGGCGGCCTCGGCCAGCCGGTGCAGGATGGCGGCGGCGTGCCGGTCGCTCCAGTCGGTCAGCGCCCGGGAGATCACGTAGACGTCCGCGCCGGTCGGCAGCGGGCTGAAGAAGTCGCCGACCACCCCTTCGGCCCGGTCGGCCACGCCCCGGTCGGCGAAGCGCTGGGCCGCGGTCGCCACCGGCAGCGCCCGGTCCACCAGGGTGCCGCGCAGGTGCGGGTGGCTGGCCAGCAGCTCGGCGAGCAGGCCGCCGGAGCCGCCGCCGACGTCGGTGACCGAGCCGACCTGGTGCCACGGGTAGAGCGAGGCCACCTCGGGCGCGGTGATCAGCTGCTGGCTGCGCATCAGCTCGTCGAAGTAGGCCCGCATCGCCGGGTCGGCATCCAGGTCGGACCAGTAGTCACGCCCGTGCACGGCGGCAGTAGCTCGGCTCACCGGTGCGGATCGCCTGCGGCAGCGCGAGGAAGGCCAGGTCGGTGCGCGAGCCGAGGCTGTCGAGGTCGAGGTAGGCGCCGCGGCCGCCGGCGCCCCGATCGCACAGCAGCTCGCCGACGTCGGTGAGGGTGAAGCTGTCCGGGGTCTCCTCGTCGAACACCCCTCGGTGCGCCAGGAAGCGCAGCAGCCGGCCCAGCGCCTGCGGGTCGGCGTCGCAGCTCTTGGCCAGGTCGTCGAGGTGGTGCACGCCGGCCGCGATCTGGTCGGGGATGCGCAGGGTGACCACGGTGCGCACGCCCAGCGGCGTGGCAAGGTCCACCAGCTCGTCCAGCCGGTCGTTCGCGCTCGTGCTGACCCGGTCGTCGACCGCCATGAAGGAGCCTTTCGTTCAGCAGCCCAACGGCGGTCGTCGGGACCGGCGGATTCTGTCAAGGGCGTCACGACGCAGTCAAGGCGCTGGTGGACTCCTGCGCGACCTGAGAGGATGCGCTGGCGCAGACATCACAGATTTCGCCAGTGCGCGGCAATCGGGAAGGAAGCAACGATGACCACCTCGATCGAGCCGGAGGTCCGGCGGGTGACCGGCGCGCTGGGCGCGGAGATCTCCGGCATGGACATCAACCACCTCACCGACTCCGGTTTCGAGCGCATCCACCAGCTGCTGCTGGACCACCAAGTGGTCTTCATCACAGGGCAGGCCGACCTCACCCCCGAGTCGCACATCGCGCTCGGCCGCGCGGTTCGGCGAGGTCGAGCTGCACCCGTACCTGCCGCGGCTCGAGGGCTACCCCGAGATCGTGATCATCGACTCCGAGGACGGCGGCCGGGTCGACGTCTGGCACACCGACATGACCTTTCACCAGAGCCCGCCGACAGTTCTCCATCCTGCAGCTGCTGCAGGTGCCCGAGACCGGCGGCGACACCATGTTCACCAACCAGCACCTGGTGTACGAGGAGCTGTCCGCGCCGCTGCGGGACTTCCTGGACGGGCTGACCGCGGTCCACGTGATCCGGATCGGCAACGAGTTCACCAGCCGGGCCGAGCACCCGGTGGTGCGGGTGCACCCGGAGACCGGCCGCCGCTCGCTCTACGTCAACCGGCTGTTCACCTCGCACATCCCGCAGCTGACCCGCAACGAGAGCGACGCGCTGCTGGAGTACCTGTTCCGGTTCTCCGAGGGACCGCAGTTCACCTGCCGCTGGCGCTGGCAGCCGGGCGACATCGCCATCTGGGACAACCGGGCCACCCAGCACTACGCGGTCAACGACTACCGCGACATCCGCCGTGGCCAGCGGGTCACCGTGCTCGGCGACCACCCGACCGGCGACCAGCCGCGCTGGCCGCACTACCAGGCCGCGCCCGGCGCCCGGTACTGGCCGGACCGGGTCAACGCGGTCGACAACTACTGACGCCCGTACGTCGGTTGACCGGTGTCCGGGCTGCGTGGATGATGGACTGGTAGCCGGGCCATCGCGGTGGACCCGGAAGTGAGCCTCGGGACTTCCTGCCGGACGACAGGGCCCGAGGCTTCGCGTTTCCGAGGGCTACTGCACGGCTATCGAGATGACCCGGAGCCGCGCGCCGAGGATGTTCGCGTATTCCACCTGTCCGGTGCGTTCGCTCGTCACGGCACCACAGACGATGTCTGGCACCCAGAGCAGCGCATCCTTCGGTCCGGGTGTGTGCGCGATGCGCAACTCCCCTGACACCACCTTGCGGGCGCGCAACGCATCGAGCATGTTCCGATCACGGCGATCGTCGGCCAGGCCTCGCGACTCGAAGGTCGCGGTATCGACTTGCAGTCGGTCCAGCTCGAACAGCATCCGCTCCAGGCAGTGCCGGCGGCGGCGCTCGGGGCGTTCATCGGGGCGCCCATCACGAACGACCACCAGGTGCCGCAGCGGAAGGCTGGCCACGGCAGCCGTGACTTGGCGGCGGCGCGCGGTGGACTCGTTTCGCCAGTGAACCTTGAGCTGCCCTCGCAGTCTCATGCCGTCCATCGTGCTGCGAGCAGCATCGAGATCGCCGCGCGCACAGATCCCGGCAGCCAAGACGTAACAGTGCGGATCGAGAGTGGAATGTGACTGCGATTCATCCAGGAATGCCTGCAAGTTGCGGGCTCCGGCTCTTTCGCCGGGAAAAGTCCTGGTCACGCCGTGATGATGCCAGCGACACCCGACAGGACCGTCTCAAGCCGGCATGCGAGCCATACCCCAGTTCGGCCCGGGTCAACGCGGTCGACAACTACTGACGCCGTACGTCTCAGCCACTCCCGAACTCGTGTGTGATACCGACCGGTCGTCCTAGCGACTGGTGACTATCACGCACGACATCCCAGCGGCCAGGGGCTACCAGGTGACCGGGAACTTGGCGATCCCCATGTTGATCCGGTCGTGCCGCCAGGGCAGCTCGTCCAGCGGGATCGCGGGCGCCAGGTTCGGCAGCCGGCGCAGCAGGGTGGCCAGCGACAGCTCGACCTGCATCTTGCCGAGCGCGGCGCCCAGGCAGAAGTGCGGGCCGAAGCCGAAGGTCAGGTGCGGCGTCTTCGACGCCCGCTCGATGTCGAAGACGTTGGGGTTCGGGAAGAACCGCGAATCCCGGTTGCCGTACCAGGGCAGGGCCATCACCGACTCGCCGGCGCGGATCTGCACGCCGCCGAGCTCGATGTCGTGCGACATCACGACCACCCGGAACATCGCGCTCACCGTGGTGTAGCGCAGGGTCTCGTCGGCCGCACCGGCGCCCAGCTTCTCCGGGTTCGCGCGCAGCTTGGCCAGTTGCTCCGGGTTCTGGAACAGCGCCCGCAGCCCGGTGCTGGTCGAGTTGATCTCGATGCCGCCGATCAGCACCCCGACGGCCAGCTCCACCAGCTCGGCGTCGGTCAGGTCGCTGGTGGCCTGCTCGCCGAGCCAGACCGAGAGCAGGTCGTCGGCGGGTGCGGCGCGCTTGGCGACCAGCTGCTCGGCCAGGTAGTCCCGCAGCGCCTGCTGGGAGTCCACCGCCTCGACCAGGCCGTAGGAGATCACCGAGTTGATCCCCTCCAGCCAGCCGTAGAACCGCTCGTGGTCGGTGGCCGGCACGCCGAGCACGTCGCACACCACCAGCATCGGCAGCGGGGCCACCAGCGAACTCACCAGGTCCCCCGGCTGGCCGCCGGCGATCAGGTCGTCCACCAGCCCGTCGACCAGCCGCTGTACCCGCGGCCGGTAGCTCTCCATCCGCCGGGCGGTGAACGCCCGGCTGGCGATCCGGCGCACGCAGGCGTGCGGGGCGCCGTCCATCACCAGCGAGCGGGGGGCGTCCTCGCCGGGCGCTTCGGTCGCGCCCGAGATGAGCCGGGAGAAGCGCGGGTCGGCCAGAACCGTGCAGCAGCCCTCGTAGTCCAGCACCAGCCAGCACGGCCGGCCGTCGGGCAGGATCACCCGGGTGATCGGGTCCGTCTCGACCATGGCGAGCAGTTCGTCGTCCAGGTCGCCGGTGAACGGCTCGAACGGGTAGTGCCGCAGCTCGGCTGCAACGGTCATCTTCGAGGTACCTATCTTCGTCCGGGCCGCGGTGCGGAGTGAATTCGTGACAATGCCGGTTCGGGGCGTGGGGTGACTGCGGAACCGGGGTAAGCCTGCGGTACGGCGCAGCCGGGCGTCAATACCGCACACCGGGAGGTAGCGCGTCAGGCGGACAAGGCCTGGACGATCCGGCTCATCCACAGGCACGAGTCGACTGCCGGCTGCTGTCGTAGCTGTGCCATAGCATGCGGTCATGGCCTCGTACTCCGCCCAAGACGTTGCCGCCGAACTCCGGCGGCGGCTACCCGGGGTCGGGACCAAGAAGCTGCACAAGCTCCTCTACTACTGCCAGGGCCACCATCTCGGCGCCTTCGGCGAGCCGATGTTCTCCGAGGATTTCCAGGCGTGGGACCGGGGCCCGGTGGTCGCCTCACTCTGGCGAGCCGAGCGCTACGACCAGGCCGACCCGGTGCCGACAGCCTCCTTCGACCAGGGCACCCTCAACACCATCGGCTACGTCCTCAGCCGGTACGGCGCCATGACCGGTGCCGATCTCGAAGCGCTGACCCACAACGAGCAGCCGTGGGCGACCGCTGACGCCCGTCGCCGAGCGGGCGGATCACAGGTGATGGCCAAGGCCGAGATCCGCGAGTACTTCGCTCACCACCAGCCGACCGATGAGTCCGACGACGATGAGGACTTCGCCGTCGATCCAGCTGTCACCCAGGCATGGCTCGCCGGCGCCGCAGATCGGCTACACGACCCGCTTTCGCGTGATGACCGAGGAGCCGTCCTCGGACTCGCGAAGCGGTGACCTTCGGAGACATTCCGTTCTGGGAGTCGGTCGGCTTTCATGAGCGGCTGCTCGCGTGGATGGATCTTGAGTCACCGGACAGTGACCTCCTCACCGCCGTCGCGGCCTGGATCGATCGGCAGACCCGCCATGACCCCTACCGAGGGGTTCGGCGTCAGGCCGACATCGCCAGCAACCTGTGGTGGGGCCGGATACCCGGCACGGTGCGTGACGGACCCACGGACCGGCAAGGGGCACGCAACCACCAGTTGCCTGGTGCTCTGACTGATGAACAGGTGCCGGTCAATCCACTGCGGGTGGCTGGCGCGGTCCCGCACCAAGGCGCGCCTTCGTCGTACTGGAACGGTGCTCCGGAGTCGTCGTCAGGGCCGGTCGCCAGGGCTGTTCTGGGGTGAGTTCCACTCAGCCGGAGGCTCGGCAGGGTTGGGTCGGTATCGTGCTGCATTGGGTCGTAGTCCTATCACGCTAGCTGTGCGATCAAGGTCCTAGTCGGTGTTAGCGCACCGGCCGGGGGCGCCCATGGGCCTTGCGTGCAGCCCGTCCCTGACGAGTCCTCATCACCCCTTCCCCTGCCTACTCGGCGGGAGCCTAGAGGGGGCCTACGACAACTCTCTTTGTCTAGCCACGCGAACCAGGCGCGCGGCTAGACGGCCGCATCTTCCGGGGCCTCATCCTCGATGGTTGCCGACCCGAGGAACACGTGGTGGTCAGGGTCGGATTCCAGGAATTCTTGGAAGTCCTCTCGCAGCTTTGCCACACCTTGGTAGTACTTACGGAAAGGCTCCGATACCCTCGCACACTCTTCCGCTGAGCCAGCCACAGGTATTACCAGCTCTTCGTATCGATTGCCGGTGTCCTCGCGGTTCGTCTGCATAAATACAAGGCGCCGCCATTGTTGCCGCACAATGCGTAAGCTCATCGCCCAGAGTAGATAGAAGGGATCAAAATGGGCGGCTGGCCCGGGCCGGAGGATGAGGATTTCTTTGGTGAGAACGACTTGTTCCTGACCAGGCATAAGAACTGCCAGATCGCCGATATTCTTGCTTGTTCGAGCAGGGGTCATCAGGTCGAACGGTTGAAGCTTGCTGTCTTCGCCCCGCCAGTATCGGCGCGCAACTACTTCGGAAACCCTGTTGGTCGGGTTAATATTCACTTGGCCCGCTCGCAGGTCGGACACCTTGATATAGGGAACGGTGCCAGTTCGCACGTCCGCTGACGGACTACCGTGGCCGCCACGCACTATCAGCCGACCTTCCGCGATCAATTCCCCGAGTGTGGCGTCACGGTAGGCCGGCCATTTCTGCGCACGCTCGGCGCGGTATTCGGCAAGTGGACGCTCGTCATAGTAGGCAGGCACGACATAGCGGCTTGCCTTGATCTCGTCGGTATCTACCCAGGTGAGGGTGTCGGTGACCTTGCCGCTGGTGAGGGCTTCCACGTCCCGGTGGAGGCTGTCATCCATCTCGGTTGTCCGGAGTCCGGTGGCAGCCTCGATCAGGTACAGCTCTTCGCCGTCCTTGTTGATCCCGCAGGTCGGTGCGTTCGACACAGCGACGAGCCCCTGCTTGAACCAGCTCGGCTTGTGCACGTCAGACCTTCTCGAAGACGTAGAAGTTGGTCTTGGCGCGACAGAAACCTTGGAACGCTTCCATGGGGATATTAAAAACGCCGCGTAGCTCCAGCCGTCCGTCCAACCAATCAGGCAACCACGAATAGGTCGGGGAGAAGAAGTAGGTTTCCGGCAGGATGATCCCGAGTCGGCCGCCTTTCACGAGAAGGCGGTAGGATCGCTCAAGAAAGATCAGCCCAATTTCAAGCGCTGCATATTCGCCGGGGACATTATCCGCCGCCGCGTTGGAAATGCTGTACTTGTTGCGCTTGGCGTCTGCCTGTGACAATCGCAGATTGCGGCCAAAGGGTGGATTGGTCAGCACAACGGTGTAGGAATTGTCTTTAAGGGGCGCCTGAATATGCGGGTAATCCGTACCCCAACGATGCGTCCGGATCGAATCGCCTACATGAATGTTCGCCGACCCGTCGCCGAGAATCACCATGACCGCGCGCGCCAACTTGACATTTATGCTGTCCTTGTCAACGCCGAAGACCTGCTTGTGCGCCCATGTCCGGGCGCTGGCCTGTGCCCGGGGCCCAGTCAGGCGGCTGTTCACGCTCATGAACGCCTGGATGAGGAAACCACCCGTCCCGCAGGCCGGGTCGATGATCTTGTCTTCCCGGCGCACGTCCATCAACTCCACCGCGCTGTCGATAATCCGTCGCGGGGTGAAATACTGCCCCTCACCCGCTTTGAGATTCGCCCGCCGGAAGACCTGGAAAGCGGTGGACACCGCCTCGGCACCCATGTCCAGCAGCCGCAGAGGACTCAGCTCATACACGGCTTGCTGGATCGTGTGCGGATCCAGTACCAAGCTCTGGTCTTGGTTCTCGGTGAATACGTCGGTACGCAGCAGCCGCATTTCTTCGAATTGCTCGTGAATGGATTTCGCGGTGCTCGCCTCGTCGGAGGACATTTGGAAGCGCACAGGCTCGGACGGTGTGTCGGCCGCGTTCGTATCAGAGTGCAGCTTCAGCAGGAGCAGATTGCAGGTCTGGTTCAACTGGTCATCCGGGCGGGTGGAACGGCTGTCACCTGCGACTGTGCCTTCGAGCAGCCGCTTGAAGATGCTCTTCAACTCCCGAGCGGACGGCTCCCGTAGCCGGTCATAGGTCAGCGGCTCAGCGCCAGGCTTGGCGAAATCGTCATGCGGTGACGGAAGCGGCGCGCCGGGCACATGCTCGAACGTGCCATCGGCCAGCTTGTAGACCCCGACACTGTCCGTGCCGTTCGTCCAGTAGCCATAGCGGGCGCGTGGTTCGCGAAGCAGGTAGGTCTCAAGCTGACTCACGCCGCCTTCGAGGTCCGGTCGCTTGAACTCGAATAGGACTTGGACGTGCTCCCACTCGTTGGCGTGCTCGTCGCTGTCGAAGATGACCAGATCGACCGGCCACCCGGTGAACGACTTGCCGACCTCCCGCTTAGCCGCATCGTGCGGTGTCTCGGGAACGTGCCAAGCTGGCCGCCAGCGAAGCTGCCCCTCAGACCAGCCAAGCTTATGCAGCTTCGCGATCACTGGAAGTCTGACTTGGGTGTGCTCGGGGCCAGGATTCCGCACAAGCACCGCCATACCGCCAAGCCTAGTAGGTCCCGTGGTCAACAGCTCGCCGAGCATACGTGTGTCGCCGACCCAACCTACGGACACGCCGACGCGTCCGCTTCGGTGGCGATACGAGCCGCCAGCAACGGGATGGAGAACTCCTGCTTCATGCCTCAAATTGTCCCGCGACCCTCTGACAGTTTGGTCCGTCACGTCACACATCACCGTGAGGCCGGATCCCCGGCACGGTGCGTGGCGGTACCGCCGTCTTCTGCTCCTACTGGATCGACGAGGACCTGCGGCAGGTCCGCTGTGACTCCCTCAGCACCCTGAGCTGCTGAGAGGGCAGGTGGCTCAGCCGACGGCGGCCGGTGCCTCGGGATCGAAGGCCGCCTCGACGGCCACCTGCTCGACGCCGTAGGCGAAGTTCTCGATCTGGGACTCGGTGAAGCAGGACATGTCGAAGATCAGCTGCAGGTGCACGGTGTCGGGGTGGTCCTCCACGGTGATGAAGGCCTGCTCGTGCAGGTGGTCCAGGGTGCCGTCCCAGGAGAACCAGGTCTGGCCGCGCTTGGCCTCGATCTGGTCCCGAGTCACCTCGGCGGTGCGCGCCTGTTCGTCGACCGACTGCCGGTTCGACATCCGCCGGTCGTTGATCCGGCAGCTCACCTGTGCCTGGTAGCCGCGCTCGGCATCCAGCCGGGCCATCAGGTCGCTGAGCCGGTCCGGGTCGTAGTAGGCGTGCATGCCACCGGCCAGCAGGGCCCGCCGGCCGCGCGCGACCACCTCGTCCACGGTCGCGCCGGCGAGGTCGACGGTGACCAGCGAGTTCTGCGCGATCGGTGCGACGACGTCGGCCAGGCCGGGACGGAACCGGTTGCTGGAGATCACCTTGGCGGTCAGCGTGGGCATCTCCAGCGCCCGTCCCAACGCGGTGGCGATCACGCTGAACAGCACCCGGGAGGTGTCCATGCCGGTCCGCCGGGCGATCGCCAGCACCCCCAGGTGGGCGGCCGGCGAGCTGAACCGGGCGTGCCAGAACCGCTTGCCCTGCCGCCCGTCGAGGGAGATCCCGTTGCCGAAGGTGCGCGGCGGGATGTCGCGCAGGTGGGTCTGCCAGTAGTTCAGCGACCGGTCGTTGGCCTTGATCGCCTGCGGCGTGCGCTCCCGCTGCACCAGGTCCAGCAGGTTCATCGAGCCACCGGCCGGCTTGCCGGTGCTGAACTCCTCCATCAGCATGTTGATCGCGGCACCGTCGACGACCAGGTGGTTGTAGCAGGGCACCTGGTAGATCGCCCGGCCCTCGTGCCGCATCACCCCGAACCGGATGGGCAGGCTGCGGTAGTGGTCGAACGGGGTGAGCAACCAGTCCAGCCAGAGCTGGTCGATGTACCTGCCGATCTCGACCGGGTCCTCGTCGTCGCCGAAGTCCAGCACCTCGACGGTCACCTCACCGGACTCGCCCACCACGATGCTGTCCCGGCCCTCGGCGTCGGTGTCCAGCCGGACCCGCAGCGCCGGATGCCGGCTGACGACGCTGGCCAGCCGCTGCGCCAGGATCTCGACGGTGTCGCCGTCGGCCACCGGCTGGGCGCCGCTGGCGTTGAGGGAGAAGCCGCTCTCGCGGATGTCGCGCAGCACCGCCTTCATGCCCCAGGTCAGCGGCGCCGGGCCGGACACCGTCGAGGAGAACGGCGCCACGGACCGGCTTTCGACTGGCTGCACAGACATGGGGGTATTCGAGCAAGGCCCCGGCGGTACGTCAACGCCGGGGGTACCCCCGTGGGTGGAACGGGGTCTCAGCCGCAGCCGGCCGGCACGTTCGCGTCGAAGGCCGCCTCGATGGCCACCTGCTCCACGCCGTAGACGAAATCCTCGATCTGCTTCTCGGTGAAGCAGGCCATGTCGAAGATCAGCTGCAGGTAGAAGGTGCCGCGGTAGTCCTCGATGGTGACGAACGCGTCGTCGTGGAAGGTGTCCAGCGTCCCGTCCCAGGAGAAGAAGGTCTCGCCCAGTCGCGATTCGACGTCGGCCGGCGTGACCCGGCGCGCCCGTGCCTCCTCCGCCATCCATTTCTGGGTCGTCCGGCGCCGGTCGTTCATCCGCAGCGTCACCTCGGCGGGGTAACCGCGCTCGGCATCCAACCGGGCCATCAGCTCGTTGAGGTGGTCGGGGTCGTAGTAGGCGTGCATGCCGCTGGCCAGCAGTGCCTGCCGGCCCCGGCCCATCAGCTCGTCCAGCGTCGCGTCGGTGAGGTCGATGGTCAGGATGCCGTTCAGGGCGAGCGGGCCGATCACCTCGGTGAAACCGGGCCGGTACCGGTTGCTCAGGATGACCTTGGCCCGCAACCGGTCCAGGCCCAGGGCCCGGCCCAGCGCGGCGGCGAGCACGGCGAACATCACCCGGGAGACGTCGGCACCGGTTCGTTGGGCGATCGCCAGCACCGCGTAGTAGGCGGCCGGCGAGCCGAACGTCGCGTGCCAGAAGCGCTTGCCCTGCCGGCCGTCCGGATAGATCGGCTCGCCGAAGGTGCGGGGCGGGATGTCGCGCAGCTGGTTCTCCCAGAACCGCATCGCCCGCCGGCTGACCTTCTGGGCGGCCTCGGTCTGCTCGTACTCGGCCAGCTCCAGGATGTTCATCGGGCTGGTCCTACCGGCCCCCGCGGGGAGCTCACCCACCCCCAGCTCGGGCATCAGGTACCTCATCGAGGTGCCGTCGATGACCAGGTGGTTGAACGACAGGATCTGGTAGAGCGCCTCCCCGCGGTGCCGGACGAGGCCCATCCGGGCGGGCCAGTCGTCGAAATGGTCGATGGGCTGGATCAGCCACTGCTGCCAGAGCCGCTCGGTGAAGGCGGCGACCTCGGCCGGGTCGTCGGAGTCGGCGAAGTCCATCACCTCGACGGCCAGCTCACCGCTCTCGTACACCTGCTGGTAGAGGCTGCCGTCCGGATCGGTGCCGAGCCGCACCCGCAGCGCCGGATGCTTGCTGAGCATCCGGCCCAGCCGGGCCGCCGCCTCCTCCACCGTGTCGCCCTTGGCCAGGGCCTGCGCGCCGGTGGCGTTGAGGGCGAGGCCGGTCTCACGCTGGTCCTGCAACAGGGCCTTCTCGCCCCAGGTCAGCGGGGCCCGGCCGGACAGCGTTCCGGCGAAGGGCACGACGAGGCGGCTCTCGGCCGGCTGCAACGACATGGACGTATCAGAGCAAGCCGCCCGCACGACGTCAATCTCCACCGCACCGCCGGTGCCGGGACGGCCGGCGTCAGGAGTGCTTGAGCACCGCTTCGATCGCGGTCCGCAGCTGCTCGCGGCTCGGTTGCACCACCAGGTCCAGGGCACGGGCGAACGGCAGCACCGCGCCGTCCGGCCGGCTGATCCGCCTGGGCGGCGCGATCAGCCGCATCTCCTCGGCCGCGGTGGCCAGGATCTCCGCCCCCATGCCGCAGCTTCGGTTGGAGTCGTCGATCACCACCAGCCGCCCGGTCCGCTCCAGCGACGCGGCCAGCGCCGGCCAGTCGAACGGGTACAGGGTGCGCGGGTCGAACACCTCGACCGACACCGAGTCCGCCAGCTCCTCGGCGACCGCGATCGCATCGTGCACGAGATGCCCGACCGCCACCACGGTGACGTCGGTGCCCGGCCGGTGGATCCGGGCCTGCCCGATCGGCACCGGCCCGAGCGTGGCGTAGTCGACGTCCTCGCGCTGGCTGACCGCCCCGGACGGCGCGAACAAGATGACCGGGTCGTCGTCGCGGATGGCCGACAGCAGCAGGCCGTAGGCGTCGGTCGGGGTGGCCGGCACCACCGTCTTGATGCCGACGTGGGCGAACAGGCTGTACGGGTGGTCGGAGTGCTGGCCGGCCCAGCCGGCCCGCGAGCCCGAACTCGGCAGCAGGTAGGTGACCGGCACCTTCAACTGGCCGCCGGTCATCAGCGAGAACTTGTGCGCCTGGTTGGCGATCTGCTCGAACACCAGGTAGAGCAGCGCCGGGATCTGGAACTCGATCACCGGCCGGGCGCCGGCCATCGCCGCCCCGGTGGCGGCGCTGGTGAACGCCTGCTCCGAGATCGGCATGTCGATCACCCGGTCCGGGCCGAAGCGCTTGAGCAGTCCGGTGGTGACGTTGCTGACCGCCACCCGGATGTCCTCGCCGAACACGCAGACCGTCGGGTCGCTCTCCATCTCGGCACCCAGCGCCCGGTTCAGCGCCTTCAGGTAGGACAGGATGGTCATCCGCTCGCCCCCGCCCGGGCCCGCAGGCCGTCGGCATACAGGTGATCCAGCGCGCCGGCCGGGTCCGGCTCGGGGCTGTCCAGCACGAACTGCTCGGCCCGGTCCAGCAGCTCCTCGATCTCGGCGTCGATGCCGTCCCGGACGCCGTCGGCCAGCCGGGCACCCTGGATCTCCACCGGGTCCCGGACGCTGCCCTCGGTGACCTCCTCGGGGGTCCGGTAGCGCGGGCGGGCCTGGTACTCCCAGGTGTGGTGGGCGTCGAAGCGGTAGGTCAGGCACTCCAGCAGGGTCGGGCCGCCGCCGGAGCGGGCCCGCTCGACCGCCGCGGCGCTGGCCGCCAGCACCACCTCGGGGTCCATGCCGTCGATGGTCTCGGCCGGGATGCCGAACGCCGCCGCCCTGCCCAGGATGGTGCCCGCGGTCGCGTCGGGGGTGCGCATCGAGGTGGCGAAACCGTTGTTCTCGCAGATGAACAGCACCGGCGCCTGCCACAGCGAGGCCAGGTTCAGCGCCTCCAGCAGCACCCCCTGGTTGACCGCGCCGTCACCGAAGAAGGTCACCGTGACCAGGTCCCGGCCGGCCTGCCGGTGCCACCAGGCCGCCCCGGTGGCGATCGCCGCCGACGCACCGACGATGGCGTTCGCCCCGTAGATGCCGGTGCTGACGTCCGCGGCGTGCATCGACCCGCCGCGGCCCCGGTTCAGCCCGGTCTCGCGGCCGGCGAGCTCGGCCAGCATCCGCACCGGGTCGCTGCCCTTGGCCAGCACGTGGCCGTGGCCGCGGTGGGTGCTGGTGATGATGTCGTCGGTGCGCAGCGCCCCGCACACCCCGGCCGCGATCGCCTCCTGCCCGATGTAGGGATGGATGCCGCCGGGGATCACCCCGCGCCGGACCAGGTCGATGGCCCGCTGCTCGAACCTGCGGATCAGCCGGACCGTCCGGTACAGCTGCGCGGAATCGGCCATCAGCGCTCACCTTCCGTGGAGCCGTGCCCGGCCGCAGCAGTGCCGGCCGTGCCCGGGTTGGCCAGCACCAGGCTGACGTTGTGGCCGCCGAAGCCGAAGGAGTTCGACAGCACCGCCCGCGGCCGGGCCGGCCGGGGCTCCTTGCGGATGTGGTCGACCTCGGATTCGGGGTCGGGATCGTCCAGGTTCGCCGTCGGCGGCAGCAACCCGCGCTGCAACGCCTGCATGCCGATGGCGGCCTCGATCACCCCCGAGGTCGCCCAGCAGGTGGCCGGTCACCCCCTTGGTGGAGCTGACCGGCGGCCCGGCGGCGCCGAAGACCGCCGCGAGCGCCCGCAGCTCGGCGGCGTCGCCGGCCTTGGTGGACGTGCCGTGCGCGTTGAGGTAGCCGACATCGCCGGGCTCCAGCCCCGCGTCGCGCAGTGCCAGGTGCATGCAGCGGGCCGCGGCCGAGCCGTCCGGCCGGGGCGCGGTGGGGTGGTAGGCGTCGGTGGTGGCGCCCCAGCCGAGCACCTCGGCGTAGTGGGCGGCGCCCCGGGCCCGGGCGTGCTCGGGCCGTTCCAGCACCAGCACGCCGGCGCCCTCGCCGAGCACCAGCCCGTTGCGCCGCCGGTCGAACGGCCGGCTGGCCTCGCTCGGATCGGCCCAGCCGTGCGCCAGCGCCCGGGCATTGCTGAAAGCTGAGGCGAAGGTCGGGAACAGCGGCGCCTCGCTGCAGCCGGCGAGCACCACGTCGGCCTCGCCGGCCCGCAGGATGCGCAGCGCGTCGCCGATCGCCTGGGCACCGGCCGCGCAGGCGGTGCCGGCCGAGGTGGTGAAGCCCTGGATGCCGAACTTGATGGCGATCCGGGCCGCGGCCATGTTCGGCAGCACGCCGGGCAGCAGGTACGGGCTGACCCCGAGCCGGCCCTTGCTCGCGAACAGGTTGGCCTGCTCGGCGAACAGCCCCAGGCCGCCCACCCCGGAGACCGCGACCGCGATCCGGGTCGGGTCCACGTCGCGCCCGACCTGCAGGCCGGCGTCGCCCAGCGCGTCCTCGGCCGCGCGCAGCGCCATCACGATGGCCCGGTCCACGAACCGGGCCTCGGTGGCCGGCAGCACGCTGGCCGGGTCGATGTCGGGGGCGAAGGCGGCCACGTCGAGCAGGCCGTGCAGCGGGTGCCCCGGCCCCGGCCGGCTGGCACCGGACCGGCCGTCGCAGGCCGCGGCGAACACCTCGGCGGGCCGGCTGCCGACCGGGCTCACCAGGCCGATGCCGGTGACCGCCATGGGAGTGGCCACGTTGTTCCTTCCGGCCGGCTGCGCCTGTTGGGGGTTAGGAGGCCGAGCTGGCCTGGGCGCGCGTGGCCACCAGCTCGGAGAACTCGCCGACCGTCATGCCGGCCAGCATCTCGGCCTCCTCGTCGTCGAACCGGACGCCGTACTCGTCCTCGACCCGGACCGCCAGCTCCGCCAGGGCCAGTGACTGCAGGTCGGCCCCCGCCGGACCCAGCACCGTGTCGTCGTCGATCCCGTCGGTGCTGTAATTCATCTCCTTCAACGACTGCAGGAGAAATTCGCGAACGTTCTCTTTCATGACCGGCAGGTCCTTTCAGGGGCGGCCCGCCTGGACGGGTACGAGGGGCAGGCGCGGATGGTGGCAGGTGTGGAGGATGCTGGCAACCGCCAGCATATCGGCCGGGAACGGTCTGTCAGGTGACTGCGCGAATACCGCATCTGCGCTACTCGCCCGGACCCTGAGCGGCCGAGGAGGTTGGCGCCGCGGCCTGGTCGCGCAGGTACTGCCGGCAGTCGGGCAAACCACGCGCCGTGACCACGTCGTTGAAGGTCAGGTAGTTCAGCGCGCCGCCGAGCCTGGGCAGCATCCCCATCACCGGGGTGCCGTGCTTGGCCGCGACGTAGCGGTGCACGTCGCGGGCTTCGACCATCCGGCTGGCCAGGCTCGAGCCGTGCGGGGAGTGCACCGAGCTCGCCGAGCGGTTGAACACGAACCGGACGCCGTCCAGGTGCAACCGGTAACCGAGCTCCACGTCCTCGCCGCCCCAGCTGCGGATCTGCTCGTCGAACCCGCCGATCGCGCGCAGCGCCTCGGTCGGGGCCGACACGTTGCAGGTCCAGAAGACGATCCACGGTGCGGGCAGGTCGGCGAACTCGTCGCCGTACTTGGCATAGAACAGCTCGCGGATGTCGGCCCACCGGCCGGTCTCGCGCAGCTGTCCGATGAAGGCGTCCGGGTCGTCGAAGCCACCGGACTCCAGGGCGTGGACCATCTCCACCGCCTCGGCGCCGTCGGCCCCGAAGCCGAACACGCAGCCGATGACCGCCACCGGGCCGTCGGCCCGCCGGTGGCTGTCCAGGTGCGCGGCCAGGGCCTGTGAGTGCAGCAGCACCCCCGAGTCGACCATCACGCACACCGCCCCGGTGGCCGCGGCCAGCCCGACGTTGCGAGCCTGCGCCACCCGCCAGCCCTCGTCCGGCTGGAAGAAGTACCTCAGGTCCAGCCGGCCGGCATAGCTCGCGGCGACCTCGGCGGTGTGATCGCTGGACCCGTCGTCGACCACCAGCACCTCGAACTCAGCCGTCGGCAGGGTTTGGGCCACCAGACAGTCCAGGGTGCGGCGCAGCAGTTCGGCCCGGTTGTAGGTGGGGATGATGACGCTGCAGGCCGGGGCCATCAGTGG
Source organism: uncultured Actinomycetota bacterium (assembly GCA_963796905.1). Lineage (GTDB taxonomy): Bacteria > Actinomycetota > Actinomycetes > Mycobacteriales > Jatrophihabitantaceae > Jatrophihabitans_A. Next base: position 93,504 of record CAWCNK010000007.1, on the reverse strand, counting down.
CTCCACGGCTTGGTGCCGAGGGCGGCGTCGGGGTCGGCATCGGCATCGGGGTCGGCGGCCTCGGCATCGGCGGCGTCGGGGTCGTGGTCGGCGGGGTCGTGGTCGGCGGCGTCGGGGTCGGCGGCCTCGTCCAGGGCGTAGCCGCAGGCCCGCCCGACCCGCCGCACCTCGTCGTCGTCCAGCAGCGCCCGCAGTGAGGCCGGCAGGTCGGGCCAGTCCAGGATGGTCCGGCGGACCCGGCCGCCCAGGCCGACCGCGTGGATGCGCCGGTCGAACACCCGCCGGTCGAGCAGGTCCTCCTCCAGGCCGCAGTGTTCGGCCAGCCGGGCGCACCAGTGCGCCGGGTCAGAGATCAGGTCCTCGTAGCGCACCCGGAGCACCCAGGGCGGCAGCTCGGTCGCCGCCGTCCAGAAGCTGGCCGCGACCCGGGTCCAGTCCCGGATCGCGATCTCGGTGTCGCTGCGCGGCCACTCGCCGCGCTCCCACACCTCCAGGCTGCGCAGGATGTCGCGCGGATCGCGCACGATGTGCACCACCCGGCAGTCCGGAAACAGCCGCCGGAAGGCCTCCGCCTCGGCCAGGCCGTACCGGACCTCCTTGAACCCCCACAGCGGCCGGCCCTGCTGCGCGGCGGGCGCGGCGAACAGCACCTCGACGAACGCCCGCACCGCGTCGTCGATGGCGCCGCGTTCCGGGGTCAGGTTGGCCATGAAGCTCTGGTGGCCCGAACGGGCGTAGCCCTGGCGGCCGATCTCGCCGTGCTCGGCCGTCCAGCCGCCCAGCCGGTCACCGATCGCGAGCACCTCGCGCAACTGCCCGGCGTGCTCGCCCCAGATCAGCACCTTGGGGTGGGAGGACAGCAGCCGCTGGACGAGCGTGCTGCCGCAGCGCTGGCCCGCCGCAAGGATCAGGATCGGTGCGCTCATCGCGCGGAGTATGACCACACCAGGTGCCTGCAGACAAGGCCTGGCGGGCTTGGTCTTCCCGGCGCCGCGCGGCTCAGCGACCGGCGCGGGTCAACTGCCGCAGCCGGACCGGCAACGTCTGGTAACCGCGCAGCATCAGCGCGCGCCGCTCGGGCGGCGGCCCGGCCAGCGCGAGGTCGTCGAACCGGTCGAGCAGCCGCGGGAAGGCGATCCGGCCCTCCAGCCGGCCCAGCACCGCACCGAGGCAGTAGTGCGGGCCGATGCTGAAGGCCAGGTGGTGGTTGTCGACCCGGCCGGGATCGAAGGTGTCCGGGTCGGCGAACCGGCTCGGGTCGCGGTTGGCCGCACCGGTCAGCACCAGCACCAACTGGCCCTGCCCGACCGGGACGCCCGCGATCTCGGCGTCGGTGAGCGCGCACCGCACCGCGAAATGCACCGGCGGGTCGTAGCGCAGGATCTCCTCGACATAGGCCGGCGCCAGGTCCGGGTCGGCCCGCAACGCAGCCCACGCGTCCGGCTGCCCGGTGAGCAGCGGCAGCCCGTTGCCGATCAGGTTGGCGGTGGTCCGGAAGCCGGCGTTGAACATCACCACCAGGTTGGCCAGCAGCTCCTCCTCGGTGAGCTCGGTGTCGTCCCGCGCGGCCAGCCCGGCCAGCTCGGAGATCAGGTCGTCGCGCGGGTCGGCCCGCCGGCCGGTGACCAGGGCGCTGAAGTACTCGTACAGCTGGGTGCCGGCGGCGTCGGCGGCCCGGATCTCGGACAGCTTGTGCTGGCCGAGTTCCAGCACCGAGTCGAAGACCCGCACCAGCGGCAGCAGTTGCGCCCGGTGGGCGGCCGGCACCCCGAGCAGCTCACCGATCACGTCGCTGGGGAACGGCAGCGCGAAGCCGGCCATGAAGTCCACCGGGTCGCCGTCGCGCGCCGAGCGGGCCAGCCGGTCGATCTTCTCATCGGCGATCCGGGTGATCATCGGCTCCAGCTCGCCGACCTGCGCCGGGGTCATCGCGTGCCCGAACAGCCGGCGGACCCGGGCGTGGTCCTCGCCGCTGGTGTTGAAGACCGACGCCTGCAGGATGCGCATCACCGGATGCCCACGCCAGCCGGGACTGCCCCGGTCCAGGTAGCGCGCGTCGAGCACGCCGAAGTTCGGGTCGCGCAGCACCTGGCCGGCCGCGTCGTAACCGCACACCAGCGCCGCGAACCGGCTCCCCCGCCCCAGCCCGAACGCCGCGCCCTGCTGGTGCAGCTGGGCGTAGTAGGGGTACGGGTCGCGCCGGACCTCGTCGCTGAGCAGTTCTGGCAAGGACGGGTTGGCGGGCATGGCCGCTCCTCGGGCCGGTGACACTGGCGAGTGTCAGCGATGACTTGTCCGCAATTGTCATATGTATCAGCAGGCACCGCAATGCCTGCGGCCTAGATGAGCGCGAGATGAGGATCCTGCAGTCACCGGCGTCCCGGTGAGAGCCGTTCCGGCGACGAGAACGGGCGATTATGCTGCCGGCTATGGCATTTCCCCTCACCGGGTTGACCGCCGGTGCCCCGACTTCCACCACTGCCAGCGCCGCCATCGCGACCGCCCCCGCCGGCCCGATGCGCGCCCGCTCGATCGCCGCCGACCCGACCGGGTCGCGGCGATGACCAATCCGTTCGACGACCCCGACGCCAGCTACCTGGTCGTGGTCAACGCCGAGGGCCAGCACGCGCTGTGGCCCACCTTCGCCGACGTCCCGGCCGGCTGGGCGGTGGCGCTGCCGGCCGCCAGCCGCGCGCAGTGCCTGGACTACGTCGAGCGGCACTGGACGGACATGCGCCCGGCCAGCCTGGTCAGGGCGATGGCCGAGGACTGACCTCGCCGCCAGCGTGCAGTCATCCGTCGCCGGTGGCTACACATCGATGTAAACATCCGGCGAAGTAACGGCAATAATGATGACCCGGAGAGGGGAGTGTCGGTCGTGCACGCACGTCAGCAGTTCCGCACCTTTCTCCACCTTTTCGCAGACCAGGTGCAGGCCCGTCCGGACGCGGTGGCGGTGGAATCGGGCGACCGGCGGCTGAGCTACGCCGAGCTCGACGCCCGCGCCGGCCGGCTCGCCCACCAGCTGCGCGGGCGCGGCGTCCGGCCCGACAGCCTGGTGGCGATCAGCCTGCCGCGCAGCCCGGAGCTGGTCGTCGCGGTGCTCGCGGTGCTCAAGGCCGGCGGCGGCTACCTGCCGCTGGACCCCGGCTACCCCGCCGCCCGGCTGAGCTACCTGCTCGCCGACAGCACGCCCGCCCTGCTGCTGACCGACACCGCCACCCTCGACGGTGCCCTGGCCAGTGCCCTGCCGGACGGCACCGCCGTGCTGCGGCTGGACGCCGACGACCGGGCCGGGCCGTCCGGTGACGGCGCTGGGGAAGAACTCGCCGAGCCGGGCGGCCGGCAGCTGGCGTACGCGATCTACACCTCCGGTTCCACCGGCAACCCCAAGGCGGTCCTGGTCGAGCACGACCAGCTCGCGGCCGTCGCCGCGGCCTGGGCACAGACGCTGGACCTGACGCCGGGGCTGGCGCACCTGCAGCTGGCCGGCTTCTCCTTCGACGTGTTCACCGCCGACCTGGTGCGTTCGCTCGGCTTCGGTGGTCGGTTGGTGCTGTGCCCGCCGGAGCTGCTGCTGGACCCCGGCCGGCTGTTCGCGCTGCTGCGCAGCGCCGGGATCGGGTTCGTCGACATCGTGCCGGCCGTGCTGGACGGGCTGCTGGACCACTGGCAGGACGCCGGCACCGCCCTTCCGCAGCTGCGCACGGTGGTCTGCGGCTCGGACGTCTGGAGCGTGGCCGGCGCCGCCCGGCTGCGCCGGGTGTGCGGGCCGGACGTGGCGATCGTGCACGCCTACGGCGTCACCGAGGCGTGTATCGACTCGACCAGCTACCGCCTCCCCGGGTCCGTGGCGCAGATCGAGGCACTCGGCTCGCTGCCGATCGGCCGGCCGCTGCCCGGCGTGCGGGCCTACCTGCTGGACCCCGCCGGCCGGCCGGTGACCGGTGGCGCGACCGGTGAGCTGTACCTCGGGGGCGCCGGGATCGCGCGCGGTTATCTCGGGCGCGACGAGCTGACCGCGCAGCGCTTCCTGGCCGACCCGTTCGTCCCCGGCGGGCGGATGTACCGGACCGGCGACCTGGCCCGCTGGCTGCCCGACGGCGAGCTGGACTTCCGCGGCCGTGCCGACCACCAGGTGAAGGTGCGCGGCTTCCGGATCGAGCTGGGCGAGATCGAGGCCCGGCTGGCGGCCTGCCCCGGCGTCCGGGAGGCGGTGGTGGTGGCCCGCGAGGCCGCCGGCGGGCGGCAGCTGGTCGGCTACTACCGCACCGAGCCGGCGCATTCCGCTGACGGACCGGGCGGCGCGGCGGACGGCTTTGCCGGCCCAGCTGAGGGGGCTAAGCCGGGCGGCGCGGCGGACGGCTTTGCCGGCCCAGCTGAGGGGGCTGACGGATCGGCCGAGGGGCCGACCGCCGGACCAGGTCCGGGCGTGGCTCGCCGAGGCGCTGCCCCGGCACCTGGTGCCGGCCGCCTGCGTGCGGCTGGAGCGCTGGCCGCTCACCCCGAACGGCAAGATCGACCGGCAGGCGCTGCCCGCGCCGGACGCCACCGACTACGCCCACGCGGCCGGCGACCAGGCGCCGTCCGGGCCGGTGGAGGCCGCGCTGGCGCGGATCTTCGCCGAGCTGCTCGCTCTTCGGCAGGTCGGCCAGGACGGCACCGCCGAGCTGCTCGGCGCCGACGACATCGGCCGGCACGACGATTTCTTCGCCCTCGGTGGGCATTCGCTGCTGGCGGCCCGGGTGGTGTCGCGGATCGGGCAGCAGCTGGGCGTGCGGCTGCCGGCCACCGCGGTCTTCGGCGCCCCGACCGTGGCGGCGCTCGCCGAGCTGGTGGCAGGGCAGCCGGCCGCCGAGCCCACCGAGCCCACCGAAGTCCTGCCGCTCGCCGACCGGGATCAGCCGCTGGTGGCCTCGTTCGCCCAGCAGCGGCTGTGGTTCCTGGCCCAGCTGGACGGCGGCAGCGCGGCGTACCACATTCCCGAGGCGTTCAGCCTGGACGGCCCGCTGGACCGGGCGGCGCTGGCCGGCGCGCTGGACGCGCTCACCGCGCGGCACGAGGCGCTGCGCACCCGGCTGGTCGGGGTGGCCGGCCAGCCGGTGCAGCAGGTCGACCCGGCCGGCACCGGCTTCGCGCTGGCCACCGACGACCTGACCGGCAGCGCCGACCCGGCGGCGGAGCTGGCGGCACTGCGGCGGCGGGAGGCCGGAGAGCCGTTCGACCTGGCCGGCGGACCGCTGGCCCGCGGACGGCTGGTGGCGCTGGGCCCGGACCGGCACGTCCTGCTGCTCACCCTGCACCACGTGCTGGCCGACGGCTGGTCGATGGACGTGCTGGCCCGCGAGCTGGGCGCGCTGTACGCCGCGCTGCGGCGGGGCGAAGCCGATCCGCTGCCGCCGCTGCGGGTGCAGTACGCCGACTACGCCGCCTGGCAGCGCGACTGGCTGTCCGGTCCGGTCGCCGAGCGGCAGCGGGAGTTCTGGGCGCGGGCGCTCACCGGCGCCCCGGAACTGCTGGAGCTGCCCACCGACGCCCCGCGGCCGGCCGAGCAGGACTACCGCGGCGGCCAGCTGGCCGTGGAGTTCGACGCCGAGCTGACCGCCGCGCTGCACGAGCTGAGCCGGCGGTCCGGCTGCACGCTGTTCATGACGGTGCTGGCCGGCTGGGCGCTGGTGCTCAGCCGGCTGTCCGGGCAGCCCGAGGTGGTGATCGGCAGCCCCACCGCCAACCGCCGCCGGCCCGAGCTGGACGGCCTGATCGGCCTGTTCGTCAACACCCTGCCGCTGCGGATCGACCTGGCCGGCGGGCCGACCGGCACCGAGCTGCTGGGCCGGGTGCGGGCCACCACGCTGGCCGCCCTGGAGCACCAGGACCTGCCGTTCGAGCAGGTGGTCGAGCTGGTCAACCCGGCGCGCAGCCTGTCCTATTCGCCGCTGTTCCAGGTGCTGTTCGCCTGGCAGAACACCGAGAACGCCGAGCTGGAACTGCCCGGCGTCGAGGTGCGGCCGCTGCCGCCGGACGGCTCGGTGGCCAAGTTCGACCTGACCCTGTCCCTCGGTGAGGTGGGCGGCCGGATCGCCGGCAGCCTGGAGTACGCCGGGGCGCTGTTCCGGCCGCGGACCGCGGCCCGGATCGCCGGCTACCTGCGGCAGGCGCTGGCCGAGCTCGCCGCCCACCCGGACCGGCCGGCCGGGACGCTGGCCCTGGTGGACGCCGCCGAGCGCCGCCGGCTGGTCACCGAGCCGAACGACACCGCCGTCCCGGTGGAGCACAGCATCGCCGAGCTGTTCGCCGCCCAGGTGGCGGCCCGGCCGGACGCGGTCGCGGTGGAGTGCGGCGACCAGCGGCTGAGCTACGCCGAGCTGGATGCCCGCGCCAACCGGCTCGCCCACCACCTGATCGGCCTGGGCGTCCGGCCCGACACCCGGGTGGCGATCAGCCTGCCGCGCGAGCCGCACCTGGTCCTCGCCCTGGTCGCGGTGCTCAAGGCCGGCGGCGCATACCTGCCGCTGGACCCCGGTTACCCCGCGGCCCGGCTGAACCACCTGCTGCACGAGGCCGAACCCGCCCTGCTGCTGACCGACGTGCCCACCCTGGCCCGCCTCGACGCGGCCCTGCCGGACGGCACCACGGTGCTGCGGCTGGACGCCGACGCCGCCGCCTGGGCCGGCGAACCGGCCGACGAACCGAAGGTCGACCGGCTGCCCGACCAGCTGGCCTACCTGCTCTACACCTCCGGCTCCACCGGCATCCCCAAGGGCGTCGCGCAGACCTGGCGCAGCGCGGACAACATGGTGCAGTGGCAGCTGCGCAAGGCCACCGCCGCCAGCCGGCCGGCCGCGCGGGTGCTGCAGTTCGCCTCGATCAGCTTCGACGTCTCCTTCCAGGAGGTGTGGAGCACGCTGTGCTCCGGCGCCACCCTGGTGCTGCTACCCGGCGGCAGCCACCAGGAACTGGACCGGCTGGACCAGCTGCTGGCCGAGCGGGATATCCAGCGCGCCTTCCTGCCGGTCGCGGTGCTGCAGCAGGTGGCCGGCATGGCCGACGCCAGCCGGCCTGGGCCCGCGTCCGGCTGCGAGATCGTCACCGCCGGCGAGGCGCTGCAGATCAGCCCGGACCTGACCGCCTGGCTGCGCCGGCTCGGCGGCGCCCGGCTCTACAACCAGTACGGCCCCACCGAGACCCATGTGGCCAGCCAGCAGACGTTGGCCATCGCTGACGCCGACGACTGGCCGCCGCTGCCGCCGATCGGGACCGTCATCGACAACACCCGGCTGTACGTGCTGGACACCCGGCTGCAACCGGTGCCGATCGGCGTGGTCGGCGAGCTCTACATCGCCGGCGAGAGCCTGGCCCGCGGCTACCTGGACCGGCCGGGGCTGACCTCGGAACGGTTCGTGCCCGACCCGTTCGGGGCCGCGGGCAGCCGGATGTACCGCACCGGCGACCTGGTCCGGCGCCGTCCGGACGGCAGCCTGGACTACACCGGCCGGGCCGACGGCCAGGTGAAGGTGCGCGGTTTCCGGGTCGAGCTCGGCGAGGTGGAGACGGCGCTGCTGGCCGTCCCCGGGGTGCGCGAGGCCGCCGTGCTGCTGCGCGAGGACCATCCCGGCGACAAGCACCTGGTCGGCTACCTCGTCCTGTCGGGTGCCACCGGCGCCAGCACCGTCGAGACAGTCCGGGAGCAGCTGCGGCAGCGGCTGCCCGAGCACGCGGTGCCGACCCGCTGGGTGCGGCTGGACCGGCTGCCGCTGACCGTGAACGGCAAGCTGGACCGGCGGGCGCTGCCGGCGCCGGAGCCGACCGAGCAGGCCGGCCACCAGGCCCCGCGCACCCCGACCGAGGCGGCGCTGGCCGCCATCTGGGCCGAGGTGCTGCACCGGGGTCAGGTCGGCGCCGACGACGACTTCTTCGCCCTCGGCGGGCACTCGCTGCTGGCCACCCGGCTGGTCGCCGCCGTCAACCAGCGGATGGCGGCACAGCTGTCGCTGCGCACCCTGTTCCGGCATCCGGTGCTGTCCGATCTGGCCGCTCAGCTCGACGCGACGGACGGCGGCACCGACACCGAGGTTCCCGTCCTGGTGCCCGACCCGGACGGGCGGTACCAGCCGTTCGGGCTGACCGACCTGCAGCAGGCGTACTGGGTGGGCCGGGATTCCACCTCCGCCCTCGGCGGGGTCGGCGCGCACGGCTACGAGGAGATCCGGCTGGCCGACTTCGACGCCGACCGGTTCAGCCGGGCGCTGAACCGGCTGATCGAGCGGCACGACATGCTGCGCGCGGTGTTCGCCCCGGACGGCAGCCAGCGGGTGCTGCCCGAGGTGCCGGCCTACCAGATGCCCTGCCACGACCTGCGCGGCCTGCCACCGGCCGAGGCCGAGCGCCGGCTGGGCGAGGTGCGCGAGCGGATGTCGCACGAGCTGCTCGACGCCGGCCGCTGGCCGCTGTTCGAGTTCGCGGTGACGCTGCTGGACGGCGAGACCCGGCTGCACCTGAGCACCGACGCGCTGATCCTGGACGCCGCCAGCACCGACCTGCTGGAACGCGAACTGGTGCAGCTCTACCTCGATCCGGACACCGAGCTGCCGCCGCTGGCGGTGACCTTCCGCGACTGCGTGCTGGCCGAGCAGGCACTGCGCCGCACCCCCCGCTACGAGCGGGCCCGCCGGTACTGGCAGCAGCGGGCCGCCGACCTCGCCGGCGCGCCGGAGCTGCCGCTGGCCCGGCAGCCCGAGACCGTCCGGCGCCCGCACTTCACCCGCTACGAGCACACCCTCGATCCGGAGCGGTGGGCCGCCCTGAAGGCGATGGCCGGCCGGCACCGGGTGACCGCCTCGACGCTGCTGCTGACCGCCTTCGCCGAGGTGCTGGCGACCGTGGAGCCGGCAGCCGCGGTTCAGCCTGAGCCTGCCGCTGTTCAACCGGCCGCCGCTGCATCCCGACATCAACTCCGTGCTCGGCGACTTCACCTCGCTGGTGCTGCTGGAGCTGGAGGTGGACCCGGACGCGAGCTTCGCCGAGCAGGCCCGCCGGGTGCAGGACCGGCTCTGGCAGGACATGGACCACTCGGCGATGAGCGGCGTGCTGGTGGCCCGCGAGGTGTCCAAGGCCCGCGGCACCGCGCCCGGTGCCATGCCGGTGGTGTTCAACAGCACCGTGGGGCAGGCCGACGAGTTCGGCCAGTTCACCGAGGGCGACCTGGCCCGCACGCTCGGCGGCACCACGGTGCACAGCATCACCCAGACCCCGCAGGTGTGGATCGACCACACCGTCTTCGAGGTGCAGGGCGGCCTGCGGTTCAACTGGGACAGCCTCGACGAGCTGTTCGGCGCCGGCATGGTGGCCGAGATGTTCGCCGCGTACTGCCGGTTGCTGGACCGGCTGGCCTCCGAGGCTGCCTGGCAGGACGGCCCGGACGCGCTGCTGCCGCAGGCCCGGCTGGCCGCGCCGCCGGCCGAGCCGCGCGCCGACCTGCCGCTGCTGCACGAGCTGTTCTCCCGGCGGGCGGCCATCCAGCCGGACGCGGTGGCGGTGCTGGCACCGGACCGGCAGCTGAGCTACCGCGAGCTGGATGCGCAGGCCCGCCAGCTGGCCGGCCGGCTGCAGGCGGCCGGGGTGCGGGCCGGCGACCTGGTCGCGATCAGCATGCGGCGCGGCTGGCAGCAGGTGAGCGCCGCGCTCGCGGTGCTCTACGCCGGGGCGGCCTACGTGCCGATCGACCCGGCGCTGCCGGCGGAGCGGGTCGCCCACCTGCTGGAGGTCACCGAGGCCCGGCTGGTGCTGACCCAGCCCGGCGGCGGTGGCACGCTGCCGGCCGGGGCGGCCCGGCTGGTGGTGGACGAGGCCAGCTGCGGCGGCGGGGGGCCGGCCTGGCAGCCGGTGCCCCGGGACGGCACCGACCTCGCCTACCTGATCTTCACCTCGGGCTCGACCGGCCTGCCCAAGGGCGTCATGATCGAGCACCGGGCGGCGGTCAACACCCTGCTCGACGTCAACGCCCGGTACGGCGTCGGGCCGTCCGACCGGGTGCTGGCGCTGTCGTCGCTGAGCTTCGACCTGTCGGTGTTCGACCTGTTCGGCGCCCTGGCCGCCGGCGCCGCGGTGGTGCTGCTGGACCCGGAGCTGGCCGGCGACCCGGCGCACTGGCTGGACCTGGCGCACACCCACCGGGTCAGCATCTGGAACTCGGTGCCGACCCTGCTGGCGATGCTGGTCGAGTACGCCGAGGGCGGCCGGCCGCTGCCGGCGTCGCTGCGGCTGGCGATGCTGTCCGGCGACTGGATCCCGCTCAGCCTGCCGGACCGGTTCCGCCGGCTGCTGCCCGACGCCGAGATCCACAGCCTGGGCGGTGCCACCGAGGCCGCGATCTGGTCGATCTCGTACCCGATCGGGGAGGTCGATCCCGGCTGGCGCAGCATCCCGTACGGCACGCGCGCTGACCGGCCAGTACTTCCACGTGCTGGACGACGCGCTGCGGCCCCGGCCGACCTGGGTGCCCGGCCAGCTCTACATCGGCGGCCTGGGCCTGGCCCGCGGCTACTGGCGCGACCCCGAGACGCACCGCCGCCAGCTTCATCGTCCACCCGGTGACCGGCGAGCGGCTCTACCGCACCGGCGACCTGGGCCGGTGGCTGCCGGACGGCACCATCGAGTTCCTCGGCCGCGAGGACGGCCAGGTGAAGGTGCACGGCTACCGGGTCGAGCTGGGCGAGATCGAGGCGGCGCTGGAGTCGCACCCGGCGGTGGCCGCGGCGGCCGTCCGGGTCTGGGGCGCGGCGCACGGCGACAAGCGGCTGGCCGGCTACGTGGTGCCCGCGTCCGCCGCCGGCTCGTCCGGTGCCGGCTCGTCCGGTGCGGGTTCGTCCGGTGCCGGCTCGTCCGGTGCCGGCTCGTCCGGCGCCGGCTCGTCCGGTGCCGGCCTGAGTGCCGACGGCCTGGCCGGGTACCTGGCCGCCAAGCTGCCGGCCTACATGGTGCCGGCGACCTTCACCCTGCTGGACGCGCTGCCGCTGTCGGCCAACGGCAAGGTGGACCGCGGCCGGCTGGCCGAACCCGGGCCGGCCGGCGCACCGCAGGCGCAGGAGGCGCAGTCCCGCACGCCCGCCGAGTCCCGGCTGGTGGCGATCGTCGAGACGGTGCTGGACCAGCCGGGCATCGCCGCCGGCGCCAACCTGCTGCAGCTCGGCGCCACCTCGATCGACGTGGTCCGGATCGCCAACGCGGCCTCCAGCGAGCTGGGCTTCCGCCCGCAGCTGGCGCAGCTGATGCGCACCCCCACCCTGGCCAACCTGATCGGCATGTACCGCCAGCACGCCCAGCCGGCCGCCGCCGAGGAAGCACCGATTGCCCCGGTGGAGCCGGCCACTCCCGTCCCAGTGGCCGAGGCCGGCGTGGTGGAGGACCCGCGGGCCCGCCAGGAGTTCAAGGCGGCCGGGCTCGGGCTGCGCCGTCTCGACGGCGACAGCGTGCCGCTCACTGCCCCGGCCGACCCGGCCTTCGCCCGGCACTACGCCCAGCTGCGCTCGGTCCGCCAGTTCGACTCCGCGCCGCTGCCGCTGGCGGCGCTGTCCGGGCTGCTGGCCTGGCTCTCCCAGCGCGAGCTGGACGGCCGTCCCAAGTACCTCTACGGCTCGGCCGGCAGCAGCTACCCGGTGCAGACCTACCTCTACCTCAAGCCCGGCCGGGTGGCCGGGGTGCCGGGCGGGGCCTACTACTACGACCCGAGCGGCCACCGGCTGGCCGCCCTCGGCACCGGCCGGGAACTCAGCCCGGACGCCTACGACTACTTCGTCAACCGGCCGGTGTTCGAGGCGGGCGCGTTCGCGCTGTTCCTGGTCGCCGACCTCGCCGCCATCGAACCGCTCTACGGCGAGGAGAGCCTCGGCTTCTGCCAGGTGGAGGCCGGCGCGATGGCGCAGCTGCTCACCATGGCCGCCCCGGAGCAGGGCCTCGGGCTGTGCGGCATCGGCTCGGTCGAGCGGGACGAGCTGGACCCGCTGCTGGCGCTGAGCCCGAGCCACCGGCTGATCTACTCGATGGTGGGTGGCTTGCGTCCCGGCGCCGGACCGGCCGACCGTCATAAAGAACGGTCGTCGGGGCAATCGGAACTCATGACAGACGAACCGGCCGAGCTGCGGCTGACCGAGATCGAGCTGGACGGCGTCGAGATGGAACAGATCGAGCTATGAGCGCCGTTCCGGACACCGCCGCCTCCGCCCACCAGCTGCTGGCGGAGTTCTCCCGCCACGGCGCCGGCCTGCGGGTGCGCGACGGCAAGCTCAGCTGCACCGCGCCGAAGGGCTTCCTCACCCCGGACCGGGTGGCCGAGCTGCAGCGGCACAAGGCCGAGCTGATCGCCATCCTCACCGCCAGCGAACCAGCCGCAGCACCAGCCGCCGGCGAACCAGTCTCAGCACCAGCCGGCGGACAGCCAGGCGGTGGAGCACCAGCCGCCGCAACACCAGCCGGCGCAACACCAGCCGCCGGACTACCAAGCGGTGGAGCACCAGCCGCCGGAGCAACCCGGATTCCGCGCCGGCCGGCCACCGACGCCCCGCTGCCGCTGTCGTCCTCGCAGCGCCAACTCTGGTACCTCGACCAGCTCTCGCCCGGCAACCCGTTCTACAACAACCCGGCCGCGTTCGAGTTCTCGGGCGAGCTGGACCTGGCGGCGCTGCACCGCGCGCTGGACGAGGTGGTGCGCCGGCACGAGTCGCTGCGCACCGTGTTCGGACTGCACGACGGCGAGCCGTGCCAGCTGGTGCGGCCGGCGGCCGCGGTGCCGATGCCGCTGGTCGACCTGTCCGGCCTGCCGGACGGCGAGCGGGTCCAGCGAGCCGACGAGCTGACCGAGGCCGACGCCCGGGCACCGTTCGACCTGACCGCCGGGCCGCTGCTGCGCACCAGCCTGCTCAAGCTGGGCGAGCGGGAGTACCGCTGGCTGGTCAACGTGCACCACATCGTCGCCGACGGCTGGTCGACCGGCATCCTGGTGGACGAGGTGGGCCGGCTCTACACCGCCTACGCCGCCGGAGCGCCGTCCCCGCTGCCGGAGCTGGCGGTGCAGTACCCGGACTACGCGCTGTGGCAGCGCGAGCGGGATGCCGGCAGCTCGCTGGAGTACTGGACCGCCGAACTGGCCGGTGCGCCCACCCTGCTGCCGCTGCCCACCGACCGGCCGCGGCCGGCCACCCAGCGCTTCCGCGGCGAGCGGCTGTCGGTGGCGGCCGGCGCGGACACCCTGCGCGGGCTGCGCGCGGTCAGCCAGGCCGGCGACGCGACGCTGTTCATGACGCTGACCGCGAGCCTGTCGGTGCTGCTGTGGCGCTACAGCGGCACCGACGACATCTGCATCGGCACGCCGTTCGCCAACCGCAACGCCACCGAGCTGGAAGACCTGATCGGCCACTTCATCAACACCGTGGTGGTGCGCACCCGGGTGGCCGGTGAGCAGTCCTTCGCCGAGCTGCTGCGCGCGGTGCGCCAGAGCGTGCTGGCCGCCTACGAACATGCCGACCAGCCGTTCGAGCAGCTGGTCGAGGCGCTGCACCCGGAACGGCACGCCAGCTACTCCCCGCTGTTCCAGGTGATGCTGGTGCTGCAGAACATGCCGCTGGGCGAGCTGGAGCTGCCCGGACTCGCGCTGCGGCCGGTGCAGACCGGCACCGGTGCCGCCCGGTTCGACCTGTCGGTGGAGGTCAGCGAGCGCGACGGCGAGCTGGAGCTGGACTTCGAGTACGACAGCGACCTGTTCGACGCGGCCACCGTCGCCCGGCTGGCCCGGCACTACGTCCGGCTGCTGGAGCAGCTGGCCGGCGGTGCGGAGCTCCCGGTCGGCCGGCTGCAGCTGCTGTCCGCGGACGAGCGGGACACCGAGATCTACGGGCGCAACGCCACCGAGCTGGCCGCCGGCGGTCCGGCGGACCTGGTGGCGCGGTTCCGCTCCGCCGCCGCCAGCCACCCGGACCGGGCCGCGGTCTGCGACGGCACCGGGCAGCTGGACTACGCCGGCCTGCGGCGGCGGGTGGACCGGCTGGCGGCGGCGCTGGCGGCTCGTGGCGTCCGGCCCGACCAGCTGGTGGGGCTGCACGCCGGCCGGACGATCGAGCTGGCGGTCGGCATCCTGGCCGTGCTGCGGGCCGGTGCGGGCTACCTGCCGCTGGACCCGTCGCTGCCGGCCGACCGGCTGGCCGGCATGGTCGCCGACGCCCGGCCGGCGCTGGTGCTGACCGACGGCAGCTCGCCGGCCCAGCCGGGCTGGCTGCCGCTGGCCGAGGTCGAAGCGGAAGGGATCGAAGCGGAAGGCGCCGAAGCGGAAGGCGCCCAGGCCGGCCCGCCGGAGGTCGCGATCCGGCCCGCCAACCTGGCCTACACGATCTACACCTCCGGCTCCACCGGCCGTCCCAAGGGGGTGGCGGTCAGCCACGCCAGCATCACCAGCCTGCTCGACCACTGGCTGGCCAGCATGGGGCCGCTGGACGATGGCAGTACTGCCAGAGCGGCGCTGTGGTCGTCCATCGGCTTCGACGTCTCGGTGCAGGAGATCCTGCTGCCGCTGACCACCGGCGGCACCCTGTACCTGGTGCCCGAGGACGTCCGGGTCGATCCGGAGGCCCTGATGGGCTGGCTGCGCACGCACCGGATCAGCCAGGCCTACCTGCCGCCGGCGTTCGTGCACTGGATCGACGAGGCACCCGCCGAGCGGCTGGCCGGCCTCGCGCTGCGCCAGCTGCTGGTCGGGGTGGAGCCGCTGCCCGAGCTGGCGCTGCACCGGATGACCGAGGTGCTGCCGGGCCTGCAGGTGCTCAACGGCTACGGCCCGACCGAGACCTCGGTGTACAGCACCGCCTACCTCGACCTGCGCCCGCTGGCCCGGCAGTGCCCGATCGGCCGGCCGCTGGCCAACACCCGGGTCTACCTGCTCGACGAGCGGCTGCAGCCGGTGCCGGTCGGGGTGGCCGGTGAGCTCTACATCGGTGGCGCCGGGGTGGCCCGCGGCTACCTGGGCCGGCCCGGCCAGACCGCCGAGCGGTTCGTGCCGGACCCGTTCGTTGCCGGTGAGCGGGTGTACCGCACCGGCGACCTGGGCCGCCGGCTGCCCGACGGCACCATCAGCTACGCCGGCCGGCGGGACCACCAGGTCAAGCTGCGCGGCTTCCGGGTGGAACTCGGCGAGATCGAGGCGGTGCTGCGCGAGCAGCCCGGGGTGCGCGAGGCGGCGGTGCTGCTGGACGCCCAGGGCGGCGAACCGCGGCTGGTGGCCGCCGTGGCCTGTGGCGCGGCGCCGTCCCACCAGCCGGCCGAGTGGCGGGAGGCGCTGTCGGCACAGCTGCCCGGCTACATGATCCCGGCGGTGTTCCTGGAACTGCCCGAGCTGCCGATGACCGCCAACGGCAAGCTGGACCGGGCGGCGCTGCTGGCCCAGGCCCGGGCGGACGGGCCGATGCAGGTCAACCAGGCCAGCCCCCGCGACCACGTGGAGCTGGCGCTGTACCGGATCTGGGAACGGCTGCTGCTGCAGCGCGACATCGGCATCCGGGACAGCTTCTTCGACGTCGGCGGCAGCTCCATCTCGGCCATCAAGCTGGCGCACGCCATCGCCGAGGAGTTCGGCGCAGCGGCTGCCGATCGCCGAGATCGTGGCGCATCCTACCATCGAGGCGCTGGCCGCCCGGCTGCGCGGCGGCGCCGGTGGCACCGACGGCCCGCCGAGCAACCTGATCGAGTTCCGCCCGGGTGACGCCGGCAGCCGGGGCGCATCGCCGGGTGGTGTGCGTGCACCCGGCCGGCGGCACCGCGTTCTGCTACCTGTCGCTGGCCAAGGTGCTGCCGCAGCGCTACGGCGTCTACGGCATCCAGTCGCCGGGCGTGAACCCGGGCGAGAGCTTCCTGCCTACCGTGGAGGCGATGGCCGAGTCCTACCTGCGGCTGATCGAGCCAGCGCTGGACGGCGGCCCGCTGGTGCTGACCGGCCTGTCCTACGGCGGCTCGGTGGCGTATGAGATGGGACGCCGGCTGGCCGAGGGCGGCTATCCGGGCGTCAGCGTGCTGCTGCTGGACACCCAGGGCACCGACGACCCGGCCGAGCGGGCCGAGATCGAGCCGGTGGACCTGGCGGAGTTCCGGGACAAGCTGATCAAGTTCAACGGCATGTACCCGGGCATCGAGGACGCCCAGATCGAGCAGTACTTCCGGGTCTACAACAACAACCGGCTCAGCATGCGCGAGTACCTCACCCCGCCGTCGCCGGCCCGGCTGGTGTTGCTGCAGGCGGTGGCCAACCGGGAGCCCGAGGACGTGGCGCAGGCGCTGGAGTTCTGGACCCGCCGGGCCGGCGCCCCGTCCGGGCTGACGGTGCAGGTGGTCGAGTGCGACCACTGGGAGATCCTGGAGACCGACGAGGTGCGCGGGGTGGCCGCGCTGATCGAGGCCGAGTTCGACGCGCTGACGGTGGCCTCGGTGGGGCAGCCGTCATGACCGCTGGCAGCTCGGCCATCGGACGGTTGGCCACGGACGTGCTGGCCCAGGCCGGCCGCACCCCGGACGCGCTCGCGGTCCTCGACGGGGACCGGCAGCTGGACTACGCCGGGCTGGCCGCCGCCAGCGCGGCGGTCGCCGAGGGGCTGCGCCGGCACGGCATCGGTGCCGGCGACGCGGTGGCCCTCTGCCTGCCCCGCTCGGCCGAGCTGGTGTGCGCGATGCTCGGCATCCTGCGTGCCGGGGCCACCGTGGTGCCGCTGGACGCCCAGAGCCCGCCGGACCGCCGCCGGCACATCCTCGCCGACGCCGGCTGCCTGGCGGTGATCACCGGCCCGAGCGGGCTGGCAGAGCTGCCGGACCAGGTACGCCCACTGCCGGTGGCCGGCCTGCTGGCCACCGCACCCGCCGAAGCCACCGCACCCGCCGAAGCCGTCCCGGCCACCGGCTCGACCGGCCCGGACGCCGCCGCGGACCCGGACCGGCCGGCGATCGCGTTCGTGTTCTACACCTCCGGCACCACCGGCCGTCCCAAGGGCGTCGAGGTGCCCGATACCGCCGTGCTGCGGCTGGCCCGGCCGGGCTACCTGCGCCTCGCCGAGGCAACCCGGTTCGGCTGCCTGTCCAACCCGGCGTTCGACGCGATCAGCTTCGAGGTGTGGGTGCCGCTGCTCACCGGTGGCTGCTGCGTGATCCTGGACGAGGCCACCGTCGCCGCACCGGACCGGCTGGCCGCCGCGCTGCTGGTCACCGGCGTCGACACGATGTTCATCACCGCGGCACTGTTCAACACGGTGGTCGAGCAGCTGCCGCACTGCTTCACCGGCGTCCGGCAGCTGCTGGTCGGCGGCGACCAGCTCAACGCCGCGCTGATCCGGCGCTGGTACCGCGACAACCCGGACGCCGCCACCCGGCTCTACAACGGCTACGGGCCGACCGAGACCGCCACCTTCGCGCTGAGCTATGAGATCCCGCGCGACTTCGACGCCGACCTGGTGCCGATCGGGACGCCGCTGCCCGGCACCGAGGTCGTCCTGCTCACCGAGAACGGTCAGCCCGCCGCCGACGGCGAGACCGCCGAGTTGCTGATCGGCGGCGCGGCGGTGGCCGCCGGCTACCGCAACCTGCCGGCCGAGACCGAGCGGCGCTTCGTCCGCCTGCCCGAGCTGGGCGGTGGCCGCTACTACCGCACCGGTGACCTGGTCCGGCGGGCCGGCGACCTGGTCACCTACCTGGGCCGCACCGACCGGCAGGTCAAGGTGCGTGGCTTCCGGATCGAGCCGGGTGAGCTGGAACGGCAGCTGACCGGGCACCCGGCGATCAGCCAGGCCTACGTCTGCACCCGGCGCACCGGTGCGACCACCGAGCTGCTGGCCTACCTGGTGCTCACCGGCCCGCTGGACTACGCCGACTACGAGCGGCACCTGGCGGCCACCCTGCCGTCCTACATGCGCCCGCACCGGGTCTACCTGCTCGAGAGGTTGCCGTTGAACCCGAACGGCAAGGTCGACCAGGACGCGCTACTCGGCCGGGACGACCCGCCGTGGCGCGGCGACACCGGCCCCGAGCAGTCCGAGCTGTCCGGCCGGCAGCGCGAGGTGCTCGAGCTGGCCGGCGAGCTGCTGGGCGCGTCCGGGCTGCGGCCGTCGGACAGCTGGATCGCCAGCGGCGGCGACTCGCTCAAGGCGTTGCTGCTGCGCTACGAGGCGCGCCGGCGCTGGGGCAGCGAGCTGTCCGCCGGGCAGGTGCTGACCTCGACCCTGGGCGAGCTCGCCGAGGCGATCGCGGCCGGCCAGGACTTCTCGCCCTACCCGGTGCCGGCGGCGCCGTCGGACGCCCGGTCCGCGCCGGCCACCTCCGAGCAGCAGCGGCTCTGGCTGCTGCAGCAGCAGGACCCCTCCTCGGTGGCCTACAACGTCGGGCTGGCCTTCCGGCTGACCGGCTCGGTCGAGGTGCCCGCGCTGCGCCAGGCGCTGCGCCGGCTGGTGGCGCGCTACCCGGCGCTGCGCACCGGCTTCCGGCCGGCGGCCGACGGGCTGCGGCAGCTGGTGGCCGAGCCGTACGACCCGTGGTTCGAACCGGACCGGCCGGGTGACTGGCGGGCGGTGGCCGAGCGGCTGCTGGCCGAGCCGTTCGACCTGGCCGAGCCGCGGATGCTGCAGGCCTGCTGGCTGGCCGAAGCCGAAACCGAAGCCGAAGCCGAACCGGGGCCGGGCCCGACGGTCGGTCCGGCGACCAGCCCGACCGTCAGCCCACCAGCGGGGTGCTGCTGCTGCGGCTGCACCACATCGCGGTGGACGGCTGGTCGGTCACCCTGCTGCTGCGGGCGCTGTCGGAGTACTACGCCGCCGCGCTGGCCGGCACCGAACCCGACGAGCCGGAACCGGCCCGCACCCCGCTGGACTACAGCGCCTGGCAGGCCGACTGGTTCGGCCGGCCCGGCTACGCGGCCCAGCGCGCCGGGTTGCGGGACCACTACGCCGGGCTGGAGCCGGTCTCGGCCCCGCTGATCCCGGCCGAGGTGACCGCGCCGTCCGGCCGGCTGCTGCACACCCGGCTCGCCGGGCACCGCCGGGCCGCCCTGGACCGGATCGGCGCCGAGCTCGGCCTGACCCGGTTCCAGCTGCTGCTAGGCGTGTTCGCCTGCGGCGTGTACGGGGTGACCGGCCGGGACCGGCCGCTGATCGCCAGCCCGGTGGCCAACCGTCCGGTGGCCGGCTTCGAGGCCGCTGTCGGGATGTTCGCCAACACCGTGCTGCTGCCGTTGCGGCTGGACCCGGCCGAGGAGCTGCGCGCCCAACTGGGCCGGCACGGCCGGGCCGGCGCCGCGGTGCTGGACCGGCAGGACGTGGCGCTGGCCGACGTGCTGGCCGATTACCGGTTCGCCGAGTCCGGTCCGCTGTTCGACTTCCTGTTCGTGCTGGAGAACACCGACTACTCGGCCCTCACGCTGCCCGGGTGCGCCAGCCGGCCGGAGTGGCTGGCGCCGGCCGGGGCCAAGTGCGCGCTGACCCTGACCGTGGTCGAGTCCGGGGACGCGCTGGACTGCCTGTGGGAGTACGCCGCCGAGTACCTCACCGACCCGGACGCCGCCGCCCTGGCCGCACTGTTCGAGCAGGCCCTGGACTGGCTGGTCGAGGGCCGGACGGCCACCCTGGCCGAGCTGGTGGCCGGCCATCGCGCGGGGCTGGCCGAGCCCGGTCGCGGCCGGGCCATGGCGCTGGACTACACCACCGTCGCCGAGGGATTCGCCCGCCAGCTGCGGCAATCGCCGGACGCGCCGGCGCTGCGGTCCGGTGGCCGAACGGTCAGCTACGCCGAGCTCGACGGCTACGCCGGGGCGCTGGCCGCGGAGCTGCTGGCCAACTACCCGGTGCCCACCGACGGCCGGGCGTGCTGCGTCGCGCTGCACCTGGAGGCCTCGGTCGAGCACGTGGTGGCGCTGCTCGCGCTGGCCCGGCTGAACCTGACCATCGTGCCGCTGGACCCGGAGTACCCCCCGGCGCAGCTGCAGCACATCCTGGGCGAGATCAACCCGCTGTGCGTGCTGTTGCCGCCGGACTCCCGGGCCACCATCGACACCGGCAGCCTGCCCCGGCACCCGGTGCGGCTGCGCACCTCGGCGGCACCGGTGGCGGCCGACCCGGCGGGCCAGCACCACCGGCCGCTCTACACCCTGTTCACCTCCGGCTCCACCGGGACGCCCAAGGGGGTGCAGGTCACCGACCGGCTGCTGTGCAACCTGCTGCAGTGGCAGCGCACCGACGGCGGGCTGGCGCCGGACGCGGTGACCCAGCAGTTCTCCATGCTGAGCTTCGACGTCTCGTTCCAGGAGATCTTCGCGACCCTGTGCGGCGGCGGCTGCCTGCACCTGGTGCAGCCCGGCTGGCGGCAGGACGCGCCGGCCCTGCTGGAGCAGCTCGATCAGGCCGGCATCGAGCGGATCTTCATGCCGTACGTGGCGTTGCACCTGCTGGCCGAGCACGCGGTGCTGCTGGGCCGGTTCCCGCGCCGGCTGCGCGAGGTGATCACCGCCGGCGAGCAACTGCTGTGCACCCAGGCGATCCGGGACTGGTTCGCCGGGATGCCCGGCGCGCGGCTGTTCAACCACTACGGCCCGAGCGAGACGCACGTGGTCAGCGCGCTGTGCCTGGACGGCGACCCGGCCGGCTGGCCGCTGCACCCGGCGATCGGCGAGCCGGTGGCCAACACCTGGCTGCGAGTGGTCGACCCCGGCGGCCAGCCGGTGCCGCCGGACTGTCCCGGCCAGCTGGTGATCGGCGGCCCGCTGGTGGCGCCGTGCTACCTCGACGACCCCGAGCTCAACCGGGCCCGGTTCACCGAGCCGGCCGATCTTGCTGCGCCGTCCGAACCCCCTGAAGCGGGCTGGTTCTTCCGGACCGGCGACCAGGCCCGCTTCGACCGGCAGGGGCTGCTGCACTTCCTCGGCCGGGACGACCACCAGGTCAAGGTGAGCGGCCACCGGCTGGAGCTCGGCGAGGTGGAGGCGGCGCTGCTGCGGCACCCGGTGATCACCGGCGCGGTGGTCGTCCGCGACGGCGACCAGCTGGTGGCCTGCCTGCAGGTCCGGGGCGCCACCCCGACGCTGACCGAGCTGACCGAGCACCTGGCGCCGTTGCTGCCGGCCTACGTCCGGGTCGGCCGGTTCCGCCGGCTGGCCGAGCTGCCCCGCACGGCCAGCGGCAAGCTGGACCGGCGCCGGATGCTGGCCGCCCCCGGCGAGGAGATCCGGTCGGCCGGGGCCGGTGCGGGCCTGACCGCCCGGGAGCGGCAGCTGGCCGAGCTGTTCGAGGCGGTGGTCGGCAGCCCGATCGAGGCCGACCAGCGGTTCTTCGACGCCGGCGCGTCCAGCCTCGGGTTGATGCGGCTGCACCTGCGGCTGACCGCCGAGCTGGGCGCGCAGCTGAGCATCGCGGACCTGTTCGAGCACGTCACCGTCCGCCGGCTGGCCCGGTTCCTCGACGGGCAGTCCGTGGCCGTTGCCGCTGCCGCTGCACCGGCCGGCCGGCAGGCTGCCGCCTTGCCGACCCGTCGTGCGTCTGACAAGACATCAGACAGCATCGGCATCGGACGAGCCGATCGCCGTGATCGGGATGGCGGTCCGGTTGCCCGGCGCGGACGACCTGGCCGCGTTCTGGGACCTGGTCCGCACCGGCCGGCGCGGCATCGAGCACTTCGCCGCCGCCGAGGGCGCCGATGGCGCTGAGGGTTGGGTCGGCGCCCGCAGCCAGCTGGCCGGGATGCTGGCCTTCGACCCGGGCCACTTCGGCATCAGCCGGCAGGAGGCCCGGCTGATGGACCCGCAGCAGCGGCACCTGCTGATGTGCGCGGTCCAGGCGCTGGCGCACGCCGGCATCGGCCGACCTGGCGACGCCGCCGAGCAGGGCCGGCGGGTCGGCCTGGTGGCCAGCTGCGGCGAGAACACCTACTTCCAGTCGATGCTGCGCGAGGCCGATCCGGCGCAGCTGCCGGACGGCTTCCAGCTGGCGCTGCACTCGGACAAGGACTTCCTCGCCACCAAGGTGGCCTACCACCTGGGGCTGACCGGGCCGGCGCTGACCGTGCAGGCCGCCTGCGCCAGCTCGCTGGTCGGGGCGCACCTGGCCGCCGGCATGCTGCGCCAGGGCGACAGCGACGTGATGCTGGTCGGCGGCGTGCTGGTGGACCCGCTGCTGAGCGGCGGCTACACCTACCGGCCGCAGCACATCTTCTCCCCCGACGGGCACTGCCGGCCGTTCTCCGACGACGCCGGCGGCACCATCGGCGGCAGCGGGGTGGGCGTGGTGGTGCTCAAGCCGCTGCGCCAGGCGCGGGCCGACGGGGACACGATCTACTCGGTGATCACCGGCTCGGCGATCAACAACGACGGTTCGGCCAAGCTCAGCTACTCCGCCCCGGCACTGGCCGGCCAGCGCGAGGTGATCCGGGCGGCGCTGCGGCGCAGCGGGCGCGGCAGCGACGAGTTGGGCTACGTCGAGGCGCACGGCACCGGCACCCGGCTGGGCGACCCGGTCGAGGTCGGCGCGCTGCGCCAGGCCTACGACCTGGCCGATTCCGGGCAGGTCGCGCTGGCCTCGGTGAAGAGCCAGATCGGCCACCTGGGGGCGGCGGCCGGTGTGGTGGGGCTGATCCGCGCCACCTTCGCGGTGTATCACGGCCTGATCCCGCCGAACGTGGACTTCGCCCGGCTCAATCCCGAACTCGGCCCGGACCCGGCACCGTTCTACATCCCGACCGAGGCGCGGCCCTGGCCGGCGGACCGGCCGCGGGTGGCCGCGGTGAGCAGCTTCGGCATCGGCGGCACCAACAGCCACCTGGTGCTCGAAGGGCCCGACCTCGCATCTGCCGCCGTGCCTGACCCGGCGAGCACTGCCGTGCCTGACCCGGCGAGTACCGCCGTGCGTGACCCGGCGAGTACCGCCGTGCGTGACCCGGCGAGTACTGCCGTGCGTGATACCGAGCGGTCGCCCGGACGACCGGTCGATATCACACACGGCCTGACAGCGGCGGTTCCGCTGCTGATGCTGTCATCCAGCAGCGCGGGCGCGCTGCGGGCCGACGCCGACCGGATCGCCGACTACCTCGCCGCGCACCCGGACCGCTACCCGGCGGTGCTGCGGCACCTGCAGGCCGGCCGGCCGGCGTACCGCTGGCGGATGGCGACCAGCTGCGCGGACCCGGCCGCGGCGGTGAGCTGGCTGCGCTCGGCCGGCGCGGTGCTGATCCCGGCCGAGGCGACCGACGAGCTGGACGGCAGCGGTTCGGCACCGGCTACCGGGGTCGATGAGCTGGCCACCGGCTGGCTCGGCGGCACCGGGTTGCGCTGGCCGGCCGGACCCGCCCAACCTCCCTGGGACTTCCCGCCGCCGGCCTTCGAGCTGTCCGACTTCGACTTCCCCCGGCCCGCGCCGGACGTCCCGGCCGTCGAGCGGCTGGCCTCGGACCGCTGGCTGCACCAGCCGCACTGGGCCCGGTGGCGGCGGGCTGGCACCACCCCACCGATCCGGACGTCCCGGCTGCTGGTGGTGCTGACCGCCGAGCCGCTGCCGCCGGACGCGGCGCTGGCGCTGGCGGCCGGCCACTCCCGGGTGCTCCGGGTCAGCACCGGGCCCGCCTTCGCCGTGCTCGGCGAGGATGCCTACCAGGTCGACCCGGCCGATCCGGGGTCGCTGGCCCAGCTGCTGAAAGAACTCGACCTCGATAGCGCCAGCGCTGAGGGCATCGACTGGCTGCACGCGCTGCCGCTCGCGGTGACCGGCCCGGTCGGTGCTGAGCGCGCTGGACCGCGCCCGTTGGGCCTGCCTGGACGCCCCGGCCGCCCTGCTGCAGGCTCTGGGCGACCAGCCGGTTGCCGACCTGCGGGTCTGGTGGCTGTCCTGCCAGGCCCAGCCGGTGGACGGTGCCGTCGGGCGGCCGGAGAACGGCCTGCTGGCCGGCATCTGCGAGGTGGCGCCGCAGGAGCAGCCGGTGACCGGCCGGTGGCTCGACCTGCCGGGGGCAGGCCTGGCCGACTGGGCGGCACCGCTGGCCACCCTGCTCGCCGCGACCGGCGCACCCGGCACAGCTCCGCGCCGGCTGGCGCTCCGGCAGGGCTACTGGTGGCAGCAGGCCACTGCTGCCGGTGGCCGAGCCGATCCCCGCCGAGCGGCCGGCCGCTGACCTGGTGGTCGACGGCGGGGAGTACCTGGTGCTGGGCGGCACCGGTGGCATCGGCGGCAGCGTCGCGGCCTGGCTGCTCGGCCAGGCCGACTGCCGGGTGCTGCTGCTGTCCCGCGAGCCGAAGCTGCCGCCGTCCCTGGCGAAGCAGGCCGACCGGATCGAGCTGGTACCGGCCGACCTGGCCGGCGAACCGGTCGAGGCGCTGCTGGACCGGCTCGCCGGCCGGCTGTCCCGGCTGGACGGGGTGGTGCACGCCGCCGGCGTCGCGGCCGGGGCGCTGATCGGCCGCCGGGACCCGGCCGCGATGCGGCAGGCCGGCGCGGCCAAGCTGGCCGGTTGCCTGCTGGTCGAGGGCCTGATCCAGCGGTTCCGGCCGGCGTTCGCGGCCTACTGCTCGTCGATGTCGTCGCTGTTCGGTGGCGTCGGTCAGCTGGACTACGCCGCCGGCAACGGCATGCTGGACGGCTTCGCCCACTACCGGTCCCACCCGGCCGAGGCCACCGTCCGGCTGGGCATCGACTGGGACATCTGGGCCGAGGTCGGCATGGCACAGGGGCCCCAGCAGGCGCTGCGTGCCGATGCCCGGCACCAGGCCCACCTGGCCGTCGGGCTGTCGGTTGCCGAGGGGCAGCGGGTGTTCGGCCAGGCGCTGGCGCTGCAGCTGCCGCAGCTGCTGGTCAGCACCACCGCGCTGGAGCAGGCCGGCAGCTTCTACGCACCGCCGCCGGCCGACGCTGTGCGCCACCAGGGCCCGCACCGGTCCGCCGATGCGCACCGGCCCCCCGATGCGCACCGACCCACCCCGGAACCGCCCGGTCCGGCCGGTTCGGTGGCCGAGCAACTGACGGACTGCCTGTGCCGGTGGCTGGGCGTCGACGAGCTCGACCCGGCCGCGTCGCTGTACGACCTCGGCGCGGATTCCCTCGTGCTGCTCGACCTGATCGGCGAGATCAAGCAGCGGTTCGACGTCGACATCGAGCTGGCCCGGCTCAGCCACCGGGCGAGCCTGGCCGAGGTGCTGGCCCTGTACCGGGCGATCACCGGTACCGCCGCGGACACCGAGCCGGGCGCGCCCCACCCGACGGCCGAACCGGACCAGCCCGCAGCCGAACCGGACCAGCCCGCGGCAGGACCAGCCACATCGGCCGGAACCGAACTGGTCCGGCTGGACGTCTGGCAGCACGGCACCGGGTCGGACCTGCTCTGCCTGATCCATCCGGTCGGCGGTGACATCCAGGCCTACCGGTCGCTGGTGTCGCAGCTGGACGAGGGCCTGACGGTCTGCCTGATCGCCGACCCGGCGCTGCACCGGCCCGAGCTGCCGCCCTGGTCGCTGGCCGAGCGGGCACGGCACTACGCCGCGGCGCTGCGGGCCCGGTTCCCGCGCTCGGAGTGGCGGTGGCGGCTGGCCGGCTGGTCCTTCGGTGCCTGGGTGGCGCTGGCGATGGCCGCCGAGGCCGAGGCGGGCGGGCGGCCGGTGGCCGGGCTCTACCTGCTCGACCCGCCACCGCCGGGCAGCGGCGCGGCCCTGCAGTCCTACGACGAGGAGCAGCTGCGGACGGTGTTCGAGCTGGAACTGGACCAGAGCCGGTCCGACCGCCACCGGCCGGCCAATGACGAGGCGGCGGCGTACGCCCAACGGCTGGTCCGCTGCTGCCGGGCCAACCTGGCCAGCATGGCCGGTTTCCAGCTGCCGGAGCTGGCCGAGACCCCGGCCGAGGTGTGGCTGGCCGCCCAGCCGGTGCCGGGGCTGCCCGAGCACGGCTCGCCCGAGGAACGGCAGCAGGCGTGGCAGGCGCTGCTGCCGGGACTGGCCGGCTGCCACCTGCTCGACACCACCCACGACGGCATCGTCCGGCTGCCGGCGGCGCGGGGCATCGCCTCGGTGCTCAACACCGCCTCGCGTCCGGTCTTCTCCAGTGCCGAGTAACGGAAGGACAAGCCGAGTGCATCACGCCGAACCCGAGGTCGACTGGTTCACCCGCGGCAGCAACCCGGCCGCCGCGATGCGGGTGTTCCTGTTCCCGTTCGCCGGCGGCAACGCCAGTGCCTTCCTGCCCTGGCAGGCCTCGCTCGGGCCGAGCCTGGAGCTGCGGGTGGCCCAGCTGCCGGGCCGCGGTGCCCGGATGTTCGACCCGCCGCTGGCCGACCTGGACGAGCTGGTCGCCCGGCTGGCCCGTGCGGTGGCCGGCCTCGCCGACCGGCCGTTCCTGTTCTTCGGGCACAGTGTCGGAGCGCTGCTGGCCTTCGAGACCGCCCGCCAGCTGCGCCGGACCGGCGGACCGTTACCGGCGGCCCTCTGGGTGTCCGGTGCGGAGGGCCCGCGAACCCGGGTGCTGCTGCAGCACCTGCACCAGCTCGAGGAGGCTGAGCTGATCGAGGCGCTGCGCGATTACAGGGGAACGCCCGGTGAGATGCTGGACAACCAGGAGCTGATGGAGCTGGTGCTGCCGGCCATCCGCGCCGACTTCGCACTGAGCGAGCGCTACGCCTACCGTCCCGAGCCGCCGCTGGAGCTGCCGATCTCGGTGCTGCTGGGCGACGCCGACGAGTACGTGGTGCCGGAACGGGCGGCCGGCTGGGCGGCCGAGACCAGCTACCCGATCACCGAGCACCGCTTTGCGGGCGACCACTTCTTCCTCAACGAACACCGGCAGGCCATCGCCGCGCTGATCGCCGACAGCGTCGCGCCCCCGGTGCCCGGGCGGCAGCCGTGAACCCGTACCAGGCGCTGCCGGCCCACTCGTTCTGGCGCACCGCGGTGGCCGAGCCGGACCCGGCCGACATCGACGGGGTGTGGTCGCCGAAGTTCGGGCTGGGCCAGGACGATCCGATCCTGACCGCCGGCTCCTGCTTCGCCCGCCACATCGGCCGGACGCTGCTGGAGCTCGGCATGAACTGGCGTGACGCCGAGCCGGCCCCGCCGGGACTGACCGCGGCGGAGCGGGCGGCCCGCCAGTACGGGGTGTTCTCCTTCCGCACCGGCAACATCTACACCGCGGCGATGCTGCGCCAGTGGCTGGCCTGGGCCGGCGGGACGGCCACCCCGCCCACTGAGAGCTGGGTCACCGACGGCCGGCACTACGACCCGTTCCGGCCGTCGGTCGAGCCGGACGGCTACCCGGACGCCGAGGCGATGCTGGCCGCCCGCGAGCAGACCCTGGCCGCCATCCGGAGCGCGGTCGGCGAGGCGAGGTGCCTGATCTTCACGCTCGGCCTGACCGAGGCCTGGCACGAGCGCGGTACCGGCGTGGTGTACCCGGTGTGCCCCGGCACGGTGCGCGGCAGCTTCGACGAGCGACGGCACGAGTTCGTCAACCACGACGTCGCGCGGGTGCGGGCGGACCTGCTGGCCGTCGCGGCGCTGGCCCACGGCCTCAATCCCGGACTGCGGCTGCTGCTCACCGTCTCGCCGGTACCGCTCACCGCTACCGCCACCGGGCGGCACGCGCTGACCGCCAGCACCTACTCCAAGTCGGTGCTGCGCGCGGTGGCCGGGCAACTGGCCGACGAGCACGAGCACATCGACTACTTCCCGGCCTACGAGCTGATCACCGGGGCGCCTTTTCGGGGTGCCTTCTTCGAGCCGAACCTGCGCGACGTGACGCCCGACGGTGTGCGGTTCGTGATGAGCCGGTTCAGCGCGGCGCTCGGTTCCCGGGCGGCCGGGGGCGAGCAGGCCGGCCGGGCGGACCCCTCGCGAGCGGCGAAGGGAGCTGACGAGTTCTGTGACGACGCCGTCCTCGACTACTACAACGCCGGCTGACCGCGCGCCGGGTCAAGCCGGAGGTACGGCCAGCTCGCCGAGCCGGTTCCTGCTGCTGGGCGACTCGCACGCCGGCCCGATCGGACGCGCGGCCAAGGCGGCGGGAATTCCCTTCACCGGTGGGCCGATCGGCGCCGGCCGGGACTTCAACGCCGGGTTCGTCGACGTGCGCGACGGCGACCTGGTGTTCCGCAAGCACGAGGCGCAGCAGTACTACCGCGGATTCCTCGACGAGCTGGGGGTTTCCTCGCTGGGTGAGCTGGCGGTTCCGCTGGTGTCCACCTTCGGCTTCAATGTGCACACCTTCGCCACCACCGAGAACTGGGCGTGTTACCGGCTGCCGGGCGGCGGGTTCCCGGCCGGATTCCTGACCGGCCGGCTGTTCGACGAGATCGTGCGGGCGATGGCCCGCGACGCGCTGGCCTGTTACCGGCAGGCCCGCGAGCTGGGGCTGCGGGTGCTGGCGGTACTGCCGCCGCAACGGGTGCCGGCGATGTCTGACCCCCGGGTGTTCTTCGCCGCCCAGGACGCGGCGGCGGCGGCCCTCGCCCCGCTCGGCGTGGAGCTGGTCGACCTGCGCGATCGGGTCACCGACGCGACGGGTTACCAGCGGCCCGAACTGTGCGAGGCTGGCGACCCGATCCACGGCAACCTGGCCTTCGGCCGGCTGATCCTCACCGACCTGCTGGACCGCGGCCTGTAGCACTTACCGATCAAACCGAAGGGATCGACGCCGGATATGGACACCTACACCCTGGCCGCGGCCGAGCGGCTGACCACCCGGCCGGCGCGGGACTACCAGCAGCTGTCGGTGCATCCGATCACGCCGGTGATCGGGGCGGAGGTGACCGGCGTCGACCTGTCCCGGCCGCTGGGCGAGGAGCAGCTGGCCGAGGTCAAGGAGGCCTTCCTAGCCCACCACGTGCTGGTCTTCCGCGACCAGCACCTGAGTCCGGAGGACCACAAGCGCTTCGCCGGCTACTTCGGCGAGCTGCGCCGGGCCAGGCGGGTGGCCGGCGACGAGCGCGACCCCGAGGTTCTCGACATCCGGGCGGACGGCAACTCCAGCTTCGTCGACGGCAACGGCTGGCACACCGACGGCACCGCCGACGCCGAGCCGTCGCTGGGGTCGATGCTCTACATCACCCGGCCACCGGCGATCGGCAGCGGCGGCGACACCATGTGGGCCAACATGCACGTCGCATACGAGATGCTCTCGCCCACGATGCAGGCCTTCCTGGACGGGCTGACCGCGGTGCACGACGGGCTGATCCCGTGGCAGGGCCACCAGCCGCCGCCGGAGTTCGTGATCCCGAAGAACGAGCACCCGGTGGTGGTGCGCCATCCCGAGACCGGACGCAAGCTGCTGTTCGTCAACCCCGGGTTCACCTCGCACATCGTGCAGCTGTCGCCGGACGAGAGCCGGGGGCTGCTGGACCTGCTGTTCAAGCTGGTGGCCACCCGGCCGGTGCTGAACTGCCGGGTGCGCTGGACACCGAACACCCTGGTGTTCTGGGACAACCGCTGCACCCAGCACCACGCGATCTGGGACTACTACCCGCACGAGCGGTACGGCCAGCGGGTGTCGATCAACGGCACCCGTCCCACCGCCTGACCCGCACAGTGCCTCGCCCGCATCGGAAGGGCGAGGCACTGTGCAGCGTGCCACCCGGTTACGCGACCCCGGAGACCTCTCGACTGCAGGTATCGGTGAACGTGTCGTCCTCGCAGCTCTGGTAGTAAACCCTCCGGCCTTCGGTGATGTTGTATGTGCGGTTGACGCAGTGGCTGGCGCCACCGGTCCAGTTCAGCCGGAGGTCCCCGCCGCTGCCGGAGTAGTGGAACTTGACGTAGACCGAGTCGCCGTCGGGGTCGGTGTCACAGATCTGGAAGTAGTCGCCGTTCGCGATCCACTTGACACTGGACCCGCTGGTGGTGACAAGGGGACCGTTCGTACCGGCGAACGCCGTACCAGAACCGAGGAACGTAAACATCAGGGCTGACGTGACGACTGCGAGCAACTTCTTCATGCGAGGTTCTCCCCTCTGCCCGAGAGCGACTAATGCCTCGGATCATGTGAAGTGTGTGTGGATTACTTTATAGATGTCAATAGTATTAATCGGCTAAATAGTCCAAAGGGACCACCTGTACGGGAGTCGCTGAGACTCAGCTTTCGGTCGAAGATCACCACTGACCTGATCTGCCAGCGCCACGCCGATCTCCGAACCCGAGCACTCCCAGCCGCGGCAATCGTGCCTGCGCCTGCCTGCCGATGCCTGCTGAGGGGTCGCGGGGTGCCCGGCAACCAGCCGAACTGCGGGTCGATGCTTAATGGTGCCAGAACGCACAATTAAAGATTTGTTAAAGTTCGAAAGGCAACTTTATAAAGTGGACCGAACGCTTGCGAATGCAGGACTCAGTACCGCAGTCACTTGTCGCAGACATCCCTTGCGCCAGCCCTACTCCCGAGCTATGGTCTCAGTTGTTCCAGATTGCTCTTCCCCGCACACCGAGCAAACAATATCTCTCTTCTCTATTTGCTTTGGCAATGACCGTCACCGGTTATAACCATGCTTTCTTTTCAGCACCAGATATCACTCTGTAAATGCGTCACCGGCGAAAAGAGTCCGCTGCGCCCAGCCATGTCGGTCCACCGAATCCACCCCGATGCCTGAACTGGCTCGCGGGCGACAGTGGGCTGACCGGATGTGCCCGGCCGGATCCGTTCCACCCACCCACACCGACAGCCCGTGATCTGATCACAGAAAGAGAGCCTGTCATGACCGGCGACCCAGAAGGCGGCTCGAAGGCGCCAGACCGCACCCTCGATCGCCGGAGCCTGCTCCGCGGCGGGGTGGCTCTCGGCGGTGCCGCGGCGTTGGCCGCACCGTTCGTCGGCGCCGCACCGGCTGCCGCGGCTGCAAAGCCCAACCCGCATAAGGCGGATCTGGTCCTCGACGTGTCGATGATCGGTGCCTCGTTCAGCGTCACGGCGAAGTACAACATCGACGCGATCAGGAACGGCGACCTGCGGGGCTGCATGTTCTATGTGGAGGGGCCGATCTATCCGGGCTTCACCATTCCGAACGGGCGCCACGACTGGGATCCCGCCGAACACGTGGACGAGGAGATCGGGTACTGGTTCAACGTGGGCACCTTCATGGGCTATCCCGGGCGCCCCAACCCGCATCTCTACGGAACCCAGACTCATGTGCTGGGCCACGTCACGGCCGACAACAACTTCCCGGTCGATCAGATCACCTCGACCGGGACCGAGGCCTCGGTCACCCAGGACACCAAGCCGTCAACCCGGTCCATCACGGGTGGCGCCGGCAAGTACATCGGCGCTGCCGGCCAGATCAAGCTGTACGGCAACGGCTCGAACGTCACCAACGAAGACGTCTTCGGCCGGGTGGGCCCGGCACCCAACCTCCGGATGTTCTTCACCTTCACCAATAGCCACTTCGGCCACCACTGACAGTTCGGAGTGATAAATGCGTAGCCAGCATGGTGAATTGTTTATGGATAGCCCCGTCGCTTAGTTAACCGAACCGCGAGAACAACCGGCCTCTGAATTCTATCGAGGGTTCGGTGTATTTCTGATGCCCGTACCAGGAGGCTGGAGCAAATGAGCGGAGTTACAAGCACGGCTCATTTGACCCCGCTGACGGGCACCGAATGGCTGGTCTGGCGGCAGGGCGTGCTGCGTACCGCGGGCTTTCCGGCAGAGGGACTGCAGCGACTGTCGGACCCTGAGGTGGCACGGCAGGCCGATGCCCACCACGAGGGTCTGGTGTCGCACGAGCAGTACCAGGACGCATTCCGCGAGGCGTGCGCGCGCGGTGCCGAACACGTGTACGCGATTGCCGGCAGTCCACTGTTCCGCGAGGCGGTGACCTGGCAGAGCCGCTCGATGTTGCCGACGCTGGACGGCATCGGCAAAGTCGGCCCGATGCCTCGCCGGAACAGCAAGCACCGGGAGCGCGAGCGGATCGTCGCCAGGTACTGGCAGCGCTACTGCGCGAAGGCCGAAACCATCGGCTTCTTCGGGCCGGTGTGCTGGGTGACGGTCGAGGAGGATGCCGAGGCCGTGCAGGGCAAGGCCGGGGCGGGCTTGCTCCGGGATCGAAAGGTCTCCTTCGAGCACTGGGCGCTGGCAGCTCTTGCCGACCAGGTGGCCGCACGCCCTGGGGTCCGGCAGTGGCTGCCACCGGCCCTGCAGCCACACCTGTCGCTGGCCGGAGGCCAGGTACTGGACCCGACCCGTCCGCCCCGCTCGCTCTCGCCGCTGGAAGCCGCGGTGCTGGGTCGTTGCGACGGCCGGCGCTCGGCACGCCAGATCGCCGCCGAGATCCTCGCCGAGCCGGCCAGGCTGGTGCGGTTCGCCGACGACGTCTACCTGCTGCTCGACCGGTTGGTGCAGGCCGGCCTGGTCCGCTGGAACATCGACCTGCCGATCGGCCTGAACTGCGAGCAGGTGCTCCGGGAACGGCTTGCCGGTATCGCAGATGCCGAGCTGGCTGGGCCCGCGCTGGCCGATCTCGACCGGTTGTCCGAGGCTCGCGACGCGGTTGCCGCCGCTGCCGGCGGCGAGCCGGCCGCGCTCGGTGCGGCGCTCGATCAGCTGGACGCCCGGTTCACCGAGATCACCGGCCAGCCGGCGACTCGCAACGCGGGGCAGATGTACGCCGGACGCGGCATCTGCTGGGAGGAGAGCACCCGGGACCTCGACGTCACCATCGGGGCACCGGTGCTGCGCGCCGTCGCCGCGCCGTTGGCGCTGCTGCTGACCGCGGCTCGCTGGCTGACCGCGGCCATGGCCAGCGCCTACACCGCCGCGCTCGGCAACCTCTACGCCGAGTTGGCCGAGGAGTTGAACACCCCTGACGTTCCGTTGAGCCAGCTCTGGTTCCTCGCCCAGGGCTTGTTCTACGGCACCGCGCACCGGCCGGCGGACGCGGTCGCGGCCGACCTGCGCGAGCGGTGGGCAACGCTGTTCCGGCTGGCCGACCAGCAACCGGGCGTCCGGCGCATCGCGTTCGACTCGGCCGCCCTCGCCCCGGTCGCCGCGCGGCTGTTCCAGGCCGACGGTCCGGGCTGGTCCGGGGCCAGATTGCACAGCCCCGACCTGCAGCTGGTCGCCGACAGCCTGGATGCGCTGAACTCCGACGACTTCACCGTGGTGCTCAGCGAGATGCATGTCGCCTGGGCCACCAATACCAGCGGGGGCCTGGTCTGGGGTCATCCGGATCCGGCCGCGCTGCGGGAGGCGCTGCGCGCCGACCTGGGTGGCGGTCGGCTGCGCCCGCTGCTGCCGACCAGCTGGCCCCGGCACAGCAACCGGCTGGCATTCGCGCTGGAGAATCCGGACGACGCCCTGCTCGGCTTCGCGCCGGCGCCCGGCGCGGATCCGGACCGGCTGGTGCCGATCAGCTCGATGACCGTGCGTGCGGTAGGCGACGTGCCGGTGGTCTTCGCCGCCGACGGGCGGTGCTGGCCACTGGTCGAGGCGTTCGACCGGCCGCTGGCCGAGGTCGTGGTGGAGGCGTTCAAGCTGACCGGCACTGGTGAGCACACCCCGCGGCTGACAGTGGATCGGCTGGTCGTCGCACGCGAGGGCTGGCACACCACCCTGCGAGACTGCCCGCTCGCCCAGATAGACGAGGTCAGCGCGGAAAGCGAGCTGTTCCTCGCCGCCCGCGCCTGGCGCCGGCAACTGTCGCTTCCCGAGCAGGTGTTCGCCAAGATCGGCTCGGAGACCAAGCCGGTGTTCGTGGACTTCACCAGCCCGCTCTACGTCGGATCGTTCGGCGCGATGCTTCGGTCCGCCCGGCGGACCGGCGGTGCGGACATCGGTCTGGCGCTCAGCGAGATGCTGCCCGACACCGACCATGCCTGGGTGCCCGACGCCCTCGGCAGGCGCTACGTCTCCGAGCTGCGGCTGCAGATCCGCGATCCGCTGGCAGCGCTCACCGAGATCGGAGCAGACCGATGACCCTGGCGCCGACCGTGCAGACGACGCTGGAGTGGGCTGCCGGCCCGGCGTGCCCGCCTGCGACGGCAACGCTGGCCGAACAGATCGTCGCCGCCGCGCACCGCCACCCGGATGCGATCGCGATCAAGCAGTGGGACGCGGAGCTGACCTACCGGCAGCTGCTGGATGCGGCGGCCGGATTGGCCGAGACGTTGCGTGCCCACTCGGTCGGCCCGGAGACCAGGGTGGGTATCTGCACCCGGCGTTCGGCGGACCTGCCGATCGCGGTGCTTGCCGTGTGGCTGGCCGGCGGCGCCTACGTGTCGCTGGATCCCTCGCACCCGGCCCAGCGGCTGACGGGCATCGCCGAGGACGCCGCGGTGTCCGCGGTGCTGGTGGACGCTGCGGGTGCCGCCCTGCTTGCCGACAGTGGCCAGCGGCTGCTGCGGATCGACGCCGACCCCGCTCGACCGGCCGGCGAGTGCGTGCCGGACGCCCGGCTGGACAGCGCGGCCTACGTGCTCTACACGTCGGGTTCCACCGGCCGTCCCAAGGGAGTGGTGGTCAACCACAGCAACGTCGCCGCCTTCGCGGCCGCGGTCGACACGCTGCGGCCGATGGCGCCCGGCTGCCGCAGCGGCGGCTTCGCCTCACTGGGCTTCGACGCCTCGGTGTTCGAGCTGCTCATCCCGCTGGCCAGGGGCCTGCTGGTGGCCCTGGTGCCGGACGAGGACCGGGTGGACCCGGTCCGGCTGCAGCGGTTCCTGGCCGAGCACCGGGTGACCCGGACCATGCTGCCGCCGTCCCTGCTCCCGCTGCTGGACCCGGCCGGCCTTCCGGATCTCTCCGAACTCTTCTTCGCCGGCGAGCCGTGCGGAGCCGAGCAGGTGGAGCGCTGGTCCGGTCCGCTGCCCGGCAACGACCGGCGGCATTTCCACAACTGGTACGGCCCCACCGAGACCACCGTGATCGTGGTCGCGACCGAGCTGTCCGGAACCTGGACCCAGGCGCTGCCGATCGGCCGTCCGCTGCCCGGCTGCCAGGCCTACGTACTCGACGACGCGATGCGGCCGTGCCCGATCGGCGTGCCCGGCGAGCTCTACATCGGCGGCCCGCAGGTGACGCGCGGTTACCTCGGCCAGCCCGGCCACACCGCCGACCGGTTCGTGCCCGACCCGTACGGACCCCGGCCCGGCGGCCGGCTGTACCGGACCGGTGACCTGGTCAGCTGGCAACCGGACGGCTTGCTGGCCTACCTCGGCCGGGTGGACCGCCAGGTGAAGATCCACGGTCAGCGGGTCGAGGCGGGCGAGGTGGAAACCGTGCTGCGCGCCCTTGCCCAGGTCGAGCAGGCGGTCGTCGACCTGACCGTCAGCCCCGGCGGCGAGCAGCACCTGGTGGCGTACCTGACCCCGTCCGACGCGCCGGAACTGACGCAGGTGCGCGAGCACTGCGCCGTCCGGCTGCCGGACTACATGGTTCCGACCCGGGTGGTCCGGCTGGACCGCCTGCCGCTCAACGTCTCCGGCAAGGTGGACATGGCTGCCCTGCGGGCGGTCGGGCCGCAGCCGGCCAGCGAGCCGCACTCCCAGAACGGCGCCGCCGGCCCGTTCCCTGCCACGGTGGCAGGGGTCTGGGCCGAGGTGTTCGAGTCCGAACTGCCAGCGCCGGACAGCGATTTCATCTCCGCCGGCGGCCATTCGCTGCTCGCCATGCGGCTGACGTCGGCGTTGCGGCACCGGCTCGGCCGGCAGGTGAGCGTCGAGGACATCTGGCTGGGCCGGACGGTGGCGGGACTGACCGAGCGGGTTGCCGCGGCGCCGGCACTGGTCCGCGACGGCGTGCCGAGCGGGTCTGCGCCGGCGCTGTCGGCGGCCCAGCGGCGGATGTGGTTCGTCGAGCAACTGAGCCCGGGCACCCCCGAGCACAACATCACGATGACCGAGCAACTCACCGGCCCGTTGGACGTGCCGGTGTTGCGGGCCGCGTTGCGTGACGTCGCCGAACGCCAGGACGCACTTCGCTGGCGGTTCCCGCATTCCGACGGAGTGCCGCGGGTGGTGGTGGATCCGCCGGCCGACATAGCGCTACCGCTGGTCGAGCTGGCCGACCGACCGCTGGCCGAGCTGCTTGACGCGGAGGCCGGCACTCCGTTCGATCTCAGCCAGGGCCCGCTGTGGCGGGCGGCGTTGGTCAGGCTCGGTCCTACCGAGCACGTGCTGATGATCACCGTGCACCACATCGTCTTCGACGGCTGGTCCTGGCACCTGCTGTACCGCGAGATCTCCCGCTGCTACCGCGACCGGCTGGCCGGCCGGCACGAGGCAGCCCCGCTGCCCGCAACGTTCGCCGACTACGTCGCCTGGCTCAACCGGCTGTCCGACGACGAGCGCGACGGGCTGGATTGGTGGTCGGAGCGGCTGAACGGAACGCCCCAGGTGCTCGACCTGCCTCGGGACCGGCCCCGGCCGACGATGCAGGGTTTCCGTGGCGCGCAGGCCGATGCCCGCATCGACCGGGACACCGCGGCGCTGCTGCACCGGGTGTCGCTGGCGGCCGGCGGCACACCGTTCGTCACGTTGCTCGCCGCTTTCGGCGAACTGCTGAGCCGGCTGTCCGGCCAGTCCGAACTGATCGTGGGGACCCCGCTGGCCGACCGGCGACATGTCGCCTTCGAGCCGGTCATCGGATTCTGCCTGCAGATCCTGCCGTTGCGGATCAGGACCGACCCGGCTGCCAGCTTCATCGAGCAGGTACGACGCTGCGGGGCGGAGCTGGCCGCGGCGCTGGCGCATCCGGACATCCCGCTGGAGCGGATCGTCGACTCGCTGGCGACTCAGCGCGACCTGTCCCGCAACCCGCTCATCCAGGTCATGTTCAACATGTACAACTTCACCGAGCCGCGGCTGACGTTGCCCGGCGTAACCGCCCAGCCGCTGTCGCCCGGCCTGCCCGGCTCGTTGTACGACCTCACCCTGTACGTGAGCGAACACGACGGCGAATTCGCCCTTCGGGCGGTGTACAACCCCGATCTCTACGATGCCGACCGGATCGCCGCGCTGCTGGCCGGTTACCGGCAGCTGCTGGACGAACTGCTCGCCGACCCGGACCGGCCCGCGAGCGCCGCCTCGCTGCGATCGCCGGAGGCCGGACTGCCCGAGCCGAGCGCCCCGCTGCCGGATTGGAGCGGCCCCGGCGTCTACGAGCGGGCCGTCGCGGCTGCCGAACAGTGGCCGGACCGCATCGCGGTCTCCGATCTCGGCGGCAGCCTCAGCTACGCCGACCTGCTCCGGATCAGCCGGTCCACCCTGGCCGCCGTCCGGTCGGCGGGCGTCGAGGGCCCCGAGCCGGTCGCGGTGATCTGCGAACGGGCCCGCTGGCTGCCGCCGGTGTTACTCGGCCTGCTGGGCAGTGGTGCCCGGTGGGTACTGCTCGACCCGGCGCTGCCCGCGGCGGTGCTGAGCCGCCAGGTGCGGGCAGCCGCCCCGGTCGCGGTGATCCGAACCGAGGCCGCGGAGCCGATTCCTGAGCTCAGCCTCCTTCCGGCGATCTCGGTCGAGCAGCTGCTGGCCGACCATCCCGATCGCCTGACCGCACCGGCTGTCGTGGCCGAGCCGGCTGAGTCGCGCGGGTACTGGTCGATGACCTCGGGAAGCACCGGGGAGCCCAAGCTGGCGCACACCGGCGAGCGTCCGCTCGCGCACTTCCTCGACTGGTACCCGGACGCCTTCGGCCTGGATCGATCCGACCGGTTCGCATTGTTGGCCGGCCTCGGTCACGACCCGCTGCTGCGGGACGTCTTCACGCCGCTGGTGCTCGGGTGCCAGCTCGTAGTGCCGGACCAGGCCCAACTGCGCAATCCCACGGGGCTGGCCGATTGGCTGCGCGATAGCGCGGTGACGGTTGCCCACCTCACCCCGCAGCTGTGCCGGCTGGTGGCCAGTGCCGGTACGACCCTGCCGGCGCTGCGCCTGGTCGTCCTCGGCGGCGACCAGTCAAGCACGGCGGATCTCGCGCTGGCGCAGGCGATGGCGCCGAACGCGCTGGTGGTGACCTTCTACGGAACGACCGAGACACCACAGGCACAGGCCTACTACGTTGCCGGCTCCTCGGCTGCCGACCCCTCCCACCCGCATCCGTTGCCGGTGGGGGAAGGGATACCGGGTGCCCAGCTGATCCTGCTCAATTCGGCCGACCAGCCGGCTGGTGTCGGCGAGCTGGCCGAGGTGCACATCCGAAGCCGTTACCTGGCCGACCGGTACGCCGATCCGGAGCTGACGAGCACCCACTTCCGGCAGCTGCCCGGCGCCGATCCGGCGGACCGGATGTTCCGTACCGGCGACCTCGGCAGGTATCGGGCCGACGGCGCCGTGGTGCTCAGCGGGCGGGTCGACGACCAGGTCAAGATCCGCGGGTTCCGCGTCGAGCTGGGCGAGATCAGCGCGTCGCTGACGAGTTCTCCCGACGTCCGGCAGGCGCATGTGCTGGTCGAGAAGGACGGTGACGACCGCCGGTTGCGGGCCTACGTGGTGCCGGCCCGGGCTGCCGTGCTGGAGTGGCGGCTGCTGGAGTGGTTACGAACCCAGCTGCCGGACTACGCGGTGCCTGCCGACCTCACGCTGGTAGCGGAGTTACCGCTGACAGCGAACGGGAAAGTCGATACCGCCAGGTTGCGCGCGGTGGCTACCCCGGCCCGCCGTCCGGCCGCCGAGCAGCCGGCCAGCCGCACCGAGCGACTGGTCGCCGGAGTCTGGTCCGAGGTACTGGGGACGCCACACTTCGGCGCCGGCGACAACTTCTTCGAGGTGGGTGGGCACTCGCTGGCCATCGTCGCGGTGCGGTCCCGGCTGTGCCACCTGCTCGGCCGGGACATCCCGGTGGTCGACCTCTTCCGACATCCCACGCTTCGCTCTCTCGCGGCGCACCTGGACGGTGTGACGCGACCGGACCAAGCCGACGGCGCAGCGCATTGGGCTGCCAAGCGACGTAGTCACGCGCGCCGCGGTTCCCCGTACCGATCACAAGCTCGAGGAGTGCTCAATGAACGAGACTGACGACCATTTCACCAGCCGGGACCAGTCGTCATCGGCACTCGAACCGCTCGCGGTGATCGGCGTCGCCTGCCGGCTGCCCGGCGCGCACGATGCCGAGCAGTACTGGCAGAACCTGGTGTCGGGAGTCGAGTCGGTGCAGGCCACCTCGCTCGAGGAGCAGGTCGCGCTGGGCATGCCCGAGGACGAGGTCAACGACCCGAACTTCCGCCCGGTGCGCTCCGTCCTCGACGACCCGGAGTACTTCGAGGCGGCATTCTTCGGCATGTCGGCCCGTGAGGCACAACTGCGCGACCCGCAGCACCGGCTGTTCCTCGAACTGGCCTACAACGCCTTCGAGGACAGTGGCTATGACCCGTCCCGCTTCCAGGGCGACATCGGCGTCTACGCCGGCGCCGGCGAGAGCGGCTACGAGTGGCTCAACATCCGGCGCAGCAAGCTCGGCACCTCCCTCGACGGCGTGACCATCGCCGTCAACAGCCATGCCGACTACATGGCTCCCCTGGTTTCCTACAAGCTGAATCTCCGCGGGCCGAGCTTCACCGTGCACACCGCGTGCTCCACCTCGATGGTGGCCATCCACCTCGCCTGCGAAGCCGTGCGCAACGGCGAGTGCGACATGGCGGTTGCCGGTGGGGCGAGCATCGACCTGCCGTTCGGCCGCGGATACACCTACGTCGACGACGGTATCTACAGCCGCGACGGCCATTGCCGGACCTTCGACGCCAACGCCACCGGCACCATCTGGGGCAGCGGCGGCGGAGCCGTGGTGCTGCGCCGGCTGTCCGACGCGCTGGCCAACGGCGACCACATCCGGGCCGTCGTCCTGGGCAACGCGATCAACAACGACGGCGCGACCAAGGTCGGCTTCACCGCACCCAGCGAGCAGGGCCAGGTGGCCGTGATCCGGCATGCGCTCGGTGTTGCCGATATCGACGGCCGCACCGTCACCTACGTCGAGGCGCACGGCACCGGCACCTCCCTCGGAGACCCGATCGAGGTGGCGGCACTGACCACCGCCTACGGCGCGAACTCCACCGATACCGGCTGGTGCGCGATCGGCTCGGTCAAGCCCAACATCGGCCACCTCGGGCACGCCGCCGGGGTAGCCGGCGTGATCAAGACGACGCTGGCCCTGGAGAACGGGTTCATCCCGCCGATCGTCAACTTCACCAAGCCCAATCCGTCGATCGACTTCGAGAACAGCCCGTTCTACGTCAACACCGCGCTGTCGGCCTGGAAGAGCAACGGCACGCCGCGGCGGGCCGGCGTGAGCGCGTTCGGCATGGGCGGCACCAACGGCCACCTGGTGATGCAGGAGCCGCCGGAACCGGTGCGTGAGCGCCGGCCGGCACGCTCGGCGCACCTGCTGCAGGTCAGCGCGCGTACCGAGACCGCGCTGGCCGCCTCGGCCAAGCGGCTGGCCGGGCACCTGGCTCAAGCGAGCGAGTACTCCACCACCGAGCTGGATCTGGCCGACGTCGCGTTCACCCTGCGGGTGGGTCGGCGCCGGCTCGGCGAACGACTGGCCGTGGTGGCAAAGGATCCGGAGGACGCCGCTGCCGCGCTGGCCGATCCGAAGCGCTGGATCTCAGGTTCGGTTGCCAGCAAGCCACCACGGGTGGCGCTGATGTTCTCCGGCCAGGGGTCGCAGTACGCCGGCATGGGAGCCGAGCTCTACGAGGCCGAGCCGGTCTTCCGCGAGACCGTCGACCACTGCTGTGAGGTGTTGCGGCCGGAGCTGGATCTCGACCTGCGCACCGTCATGTTCGCCACCGGCGACGCCGCGGCCGAGGAGCGGCTGCAGAACACGGCACTGACCCAGCCGGCCCTGTTCACCATCGAGTACGCGCTGGCCGTGCTGTGGCAGTCCTGGGGCATCGAGGCCGATGCGATGGTGGGTCACAGCATCGGCGAGTACGTCGCGGCGACGCTGGCCGGTGTGTTCGAGCTCGATGACGCGCTGCGGGTGGTGGCAGCGCGCGGCCGGCTGATGGCCGCCATGCCGCGCGGCACGATGCTGGCGGTCCAGCTCGACGAGGAGAAGCTACGCCGGCGGCTGCCGCAGGATGTCAGCATCGCGACGGTGAACGGGCCGACGGCCTGCGTGGTGGCAGGGCCCGCCGAGCCGATCGCCGCCTTCGCGGCCGTGCTTGCCGCCAGTCACATCGGAAGCCGGCCGCTGCGCACCTCGCACGCCTTCCACTCCGTCATGATGGAGCCGGTCCTTGCCGAGTTCCGCTCGATAGTCGCCGCCGCCCAGCCGCGGGCCGCTCGGGTGCCGTTCCTGTCCAACCTGACCGGTGACTGGATCACCCCGACCCAGGCGAGCGATCCGACCTACTGGGCCCGGCAGCTGCGCGAGGCGGTGCGCTTCGGCGACTGCCTGGCCACCCTGCTGTCCGACGACGACTGGCTGCTCGTCGAGTGCGGTCCCGGCCGCCAGCTGTGCGGGCTGGTCCGGTTGCAGCACCCCACCAGCGGCACCAAGGCGTTGCCCAGCCTGCCGCAGCGCGACAGCCGGGAGACCGACCTGGCCACCGTGTCCGAGACGGCCGGCACGCTGTGGGCGGCCGGCGTCGAGCTGAACGGGGAATCCTTCGGAGCACCCGGCTACCGGATCCCGCTGCCCACCTATCCGTGGGAGCGCAAGCGCTACTGGGTGGAGCCCGACGCCGTCACCTCGGACCTGTCGGCCCTGTCGTCTCACGGACGATCGGGACGGCAACCGTTGGAGCGATGGTTCGCCGTGCCCGCCTGGCGGCAGCTGCCGCCGGTGCGCCCGGCTGCGACGGGCCTGCCTCAGCGCTGCCTGGTGTTCGCCGATGCCACGACCGATCCGCTGGTCACCGCGCTGGCCGAGCAGGGCGCCGAGGTGATCACCGTCCGGCGCGGTACGGCGTTCGAGAGCTCCACTGCGGGCACGCAGTATTCGATCCGCCCCGCCAGCCGGGAGGACTACAGCCTGCTCATCGCCGACCTCGTCGCGAAGGCAGGCGTGCCGGCTCGCATCCTGCATGCCTGGACGCTGGCCGAGGAGCCGGTGAGCGGACCGGAAGCTGCCTGGCAGCAACAGGATCGAGGGCTGTTCAGCCTGCTGTTCCTGGCACAGGCACTCGCCGAGGCGGTGGCCGGCCAGCAGATCCAGCTGGATGTGCTGACCACCGGCACCCAGGACGTGACCGGCACAGACCTGCGGCGGCCCGAACACGCCACGGTCGCCGGCATCGCCAAGGTCGTGCCGCTGGAGATGTCGTGGCTGAGCGTGCGGCACGTCGACCTGGATCCGGCCGTCGACTGGCCGTCCGCGAGCAGCCGGGAGATCGCCGGCGGTGACGGCCGAACTGGCCACCCCGCCGGAGCCGCGCGGCGCCGTCGCGTTGCGCGCGGGCCGTCGCTGGGTCCGCGACTACGAGCAGCTGACGGTGCCGGCCGAGCCGGACGGGCCGGCCGAGGCCACCGGGCTGCGCGAGCGGGGCGGGTACCTCATCACCGGTGGCCTGGGCGGGATCGGGATCTCGCTGGCCGAGGACCTGGCCACCCGGGTGCAGGCCCGGCTGGTCCTGATCAGCCGGACCGGTCTGCCACCGCGCGAGGAGTGGGACACCGTGCTTGCCAGGCAGAGTGCCGCCGACCGCGCCTGCCGGGCGATCGCGGCGATCCGCCGGATGGAGGCCGCCGGCGCCGAGGTGCTGGTGCTGGCCGCCGACGTGTCGGACGCGGCCGACCTGCGCCGGGTGCGGGAGGAGGCGATCGCCCGGTTCGGCCAGCTGGACGGCATCGTCCACGCCGCCGGCCTGCCCGGCGGGGGCATGGTGGAGATCAAGCAGCGCGCGACGGCCGAAGAGGTGCTGCGGCCCAAGCTCCTGGGCACCCTGGCGCTGTACGAGGCATTCGGCGATCTCGAGCTGGACTTCGTGATGCTGTGCTCGTCGATGTATGCGATCGCGGGTGAGTTCGGTCAGGTCGACTACACCGCCGCGAACAACTTCCTCGACGCCTACGCCCACAGCTCACACGGCTGGAAGGCACAGGTCGTGTCGCTGAACTGGGGCGGCTGGAGCGAGGTCGGGATGGCCGTCGAGGTCGCCGCGCCGGCGGCGTTCCGCGCGCTGCAGCGCGGCGAGCGGATGACGCCGATGGACCACCCGATCCTGAGCAACAGCTACGCCGGTGAGAACGGTGCGCCCGGCTGGTGCGGCGGACTGCTCAGCCCGGAGAAGTGCTTCGTGCTCTCCGATCACCGCCTCGCCGGGACGCCGGTGCTGCCGGGCGTCGCCTACCTGGAATGCGTCCGTGGCGCGTTCGAGGAGGCAGTGCCCCCGCCGTCACCGCACCACCTCGTGCAGCTGCGGGACGTGGTCTTCATCGAGCCGATGTCGGTCTCCTTCGGCAGCTCCGCCGAGATGCAGGTGATCTTCGAGACGGCGCTGGACGGGCTGGACTTCCAGGTGATCAGCCTGGCCGGCGGCACCCGGCGCACCCACGCCCAGGGCAGCGTCACCTGGGTCGTGTCCGAACCACCGCCGCCCGTCGATATCGAGGAGATCCGCCGGCGCTGTTCGATCACGGTGCGGGAGGGCGAGGACGCCCAGATCCCCGGCAGCGGAATGATCGCCTTCGGCCCGCACTGGGGCAGTCTCCGGATCGTGCACGAGGGCCAGCAGGAGGAGCTGGCCTTCCTGGTCGCCACCGACGAGACCGCGGCGGATCTCGACGGTTG
Organism: uncultured Actinomycetota bacterium; assembly: GCA_963796905.1. Lineage (GTDB taxonomy): Bacteria > Actinomycetota > Actinomycetes > Mycobacteriales > Jatrophihabitantaceae > Jatrophihabitans_A. The sequence goes on along the minus strand of CAWCNK010000007.1, from coordinate 49,831 downwards.
GGGAATGTGCCCGCCGTTGCTGGACGAGGCAACCGCCTTCGGCCGAACCAGCGCCCGCTATCCGGTGCTGCCGTTCGGCTACGGCCAGATCATCATCCGCAGCCCGTTGCCGACCCGGTTCTACAGCCACCTGCAGCACCGCGACACCGGCAACATCGACGTCGATGCCCGCGATGTGACGCTGTACGACGAGAGCGGCAGGGAACTGGTCGCGATCTCGGACTTCACGCTGCGCCATTTCGATGCCGAGACGATGACGGCGAGGCTCGCCGCGCAGCCTGCGGCGCCCGACGCGCAGGCCGGCATGGAGTCACTCGCCTACGGCGCGACCGGACTCGGCATCAGCCCGGCCGACGGCGCCGAGGCGTTCCGCCGGGTGCTCGGCGCTCGCCTCAGCGGTCAGATCGCCGTCTGCGTCAGGCCGATCGCCGAGGTGATCGACTCGGCCACGGCGTTCACCCAGGAGGTCATCGAGGAGGAGCTGGATGCTTCGGCTTCGGCCTCGGCTTCGGACCAACCCGCCGAGCGAAGCGTCGAGGACGGCTTCGTCGCCCCGCGCACCGAGCTCGAGGCCACGGTCGCCCGGATCTGGGCCGAATGTCTCGGCCTCACCCAGATCGGCCTGACGGACGACTTCTTCGAGATCGGCGGCGATTCGCTGACCGCGGTGCAGTTGCTGTCCATGGTGCAGAAGGAGCTGGGCGTCCGGCTGCCGATGCGCAGCATCTTCGAGAGTCCCACGATTGCCGGGGCGGTAGCCCGGCTTGAGGAACTCGGAGCCGGCCGGCCGAACTCGAACGGCCAGTCCGGGCCGGCGGGCGCGCCGGCCGCGCCGGCAGCCGGCGACGGCGCGTCGGTGACGAACGCCATGCCGACGATCCCGCGCCTGCAGCGGGAGCCCGCACCCACCGCCGCCCAGCCAGCCAACTCGGAGTGATCATGAGCCAGGAACGCTACCTAGTCGTACGCAACGACGAGGACCAGTACTCGGTCTGGGCCGCCGATTCGACGATTCCGGCAGGTTGGCACGACGAGGGCTTCGCCGGCACCAAGGACGAATGCCTCGCCCACATCGAGGAAGTCTGGACCGACATGCGGCCGCGCAGCCTGCGGCTGGCGATGGAAGGCGGCTGATGGTCAGCCCGGGGGCGGCCGGCCGTTCGGCAACGCTCGGACGCCAGCCGCCGGCTGCGGAGCCGATGGTGCTGCCGGCGTCCTTCGCCCAGGAACGCCTGTGGTTCTTCGCCCAACTCGTTCCGGATCTCGGCGTCTACAACATCGGCTGTCCGTTCGACGTGGCCGCGATCGGCCGAGCCGGCGAACCCGGACTTCGTCGAGGAAGCCTTCGCGGCGGTGGTCCGGAAGCACGAGAGCTTGCGGACCAGCCTTGCCAGGCGCGATGGCGAGCTGGTTCAGCTCGTCTACCCGGAGGTGGCGGTCCACATCGAGCGGACCGACCTGCGCCAGCTGCCGGCCGCCGAACGCGCGGCGCGTGCGGTCGAGATCGCGACCGCGGACGCCGCCGCGCCGATCCCGCTGGACAGCGCGCCGTTGTGGCGGGCCCGGTTGATCAGGCGGGGCGACGACGACTGGCTGTTCGTGTTCGTCGTGCACCACGCGGTGTTCGACGCCCAGTCGGTTGCCAATCTCAGCCAGGACCTGGTGACCGCCTACCGTGCGGTGGCGGCCGGCGTGGCGCCGGACCTGCCGGAGCTGACCATCCAGTACGCCGACTTCGCTGCCTGGCAGCGGCAACGGCTGGCCTCCGGTGAACTGGATTCCCAGCTCGGATACTGGAAGGAGAAGCTGGCCGACCTGCCCGGCCCGCTGGAGCTGCCGTCGGGGACCGCGCCGCGGCGGTCGGAGGCCGACGACCACCGGGGTGACAGCGTCACCTTCGGCCTGCCGGCAGAGCTCCGTCAGCAGGTGCACGAGCTGGCGCGGGCCAGCCGGACCACGCCGTTCGTGGTGCTGCTCAGCGGCTTCGCCGCCCTGCTCAGCCGGCTCACCGGCCGGACCGATCTCGTCGTCGGCTCGCCGGTGGGCGGCCGGACGCTGCCCGAGCTGAGCCCGGTGATCGGCATGTTCGTCAACACCCTGGTGCTGCGGGTGGACTGTGCCGGCGACCCGGGATTCGGTGAGCTGCTCGAGCGGACCCGCGGCACGGTCATCGATGCCCTGGACAACCAGGACGTCCCCTATGACCGGCTGGTCGAGATGCTGGCCCCGGACCGGACCGGCGCCGGGATGCCGCTGCATCAGGTGGTGTTCAACCTGCTTCCGCTGCAGCAGAACGCCCAGATCCGCAACGGCACCAGCAAGGTGGATCTGCTGCTGGACCTGGCCGAGGGCGAGGACAGCTTCAACGGCCACCTGGAGTACCGCAACAACCTGCTGACCGAGGCTGACGCGCAGGCGTTCGGAAGCCGGCTGGGCCGGCTGCTGGCTGCCGCCCTGGCGGCACCGGACCTGCCGATCAGCCGCCTGCCGGTCCTGGACGAGTGCGAGCGGCAACTGGCGCTGGCAGCCGGCACACCCGCCGGCAAGCAGGGCGAAGCGCCCCTGTTCACCGAGCTGTTCGCCAGCCGGGTGCTCGCACATCCGGACCGGATCGCCGTTCGGGACGCGATCGGTCACCGGCTCAGCTACGCGGAGCTGGACCGGCGCTCCGACGAGCTGGCCGCACGGCTGGCGAGCGCCGCACCGGTGGGCCCGGACACGGTGGTCGGGATCCTCGTCGAGACCGGGATCGAACTGCCGATCGCGGTGCTCGCGGTGCTCAAGAGCGGGGCCGCCTACCTCCCGCTGGACCAGCAGCACCCGGCCGAGCGGATGCGATTCCTGCTGGCCGACGCCGGTGCCGTCGCGGTGATCACCCAGGCGTCCCTGGCCGGAAGGCTGCCGGCCACCGGACTTGCCGAGATCCGCATCGACGAGCCGGCCCGGCAGCCGAGCCCGTCCCTACCCGATGCGCTGCCGCAGCGGCGGTCGCTCGCCTATGTCGTCTACACCTCCGGGTCCACCGGCGAGCCGAAGGGCGTCGGCGTCGAGCACCGCCAGTTGGCCGGCTACCTCGACGAGGTGTTCGAGCTGCTCGACCTTAGCCCTGACAGTGACCCCGACAGCGCGCCCGGCAGGTCCTTCGTCCAGCTCCAGTCGCTCACCTTCGACTTCGGGCTGACCATGTTCTACGGTGCGCTCGGCTCCGGCGGCACCCTGCACGTGATCTCCCGGGACTTCGCCGCCGACGCCTACTGGGTCAGCGAGTACCTGCGCCGGGAGCAGGTCGACTACCTCAAGATCACTCCGTCGCACCTCCGCGCGCTGCTGCAGGGCGGCGGTGATGCCGCGGCACTGCCCGTCAGGCACGGGCTACTCCTCGGCGGCGAGGCCTCCCGCTGGGACTGGGTACGTGGTCTGCGCGAGAGCGGGCGCCCGGTACTCAACCATTACGGCCCCACCGAGACCACGGTCGGCGCGCTGGCCTATCCGAGCGACCGGTGGCCCGAGGGCGAGCCGCCCACCACCCCGCTGGGCTGGCCGCTGGCCCGCGCCCGCTGCTACCTGCTCGACCAGTGGCTGCAGCCGGTGCCGGACGGCGTGATCGGCGAGCTGTACATCGGTGGCTCGACGGTGTCGCGCGGCTATCTCGGCCGGCCGGCCCAGACCGCCGGTCGCTTCCTGCCCGATCCGTTCGCCGCCGAACTCGGTGCCCGGATGTACCGGACCGGCGACCGGGCGCTGCGCCGCGGCGACGGCTCGGTCGAGTTCCTCGGCCGGGTGGACGACCAGGTGAAGGTGCGCGGCTACCGGGTAGAGCTCGGCGAGGTCCAGCACGTGCTCTCCGGTGCGCCCGGAGTCGGCCAGTGCGCCGTCGTGCTGCGGGGTGGTCCGACCGACGCCGAGGCGCCCGACAGCGAACCGCAGATCGTTGCCTACGTGGTACCGGCGCCCGATGCCGGCTCGGCGAGCGACCCGGGGGCGCTGCGGGAGTTCGTCGCGCAACGGCTGCCGGAGTTCATGGTTCCGGCGTTCTTCGTGTCGTTGCCGGAATTGCCGCTCGCGGCACATGGCAAGGTGGATCGGTCCAGGCTGCCCCGGCCGGAAACCGCCGACGACTCGTCGTCGGAGTCGGCGGCCGATGCCTTCGATGCCCCGATAGGCCCCATCGAGGACCAGGTCGCCAGCGTGTTCGAGCGCCTGCTCGAGCGCCAACATGTCGGTAGGACAGACGGATTCTTCAAACTCGGCGGCCACTCGTTGCTGGCCATCCAGATGGTGACCAGGCTGCGGGCGGCCTTCGAGGTGGCCATCCCCCTGGGTGCGGTGTTCAAGGATCCGACGGTGGCCGGTATCGCCGGCCAGGTACAGACCCGGCTGGCCCGCCGGGCGGCCCAGCTGCCACCCGTCCAGGTGCTGCCCAGGGGCGTCCCGCTGCCGACCTCCTACGGCCAGCGACGGCTGTGGTTCCTGGACGAACTGGAGTCAGCGGGCCCGCTCTACAACACCAACGTGTGTTTCCAGGTGACCGGGCCGCTGGACCCGGACCTGCTGCGGCGCGCGCTGGTCACCGTCGTCGAGCGGCACGAGGTGCTGCGCTCCCGGTTCGCCGAGCAGGACGGCGAGCTGATGCAGCTGGTCGGCGAGCAGGCCGAGGTGCCGTTCGTGCTGGCCACGGCCGAGGACCGGTCGGCCGCCGCGGCGCTGCTGAACCGGCACGCCGAGCACGGGTTCGCCCTGGACCGTGAGCCGCCGCTGCGGGTGGTGCTGGTGCGGCTGGACGCCGAGCAGCACCTGCTGCTGATCGTGCTGCACCACATCGTCAACGACGCCTGGTCGGCCAACCTGCTCGCCACCGAACTGGCGGCCTGCTACCACGGGCTGCGGGCCGGTGAGCCGCCGCAGCTGCCCGAGTTGGCGGTGCAGTACGCCGACTACGCGGCCTGGCAGCGGGAGCTGGTGACCGGCCCCCTGCAGGAGTCGCAACTCGCCTACTGGCGCGACCGGCTTGCCGGCATGCCGCAGCGGCTGACGTTGCCCACCGACCGGCCGCGTCCGGCACGCCGCAGCTACCAGGGCGAGCACGTCGGATTCCGGGTGCCCGCCGCCGCGGTGGACCGGTTGCGCGCGCTGGGTGCGGACGAGAACGCCTCGCTGTTCATGGTGTTGTTGACCGCGTTCCTGGTGCTGCTCGAGCGCTACACCGGCCAGGACGACCTGGCGGTCGGCACGCCGGCCAGCAGCAGGACCCGGCCCGAGTTCGAGCCGCTGCTCGGGTTCTTCCTCAACACGCTGGTACTGCGCACCGACTGTTCGGGCGATCCGAGCTTCCGGGAGCTGCTGCAGCGGGTGCGGACCACCGCGCTGGAGGCATTCGCCAACTCCGAGGTGCCGTTCGAGGCACTGGTCGAGGAACTGGCGCCGCGACGGGATCTGGGCAGTACCCCGCTGGTCCAGGCCATGTTCACGCTGGAGGACGCCGAACGGCGCCCGATCGAGGCCGACGGCATCCAGTTGCGCTGGGAACCCTTCGGCACGGCCACCGCGAAGTTCGACATCACGCTCTACCTGTGGCGCCGGTCGGACGGCCTTTCCGGAGCGGTGGAATACCGGACCGACCTGTTCGACCGGCCGAGCATGCAGCGCTTCGCCGACCACTTCGTGACGCTGCTGGACGGTGCGGCCGCCGAGCCGGATCGGCCGTGCCACCAGCTGCCGATGCTGTCCGATGCCGAGCTGGCGGTGGTGGAGGCGTTCAACGCCACCGACACCGAGTGGACCGGTGCCCAGACGATCCCGGCGGTGCTCGCCGGCCAGGTGGCGACCGATCCGGACGCCACGGCACTGGTGTGGCGAGGCAGCGAGGTCAGCTACGGCGAGTTCGGCGGCCGGGTCAACCGGCTGGCCAGGCTGCTGATCGAGCAGGGCGTCCGGGCCGGCGACGTGGTCGGCGTGCTGCTCGAGCGCGGTGTCGACCTGCTCGTCTCGGTGCACGCGATCATGGCTGCCGGCGCGGCCTACCTGCCGCTGGATCCCGATCACCCGGCCGAGCACCTGGCATTCCAGTGCGCCGACGTGCGGGTGGCGCTGGTGGTGACCACCGGCGAGCTTGCCGACCGGTTGCCCGACAGCGCGGCGGCGAACCGGCTGCTGCTGGATCTGCGGGCCGATCAGCTGGCCCGGCTGGGGGACGGCCCGCTGGCGATCCAAGCGCCGGCCGACCGGCTCGCCTACGTCATGCACACCTCCGGCTCCACCGGCCGGCCCAAGGCCGTCGGGGTGAGCCAGCGGGCGATCGTGAACCGCCTGCGCTGGATGCAACAGGCATTCCCGCTGGATTCCGCGGACCGGGTGTTGCACAAGACGCCGTTCGGCTTCGACGTCTCGGTCTGGGAACTGTGCTGGCCGCTGATGTTCGGCGCCGGCATCGTCATCGCCGAGCCGGGCGGCCACCGGGACACCGGTTACCTGGTCGAGCTGATGGCCGAACAGCGGGTCAGCACCGTGCACTTCGTGCCGTCCATGCTCGGTGCCTTCCTGCTGGAGCCGGAACTGGGCCGGCGGCTGCCCGCGCTGCGCCGGATCGTCTGCTCCGGTGAGGCGCTGCCGGCCGCCCTGGTCCGCGACTGCGCGGCAGCCCTGCCCGCGACCGAGGTGCACAACCTGTACGGGCCGACCGAGGCCGCCGTCGATGTCACCTGGCATCGCTGCCTGCCGAGCGAGGACTCGGTGCCGATCGGCTCGCCGATCGCCAACACCCGGGTGCGGGTGCTGGACGCGCACGGCGACCGGGTGCCGGTCGGCGTGCTGGGTGAGCTGTGCCTGGCCGGAGTGCAGCTCGCCCACGGTTACCTGGGCCGGCCGGCCCTGACCGCGGCCACGTTCACCCCGGATCCCTATGGGCCGCCCGGCAGCCGGATGTACCACACCGGCGACCTCGGCCGCTGGTTGCCGACCGGCGAGATCGAGTACCACGGGCGACTGGACGACCAGGTGAAGGTGCGCGGCATGCGGGTCGAGCCGGGTGCGGCTGAGGCCGCGCTCACCTCGCTGCCGGAGGTCAGGGCCGCCGCGGTCGTGCCGCACACCGACGACGAGGGGGTCCGGCTGGTTGCCTATGTCACGGCGAGCAACCCGGCCGACCCGCCGTCGCCCGACCTGCTGCGCCGGCGGCTGGCCGCCCTGCTGCCGGAACAGTCGGTGCCGACCGGCTACCACCTGCTGGACGAGATTCCATTGACCGCCAACGGCAAGGTGGACCGCGCGGCGCTGCCCGAGCTGGCTGTCGGGCTGCCGGCACTCCTGGACTACGTGGAGCCGGCGACCGAGTCCGAACGAGCGGTGGCAGAGGTCTGGCGCACGGTGCTGGGCGCCGCGCGGGTCGGTGCCGAGGATGACTTCTTCGCTCTCGGCGGTGACTCCATCCGAGCGCTGAAAGTGGTTGCCCGGCTGCGGGCGGCGGGCTACCAGAGCCAGCTCACCGACCTGTTCCTGCATCAGAGCGTTCGGGCGCTGGCCGCCGCACTGGAACAAGACGGCGCCCCGGCGGCCTCGGGACCCGTCGAGCCGATCGCACCGTTCGCATTGCTCGACCCGGTGGTCGCCGATGCGGTGCGGGCCCGGTTCGCCGCCCTGGACGCCTACCCGTTGGCCGCGCTGCAGGCCGGCATGCTCTTCCACAGCGAGTTCAGCGCGGATGCGGCGACCTATCACGACGTGTTCACCCTGCGCCTGTCGGGTGCCGACTACCAACCGTCGGCCCTGGCTTCGGCGGTGGCCGAGGTCGTCGGCCGGCATGACATCCTGCGCACGTCGCTGCACGTCGCCGAATTCGCCGAGCCGGTGCAGGTGGTGCACCCGACGGCCGAGGTCCCGATCCGGCTGCGCGACCTGCGGGACGCAGGCGCCGAAGAAGTCGACGCCGAACTGGCCGCGTTCACCGATAACGAGAAGCGGACCGGGTTCGATCCGGCAACGCCGCCGCTGCTGCGGATCTTCGTACACCTGCTGCCGGCTGGCGAGTTCACGCTCACGCTCAGCTTCCACCACGCGATCCTGGACGGCTGGAGCGTGGCCACCCTGACCACCGAGCTGCTGCAGCGCTACCAGGCACATTCGGCCGGGCGTTCGTTGCCGGCAGCGCCGCCGGAACTGTCCTACCGGGACTTCGTGGCCGAGCAGCTGGACCAGCTCGCCGCGATCGAGCCGGCCGAGTTCTGGCAGGCCCAGCTCGCCGACGCCCCCGGCACCGAGGTGCCCCGGCTGCCGGGCCACCGGCGTGACCCGGCAGCTACCGGGGATGCGGCCGTCCTGGCGTGGGAGCTGCCCGCAGACCTGGTGGCCGGCCTGGACTCGACTGCCCGGTCGGTGCAGGTGCCGATCCGGACGGTGCTGATGGCTGCCCACCTGCGGGCACTGGGCCTGCTCAGCGGAGCCGACGACGTGGTGACCGGCGTGGTGACCCACGGCAGAGCAGCGCACGAGGCCGGTGAGCGGGTGCTGGGCCTGTTCCTCAACACCATTCCGATCCGGGTCCGGCTCGAACAGGCGAACTGGCTGGAGTTGGTGCGGGCGGTCTATGCCGCCGAGGTCGCGGCGATGCCGCACCGCAACTACCCACTGGCCGAGATCCAGAGCCGCACCGGCCGCTCACCGGTCTACGACGTGCTGTTCGACTACCGGGATTTCCACGTCTACGGCGAGTTGCCGCCCGACGAACAGCTGCAGGTCACCGCTTACACCTTCTTCGAGCAGACCAACGTGCCGTTCGCGGTGAACCTGATCCGGGCTGGGAGCGAACGGCTGACCCTGCAGTTGAAGTACGACAGCAGCCAGTTCCCGGCGGCCCAGGTCGAGGGGATCGGCCGGCTGTACCTGCGGATGCTCGCTGCCGCGGCCGGCGATCTCACGGTGGACCCGCGGTCGGGCGCCCGCTATCTCGGCGACGACCTCGCCTTCATCGAAGGAGCCAACGCGACCCGGCGGGACTGGCCGGCCTCCAGCGTGCCGGAACTGTTCGCCGAGGCGGCCCTGCGTTTTGCCGACCTGCCCTCGGTGATCGCGGCGGGGCAACCGACCAGTTATGCCGAACTCGCCGCCCGGGTGAACAGGCTTGCCCGGCACCTGATCGGCACCGGCGTGCGGCCCGGCGACGTGGTCGGGATCTGCCTGGAGCCCGGCCTCGACCGGGTGCTGGCCGTGCACGCCGTGTTGACCGCCGGTGCCGCGTACCTGCCGCTGGAGCCGGACTACCCACCCCGCCGGTTGGCCGAGTTGGCCGAGGACGCCGGCGCGCGGACGGTGATCACCAGCAGCGGGCTGGCCGATCGGCTACCGGGCCGGCCGACGCTGGCGTTGGACGCCGACGCCGAGCAGATCGACGCGCAGCCGGCCACCCCGCCGGCGGTGTCCGTCGCGCCCGAGTCGCTGGCCTACGTCATCTACACCTCCGGCTCGACCGGGGTGCCCAAGGGTGTCGGGGTGTCGCACCGGGCCATCGCCAACCGGCTGCGCTGGATGCAGGACAGCTACCCGCTGACCGAGCGGGACGCGGTGCTGCACAAGACGCCGTTCAGCTTCGACGTCTCGGTGTGGGAGCTGTGCTGGCCGCTGCTGATCGGAGCCCGGCTCGTGGTCACCGACCCCGGTGGTCACCGGGCACCGGATTACCTCGTCGAGCTGATGGGTCAACAGCAGGTCACCGTGGCGCACTTCGTGCCGTCCATGCTGGAGGCGTTGCTGGACGAGCCGGAGCTGGCGGATCGGTTGGGCACGCTGCGGCACCTGATCTGCTCCGGCGAGGCGCTCCGACCGGAACTGGCAACGCGGGTGCACGCACGAATCCCCAGCACCGGCCTGCACAACCTGTACGGGCCCACCGAGGCCGCCGTCGACGTCACCCAGCACACCTGCCGGCCGGGCGAGCAGATCGTGCCGATCGGCCGGCCGGTGCCGAACACCCGGATCGAGATCCTGGACGCACGCGGCGAGCGGCTGCCCGTCGCCACCCCCGGCGAGCTCTGCATCGGCGGAGTGCAGGTCGCCACCGGCTATGTCAACCGCCCGGCGTTGACCGCCGAGAGGTTCGTGCCGGACCCGTACGGTGACCCGGGCAGCCGGCTCTACCGAACCGGTGACCTGGCACGCTGGCTGCCCGACGGCACCCTGGAGTACCTGGGCCGGCTCGATCGCCAGGTGAAGATCCGGGGCTTCCGCATCGAGCTCGGTGAGGTCGAGGCCGCCCTGCTCGACCAACCCGGTGTCCGGTCGGCCGCGGTGGTGGCGGCCGAGAACCCGGACGGCAGCCGCCGGCTGGTCGGCTACCTGGTCGCGGCGCCGGGCTCGGCCGACCTGCCGGTGACCGAGATCGCCGACCGGCTGCGACAGCGATTGCCGGACTATCTCGTGCCCGGCGCGCTGGTCCAGCTTGCCGAACTGCCGTTGACCCGCAGCGGCAAGCTCGACCAGGCGGCCCTGCCTGCGCCCGACCCGCGGGCGGCGGCGGCATATGTGGAGAACGCAACGCCGACCGAGCAGGCCGTAGCCGAGGTCTTCGGCGAGGTGCTCGGGGTGGACCCGGTCGGGGCCGAGGACGACTTCTTCGCCCTGGGCGGCGACTCCATCCGCAGCCTGAAGGTGATCGCCCGGCTGCGCGAACACGGTCATCGGTTGGCAGTGGGCGAGCTGTTCGGCCATCCCACCGTCCGGCGGCTGGCAACGATGCTCGACGAGGCGGCCTCGCAAGCCGGCAACGACCAACCCGTACCGGAACCGGCGCCGGCGACCGCCGCTGCCTTTGGACTGCTCGATCCGCGCGACCTGGCATTACTTACTCGACGATCAGGAGATGGTCATCCGTGACCAGCACATCACCAGCCACCGAAACCGTTCCACCCGAGGGCGAGGTAGGCGCGCTCGCGCTGGATGATGCCTACCCGCTCACCGCGTTGCAGGCCGGCATGCTGTTCCACAGCGAGCTGGCGGCCGACACGGCCACCTACCACGACATCTTCACCCTGACGCTGCAGGCGGATTACGACGTGCCTGCCCTGCGTGGCGCCCTGGACGAGGTCAGCAGCCGGCACCCGGCCCTGCGTACCTCGTTCAACCTGACCGACTTCTCCGAGCCGTTGCAGCTGGTGCACGCCAGCGCGCCGGTCGAGCTGGCCGAGTTCGACCTGTCGGACCTGCCGCCCGAGCAGGCCCGGGAGCTGCTGCTGGCGTGGCGGGAGGCGGAGAAGTACCACCCCTTCGACTGGACCGTGGCGCCGCTGCTGCGGGTCTTCACACATCGGCTGCCGGCCGGCCGGTTCGCGCTGACGTTCAGCTTCCACCACGCGATCCTGGACGGCTGGAGCGTGGCCGCGCTGACCACCGAGGTGCTCGGCCGGTATGCCGCGCGGCTGGCTGGCCAGCCGGAGCCGGTGACCGCGGTGCCGGTCAGCTACCGGGACTTCGTGGCCGCCGAGAAGGCGGCGATCGACGGCGGCGAATCGGCCGAGTTCTGGCAGTCGCAGCTTGCCGACGCACCGCTCCCTGCGCTGCCGGGCACCTCGTCGGCCGAGAACGCGCTCGGCGAGGACGTCACCGTCCGGTATTTCGAGGTGGGCCCGGAGCTGGCCGGTGCGCTGGCCGCGGTGGCCCGCGGGCTGCGGGTGCCGCTGCGCACCGTGCTGCTGGCCGCGCACCTGCGGGTGCTCGGGCTGCTCACCGGCGAGCCGGACGTGACCACCGGGGTGGTGTCGCACAATCGGCCCGAACACGAGGCCGGCGCGGACGTGCTCGGCCTGTTCCTCAACGCGATCCCGGTCCGGGTGCCGGTGGACCGGTCGAGCTGGTCGGACCTGGTGCGGGCGGTGTTCGAGGCCGAGCTGGCGATCCTTCCGCACCGAGCGTTCCCGCTGTTCGAGATCCAGCGGGTGACGGGCAGAACACTGCTGTTCGAGGCGCTGTTCGACTACCGCGACTTCCACGTCTATGGCGACCTGCCGGACAACGGGACGGTCAGCATCGTCGGCCAGGAGTTCTTCGAGCAGACCAACGTGCCGTTCGCCGCCGCGTTCTCCCGCGCACCGTCCGGTGATGGGCTGCTGCTCACCCTGACCTACCAGAAGCAGCGATTCACCGAGGCCGCCATCGACCGGGCGGGCGAGCACTACCTGCAGGCGCTGGGCCTGCTGGGCGCCGATCCGGACGCCGATCCGAGGCCCACCGAGGCCTACCTCGCCCCGGACCTGGCCCGGTTCGCCGCCTGGAACGACACCGCCGATCCGGTGGCGCGGCCCACGACGATCCCCGAGCTGATAGCCGCACAGGTCGCCGCCCGTCCCGAGGCGACCGCGCTGTCCTGGCTGGACGATCCGGCCGACGGCAAGCCCCAGTACCGGACTCCGGCCCACCGGCTCAGCTACGCCGAGTTCGGCGCCGCGGTAGATCGGCTGGCCGGGCACCTCGCCGCTCGCGGCGTCGGGGTCGGCAGCGTGGTCGGCGTGCTGCTGGACCGCGGCCCGGACCTGGTCGTCGCGGTGCACGCGATCCTGGCGGCCGGCGCCGCCTACCTACCGCTGGATCCCGAGTTGCCGGCCAAGCGCATCGAGCTCATGTGCGCCACCGCCGACGCGCGGCTCGTGGTGACCAGCTCGAAGCTGGCCGAATCGTCGGCCGCCCTGCAGGCCGTCGATCGACTGCTGATCGAGGAGATCGAGCAGCTGCCACCGGTGCCGGAGCGGCAGCAGCCGGTGATCCCCTCGAACTCACTGGCCTACGTCATCTACACCTCCGGCTCGACCGGCGCTCCCAAAGGCGTGGGCATCTCACACGAGGCGATCGCGAACCGGTTGCGCTGGATGCAGGACGCCTTCGCGCTCAGCCCCGCCGACCGGGTCGCGCACAAGACACCGTTCGGTTTCGACGTCTCGGTCTGGGAACTGTGCTGGCCGCTGGTGACGGGTGCGGCGATGGTCCTGGTCGCGCCCGGCGGACATCGCGACACCGGCTACCTCTCCCGGCTGTTCGAACAGTGCGAGGTGACGACCGCCCATTTCGTGCCGTCCATGCTCGAAGCCCTGCTGGAGGACACCGCGGCGGTCGACCGGTGCGCCGGACTGCGCACCGTGATCTGCTCCGGCGAGGCGCTGTCACCGGCGCTGGCGCAACGCTTCCACTCCGCACTGCCGAACACCGGCCTGCACAACCTGTACGGCCCCACCGAGGCGGCCGTCGACGTCACCTGGCACCACTGCCGACCCGGTGACGACCCGTTGCCGATCGGCCGGCCGGTGCCGAATACCGAGATCCGGATTCTCGACCGGCTCGGTGAGCAGCTGCCGATCGGCGTGCCGGGCGAGCTGTGCATCGCGGGCATCCAGTTGGCCATGGGTTACCTCGGCCGGCCGGCCGGCACCGCTGAGCGGTTCACCCCGGACCGGCATGGCAGCCCGGGCAGCCGGATCTACCACAGCGGCGACCTGGCGCGCTGGCTGCCGTCCGGTGAGATCGAGTACCTCGGCCGGATCGACCAGCAGGTCAAGGTGCGCGGCATGCGGGTCGAGCCCGGCGAGATCGAAGCCGCGCTGGCAGAACACCCCGGCGTCCAGGCCGCGGTGGTGATCACGTGGCCACAGCCGAGCGGCGGCAACGAGCTGGTCGGTTACGTCGTGCCGGCCGACCCGGAGAACCCGGTGAGCATGGACCAGTTGCGCCAGCACCTGGCCGGCATCGTCGCCCCGTACCTGGTCCCGGCGGTGCTGCAGCCGATCGAGGAATTGCCGTTGACCCGCAGCGGCAAACTCGATCGCGCGGCGCTGCCCGAACCGCAGGCCGCGTCCAGGGCCCGCTACCGGCCACCCCGGGACCAGGTCGAGGCGCAGCTCGCGACGCTGTGGGAACAGCTGCTCGGCATCTCGGCTGTCGGCATCGACGACGACTTCTTCGAACTCGGCGGCCATTCGCTGCTGGCACTCCGGTTGACCGTGCGGATCCGGCAGGAATTCGGGCGGGAGTTGCCGGTGGCGAGCGTGCTGACCGCGCCGACGATCCGGCAGCTGGCCCCCGAGCTGCGCAGGCCCGAGCACATGGGGGCGGTCAACCCGATCGTCCCGTTGCGCCAGACCGGTGACCGGCCGGCCATCTTCCTGTCCCACGCGCTGGGCGGTCAGGTGTTCCGCTACCGGCCGCTCGCCGCCCGGCTCGGCGATGACCAACCCGTCTACACCATTCCGGCCCGCGGCCTGATCCCCGGCCAGGAGCCGCACGAGACGATGGCGGAGATGGCCGACGACTACGTCCGCTACATCCGGTCGGTCCGGCCGCACGGACCGTACGTGCTCGGCGGCTTCTGCATCGGCGGCAATATCGCGATGGAGGTGGGGCGCCGGCTGCTGGCCGAGGGCGAAGAGGTGCCGCTGGTGTTTCCGGTGTGGTCCTCGGCAGACGAGCCGGTGGTCCGCTCGTCCCTCGACGACGAGACCATGCTGATGATCCATGCCCTTGCCGGCGGGGTGAACGTGCTGGAGACCGTCGACCTCGACGAGCTGCGCGCCATGAACACCGACGAGCGCCTGGTCGCGGTCATCAACGCCTCCGCACGCGAGGAACGCCTGCGTCCCGACACCGCCGACCTGGAGCAGGCTCGCCGCTACCTGCGGGTGTTCAAGGCCAACGCGAACGCGGTCGGCTACCACCAGCACGAGCCTTACCCGGGGAACGTGGTGCTGCTGCAGCCGACCGACGATCCCGCGATCGAGGTGGGCGACGACTACGGCTGGCGGCGCGTCGTCAGTGGCAGATTCGCGATCGGGCCCATCCCGGGAACCCGCTTCACCTGTGTCTACGAACCGCTGGTCCAAGATCTGGCGGCCCAGATAAGGAAATGGATGGACGATGGAATCTCCAACACCTGAGACCAACGGTGATTCGACGTCGCCGGCCGCCACGATGACCGATACGACCGGACCCGCCACCAGCGAACCGGCGGTCGGCGAACCGGTCGTGAAGGATCCGGCCGGTACCGGACCGGTCGCCAGCCAGCCGGTCGCCAGCGAACCGGTGGCGGCGCCAGCGCCACGAAGCCTCTGGTCGCACGGCGACTTCGTCAAGCTGTGGGGTGGCCAGAGCCTGTCGCTGGTCGGCACCCAGGTGACGATCGTGGCGATGCCGCTGGTCGCCCTGCAACTGCTCGATGCCAGCGCCGCACAGATGGGCGTGCTGGGCGGGCTGGCCAGGGCACCGTTCGTGCTGTTCCTGTTCGCCGGAGTGTGGGCGGACCGGGTTCGGCGCCGGCCGACCATGGTGGTGACCGACCTCGGTCGTGGCCTGCTGATCGGCCTGATCCCGATCCTGTACTACCTGGGTGATCTGCGGATGGCCTGGCTGTACGTCATCGTGTTGTTGGCCGGCATTCTCGGTGTCTTCTTCGAGGTGTCCAACCAGGCGTTCATCCCGTCCCTGGTCGAGCCGGAGTTCGTGCCCGAGGCCAACGCCAAGTTCCAGATCAGCCAGTCCAGCGCGCAGGTGGCCGGTCCGGGCGTGGCCGGCATCCTCATCACGGTCCTCTCGGCTGCCAGCGTGATCGTCATCGACGCGATCTCCTACTTCGTCGGCGCGATCGCCAGCATGTTGATCCGGATGCCCGAGGAGAAGCCGGGCGGCACCAGCCGTCCGCCCAAGCTGTTCGCCGCCATCGGGGCCGGGTTGAAGTGGGTGTGGACGCAGCCGGTGATCCGGCCGATGATGTTCGCGACCGCCTTCTACATGGCCTTCACCTCGGGCATCCAGGCGTTGTACGTCTTCTACCTCAGCCGCAGCCTGCACCTGGCGTCGGGCTGGATCGGCTTCACCCTCGCCTTCCTGGGGGTCGGAGCGGTCATCGGCTCGCTGTTCTCCCTGAAGACGCTGAGGAGATTCGGGCCGGGGCCCACCGCCTTCTGGGCCACCGTATTCGGCAACGCCGCGTTCCTGCTGGTGCCGCTCGCTTCCGGCCCTATCGGGGTGACGGTAGCGATCCTGGCGCTGGCCCAGACCCTGATCGGACTGTCGGGGCCGATCGCCCAGGTCAGCATGGGTTCGCTGCGGATGCGGTTGACGCCGAACGACATGCAGGGCCGGGTGGTGGCGACCTTCCGCGGCCTGTCGCTCGGGCTTGCCCCGGTGGGAGCGTTGCTGGCCGGCGTGCTGGCCCAGGCGGTGGGCCTGCGGCTGGTCCTGTTCATCTTCGCGATCGGGGTGCTCGCTCCCATCGTCGTCATGTGGTTCTCGCCGATCCCCCGAGCCAAGACGTTCCCCGCACCGGTCAGCAGCGCGAGCCAGTAGTCGAAAGGCGCGACAGATATGCGAATCAATACGATGACCTCCGGTCTCACCACCGTCGCGGTGATCGAACATGCCGGATCCGCAGAGCATGACAGTGCGGAGTTGACCGGCCGGATCAGCGAGGTCACCGCCCGCGCGAACGAACTGCTGCTGGAACACGGCGCCGTGCTGTTGCGCGGGTTCGGCATCAGCACGCCGGCGGACGTGCACGACGCGGTCTCCTGTTTCGGTGAGCCGTTCACCGAGTACCTGCATGGCAACTCGCCCCGGCAGAACGTGCACGAGGGGGTCTGGACCTCGACGGAGTACCCGGCCGAGTACGACATCTCGCTGCACAACGAGCTCTCCCAGTCCTACCGCTGGCCGGACCGGTTGTTCTTCGGTTGCCTGCTCGCACCCGCCAGTGGCGGTGAGACACCGGTGTCGGACGGCCGGGCCATGCTCGCCGAGCTCGATCCGGCGGTGCGGGCCCGGTTCGAGGAGCACGGGGTCGCCTACCTGCAGAACATGCACGGTGGCTACGGCCTGGGACGGTCCTGGCAGGAGACCTACGAGAGCGACGACCCGGACACGGTCGAGCGGTACCTGCGGGCAGCCGACGTGAGTTTCAGCTGGACCGAGGAGGAATCGCTGCGGATCCGGCAGGTACGTCCGGCGACGCGCACGCATCCGGTGACGGGCCAGCAGGTGTGGTTCAACCAGGCCGACCAGTTCCACGTGTCCAACCTGCCCAAGGACCAGGCGGAGGCGCTGCTGGGCCTGGTGGAGAGCGAGGACGAGCTTCCGCTGTCGGCGACCTTCGGCGACGGCAGCCCGATCCCGCTGGCGGACCTGGAACACGTACGCGAGGTCAGCCGTCGCAACGAGTGCGCGCTTGCGTGGCAGGCCGGGGACCTGATGATGATCGACAACCTGCTGGTGATGCATGGCCGGCACGCGTATTCGGGGGACCGCAAGGTCCTCGTCTCGATGGTCTGATCGACGGGCGGGTGGCATGCAGATGACCGAGATACTCCCTTCGTCGTTCGACGGCGCGATCGAGGAGGTGGCCCAGGCCTACGAGCGGGTGCCGTTCTTCCAGAAGCTGATGGACAAAGCCGGCCTGCGGCCCGGCGACGTGCGCAACCCGGTGGACTTCCGGCAGATCCCGGCAACCAGCAAGGTCGACTACCGGCGCAACTTCCCGGCCGGGGTGTTGGTGAAGGGCGCCAGCCTGAACGACCCGTTCGTGTACCGGAGTCAGAGTTCGGGAACCACCGGCGAGCGGCTGCTGACCATCGCGCACAGTTACCTGTTGGCAGAGCGGATGACCACCACGTCCGGGGTGAATCCGGAGCTCTGCGCGGTCTTCGCCTCGCCCACCGACCAGCGACTCTGCCGGTACGCGGCACCCAACTGCTCCGACGTGGAGTGCGCGACGCCGTTCAGCACGCCGGAGAGCCGGACGCTGCCGGACGGGACCCGGGTGCTGCCGGTGGCGCACGACCTGCTCAGCACCCCGGACAGCATGATCGACCAGGCGCTGACCGAGGTCATCTCCTACCGGCCACGGTGGCTCTACACCGACCCGATGCACATGGCATTCCTGGCCCGCAACCTGCTTGCCCGCGACGTCCCGGCGCCGCCGGTGGGAGGGATCGTACTGACCTACAACCTGGTCACCCAGAGCGCGCGCCGGCAGGTCGCCGCGGTGTTCGGCGACTCGGTCATCGCCGAGGTGGTGTCGATGTCCGAGCTCGGCTGGATGGGCATGGAATGCCCGCACGGCTTCGTGCACATGAACACCGACAGCTTCTACCTGGAGTTCCTGGTGGGCGACCGGCCGGCTGAGCCGGGCGAGTTGGCCGAGTTGTACGTCACCAGCATCGGCGACGACATCTCACCGCACCTGCGGTACCGGACCGGTGACTACTACACCCTGCTCGACGGGCCGTGCGGCTGCGGGCACCCGTATCCCAGGGTCGACTTCCACGGGCGGGCGACCCACGTGGTGCGCCGGGACGGCGAGCCGGTGCTGACGCCGAAGATGCTGGACCGGCTCGTCGGGCCGGCGCCGTGGCTGGCCGCCTACAAGCTGCGCCAGTCCGAGTCGGGCGGGGTGCGGCTGCGCTACATTCCGACGCCCGGCGTTGAGGAATCACCGGAGCCAGCCACCGAGCTGGCCGCGACGCTGAGTGCCGCACTCGGCCCGCGGATCGCGGTAGCGGTGGAACCGGTCGACTACATCGAGTGCGAGCGGTCGGGCAAGTTCCTGGCCTGCGTGTCGGAGGTAACCCCATGACCATGACGAACTCGACGGACACCTGGGCGGAGGTGCGTGCCGACTTCCCGGTGCTGAACCGGACCGTGGACGGCGTGCCGGTGGTCTACCTGGACAGTGCCGCGACCAGCCTCAAGCCGAAGGTGGTCGCCGAGGCAATAGCGCATTACTACACCGACGTGAGCGCGAATATCCATCGTGGCAAGCACATGCTGTCCGAGGAGGCCTCCGACACCTACGAGGCCGCCCGGCAACGGGTCGCCGAGTTCGTCGGGGCTCGCAACGAGGGGGTGGTGTTCACCTCCGGCACCACCTATGGACTGAACCTGGTCGCGGCCGGCCTCGGCCTGACCAAGGAGAGCCTGGTGCTGGTGGGAGCCGATACCCACCACTCTCAGCAGCTGCCGTGGCGGCACCATGCGCGGACCGAGTTCATCCCGGTAGGGCCCGACGGCGCCGTCGACCTCGACCGGTACGCGGCATTGCTGCGCGCGCGGCCGGCCGTGGTGGCCATCAACCACTGCTCCAACGTCACCGGCTCGTACGCCCCGGTCGCGACGATGGCGCGGATGGCGCGCGAGCACGGCGCCCTCACCGTGCTCGACGCGGCCCAATCGGTGCCACACCGGCCGGTGGACTTCGCCGACCTCGGGGTGGACGCGCTGGCCTTCTCGGCACACAAGATGCTCGGACCCACCGGCATCGGCGTGCTGGTGCTGAGTCCGGAGCTGGCCGACCGGCTGCCGCCCCTGGTCCATGGTGGCGGCATGGTCGACTGGGTGGATCCGGACTCGGTGGTCTGGCGCCGGGCGCCGCACCGCTTCGAGGCGGGCACGCCACACATCGCCGGTGCGTACGGCTTGCACGCAGCGGTGGGCTACCTGCAGAAGCTCGGCCTGGACCGGGTCTCCGAGCATGACCGGGCGATGGGTGATCTCATGGCGCGGCAGGCCCGGGAGCGGGATTACCTGAGCGTGCTCGGGCCGTCGTCGGGCGACCGCGGCGCGATCGTCAGCGTGGCCGTGCGGGGGTGTTCCGACCTCACCGAGCTGGCCCGCATGCTCAGCGATTCCTACGGAGTGATGTGCCGGACCGGCCATCACTGCGCCCAGCCGTACGTGACCCAGTTCGGGCACGGGCAGGTGCTGCGGATGTCGGCCTACGTCTACACCGACGAGGGCGACATCAGTTCCGCGTTCCAGGCACTCGACGAGCTATACCCCATCGTCGCCCGGTGACAGCAAGCCCGCGGACGGTGCAGGAGGTGAGTCCGTCGCTCGTCAACCACACGGCCAGCGGCCCTTCAGCCTGCGCCTCACCACCCGTGAGCGTGGCGGCGGCATGCTTCGCTTGGTTGTGCAGGGAGTGCAGCCTCTGCGGAACCGACCCGTCGTTTTCTCGTAGTGCGTGGCTGGCCTCCACCGAAGAAGTCGTATGCCTGCCAGGCGTCTGCGAGGAACTTCTCCCAGCGTTCATGTGCTTCGCCAGCCCGACCAGAGTCCGTCCCATCCAGGTCAGCGAGGTAGCCAAGTCGCTCGCTGGCTACCCGGTCTAACCAAGTGTGGACGGCGGGGCGGACTGTGATCGGAGACCGTCATACGATCAGCAACGTGACCGGCAGCGACAGGGCGGCATGCCTATTCTGCGGAAGCTCAGAGAACAAGCTATCTCGAGAGCACGTCCTTCGTGACAAGTTCAAGTTGAAGTACCCAGCAACCTCGAAGTCGACCTTTGTTGCCGAGAGGGGAGATGTTCGACGCTTCGACACCATTCCCGTCTCTCAGTTCGACTTCGTTGTTCGACAGGTTTGCAAGCCCTGCAATGAGGGTTGGCTCAACGACATGGAGAACGCAGTCGAACCGGCGATCAACTTACTATCAGGAACGAAGTTGCCGGTACCCATCAGGGTGGATGCACTTGGACCGTGGGCAGTTTCGCGCGCGTTGCTCAGAACTTATACGGTCCCGGCACTAGAGGCGCGCGCGCCCCTCGATCTATTCCGGACCCTTCACCGCACGCGCAGTGTCCCTGCAGGATGCTTCGTTCGCGTGGTATGGGTCGACGCGTACACATTCCCGGCGGGAAGCGTTGCCACCTCCTCTGGGAATGACGGTGCGTACGTCGGTCAGGTCAGCTTCGGACTAGGACCCCTGCTCTTTGTCGTGAACATCGGGTATGGGTCGTCGGTAGCCGTTGGCGCCGCAGAGGAGATCTGGAGTAAGCCGGCAGAATGGTTCCCCGAGTCAACGATGTCGATACATCCGCTGAATGAGCGTCAGCGATGGAGCCCTACGTACCTCTCGGGTGACGACCGGTTCATTGCAGGATGCGCGCAAGACATCGTCTTCAAGCGACCCATCGTGCTTGCACCTGGACGGGTCGTCGATGCCTCGGGGTACCACTGATCGGCGTGCTGGCGGGGTGGGCACTTGGTGATTGATCACCTTGAAAACGGTTGCTGTTCAGGCCTTGCGGAGCTTGGGTGCAAAGCGGACTATGTGGCAGGTTGCAAAGGCTGCTTGAACCGGGCCACCTGTCCATGCCAGACGTCAACGCGATACAGAGCGCCGGAGACGCCGCGGTACGCGCGCTCCGGCCAACCTGGGAGGCTTCGAACTACGCAGCGAAGGCTCGGCGTGCGGTGCAATGTCTTCACGTCTGAGGTCTCAGGACGCGCGCCTCACGAGCACCGGCTGCATGCCGAACACCGGCGCAACATCTTACGATCGTCTGAGGCGGCTACTTTATGGAATATAGCCTCGACTGCGCTTGCTATGCCTGCCGTTTGCGCGTGAGGGCGCGAATCGCGATTCCTCGCCCTTGCATGCATGGTCACAGCAGCACGGTCTCGATCAGGTAGTCGATCAGGTCCTCTCCATCGAGATCATGACGGAGATGCGCTTCTCCAGCCAACGTGACGAGAGCCAAAGACTCACTTATCGTTAGATGAATGGTCGTGTCAGTCACGGTCACCCGGTCGTCACCCTGGAGGCTGTCGAGCGCGTCAATCAGGCTCTGTGGGTCAGCAAGGCTTCGACTGTCTGAAGGCTTAAGCAGCTCGGCGAGTTGGTCAGGGTCGAGGCTACGAACGCCTGGGTAAGCATCCATGACGCGGCCCTCGTGCGCCCAGTCTTCCTCGTCCGGTAGCGGCTGCGGAAATCTCGGGGGCGCGATGACGGAGGGGTCCGCCCACGCGAGGCTGGCCTGCTCCGTCTCCCACTCCTCCTGATCTGCGCGCGCGGCGACAGCTCCCAGCCATGCGTCTCGTTTGAAGTCGTCATACCGTGCCTCGATTTGGTGGCCGCAGATGAATCGCTCGACAAGAAGCAGCAGGATCGCCGCTTCGAGTGGATGAATACCGATGAGTTCGTTGCGACCGGTCGCGACGATTGGATCTCCCGTCCGCAAGGTTTGGGTGGTCAGGCTATCCAGTTGAGCCGGCCGGAGCGAAAGGAAACTGAGCGCATAAGCTGGTTCAACCACGATCACTTTGGAGTTCTTCGTGAACCGGGATGTGGCATCACGAAGCCTATCCTGCACTTCCGGAACAGATGGATCGCAGCAGGCCAGGATGTAGTAGGTCAGATCGTCGCCGTAATGTTCGTGGGCGGTGTGGTACTGCTGAATCAGTTTGGGCGTGGGGTTCTCAGTGACGAACTCGGGATGACTCTTGACCTGCACACCGATGAATCGAGCGCCGACTGCATCAGTTAGCCGGAGGGCCACGTCGACGCCTTGGTCGTTGAGGCCCTGAATGTCATAAGTGATGTTGCTGTCCCGACGAAGGACGTCGAGGAGCCGCTGCAGAATCCGGGTAGTCGTCGGCACCAGATCGCGGTTATGCCTGTAGGTCTGGAGCCGCGATAGGTCGGTCGCCGACGCTCGTCGATAGCGGAACGCGTTAGCGACGAGGCGATGAGCCAGAGCGATCGCGCCAGCCAGGTCGGCGGCGTCGACTCCGTCATCAATATGCACGGGTGCAAGTGTCGCTCAGGACGTCGAGGGCCGCTCGGCGCTTCACCTGCTCGGATCGAGGCCCGGACCCTATCGCTCGGCGAGGTCCTCGGGTCTCCGCGGTGCATAGTCGGTGTTACGCGCGCCGGGGGGTTAGCAGAGCTACTGGAACGGACCAGTCGTCACCGTCAGGGATTGAAAGTTGTCCTAGGAGGTCCACCCCTTACGTCGATGACGACTTACATCGGACTACGCGAAAGTAGCGGCCGTCCGGACCCGTATCAGGACAGTGGTTGGGAGTCGGCGGACGACCTGGCCGTTTCCGACCGCTGCCGAGCACCGGCCAACTGGAAGGCGACCAGGCCACGGTTCTGCAGCCGCTCGAAGGTGACCACCGCGTCGGCCTCCGAGACCCCGGCAAGCGAGGCGATCTCAGCCACCGTCCGCTGCCGATCCACCTGCGCCAGCAAGCTGAACTCCGTCGCATCCAAAGCAGCCCGGTGCCCGGTCCGGGTCCGCACCAGTTGCCGCAGCTGCCCCACCGCTCCGGCCTGCGTGGGCAGTTCGGTCTCCAGCACAAGGCTCGGCGACAGCACCGGCACCAGACCGGCCTGGTCGGCGCACTCGGCCGCCCGCACCTTGCTGACCCGGCGGCCCTGCAGGTACAGCACGTCGAAGTTGCTGGCCAGGAAGCATTCCAGCGCGTCGGCCGGCGTCTCGACGATCGGCTCGCCACGGATGTTGAACGAGGTGTTGAGCACCAGCGGCAGCCCGGACAGGCCGTAGAACGCCTCGATCAGGGCACGGAACCGGCCCTGGTGGTCCGGCCGCACCGACTGGAGCCGGCAGGTGCCGTCGGCGTGCACGATGCTCGGCACCAGCTGGGTGTATTTCTCCCGCACCTGGGCCACGATCAGCATGAACGGGTCGTCCACATCGAGGTCGAAGTACTCCGAAGCATGCTCCGACAGCACCGACGCGGCGTACGGCCGGAACGGCTCGCGGAACTTCACGTGTGCGTTCAGGTAGTCCTTCATGCCGGGCACCCGGGGGTCGCAGATGATGCTGCGGTGCCCCAGCGAGCGCGGTCCGAACTCGCTGCCCAGGTCGAACCAGCCGACCACCTGGCCGGCCGCGACGTCGGCCGCCGTCAGCTCCGCGACCTGGTCGCCGGTGTCCTCCCAGCTGACCAGGTCGGCCCGGTCGGCGAGCGCGGCATCCACCTCGGCCGGTGAGTACACCCGGCCGTGGTAGTCGTGCCGGTAGTCCCAGGCCGGCATCGCACCGGTCAGCTCCCGGTGCCCGAACAGCGCGGCGCCGATGGCCACCCCGGCGTCGCTGGCGGCCGGCGTGATGAACAGCTCGGTGAAGGAGGACTCGCGCAGCAGCCGGCCGTTGGTGACGCTGTTCAGCCCGACGCCGCCGCTGACCGCGAGCCTGGTCTCGCCGGTGCGCCGGTGCAGGTCCTCGGCCAGGTGCAGGATCGCCCGCTCCAGCTCGTCCTGCACCTTGGCGGCGATGTCGCGGCACACCGCGTCCTGCTCGGCCGGCAACGCCGAGCGCGGTGGCAGCGTGGTGACCCACAGGGTGTCGATGTCCATCTCCGCACCCGTTAGGTCGACGATCGGGTCCGGGAACGTGCTGGCGTCGCCGAAGGCGGCCAGCCCCATGGTCTTACCGGCGTGCTTGAACGAGCCGAAGATGTACTGCGAGGCCATCGAGTACATGTGCCCCAGGCTGGCGAACCGGAAGAACGGCCGGCTGGCGTGCCAGAGCGCCCACCGCTTGCCGACCACGGTCATGTCGCCGGCGCCGATCCGGTAGAGCGACTCGGACTCCTCCATCTCGGAGAACTCCGGAACCGTCTCGCCGAGTTCGGCCGCGGACCGGCCCCGGCGGTGGTACTCGCCGAAGCAGTAGCCGCTGCCGTCCAGAATCAGCACCGCGGCCTCGTCGAAGCCGGAGCCCGCCCAGGCGTAGTAGGCGTGCAGCAGGTGGTGCGACGGGTTGGTGATCAGCCGGCCGGTGTAGCCGCCGACCCGCAGCTCGGTGTCGTAGTCGCACTCGGCCAACTGGTTGACCACGATGCAATCGACCGCGTCCAGACCGGGCAGGCCGGCCGCGTCCAGGCAGTACCGGACGGCCAGGTAGGGAAAGCCCTCGTGGTACTTGACCCGGCTGAGCCGCTCCTCGCACACCGCCACCACCAGCTCGCCGTCGACCAGCAGGCAGGCGGCGGCGTCGTGCGAGGTGTTCAACCCCAGGACGACGGTGCCGGTCATGCCGGCGTCCCGGTACGGCTGGTGCAGGTGCCCAACGCAGTTCCCTTCGGCGCGCCGAGTGTCCGTGCTGCCCGGCCGGCCGGTTCGGTCGCGCCTGTGCTGGTTTGGGCAGCGAAATGCACCCTAACCGAGGCGGGCAGGTTCCGTCAGGCGCTTCGCGCCACGACCGGACGGATCAGCCGATTCCGGCGGCGCAGCTGGCGGCCAGGCCCTCGGCCAGCCGGGCGTAGGCCAGCTGCCGGTCCGCGGTACCGGCCGGCTCGCCCGCCGCGCCGTTCGCCCATGCGTGCGCGCAGGCCTGCACCACGGCGAACGGGTACGCCTCGGCGACGGCCCGCGGGTCGGCCCCCGCGTAGGCCGCGGCCAGCACGGCGGCATTGGCGACCGCGTTGGCCTCGGCGAAGGCGTCCCGGTTGGCGCCGGCGCTCATCGCGGCGTACGACTCGGCGAAGGACACCGCGCCCTGCTCGGTGAAGTTGTTGGCCTGCGCGTAGGCGCTGGCGCTGGCATGCGCGCTGGCGTAGGCCTCGGCGTAGCCGTAGGCGCCCCGGTACAGCTCGCGCAGCACCGGTTCGAGCGCCGCCCGCCAGTCCGCCTCGGCGAACCGCTCACCGGCCGCCGCCCGGGAGTGCAGCCCCCGCAACCGAACGGCGTCGGCTTCGCCGACCCCGGCCGCCTCGGCCATCATCGCCACCACGGCGCGGCGCCAGCCAGTCGTGCAGCACGGCCAGCGGCAGCGGCGCGTCCCGCTCGCCCAGCAGGCCGGCGAGACGCTCCGCCCAACGATCAGCGGACCCAGCACCGCGTCGGCGAAGCCGGCGTGCAGCACCGCCAGCACCGGCGGCAGCCAGTCCGGCAGCTGATCGGCGACCGGCCCGAAGGCGGCTGGCAGCGGCTCGACAGCCACAGGCTGGCCGGCGTCCGGCGAGGAACTCACCCGCCGGATCGTACCGGCCGGTCCTACTCGTCCCCTTTCGCTGCGGCCCGGCCGGACGGACCGGTAGGTTTGCCGGCGTGACCGGGCCGACCTCTCGCGCGCGGGCCCGGTGACCACGCCGGATCGGATCCGGCTGGCAACGTCGGACTGGAGCATCTGGCCGGACCTCGCGGTGCGCGGCGCTGGCTTTCCGGCCAGGTTGATCCTGGCCCTGCACGACGCGGACCTGGCTGCCGCCGCGGACGCCGCCACCGGCCCGGACGAGCAGGCCTACCAGCAGGCCTTCGCCGATGCGGTCCGGCGGCTGTCCGCCGAGCTGCGCGCGGTGGCCGCCGACCCGCGCTTCCGCGAGGCGGTGGCCTGGCAGAACCCGGCGCTGCTGCCGACCTGCCTGGACAAGGTGGCAGCCGGCGAGCCGCGCAACCACCGCGGCCGGGATCATCAGCAGGTCGTCGCCAGCTACCTGCAGCGGTACGCGCTGAAGAACGAGACCATCGGTTTCTTCGGCCCGGTCGGCTGGGCCCGGGCGAACCCGGCCGAGCCGGCACTGGCGGTCCAGCCGGGCACCGGCCTGCTGAGCCGGCGCACCACCTACTTCGAGACCTGGGGCATCGACGCGCTGGCCGAGGCGATCGCCGCCCGGCCGGACGTGCTGGCGCACCTGCGGCCGCGCCGCAACACCGCCTGCCGGCTCGACGGC
Organism: uncultured Actinomycetota bacterium; assembly: GCA_963796905.1. GTDB lineage: Bacteria > Actinomycetota > Actinomycetes > Mycobacteriales > Jatrophihabitantaceae > Jatrophihabitans_A. The sequence goes on along the minus strand of CAWCNK010000007.1, from coordinate 23,390 downwards.
GACCGGCTCAGCCATCCGGACGGCACCGTCCGCGCCCTGACCGCGCTGCAGGCCCGGGTGTTCGCGCTCGCCGACGGCGACCGGACGGTGGCCGAGCTGCTGGGTGGGCGGGGCGAGGATCCGGGTGCGCTGACCGAACTGGCCGAACTCGTCGAACTGGGGCTGATCGCGCTGGCGCCGACCGGCCCGATCGAGGCCCGGCCCGAGGCAGCCCTGGCCGACCGGCTCGGCCGGATCGCCGATCCGGACGTGCGCGAGGAGGCGTTGCGGCCGGTGGCCGAACTGGTCGCCGCGCGGGACGCGCTGGCCGCGTCGGCCGGCGGCGCGGAGCACGTGCTGGCCGCCGCCGCGGCGTTGACCGAGGTGTTCGCCCGGCACACCGGCCAGGCCGGCACCCGGCGCTCGGGCGGCAGCTACGCCGGACGCACCCTGGTCTACGAGGACACCGTGCGCGACGTCCGGGTCGAGGTCGGCTCGGCGGTGCTGGACGCGCTCGGCGGCCCGCTGGGCCTGGTGCTGGACAGCGCGCGCTGGCTGCTGCACCGGATCGCCCGCCGGTATCGGGAGGAACTGCTCCGGTTGTTCGACGCCGAAACGGCCGGTGGCGAACGACCCGAGCTGCCGCTGGTGCGCCTGATGGAGCTGGCCGGCCCCGCCCTGTACGCGGCCGGGCCTGGGCTGCCGGAGCCGATCGAGGAGGTGCTGCGGGAGTTCCAGCGGCGCTGGCGCGAGGTGCTCGACCTGCCGGACGAGGCACCGGCCCGCCACCAGGTCAGCTGCGAGGGCATCTCGGCCGCCGCCGCCCGGGCGTTCGCGGTGCCGCCGGGCGAGGTGGCCTGGAGCACCGCGATCCACGCCAGCCCGGATCTGATGCTGGCCGCCGGCAGCGCGGACGCGGTGGCCGCCGGGGACTTCGTGCTGGTGCTCGGCGAGCTGCACATGGCGGTGAACACCCTGGAGGGCAGGCTGTTCGTCGAGCAGCATCCCGAACCCGACCGGCTGCTGGCCTGGGCCGAGGCCGACCATGCGCACACCGGCCGGATCTACGCCATCCCGCCGAAGAACTCGGTGGTGGTCTCGTCCCGGGGCGCGCCGCCGTCGGCACTGCTGTCACCGGGCTGGACGTACTGGTCGCGCTCGGCCGGGCCGGACTCGGTCTGGCCGCCGACGCCGGTGCTGGCCGCCGCCGACCTGGTGGTGGTCGCGGAGGACACCGGCCTGGCGGTGCGTTCGCGCGGCACCGGCACCCGGTATGACCTGCTGGAGATGCTGAGCGATTTCCTGTCCGGCGCGGTGATCAACGCGTTCCGGCCGGTGGCCGGCACCGGTCACCAGCCCCGGGTGAGCATCGACAGGCTGGTGCTGTCGCGTGAGTCCTGGCGGCTGCCGGTAGCCGGCGCCGGCTGGGCCTCGGTCGCCGACGAGAGCACCCGCTACCTGCAGGCCCGGCGCTGGCAACAGGCGCACGGCCTGCCGGAGCGGGGCTTCGTCAGCGTGCCGGTGGAGGGCAAGCCGACCGCGGTGGACTTCGGCAGCCTGGCGCTGGTGAACCTGCTGGCCAAGCTGATCCGGCGCACCGCCGAGGCCGACCCGGCCGGCACCGTCCGGATCACCGAGCTGCTGCCCGACCTGGACCAGCTATGGCTGCCGGACGCGGCCGGCGAGCGGTACAGCTGCGAGTTCCGGATGGTGGCCGTCGACGGGGCTTCGCGCGGACCTGCTGGCCGAACCGGCTAGCAGGGAGCGGTCAGAGCTCGCAGTCGTCCTCGCCCGGGCACTCGCCCAGCCAGGCCGCCGCGCCGATGTCGAGGCCCTTCTTGCCACTCTTCTTGGAGTTGCACGGGGTGCACGACCACTCGAAGGTCTTGCCGAGCCTGGTCAGCTCGTCGCCCGCGATGGCCTCGTCGGGGTCAAAGCCGCCGTTGTAGGCCAGCTTGGCGGTGTCGAGCATGATCGCCTTCCAGTGGTTCTTGCCGTCGCAGACGTCGCTGGTCTCCAGCCCGGTCTGCACGGTCGCGAAATCCTCGACGTGGTCGATGGAATCGGCCGCGCCGGTGCAGTCGTCGCTGCTCTGCAGCTGACAGCCGCCCGCCCTGCTGAGCTCCATGCCGTCCTTGACGCTGTCGAACCAGGTCAGGCCGGCCCGGGTCCCCTTCCAGATCTTGTCGCCGTACTTGTCCTTGGTCGGGGCGTACTTCGGCGGCTCGGCCATCGGCTTCTTGCCGCCGCGCTGCCGGCTGGTGAGCTTGCTGCGGCTGGCGAACTTGTTGCCCTTCTTCGACGCCCGGCTACGCGGGCCGAGGTCCTCTTCCGCCTCCTCGGCGATCGCCCACGCCGGGACCTCGGCCAGCTTGTCCATCTCGCTCTTGCGCTTCTTCTTCGTGTGCACCAAGCCGCCGACCGGGGCAGAGCGGGCGTGGTGTTCCTCCTCGGTCTCCTCCTCGACCTCCTCCTCGGAACTTTCGTACTGTCCTCGAACTCTTCAGCCCGGGTGGGGCCTGACATTCGATGACTCCATCATCCTGAGCAGCTGCGCTGACGTTACCGGAGGAAAGTCTGGCTGGTCTCAGCCGTCCGGCAGCTTCGCGACACTCGCCTCTGACCTGACGATCGGCGGGCACCGCGCGGATAGCAGGGCAGCGTCCGGGTTCCTTCAGAAATGCGCTATTCCCAACTCATAGCTAATCCACATATCCTTCACACGCTCTCTCGAACTCCCCCTCAGCGCATCGCGTCTCGTGGCGTGCTGCGCTCTCCACCCCCGGAATCCCCTAGGAGTAGGCGTTGAGACGTACCTCGATCCTGCGCGCGACGGTTGCGCTGGCCTTGGCCGGCAGCACCCTTCTGGCGCTTCCCGCCACCGCGGCCCAGGCTGCGGTGGTGGCACCGAACATCTCGGTGACCAACATCCAGACCCACCTGTCCCAACTGCAGACGATCGCCAACAGCAACGGCGGCACCCGGCGCTCCACCACGGCGGGCTACACCGCCTCGGTGAACTACGTCTACGACAAGCTGGTCGCGGCCGGCTACTCGGTGGTCAAGCAGGCGTGCACGTCCGGTTGCACCGCGGGCGCCGGTCCGAACGTGATCGCCGACTGGCCCGGTGGTGACCCCAGCCAGGTGGTCATGATGGGCGCGCACCTGGACAGCGTGAGCGCCGGACCGGGCATCAACGACAACGGCTCGGGCTCGTCGATGCTGCTGGAGGTCGCGCTGACCCTGGCCGCTCAGAACCCGACGCTGGCCAAGCACGTCCGGTTCGGCTGGTGGAGCGACGAGGAGCAGGGCCTGCTCGGGTCGAAGTTCTACGTCAACTCGCTGCCCAGCACCGAGAAGACCAAGATCAAGAACTACCTGAACTTCGACATGGTCGCCTCGCCCAACGCCGGGTACTTCATCAACCGGATCACCAGCGCGACCGGCCTGATCGTCAAGGCCTACTACGACTCGATCGGGGTGCAGACCGAGGAGAACACCGAGGGCGCCGGGCGTTCGGACGACGCGTCGTTCAACGCGGCCGGCATCCAGACCAGCGGCATCGCCGCCGGCGCCAGTGCGGTCAAGACCTCCGCGCAGGCCACCAAGTGGGGCGGCACCGCGGGCGCGTCCTACGACTCCTGCTATCACCGATCCTGTGACACCTACCCGAGCAACATCAACACCACCGTGCTCGACCGGGCCGCGGACGCCGCCGCGTACGCGCTGTGGAACCTGGTGGTCTCCACCGGTGGTGTGACGGTGACCAACCCGGGTAGCCAGACCGGCACGGTCGGTACCGCCAAGAGCCTGACGATGACCGCCTCTGGTGGCACCGCCCCGTACACCTGGTCAGCGACCGGGCTGCCGCCGGGCCTGGCGATCAACGCCTCGACCGGTGTCATCTCCGGCACCCCGACCACCGCAGGCACCTACTCCTCGACGGTCACCGCGACCGCCGCGGCCGGCGGGTCCGGCACCGCCACCTTCTCCTGGACCATCTCCGGCACCGGCGGCGGCTGCACCAGCCCCGGTCAGAAGCTGGCCAACCCGGGCTTCGAGTCCGGCAACGTGAACTGGACCGCCTCGACCGGGGTGATCGACAACTCCACCGGCGAAGCAGCCCGCACCGGGTCCTGGAAGGCCTGGATGGACGGCTACGGCACCACCCACACCGACACCCTGTCCCAGTCGGTGACCATCCCGTCCGGCTGCGTGGCCACGTTCAGCTTCTACCTGCACATCGACACCGCTGAAACGACCACCACCACCGCCTACGACACCCTCACCGTCAAGGCAGGCTCCACCACCCTGGCAACCTATTCCAACCTCAACAAGAACACCGGCTACGCACTCAAGACCTTCACCGCACCAGCCGGCACCACCAGCATCAGCTTCACCGCCAGTGAAGACTCCTCGCTGCAGACCTCGTTCGTGATCGACGACACCTCGTTCACCGCGAGCTGATCGATCGCCGGGTCACCCCGGTGATCCGGTAGTCCGGCAAGCACGTTCGGGCCAGGCACCTACCCGGTGCCTGGCCCGAACTCTGTGCGCCGCAACGGCTGCCGCGACCGAACGCGCCGGGCCGGGGCGTAGCCTGACCCGAGCGTTGGGAGGGCCGATGACCGAGCGTCCGGACTGGGACGAGTACTTCCTCGAGCTGACCCGGCACGTCAGCTCGCGGGCGACCTGCGATCGCGGGCGTAGCGGCTGCGTCATCGTGCGCGACAAGCAGATCCTGTCCACCGGCTACGTCGGTTCACCGCCCGGCTCGGAGCACTGCGACGAGGTGGGCCATCTGCTGCGCCGGGTGATCGACGAGGACGACGTGTCGCGGGTGCACTGCGTCCGCACGATCCACGCCGAGCAGAACGCCATCCTGCAGGCCGCCCGGACCGGCACCAGCGTGGTGGGGGGCACGGTCTACTGCACCATGGAGCCGTGCCGGACCTGCGCGATGTTCATCGTCAGCGTCGGGATCCGGCGGGTGGTCTGCGAGCACCGCTACCACGCCGGCGCCGACACCCGCGAGATCTTCGCCAAGGCCGGGGTCGAGCTCAGCGCGCAGAGCGACGATGCGATGTCCTACGCGCAGCAGACCCCGACCGAGCCGGCTGCCGTAGAACCCACCGTTTCCGAGCCGGACCGGGACGCCTCCCAACTCGCCTGACCGGCCACCATCACCCTCTTCGCGAGGTCGAGAGACTCGCCGGGGCGAGTTCGGCGTGCCTGTCTCTTCGGGTCGGCCGGAAACGTAGTCTTCGGCTCATGTCGGGCGACCCGATGGTCCAGCAACTCCAGGAGCTGCACGTGCGCGGCGCGCGGCGTCGCAGGGTGCGCACCCAGGCATTGCGGCTGGCGATGGACGAACCGACCGCGGTCGATCGCGTCAACGACCTGGGCGTGCACTTCACGGCATCCGCCGTGGTGATGGACCCGGCCACCGGACGGGTGCTGCTGATGTGGCACCGCCACTACGACATGTGGCTGCAGCTGGGTGGCCACTGCGACGGGGACCGCAATCTCGCCGACGTGGCGCTGCGCGAGGCCGGTGAGGAATCGGGGCTTGCCGGACTCGAGGTGTGCCCCGTGCCGATCGACATCGACCTGCACGTGTGCCGGTCTTCGGCCGAGCCGCGCCGCAATCTCGACGTCCGGTTCCTGGTGACCGCGCCGGCCGGTGCGTCGAGGACGGACACCAGCTCGCCAGAGGGCCACCCGCTGTGCTGGCGGGACCCGGCCAAGGTTGTCGAGCCGCACCTGCGCCACCTGCTCTCGGCGGGCCAAGCGGTGCTGCAGGAACACCGCCAGACGCGCGGCCTGCTGACGGCCGCCGCCGCACCCACCCTGGCGTTCGCCGCCACCTGACAGGGCGCGGCGCCTAAACCCTCGGCGCCTGACATTCCCCGAGACCCCTCTGGAAAGCACATCCGGGCCCGGCACCCGCCGAGGTTCATACCTGACGGGGCAGGGCCCGGATGCTGTGCGCTAAAGCCAGGCTCGATGGCCGCGCTACTAGCTGGCCTTGGTGACGTTGAACGTGATGCTGGTCCGGGCGGACGTGGTCTCCTCCACCTTCGCCCTTTCGAGCGTGATCTTGTCGGCATCGACGCCGCCGAGCAGGCTGGTGCCCTTGCCATTGAGAATGACGGGCATGTAATCCATCTGCAATTCATCGACCATGCCGGAATTGATGCACTGCTGGATGGTGCTGACGCCGCCGATAATCGTGACGTCCTTCTCACCCGCCGCCTCTTTCGCCCGGGTAATAAGGCTCTCGACATCGGTTGCGAAATTCACGGTGATCTTTCCGTTGCCCTCCGGAAACTTCTCCGGCGGGTTGTGCGTCAGGATGAACAGCGGCACCTGGTACTCATAGCCATCATTGATCCACTCGAAGGGATCTGCCATGTCATAAGCGTTGCGACCCATAATTACGGCGCCGGTTCGCTCCACCGAGCCCTTGAAATTGTCGGACGCCATCCACTGCGGGAAATCGGAAAACAGGTCTTCGGGACTGACGTAGCCGTCGAGGGAAACGGTCATTCCGGCGATTACTTTACCCATAGAGAATACCTTTCAATCTATTTGTTCAGGGGTCTACGAGACTCTATCAACCGGCATCTTGGGTACCAACAACCGGTACGAGGGCGTTTCGCATGCCTTGACCTTTTCGTCCTCGCCGGCAGGGGTGATTCACACTGGTATACCCGCTATAAAATTGGCGCGTGCCCACGAATGCGCAGCTTCGTGGCCGGTCCATGCGGGGCGATTGTGCCGCCTGCCGCCGCATCCCGTGCCCCCGGCCAGGCTCCAGCACCGACGCCCGTTGAGGGGAGATAGAGCGCTCGGGATCGCCGTGATCTGCTGCGGGCAGCAACCCCGGACTCGACGCACCGGCCAGGGCCTGCCCGGTCGGGGTGATGACCGGCCTTGCTGAATGTGCGCCCGAAGGGATTCGAACCCCTAACCTCTTGATCCGTAGTCAAGTGCTCTATCCGTTGAGCTACGGGCGCGTTGGAACCGAGGGCCGAGTCTAGCGGGTGGCCCGGAGCGCGACCAAAGCGGTCCGGCCCACGCGCGGCCAGCGACACACCCGAGGGACCGCCGCGCACCGGCCCCGAGCAACACCCCGGACAGCACGAAGCCCCGCCACGAGGACGGGGCTACGAGCGAGGGCGGAGGCTCGGGGATTTGAACCCCGGATGGGCGATTAACCCAAACCGCATTAGCAGTGCGGCGCCATAGACCGGACTAGGCGAAGCCTCCCTCGGCCGCCTGGAGGAGCGCGACCGTACTACAGCCGCACACCTTACTGGGCAGCCTGCCGGCGGGCCAACGCGACCCGGGCACAGAAGATCCGGGCACACCGGACGACCGGCGGCACGCTCACCGCGGGCTGATCGCCGGCATCACGAACTCGTCCACCAGCTCGACCAGCTCGGCGTCGCTGATCGCCCGGCGGCGCACCACCACCCGGTGGATCAGGGTGCCGGCCAGCATCTCGGGCACCAACACCGACACCGCCTCCGGCCGCACCTCGCCCCGGCGCACGCCACGCTCCAGCAACCCCAGCAGCACCTGCTTGCGCGGGTCGAAGAAGTCGCACTCGAAGGTGCCGCAGAACGCCGCGTCGCGCAGCGACTCTCCCATGATCGAGCGCATCGCGTCGCCGCCCAGGCCGGTCATCAGCAGGGTGATCCGGCGGACCAGGCTGAGCAGCGCGTCCCGGGTGCTGATCTCGTCGTCCAGCTGCACCTCGACCGCGCTCAGCAGCGGGCCGGCCAGCAGGTCCCCCAGCGCGTCCAGCACCAGCTCCTGCTTGGTGGACCAGCGCCGGTAGATCGATGCCTTGCCGGTCTGCGCCCGGGCGGCCACCGACTCGATGGTGACGCTGCCGTAGCCGCCGTCGGCCAGCTCGGCGATAGTGGCGTCCTTAATCGCTCGCTCGAGCTCCGCGCCGCGCTTACGCTGCCGCCCGGGCTCCTCTACCGAGGGGTCCGTGGTCGAGGCCGCTACCGAGGTCATGTCAGAGGTGGATGCTTTCCTTGTGGGGTCCAGAACGGGGAGGCGATTGAGCTGTGAGCGAACGGACAGAACTCGCCGTAGTGCACGTTTGCGTTTCTTATCTCGCACCGGCTAGCCTACCTCAAGAAACGCCGACGTTCCTTATGACGATGTGAAGCGGGCAACACACGAGAAACCGCCGGTGCCGACCCGTACCAGCCCGGCCACACTGAAACCACCGCGCGGCAGACCGCCCGGTACCAGCTCCAGCATTCGAGGAGAGTCGTGACCACGACGAACCAGCCGGCCGCCGCCGAAGGGCACCGCGGCAAGGCAAAGCATCCCGGCCTCACCCTGCTGATCATCGCCGGCGCGCAGCTGATGATCGTGCTCGACGGCACCATCGTGAACATCGCGCTGCCGAAGATGGGCGAGTACTTCGGCAAGAACCAGACCGACATGACGTGGGCGATCAACGCCTACACCCTCGCCTTCGGTGGCCTGCTGCTGCTGGGCGGGCGGGCCGGTGACATCCTCGGCCGCCGCCGGATGTTCATGGTCGGCCTCGCGCTGTTCACCATCGGCAGCTTCCTCGGCGGCCTGGCACACAGCTTCGAGTTCCTGATCATCGGCCGGATCATCCAGGGCATCGGCGGCGCGATCTCCTCGCCGACCGCGCTGTCGCTGATCGCCACCGAGTTCGAGGAAGGGCCCGAACGTACCCGCGCCTTCGGTGTGTTCGCCGCAGTGGCCGGTGCCGGCGCCGCCCTCGGCCTGCTGCTCGGCGGCCTGCTCACCGAGTACCTGACCTGGCGCTGGGTGCTGTTCGTAAACGTCCCGATCGGCATCGCCCTGGTTGCCGGCGCCTACGTCTTCGTCCACGAGTCCGACCGGCTCACCGGACGCTTCGACTGGCTCGGCGGGGCGCTGTCCACCATCGGGATGGCCTCACTGGTGTACGGCTTCATCCACGCCGCCTCCAAGGGCTGGAGCAACCCGACCACCATCGGCGCCTTCGTGGTGGCCGTGGCCCTGCTGCTCAGCTTCGTGGCGCTGGAGGCCAGGCTGTCCTACGCGATGATGCCGCTGCGTACCTTCCGCGACAAGAATCGCTCGGGCGCCTACATCGTCATGCTGATCATCGGCGCGGCGATGTTCGGGATGTTCTTCTTCGTCACCTATTTCGTGCAGCTGGTGCTGGGCTACTCCTCGCTCAAGGCTGGCCTGGCATTCCTGCCGGTCGCCTTCACCATCGGCATCGCAGCCCAGGTGTCGGCACGGCTGATGCCGCGGGTCGGCCCGCGCAACCTGATCCTGTTCGGGTCCGTGGTGATGGCCGGCGGCCTGTTCTGGCTGTCCACCATCTCCGCCGACTCCAGCTACGCCGGGCACCTGCTGCCCTCGCTGCTGGTGATGTCGTTCGGTATCGGCAGCATCTTCGTGCCGCTGACCTCGGTGTCGGTGGCGGGCGTCGAGCCGCACGAGGCCGGCCTGGCCTCGGCACTGCTCAACGTCGGCCAGCAGGTCGGTGGCTCGATCGGGCTTTCGGTGCTGACCACGGTGTTCGCCACCGCCTCCCGCAACGAGGGCAAGCATCAGGGCAAGGTGCTCGGCGGACTGGTGCAGAGCGGCCAGGACAAGCCGACCGTGCTGCAGCACTTCGGTGAGCTGGCCTCGCAGGCCTCCGGCAGCGTGCGCGCCTCGGCCGGTGCGCTGCAGGACAGCACCGCGGTCCGGGCCTTCCACGAGGTGCTGGCGCACGGTTCGGCCCGGGGCTTCCTGACCGCCGCGATCTTCGCCGTGGTCGCCGTGGTCGCCACCGCCACCATGATCACCACCGGCAAGGACGAGGTGGCCGAGATCGACCCGGCGACGGCGGCCGTCCACTAGTCACCTGCCCGGCCGGCTCCGAACAAGTCGGCATCAGCTCGAACGAGTCGGCCCGCTCCACCTGGATCCCAGCGTGGAGCGGGCTGATTCGATTCTGATACCTGCTGCAACTGTGACATAGCAGGCATAGGCAGTAGTGCGCATTCCCCCGCTACTCACATAAATCCTTCGCTAGCCTCCCTCCGTTCATCAACACGGGGGGATCTGACGTGAAACGACTCTTGTTGCCTGCGCTGACCATCGGCGCACTGACCTGCACCATGCTGTCGGGGATTGGCACTGCCGTGGCGAGCACGCCGGCCAAGCCGGCACCGCGCCCGGCACTGCCACGAGCGGCGGCGCCGAAGGACACCACTGCACCCGGCCCGGTCACCAACCTGCAGCTGACCGCCAACACCGTCAGCTCCGTCTCACTCGGCTGGCTGAACCCGGCCGACTCCGACCTGGCACACCTGGTGGTCCGGCGGGCCTCCGGAGCCACCGCACCAGCCGCCGGCCAGGGCAGCCTGGTCGCGGCACTGGGTGCCGCAAAGGCCACCGTCACCGACACCGGCCTGGCGGCGGCCTCGACCTACAGCTACTCGGTGTTCGCCACCGACAAGGCCGGCAACCAGAGCACGCCGGCCACCATCACCGTCTCGACCGCGGCCACCGACTCGCGCACCGGCCTGCGCGGAACGCTGACCGACGCCCAGGGACGCGGCATCGGCAACGTGCTGGTGCACATCCGGCTGGGCACCGTCGACGCCGCCAACACGGTCACCAGCAGCACCGGGACGTACTCGGTCACCAACCTGGTGCCCGGCAACTACGTGGTGTGCTACGAACCGAAGTCCAACGTCGGCGGCCGTTCTGCCACCGGTTACGTCGGCGGTTGCTACCACCAGCAGCCCTACAGCCCCTACAGCAACGCCACCCCGGTCAAGGTGAACCTCGGCAGCCTCACCTCGCGGGTGGACGACACCCTCGCGGTGAGCGGCGCGCTGACCGGGCGGATCACCGGCCCGGACGGTTCCCCGGTGGCCGGCGTGCTGCTCAGCACCGACTACTACGGGGCGAGCGTGCAGTACTACACCGTCATCAGCGCGGCCGACGGCTCCTACACCGTGAAGAACCTGCCGCCCGGCAACGGCTACAGCTTCTGCTACAACACCGACCAGACCACCGGCGGTTACCTGGCCGACTGCGACTACAGCCACGCCTATTACCCGGTCGCCGGACAGTTCGTCACCGCCAACCACACCCTGGACGTCGGCGGCATCGTCACCGGCACCGTGCGCAACCCCGCCGGCTCCCCGGTGGCCGGCGTCTCGGTGCAGAACTTCAGCAACGGCGGCGCGCCCGCCGTCACCGACGCGAACGGCCGGTACCGGGTTACCGGGCTGCGCTCGGGCAGCTACTACTTCTGCGCGGACGGCTCGTCGGTGCCGGCCGGCGCCGCGGCGCCGTACGGCTACCTCAACGGCTGCGGCTACCTGCCGAGCGTGCCGGTCGACGTCCAGGTCAACCAGACCGTCACCCAGGACTTCACCCTCACCCGGTACGCGGCACTGGGCGGCAAGCTGACCCGGTCGGACGGCAGCCCCGCGGCACACGCCTCGGTGTACCTGTCTGACAGCGACGGCTACGACGCCGGCTTCCTACAGGCCGACGCACAGGGCAACTGGCAGCAGCGGGTGCGACCCGGCTCGCAGTACTCCGCCTGTTACATCGACTACGACGCCACGTCCGACGTCTGGACCTGCCACTCGGGTCGGCCGTGGACCGGCGGTCAGCCGACCGGTGACCCGATCTCGGTGACCGAAGGTGCCCTGACCACCGTCAACGACAGCTTGCTGCCGGGCGCCAGCGTGACCGGGACGGTCACCGGTCCGGACGGCGCGCCGCTCGCCGACGCGGTGGTCAGCGTCGACGACCAGGCCGGCTTCCAGCACACCCAGGCCACCACCGACAGCGCCGGCCACTACGCGGTGACCGGCCTGTCCACCGGGACCTTCCGGGTGTGCTTCGGTGCCGCGTCCGCCGCCCCGCCCGGCTACCCGTTCCAGTGCTACCAGGGCACCGCGGCCGACCAGGGCCCGTACGCGCTGCAGCTGGCGACGGGCCAGCACGCCGTGATCAACCGGCAGCTGACGATCGGTACCGCCATCGGCGGGCGGGTGACCGATGCCTCCGGCACCCCGGTGCAGTCCGTCACGGTCCGGCTGGCCGACTCGGCCGGCAACTCCGTCGGCCAGCCGGCCTACACCGACAGCGACGGCAAGTACCTCTTCGACCAGCTGTTCCCCGGCGACTACACCGTCTGCTTCGACCCGGAGTACGTCTACCCGCGGCCGGACAACGGCTACGTGGGCAGCTGCTGGCACGACCAGCCGGCGCACCACGCCGGCGACCCGGTGCACGCGGTGGCCGGGGTGGTCAGTACCGGCATCGACGGCACGCTGGTCGCCGGCGGCAAGGTCACCGGCACGGTCACCGATTCCGCCGGCAATCCGGTGGGCGGCATGACGGTGCAGGCGCTGTACTCCGACGGCACGGTGATCACCGGGACATCCACCGACTACTCGGACGGCAGCTACCAGCTGATCGGCCTGCCGGCCGTCCCGGTGGCGGTGTGCGTCGTGCCGATGCCGTGGGATTCCTACCGCGCGGGCTGCTACGCACACGCCGCCGACTACACCACCGCGACGCCGGTGACCGTTTCGTCCGGGGCGACGGTGTCGGGCATCGACCTGCGGCTGGTCGACCTCGCGGCAGCCGCCGCCTCGGCCGACGGCAGGGCAGCCACCCGGACAGCAGCCAACCGCCAGGGTTGATCCGGGCCGACGTGCCGTAGCCACTGGCGAGTCCGGCCCGTCCCGCCTCTGGGTTCCAGAGCGGGCGGGCCGGTTCGGCCGCCCTCAGCACTCGATGATGTTGACCGCCAGGCCGCCGCGCGAGGTCTCCTTGTACTTGACCTGCATGTCGGCCCCGGTCTGGCGCATCGTCCGGATCACCTTGTCCAGGCTGACGATGTGCTGGCCGTCGCCCTGGATGGCGATCCGGGCGGCGTTGATCGCCTTCACCGCGGCCATCGCGTTGCGCTCGATGCACGGCACCTGAACCAGCCCGCCGATCGGGTCGCAGGTCAGCCCCAGGTTGTGCTCCATGCCGATCTCGGCGGCGTTCTCCACGTGTAGCGGGGTGCCGCCGAGCACCTCGCACAGCGCCCCGGCGGCCATCGAGCAGGCCGAGCCGACCTCGCCCTGGCAGCCCACCTCGGCGCCGGAGATCGAGGCGTTCTCCTTGTACAGCACCCCGATCGCCCCTGCGGTCAGCAGGAACCGCACCACCCCGTCGTCTGAGGCGCCCGGCACGAACCGCCGGTAGTACAGCAGCACGGCCGGGATGATGCCGGCCGCGCCGTTGGTCGGGGCGGTCACCACCCGGCCACCGGCGGCGTTCTCCTCGTTCACCGCCAGCGCGAACAGGTTCACCCAGTCCATCACCCGCAGCGGGTCGGTGGAGAACAGGTCGGAGTTCAGCCTCTGGCTCAGTTCCGGCGCCCGCCGGCGCACCTTCAGCCCGCCCGGCAGCACCCCGCCGTGCCCGCAGCCGGCCGACACGCAGTCCTGCATCACCTGCCAGATCCGCAGCAGGCCGGCCCGTACCTCGGCCTCCGGACGCCACACGCACTCGTTGGCCAGCATCACCTGCGAGATCGACAGCCCGCTGGCGCTGGCATGCGCGCACAGCTCCGCCGCGGTGGTGAAGGGATAGGGCAGCACGGTGTCGTCCGCCTTGATCCGGTCGGCGCCGGTGGCGTCCTCGTCGACCACGAACCCGCCGCCGACCGAGTAGTAGGTCCGCTCGCGCAGCGGTGCTTCGGCCTCCGCCTCGGCCGGCGCCGGCTCGGCCGGTTCGGCGTAGGCGGTGAATCGCATCCCGTTGGGATGAAAGGGCAACGTCGAGCGCCGGTGCAGCACCAGGTCCGAGGCGGTCAGCCGCACCGGATGGCGGCCCAGCAGCCGCACCGTCTCGGTCCGGCGCACCTCGGCCACCCGGTCGAGCACCGAGTCGGTGTCGACATCTTCGGGGGTCTCACCCTCCAGGCCCAGCACCACCGCCCGGTCCGAGCCGTGTCCCCGGCCGGTGGCGCCCAGCGAGCCGAACAGCTCCACCCGCACCCGGGCGACCTTGTCCAGCAGGCCGTCGGCCTCCAGCCCCTGCGCGAACGTCCGGGCGGCCCGCATCGGACCGACCGTGTGCGAGGAGGACGGTCCGATCCCGATCGAGAAGAGGTCGAACACGCTGATGGCCATGCCGACCATTCTGCACCCCGGCGTCGGGCCGCCGGACCGGATCGTGCCCAGCGGCGCGGTGGCTCAGACCGCCGTCAGGGTGACCACGATGTTGCCGCGGGTGGCCTTGGAGTACGGGCAGAACTGGTGCGCCAGCTCCAGCAACTCCTGGGCCTGGGCCTGCTCCACGCCTGGGATGCTGACCTCCAGCTCGACCGCCAGGCCGACGCCGCCGTCTTCGGACGGGCCGAACGAGACGTGCGCGGTCACCTTGGAGGCCGAGGTGTCGATGCCCTTGGTCTTGGCCCGGTTGGCCAGCGCGCCCTGGAAGCAGGCGGCGTAGCCGGCGGCGAACAGCGTCTCGGGGTTGACTGCGGGCTCCGGCGTGGTGCCCGGCTGGGCAAGGTCGAAGTCGACGAGGCCGTCGGTGCTGGTGACATGGCCGGCCCGGCCGCCGGTGGCGGTGGCCGAGGTGACGTAGGTGACCTTGGTCAGTTCGGTAGGCATGGAACTCCTTGTCGACGAGCCGCGATGGCATCCTGAACCCACTATGCCTGAGGTCCAACACATCGCGCGTACCGGTCAATTCCTCACCACCGTCCTCGACGTGAGCTCGCTGTCGCCCCGGATGCGCCGGATCGTGCTGGCCGCGCCCGAGCTCGCCGAGCGGGACTGGCCGCTGGGCTGCGACATCGCGGTGGTGCTGGCCGGCCCGGACGGCCGGGAGGTGCGGCGGCGATACACCGTCCGGTCCCGGGCCGGCGACCGGCTGGTGGTGGATGCGCTGCTGCACGGGCACGGCCCGGGTTCGAGCTGGGCGGCGGCGCTGCGGACCGGCGATCAGGTGAGCTTCTTCGGACCGCGTGGCGAGCTGCCGCTGCCCACCGCGGACTGGTTGCTGGCGCTCACCGACGAGGCCGGCCTGCCCGCGATCGGCGCCCTGGCCGAGGCGGCCGGGACGGCCGGCCGGCGGCTGCGGGTGCTGGCCGAGATCGCCGACGGCGGCGAGCGCTACCCGCTGCCCGGCAATGTCGAGGTCCGCTGGTTGGCCCGCGACGGCCGGCCGCCCGGCCGGCCGGACCTGCTGATCGCGGCCCTCGGCGACGAGCAGCCCGGCACCGGCGCCGGGTTCGGGTACCTGCTGGGCGAGTCCCGGGCGGTCGTCGCGGTGCGCGACGCGCTGTCCCGGCTCGGGCTCAGCCGGTCCGAGGTGTACGCCAAGGGGTACTGGAACCTGAACTCGCGCCCGACCCGATGAGGCCGGCCGGGTCGCGCAGCGCCCGGTCCAGGACCGCCCCCGCCGCACCGCGGACCGCCGCGTCGATGCCCAGCGGGGATCGGCTCAACCGCCCGGTACCGCCCGGTGAGAGCGCCCGCCGGTCCAGCTGCTCGGTCAGCGCCGGGGTGAGCGCGGCGAACAACCGGGCGTACCGGCCGCCGAGCACCACCCGGGGCAGGTCCAGCACGTTGAGCAGCGAGGCCAACCCCACCCCCAGCGCGCTGCCGGCCCGGGCGACCGCGGCCAGCGCCGCCGGGTCACCGGCCGCCACCGCGGCCTCCAGCCGCTCCGGGTCCGGCTGGCCGGCGGTGCGCAGCAGCACCTCCTGGCCGGCGTACTGCTCCAGGCACCCCCGGCCACCGCACCCGCAGGCCGGGCCGTCGACGTTCACCACCACGTGGCCGAGCTCGCCGGCGAAGCCGTGCACCCCGCGGTACAGCTCGCCGGCCACCACCAGCCCGGCGCCCACCCCGATCTCACCGGAGACGTAGACGAAGTCCGGCCCCACCCCGCGGTCGGCACGCAGGCTCGCCAGCGCTCCGAGGTTGGCCTCGTTGTCGACCAGCAGCTCCGGCAGGCCCAGCTCGGCGGCCAGTCGCGTCCCGGGCGCGGTGCCGGTCAGGCTCGGCAGGTTCGGGGCGCGCAGCACGGTGCCGTCCGCGCCGACCACTCCGGGCAGCGCCAGCCCGCCGCCGAGCAGCGGCTGGCCGACCTCGCCGGCCACCGCCCGGGCCAGCGCCACCGCCTGCGCCACGATGCCGGCGGCGTCGCCGCTCCGGTTCGCCATCTCCCGGTGCCGGTAGCAGCGCAGCGCGCCGGTCAGGTCGAGCACGCAGGCGGCCAGGTAGTCGACGTTGATCTCCACGCCGAGGGCCACCGGCCCGTCCGGGTTGAGCCGCACCGGCCGCGCCGGCCGGCCCACCCCGGCGGCGGCGGGCTCGCCCTCGGCCACGACGCCGGCCGCGATCAGCTGGTCCACCAGGCTGGACACGGTGGCCTTGGTCAGCCCGGTGCGTTGCGCCAGCTCGGCACGCGAGCCGGAACCCTCGGCCAGCGCCGCGCTGACCAGGCCCAGGTTGTGCCGCCGGACGGTCTGCTGGCCGGCCGGCGCGCCCGGCGCGGTCATCGGTCCGCGAGTCCTGCTCGGCGGTCTGCGGTTCGCTCGAGGTACCGGACCGCCGCGTCGGCGTAGCGCTCCCGCAGCCCCGGGGTGGCGGGCGCCTCGACGACGACCGGACGGCCCAGCTCCCAGTCCGGCGGCAGCTGCGTACCGGCCAGCACCCAGGCCGCCTGCCGGGCCGCCCCGTCGGCCACGTACTCACCCGGCTCGGGCACCGTGACCGGCACCCCGAACACCGCCGGCGCGATCCGCCGCACCGCCTCGGACCGGGCGGCGCCGCCGACCAGGTGCACCCCGGCCACCGACACCCCCTGGGCGAGAAGGGCGTCCAGGCCGGCGGCCAGCCCGCACAGCATCCCCTCCACCGCCGCCCGGGCCAGGTTCGCCGGCTGCGCGTTGGCCAGCGTCAGCCCGTGCACCGCGCCGGTGGCGTGCGGCAGGTTGGGGGTGCGCTCACCCTCCAGGTACGGCACCACCGTCACCCCGCCGGCGCCCGGTTCGGCCGACAGCGCCAGCCTGCTCAGCTCGGCAAGGCTCACCCCGAGCAAGGCGGCCGCCGCGTCCAGCACCCGGGCCGCGTTCAGGGTGCAGGCCAGCGGCAGGAACTGTCCGGTCGCGTCGCAGAACCCGGCCACCAGCCCGCTCTCGTCGGCCGGCGGCGATCTCGCTGCGGGCGCAGGCCACCCCGGACGTCCCCAGCGAGACCAGCACGTTGCCGCCCAGCCTGGACGCCGAGCGCGGCGGCGGCGTTGTCACCGGCGCCGGGGCCGAGCAGCAGCCCGTCCGGCAGCTGCGCGGTCGGCTCGGCCGGACCGGCGATCCGGGGCAGCGCCGGCCGGTGGCCCAGCGCCCGGACCAGCAGGTCGGTGCGATAGGAGTTGCTCCGGCCGTCGAAGTAGCCGGTTCCGGAGGCGTCCGAGCGGTCGGTGACCAGCCCGGCGATGGACTCTGCGCCGGCCAGCCGCCAGCTCAGCCAGTCGTGCGGCAGGCACACCGCGGCCGTGCGAGCGGCCGAATCCGGCTCGTGCTCGGCCAGCCAGCGCAGCTTGCTGACCGTGAAGGAGGCCACCGGGACGCTGCCGACCGCCTCGGCCCAGTACCGTGCGCCGAGCTCGGCGACCAGGTCGGCCGCCGCGTCCGCCGAGCGGGTGTCGTTCCACAGCAACGCCGGACGGACCACCTCACCCGCCTCGTCCAGGCAGACCATGCCGTGCTGCTGGCCGGCCGACGCTCAGCGCCCGGACGCCGTCCAGGCCACCGGCCCGGCCCAGCGCGCTGGTCAGCGCCTGCCACCAGGCGTCCGGGTGCACCTCGGTGCCGTCCGGGTGATCGGCCCGGCCGGAGCGCACCAGCTCACCGGTCGCGGCGTCGCGGATCACCACCTTGCACGACTGGGTGGAGGAGTCCACCCCGGCAACCAGCGCGCCAGGCACGTCGCTCATCCAGTTCAGCGAGCCCCGGTCAGGTGTTCCAGGGCGAGCTGGTTGAGCCGGACGAAGCCGTAGCCGCGCTCGGCGACCTGGCCGGCGTCGAAGTCCTCGAACGCGCTGCGGTCGGCCAGCAGCTCGGCATGGCCCTCGCCCTCGGCCAGGGTGGGACGGCTGAGCTCGGCCACCCGGGCGTCGGCCAGCGCCTGCTGCACCTCGGGGTCGGCGCGGAACGCGGCGGCCCGCTCCTTGAGGATCAGGTAGGTGCGCATGTTGGCGCGCGCGGAGTCCCAGACGCCGGTGTAGTCCTCGGTCCGGGACGGCTTGTAGTCGAAGTGCCGCGGCCCGGTGTAGGCGGGGCCGGCCGTGCGGTCAGCACCGGCCGGGCCGTCAGCCGATCCGCCGAACTCCAGCAGGTCGACCAGCCCGAAGGCGTTGAGCAGGTCGCCGTGGCCGAACACCAGGTCCTGGTCGAACTTGATGCTGCGCTGGCCGTTGAGGTCGATGTGGAACAGCTTGCCGTGCCACAGTGCCTGGGCGACGCTGTGCACGAAGTTCAGCCCGGCCATCTGCTCGTGGCCGACCTCGGGGTTGACGCCGACCAGCTCGGGCCGGTCCAGGCTCGCGATGAAGGCCAGCGCGTTGCCGACCGTGGGCAGCAGGATGTCCCCGCGCGGCTCGTTGGGCTTGGGCTCCAGCGCGAACCGCAGGCCATAGCCCCGGTCGGTGACGAAGTCCGTCAGCAGGTTCATCGCCTCGCGGTAGCGGTCCAGCGCGGCCCGGACGTCCTTGGCGCTGTCGTACTCGCTGCCCTCCCGGCCGCCCCACAGCACGAAGGTCTGCGCGCCGAGCTCGGCGGCCAGCTCGATGTTGCGCAGCACCTTGCGCAGCGCGTACCGGCGCACCGAGCGGTCGTTGCTGGTGAACCCGCCGTCCTTGAACACCGGGTGGGTGAACAGGTTGGTGGTCACCATCGGCACCACCAGGCCGGTCTCGTCCAGTGCCTGCCGGAACTCGGCCAGCCGCTTGTCGCGGTCGGCGGCCGAGGCGCCGAACGGCACCAGGTCGTCGTCGTGGAAGGTGACGCCGTAGGCGCCCGAGCTCGGCCAGCCGGTGCACCGCCTCGATCGGGTCCAGCGGCGCCCGGCTGGCGTCGCCGAACTGGTCGCGGGCCTGCCAGCCGACGGTCCACAGACCGAAGGAGAACCGGTCGGCCTTGGTGGGGGTGTACGTGCCAGAGGTAAGCGTCATCGTCTCGTCCCGCCATTTGTTCAGTGCTTGAACTTATCCGGCTACGGTACTCGCTCAGGCCCGCTGCCGCACCCCTGCTGGCCGGGTACGGAAAGTGGTTTGATCGGACGATGTCGAATCCCCGCGCCGGAACGCCCGCCACCGCCGACGACCTGGTCGACGTCGGCCGCCTGGTCGATGCCTACTACCAGCTGCACCCGGACGTCTCGGTCGCCGAGCAACGGGTCAGCTTCGGCACCTCCGGGCACCGCGGCTCCTCGCTGCACACCACCTTCAACGAAGACCACATCGCGGCCACCAGCCAGGCGATCTGCGAGTACCGGGCCGCGCACGGCATCGACGGGCCGCTCTACCTCGGCGTCGACAGCCACGCGCTGTCCGAGCCCGCCGCCCGCACCGCGCTGGAGGTGTTCGCGGCCCACGAGGTGAGCACGCTGGTCGACTCGCGACAGGGCCTCACCCCGACACCGGCGGTGTCGCGAGCGATCCTGGCCCACAACGCCGGTCGTAGCTCCGGCCAGGCCGACGGCGTGGTGGTCACCCCGTCGCACAACCCGCCGGCCGACGGCGGCTTCAAGTACAACCCGCCGGACGGCGGGCCGGCCGGCACCGAGATCACCGGCTGGATCCAGGACCGGGCCAACGAACTGCTGGCCGGCGGGGTGGGCAGGGTCAAGCGGATCCCCTACGAACGGGCGGCGGCCTCGGACTTCGTGCAGGGCTTCGACTTCCTGGACGGCTACGTCAGCGCGCTGGCCGGCGTGCTCGACCTGGACGCGATCCGCTCGGCCGGCGTCCGGATCGGCGCAGACCCGCTCGGCGGGGCGTCGGTGGCCTACTGGGGCGAGATCGGCTCGCGCTACGGCCTGGACCTGACCGTGGTGAATCCCGACGTCGACCCGCAGTTCGGCTTCATGACCCTGGACTGGGACGGCAAGATCCGGATGGACTGCTCGTCCCCGTCGGCGATGGCCTCGCTGATCGGGCGGATGCAGCGCGACGGCAGCGGTGCCACCCGCTTCGACATCGCCACCGGCAACGACACCGACGCCGACCGGCACGGCATCGTCACCCCGGACGGGCTGATGAACCCGAACCACTTCCTGTCGGCGGCGATCGCCTATCTCTACGCGCACCGGCCCGGCTGGCGCGCCGACGCCGCGGTCGGCAAGACCCTGGTCAGCTCGTCGATGATCGACCGGGTGGCCGCCGACCTCGGCCGGCGGCTGATCGAGGTGCCGGTCGGGTTCAAGTGGTTCGTGCCCGGCCTGCTGGACGGCTCGGTCGGCTTCGGCGGCGAGGAGTCGGCCGGCGCGTCGTTCCTGCAGCGCGACGGCAGCGTCTGGACCACCGACAAGGACGGCATCATCCTGTGCCTGCTTGCCTCGGAGATGCTCGCGGTGACGGGGCAGTCCCCGTCCGGGCTGTACCGGGAGCTGACCGCCCGGTTCGGCGAGCCGGCCTACGCCCGGATCGACTCGCCGGCCAGCCGGGAGCAGAAGGCGGTGCTGGCCAAGCTGTCACCGTCGCAGGTCACCGCCGACGACCCTGGCCGGCGACCCGATCACCGACCGGCTGACCACCGCACCGGGCAACGGGGCGGCGATCGGCGGGTTGAAGGTCACCACCGAGCGGGGCTGGTTCGCCGCCCGGCCGTCCGGCACCGAGGACGTCTACAAGCTCTACGCCGAGTCCTTCGACGGGCCCGAGCAGCTGGCCCGGATCCAGGACGAGGCCCGCCAGATCGTGTCCGACGCGCTGAATGGCTGAAATTTAGCCTAGCGTCCTAATTCCAGGACGCTTTCGTAACGAGGATCCGTATGGGTTTCGGAGTTGCCGAGGCGTGGCGCCCTCTGGACTTGGCCCGTACAGATCGCATTGATATTGGGACGGTTCCCGCCAGCGATGCGACCGCTCCTTGTCGTTGAGGAGGTGGTCGGCCGAGTCGCTGCCGAGCATCGTCCCCGTTCGAGCTGGTGCCGGTTGACGCCGGAGCCCGGCGGCTACGGGCCGTGTGGGTCCCTCCGCGCGTCTACATCAACGTCAACCCCAATCCGCGACTCATTGAGTGTGCCGTCCGCTTCGAGCGAGTGATCGGCCATGTGCCGTACCTGATCAACTGTGCACGACGGCCGCCTCGATCCCAGGAGTTAATCCTGCCTCGGGCGAGGTCGCCGGTGTCGAGTTCAAGCAGGCATTCCGGATCGGCGCGGAACGGTTCACCATTAAATCCGTACCGGCGCGAGTGAACTCGCCGTGCCACGGGGGTTAGGACCGGTAGACCCGTCCCGTGTGCGCGTCAGTGATGAACGCACTTGCATCATCGAACCAGTTCGCCAGCCCCGTCTTCACCCGGCACTTCCCGCGTATGAGGCTACGAAAAGAGGGTCGCCGCCCGGCCGGGTGGTCCGGAGCCGGGTAGAAGCTCGGGCCTGCGGGAAGACCGCCCCTCACGATCTTCGGCCTCGGGGAGCTACCGCGCTGTAGCGACCTCGTCACCGGGCCAGCGGATTACGGCTGGACGCGCGGTCGCACTCGGCCCCGTGCGCGGGCCTGAAGCTGAGTCCTAATCTCGTCGTGGATCGTGGTGGAAGTCGCCACCGCGGTCTCAATCGAGACGACCAGGCCGTACCGGATCTTGTCGCCTGCCGGCAGACGCTGGCCGTCGTCCATGCACTGGACATGGATCGGCAGCGAGTCGCCGTCATGGAAGACGATAGCGCGGTCTCCATCGATGATCTCGTGTTGGACGCTGCCGCGCCGGACCGCGTTGTGGTCGGCGTCGATGCGGCGACCGCCAGTGTCGTGGTCGCCAAGCTTATCGAAGAACACCTTGGCACTGCGGTAACGGGTGAGCTGGCCGGCCGTTGGGGCGAAGTAGGCCAGCGTCACCGAGAACCGATGCCATTCAGCCTTCGACCGCAACGACGCTGGCAGCGGCACGGAGTAGGTATGGCGCTGGTCGCGGCCGATCGTGCCGCCCGCGATTAGGACCGCCCGGTTCGTGGCGGCTCGCGCCAACCGCTCGGCGCGCACGCCACCGTAGCCGAGCAAGGGCGTCAACTCGCGACGCGAGGCACCCTCGGGCAACCCCAGCAGGTCCTTCAACACGCCTTCTGCGTTTCCCCATTCACTGGTGTGCACCAGGAGGGCCTTGGCCAGCACCGGGTGGAAGAGCGCGTCCGGGAAGTCCAAGTCATCGGTAGTGGCAGGGCCGCGTTCGAGGACGTCGAACACTGCGCTGGCCTCCCGTGTAACCAACGCCGTAGCATTGCTGGTCCCGTATGTGAAAGCTGTGGCGTTCGTCGCTCCGCCCGACCTTGGAGCGGCTACCTGCATGCCGGGTCCGCGCGCGGTGGTGGCGGCTGGGCGGAGATCAACGCGGCTGGAGCCGTCGGTTACGACGGGACGCTGGTAGAGCGCCCGGCCCCCGGGATGGAAAATGTCGGGCTTCACGGATCTCCCTACGCCGGGACCGACCGCGCTGTAAAGAGCAGGTGCGCCCAGAGGGACCAAATCCCATACCCCATCTGGAAGCTCGCCTGTCTCCGCACTGTCTGCATGGATCGCACCGATCGTAAGCGCGTTGATCGAATCACCCGGAGGGAGAATGCCGCGCAGGCGGCTCGTAGCGCGTGCGGCACGTACGGCTTCGAGTTGAGCGAAGTTGCGGTCGCCAGCGGCGCGAGCCGGAATGGAGATCGGCGTGCTGACATGGTTTCCGGCGCTGACGACGAAGAGCAGGTTATAGGTCACGGCGAGCCAGTCGAGCAACCGACCGAGCGGGCTAATACGCCGCACGAGGGCGCGGCTTTCAGTGCCGATGGACAGGTTGATTATACGAACGCTGGGAGCTTTGGGGCGACTCCCAGCTTCGCCTTCTACGATCCGGCGCACTGCGCGGTGCAGCAGGTCGGTCAGCAGTTCGCCTTGGAGGACTATCTCGCTACGGGGAAATACCGGGTGTGGTAGCAGCACCGGCCTCACGTACAGTGGCCGCTCCCCCGGCTCGACCGGCGCGGAGAGGTCGCCGTGAAGGATAAGCGATGCCATCGCTGTGCCGTGATGGCGTGCGGTGACGGGGTAGGTAGGGCCGAGATTTTCCGGATCATCGATGATCAGGCGGCCGGCCAGCGCGTCGTGGTTGGCAAAGG
>CAWCNK010000006.1:0-172342 GCA_963796905.1 uncultured Actinomycetota bacterium | reverse complement strand
TCAGTCGGTGAGTTCCTTCTGCCGGTGCTGGTCGCGGGCGGCCTCGGAGGCCTCCAGCGCGTCGAGTTCGGCCTGGATGTCGGCCTTCTCGCGGACCGGGTAGAAGAAGCCCCGGATCCGGCTGCCGTGCGGGTTGCCGAGCTCGTTCATCTTCTTGGGGATCTTCGACCCGGCGTACTGCAGCTGACCGTGGCCGTGGTCGTCCACCGGGCCCAGCGGCTGGTGCACCTCGATGAACTCGCCGTTGGGCAGCAGCTTGATGATGCCGGTCTCGATGCCGTGCTCGAGCACCTCGCGGTCGTGCCGCTGCAGGCCGATGCAGACCTTGTAGGTGATCGCGTAGGCCAGCGGTGGCAGCACCAGCAGGCAGATCCGGCCGGCCCAGGTCATCGCGTTCAGCGAGATGTCGAAGGCCTTGGCGATCAGGTCGTTGCCGCCGGAGATGCAGCAGCACGCGTAGAACGTGATCGCCATCGCGCCGAGGCCGGTACGCACCGGCACGTCACGCGGCCGCTGCAGCAGGTTGTGGGCAGACCTGTCCCCGGTGAGCTTGGCCTCCAGGAACGGGTACGCCCCGGCCAGGGTGAACAGGATGCCGGGCAGCACCAGCGTCGGCCAGAACAGCGGCGGGATGGTGTGGTGGAACAGCCTGATCTCCCAGGACGGGAAGAGCCGGGTCGAGCCGTCCAGGAAGCCGATGTACCAGTCCGGCTGCGAGCCCGAGGACACCTGCGCCGGGTTGTACGGGCCGAACAGCCACACCGGGTTGATCTGGGCCAGCCCGCCGAGCGCGGCGCACACGGCGAAGACGATGAAGAAGAACCCGCCGGCCTTCATGCCGTAGGTCGGGTACATCCGCTCGCCGCTGACGGTCTGCTCGGTCTTGCCGGGGCCGGGGAACTCGGTGTGCTTCTGCTTGATCAGCAGGGCCATGTGGGCGCCGATCAGGCCGGCCAGGATGCCGGGCACCAGCAGCACGTGCACGATGTAGAGCCGGCCGATGATCACGGTGCCCGGGAACTTTCCACCGAACACCAGGAACTCAGCCCAGCTGCCGATCACCGGGATCGACTGCATGATGGCCGCGGCGATCCGCAGGCCGGTGCCCGAGAGCAGGTCGTCGGGCAGCGAGTAGCCGGCGAAGCCCTCGACCAGGCCGAGCGTGATCAGGCCCAGCCCGATCAGCCAGTTCAGCTCGCGCGGCTTGCGGAACGCGCCGGTGAAGAACACCCGGAACATGTGGATCAGCATCGCGGCCATGAACAGCAGCGCGGCCCAGTGGTGGATCTGGCGCATCACCAGGCCACCGCGGACGTCGAAGGAGATGTTGAGCGTCGAGGCGTAGGCCCGCGACATCTCCACGCCGTCCAGCGGCACGTAGGAGCCCTGGTAGCGCACCTCGCCCATCGAGGCGTCGAAGAAGAAGGTCAGGAAGGTGCCGGACAGGATCAGGATGATGAACGAGTAGAGCGCGATCTCGCCCATCATGAACGACCAGTGGTCGGGGAAGACCTTGTTCAACTGCTTGCGCATGCCGCCGGCCGAGCCCAGCCGGTCCTCGGCCCAGCGACCGGCCTTGCCGATCGGGGTGGCCGGCTTCTCGAACCGCCGGGGGTTCTTGACGGTGGGGGACTGCCGCAGGTCGTCGGGATCGTTGCTGGTCATGGCCGCTCCCAGAATGCCGGGCCGATCGCCTCGGGGAAATCGGCCTTGGCTTTAAAGTACTGCCTGCCGTCGACCATTTCGACGTCCAACGGCAACTTGGGCAAGCTGCGGGTTGCCGGTCCGAACACCGGCTTGGCATCCTGCAGCACGTCGAACTGCGACTGGTGGCACGGGCAGAGCAGCCGACCGGTCTTCTGCTCGTACAGCGAGGCCGGGCAGCCGGCGTGCGTGCAGATCTTGGAGAAGGCGACGTACTCGCCCCAGCCGAAGTCCGCCTGGCCCTTGCGGGCCTTGACCGACTGGCCGGGACGCAGCCGGATCAGCAGGGTCGGCGAGTCGCTGTTCTTGATGCCGCCCTCGACGCCGGGGAACACCGTCGCGATGCCGCCGGGCTGCAGGTCGTCCGGGCTGACCCGGCGGCCGTCGCTGTAGACCAGCGGCACGTTCGGCCCGTACGGGGTGTGGAACAGGCTCTGGCCGGGCCCGCGGCCCGGCTTCTTGATCATGGCGCCGACCAGGGCCACCAGCGGCACCAGGCCGAGCGCGCCGCCGGCCAGTCCCAGGGTGGTCTTGAGCATCGACCGGCGGGCGACCCCGAGATCCTGGAAGCCGGAGCTCAGGGTGCCGGCGGTGAGGATCTGCTCGGTCAGGTCCGAGGCGCCGTCGTGCCGGTCCTGGACCGCCTCCTCCTCGGGCAGCAGCCACTTGGCCCACAGCACGGTGCCGATGCCGATGCAGGCCAGCGCCAGGCCCAGCAGGCCGCCGACCAGCGGGGTGAAGTACCGGAAGTTCTGGCTGCCGGCACCGGGCAGCTTCCACTGGTAGGGCACCGCCCCGCAGAACACCACGATGAAGCCCACCGCGGCCAGGAAGCCGATCACGAAGATGGTGGCGATGGTGCGCTCGGCCCGCTTCTCGGCCTTGGTTCCGGCGATCGGGTACCGCTCGCGGCGGTGGACGATGTAGACGCCGTCGAGCCTCCGCGCCGGCGATCATCGCCTCTTCGTGGCTGAGCTGCGGCGGCCTCCTCGGCCGTCATCTGCTCGCCGGAGGAAGGGGAGTGGGTGGTGCTCACAGCCGGGCTCCGATCCACAAGATCGAGACCATCAGGACACCGAGGCCGGCGGTCCAGATCAGCAGGCCCTCGGCGACCGGGCCGATCCGGCCCAGGCCGGCGCCTCCCGGGTCCTTGGCGGTCTTGAGGTTGTTGACGTAGGCGATGATCGCGGTCTTCTGCTCCGGGGTGAGCTGGTTGTTGCTGAAGACCGGCATGTTCTCGGGCCCGACCAGCATGGCCGTGAAGAGCTGCTTGTCGGTGGCCCGGTACAGGTCCGGGGCGATCTTGCCGGCCGACAGCGGAGCGCCGTGCCCGGTGGCGCCGTGGCAGGAGGCGCAGTTCAACCGGAACAGCTCGCCACCCTCGCCGAGCGCGTCGGAGCCGGCCCGCAGGTTGGTGCCGTCGGCCGGGACCTGCGGCCCACCGCCCTTGGACTGCACGAACGCGCCGAGCTGCAGGATCTCCTTCTCGGTGAACTTGGGCACCTTGCGCAGCTCGCCGGCGCCCTGCGCCGGGGCGGGCATCCGGCCGGTGCTCACCTGGAAGTAGACGCTGGCCGAGCCGGTGCCGATCAGGGTCGGGCCGCGTCCGGTGACGCCCTCGAGGTTGGCGCCGTGGCAGGTGATGCAGGTGTTGTTGTACAGCTGGCGGCCGGCCTCGACGTCCTGGCTGCTGACGGTGTTGTCGGCGCCGGACGTCGGGGCGATCAGGGCGTAGCTGCCGCCCACCGCGGTCAGGGCGCCGACCAGCACGGCCAGGCTGGTGACCCGGCGCCGCAGGCCGCGACGCCGCCGCGCGGCGCCGGCACTCCTGGGACCGGCGGTGTCGGCAACGGCGGAGTCCGGGCCGGCACTGTCCACGGCGGCAGGCGCGAAGCCGAGGTCGCCGTCCGCGTCGAGGTGGTCCTCGTCGGTCATGGACGTCCTTTCGGGTTTCGGGCCGGGGAGCCGGGCCGGGCGGCGGTGCAGCTGCTCGTCATGGCGTCGCTAATGGATGAGGTAGATCGTTGCGAACAAGCCGATCCAGACGACGTCGACGAAGTGCCAGTAGTAGGACACCACGATCGCCGCGGTCGCCTGCGCCGGCGTGAACCGGCCGAGCGCGGTGCGCGCCAGGAAGAACAGGAACGCGATCAGGCCGCCGGTGACGTGCAGGCCGTGGAAGCCGGTGGTGAGGTAGAAGACCGAGCCGTACCCCGACGAGGAGAGCGTCATGCCCGCCTCGTGCATGCCGTTGACCACGTGGTGGTACTCGTTGACCTGGTTGCGGTACTCGTTGGCCTGCCCGAGCACGAAGATCAGGCCCATCACGAAGGTGAGGGCGAACCAGCGGCGCAGGCCGTAGACGTCCCCGCGCTCGGCGGCGAACACGCCCCACTGGCAGGTCACCGAGGAGGCCACCAGGATCACCGTGAACACGGTGGCGTAGGGCACCGCCAGGTGCACCTCGTAGGCCGGGTTGCCGTTCAGCGCGGGCGCGCCGGGCCAGACGTCGAGGTTGTTGGCCCGGACCGTGAAGTACATCGCGAACAGGCCCGCGAAGAACATCAGCTCGCTGGACAGCCAGACGATCGTCCCGACGCTGACCAGGTTCGGACGGGTCAGCGAATGAACCTGGGACGAGGGAAAGCGCCCGGCCGGAGCGGCCTGTGCAGTCGAGGTCACCCCTGCATTATTGCCCCATCCCACCGAGACGGTGAGGCATGGGGTCCGTGCCACGGACGTGTTGTCCGCTCACTACCCTCGAAGGGTGCTCGGCACCCCGTTCGCACTCGCTCCGGTGCTCGCCCACGGCGGGGAATCACCGGGCTCGACGGTGCCCTCGAACCTGCCCCGGTTCACGGTGGCGCGGCTGTTCACCGAGGTCGAGCTGGACTGGTGGCTGGTGGTCCCGCTGCTGGTCGCGACCGGGCTGTACCTGTGGGGGGTGTGGCGGCTGCGGCTGCGCGGCGACGACTGGCCGGCCGGCCGGTCGACGGCCTTCCTGGCCGGCGGGATCGGGGTGATCGCGTTCGCCGGGATGAGCGGGCTGGGCACCTACGACACCACGATGTTCTCCCTGCACATGATCCAGCACATGCTGCTGGCGATGGTGGCTCCGATCTTCCTGGCCCTCGGCGCGCCGATCACGCTGGCGCTGCGCACCGCACCGCGCCGGGTCCGCTCGGCGCTGCTGGCGCTGCTGCACAGCCGGTTAGCCAAGCTGCTGACCTTCCCGCTGGTCGGCTGGGCGCTGTACGTGGCCAGCCCGTTCGCCCTCTACTTCACCGGCTGGTACCCCGCGACCCTGGACCACCCGGTGCTGCACGAGCTGCTGCACCTGCACTTCCTGCTGGTCGGCTCGCTGTTCTTCTGGCCGATGGTCGGCATCGACCCGCTGCCCGGCCGGCAGTCGCCGCCGTTCCGGTTCCTGATCCTGGTCTCGACGCTGCCGTTCCACGCCATCCTGGGCCTGTCCATCTACACCCAGACCACCCTGATCGCCGGCTCGCACTACGAGGCCCTCAAACTCAGCTGGCTGGACCCGCTGTCCGACCAGCGGGTCGGCGGTGGGCTGCTGTGGTCCTCCGGCGAGGTGGTCGGCCTGATCATGCTGGGCGTGGTGGCCGTCCAGTGGATCGGCGCCTCGGAACGGGAGGCGGTCCGGGAGGACCGCCGGCTCGACCGGCTGGAAGCGGCCGAGGCGGCGGCGCTGGCCGCCCAGCAGCGCGGCGACGCGCCGGCGGACATCCCGCTGCCGGATGAGCGGGCACCGGATGCTCGGCCCGCGGATGCTCGGCCGCCGGTTGCTGCGCCGCTGGGTGCCGTGCCGCTGGACAGTGCGTCGCTCGATACGATGGCGGTCTCCGAGGCGCTACCCGACGCCCGGCCGGCTGGCTCTGCGAAGAAGGAAGTGCAGCTCTAGATGACCTCACCCGGAAACCTCACCGTCGTGGTCTACAGCCAGCACGCCGACCTGCGCGCCGCCGTCCGGACCGCGGTCGGCCGGCGGGCCGGGGCCGGCCTGGGCCGGATCGACTGGGTGGAGTGCGCCAACTACAGCCAGCTGCGCAACCAGCTCGACTCCGGTGACGTCGACCTGGTGCTGGTGGACGGCGACGCCCAGCCCACCGGCGGCATCGGCCTGTGCCGCCAGTTCAAGAACGAGATCACCGACTGCCCGCCCATCGTGGTGCTGCTGGAACGCTCGCAGGACCGCTGGCTGGCGGCCTGGTCGCAGGCCGACGCCACCCTGGTGCGTCCGCTCGACCCGGTGGTGGCCGTCCGGACCGTGGCCGAGTTGCTGCGGGCCCGGGCCGCCGCGATTCCTGTGGTGCGCTGAGCCGGTTGCCGATGCGACCCGGCCCGTGACCACGTCCCACCAGCCGCCCCGGTGGGCCGACCTGCTCGCCACCCTGATGCGCGGGCAGTCGCTGACCGCCGAGCAGACCGGCTGGGCGATGTCGGAGATCATGGCGGGCGAGGCCAGCCCGGCCCAGCTGGCGGCCTTCGCGGTGCTGCTGCGGGCCAAGGGTGAGACCCCCGCCGAACTTGCCGGCCTGGTGCGCAGCATGCTGGCCAGTGCCGTGCCGGTGCCGCTGTCCGAGCCGGCGGTGGACGTGGTCGGCACCGGCGGAGACCGGGCGCTGACGGTCAACATCTCCACCATGGCGGCCCTGGTGACCGCCGGGTCCGGCCGCGCGGTCGTCAAGCACGGCAACCGGGCGGCGTCCTCGGCCTGCGGCACCGCCGACGTGCTGGAGGAACTCGGGGTGGCCATCGACCTGGCCGCCGACGGGGTGCTGGCCACGGTGGCCGAGGTGGGCATCGGCTTCTGCTTCGCGCCGGTCTTCCACGCCGGCATGCGGCACGCCAGCGGGCCGCGCCGCGAGCTCGGCGTCCCGACCGCGTTCAACTACCTCGGCCCGCTGACCAACCCGGCCCGGCCGGTGGCGGCCGCGATCGGGGCCTACGACCGGCAGATGGCCCCGGTGATGGCTCAGGTGCTGGCCGACCGGGGCGACCGGGGCATGGTGTTCCGCGGCGACGACGGCCTCGACGAGCTGACCACCACGACCACCTCGCAGGTCTGGCTGGTGCACGACGGCGCCGTGCGGGCGGACGTGCTGGACCCGGCGTCGGTAGGGATCGCGCCGGCCGAACCGCAGGCGTTGCGGGGTGGCTCGGCGGTGTTCAACGCCGAGGTGGTCCGGCAGGTGCTGGCCGGTGAGCCGGGACCGGTGCGCGACGCGGTGCTGCTCAACGCCGCCGCGGCGATCGCGGCGTTCGACGGCGTGCTGGACTCGGCCGAGGCGGCAATCCGGCACGGCCTGCCGATCGCCGCCGCGGCGGTCGACGGCGGGTCCGCCGCGGCGCTGCTGCGGGCCTGGGTGGAGCTCAGCCGGCAGCTGCGCGCCAAGCAGGAGCGTTGAGCTTGCGGGCTACTCCGGGGCGGCGTAGCCGATCGAGAAGGCCGACTCGAGGTCGTGCCGGGAGTAGGCCCGGAACGCCACGTGGGTGTCGGTGCTCAGCACCCCCTCGATCCGGCTCAGCCGGCCGGCGATGACGTCGGCGATCTGGTCGAACTCGCGCACCCGGACGATCGCGATCAGGTCGACGTCGCCAGCCACGCTGTAGACCTCGCTGACCCCCTCCAGCTCGGCGATCGCCTGGGCGACTTCCGGAATCCGGTTCGCCGCGACCTTGACCATGACGATGGTGGTGATCATGCGCTGATCCTAGGACCTGCGCCCGCCCGGACGGGCCGGTGCGTGACCGCCAGTTGGCGGCGGTCGGCGAACGGGTGGGCGCTGCGCCGGGCACTGTCGGCCGAGGCCAGCCAGTTGCGCAGCCGGGCGGCTCCGGCGGCCGGGGAGGTCCAGGGCTGGCTGGCCGAGACCAACCGGGTGCCCGGCTCGTTGAGCCACCGCAGCAGCAATTCGGCCTCCTCCACGGTGGCGGCGGTGGCCAGGGTCGCCGAGTCGCTGGTGGTGACAACCACCTCGGCGGATTCCTGCAGGGCGGCCACCAGCGGCATCGGCGGCACGCCGCAGGCGGCCACGTCGGCCCCGGCCAGCCGGCCGTGCCGGATCACCACCAGCTGCCAGCCGCCGAGGCCGTCCGGCCGGGCGGCGACCAGTTCGGCGATGCCGGTCAGCGAGACCAGCGCCTGCATCCGGGCGCAGCTGCGCACCAGGGTGGCGATCCGGTCGCGGACCACGGCCGCCTCTTCGTAGCGCTGGGCCACCGACAGGGTCGCCAGCCGGTCGCGCAGCGGCTCGATCAGCATCGCCACGTCGGCCTGCCAGGCCTGCACCACGGTGTCGACCAGTTGCGCGTAGTCCTGCGGCGAGAGCCCGTCCTCGCACGGGGCGGCGCACTTGCCGATGCCGGCCAGCGCGCAGGCCGAGCGCACCGACCGGCCGGGTGCCAGCCGATCGGTGCACTGCCGGATCGGCACCGCGTCGTGGATGGCGTCGCGCAACTGCTCGGCCTGCCTGGTGGAGCGCAGCGGCCCGAAGTACTGGGCACCGTCGGCGCGGGCCTGGTGCACGACCGACAACCGCGGGTACGGCTCGCGGGTCAGCTTGAGCCAGATCGTCCGGTCGCCGTTCTTGGAGCGCCGGTTGTAGCGCGGCTTGAGCGAGGTGATCAGTCGCAGCTCGCGTACCTGCGCCTCCAGGGCGTGCGCGCAGACGATCGAGGAGACCGACTCGGCCAGGCCCACCATCTCGCCCATCCGGCTGCGGGTCTCCGAGGCCACGAAGTACTGCCGCACCCGGCTGCGCAGGTCCTTGCTGGTGCCGACGTAGAGGGCCTTTCCCTCGGCGTCGTTGAACAGGTACACCCCGGGCGCGTGCGGCAGCCCGTCGGCCAGGTACCGCTTGCGGCGCTGCGCGTCGGAGACCTGGGAGGTGAACGCCCGCAGCTCGGGCACCGAGTGCACCCCGAGCGTGCCCAGCCGGGCGATCAGCGCGTGCAGCACGTCCACCGTGGCCTGGGCGTCGGTCAGCGCCCGGTGGTTGGGCGTGACGGGGGAGGAGAAGAACCGGGCCAGCGTGCTCAGCTTGCAGTTGGGCACCTCGTCGCGGGTCAGCACCCGGCGGGCCAGCAGGGCGGTGTCGAGCACCGTCGGGCCGGGCCAGTTGCGTTCCTGGCTGAGACAGGCCGCCTTGAGGAAGCCGATGTCGAACGGGGCGTTGTGGGCCACCAGCACCGCACCGGCGGCGAACTCCAGGAAGGCCGGCAGCACCGAGCCGATCGACGGCGCCCCGGACACCATGCCGTCGGTGATGCCGGTGAGGACGCTCACGAACGGGCTGATCGGTACCCCCGGGTCGACCAGGGTGGCGAACTCGCCGAGCACCTCGCCGGCCCGCACCTTGACCGCGCCGATCTCGGTGATGGCGTCGGTGCCGGCCGCGCCGCCGGTGGTCTCGAGGTCGACCACCACGAAGGTGGTCTCGCGCAGCGGCTGCCCCAGGCAGTCGTCGATGCTGTCGAGGCTCAGCTGGCCGGTGGTCGTCGCGGTCACAATCGAACACGCTAGCGATAGGGTGTGACGAAAGCACCAGGCAACGCCCGACTTCCTGACGGCGGGGGCCTGTGCGGCCCGGATTTCCGGGATTGCTTCCCCTGCGTCCGGCTCGCGGACGAAAACTGTCAGTACCTGTTCCTACGGTATGGGGGACCTGCGGAACACGTCCCGCCGGCCGGGAGAGGTGGAGGGTGAAGATGCTCATCGACTGCGACAGCTGCGCGGCCCGCGACATCAGCTGCAAGGACTGCGTGGTGGCCGTGCTGCTGGGGCCGCACCGGGGCGCGATGGAACTCGACAGCGCCGAGCAGGACGCACTCGGCGCACTGGCCAACGGCGGGCTGCTGCCACCGCTGCGGCTGGTGCCGACCATGCGTCCGGAGGAGCCGCCCACCCCCCGCACCGCTATTGCCTGATTTGTGACGCCGGTGTGAAAAATTAGCCACCCGACACGGCCCGATCAGATTGCTCAATGGCAGGGCCGTCACGTAACCTTTCCGAGATCTTCCGGTTCCCGCCTCCCGACGGGAGGCGCCGGGGGAAACCGCCGAGTCGGCAACCGACCAGTTTCGAACAGGCTTTATCGATAAGTGCTGTCAGCTGGTCCACGCCGAACCGGGGACCCAGGTTTTCTGGGGTGAATCGGAGCAGTACGGGGCCGCTCGGTACCCGGTATGGCATTGCTCCGTAGGGCATCTTCCAAGCCCGAACCCGACAGCTAACTCGGTAGGCGGTCGAGTGGAAGAGGAGTTCCGCCAACAGTGGCGTCAACTCGTGTTACGCGGTTCGTCCGCATGATCGTCAGTGTGCTCATCGTCACCGCCGGGGCATTGGTAGCGCCGCTCGCCGCCCACGCCCTGCCGCAGCTGGACGCCCCCACGACGACCGCGCAGGTCAATGCCAAGCTGCACCAGCTGGCCACGTCCAGCGAGAAGTTGGCCGAGCAGCTCAACCAGGCCCAGATCGACGTCCGGGCCGCCCAGCGGGCCGCTGCCACGGCCACCCAGGCTGCTGCCGGGGCGGAGCTGACGGCACACCTCGCCCAGCGCCAGCTGGCCGGGCTGCTGGCCTCCCAGTACAAGTCGGCCTCGTTCAGCCGGACGGCCGCGCTGCTGGCCAGCAACTCCACCGACGGTTACCTGCAGACCATCCAGTCGATGAACCTGCTCACCCAGCACCAGAGCGTGGTGGCGCTGACCGCCAGCAAGGCCATCGCGACCTCGAACGCCGCGGCTGCCCAGGCCAAGGCCGCGGTGGCCGCCGCCGTCGCCAAGCGGGACGCCCTGGCCAAGCGGCAGGCCGACCTCAAGCGTGAGGTGACCAAGTACAAGGCGCTGCTGGCCACCCTGACCGCGGCCGAGCGGGCCAAGTTCTACAACCCGGTCCCGCAGCCCTCGGCGGCCACCGTCGAGCAGGTGGTGGTCCGGGCGGTCGCGGCGGCGGTGCCGGCGGTACACGCCTCCGGCGGGGCAGGCACGGCCATCTCCGAGGCCCGCGCCCAGCTCGGCAAGCCCTACGAGTACGGCGGCAGCGGCCCGAACTCCTTCGACTGCTCGGGACTGACCGCCTGGGCCTGGCGGGCCGCCGGCGTCAGCCTGCCGCACAGCGCCGCCAGCCAGCAGGGCATGGGCACCCCGGTGAGCCGGGACAACCTGCAGCCCGGCGACCTGGTGTTCTTCGGATCGCCCGCCTACCACGTGGGCCTCTACGTCGGCGACGGCATGATGATCCACGCGCCGACCAGTGGAGATGTCGTGAAGATGTCGCCGCTGTCCTACATGAGCGATTACTCAGGGGCCACCCGGGTCGGGTGAGCCAGCCAGCTGAACCGAACGGGCGGGAACCGGCAACGGTCCCGCCCGTTCGGCTGTCCCGCCGGCCCGGCCGGTGGTGGCCGGTCTGGGCCGGCACCGCCGGGCTGATCGCGGTGCTGCTGGCGGTGCTGCTGGTGTGGCAGCCCGGGCGCCGCTCGCAGTCCCCGGCTCCGGCCGGCGCCGATCCGGCCGGGGTGACCGCGGTGCTGACGGTGCTGCACCGCCATGCCGGCGCACTGCTCGACCGCGACGCCCGGTCCTGGGCGGAGGACCTGGACACCTCGGCCGCCGCGGCCGGTTACGCCGGACGCCAGCGGCAGGTGTTCGCCAACCTGGCCCAGGTCCCGCTGGACACCTGGCGCTACGTGCTGGTCGCGCCGGTCACCGACCCGAACCTGCTGACCCCGGCGGCGGCCCGGCTGGGCGGTCCGGTGGTGATCGTGCACGTCGAACTGCAGTACGCCCTGACCGCGGTCGACCCGGCGCCGACCGGCCGGCAGCTCTGGCTGACCGGGGTGCGGCGCGGCGGCGACTGGAAGCTGGCGGCCGACGACGACGCCGCCACCGCCGGCGGGGCGTCCTGGCGGGGGCCGTGGGACTTCGGACAGCTGCTGGCCCGGCGTGGCCCGCACACCCTGGTGCTCGCGCACCCGGCGCACCGGCAGGATGAGGCGGTGTTCGCCGAGCTGGTCGAGAAGGCGGTGCCGGTGGTGACCCAGGTGTGGGGAAAGGACTGGAACGACCAGGTCGCGGTGCTGATTCCGGACACCGCGCAGGAGTTCGCCGCGGTGACCGGGGACGGCGCCGATACCTCCGACCTGGCCGCGGTGGCGGTCGCCGACCAGGTGCGCGGTGACGGCACGGTGCTCGGCGCCCGGATCGTGCTGAACCCGAGCAATCTGAACCAGCTGGATGCCACCGGGCGCCGGCTGGTGATCGGCCATGAGCTGACCCACGTCGCGTCCCGGGCGGTCACCGACGACCGGATGCCGGCCTGGCTGGTCGAGGGGTTCGCCGACTACGTCGGCAACCTCGGCTCGGGCCTGTCGGTGCCGGCCACCGCTGCCGAGCTCGCTACCGAGGTGCGGGCCGGACGGGTGCCGGCGGCGTTGCCGGCCGACGCCGCCTTCTCCGGCGGCAGCCGGCTGCCGCAGGCCTACGAGCAGTCCTGGCTGGCCTGCCGGCTGATCGCCGAGCGGGCCGGGCAGGCCGGCCTGGTACGCCTCTACCGGGTGGTGGCCCGGGCCGCCGGCACCGACCCCGCCACCGCGCTGGCGGCCGGGCTGCGTCAGGTGCTGCGTAGCGACCTGGCCCGGTTCACCGCCGCCTGGCGGTCCTACCTGGTTCGCGAGCTGCGATGAGCCCCCGCCGGTTGCTGGTCGTCACCAACGACTTCCCGCCGCGGCAGGGCGGCATCCAGTCCTTCGTCTACGAGCTCGCGCGCCGGCTGCCGGCCGACCAGCTGGCGGTGTACGCCTCCGACCACCCGGGCTCGAAAGCCTTCGACGCCGAGCAGGACTTTCCGGTTCGCCGGCATCCGGGCGGGTTGCTGATCCCCACGCCGCGAGCCCGCAACCGGGTGCTGCAGGCACGCCAGGACTTCGGCAGCACCGCGGTCTGGTTCGGGGCGTCCGCGCCGCTCGGGCTGCTGGCGGCCCCGCTGCGCCGGGCCGGGGTGCGGCGGGTGGTGGCCAGTACCCACGGGCACGAGGCGGGCTGGGCGATGCTGCCGGGTGCTCGCCAGGCGCTGCGCCGGATCGGCAACCAGGTGGACGTGGTGACCTACCTGGCCGACTACACCTGGCAGCGGCTGGCCGGCGCGTTCGGCCCGCACCCGGCCATGGTCAAGCTCACCCCCGCGGTGGACATCGACGCCTTCCGGCCGGGGGTGTCCGGCGCCGCCGTCCGGCAGCGGCACGGCCTGGCCGGCCGTCCGGTGGTGGTGTGCGTGTCCCGCCTGGTGCCCCGCAAGGGCCAGGACGTGCTGATCCAGGCGATGCCGGCGATCGCCGCTCGCGTCGACGGGGCGGCCCTGCTGATCGTCGGCGGCGGGCCGTACGAGCAGCGATTGCGGGAGCTGGCCGAGCGGACCGGGGTGGCCGACCGGGTGGTGTTCACCGGCCCGGTGCCGGCCGCCGAGCTGCCCGAGCACTTCGCGGCCGGTGACGTCTTCGCGATGCCGTGCCGGACCCGGCGGCTGGGCATGGACGTGGAGGGCCTGGGCATGGTCTTCCTGGAGGCATCGGCGTCCGGCCTGCCGGTGGTGGCCGGCGACTCCGGCGGTGCCCCGGACACGGTCCGCGACGGCATCACCGGCCTGGTGGTGGACGGCCGGGACGTGGCGGCGGTGGCCCAGCAGGTCGGCGGGCTGCTCGCCGACCCGCAGCGGGCCGCCCGGATGGGGACGGCCGGCCGGCGCTGGACGGAGCAGGTCTGGCAGTGGGCGACGGTGGCCGACCGGCTGGCCGAGCTGTTGCAGCTGTAGCCAGTCGCGACCGCCCGGACGACCCCGACAGCTGGCGGTGTCTAGTCGCGACCGCCGGAGTACAGCGCGGCGATGTCGCCGGCGCGCTCGGACATCACCAGGTTGCGCTTGAGCTTGAGCGACGGGGTGAGCTGGCCGCCGGCCTCGGTCCAGTCGGCGGCCAGGATGGTGAACTTCTTGATCGCCTCGGCCTGCGACACCGCCCGGTTGGCGTCGTCGACGGCCTGCTGGATCTCCGCCCGCAGGTCGGCGTCGTCGACCAGGTCGGACAGGTCGGTGTCCGCCGGCCGGCCGGCCTTGTCCAACCAGGTGGGCAGCGACTCGGGGTCCAGGGTGATCAGGGCGGCGATGAAGGGCTTCTGGTCGCCGAC
Source organism: uncultured Actinomycetota bacterium (assembly GCA_963796905.1). Taxonomy (GTDB): domain Bacteria; phylum Actinomycetota; class Actinomycetes; order Mycobacteriales; family Jatrophihabitantaceae; genus Jatrophihabitans_A. The sequence continues at coordinate 158,434 of CAWCNK010000006.1, read as the reverse complement.
CACCAGGCACTGGCTGACCAGCCAGTGCGCCCGGACCCGGTCCTCCAGCACCGCCGGGGCCACGTTCTTGCCGCCCGCGGTGACGATGAGCTCCTTCTTGCGGCCGGTGATGGTGAGGAAGCCGTCGGCGTCGATCTCGCCGATGTCGCCGGTGTGGAACCAGGTCTTGCCGTCCCGTTGCTCCAGCGCGTCCGCGGTGGCCGCCTGGTTCTTCCAGTAGCCGTCGAAGACCACCGGACCGGCCAGCAGGATCTCGCCGTCGTCGGCGATCTGGACGCTCATGCCGGCGACCGGCCGGCCGACCGAGCCGACCTTGATGTTGTCCTCGACGTTCAGGCAGGCGCCGGCGGTGGTCTCGGTCAGCCCGTAGCCCTCGTAGATGGTCACGCCGATGCCGCGGAAGAAGTGCCCGAGCCGGGCGCCCAGCGGTGCCCCGCCGGAGATGGCGGCGGTGCACTGGCCGCCGAGCGCGGCCCGCAGCTTGGAGTAGACCAGCTTGTCGAAGACCTTGTGCTGCAGCCGCAGCGCCGGTCCCGCGCCGCCGGAGTCCATCGCCTCGGAGTACCGGATGGCCACTGCCTCGGCCCGGTCGAAGATCTTGCCCTTGCCGTCGGCGTGCGCGCGCTGCTTGGCGGTGTTGTAGACCTTCTCGAAGACCCGCGGCACGCTCAGCACGAAGGTCGGCTGGTAGACGGCGAAGTCGGCGATCAGGTTCTTGATGTCGGCGGTGTGGCCCAGCGTGCAGCCGGTGGCGATGGCGCCCATCTCGATGGCCCGGCCGAACACGTGCGCGATCGGCAGGAACAGCAGGGTGGAGGTGTCGGCGTTGAACAGGTTGCCCAGCCCGCTGGCCACCTCCGAGACCTCGGACAGGAAGTTCAGGTGGGTCAGCTCGCAGCCCTTGGGGCGCCCGGTGGTGCCGGAGGTGTAGATCAGCGAGGCCAGGTCGTCGGGCTTGCCGGCCGCCAGCCGGGCCTGCACCTGCTCGGCGTCGACGGCCTCGCCGGCCGCGGTGAGCTCGGCGACCGCGCCGTCCTCGATCTGCCAGACGTGGCTCAGCCCCGGGGTCCGCCCGCGCACCTCGTCGACGATCGCGGCGTGCGCGGGGGTCTCGACGATCACCGACCCGGCCTCGGAGTCGGACAGGATCCACTCGACCTGCTCGGCCGAGGAGGTCTCGTAGATGGGGACCACCACCGCCCCGACGGCCAGCACCGCGAAGTCGAACAGCGTCCACTCGTAACGGGTCTTGCTCATCAACGCGACCCGGTCGCCGGCTGAGATGCCGGCCGCGATCAGCCCACGGGCGACGCCGGTCACCTGCTCGGCGAACTGCGCGGCGGTCACCTCGTGCCAGCCCTCGCCGGCCCGGACCTTCAACGACACCAGGTCCGGCCTGGTCCGGGCGTTGTCGAAGACGAACTGGGCTGCATTGTTCTGCGGAGGTGTTCCGGCGCTGGGAATGGTCAGCTCACGCACTCGCTCGCCTCTCGCGGGGTCGGGTCGTCCTGCACAGGACGGCTACCACGGACTCGGGATCGAAACTAACCCTGGCCGCAGGGTAGTCGAGTCCGGGGTGGCCTGGCGTGTCATCCTGCCGCAATGCAACCGCAAGTCCACCTCGTCGACGACACCTGGATCGATGCTCCACCGCACACAGTCTCGGCCGAGGTGCGCGATCCGGCCAACTGGCAGGCCTGGTGGCCCTACCTGCGGCTGACGGTGACCCGCGACCGCGGCGTCAAGGGGGTGCAGTTCGCGGCCGAACCCGGCGCGGCCGGTAACTGGCCGGCACTGGCCGGCACCGTGGAGATCTGGCTGGAGCCCTTCAAGACCGGGGTGATCCTGCATCACTTCCTGCGGCTGGCTCCGGCCGACGGCGAGCAGTTGCCGCCGCGGGCGGTACGTCGCACCACCCGGCGGGCCGGCTGGCACGCCAAGCAGGTGTTCTGGCGACTTAAGGACAGCCTGGAGGCGCCGCCGGCCGGTGGCTGAGGCCGGCGCCGGTGCGTTCGGCGTCCGGTGCCGCCGGCCGGCCAACCCGGCGGTAGCCTTCGCCCATGGCCGATGAGTCAACCCAGTCGATCACCATCAACGCAGCTCCGGACGCGGTGATGGCGGTGATAGCCGACTTTGCCTCGTATCCGAAGTGGGCCAAGTCGGTGAAGTCCACCGAGGTGACCAAGCCGGGCCCGGACGGGCGCGCCGAGCAGGTCGCCTTCAAGATCGACGCGGGTGGCATCCGGGACGAGTACGAGCTCGCCTACACCTGGCAGGACGACCGCAAGGTGTCCTGGACGCTGGTCCGGGGCCAGATGCAGAAGGCCCAGCGCGGCTCCTACACCCTGGTGCCCAGTGGCGAGGCCACCGAGGTGACCTACAACCTTGCGGTGGACCTGGCCATGCCGATGCTGGGCATGCTCAAGCGCAAGGCCGAGAAGATGGTGATGGACACCGCGCTCAAGGAGTTGAAGAAGCGCGTCGAGTCCGGCTGATGCCGCTCGCGATCGGAGTCGACATCGGCGGCACCAAGGTGGCCGGCGGGGTGGTCGACGACCAGGGCCGGGTGCTGGACACCGCCCGGCGTCCCACCCCGGGCAGCGACGTCGCGCGGACCCAGGCGGTGATCGTCGAGGTGGTCCGCGAGCTGGCGGCCCGGCACCAGGTGTCCGCGGTCGGCATCGGGGCGGCCGGCTGGATCGCCAACGACCGGGCCACCGTGCTGTTCTCCCCGCACCTGGCCTGGCGCGACGAGCCGCTGCGCGACGCGCTGGCCGGCGCGATCGGGGTTCCGGTGCTGGTGGAGAACGACGCCAACGCCGCGGCCTGGGCCGAGTACCGCTTCGGCGCGGCCCGTGGCGCCGCGGTGGCGGTGATGGTCACCTTGGGCACCGGGATCGGCGGTGGCCTGGTGCTCGACGGCACCCTCTACCGGGGGGCGTACGGGGTGGGCTGCGAGTACGGGCACATGAGCGTGGTGCCGGACGGCCGCCGGTGCGCCTGCGGCAACCGGGGCTGCTGGGAGATGTATGCCTCGGGCACCGCGCTGGCCCGCGATGCCCGCGAGCTGGCCGCGATCTCGCCGGTCGGGGCGCACCGGCTGATGGAGCTGGCCGGCGGCGAGCCGGACCGGCTGACCGGGCCGCTGGTGACCGAGGCGGCCCGGGAGGGCGATCCCGCTGCGGTGGAGATCTACACCGCGATGGGACGCTGGCTGGGCCGCGGGCTGGCCGACCTCGCGGCGGTGCTGGACCCGACGGTGTTCGTGATCGGCGGCGGGGTGTCCGAGGCCGGCGACCTGCTGCTGGCCCCGGCCCGGCAGGCGTACGGCGAGACCCTGACCGGACGCGGTTACCGGCCGGCGGCCGGCATCCGGCTGGCCGAGTTGGGTCCGCAGGCCGGTCTGGTCGGGGCGGCCGACCTGGCCCGCCGCGGCTGATCCCGCCGGACCCCGCGCCGCCAGCAGGTCAGCCCGCGCCGCCAGCAGGTCAGCCCGCCAGCCAGCAGGTCATCCGCCAACAGCCCGCGGCGCCAGCGGCCTGAGCCCGGTCGCCGCCGTCGCGGGGGTCAGTCGAGTTCGTGGAAGCAGCAGGACCCGGTGGCGCCGCTGACCATGTTGAGCACCGCGTTCTGGTTGGCCGCCAGCCCGCCGCGCAGGTACATGCCGGAGTAGCCGCGGGCGCCGAGGAAGGCGCCCCAGACCAGCAGCCACTCGGTCGTCCCGTCCTCGGAGGGGAACAGCTCGGTGTGCGGGTGGATGCGCCGCTGCAGCACGAACTGCTCGTTCGTCGACTCGGCCAGCAGCGCGGCCCAGGCGTCCGGCTCGGTCTGCCAGCCGGGGGTCACGCCGGCGCCGCCGTGCAACATCACCGGCTTGAGGATCAGCTCCTCCCGAGCGCTGAGGGCGTAGTCCTCCAGTTGCACGCTGCGGCCGTCCACGGTGACCGGGCCGGGCCGCACGGTGCGGGTCCAGGGCAGCAGCCGGTCCAGCACCTCCAGCTCGTCCGGACTGAACACGCCGCGGTTGGCCTCGTCCGACAGCAGCGCCAGGGCACCCTTGCTGCCGTAGAGCTCGGCGTCCATCGGCGAGAAGATCTTGACCTTGCCCCGCTCGGCGGCGCGCAGCACCGGCTCGATCAGGGCCGGGCCGGTGGGGTCGAGCAGGTCTTCGATCAGGAACAGCCGGTAGATCACGTCCACCTTGCGGCCGTCCAGCCAGACGTCGTGCTGCTCGTCCACCCGCAACTGCCCGAGGTGGCAGGCGAAGGCGTCCATGCCGCGCCGGGTCAGCGCGGCGGCATTCTTGTGCAACTGCGGTTCCAGCTCGGGGTAGCTGGCCGGCCAGTCGCAGAACGCCACCACCGGACGGGTACCCGGTGTGGCGCCGCACTCGGTCAGCAGCGTCTGGGCGACCTCGTCCATGGTGTCGATGTAGCCCAGGTTGTGCTCGGCGGCGAAGGAGGCCATGAACGGCTGGTCCAGGAACGCCCGGATCAGGCCGCCGCTGTCGATGCCGCCCAGCGCGGCGCTCATGTTGTACTCCAGCACCCGGAAGCCGGTGTCGTCGAGGTACAGGTCGGCCCGGGACAGCCGGCTGGGTGCGTTGCCCCGGCCGCGCACGATCGCGTCCACCTGCTGGCGGGGCACCCCGGTGGCCAGCGCGAAGGCACCCAGGTCGCCGCCGAACAACCGCTCCGGCAGGCCGGTCAAACACCGGTACAGGGTCTCCAGATCCGTCCCCAACTGCCGCACCTGCTCCCGCTCCAGCAGGCCGGGCCGGGTCAGGCAGCGGCCGTCGAAGTGGGTGCCGACCGTCACCGGTTGGACGGCGGCGTGCAAGGCGGTGACGTCGGTGCCACTGGCGGCGAACGCGGCCAGGTAGGTCTCGGTGAGCTTGTTGTGGTGGACCCCGGCACTGTGCGACGGTGCGGCCGTTGCTGACTCGATCACGATCAGCTCTCCCGTTCTGTTTTCGCAGGTGACGTCGGATGACTGCTATTCGAGGCCTCACAGGCTAACCCAGTGCAGACACTCGGGACAGAGTTTGTGCAGTCAGGGCAGGAGCCGTAAAAGAGAGTGATGCCGCACTACTTTGCCGTCCGAGCAACACCAATCGCGTCCGCCGGGATGCGGGTTGCCGAGCCGGGAAGTAGCGACGATGCTGCTAGGGGTGACGGACAACGAGGTTGCCGAGGCCGGTCCCGACGACGTCAGCTTCGGGTTGAACTGGCTGCCGGACGGCGAGACGCTGCGCGGCGAGCTGACGGCTCGTAATGTCGGCAACCGCCGGGTGCGGCTGACCGGCAAGCCCCGCATCCTCCCGCTGGACGCGAGCGGGCAGCCGCTGGCCGCGGACAGCATCATGACCCTGGAAATGGTGCTGCCCGGCTACGTCGAACTCGACCCGGGGGAGTCGGCGACCGCGGCGGTGGGCTGGGCCGGCTGGGCCGGCCCGGCCGCCGGTGCCCAGGTGCGCGTCGAGTGGCCCGGCGGCCAGGCCGACGTCGCCACCGGCGGCCCGCGGCAACCCACCGGCAGCGGGCCGGCCACCAATCTGTGGAGCTCGTGGTTCGTCCGCGCCGACTCCTAACGGGGCCGACCAGCAGGAGGCTGTCATGACACCAACCCGCGGTCCGCGACGGACCGCCATCCTCGCGGCCACCATCGGCGTGCTGCTGACCGGCATGCTGCTAGCCGCGCCGGCTGGGCGGGCGGTGCCGGCCGGCCGAGCCGTGGCGCCGCAACCGGCGGGCGCCGGCATCGGCCTGGCCGCGGCTGCCCCGCAGGGCGGCGACGCGGTCTACGCCGGCCCGTACCGCTGCACCCTCGGCTTCAACGTGCGCGACGGCGGCGGTGGCTTCTACTTCATCGCCGGCGGGCATTGCGGCGCGAGTGTCGGCACCACCTGGTACGCCGACCCGGCGCACACCAGGACGCTGGGTACCACGGTCGCGGTCTCCGCCTCGGGTGACGGGGTGGTGATCGTGAAGTATGCCGCCGGCATCGTGCCGCCCGGCAGCGTCGACCTCTACAGCGGCAGCCAGGACATCGTCTCGGCGGCGACCGCCTTCGTCGGGGAGGCGGTCAGGCGCAGCGGCCCGGCCACCGGTGTGCGCAGCGGCACCGTGACCGCTCTCAACGCGACCGTGAACTATCCCGAGGGCACCGTGACCGGCCTGATCCGGACCAACATCTGTGCCGAGAGCGGCGACCTGGGCGGCCCGCTGTTCGACGGCACCAAGGCGCTGGGAATCTTGGTCGCCGCCAGCGGCAACTGCAGTGTCGGCGGCACGACCTACTACCAGCCGATCACCAGGATCCTGGCGGCGTACGGGCTGAGCGTCTTCTGACGGTGCCGGTCCGCCTCGATTCACATCGGCTTCTCGGCGGAAATCAGCGTTGTTCCTGCGCCTGCAAAGCGGTTGAGCATTCACATTATTGACAGCGCTGTCGGTAGCCGAAATTTGAACTCGGTCGAACAGATGTACAGAGATAGTCAGATTTCTGTTGGATAACGGTGAAGTGTTTTACTAATTCTCTTTGTAGCACTTGTCCTGATACCGAATCGCTGCTAGACCTGAATGCACTCGGAAATGTCATTTTCCTTTGCGTAGCGTTCCGCGCTTCCCCCACTTGGGCCTATGAGAAGGAATCTGCCTGCCGAGCCCTCTGAGCGTGCTACCCCCGGCACGCTCTACCCCTATCAGGAGGCTCGTAGTGAGACTTACTCGCTCCTCGGTCCGCGTCGGCGCCGTTGCCGTCGCGGTCGGCACGCTGGCAACCGGCACCCTGCTGATCGCTCCCGGCACGCAGGCTGCCCCGTCAGCTGCTCCGGCTTCGGTGGCCACCCTCAACGCCGCCGTCCACACCCTCGACACCACCGCCCGCATTCCGGGCACCGCCTGGGCGATCGACTCCCAGACCCACCAGGTCGTCGTGTCGCTCGACCAGAGCGTCACCGGGGCCAAGCTCACCAAGCTCAACGCGGCCCTTGCCAAGCTCGGTACCTCGGTTCGTACCGAACGGGTCGCCGGCACCTTCCACAAGTACCTCGCCGGCGGCGACGCCATCTACGGCGGCCAGTACCGCTGCTCGCTGGGCTTCAACGTCCGCTCGGGTAGCACCTACTACTTCCTGACCGCCGGTCACTGCGGCAACATCGCCTCGACCTGGTACTCCAACTCCTCCCACACCACGGTCCTCGGCACCACCGCCGGCAGCAGCTTCCCCGGCAACGACTACGCGATCGTGAAGTACACCAACGGCAGCGTGCCGCCCGGCACCGTCGACCTCTACAACGGCTCCAGCCAGGACATCACCTCGGCCGCCAACGCCTTCGTCGGTGAGGCGGTCAAGCGCAGTGGCAGCACCACCGGCGTGCACAGCGGCACCGTGTCGGCCACCAACGCCACGGTCAACTACGCCGAGGGCACCGTCACCGGCCTGATCAAGACCAACGTCTGCGCCGAGGGTGGCGACTCCGGCGGTTCGCTGTTCGACGGCACCAAGGCCATCGGCCTGACCTCCGGCGGCAGCGGCAACTGCAGCAGCGGTGGCACGACCTACTTCCAGCCGGTTACCGAGCCCCTCTCGGTGTACGGCGTGTCGGTCTACTAAGCCGTTCGTTCAGCAGTACCAGTTCCACCCGCTAGGTAATTGACGCACCTCCCCGGGCCGGCCGCTCGCGCATCGCGCGGGCGGCCGGTTCGGTGCGCCTGGCAGGTTTACCTTGTCCGGCAGGGTTTTCGCAGTCCGGCAGGAGCAGTGCGCGGGACCGGCTCAGCGAAGGTAGGACGCGCCGTTGGCGTCGACGACGGTGCCGCTGATCCACACCGGGGCGTCGGTGGCCAGCCACGCCACGGTCCGGGCGATCTCGGCGGGTGTGGCGACCCGGCCGAACGGGCTCTGGGCCCGGACCGCGGCGCCGTCCGGACCGTCGAGGATGGCGCGGGCCATCTCGGTGTCGACGAAGCCCGGTGCGACCGCGGCGGCCAGGACGCCGTGCGGGGCCAGCGCGATCGCCAGCGACTGGGTCATCGCGTGCAGCCCGGCCTTGCTCGCGCCGTAGCCGGGGGTATCCGGCTCGCCGCGGTAGGCACCTCGGGACCCGACGCTGATCAGCCGGCCGCCGTCCGGGCCGGCCGCGCGGTGCAGCAGGTGGTCGACGGCCAGCCACGCCAGGTTCGCCGGAGCGAGCAGGTTGAGCTCGACGGTGTCCCGCCAGATCCGCTGCCAGTCGGCGTAGCCGGTGGTCGTGATCGGGTGGCCGGTGTACACGCCGGCGTTGTTGACCAGCACGTCCAGCTCGCCCAGCCCGTCGACCACCTCGGCGACCAGCCGCGCGCAGGTGTCGGGGTCGGTGAGATCGCCGGTCACCACCAGGTGGCCGGTGCCGGGCAGTGCCGCGCGCACCCGCGCCGCGGCGTCGGAGTCCCGGCCGGCGTGTACCGCCACCCGGTGGCCGGCCAATGCCAGTGCGTGCGCGATGGCCGCGCCGATGCCACGGCTGGCTCCGGTCACCAGGCTGCAGGTCGTCATGGTGTGCGACGGTACCGCCCGGGCGTTTACCCGAGGTCGGCGTCGATGAGACAGTGGCAGCTATGAGCTTCGATGTCGCCGCCGTTCGTTCCCGGTTCCCGGCGCTGGCCGCCGGAACCGCCTACTTCGACGGTCCGGGCGGTTCGCAGACCCCGCAGGTGGTGGCCGACGCGATCGCCGGCGCGTTGCGGGCGCCGCTGTCCAACCGGAACACGGTGACCAGGGCCGAGCGCAACGCCGACGACATCGTGCACGCCGCCCGGGCCGCGGTGGCCGACCTGCTCGGCGCCGACCCGGCCGGCATCGTGTTCGGGCGCAGCATGACCCAGCTGACCTTCGACATCGCCCGCACGCTGTCCGACGGCTGGGCGGCCGGGGACGAGGTGCTCCTCAGCCGGCTGGACCACGACGCCAACGTCCGGCCCTGGGTGATCTGGGCCGAGCGGGCCGGGGCGAGCGTCCGCTGGATCGACTTCGATCCGGAGCCCGGCGAGTTGACGGTCGAGCAGGTCAGCGCCCAGCTGTCCGAGCGCACCCGGCTGGTCGCGGTGACCGGTGCCTCGAACCTGATCGGCACCCGGCCGGACCTGGCCGCGATCGCCGAGGTGGTGCACCGCACCGGGGCGTTGCTCTACGTCGACGGGGTGCACCTGGCCGCGCACGCGGCCGTGGACGTCACCGCGCTCGGCGCGGACTTCTTCGCCTGCTCGCCGTACAAGTTCTTCGGCCCGCACCTGGGCGCGCTGGCTGCCAGCCCGGCGCTGCTGGAGCGGTTGCACCCGGACAAGCTGCTGCCCTCCACTGACGAGGTGCCCGAACGCTTCGAACTCGGCACCCTGCCCTACGAACTGCTGGCCGGCACCACCGCGGCGGTCGATTTCATCGCCGGCCTCGGGGGAAACGAGACCACCGGTGACCGGCGCGGGCGGATCCTGGAATCGATGGCCGCGGTCGAGGAACACGAGGACGCCCTGCGTGGGCGCATCGAATCAGCGTTGGCCGACCTTGCGACCGCAGGGACGGTGACGTTGCACTCGCGGGCCCGGCGCCGCACGCCGACGCTGCTGGTCACCTTCGCCGGCCGATCCGCGACCGAGGCCTACCGGTTCCTGGCCGACCTGGACGTCAACGCCCCGGCCGGCACCTTCTACGCCTACGAGCCGTCCCGCCGGATCGGGTTGCCGGACGGCGGCGGCCTGCGGATCGGCCTGGCGCCCTACACCGACGACTCAGACGCCGACCGGCTGCTCGAGGGCTTGGCCAAGTTCCTCGGCTAGCGGGCATTCAGCCTTTCGGACAAGGGTGACCGCGTCGCGGCCGGCCCGGCTCGGGCGACAGCTGGTCAGGGCACCGGCACGAAGTCGATGTTGACCTTGACCTTGCGCAGGTACAGCACCCGGTTGTAGACGTAGCTGAAGGCCAGTTGGTCGAAACCCCAGACGTGCGCACCGAGCGGCAGCGGCTTGAACTCACCGGCGAAGACGTGGCTGATCGGAAGGTTCTTCGAGACCGGGTGCGGTGGGGTGTTGGGTTGCCGATAACCGTTGACGTACCAGATGAAACCCGATTCGGCCACCGGCGTGATCTGGGTCGAGCCCGCCGCCGGGGGCGTCAACCGGATGGCGAAGGTACCCATCCGCAGCCGGCACACATTGTGCAGGTCCAGGGTCGCGCCGGAGTAGAAGCCCCGGTAGGGCTTGTTGCAGAACAGCGGGGGCGGCGGGGGAGGGCCACCGCCAGGCAGCTGCGCCGGCTGGGCCGGGGTGCTCGTCTGGGTGTTGGTCTGCGTGGTGCTGGTGCCGTCCTCGGTGACCGTGGTCTCGGTGGTGGTGACCGTGACCTGCGGGTTGTCGGAGTCCGGCGGGGACGCCGGGGCGTCCTGGCCGACCTCGACGTGGAACAGCGCCGGGTCCGACTCGGTGCCGTTGGCGTCCACCGCGTACACCACCAGGTCATGCGGACCGGAATCGGTGATGGCCAGTTGCACGCTGGCAGAACTGCCGTCGGCGAAGGCCAGCGGGTTGTCGTCCAGGACGTAGCCGAAGCGGACGGCAGCCGTGTTGCCCACCCCGGCCGGGGCGGTGAAGCTGAAGCTGGCAGCGGCGTCCGGCGCGGCGTCGAGCTGGCCGTCGGTGAAGGACGGGGAACTCACCGTCGGGGTGGCCGGTGCGCCGGCCCGGAACCAGCCCTGGGCGTCGACGACGACGTCGATCGCGCCGGGCCCGCCGTTGCGGATGTTGACCGTGCCGTCAGCCGCCGGCGCGACGATGGCGAGGTCGGTGCGATAGGTGTTGGCGGCGGTGTAGTTCAGGTTGGACGTCGCGGGTTCCGGTTGGTCGGCCGGCCACAGTCGCAGGTAGCCGCCGGACGTGCTGTTCGCGCTGTTCTGCACGGTGCGGACGTTCAACGCGACCGCGGCGAGTCCGGCCGCGACGCCGGGCAGTCCACCGACCCCGGCCACCGGCAGGGTGAGGACCGAGTTGCCGGCGATGGTCCGCACCGGCGCCACCCGGGTGTCGAGCAGCCGCACCGCGGCCGGGGTGAACGTCGCCGCCGCGGCGCGCGGGGTGAAGTAGCCCTGGATGTCGACGATCAGGTCGAGCGGGCCGCCGGCGCCGGCCTGCACCGAGAACTCCCCGGCGCTGCTGAGCGGGACGGCCACCGACACCGCCTGGGTGGTGTCGTCGAAGTCCAGCGCGCCGGTGCTCGGCACCTGGCTGCCGGTCGGATAGGTGCGCAGGTAGCCGTTGCCGGCCTGGTTCAGCACCGCGATGTTGACGTAGACGGCGCTGGCGTCGGCCGGGATGCCGGCCAGCCCCGCGGGTTGCAGGGTGAGCGCCGCTCCGGGATACACCTTGTCCTGCGGGACGTTCAGGCCGCTGCGGGTGTCAGCGATCCGGGTCTGGTTGACCGCCACGAACCCGCCCGGGGCGGTCGAGCCACCGGCGGTGAAGTAGCCCTGTACGTCGATGATGAGCTGGACCGCGTGGTCGGCGACCACGTGCAGCGTGCCGTCGGCGTGCAGCGCCACCAGCGCGGTGTTGGACACCGAGTCGCCCGGGTTGAACACCAGCGCCGTTCCGGTCGGGGTGGCCACGTCGCCCGGTGCCACGCTGACCGCGCCGATGCTGCCGGCCCCGACCGCGGTCAGCGACAGGGCGACGGCGCTGACCCCGCTGGTCGGGATGCCCGCCTGGCCGGCCGCGGCAACGGTGCGCACGGTGCCGGCCGGCATCGCCGTGCTGTAGCCACCGGTGCCGTTGCGGGTGTCGAGCAGGCGTCCGATGGCGGGCACGAACAGGCCCGCGGTGCCGGCGTCGTCCGCCCTGGCCGGCGCGCTGTGCGGCGCGGTGGCCATTCCGGCGGCCGATACCGTGCCCGCCACCAGCGCGAGCAGCACCACCGGGTGCACCGCCCGCCCGCTGACCCGATGCCTCACGTGAACCTCCGCAGCGCTGCGTCGTTTCTTCGACTCCCTCGGGCCGACTGTTTGGCCGCAGTATGGGAATGCCGTTATCGGCGGCACAAAGTAGCACTCGCAGACAGGGCGAAGCGGTTACTTTCGGGTAATTCCTTCGGCGATGTACGGAGATTCTGTTGGAGTGTGTGCGCTCGCCTCACCGCACTCCCGGCGCGGCACGCACCCGCCGGACCACACAGTGGTATTACAAAATAGGACAAAACTGCTGTCCCCGGTACAATGTCTGCAGGCGGTACTGAGCCGCTGCACGTAACCGAGGAGGATTGATGAGGCGATTTGTGTTGGTCGTGGCCGCCGCGTTGGCGGCCCTTTTCATTGCGACCCTCGACCTGAGCGCTCCGGCGTCGGCCGGCTCGCCGGACCCGAGCAGCCAGCTCCGCGACCCGAGTGGCCGGCCGGTGACTGCTGGCAGCACCAGCCAGCAGACGGGCCGGCCGGAGGGCACCAAGACCCGGCCGGCGTCGCCGAACGCGATCACCGCCGCCGGCAGCGGCTGCACCTTCACGTCCAGCAGCCACTACTACTGCCACGCCGGCGCCTACCAGAACGTCACCTCGGACGGCGCGTACATGTCCACCCCGGTGCAGCAGCCCGCGGTCGGCGCGTCGGACCACAGCCTGGCCGAGCTGGCGGTGGAGTCGGCCGACGGCAAGCAGATCATCGAGATCGGCTGGCGCATCTACGGTCCCGACGGGCCCGCGCCGCGACTGTTCATCTTCCACTGGGTGAACGGCGTCGGCACCTGCTACAACACCGGCTGCGGGTACGTGTCGAACTCCTCGACCATCACCCCGGGCATGGCGCTGACGCCGTCGAGCACGCCGGTGCAGTTCGCCATCGAGTACTTCTCCGGCAACTGGTGGTACGGCTACAACGGCACCTGGTTCGGCTACCTGCCGGGCTCGATCTGGAGCGGCACGTTCACCAGGGCCGGGCTGGTGCAGCCCTTCGGTGAGGTGTCCTCGACGAGCACCCGGCCGTGCACCGACATGGGCAACGGCGTCATCGGCACCAGCGCGTCGGCGGTCTCGGTGACCGGCGTCGGCTACTACAACGGCACCTCGGCGGTCAACCTTGCCAAGTCGGCACCGGAGGATTCCACGCTGTACGACAGCGCGATCACCTCGACCAGCAGCTTCCGCTACGGCGGCCCGGGCGCCTGCTGACGTCCTTCCAGCCAGGCGAGGCCATCCCGAGTTCCCGTCCGGGGTGGCCTCGCCGCGTCCGGCCACCGGGTGCTGCCAGGATGTGGGCGTGACCACCCTGCGGCTGCTGTCCTACAACGTCCGGTCGATGCGCGACGACGTCGACGCGCTGGGCCGGGTGATGCGTGAGATCACCCCGGACGTCGCGATCATCCAGGAGGCGCCGCGGTTCCTGCGCTGGCGCTCGGCGTGCGCGGCGCTGGCCCGCCGGGCCGGGCTGGTGCTGGTCACCGGCGGCCGGCCGTGCGGGGCGAACCTGGTGCTGTCCTCGCTCGCGGTCGACGTGCTGGCCACCCACGAGCTGGCCTTCTCCACCGACCGGCGGCTGCACCACCGGGGCGCGGCCGTCGCCGTCCTGCAGCGGGCCGGCGCGCGGTTCGCGGTGGCCGGCACCCACCTGGACCTGATCGAGGCCCCCCGGCTGCGCCACCTCGACGAGCTGGCCGACTTCACCGCCGGGTTCGTGCCTGCCGACGTGCCCCTGCTGGTCGGCGGCGACATCAACGCGGTGCCCGGTTCGGCGACCTGGCAGCGGCTGGAACGGTTCGGCACCGACGCCTTCGCCGCGGCGGGCAGCGGCGACGGTTACACCTACTCCAGCGCCGACCCGGTCCGCCGGATCGACGCGGTGTTCGCCGACCCACGGCTGCGGCTGCTCAGCGCCGAGACGATCGAATCCGCTGACGTACGGATCGCGTCCGACCACCGGCCGCTGATGGTCGAGTACCTACTTGCCGATGCCGAGCACGTCCAGCTGCCAGGCCAGGCTGAACGCTAGCTCCCGCCAGGAGTCGTAGCGACCGCTGCGACCGCCGTGCCCGGCCTCCATCTCGGTCTTGAGCAGCACCGGCGCCGAGCCGGTCGCCGTTGCCCGCAGCTTCGCGACCCACTTGGCGGGCTCCACGTACAGCACCCGGGTGTCGTTCAGGCTGGTGATCGCCAGGATCGCCGGGTAGTCCCTGGCCTCGACGTTCTCGTACGGCGAGTAGGACTTCATGTAGGCATAGACTCCCGCGTCGGCCAGCGGGTTGCCCCACTCCTCCCACTCGGTCACCGTCAGCGGCAGCGACGGGTCGAGGATGGTGGTCAGCGCGTCCACGAACGGCACCTGCGCCACGATGCCGCCGAAGGCATCCGGCGCCAGGTTGGCCACCGCGCCCATCAGCAGGCCACCCGCACTGCCGCCGGTGGCCACGATCCGCTCCGGCCGGGTCCAACCGGCCTCTACCAGGTGCTCGGCGGCGGCGACGAAGTCGGTGAAGGTGTTGCGCTTGGCCAGCATCTTGCCCTGGTCGTACCAGTGCCGGCCGAGTTCCCCACCGCCGCGCACGTGCGCGATCACGAACACCACGCCTCGGTCCAGCACGGACAGCCGGGGGATCGAGAAGTACGGGTCGGCCGACACCTCGTAGGCGCCGTAGCCGTACAGCACCACCGGCGCGTTGCCGTCCAGGGCCACGTCGGCACGCCGCACCACCGACAGCGGCACCATGGTGCCGTCGGCAGCCCTGGCCCACTCCCGGGACTGCACGTAGTCGCCGAGATCGACGCCGCCGAGCACCGGCTGCCGCTTGCGCAGCAGCAGCTCCCTCGAACCGACCGCGTAGTCGTAGACGGTGTCCGGGCTGACCAGCGAGCGGAAGGTCAACCGGTAGTTCTCGCTGTCCCAGTCCGGGTTGCGGCCCGGCTGCACCGTGTAGAGCGGCTCGTCGAACTCGATCTCGGCCGGCGCGCCGAAGCCGTCGCCGGTTCGTGGCAACACCGCCAGCCGGGTCAGGCCGTCCCGGCGCAGGTGCAGCATGGCGTGGCCGGCGAAGGCGTCCACGGACAGCAGCCGGCGCTCGGCCGATCCCGGGATGAGGGTGTGCCAGTTCGCCGCGCCGGGGTCGGCCAGCGGTGCCCAGCTCAGCTCGAAGTTCGCCTCGTTGCTGTTGTGCACGATCAGCAACCGGTCACCGGCATGCTCGACGTGGTACTCAACGCCCTCGGTGCGCGGCTGCACCAGCACCGGCTCGAACTGCGGCGCGTGCGCGTCCAGCAGCCACACCTCCGAGGTCAGCTTGCTGCCGACCGAGATCTGGACCGCCTGCTGGTTGCGGGTCAGCTCGACGCTCACCCAGTACCGCTCGTCGTCCTCGGTGAAGACCACCGTGTCCTCGGCCGCGTCGGTGCCGACCAGGTGCCGCCAGACCCGGTTCGGGCGCCAGGAGGAGTCCACCGTGAGATAGAAGACAGCGTCGCCGTCGGCCGACCAGGCGAGCGAGTAGAACACCCCGGCGACCGTGTCCGGCAGGTCCTCACCCGTCGTGAGGTCCTTCAGGCGAAGGGTGAACCGCTCGTCGCCGGTCAGGTCCAGCGAGTACGCCAGCAGGGTGCCGTCCGGCGAGGGTTCGATGGCGCCGAGGGCGAAGAAGCCGGAGTCGGCGGCGACCAGGTTGCCGTCCAGCAGCACCTGCTCGCCGGCCGGGGCCGGGTCGGCCGAGGACCCCGCGGCGCCGTCCGGGCCGTCGATCGCCGGTGGCACGTCGCCGGTGGCGGGCAGCCGGCAGTGGATCGGGTACTGCTGGCCCTCCACCGTGCGGCTGTAGTACCAGTACCCGCCGCGCCGGTACGGAACCGACAGGTCGGTCTGTTTGGTCCGGGTGACGATCTCGTCGAAGATCTGCTGGCGCAGCGGCTCCAGCCGGGCGGTGCTCGCCTCGGTGAAGGCGTTCTCCGCCTGCAGGTAGCCGATCACCTCGGGATCGGTTTTGTCCCGCAACCACTCGTAATCGTCGACGAAAGTGTCGCCGTGATGGACCCGCTGCACGGGCTTGCGGGCGGCGACGGGCGGCTGCGGCTGGTGCGGCTGGTCCGACATTTGTCAGAGGCTACCGGCCCCGGCAAGATCACCGCCGCCGGCCAGCAGCACGGTGCCGGGCGGTGGCGGGTGCTCGGCGAAGTAGCGGTCCTCGGCCGCCAGCCAGTCGTGTTCGGGCTGCCCCAGCGCCCCGTCCCGGGCGGTCCACCGGCGCTCGCGGACCGCCCGCGGGACGTCCAGGAAGAGGGCCACCGACGACCACCCGGCGCACGCGCCGATCGCCGACACCCCTTCGACCAGCAGCACCTCCGGCACCGGTACCGCGACGGTCTCGGCGAAGCGCATCGCGTGCCAGTCGAAGCGCCGGTAGCTGCCCGGCCGGCCGGCCGCCAACGGCTCCAGCACCCCGGCGCGCAACCGCGGCCAGAAGCTGAACTGTCCCCGCCAGCCGTCCAGCAGGTCGTCGGTGGCCAGCACCCCGGCACTGCCCAACCGGGCTGCCAGGGCCGCTGCCAGGCTGGACTTGCCGGCCGCCGCGCCGCCGTCGACGGCTACCACCCGGACCTGCCCGCAGCGGGGCGCGGCCGTCCGGATCCGCTCGACCAGCCCGGCGAGCTGCATCTCCTCGGCGGCGGCCATCCGACCAGCCTAGGCGGGGTGTTCTCGCGGGCCGTCACCGTTCCCGGCGGTCGAGGCGGCTAGACCGCCGCGGCCGGGACGGGCTTGCGCCAGTGAGTGGCCACGCTGTCCTCGTCCGGCGTGGAGACCGAGGCCACCGGCGGGTCGGGCACCTCGGGGCTCGCCTCGTGGAACTTCAACAGCATGCCGTCCATATCCGGCCGGGTGCCGTCCCACAAGACGTCTGCAAACCTGATGCGCAGCGGCTTGGCCGCCGACGGGTGGGCGATGTCCTTGCCGTTCAGGGCCATTTCCAGGGCGTAGCCGAGCGATCTGCTCACACCGTCGATCAGGTCGCCGATCCCGGTGGCGACCTCCTGGGGGGAGAGGCCCAGCGTGTGCGCGGCCGCCGCGGTGTTGTCCTTGTTGCCGCCCGACCATCTCTTTCCGATACCGGCGTGCAGCGAGTTCTGCTGGATGCCCTTGTACTGGTTGGTAAGCGCGGCCTGCTGGAGCTGCGGCAACGCGCTGGTGCCGTTCTGCACCGCGAGGATCTCGCCGATGTTGGCCCCGATCCAGGCCGAGTCGACGGTCCTGCGCAGCGTCGCGTGCAGGTTCTTGAGCCTCACCTCGGCATTGACGAAGATCGCCGCGTCGTCCTCACCGCTCACGGTCAGGGTGACCCTGTCGAATCCCAGCGTGAAATGGAAGGAGTTGCCGCCCCACGCGGTGTCCGAGGACACCCACTGCTCGGCCGAGGTGCGGGCCCCGGCGTCGTAGACGACACTCTTGCCGCCGAAGTCGACGGTCAACGAGGTGCCCGCCAGCGGGGCCAGCACCGCGGCCAGAGCGTGCTTCTCGGTGAACCAGTAGACGTCCTTGCCGCCCTTGCCGATCATGCGCCGGATGCTCTGGCCCGTCCGGCCCGTGGTGGGGCTGCGGTGTGCCTGCCGGCGCAGTGCGGGCAGCACCGTGCCGGCATCGTCTGCTCCCGCGACGTCCGGGGAGGGAACCGTCGGCGCGGCGGTCCGGCGCAGCGCCGAGAGCACGGTGTCGGCGGACCGGTCCGCGGCGGTCTCGGCGGGGTCGTCGGCCCGTCCGATGACCCCGCCGCCACCGTCGGGCTGGCCGACGTGGCCCAGTTCGTGAGCGATCAGGCGCTGGCCGCCCGGGTCGCTCGGACGGTAGCTGCCCTGGGAGAAGTAGATGTCGCTGCCGTGGGTGAACGCCACCGCCTGCACCGACCTCGCGATCGAGGCGGCTTCGGGGTCGGCGTGCACCCGGACGCCGGACAGGTCCACGCCGAGGGCCTGTTCGCCGGCGTCGGCCAGCTGGGACGGCAGCGCGCTGCCGCCACCCTGGCGCCGCCGCAGCGCGCTCACCACGTCCGTCGGGATCGCGGTGCCGCCGAGCGGGTCGGCGGCACCGGCGGGCTCCCGCAGCACGGCCAGCCCGGCGACCGGGACGGCCCGGTAGGAGTGCGGATCGGCCGACGTCCCGACCGGTGACCCGTCGGCCAGCCGGCCCGCCGGATCACCGGCCGGCCCGCGGCGATGTGAGCGCACCGCCTCCTCCGATCTGGGCATGCTTCGATGAGTTCTCGCCAGAAGTATGCGATATGAAATCCGCGTCTGGTGGCAGTTCGGCGAGGACTCGGCGAGCCGCGTGGGCCGCTACGCGCTGAGCAGCCGTTGCCGGCGCACCGCGCCCAGCCAGCGCTCCAGGGGCAGCGAGTCGCCCCGGGCCACGCTCACCCCCGCGTGCAGCAACACCGGATAGGGAGCCTGCGCCAGCTCGCCGACCTGCGGCCTGGCCCGGAACGCCTCCCGCTCGTCGGGGCCGTACTCGTCCGGGTTGTTGCCGGTGAGCCGGCACCACGTCTGGAACACCAGGTCCTGTCCGGTTCTCATCCCGACCGCCTCTCCCGCAGCACGAGCAGCACGCGATCACCCTGCGCTGTCGGGATGGCTGCCTCGTCACCACCGGATGGCCGGCAGGCGAACGTCACCCGGCGGAAGCGGGCTCAGACCACCGCGCCGTCGTCGTCGGAATCGTCGCGCGGCTCCGGACGCAACCGCAGCACCAGCAGCCCGGCGCCGAACAGCACCAGCACCACCCCGAGCGGCAGCGGCAGGTCGGCCGGTAGCCCCATCCGGTAGCCGAAGGCCAGCACCAGGATGCCGAGCAGGGTGACCAGCACCGCCATCGCGGTCGGCAGGGTGGGCCACGGCACCGGCGGGGCCGGCGGCGGCACGAAGTGCTCGACCACGTCCAGCGGATCCGGGGCGGCGGTGCCCAGCGGGCGGAGGCTGGGCGGCGGGGCGACCGGCGGCTGGTCCGGCTCGCGCAGCTCGGCGACGATCCGGGCGAACTCGGCGTCGGTGTCGATGCCGGCCAGCGGGTCGAGCGGCGGTTCCTCCCGAGGCCGGTCCCAGTGCCGGTGCTGGGCCACCTCGATGCCGAGCTCGGAGGCGATCTCGGTCAGCACCTGGCGGGCCTCCGAGGTCAGGTCGGCGGCCACGTACAGCCGGTCGGCGGTCACCGGGTCGCTGGCGGTGGTCGGCTCCACGTAGGCCGGCACGTCGCGCAGTCCCAGCACGTCGAGCAGGTGGTCGGCCAGTCGCGGGTCGACGTCGGCGACCGGGGAGAACTTGTCCGAGTTCAGGCCGTTGTCCCGGCGACCCCGGTGCGAGGCGGGCGAGCTCACGTCAGTCGCCGATGGGGGTACGGCTGTGCTCGGCGATGAAGTCCACGCTGCCGGCGAAGATCAGCTCGGCGTCGTGGTCGACGGTTGCCACGTGGTAGCTGTTGGCCAGGGCCACCTCGTGCACCGTGGTGGCGGTGGCGCCGGCGTGCAGCAGCTTGGCCGACAGCTCGTCCACCACGTGGTCCTCGGTGGAGTGGTAGTACAGGATCGGCACCCGGATCCTGCCCAGGTCGGCGTTCACCCGCCGCCACATGTCCTGCATCGAGACGAACGCGCGCAGTGGGGTCCGGTCGTAGCTCAGCTCCGCGGTGCCGGGCTTCTTGATGTCGCTGCCGATGCCGGGCCGCGAGCGCACCGCCCAGGCGAGGTAGCGGGCCAGCGCGGCGTCCTTGCGCATGGTGCCCAGCGCGACGTTGACCAGCACCAGGCCGGCGAGCTTGCCGGCCGGGTCGTCGGAGAGGTCCTCGGCCAGCCTGGTGACCAGGGTGCCGCCCATCGACAGCCCGCACGCGAACACCGTGTCGCAGCGCGCGGCGAGCTCGTCGTAGCCGGCCCGGATCTCGTCGTACCACTGGGTCCAGGTGGTGCGGTTCATGTCCTGCCAGCTGGTGCCGTGCCCGGGCAGCCGGGGCAACCGCACCGAGTAGCCCTGCGCGGCCAGGTGCTCGGCCCACGGCCGCATGCTCTGGGGAGTACCGGTGAAGCCATGGCTGATCAGCACGCCGGTCCGGCCGGCGGAGCCGTTCCCGTCGACCGCGAACGGCTCGGCACCTGCGAGGATCGGCACGCGCGATCTCCTTTGCGTTCTGGCTGGTGTCATTCTGCCGTGGCCGGGGCCGTCCTGGCGAGTCCCCGGACCTGCCAGACCGGGCAGGCAGACCTTCCGGTCGTCCCGACCGGCGCGGCGGACCGGTAAATTGTGGGTCAGGTCCGGGCCGGACTATGGTCGGGGCACCCCGAGCAGTTCGGTGATCTGGGCTGGAGGCCGCTGAGTGCTGTACTGGTTCCTCAAGACCATCGGACTCGGCCCGTGGCTGAAGGCGATCTGGCGCCCGTACGTGGAGGGCGCCGAGAACGTGCCCGCCACCGGTGGCGCGATCCTGGCCAGCAACCACCTCTCGTTCTGCGACTCCTTCTTCATGCCCCTGATGGTCAGGCGGCGGGTCACCTTCCTCGCCAAGGCGGAGTACTTCACCACTCCGGGCCTCAAGGGCAAGTTGTCCCGGATGTTCTTCGCCGGCGTCGGGCAGGTGCCGATCGACCGCGACGACGCCGACGCCGCCAAGGGGGCGCTCACCACCGGCGTGCGGATCCTGCGCAAGGGTGACCTGCTGGGCATCTACCCCGAAGGCACCCGGTCGCCGGACGGCCGGCTGTACAAGGGCAAGACCGGCGTCGCCCGGATGGCCCTGGAGGCCGGTGTGCCGGTGATCCCGGTCGCCATGATCGACACCGAGAAGATGATGCCGACCGGGCGCAAGCTGCCGCACCTGCGACCCCGGCCCGGCGTCCGGTTCGGCAAGCCGCTGGACTTCTCCCGCTACGAGGGCCTGGCCGGCGACCGCTTCGTGGAACGCTCGATGACCGACGAGATCATGTACGAGCTGATGCAGCTGTCCGGCCAGGAGTACGTCGACACCTACGCCAGCAAGGTCAAGGTGGCCACCGGGGCGGACCTGGGCTTCGGCGCCCGGCGCGGCCTGGCCCACGCCGACGCGGTGGGCAGCACCTCCCACGACCGGCTGCCGGCCGAGCGAGCCTCCTGACCGCGGTCGCGGTCCGGCTCACCCACGCAGATGCGCTACTTCTACGACTGCGAGTTCATCGAGGACGGCCGGACGATCTCGCTGGTCTCGATCGGCTTCGTCGACGAGAACGGCCGGGAGTTCTACGCGGTGTCGACCGAGTTCGACCCGTCCCGGGCGATCGACTGGGTGCGCCGGCACGTGCTCAACCAGCTGCCCTCGCCGGCCGACCCGGCCTGGCGCTCGCGCACCCGGATCCGGGAGGACCTGCTGGCCTACCTGACCGCGCCGGGCGAGCCGATCGAGCTGTGGGCCTGGATGGCCGGCTACGACCACGTCGCGCTCGCCCAGCTGTGGGGCGACATGCGCGCGCTGCCCCGCCTGATCCCGCGCTTCACCCACGAACTGCGCCAGCTGTGGGAGTGCGCCGGATCTCCGCCGTTGCCGACTGCCGGCGAGGACGCGCATGACGCACTGGCCGATGCGCGGCACAACCTGGCGCGCTGGAGACTGATCACCGAAGCCCTCGCGGCGGGTCCACCCGACGGTCGCTAGGCTCGCAAAACCGACAGCGCCGTCGACCGACCCGCCCGTTGCCAGAACGAACGACAGCCTGCCTGACGTGACGGCAGGTGCACAGGAAGGACCGCCAGATGCGTATCGGTGTACTGACCGGTGGTGGGGACTGCCCCGGCTTGAACGCGGTGATCCGCGCCGTGGTCCGCAAGGGCATCGGGGTGTACGGCTATGAGTTCCTCGGCTTCCGGGACGGCTGGAAGGGCCCGCTGGAGGGCCTGACCATGTCGCTGGGCATCCCCGAGGTGCGCGGCATCCTGCCCCGCGGCGGCACCATCCTGGGCTCCTCGCGTACCAACCCGTTCAAGATCGACGCTGGCGTGGCCAGGATCCGGGAGAACCTGCACAGCCTGGGCGTCGACGCGCTGATCGCCATCGGCGGCGAGGACACCCTCGGGGTGGCCACCCAGTTGCACGAGCACGGCGTGAACGTGGTCGGGGTGCCCAAGACCATCGACAACGACCTCAACGCCACCGACTACACCTTCGGCTTCGACACCGCGGTGAACATCGCCATGGAGGCCATCGACCGGTTGCACACCACCGCCGAGTCCCACCACCGGGCCCTGATCGTGGAGGTGATGGGCCGGCACGCCGGCTGGATCGCCCTGCACGCGGGCCTGGCCGGTGGCGCCAACGTGATCCTGATCCCCGAGCAGCGGTTCTCCATCGAGCGGGTGTGCGCCTACGTCGAGAGCCGGTTCGAGTCGCACTACGCCCCGATCGTGGTGATCGCCGAGGGGGCGATGCCGCTGGAGGGCGAGATGTCCACCCTGGACAAGGGCGTCGACGCCTTCGGCCACGCCCGGCTCGGCGGCATCGGCGACTGGCTGGCCTCGGAGATCGAGAGCCGGACCGGCAAGGAGGCCCGTACCACGGTGCTGGGCCACATCCAGCGCGGTGGCACCCCGACCGCGTACGACCGGGTGCTGGCCACCCGGTTCGGCCTGCACGCCATCGACGCGGTGCACGCCGGCGACTGGGGCAAGATGGTGGCCCTGTCCGGCACCGAGATCGTCCGGGTGCCGCTGGCCGATGCCACCAAGACCCTCAAGACGGTGCCGAGCGAGTTCTACTCCGAGGCCGAGGTGTTCTTCGGCTGAGTCAGCCGGTCACCGTCGGCCACGGGTGCCTGACTGCAGCCGTCCGGTGGCCGGCCCGCACTGGGTAGTCTGGGCCGCGTGACCCTGCTCGACGATGCGTCCTCCACCGCCGACGAGCTGAACCTCGACGCCTGGCGCTCCCTGCCGGCCGCCCAGCAGCCGAGCTGGCCCGATCAGGCGGCCCTTCGCGAGGTGGCCGACACGCTCGCCCAGCTGCCGCCGCTGGTGGTCGCCGACGAGGTGGACGCGCTCACCGCCAGGCTGGCCCAGGTGGCCCGTGGCGAGGCGTTCCTGCTGCAGGGCGGCGACTGTGCCGAGACCTTCGCCACCTCGTCGCAGGCCGACATCGCGGGCAAGGTCCGGGTGTTGCTGCAGATGGCCGTGGTGCTCACCTACGGCGCCTCGATGCCGGTCGTGAAGGTGGGCCGGATGGCCGGCCAGTACGCCAAGCCGCGCTCCACCGAACTGGATGCCCTCGGGCTGCCCTCCTACCGCGGCGACATGGTCAACGACCTGGATCCGCAGGCGCGCATCCCGGACCCGCAGCGCATCCTGCGGGCCTACTCGACGGCCGCCTCGACGTTGAACCTGCTGCGCGCCTACGCCGGTGGCGGGCTGGCGTCGCTGGAGAAGGTGCACGCCTGGAACACCGCCTTCGCCCGCGACACCGAGACCGGCAGCCGGTACGAGCAGCTGGCCGCCGAGATCGACCGGGCGGTGCGGTTCATGCGGGCCTGCGGGGTGCACGACGCGGCGCTGGACACGGTCGAGCTGTTTTCCAGCCACGAGGCGCTGATCCTGGAGTACGAGCGGGCGCTGACCAGGGTGGAGGGCCGGCGGGCCTATGACCTCTCAGCGCACTTCCTCTGGGTCGGCGAGCGCACCCGGCAGCTGGGCGGCGCCCACCTGGACTTCGTCTCGCGGATCGCCAACCCGATCGGGGTGAAGCTCGGGCCGAGCACCTCGCCCGAGAGCGCCGCGGAGCTGGTGGAACGGCTGGACCCGGACGGCGTGCCGGGCCGGCTGACCCTGATCAGCCGGATGGGCAGCGAGCTGGTCCGTGACCTGCTGCCGCCGATCATCGAGAAGGTGCAGTCCACCGGCCACCTGGTGGTCTGGCAGTGCGACCCGATGCACGGCAACACCGAGGAGACCGCCACCGGGGTCAAGACCCGGCACCTGGACCGGATCATCGGCGAGGTGGACGGCTTCTTCGACGTGCACGCCGGGCTGGGCACCCATCCGGGCGGGCTGCACGTCGAGCTGACCGGCGACCAGGTCACCGAGTGCATCGGCGGTACGTCCGACCTCACCGCCGCCGATCTCGGCCGGCGCTACGAGACGGCGTGTGACCCCAGGCTGAACATCGAACAGTCCCTGGAGCTGGCGTTCCGGGTCGCCGAGCGGCTGGTCGCCGACCCGCGCAACCTGGCCTCCGGCGCCCGGTCCCGACTCCAGTCCCAGGCGAGGATGGCATGAGCGACTACCCGGTGGTGGACCTGCGCAGCGACACGGTCACCCGGCCGTCCGCGGCGATGCGGCAGGCGATGGCCGAGGCCCTGGTGGGCGACGACGTCTACGCCGACGACCCGACGGTCAACGCGTTCGAGGCCGAGGTCGCCGAGCTGCTCGGGCACCAGGCGGGGCTGTTCACCCCGACCGGCACGATGGCCAACCAGATCGCGCTGCGGCTGCTGGTCAAGCCCGGCGAGGAGCTGGCCTGCGACCGGATCGCGCACGTGGTGCGGTCGGAGTCCGGGGCCGCCGCGGTGTTCTCCGGCATCACCACCCGCACCTGGGAGTCGGTCGCCGGCCGGCTGGACCCGGCCGTGGTGGCCGACCTGGTCACCCCGAACGCCGGGCCGCACCACGTCTCGACCGCCGCCATCGCGGTGGAGAACACCCACAACTTCGGCGGCGGCACCGTGCAGCCGCCGCAGGCCGTCCGGGCCGTGCAGCAGCTGGCCCGTGACACCGGCATGGGACTGCACCTCGACGGCGCCCGGCTGTGGAACGCCTCGGTCGCCTCGGGCACGTCGATGGCCGAGCTCGCGGCCGGCTTCGACACCGTCTCCGTGTGCTTCTCCAAGGGGTTGGGAGCACCGATCGGTTCGATGCTGGTCTCCTCGACCGACCGGATCGCCGAGGCCCGGGTCTGGCGCAAGCGCTACGGCGGCGGCATGCGGCAGGTCGGCGTGCTGGCGGCGGCGGCCCGGTACGCGGTGCGGCACAACGTCGAGCGGCTGGCCGACGATCACGACCGGGCCGCCCGGCTGGCCGCCGCGCTGGGCGTGAAACCGGAACTGGTGGAGACCAACATCGTGGTGCTGCCGGTGCCCGACGCCCCGGCGGTGGGGCTGGCGGCTCGCGAGCAGGGCGTCATCGTGTCGGTGCTCGGGCCGAAGGTGATCCGGCTGGTCACCCACCTCGACCTCGACGACGGCGGCGTGGACCGAGCGATCGAGGTGCTCACCCCGCTGCTGGCCGGCTGACCTCTGAGGAAAGAAACTCATCGCCGCACCGATGAGTTTTGCCGGCGGCCGTCGTTTCACCATGCATCAGGTCATTCGAGTAGGTGAAACGGAGACGGACATGGGCGGGCTGCTCGACGGCAAGAACGCGATCCTGTACGGCGGCGGCGGTGGGATCGGTGGCGGGGTGGCACGGGCGTTCGCCCGCGAAGGTGCCCGGGTCTTCCTGGCCGGCCGGACCCGAGAACCGCTGGAGGCGGTGGCGGCCGGGATCGCCGGCCGGGGCGGCGCGGCCGAGGTCGCCGTGCTGGACGCTCTGGACGAGCGGGCCGTCGACGAGCACGCCGCGGCGGTGGCGGCACAGGCCGGCAGCATCGACGTGTCGTTCAACCTGATCAGCCGGGGCGACGTGCAGGGCCGGCCGCTGGTGGACCTGGCGGCCGAGGACCTGCTGCGGGCGGTGACCAACGGCCTGCGGAGCAGCTTTCTCACCGCCAGGGCGGCCGGCCGGCAGATGATGCGCCAGCGGTCCGGCGTCGTCCTGCACCTGAACAGCGGCTCGGCGGCCGGTGCGATGCCCGGGATGGGCAGCACCGGGCCCGCGGACGCCGCCACCGAGGCGTTCATGCGCTACCTGGCGGCCGAGCTCGGCCCGCACGGGGTGCGGGTCTGCGGGATCTGGACCGCCGGGGTGGCTGAGACGCTGACCGCCGAGAAGCTGGCCGCGGTGGGCGGCCCGGACACCCCGGCCCCGGAGGTGGTGCGGCAGATGATCGCGGGCATGTCGGTGCTGGGCCGCACGCCCAGCCTCGCCGACGTCGCCGAGGCGGCCACCTTCCTGGCCAGCGACCGGGCCGGCGGCATCACCGGCACCATGACGAACGTCTCGGCCGGCCTGGTGCTTCGATGAGCGCTGGATCTTCGACGAGCACGCCAACCGTGAAAGGGAGCAGCCCGATGGACTGGAAGCTGGAAGTGGTGGTGGTGCCGGTTACGGATGTGGACCGGGCCAAGGAGTTCTACGCCGACAAGCTCGGCTTCACCCTCGACGTGGACCACGGGTCCGGCGAGAACTTCCGGGTGGTCCAGCTGACCCCACCCGGATCGGCCTGCTCGATCGTGTTCGGTGTCGGGGTCGGCGACGGCGTCCCCGGCACGGTGCGCGGGCTGCAACTGGTGGTCTCCGACATCGAGGCCGCACACGCCGAGCTGGTGTCGCGGGGTGTCGAGTGCAGCGAGATCTCGCACTTCGCCGAGGGTGGCCGCAAACCGGGCCTGGACCCCGAACGCCGCGACTACGGCTCGTTCGTGTTCTTCTCCGACCCGGACGGCAACAGCTGGGCGGTCCAGGAAGGCCGCCGGTCCGAACAGCCGGCATGACCGCCGCGCTGCCGGCCACGCTGGCGGCCACCTTGGCGGACGAGGCCGGGTTCGCCACGCTGGCCGAGCGGCACCGCCGCGAGCTGCACGTGCACTGCTACCGGATGCTGGCCTCCTACGACGAGGCCGAGGACGCCGTCCAGGAGACCTACCTGCGGGCCTGGCGGGCCCGCGACGACTTCGACGGTTCCGGCGGCTTCGGCGGCCCTGCCGCCTCTGACGGCTCCGGCGGCTCCGGCGGCTCCGGCGGGACGGCGTCGGTGCGGGCCTGGCTGTACCGGATCGCCACCAACGTCTGCCTGGACGAGATCCGGGCCCGGTCCCGGCAGGTGCCGCGGCTGGCGTCGCTGGCCGAGGTCGGTTGGCTGCAGCCCTACCCGGACCGGCTGCTGGACGAGCTGGCCGAGCAGCCGGACGCGGTCGCGGTGAGCCGGGAGACCATCGAGCTGGCGTTCCTGGCGGCCCTTCAGGTGCTGCCGGCCCGGCAACGGGCCGCGCTGGTGCTGCGCGACGTGCTGGGATTGCCGGCCGCCGAACTCGCCGGGCAGCTCGGCACCAGCGTCGCGGCGGCCAACAGCGCGCTGCAGCGGGCCCGGGCGACGATGGCCCGGCACCTGCCTTCGCACCGGTCGGACTGGTCGGCGCGGCGCCCGAGCGCGGCCGAGCGGGACCTGCTGGACCGGTTCATCGACGCCCACGAGCGCTGTGACGCCGCCGCTGCCGCGGCGATCGCCGCCGAGGACATTCGGGTGACCATGCCGCCGTACCCGATGGTCTTCGACGGTCTCGGCATGCTGGCCGGCCTGCTGGAGCGCGGGTTCGGCCCGGACCGGGAGGGCGACTGGCGGCTGCTGCCGACCAGCGCGAACCGGATGCCGGCGGCGGCCAGCTACCTCAGGCGGCCGGGCGACAGCGAGTACCGGGCCTTCAAGATGGACGTGCTGCGGGTCGAGGGGGACGCGGTCGTCGAGATCACCACGTTCGGGTACTCGCGGTTCCCGGCGTTCGGCCTGCCGGACACGCTGCCCGGCTGAGCCGGTTTTGTCATCGGTAGGCTGTCTGGCATGACACCTGACGGGATTTCCTGGGTAGGCCTGCTGACGCTGATGGTCGACGGCCCGGACCAGCAGGTGCGCGGGGTGATCAGGAGCCAGCCGGGCGCTGACCCATCCCAGAATTCCTTCGGCTGGGCCGTGCTCGGGGGGCAGCCGATGCCGGTGTTCGCCGGCTTCGCCTCCGCCGTGGATGCCGAGCCCGGCGCGATGCCGCCCACCGAGCCCGACCCGGCCGAGCTGGAGCCGGTGCTCACCCGGGTCTGGCGAGCCGGCCGGCGGGTGCGCCTGGAGCGGCCGGACGGCCGACCGTCGCTGATCGTCGGCGACACCGAGTGCTGGCGATTCCGCGGCGACGATCCGGTGCCGGTGGTCTCGCCCAGCAGCGTGGTGGTCTACCAGGGCAACGGCACCGAACTGCTGGAGCGGCGCGACGCGAACAGCTTCATGGGCAGCGACTTCACCCGTCCGACCGGGCCGGTGGGCACCACCATCTTTCTGGGTCGGCCGGCCTACACCGTCGAGCTGGCGCCGCCGTCGCACAAGCCGTATCCGATCCAGCTGGTGGTCGACGCCGAGACCGGGCTGGTGCTGCAGCAGCGCAACGACGGATTCGGCTCGGTCGAGGAGTGGGTCGAGATCGCGGTGGGGGAGCCGCTGGACGACGAGCTGTTCGGCTGGCAGGGACCGTCGGTCTGTGAGGCAGACGAGCGGCCTGACCCGGACCAGGAGTGGCAAGCCCTGACGGCCGAGCGAAGCGAGTGGTTCCGCGCCAATGTGGCGCCGCTGCCGCTGCGAGTGGAACTCGACGTGAGCGTGCACGTCCACGTCCACGAGCCGGACGGTTCGTTCGAGGCCAGCATTGGCGAGCGCCACCTCGGCATGCTGGCCCGCCGGCCGAGTTCGGATGCCGACTGGGAGCTGAGGTGGGAACCGGAGGTGCAGCACCGCTGGTCGGCCAACGGCTGGGACTGGGCGCTCAGTTGGCACCACGACGCGCTGACCGAGGCGGGTCTGGCCAGCCTCAAGCAGGCACTGAGCGAGGACGTAAGCCGCCGTCCTGCGTTATCGTCAAGTGTTACCAGGCAGTGCGCCGGTGACCAGAAGGGGAGTGGCACGGTGTCGTTGACTGAGATCCATGACCCGGTCATGTTCGCCATCCCGGTGTTCATCGTGTTCCTGATCCTCGAGATCGTGGCCATCCACGTGCTGCACCACGACCAGTTCGCCGTCGGCACGGTCGCCGGGCCGGCGCGCGGTTACGAGCCCGCCGACACCCGGACCAGCCTGACCATGGGCATCGGCTACTCGGTGGTCAACCTGTTCTGGCGGCTGGTGGTGCTGGTGGTCTACTCCGCCCTCTACGAGCTGACCCCGCTGCGGCTGAGCCCGCACGACTGGTGGACCTGGGTGCTGGTGTTCTTCGCCGACGACCTGGCCTACTACGGATTCCACCGTGCCTCGCACCGGATCCGGTTCTTCTGGGCGGGCCACATCGTGCACCACTCATCGACGCACTACAACTTCTCCACCGCGCTGCGGCAGAAGTGGACGCCGATGCTCACCCTGCCGTTCTGGATGCCGCTGGCGCTGATCGGCATCCCGCCGTGGGTGATCTTCACCGCGATGGCCTGGAGCCTGTTCTACCAGTTCTTCCTGCACACCGAGAAGATCGGCAGGATGCCGGGTTGGTTCGAGGCGGTGTTCAACACCCCGTCCCATCACCGGGTGCACCACGGCAGCGACGCGGACTACCTCGACGTCAACTACGCCGGCATCCTGATCATCTGGGACCGGATGTTCGGCAGCTTCGTCCCCGAGACGCACCGGCCGAACTACGGGCTGACCAAGAACATCGACACCTACAACCCGTTCAAGGTGGCGTTCGGGGAGTTCGCCAACATCGCCTCGGACGTCCGGCGTTCGCACGGCCTGTGGGCCAAGCTCGGCCACGTCTTCGGGCCGCCCGGCTGGCAACCGGCCGGTGCGCTGCTGGACCCGGCCCAGCCGAACCCCGACCAGTTGACCCCGGTCCGCCGCGCCTGACCGACCGGTTCAGCAGTTGGGCGTTCCTACCGCGTGGTCGTAGCTGAGGGCGTCACTTCTCGCCCAGCCGGCCACTCCGGTGGTGGTGTCCTCGACGTAGGCCCACACGTTGAAACTGCTGTTGAGGACCCAGCAGTGCACGTCGATGCCGTGGCTGGGATAGCCGAGCCCGAAGGAGTCGCAGTCGGTGTACGGTCCGCGCCGGAGGTTCGTCCCGTTGCCGAAGTGGACGGCCCCGGAGCTGTACAGGTCGGGATGGCTGTTCCCGTAGCAGTGCGCGGGGTCGGCCGCGGCCGGGCTGATGGGCAGTGCCAAGCCGCCGGTGGCAAGAACTGCCGCAGCTACCAACGTGCCGAGCCGAGCCTTCATCGACGGGTTCCTTCCGGTAGTGGTTGGCTAGATGTACCCGTCATGAGCCTTGGCCATACCTGACAGGGACAGCTCGCGCGGCACCATGTCCTTCCGGTGGCCGGACCGGCAGCAGCTACAGCGTCGCGGTGTCGATCACGAACCGGTACCGCACGTCGGAGGCCAGCACCCGCTCGTAGGCCTCGTTGATCTGCTCGGCCGGGATCAGCTCGATGTCCGCGCCGAGTCCGTGTTGCCCGCAGAAGTCGAGCATCTCCTGGGTCTGGGCGATCCCGCCGATCATCGAGCCCGCGACCGAGCGGCGGCCGGCGCTGAGCAGCGAGCCGTCGACCGAGGCCGGTTCGGGCGCGGCACCCACGCTGACCAGGGTGCCGTTGACGGCCAGCGTGCCGAGCAGGGCGTTGAGGTCGAGGTTGGCGCTGACGGTGTTGATGATCAGGTCGAACTCACCGGCCAGCTTGTCGAAGGTGCCGGGGTCGCTGGTGGCGTAGTAGTGATCGGCGCCGAGCCGCCGGCCGTCCTCCTGCTTCTTGAGCGACTGCGACAGCACGCTGACCTCGGCACCCAGGGCGTGGGCGATCTTGACGGCCATGTGGCCGAGCCCGCCGAGGCCGACGACGGCGACCTTGGTGCCGGGACCGGCCTTCCAGTGGGCCAACGGCGAGTAGGTGGTGATGCCGGCGCACAGCAGCGGCGCGGCCTCGGCCAGCTCGATGCCGTCCGGGATGGCGAGCACGAAACCGGCGTCGACCACGATGTGGCTGGCATAGCCGCCCTGGGTGGTGGTGCCGTCCCGGTCCGGGCTGCCGTAGGTGAAGACGGTGCCGTCCAGGCAGTACTGTTCCTCGCCGTTGCGGCAGTTGTGGCACCGGCCGCAGGAGTTGACCATGCAGCCGACGCCGACCCGGTCGCCGACCGCGAACTTCGTGACGTCGCCCCCGACCTCGGTGACCACGCCGGCGATCTCGTGGCCCGGGGTCAGCGGGTAGTCCTGCGGACCCCACTCACCGCGGACGGTGTGGATGTCGGAGTGGCAGATGCCGGCGAACCTGATCTCGATTCCGACATCGTTGGCGCCGACCGCGCGGCGTTCGACGGTCGTCGGGACCAGCGACTGGCCCTCGGCCGGCGCGGCGTAGGCCCTGACCCGGGGGCCGGTCACTGATCGGCGGCCCGGGTGGTGCCGGGAACGACCGTCCCGGCGGTGCCGGTGCCCTCGAAGTCGCTCGGGTCGACCGGCGGCTGGGCATCGTCGTGGCGCTGGTAGTCCGACTGGGGCTTGCCGGGATTGCCGTTGCGCGTGGCGTCCTCGTCGTCGGTCCGCTTGTCGCCGTAGACCTCGTCGTCGAGCGGGTTGGTCATCTGCGCCTCCTTGCCTCGGCCACGGGCGGGTGAACCCGCCCGAATCCGACTCTAGCGCTGGACCGGTGCGGATTAGCCGGCCCGGTAGGCGGCCGACGTCCGGCCGAGCAGCGCGGGCAGGGTCATCACGACCTCGGCCAGCTCGTCCAGCGCGCTGCCGTGCAGGGCCTGCGCGCCGTCCACCAGCGCCTGCTCCGGGTGCGGGTGCACGTCGACCATCACGCCGTCGGCGCCGGCCGCGATGCCGGCCCGGGCCAGTGGCACCACCAGGTCCCGCCGGCCCGCCGAGTGCGACGGGTCGACGATGATCGGCAGGTGGGACAGCTGTTGCATCATCGGCACCGCCGAGACGTCGAACATGTTGCGGATGCTGGGCTCGAAGGAGCGGACGCCCCGCTCGCACAGCACGATGTCGAGGTTGCCGCGCTGGGCGACGTACTCGGCCGCCATCAGCCACTCCTCGTAGGTGGCCGACAGCCCGCGCTTGATCATGATCGGCTTGCCGACGCTGCCCACCGCCTGCAGCAGCCCGAAGTTCTGCATGTTGCGGGTGCCGATCTGCAGCATGTCGGCGTGCTCGGCCACCAGGTCCACGTCGTGCACGTCGAGCACCTCGGTGACGATCGGCAACCCGGTCTCCTGGCGCACCTCGGCGAGGATCTTGAGCCCGATGCCGGCCAGTCCCTGGAAGGCGTAGGGCGAGCTGCGCGGCTTGTACGCACCGCCGCGCAGCAGGGTCGCGCCGGCCCGCTTGGCCAGCAGCGCCGATGCCATCGCCTGCTCGGCCGTCTCGACCGCGCACGGCCCCGCGATCAGGGTGAAGGTGTCCGGCCCGATCGGCACCCCGCCGACCCGGATGGTGCTTCGGTTGGTGTGGTTCTCGGCCGCGACCAGCTTGTAGGCCGCCGTGATCCGCTTGGTGTCGGCGACCCCGGACAGGCCCGCCGCGTCGATGGTCTCCAGCACCGCCTCGGTGCCGATCACCCCGATGATGGTGCGGGTCACGCCACGGCTGACGAAGGCCTGGCCGCCCTGCACCTCGATGTGGCTGACCACGGCGGCGATGTCGGCCGTGGTCGCGGCCGGAGCCATCACAATCACCATGCGTCCAGCCTAGCTCCGCCGTTACCGGCCGCTCTCCTCGTCCGTGCACGGGAGGAGGCCGGTCACACCACGGTCAGGGTGACCTCGCTGCCTTCGCGCACCTGGGTGCCGGCCGGCGGGTCCATGCCCACCACCGTGTCGAGGAAGCCGCCGAAGGCGCGCTTGACCTTGACCTTGAGGTGCAGCCGTTCCAGGGTGTTCCTGGCGATGATCAGCGGGGTGCCGTTGCGGATCGAGGGCAGGGTGACCAGCTTGGGACCCTGCGAGACGACCAGCTTGACGGTGCTGAACTTGGCGACCGATGCCCGGGCCTGCGGGTCCTGGCTGATCACCGTTCCGGCCGGCACGGTGTCGGAGTAGTCCTGCCCGGCGTCGATCTTGAAACCGGCATCGGTCAGGGCGGAGCTGGCGTCGTTCTGGGTCCGGTTGACCACGTCGGGCACCGTGACGATCGGCGGCCCGGTCGAGACGTAGACGGTCACCGCCGAATTGCGCTTGACCTTGGCGGCCGGGCCCGGGTCGGTACGGATCACCTGGCCGGGCGCGATCTTGCCGGTGTCGTCGGCGGTGTTGCGACGGACCAGCCGGACCGGCATCCCGGCGAAGGCCTGCTCGGCCGCGGTGTAGTCCTGTCCGGCGACCTGCGGGACGACGAAGCGCTCCGGGCCGCGGGAGATCACCAGCTGGATGCTGTGGCCGCTCAGCACATGGCTGCCGGCGTCCGGGTGGCTGGCCAGCACCAGGCCGGCGGCGGTGGTCTCGGAGTAGGCCTGCTCGACCGCCGGGTCCACCTCGAAGCCGGCGCCGCGCAGCAGGTTCACCGCGGTGGCCCGGCTGCTGCCGGTCACCTGCGGCACCCGCGAGTAGCGCCCGACCGCCAGGTACCAGGCCGCGTACCCGGTCAGCAGGCCCAGCAGCAGGACGAGCGCGACCACCAGCAGGGTGCGCCGCCGGGACCGGCGCCGCCGGCTGGCCGCAGGAGGAAGGCTGTGCCGGCCGGTGGCCGCCGGCTCGCCGCCCGGGTCGGGACGGCCGAGTTGCTGCACGGTGGTCGGGTGCTGGTCGACGGCTTGCGGCCGGCCATGCGTCGGGGCGGTGGTGGCGTCGGTGATCCGGGCGATCCGCTGGGTGGCGTCGCTGGCGCCACCGGTGCCGCTGGCGCCGCCGGTGCTGCTGGCGCCGCCGGTGTCCGGGGCGTGCGGTCGCGGTGGCACGGCGAGCACCGGCAGGCCCAGGTCGACCCGGGCGTCGTGCAGCTCGGCCAGCATCGCGCCGGCGTCCAGCGGCCGGCCCGCCGGATCACGGCAGGTGGCGCGCAGCACCACCTCGTCCAGCTGCGGCGGGATGCCCGGGCGGCGGACGGACGGCGCCGGCACGTCGGAGTGCACGTGCTGGTAGGCAACCGCCATCGCGCTGTCGCCGGAGTAGGGCGGGGTGCCGGTCAGCAGCTCGAACAGCAGCACCCCGGCCGAGTAGACGTCGGAGCGGGCGTCGGCCGAGCCGCGCGAGATCTGCTCCGGCGGGCAGTAGGCGACGGTGCCCATCATCAGCCCGGTGCGGGTGCTGCTCTGGTCGCCCTCGACGGCCCGGGCCAGGCCGAAGTCGGCCACCTTCACCGCGCCGTCGTCGGAGAGCAGGATGTTCTCGGGCTTGACGTCGCGGTGCACCAGGCCGGCGCGGTGCGCGGCGGCGAGGGCGGCGAGCACCGGCTCCAGGATCGAGACGGCCAGCGCCGGCGACAGCGCACCCCGCTCGCGCAGCAGGTCACGCAGCGTCCGGCCCCGCACCAGCTCCATCACCAGGAAGACATGGCCGGCGTCGGTGCCCTGGTCATAGACCGCGACGGCATTGAGGTGCGCCAGCCGAGCCGCCACCCGGGCCTCCCGGGTGAACCGGTCGGCGAACGCCGGGTCGGTGGACAGGGCAGCCGACATCACCTTGACCGCCACCGGGCGGTCAAGGCGCTCGTCCAGCGCGCTGTAGACGGTCGACATCCCGCCTCTGGCCAGCTGGTGGAGTATCCGGTAGCGGCCTTCCAGCACACGACCGACGATGCGGTCAGGAGCCGTCTGCACCCGGCAATTCTAGGTCCGAACCGGAAACGGCTCGCACACCGCCGCGCAGCCGGGCCGACGTAGGGTGGTCGGCATGCCAGCGCGGGGTGGGCCGGGCAGGCCGCGGATCGAGTTCATCGCCGACGAGGAGCACCCCGGCGGCACCATGCTGGTGATGGACGACGTGCGGCAGTCCTACGTCGATCTGGGCGACCCGACCTACCTCGACTTCGAGTACGTGCAGTACTTCGCCAGCGTGCTGGCCACCCTGCCGCCCGGGCCGCTGGCGGTCACCCATCTGGGCGGGGGCGGGCTGACCCTGCCGCGCTACCTGGCCACCTGCCGCCCGGGGTCGCCGCAGATCGTGTTCGAGCCGGACGCCGAGCTGATCGAACTGGTCCGCAGCAAACTGCCGCTGCCGCGCGGGCACCGGATCCGGATCCGGCTGGTGGACGGCCGGACCGGGGTCGCGGCGCTGGCCGAGGCCGGCGCCGACGTGCTGGTGCTGGATGCCTACGCCGACGGCCGGGTGCCGGCGGCGCTGACCACGCTGGAGTTCTTCACCGACGCCGCGCGGGTGCTGCGGCCCGGTGGCCTGCTGCTGGCCAACCTGGTGGACGAGCCCGGCCTGTACTACGTCGGGCGGGTGCTGGCCGGGCTGCGGGCGAGCTTCGGCGAGCTGGCCCTGGTCAGCTCGCGGGACGTGCTGAAGGGCCGCCGGTTCGGCAACGTGGTGCTGGCGGCCTCGTCCGAGCCGCTGGACGTCACCGAGCTGCGCCGCCAGATCGCCCGGCAGCCGTTCCCGGCGGGGGTGCGGGCCGGTGCCGAGCTGGCCCCGCGCTACCGCACCGCCCGGCCGTGGACCGACGCCGACTGCGCACCGTCGCCGGAGCCGCGCCGGGAGGGCTGGCGGATCCGCTGAGCTCGCATGGCAGGCTTGGCGGCATGTCAGATGCTGAGCGCACGGTCGATCCCGTGCACCCGAGCGATCTCGCTCGCGGAGCCGGTCCGGCCGACCTGATCCCGCTGCCCGAGGTGGCGCAGCTGCTGGCGATCCCGATCACCAAGGTGCACCAGCTGCTGCGGGACGGGCAGCTGGTGGTAACCACCGACCAGGCGGGACGCCGGGTGCTGCCGCGGGCGTTCGTGGCCGGCGGCGTGGTGCTCAAGGGCCTGCCCTCGGTGATCACCCTGCTGCGCGACGGCGGCTACGCCGACGCCGAGATCATCGACTGGCTGCTGCGCCCGGACGACTCGCTGCCCGGCAGCCCGGTGCGGGCGCTGGCCGAGAACCGGGGCACCGAGGTCAAGCGCCGCGCCCAGGCCGCCGCGTTCTGATGCCGGACCGGCCGCGCGGTCGGGCTGGCCGGATGCACCGGCTGACCTGCCGGGCTGCGCCATGCGCCACCTGACTTACCGGGTTGCGCCGTGCGCCACCTGACCTGCCGGACCGCGCCGTGCGCCACCTGACCTACCTGGCGCTGCTGGCCGGCTGCCTGCTCGGCACCCTGCCGCTGGAACTGCTGCTGGGCGTCCGGGTCTATGCCCGCTGGCGCCGGCTGGTGATTGCGCTGCTTCCTGGCCTGGTGCTGGGGGTGGCCTGGGATCTCTACGCGATCCACCACGGGCACTGGCACTTCGACCGCCGGTACCTGGTGGGCCTGGACCTGGCCGGCCTGCCGCTGGAAGAGGTGCTGTTCTTCGTGGTGATCCCGAGCTGCGCGGTGCTCACCCTGGAGGCGGTGCGCCGGCGCCGGCCCGGCTGGTCGATCGGCGACGAGGCCGCCGGGCCGCTCGATCCGGACCACCCGGAGGCGGTGACCCGATGACCTACACCTGGCTGGTGGCCGGTGCGCTCCTCGGCGCGGCGGTGGCCGACCTGGTGTTGCTGCGGACCCGGCTGCTCACCCGCCGGGCGTTCTGGACCAGCTACGCGATCCTGGCCGGCTTCCAGTTGCTGGTGAACGGGGTGTTGACCGGCCTGCGGGTGGTCAGCTACGACCCGGACGCCATCGTCGGGGTCCGGCTGGCCTACGCCCCGGTCGAGGACCTGGGATTCGGCTTCGCGCTGATCCTGCTCACCCTGTCGTGCTGGGTGGCGCTGGGTCGGCGAGCGGCGGGACGACCGGTTCGGGGCGGCGCTGCACGACCGGTCCGAGCAGGGCCCGGACGGCCAGGGCCGCCGCCAGCACCGCCGGAACGTAGGCCACCATCTCCAGGCTGGAGCCCATCGGACGGGTGAGCAGGGTGAGCGCGAGCGAGCCGGTGGCGATCCAGCCGAGCTGCCGCGGCGCCACCACGAACACCGCGGCCAGGGTGAGCGACCAGGAGAAGTACCAGGGCTGCACCGCCGGACCCAGCACCACCACGGTGGCCAGGGCCAGCGCCAGCAGTTGCACCGCCTGCCCGCGCACCGCCCGGAACCACAGCAGCACCAGCAGCAGCGCGCTCACGACCAGCCCGGCGGTGCGGAAGCCACGCACCGTGGCGTCCACCAGGGTGCCGGCGTGCTCGGCGCCGATGACGGCCCGGTAGCCGACCGCCAGCATGGTGGGCAGCGACATGAAGTTGATCACCGGCACGCCGGAGCTGACCTGGCGCGCCCAGCCGAGCCCGACCCCGGCAACCAGCGAGACCACCGCGAACACCGGCACCGCGACCACCGCCGCCAGCGCGCAGTGCCGAAGCCAGTCCCGGCCGCGCAGGCCGGCCCGGCCGGCGAGATAGATCGGCACCGCGAACGCCACCGCCACCAGGCCCGGCGACTTCACCGCGGCGGCCAGCGTCATCAGCGCCACCCCGCCGGCCAACTGGTGCCAGCCGGCTCCCGGCCGCGACACCAGCACCAGCCCGGCCACGATCAGCGCCACCATCACCGCGTCGTTGTGGCCGCCGGCGACGGCGTGCACCAGGATCAGCGGGTTGCCGATCGCCAGCCACAGCGCCAGGTCCGCCCGCCTGCCGAACCGGCCGGCCAGCACCGGCAGCAGCCGGGCCGTGAGCACGATCGCGGCGAACGGCAGCAGCCGCAGCAACAGCACGCTGATCAGGGCGTGGTTGCCGGTCAGCGCCGCCACCCACTTGGTCAACGCCACCCACAGCGGCCCGTACGGCGACGGGGTGTCGACCCACTTCCAGGCGACGTTGTCGAGGAACTTGCCCAGGTCGACGGCGGGCAGGTCGGCCGGCGTGGTGGTGTAGGGGTCCAGGCCGTGCCGGGCCAGCTGGGCCTGGGCCGCGTAGCTGTAGAGGTCCGAGCTGGCCAGCGGCATGCCGAACAGCAGCGGCACGCTCCAGCCGAGGAGCATCCGGCGCAACCGCGACGCCGGCACCACCTCGGCGTCGGTTGCCTGCTCGCCGCGGGTCGAGCCGGTCAGCAGCAGCCGGCCGAGCAGCAGCCAGGCGACCACTGCCACCACCAGCCCGAGGTAGTAGAGCCCCAGCGCGGCGTGCAGGCCGGCCCGCCCGTGCCGCAACTGCCCGAGCACCGGGATCAGCCGGGTCGGGTCGTTGGCGGGCAGCGCGCCGGCCCCGAAGCTGCCCAGCGCGATCAGCACGGTGCCGACCAGGCCGGCCCGGCCGATCTGGGTCAGGCCCCAGCCCTGCACCGGGCGAGCGAACCAGCGCAGGCGTTCGGGCACCGGCGGCGGTGCCGGAAGCTCGCGCTGGGCGCTGGCGGTCATAGGGCCATCGTGGCAGATGCCGATGACATTTCAGGACGTGCGGTGCGCCGCAGCCTCGGCGAGGGCGATCAGGGCGTGGGCGGCATCCGGTTGCAGCGGCGCGGCGTCCAGCCGGCGGACCGCCGCGCCGGCCCGGTCGAGGATCCGCTGCTCGACCTGCTGCTGGGCGCCGGTCCCGGCCAGTACCTCGCGCAGCCCGTCCACCCCCGCGCCGGACAGCCGCGGGTCGCCGATGCCGGTGCGCAGCAGCTCGCGCTGAGCCGGGTCGGCCTGCTCGAAGGCCAGCGCCACCAGCAGCGTCCGCTTGCCCTCGCGCAGGTCGTCGCCGGCGGGCTTGCCGGTCCGAGCCGGGTCACCGAACACCCCGAGCAGGTCGTCGCGCAGCTGGAAGGCCTCGCCCAGCAGCACCCCGTAGTCCGACAGCGCCGAGATCAGCTCCGGGGTGCCGCCGGCCGCCGCGGCACCGAGCAGCAGCGGGCGTTGCACGGTGTACTTGCTGGTCTTGAACTCGATCACCCGCAGCGCCTCGGCCGGGTCGAACGCGCCGCGGGACTGGGCCAGGATGTCCAGGAACTGCCCGGCCACCACCTCGGTGCGCATCAGGTCGAACTGCCCGGTCGCGGCCCTGGCCCGATCGGCCGGCAGCCGGCCGATCGCCGCGGTGAAAAGCTCCTCCGACCAGGACAGCAGCAGGTCTCCCAGCAGGGTCGCCGCCGCCGTGCCGAAGGACTCGGCGTTGCCCGGCCAGCCCTGCTCGCCGAGGAACCTGCCGAACCGGACGTGGGCGGCCGGCTGCCCGCGCCGGGTGTCGGAGGCATCCATCATGTCGTCGTGCACCAGGGCGCAGGCGTGCAGCAGTTCCAGGCCGGCCGCCGCCCGGACCAGCGCGTCCTCACCGGCGGAACCGGCGGCCAGGACGCTGCGCCAACCCCAGTAGGCGAACGTCGGGCGCAGCCGCTTGCCGCCGTTGAGGACCGCCGCGCGGGCCCCCTCGGCCAGCACGGACAGGTCGGCGGAGATGCCGGTCAGCTGAGCGGTCCGCTCGTCGAGGAAGGCCATCAGGTCGGACACGACCCGGTCCGCCACCGGAACCGGCCGGTCGGTGCGGGGGGATGGCGGGCCGAGTGAGGTCAGGTCCGCGTCGGCCACAGCCGCGGACATTACCCTGGAAGGCATGGCGCGTACGGTGCGGGATTCTTTCAAGGCCGGCAGGCCGACCTTCTCGTTCGAGTTCTTCCCGCCGAAGACACCCGATGACGAACGGCTGCTGTGGACGACCATCCGCGAGCTGGAGTCCCTGCACCCGGACTTCGTGTCGGTCACCTACGGTGCCGGTGGTGCCACCCGGGACCACACCATCCAGATCACCGAGCGGATCGCCAGCGACACGACGCTGCTGCCGGTGGCGCACCTGACCGCGGTCGGCCACTCGGTCGCCGAGATCCGGGCCATCGTCGGCCGGCTGGCCGACGCCGGCATCTCCAACGTGCTGGCACTGCGCGGTGACCCGCCCGGCAACCCGCTGGGGGAGTGGGTCTCCCATCCCGAGGGGCTGAGCTACGCCGGCGAGCTGGTCAGCCTGTTGCGCGCGCACGGCGACTTCACCGTCGGGGTGGCCGCGTTCCCGTACAAGCACCCACGCTCCACGACCACCGAGCAGGACACCGCCTACTTCATCGACAAGTGCCGGCGCGGTGCGGACTACGCGATCACCCAGATGTTCTTCGAGGCCGATGCCTACCTGCGGTTGCGCGACCGGGTGGCCGCGGCCGGCTGCGACGTGCCGATCCTCGCCGGGCTGATGCCGGTCACCAACATGGGCACCATCGAACGGTCCGAGCAGTTCACCGGCGCCCCGTTCCCGGCCGAACTCGGCGCGCGCTTCGCCGAGATCGCGCACGATGCGAAGGCGGTCCGCGAGCTGGGCATCGCCGAGACCTCGAAGCTGGCCCGGCGGCTGATCGACGAGGGCGTGCCGGGCATCCACTTCTACACGCTGAACCGGTCCCGGGCGACCCGTGAGGTCTGGGCCAACCTGACCTCGGCGGAGCTGACCAGCGCCCCGGCCTGATTCCCTGCCGGTCAGCCGGCGCGGTGTCGAAAGGCGCCGGCTTCCCGCTGGTCAGCCGGCGCTGTGTCGAAAGGCGCCGGCTTCCCGCTGGTCAGCCGGCGCGGCGGGGCTCGCGGGAGGCGCGTTCCGGTGCCGGCGGGAACGGCAACCGGGCGCCCAGCACCCCGAACGGCCGGTGGTCGCCGGGGAACAGGTGGTCGCGGGCCAGGTCGGTGAAGCCGAGCCGGCGATACAGCCGCCAGGCCCGGTTCTCACCCTCCGGGGTGGACAGCACCATCGTCCGGTGCGGCAGCCCGTCGGCCAGCGAGCGCAGCAGCCGCTCGCCGAGGCCGGCACCCTGCGCGGGTGGCGTGACGTGCAACTCGGACAGCTCGAAGGCAGATCCCAGCCATTCCTGGGCACCGGACGGGATGGCGCGCAGCACCAGGTCGTGCCACCACTGGCCGGGCAGGCTCGTGTAGCCGTACCCGAAACCGAGCATCCGGCCGGTGGCGTCCAGGGCGACCCGGCAGCGGAACTCGGCGAAGCTGGCGTGCCTGAGCATGTGGGTACCCCGCTGCGGGCCGCTGGCCGCCGTGTATCCCATCGCGGTGACGTAGATGGCCATCGCCTCGGCCAACCGGCCGCGGAGCTCGGAGCGCGGCACGTCGACGATGACGACCGTCGGCGCTCGGTCTCCGGTGGGCTCGGCCATCCCAGCAGATTAGGCGACGGCGACCGGCCGGGCCGACGTCAGGGCCAGCAGGTCGTCGTAGCTGATCGGGAACATCGCGTGCGGGATGCCGGCGCCCGCCCAGATCTGCTGATACTCGGCAAGTGCGGTGTCGAGCAGGGTGCGCAGCGGGGCCGGATGGCCGATCGGGGCGACCCCGCCGATGGGCTGTCCGGTGGCCGTGCGCACCATCTCCGCGGTGGCCCGCGACAGGCCGGCGGTGCCGACCAGCGCGGCCACCTTGGCGGTGTCGACCCGGTGCGCGCCGCTGGTCAGCACCAGCAACGGCGCCTGCTCGGCGGTGCTGAAGACCAGCGAGTTGACGATGGCGCCGACCGGCACACCCAGCTGGCGCGCGGCGATCACGGCGGTGGGTGCCGGCTCGTCGAGGATCCGTACCCGGCCCGGCAGTCCGGCGTCGGCGAGGATCGAGTTGATGCGGACGCAGTGCGGGTGAAGATCGGCCACGCCTGGCACCCTACGGCCGGCTGCCGTACTCAGGCGTGCAGGCCGCGCTCAGGCGTGCAAGCCGCACTCGGTCCGCGCCGTGCCGCCCCACCGGCCGGCCCGGGCGTGCTCGCCGGGCAGCAGCCGTCGGGTGCACGGGGCACAGCCGATCGAGCCGTAGCCGTCGGACAGCAGCGGGTTGACCAGCAGGCCGTGCTCGGCGATGTAGGCGTCGACATCGGCGTCGGTCCAGGCCGCGATCGGGTTGAGCTTGACCAGGCCGTGCTTGGCGTCCCACTCGACCACCCGGGTGCCGGCCCGGCCGGCCGAATCGGCCCGGCGCAGCCCGGACGCCCACGCCCGGTACGGCGCCAGCGCCCGGTTGAGGGGCTCGACCTTGCGCATCGCGCAGCACGCGTCGGGGTCACGCTGGTGCAGGCGGGGCCCGTACCGGGCGTCCTGCTCGGCGACGGTCCGCAACGGCAGCACGGTACGCACCTCGACCGGCAGGGTTGCCGCTACCGCGTCGCGCATGCCGATGGTCTCGCCGAAGTGGTAGCCGGTGTCGAGGAAGACCACGTGCACGCCGGGCAGCACCCGCGATGCCAGGTGGGACAGCACGGTGTCGGCCATCGAGGACGCGACGCACCAGTCGGAGCCGAACTGCTCCGTCGCCCATCGCAGGATCTCGGTGGCCGACGCGGATTCGAGCTCGTCGCCGGCCCGCTCGGCCAGCAGTCGCAGCTCGTCGACAGTCGTAGCTGAGTCAATGCTCATAGCGGTGGTTCCCTTGCTGAGGCTTAGGTGGGATCCGTCCGGGGCGGGCGCACCTGCGCCGTCCAGTCAGCCGCAATCCCTAAGTATTTCAAGGCAAAAACCCGCTGGCAGGCACCGCAGCGCCACTGGCCGTGGGTCTCGCCGAACGGTCGGAGGTCTTCTTCTGCGCAGTACGGGCAGTGCAACGGTGCGGCGCGCTCGGTCATCGCGCACCCCTGTCCACTGCCCGGCTCCGCTGCGGAGCCGGGCTCACAGCAGCCAGCCCTCGTCGGCGCGACCGACGTAGCTGGCGAACGATTCGCCTTCCGCGCGCCGGTCCAGGTAGCCGGTGAGAATCCGCTCGACGTAGTCCGGTGCCTGCTCGGCGGTCACCTTGAGGCCGCGAAACTTGCGGCCGAAGGCGGCTTCGCTGCCGAGTTGGCCGCCCAGATGTACCTGGAACGACTCGGCATCGACGAACGAGCCGTCGTCGGCCTGCACCTTCTGCACGATGCCCTTGAAGCCGATGTCGGCAACCTGGAACCGGGCGCAGGAGTTCGGACAGCCGTTGACGTTGATGGTGATCGGCGTGTCGAAGCCGGGCAGTCGCCGTTCGAGCTCGGTCCGGATGGTCTCGGCCCGGCCCTTGGTCTCGACCAGGGCCAGCTTGCAGAACTCGATGCCGGTGCAGGCGATGGTGCCGCGGTGGAAGGCCGAGGGACGGGCCGACAGGTTGAGCTCCCGCAGGCCGTCCACCACCGCGTCGGTCGAGCCTTCCGGCACGTCGAGGACCACCAGTCCCTGCTGGGCGGTGGTGCGGACCCGGTCGCTGCCGACCGACCGGGCCAGTGCCGCCAGTCGGGTCAGTGCGCTACCGCTGGTGCGCCCGGACG
Organism: uncultured Actinomycetota bacterium; assembly: GCA_963796905.1. Taxonomy (GTDB): domain Bacteria; phylum Actinomycetota; class Actinomycetes; order Mycobacteriales; family Jatrophihabitantaceae; genus Jatrophihabitans_A. The sequence continues at coordinate 115,261 of CAWCNK010000006.1, read as the reverse complement.
GGGTGGTGGCACCGACGGCGTAGTTGCCGTCGGACTGGGCGATCACGCCGATGTGGTCGCGGTGCGGCGGCGAGGCGTCCGGTGCCGGGCCGTCCGGCAGCTTGCGCCTGAGGTACTCCTCCTGCAGCACCTCGCGGAATCGTTCGGTGCCCCAGTCGGCGAGCAGGAACTTCAGCCGGGCGTGGTTGCGCGAGCGCCGGTAGCCGTAGTCGCGGAAGATGCCGGCCACGCCGGCCCACACCTCGGCCACCTCCTCCGGCCGGACGAACACCCCGAGCCGCTGGGCGAACATCGGGTTGGTGGACAACCCGCCGCCGACCCACAGGTCGAAGCCCGGCGCGCCGTCGGCATCGGTCACCCCGACGAAGGCGACGTCGTTGATCTCGTGGTTGACGCAGTGCTGGGCGCAGCCGGAGATCGACGTCTTGAACTTGCGCGGCAGGTTGGAGAAGGCCGGATCGCCCAGGTACCGCTCGACGGTGTCGGCCAGCGCGGCCGAAGCATCCGCGACGGCATCGGCCGCGACCCCCTCCAGCGGGCAGCTGAGCATCACCCGGGGGGTGTCGCCGCACGCCTCGGTGGTGCTGAGCCCGACCGCTTCGAGCTGTTCCCAGATGGCGGGGACGTCCTCGATCCGGATCCAGTGCAGTTGGATGTTCTGCCGGTCGGTGATGTCGGCGAGGTCCCGGCCGTACCGGGTGGCGATGTCGCCGACCACCCGCAACTGCTCGGTCGTGAGCCGCCCGCCATCGATTCGGATGCGGAGCATGAAGTAGCGATCCTCGAGCTCTTCGGGCTCCAGGATCGCCGTCCGGCCACCCGGGATGCCCTGGGCGCGCTGGGTGTAGAGGCCGTACCAGCGAAACCGGCCGCGCAGATCACCGGGGTCGATGCCGTCGAAGCCGGTGTGCTGGTAGATGTCGATGATCCGCTGCTTGACCAGCAGCCCGTCGTTGTCGCGTTTACTGCGTTCGTTCGGGTTCAGTGGTTCGCGATAACCCAGCGCCCACTGACCCTGTCCCTTGCCCGCTGCCATGACCAGCGTTTCCCTTCGAGATTGCCCCGTTCGGGCTTACGAATCCGATGAAGGGAGGATCAACAGGTCGCGCCGGCCACCCGAACCAGGTCGATGTGGCGGCGCGAGGTCAGCAGCAGATCCCGGCGCATCGCTCTATGGTTCCACATCCGGGCGCCTAGCCAAACCCTGCCGCTGCCCCAGTTCGGAGTGGTGCCTGGACCGGCCCGGCGCGGCCACCTAGGTTGGGGCCGTGACCGCGCTGCCCTCCTCGGCCTGGACCGCTGCCGGATCGACCCGGAGCTGGCGTGCCCCAGCCCTGAGCGAGAGCCCGATCGGCTTCCACCGCGGCCTGCCCGGCTACCAGCCGTCCCGCCTCGTCGAGGCGCCGGGACTGGCCGCCGAGCTGGGTGTCGGCCGGGTGCTGGTCAAGGACGAGTCGAACCGGTTCGGCCTGCCGGCGTTCAAGATCCTCGGCGCGTCCTGGGCGCTCGAGCGCGCGCTGGCCGAAACCCCCGGGGTGAGGAGCCTGGTGGCCGCCACCGACGGCAACCACGGCCGGGCGGTGGCCCGGCTCGCCGCCCAGCGCGGGCTGGCTGCCCGGATCTTCGTGCCGGCCGGTGTCCACCCGGCCGCGGTCGCCGCGATCCGCGACGAGGGCGCGAGCGTCACCACGGTGCCCGCCGGCTACGACGCCGCGGTGGCCGCCGCGGTCGCCGCGGCCGAAAGCCCCGGGATGCTGCTGTTGCAGGACACCGCCTGGCCCGGCTACGAGCAGATCCCGAACTGGATCGTCGCCGGCTACCGCACGCTGTTCGTCGAGCTGGACGCGCAACTCGCCGGCTCCGCGCTCGACCTGCTGGTCGTTCCGGTCGGGGTCGGCTCGCTGGCCCAGGCCGCGGTCGGCCACTACCGGCGACCGGGCCTGCACCGCCCGCCGGCGCTGCTGTCCGTCGAGCCCGAGGGGGCCGCCTGCGTGCTGGCCGGCCTGCGGCAGGACGCGCTGGTCAGCATCACCACCTCGCCGACCGTGATGGCAGGGCTGTGTTGCCAGACCCCGTCGGCCGCCGCGTGGCCCTTCCTGCGCGACGGCCTGGACGCCGCCGTCGCGGTGACCGACGCCGACGCCCTGGCCGCCGCCGGCGACCTGGCCGCCGCCGGAGTACCCAGCGGCCCGTGCGGCGCGGCCACCCTGGCGGCGGCCCGACTGGCCCTCGGCGATCCGGACCTCCGCGAGCACCTGGGAGTGTGCGCGGACGCCACCGTGGTGCTGCTGTCCACCGAGAGCAGCACCGCCAATCCGAGTGCGGCGGTGGCAGAGGGGACGTCCGGTGGCTGAGCCGGCGCTCACGGTCGACGGCGACCGGTTGTGGCGGTCGCTGATGGAACTGGCCGAGGTCGGCGGCTACCACGACGAGCGCACCGGGCTGCGCGGGGTCAACCGGCTGGCGCTGACCGACGCCGACGCCGCCGGCCGCCGGCTGGTGATCGGCTGGCTGGCCGAGGCCGGCCTGGACATCCGGATCGACCCGATGGGCAACGTGATCGCCCGCCGGGCCGGCACCGACGCCGACCTCGCACCCGTCGTCACCGGCTCGCACCTGGACAGCGTCGCCACCGCCGGTGCCTTCGACGGCTGCCTCGGGGTGCTGGGCGGCCTGGAGGTGGTCCGCACCCTGGACGAGCGCGGTATCCGCACCCGCCGGCCGCTCGAGGTGGTGGTGTTCACCGAGGAGGAGGGCGTCCGGTTCGGCGTCGACATGCTGGGCAGTGCGGTGGCCGCCGGCCGGGTTCCGCTACAGGTCGCGCACGATCTGACCGACCGCGATGGGATCAGAGTGGGTGCGGAGCTGAGGCGTACCGGCTTCGCCGGGGACGGCCCGGCCCGCTTCGACCCGCCACACGCCTATGTCGAATGCCATATCGAGCAGGGTCCGGTGCTCGCCCAGGCCGGCCTGACCGTCGGCGTGGTCACCGGCGTGCAGGGCATCTCCTGGCAGCACGTCACGATCACCGGCCGGGCGGCGCACGCCGGCACCACCCCGACGGCACTGCGCGCCGACGCCGGCCTCGCTGCCGCCCGGGTGGTGCTGCGGCTGCGCGAGATGGTCGATTCCGGCAGCTACGGCGAGCTGCGGGCCACCGTCGGCCACCTGGCCGTGCATCCCGACCTGACCAACATCGTGCCGGCCCGCGCGGAGCTGACGGTCGACCTGCGCAACCCGGACGACGAGCAGATGGCCCGGGCCGAGGCCGATCTCGCCGACTACCTCGACAGCCTGTCCGGCGCCGGCATCAGCGTGCACACCAGGCGGATGGCCAGGACCAGGCACGTGCCCTTCGACGACCGGCTCCAGAAGGTGATCGCGACGGCCGCCGACGACCACGGCCTGGCGCACCAGGCGCTGCTGTCCGGCGCCGGCCACGACGCGCAGGAGCTGGCCGCGATCTGCCCGGCAGCGATGATCTTCGTCCGGGGCGAGTACGACGGCATCAGCCACAACCCGCGCGAGTACTCCACGCCCGAGGCGTGCGCCCGGGGGATCGACGTGCTGGCCACCACCCTGACCCGGCTCGCAGACGAGGACTGACCATGGTGACCGACCCGCGCACCCAGGACGTCGCCGCGCTGACCGCAAGCCTGGTCGGCATCGACTCGGTCAACCCGAGCCTGGTGCCCGGCGCCGCCGGCGAGCACGCCATCGCGGCGTTCGTGCGCGACTGGGCCGCCGGTTGCGGCCTGGCCTCCCGGACCATCCTCGGCCCGGACGGCCGGCCCAACGTGCTCGTCCGCAGTGGCACCGGGGGGCACGGGCGCACCCTGCTGCTGTGCGGTCACCTCGACACCGTCGGCCACGGCAGCATGCGCGATCCGCTGGTCGCAGCCGTGGACGAGGGCCGGCTCTACGGCCGGGGCAGCTACGACATGAAGGCCGGGCTGGCCGCGGCGCTGGTGGCCTGCCGGGAGGCCGCCGCGGCCGGGATCGGCGGCCAGGTGCTGGTGGCGGCCGTCGCCGACGAGGAGCACTCCAGCACCGGCATCCAGGCGGTCCTCGGCCGGCTGCGGGCCGAGCAGGTCGTACTGGACGCCGCCGTGGTGACCGAGCCGACCGAGACCGAGGTTGCCGTCGCGCACAAGGGGTTCGTCTGGAGCGAGATCACCGTGCTCGGTCGGGCCGCGCACGGCTCCCGGCCGCAACTGGGCATCGACGCGATCAGCCGGATGGGGCAGGTGCTGGTGGCCCTCGACCGGTTCGACCGGGACCTGGCCCGGCGAGCGCCGCACCCGCTGCTCGGCCACAGCAGCCAGCATGCCTCGCTGATCTCGGGCGGCACCGAGGCCTCCACCATTCCGGAGCGGTGCACCCTCACCATCGAGCGCCGCACCCTGCCCGGCCAGACCATCGGTGAGGTGCAGGCCGACATCGCCCGGGTGCTCGACCGGTGCGTCGCCGACCAGCCCGACCTGGTCGCCCGGACCCGGACGCTGCTGACCCGCCAGCCGTTGCAGACCCGGGCCGACGAGCCGATCGTGACGATGCTGCTGGAAGCCGCCGTCCGGACCGACGGCCGGCCGCGGACCCCGACGGGGCTCAGCTACTGGGCCGACTCCGCCTTCCTGGCCGCCGCCGGCATCCCGACGGTGCTCTTCGGCCCGCGCGGCGAGGGTGCCCATGCCGAGCTGGAGTGGGTCGAGCTGGACAGCGTGCACGCCTGTGCCGAGGCGCTGGCGGCGCTGGCCCGCGACTTCTGCGCCTGATCGTCGAGCCCCGTAACCCGGGGATGTCGCGACCGATCTGGGGCCGGAGCAGACTGCAGCGGTGACCGGTGTGCCGATTCTGCTCGACCTGCGCGGCCGGCAGGTGGTGCTCGTCGGCGGTGGTCCGGTGGCGGCGCGCCGGGCCCGGACGTTCGCCGAGGCCGGTGCCGACGTGCTGGTGATCGCACCGGACGTGACCGAGGAACTGCTGGATTCGGGGGTGCGGCTGCTGCGCCGGCGCTACCGGCCGGGCGACCTGGCGCAGGCGTGGCTGGCGGTGGCCGCGACCGATGACCCGGACACCAATCGCGCGGTGGCCGAGGAGGCCGCCGCCAGCAGGATTTTCTGCATCCGCGCCGACCAGGCCGACGGCCGGCACCGCCCGGATGCCGGCCGTGCTGCGCAGCGGCGAGCTGACCGTGTCGGTGAACGCCGGCGACGACCCGCGCCGGGCCGCCGGGCTGCGCGACCTGATCGGTGCCGCACTCGCGTCCGGTGCGCTGGCCAGCCGGCCGGTGCGCCGGCCCCGGACCGGCAGCGTGGCACTGGTCGGCGGCGGCCCGGGCGATCCGGAGCTGATCACCGTCCGGGGCCGGCGGCTGCTGCTGGAGGCCGACGTGGTGGTCACCGACCGGCTGGGGCCACGATCCCTGCTGGACGACCTCGACCCGGCGGTCGAGATCATCGACTGTGGCAAGTCCGCGCACCGGCACAACCTCACCCAGGACGAGATCAACCAGGTGATCGTGCGAGCGGGCCCGGCAGGGCAGCCGGGTGGTCCGGCTCAAGGGCGGTGACCCGTTCGTCTTCGGCCGGGGTGGTGAGGAGGTGGCCGCCTGCCTGGGCGAGGGGATCGACGTGCAGGTGGTGCCCGGCGTCAGCTCGGCGATCGCGGCGCCGGCGATGGCCGGCATCCCGGTGACCCATCGAGGGCTGGCCGCCGACTTCGCCGTGGTGTCGGGGCATCGCGACCCGGGCCGCTCCGAGGCCGGCTGGTCATGGGCGGCGCTGGCGACCGGGCCAGCGACGCTGGTGGTGCTGATGGGCATGGCCGGCCTGGCCGACATCGCCGCCGAGCTGATCGAACACGGCCGGCCGGCCGACACCCCGGCCGCGGCGATCGCCCGGGCCACCCTGCCGGGTCAGCGGGTGGTGCGCTCGACGCTGGCCGGGCTCGCCGCCGAGGTGCACCGGGCCGGATTGGGCGCGCCCGCGGTGGTCGTGATCGGGGCTGTGGTGGCCCTGGGCGGCGACTGACGCCGGATGCCGGTGCGTTGTCAGAGGGTGTCCCTAGCCTGCGGACATGGCCTTCTTGCACGCACACCGACTCACCGTCACGGGTACTGGACAGCCGCTCCGCGCCGTGCTACTGTTCGAACATAGTTTCGAATAGCTGGTCGCTACCAGCTCGGCGAGGGGAGCCCGGCATGACCCGTCCGCTGCCGGCCAGCGTGGAGTCGTTGCTGTCCCAGGCCAAGACCACCTGGGCCGAGGCCGTCATGGAACCCCGGGCCACCGAGAAGTACCGCTCGGCCCACCTCGCGGCGTTGCGGTCGGCAGCCGCCGTGCTGGCGTTGCGGGCGCGCCCGGTGTCAGCCACTCGGCGCCGGCCGACCAGTGCCTGGGTACTGCTCGAAGCCGTCGCGCCGGAGCTGTCGGAGTGGACGGTGTACTTCGCCGACAGCGCCCAGCGGCGGGCGGCCATCGAGGCCGGGGTCACCAGCGTGGTCTCCGAGCGCGATGCCGACGACCTGCTTCGCGCGGCCGGCGAGTTCATCGCGATCGTCGAGCGGATGGTCGGCGGGCTGGTGCTCGGAGTCGCCAGTTGATCACCGTCCCGGGCTAGTGTCTGTACTCGTGGCTAGCGATGCGCCGGACCTGGCAGCGGGACGCAGCCGGCCGGCCGAGGCGGCCGATCCTGCTGAGCCCCGTGAGTCCCCGCACGGCCGCTCGCCACTGCTCTGGGCCGGCCTGCGCAGGGCCCTGCGAGAGCACCAGCAGCAGCACAACACGCCGGCCCGGGTGCTGGACTGCGGCGGTGGCTCGGGCGGCCTGGCAGTGCCGCTGGCCGCGCACGGCGCGATGGTCACCGTGGTGGACGTCAGCGTCGACGCGCTGGCGACCCTGACCCGGCGGGCCGCCGAGGCCGGGGTGCCGGATCGGGTGAGCGCCGTCCAGGGCGACGCGGAGCTCCTCGCCGAGCTGGTCCCGGCCGCCGCCTTCGACCTGGTGCTCGCCCACGACGTGCTCGAGGGGGTTTCCGACCCGGCGCCGGTGCTGCGCCAGATCCACGACGTGCTGCGGCCCGGCGGCGTGCTCAGCGTGGTGGCGGTCAACCCGGTCGCCGGCGTGCTCGCCCGGGCCCTGGCCGGCGACCTGGCCGGCGCACTGGCGGCGCTGTCGCGTCCTGCCGGCCCGGACGACACCGTCGCCACGCTGGCCGCCCAATGCCGGGCAGCCGGCCTGCAGGTGCGGTCGGTGGAGGGCCTCGGGGTGTTCGCCGACCTGGTACCGGGCATCGAGCTGGACCGTCCCGGCGCGCTGGCCACGCTGGCGGAGCTGGAGGCGGCGGTTGCCGACCGGCCGCCCTACCGCGACATCGCCGCCCGGCTGCACCTGTGGGCCTGCCGGCCGGCGACCGGCTAGGCCGGGCGGGTAGCCGACCATGGGGCGCAGCGCGGACCTGCCCCGGTCATCCGGAGAGATCGACGGCGACGACACCGGCTGCTACGTGCTGCACGTCGACATGGACGCCTTCTTCGCCAGCGTCGAGATCCGGGCCCGGCCGGAGCTGCGCGGGCTGCCGGTGGTGGTCGGCGGCACCGGTGGCCGCGGGGTGGTGATGGCGGCGTCCTACCCGGCCCGCGTCTACGGCGTGCGCAGCGCCATGCCGATGGGTCAGGCCCTGCGGCTGTGCCCGCAGCTGGTCGTGGTGACGCCCGACCGCACGGCCTACGTCGAGGCATCCGGCGCGATCATGCGGATCTTCACCGACATCACCCCGCTGGTCGAACCGCTGTCGCTGGACGAGGCCTTCCTCGACGTGTCCGGCGCGGTGGGCCTGTTCGGCCGGCCCGCCGACATCGCCCGCCGGATCCGGCACCGGGTGGCCGAGGAGCACCAGCTGACCTGTTCGGTGGGGATCGCCCCGGTCAAGTCGGTGGCCAAGCTGGCCTCCGGCAGTTGCAAGCCGGACGGCCTGCGGGTGGTGAGCCGGGCCGGGCTGCTCGATTTCCTGCACCCGTTGCCGGTCACGGCGCTGTGGGGGGTGGGCCAGCGGACCGCCGAGGCGTTGCGCAGGCTGGGCATCCGCACGGTGGGGGAGCTGGCCGCCACCAGCCCGGACACGCTGCGCCGGACGGTCGGCACCGCCTCGGCCGACCACCTGCACGCGCTGGCCAACGGCCACGACGAGCGGGCCGTGACCCCGGACACCGTGGAGAAGTCGATCTCCACCGACCGGACGCTGGCCACCGACCTGCTGACCGAGGACGAGGTGTGCCGCGAGCTGCTGCGCGGCTCCGGCGAGGTGGCCGAACGGCTGCGGCAGTCCGGCTGGGTGGCCCGCACCGTGGGGATCAAGATCCGGTTCGCCGACTTCACCACGGTGACCCGGGTGCGGACCCTCGCCGAGCCCACCGACGCGGCCGCGGTGATCTACGCCGAGACCGTCAAGCTCTACCGCTCACTCGCCCTGGACCGGCCCCGGATCAGGCTGGTCGGGGTCAAGGCCGAGAAGTTGCGTCCGGCCGGCGAGGCCACCCAACTCGCCCTAGATCTGTTCGGCGACCAGCGACCGGCGGCCGCGGCGGCCGGTTCTCCGGCGGACCGGGTCATCGACGCCCTGACCGCCAGGTTCGGCAAGCAGGTCGTCGGCCCGGCCTCGCTGCTCGGCAAACAGGTTGACAGCACGGCGGTGGGTGCCTTCAACCGTTCGATGGATCGGGCCGGCCGGCAGCCGTCTGCAGGAGATAACGAATGATCACGGCACGGAGAGCAATCCTTGTAGACAACTTTCGCACTAACATTTCGGCTCGTATGCTCGATGGTGTGTTCCATCAGGCGCCGGTGGGCACCACCACCGCCTGACGGACAGTTCTGTAACGGTTCACTACTTGCGACAGGGATAGGAGGGCATGATGCCGCTCTCCGAGCATGAGCAGAGACTGCTCGACGAAATCGAACAAGCCCTGTACGCGGAGGACCCGAAGTTCGCGTCCTCGGTCAGGTCGGCCCGGCCCCGCAACCGCGTGCGCACCATGCTCGCGCTGTCGGTGGTGGGGGTGCTGGTCGGGCTCGCGGTCGTGCTGGTAGGCCTGACGGCCAACCTGACGCTGCTGGGCGTCGTGGGTTTCGTGCTGATCGTGGGGTCGTGCGTGGTCGCCGCGAGTGCTCTCCGAGGCCCCCGGCAGAACGGGACCAACTCGCTGGCGGCGCAGGCGGGCCAGCCTCGCAACACCAAATCGAACACCCTGCGCACCAAGATGGAAGACCGGATGCGCAAGCGGTTCGAGGAGAATTGAGCAGGTTCGACAAGAATTGAGTCCGGCCTGTATTCACCGGCCCCGGCCTGCTGACTGCGCACAGTCAGCGGACCGGGGCCGGTGACTGTCCGGACGAGCTGGGCAGGTGACGACGGTCAGGGCAAAGCTGGGCAAGCCTGCATCGCGGCCCGGCGGGCCGGGCACACCCGTCCGGCGGGCTGACGGCGCGACGGCCAGCGCCGCCGGGAAGGCCGACCGGCAGCCAACGCCTCGACGGGCCTAGCGCCGCCGGGAAGCCCGTCCGGCAGCCAACTTCGACGGGCCTAGCGCCGCCAGCGGGGCTGCCGGCTGATCAGCGACCGCGGCAACCAGCGGTGCAGCACGCTCAGTCGCCGGTCGGTGCGCCGGGCCCACCTGGTCAGCGCCTGGTCGAGGGCCGCGATCGAGTCCGCGGGCACCTCAGAGACCTGGTGCGCGCTGAACCGGTCCCGCTCGACCCGGTCGGCCACCGCGGTGACCGCGGCCCGGCCGCGCTCGTCGACGCCGTGCCGGGACAGCCACCCGGGCACCTGCCCGACGGTGACCGTGCTGGGCCACAACGCGTCCCGGTCGGTGGCGGTGGCCGCCAGTTCCAACCAGAGCGGCTCGGGATTGCCGGTGGTCCGGGCCCGGTCCAGCCGCCGGCGACGCTGGCGCTGCCGCACCCACTGCGGTCCGAAGATCAGCCCGACGATCACCAGGATCACCAGCAGCACCAGCAGCGCGATCCCCACCACCTTGGCCGACAGCACGGAGCTGCCGCCGCCCTGGCCGCTCTGGCCGGCCTGCTGACTGGCCGACGAGGCGGCCCCCGACGGGCCGCGGTTCGCGGTCTCCGCCACGGACGGCTCGGCGTTTTCCACCGGGTGCGGTGCCCAGGGCAGTTGCACCAGCCGGCCCGCCTCGGCGCCGGCCAGCGGCGTCGGGTCGAACGGGATCCAGCCGATGGTGGAGAAGTACACCTCGACCCAGGCGTGCGCGTCGGAGGTGGTCACCGTGAACACGCCGTTGGTATCCGGCTGGCGGTGCGTGTAGCCGACCACCACCCGGGTTGGCAGGCCGGCCTTACGCATCAGCACCGCCGCGGCCGCGGCGTACTGCTGGCAGAAGCCCTTCTTGTTCTGCAGGAACGACACCAGGTCGTCCTGGCCGTCCTTCGGCGCGGTCTCCAGGGAGTAGACGAAGCCGTTCTTGCCGTTGCTGAAGTAGTCCGAGATGGCCTTGGCCTTGTCGTAGGTGTTGTCCAGGCCGGCGGACAGGTCGGTCGCCAGCTTGGTCACCGAGGCGGGCAGGTCCGGCAGGCCGAGGTAGCGCTGGCGCAGGTTGTCGTCGACCGTCCAGGGTGGGGCTGTCTGCAGGGTGGCCACCGAGGGGGACGGCTGCACCACGTCCTCGGTGTAGGACTGCCCGCGCCGCAGCGAGGTGTTGACCACGCTGGCGGTGGCGCTGTTCCAGCTGCCGCTGGGTGGTCGCAGGCCGCTGTTGTTCGGCGCCTTGATGCCGGTCGGGTTGGCCAGCAGCGGCAACGTGGCGCCGCCGAGTGCCAGGATGGTGAAGGTGGCGGTGTAGGTGGGCTGCGCGCGGCCCGGGTCACTCTGCTCCTGCGGGTCGATCGGGAACGCCCCACCGCCCAGCGGCAGCAGCGGGTCGCCGATCTTGGTCGGGGAGGGCTGCCAGCCGTCACTGGTGTACTGGTCGGCCACTTCCTGCCGGACGTAGAACGGGACGCCGTTGCTGGCCTGCACCCGGAACAGCTGCACCGGGTTGGTCCGCTGCAGCGAGCCGCGCAGCTTGGCCAGGCCGCTGAGCACGATCTGGCCGCCGCCGGAGCCGGAACCGTTGCCGTTGTGGTGGGTCGCCCGGGCGAGCACGTTCACCGACACCGAGGGCAGCAGCAGCGGCACGATCAGCGCGGCGACCACGCCGGTGACCGCCATTCGCCGGGCCCCGCCGAGCCGGCCGGCCGAACCGTCCACCGACGGACCCCAGGCCCGGTCCTGCAGCCGGGTGCCGGACAGCAGGATGAGCAGGAAGCCACCCGCCGCGCCGGCGAACCAGACCGGGTGGGCCGCCTCCGACGAGGTCGCCGAGGCGATCGCCAGCACCTCCAGCAGGGGTGCCGCGGCCAGCAGCGGGCGGCGCAGCTGCACCGCCAGCACGTCGGTCAGGGCGATCAGGGCCACCAGCGCGGCGGCCACCAGCAGCCGCAGCGGGCCGGTGGAGGGCAGCGGGGCGTTCTCCTGCTGCATGGTCTTGTTGGCGGCCCGGACCAGGTCGCCGATGTCGGACAGCGACGACGGGGTGGGCAGCACGCCGACCAGCAGGTGCTGCGGCACGAAGACCCACAGCACCATCAGCACCGAGGCCACCAGCCCCAGCAGGCTGTGCCACGAGCGCGGCGCCGAGCGGGTCCGGAACATCGCCACCACGGCGAGGTAGGGCAGCACGCAGCCGATGCTGACCAGCAGCCAGGACCAGTCGGTGAAGATCGAGCGCAACGGCAGGGTGGTCAGCAGCACGCCGGCCGCGACCGTGCCGGTGGCGGCCACCACGACCTGGTCGGGCCTGGCGGCATAGGACGCGGCATGGGAGTCGGCGGCACTCATCGGAAACTGGTCACCCTCCTCGAGAGCAGGCTCGGCCACAACTCGGCGATGTCGTCGCCGGACTCGGCCGGCACCACCCGCCAGCCGGCGGCCCGCAGGGTCTCAGAACTGGACTGCCAGGACGCCTCGGCCAGCAGGTCGGGGGTGTCACCGTTCCAGGTCCAGGGCCGCAGCAGCACCGCGACCGCCGTGCCGGGCATCCGGGGCTGGGTGAGCAGCCCGCTCACCGAGCTCTTCGGCCCGGCGGCCAGCACCGCGAAGATGGCCGCGTCCCGGCCGAGCCCGGTGAGCGCGGCGGTCAGCGGCTCCAGGTCGGCCCGCAGGGCGGGCTTGACGTCGGCCAGCATGTCCAGGATCGCCGGTGCGCCGTCGTGGGCGACCTGCCCGTCACCGGTCACCACCGCGACCCGCCGGCCACGCTCGGCCAGGTGGCAGCCGATGCTGGCCGCGGCCGAGATGGCCCACTCCAGGGCGGCCGAATCCGGCTGGGACGGCACCGTCGGGTAGGCCAGCGCGCGGTGGTCCAGCAGCACCAGCGACTCCCCGTGCCAGGGCCGCTCCTCCTGCCGGACCATGAACGCCCCGGACCGGGCGGTGCTGCGCCAGTGGATCTTGCGCAGGTCGTCGCCGTGCCGGTACTCCCGCACCGAGGCGTCGTCCGAGCCGCCGCTGCCGACCGAGTGGCTGAGGGTGGCCGCCCCGTCCCGCCAGGCGATCGGCAGCGACAGGTCGGCCAGCCGGACGGTCTTGGGCCGCACCACGAGCTCACCGACGTCGGTGGACTGGGTTTCGGCGGTGACCAGTCCGAACGGGTCGCTGGCCGTCACGTTGGTGGGGCCCACGGTGTAGTGGCCGCGGCGCAGGGCGGGCAGCGGGTAGGCCACGGTGCGGCGCTGCCGGCCACGGACGCCGGCCACGCTGAACCGCAGCGGCCGGCCGCCGGGCACCGTCTCGGTGATCCGCAGCGGGCCGGTGCCGAAGCTGTGCGGGTTGCCCAGCACCAGCCGGACCTGGGCCTGCTCGCCCACCACGATCCGGGACGGGGTCACCGCGTGCCCGACCCGCAGCCCCGATCGGGCCTGCCGGACGGCGAGCCAGGCCGGCACCGGGAGCACCAGCAGCAGCACGCCCAGCCGTTCCAGGTCCGTCACGCCGAGCATCACGCCGCTGGCCAGCGAGATCAGGCCCACCGTCAGGAAGGTCCGGCCACGGCTGGACAGCGTTACCCGCTGGGTCCCGATCGCTGCGGTGTCGATGAGCCGGGGAGCTGCCGAGGAGCCACCGACGGCGCGGTTAGTCACGTCCGGTACCCCTCTGCCTAGTCGCGCGAGCTGGCCACCGGGATCGGCACCTTGGCCACCAGCTCTGCCAGCAGGTCCTCCGGTGACCGGCCGGCCACCGTGGCGGTGGCCGCCGGGATCAGCCGGTGGGCGAGCACCGGCACGGCCAGCTGCTGGATGTCGTCGGGCAGCACGTAGTCCCGACCGGCCAGAGCCGCGGCGGCCTTGGCGGTACGCAGCAGGTGCAGCGAAGCCGCGCGGCGAGGCGCCGAGCCGGATCTCGGGGTGGTTGCGGGTGGCCTCGGCCAGCGTCACCACGTAGTCCTTCACCGCGTCCACGACGTGCACCCGGCGCACCGTCTCGATCAGCGCGCGAATGGTGGCGGCGTCCGAGACCGGCTGCAGGGTCGACAGCGGGTCGGTGGTGGTCTGGTCGCTCAGCATGGCGATCTCGGCGGTCCGGTCGGGGTAGCCGAGCGAGAGCTTGGCGGTGAACCGGTCCCGCTGCGCCTCGGGCAGCGCGTAGGTGCCCTCCATCTCGACGGGGTTCTGGGTGGCCAGCACCAGGAACGGCGACTGCAGCTCGTAGCGCTCGCCGTCCACCGTCACCTGCCGCTCGGCCATGCACTCCAGCAGCGCCGCCTGGGTCTTGGGCGAGGCCCGGTTGATCTCGTCACCGAGCAGGATGTTGGCGAACACCGGTCCGGGCTTGAACTCGAAGTCGGTGGTCTCGGCGTTGAAGATGCTGACCCCGGTGACGTCGCTGGGCAGCAGGTCCGGGGTGAACTGGATGCGCCGCACCGAGCAGTCGATGGAGCGGGCCAGCGCCTTGGCGAAGGTGGTCTTGCCGACGCCGGGGACGTCCTCGATCAGCAGATGACCTTCGGCCAGCAGGACGGTGACGCCGAGCCGAACGACGTCGTACTTGCCGGCGATGGCCTTCTCGATGTTGGCGATGATGCGCTGGGCGGCGGGGCCGACCTCGCTCACCGGGATGGCCGGTGAGTCCTGGGTACCCCCGTGGGTTCCCGGCTGCGGGCCGTGGCCGTTCTGCGGCGCCGAGCCGCCCCCCAGTTCAGCGGCCTGGGCTGCTGCATGTGTCACTACGCAATCCGTTTCTGTGCTCCGAGGGGCCGGCAGCCGGGAACTGCCTGCAATCCCTTCAGGGTTGTCGAGACGCGGTCACAAACGTGTTGTCACTCGGGGCCGACGGCAGCCGCCAGCCCGATCGGGCTCCAGCGTAGTTGCTCCGGCAGGCGCTCGGGTGGCGTCTGCATGGACTTCCAGGCAACCGTTCGGTATCGGTCGGCCGCTCGCGGCGGTGGCGTCCGTCGGGGTCGAAGTGGGGATCGCTCGCAGGGTGGTCGCAAGGAAGTCGCAACTGTTTGCCTGATTTATGGGTATTTACCCGGTGGGGAGCGGCCCGATCAGCCGACATTTCTGCAATCAGGTGGTGAGCAGTGGGGTATGGTGGGTCATAGTGGGGATATTGTTAAGTAGGCCTGAGCGGGAGGTGTGCGGTGTTCCTCGGCACGCACACCCCTCGGTTGGACGACAAGGGGCGGCTGGCGCTGCCCGCGAAGTTCCGCACCGAGCTGGAGGGAGGACTGGTGATCACCAAGGGCCAGGAACGTTGCCTGTTCGTGTTCCCGATGGCTGAGTTCGGCCGGATCACCGAGTTGCTGCGCTCCGCGCCGGTCACCCAGCGCAGCGTCCGGGACTACAGCCGGGTCTTCTTCGCCAGCGCGTCGCACGAGATTCCGGACGGCCAGGGCCGGATCACGGTGCCCAGCCAGCTGCGCGAGTACGCCGGACTGTCCAAGGACTGCGTGGTGATCGGTGCCAACAGCCGGGTCGAGGTCTGGGACACCGAGGCGTGGCAGACCTACCTGGCCGGCACCGAGCAGGCCTTCGCCGAGGCCGAGGAGGTGCTGCCCGGCCTGCTCTAGGCCACCTGCCCAGTCGCTCTCACTCGTGGGCCGGCGCATGCGGATCGGCCTCCTCCCGCCACGACGGCGACCACCTGACGCACTTCCCCGGCGCCAGGCGGCCCGTGACCAGGCGGGCGGGGACCCATCGGCATGAGCCGAACACCAGCACTACGACAGGCGCACCACCCGAACCGCGCACCACCCCGACCGACCGCAGCACCCCGACATGCCGGCACCACCGGAAGACGTACAGGAGTTACCGCATGGGCGAACCCGGGCTGCCGGCTCCGGCCGGGCACGTCCCGGTGCTGCTGGACCGGGTGCTGGAGCTGCTCGCCCCACCCCTGGCCCGGCCCGGTGCGGTGCTGGTCGACGCCACCCTGGGCCTGGCCGGGCACAGCGCGGCGTTGCTCACCGCACACCCGCAGGCGGTGCTGGTCGGGCTGGACCGCGACCAGGACGCGCTGCGGATCAGCGCGCGGCGACTGGCCGGCGACGCCGTCGCGAACCCATCTGGTGCATGCCGTCTACGACCAGCTGGCCCGGGTGCTCGCCGAGCTGGAACTGGACCGGATCGACGCCGCCCTGTTCGACCTGGGGGTCTCCTCGATGCAGCTGGACCGGCCCGAGCGCGGCTTCTCCTACGCCCAGGACGCGCCGCTGGACATGCGGATGGACGCCGCGGAGCCGCTGACCGCCGAGGAGGTGGTCAACAGCTACCCGGTGCCGCAGGCTGGCCCGGGTGCTGCGCGACTACGGCGAGGAGCGGTTCGCGCTGCGGATCGCCCAGGCGATCGGACGGCGCCGCGCCGAGCACCGGCTGACCTCGACCGCCGAGCTCGCGGAGCTGGTCCGGCAGGCCATCCCGGCGGCCACCCGCCGGACCGGCGGCCATCCCGCCAAGCGCACCTTCCAGGCGCTGCGGATCGAGGTCAACGCCGAGCTGGCCGCGGTCGCAGGCCGCGATCCCCGCCGCGCTGCAGGCACTCGGCGTCGGCGGCCGGATCGTGGTGCTGGCCTACCACTCGCTGGAGGACCGGATCGTCAAGCGCAGCTTCGCCGAACTCGCCACCGACCGGACGCCGCCGGACCTGCCGGTGGCCCTCGCCGCGGCCGGCCCGCAGATCAGGCTGCTCAGCCGGGGCGCCGAGCCCGCGTCCGAGGCCGAGATCGCCGCCAACCCGCGGGCCGCCTCGGTGCGATTGCGGGCCGCCGAGCGCATCCGGGAAGCGGCATGACGGCCCGCCCGGTGCGCCGGCTGCCGCTGCCGGTGCTGCTGGCCGTGCTGCTGGTGGGGGGCCTGTGCGCGCTGCTGGCGTTGAACACCGCCTCGGCCGCCCAGGAACTACAGCAACGGTCGCTGACCGAGCACAATGCCGAACTGTCCGACCTGGCACAGCAGCTGACCCGTGACCTGGCCGCCCAGGAGGCGCCCGGGTCGCTGGCTTCGGCCGCCGCGGCCCAGGGCCTGATCCCCAACCCCAACCCGGCCTTCCTGCGCCTCAACGCCGACGGCTCGGTCACCGTGCTGGGCTCGCCGGCACCGGCCAGCCTGCCCGCCCCGGTGGTCACCCCGACGCCGACCGCGGCGCCGCGGCCCAGTGCCAGCTCGGCGGCCGGGGCCAAGGCCAGCCCGAGCACGTCCGGCACGCCGGGCGCGAGCGGCTCCGGCCGGACGAAGCCGACCGCCAGCACGTCCGTCCGGCCCGGTGCCGGCAGTTCGCGGTCCTCGGCACCGGTGGTGACCGTCACGGTGACCCGGTCCGCCCCGCCGCCGAGTCCGAGCACGTCCACCGCGCCCGGAGGGCACTGATGAGCCGACCACCCCAGCCGCCGACCCCACCCCAGCGGCCCGCCGCGCAGCGTCCGGTGGGACGGCAGCCGGGCCAGCCGGCCGCGGACCGCGGCCGGGCGGCCGGGCGGCCGGCTCCGGACCACCACCCGGCCTCGGGCCGGCGGGTGCCTGCCGCCCCCCGTCCGGCGGCGGCGCAGCGCCCGGCGGTGGCCCAGCGCCCGGCTGACGCCCGGCGACCTGCCACCGCGCAGCAGCCCGCGGCCCAGCGACCTCGGGCCGGTCAGCGTCCGGCCGCTGCCGGCGGTCCGGCCGTTCAACATCCGCCGGCCGGCGGGCGTCCTGCCGCGACCGGGCGTCCTGCCGCGACCGGGCGTCCTGCCGCGGGTCCAGGAGCCGCCCGCCAGCGGCCCGCGGCCGGCCAGCCCGACTGGCATCAGCACGACCGGCGCCGGCAGGACTGGCAACGGCCGGAGCCCGCGTCCCGGCCGGCTCCGGCAGGTCGCCAGCCGCTGCGGTCCCGCGCGCCCGGCACCGCTGCCCGCGGCCCCGCTACCACCCGCCGCCCGGCCGCTCGGCGCCCAGCACCCCGACGGCGGGTGCCGGGCAGCCGCCGGGCGCTGCGGCTGGGCCGCTCGCTGCGGCGGCTGTGGGCCAGCGTGGTGGTGGTCAGCCTGCTGCTGGCGGTGGTGCTCGTCCGGCTGGTGTGGTTGCAGGGCATGGACGCCGGCGGCTATGCGCTGGCCGCCTCGGACGAGAAGCGGGAATTCGTCACCCTGCACGCCGCCCGCGGCTCGATCGTGGACCGGCACGGGGTGCCGCTGGCCTACACCGCCGACGCCAAGGACATCGTCGCCGACCCCACCATGGTGCCGCCGGCCGACCGCTGGGACTACGCCACGCAAGCTGGCCCCGCTGCTGGGCAAGCCGGTCATGACGATCGCCGACCTGCTCACCTCCGAGCTCGCACTACGCGCTGCTGGGCACCGCGCTCTCCCCGGCCGCGGCCAAGCAGGTCGAGGACCTGACGCTGCGCGACGAGCCGCTGTCGGGGATCTTCGCCCAGGCCACCTCGCAGCGGCTCTACCCGGGCCGGAGCACCGGCGCCAACGTGGTCGGGCTGATCCAGTCCGACGGCGCCGGCGCGGCCGGCATCGAGTACAGCTACGACTCGCTGCTGCGGGGCACCGACGGCTCGGTGAGCTACGAGAAGGACGCGGTCGGCAACATCAACCCGGCCGGGCCGATCAAGCGCAAGGCCGCCGCCGACGGCGGCACGGTGCGGCTGACCATCGACGAGGACCTGCAGTACCTCGCCCAGAAGTACCTGGACGACTCGATCCGGCAGTCCGGCGCCCGCGGTGGCCAGCTGACCGTGCTGGACGCGCGGACCGGCCAGGTGCTGGCGATGGCCTCCAACGGCACCTTCGACCCGCAGAACCCGGCCTCGCTCGACGCCAGCCGGTCGCTGAACCCCAACGTCCAGCAGGTCTTCGAGCCCGGCTCGGCGAACAAGATCGTGACGATGGCCGCCGGGCTGGAGAAGGGCCTGATCACCCCCGAGTCGGTGCTCGAGGTGCCCGTACAGCATGTCCACCGGCGGGGTCACCATCCACGACGCCTGGTGGCACCCGGTCCAGCGCTTCACCGCCACCGGCGTGCTCGCCAAGTCCTCCAACGTCGGCACCCTGGAGATCGCCGACAAGGTGGGCAAGCAGACCTTCGACGACTACCTGCACCGGTTCGGCCTGGGACAGAAGACCGGCATCGAGCTGCCCGGCGAGAGCGCCGGACTGCTGCCCGCCCTGGACAGCTGGTCCGATTCCACCTTCGCCAACCTGCCGATCGGGCAGGGGGTGGCGATGACCTCGCTGCAGCTCGCCTCGATGTACCAGACGGTGGCCAACGACGGGGTGCGCATCCCGCCCCGGGTGGTCGCCTCGGTGACCCACCCGGACGGCTCGGTGGCAACCACGGCGCAGCCGGCCGGCACCCGGGTGCTGTCCACCGCGACCGCCCGGACGCTGCGCACCATGCTGGAGTCGGTCACCCTGACCGGCGGCACCGGCACCAGGGCGGCCATCCCGGGCTACCGGGTGGCCGGCAAGACCGGCACCGCCCAGCAGCCCGACCCGGTCACCGGCCGGTACTCCGACTCCGTCTACTGGGACACCTTCGCCGGCATGGCACCGGCCGACAACCCCCGGTTCGCGGTGGCCATCATGATCGACAACCCGGCGCACGGCCTGGAGGGCGGCGACGTGGCCGCCCCGCTGTTCCACCACATCGCCGCCTACCAGCTGTCGGCCGACAAGATCGTCCCGAGCGGATCCCAGTCGGTGCTGGTCCCGCTGATCATCGGCTGACGTGGCTGATCCGATGGCCGAGTCCCGCAAGGCCGGCCGGAGCCCATCGGTAACGTGGGCAGGCGTGGCACCACCGCAACGAGCTCATCCGGATGGGGCCGGTCCCCGTCCGAGCCGCGTCGTCGCCCGACAGCTCGGCGAGCTGGCCGGCCTGCTCGGCGCCTCGGTGGTCGGGGGCGATCCGCAGGCGGCGACGGTGCCGGTGTCGGGGGTGAGCGCCAGCTCCACCCAGGTCCGTCCGGGTGATCTGTTCGCCGCCCTGCCCGGTGCCAGCCGGCACGGCCTGGCCTTCCTGGACCAGGCGCTGGCCGCCGGCGCGGTGGCGGTGTTCACCGACCCGGCCGGCGCCGCCCAGCTGGCCGGAACCGCGACCCCGGCGCTGGTGACCGACGACCCCCGCACCGCGCTCGGGCCGCTGGCGGCCGAGGTGTACGGGCACCCGTCGGCGAGCCTGCCGGTCTACGGGGTGACCGGCACCAGCGGCAAGACCACCACCACCTTCCTGGTACGGGCCGGCCTGGCTGCGGCCGGCCGGCGGACCGGCCTGATCGGCACGGTCGGGGTGTTCCTGGACAACGAGACGGTCAAGACGCCGTTCACCACCCCGGAGGCGCCGCAGCTGCAGGCGCTGCTGGCGGCGATGGGCGAGCGCGGGCTGGCCAGCGTCGCGATGGAGGTGTCCTCGCACGCGCTGCGGCTGGGCCGGGTGGACGGCACCGAGTTCGCGGTTGCGGCCTTCACCAACCTCTCCCAGGACCACCTGGACTTCCACGCCGACATGGAGGACTACTTCCAGGCCAAGTCGCTGCTCTTCGACGGCCGGGCCCGCCGCGAGGTCGTGGTGGTCGACGACGACTGGGGACGGCGGCTGGTGCGCCCGGCCACCGTCACCGTCAGCACCCGGGACCCGGCGGCGGCCTGGCACGCCGGCGACGTCCGGGTGCTGGCCGACGGCAGCACCCGGTTCACGGTGCACGGGCCGGGGCTGGACTTCGAGGCCGGCTGCCGCATCCCCGGCGCGTACAACGTCGCCAACGCGCTGCTGGCCTTCGCGATCCTCGCCGAGGCCGGCGTGGCTGTGACGGAGGTGGCTCCCGCGGTGGCTGCCGCGCAGGTGCGTGGCCGGATGGAACGGGTGGACGGCGACCAGCCGTTCCTGGTGGTGGTGGACTACAGCCACAAGCCGGCCGGGGTGGCCGGTGCGCTGCAGGCGCTGCGACCGCTGACCGGCGGCCGGCTGATCGTGGTGCTGGGCTGCGGTGGTGACCGCGACCGCGGCAAGCGGGCGGTGATGGGCGAGGTCGCGGCCACCGGCGCCGACGTGCTGATCGTGACCGACGACAACCCGCGCTCCGAGCCGCCGGCCGAGATCCGCGCCGCGATGCTGGCCGGCGCCCACTCGGTGCCGGCCGACCGGCGTGCCACCGTGCTCGAGGAGGGCGACCGGCGGGCCGCGATCGAGCGGGCCGTCGCGCTGGCCCACCCCGGTGACACCGTGCTGATCGCGGGCAAGGGGCACGAGACCGGGCAGGAGGTGGCCGGCACGGTGCTCGCCTTCGACGACGTCGAGGTGGCCCGGACAGCCCTGGCCGAGCAGGGCTATCAGCACCGCGAGCCGGGACGTCCGGTGACCGTGCGCGAGTCCGGCACGCTCCGACACCGCATCGGGCCTGGGCCGGCTGTGATCGAACTGAGCCTGGCCGAGATCGCCGAGATCGTCGGCGGTCGGTTGGTTGCCGCCGACCCGCACCGCACGGTGTCGGGCAAGGTCGAGTTCGACAGCCGCAAGGTGGTGGCCGGCGACCTGTTCCTGGCGATCCCCGGCGCCCGGGTGGACGGTCACGACTACGCCGAGGCGGCGGTGGCCGCCGGCGCGGTGGC
This sequence comes from uncultured Actinomycetota bacterium, assembly GCA_963796905.1. Classification (GTDB taxonomy): domain Bacteria; phylum Actinomycetota; class Actinomycetes; order Mycobacteriales; family Jatrophihabitantaceae; genus Jatrophihabitans_A. The sequence goes on along the minus strand of CAWCNK010000006.1, from coordinate 94,107 downwards.
GGTGCTGGCCGGCCGGCCGGTGCCGGTGCCGGCCATCGAGGTGGCCGACCCGATCGAGGCGATCACGGTGCTGGCCCGCGCGGTGGCTCCCCGGTTGAGCGCGCTGACCATCGGCATCACCGGTTCGTCGGGCAAGACCTCGACCAAGGACCTGCTGGCCCAGGTGCTGGCCGGCGCGGGACCGACCGTGGCCACCCCGGGCTCGTTCAACAACGAGCTGGGCTACCCCTACACGGTGCTGCTGGCCGACGAGCACACCCGGTTCCTGGTGCTGGAGACCTCGGCCCGCGGGGTCGGCCACATCCGGCACCTGACCGGCATCGCCGCGCCCCGGCTGGCCGGCGTGCTGAACGTCGGCAGCGCCCACCTGTCCGAGTTCGGCAGCCGGGAGGTGATCGCGCAGGCCAAGGGTGAGCTGGTCGAGGCGCTGCCCGCCGCCGCCGACGGCGGGGTCGCGGTGCTCAACGCCGACGACCCGCTGGTCGCGGCGATGGCCGCCCGCACCACCGCCCGGGTGGTCACCGCGGGCGAGCGGCGCCGCCGCCGACGTGCGCGCCGAGGGCGTGACGGTGGACTCCGCGGGCCGGGCCAGCTTCGAGCTGGTCGGCGCCGGTGGCCGGGCCCCGGTCCGGCTGTCGGTGCGCGGTGAGCACCAGGTCTCCAACGCGCTGGTCGCCGCGGCGCTGGCGCTGGCCTGCGGCCTGGAACTGCCGGCGGTGGCGGACGCGCTGTCGGCCGCGACCGAACGCTCGGCCTGGCGGATGGCGGTCAGCGAGACGGCGGCCGGCGTCACCGTCATCAACGATGCCTACAACGCCAATCCCGAGTCGATGCGGGCCGCGCTCAAGGCGCTGGCGGCGATGTCCGCGGGCCGCCGGTCGATCGCGGTGCTGGGCCAGATGGCCGAGCTCGGCCCGGACTCGACCGCCCAGCACGAGGCGCTGGGCCGGCACGCCGGCCACCAGGGCGTCTCGGTGCTGATCGCGGTCGGCGAGGACGCCCGGGCGATCGTCACCGGCGCGGCAGCCGAAGCCTCCTTCGCCGGTGAGTCAGAGTGGGTGCCGGACACCGCGGCGGCCGTCGCCAGGCTGGCGGAGCTGCTGCGGCCAGGGGACGTGGTTCTGGTGAAGGGATCCCGGTCGGCGGCGATGGAGCAGGTGGCGCTAGAACTCCTCCGACGCCTCGACGGCCCGGGATCCGGGGGGCGCTCGTGAAGACCATCCTGATCGCGGCGCTGTTCGGCCTGCTGACCTCGATCCTGTTCACCCCGCTGGTGGTGAAGTACTTCCGGATCAAGGGGTTCGGGCAGGAGATCCGCGACGACGGTCCCAAGAGCCACCTGGTCAAGCGCGGCACCCCGACCATGGGCGGGGTGGCCATCATGGGCTCCACCATCGTCGGCTACCTGGTGGCGCACCTGATCGGTTCGTTCCGCCACGACTCGGGCCCGACCGCCTCCGGCCTGCTGCTGCTGTTCCTGATGCTCGGCTCGGGCGGGGTGGGCTTCCTCGACGACTTCATCAAGCTGCGGCACCGGCGCAGTTTGGGCTTACGCGCCCGGGCCAAATTCGCCGGGCAGCTGCTGGTGGCGCTGCTGTTCGGCATCGGCGCGATGATGTTCCCCGACAAGCACGGGCTGCGGCCGGCGTCCAGGCACATCTCCTACGTGCGCGACATCGGCGCGGTGTCCATCGGCGTGGTGGGTTTCCTGTTGCTGGCGTACCTGATCATCACCGCCACCACCAACGCGGTGAACCTGACCGACGGCCTGGACGGGCTGGTGGCCGGCAGCTCGGCGATGGTGATGGGCGCGTACACGCTGCTGACCTTCATCCAGTTCCGCAGCGTCTGCTATCCCGGCCCGGCCCTGTCCGGTTGCTACGTCGTGCGCGACCCGCAGGACCTGGCGCTGATCGCCGCCGCGGCGATGGGGGCCTGCTTCGGTTTCCTGTGGTGGAACGCCAAACCGGCCCAGATCTTCATGGGCGACACCGGTTCGATGGCACTCGGCGGGCTGATGGCGGGGCTGGCGATCCTGTCCCGGACCGAGTTGCTGCTGGTGGTGCTGGGCGGCCTGTTCGCGGTGGTCACGCTGTCCAGCGTCATCCAGACCGGCTGGTTCAAATACACCCGGCTGCGCACCGGAACCGGCAAACGGGTCTTCCGGATGGCGCCGTTCCACCACCACTTCGAGCTCGGCGGCTGGGAGGAGACCACCACCATCGTCCGGTTCTGGATCGTCAGCGGTTTGGCGGTCGCGTTCGGAATGGGCTTGTTCTATGCGGAATTCATCTCGCACGGCTAGCCCGGGCGCTCCTCGGGAGCGCGGGATAGCCCGGTACGGGCTGAGAAAAATCGGTCGTCGGGACGCGACACGCGACACGCCTCCCGGCGATCGCGCAGACAGGACCGACGATAGGCGGGTGCAGCTGGTCGCGGACGCCGCGACGTCACCGGTCCCCACCGGCGGCGTCGTCCTGCCCGCGTCCGCCGAGCCGGCGTCCGGGGCGGGTTCGTGACCGGCAGGTTGCGTGAGCGGATGCGCGGCATCCGGGTGGTGCAGGCCTCCGGCCGCTACCTGGACAGCCCCTACTCCTCGGTCCAGCTGATGCTGGCCGCCGGCGGCGGCCTGCTGTTCCTGGGCCTGCTGATGTCGGCCTCCACCACCATCTCGGCCTCGGTGCACACCACCGGCGACGCGCCCTGGGCGCAGCTGATCCGCGAGGTGGAGTTCATCGTGCTGAGCCTGCCGGTGTTCTGGCTGGCGGTGCGGATGTCGCCGGCCGCCTACCGGCGGGTGGCCTATCCGGCCCTGGGCCTGGCGCTGATCGCCCTGGTCGGTGTGCTGGTCCCCGGCATCGGGGTCACCGTCAACGGGGCGCATCGCTGGCTGCAGCTGGGTCCGCTGGTGGTGCAGCCCTCGGAGTTCGCCAAGTTCGCCATCCTGCTGTGGGGCGCGGACCTGCTGGCCCGCAAGGAGTCCCTCAAGACCCTGACCAGCACCAGGCACGTGCTGGTTCCGCTGGTGCCGGGATTCACCGTGGTGATCGGGCTGGTGATGCTCGAGCCGGACCTGGGCACCTCGATGTGTTTCATGCTGCTGCTGCTCGCGCTGCTCTGGACGATCGGCCTGCCCTACCGCTACTTCGCCGGCCTGCTGCTGGTGGTGGTGGCCGCCGTCACCACCCTGGCGGTCACCGAGTCCTACCGGATGGCGCGGCTGACCACCTTCCTGCACCCCGACCTCGATCCGCAGGGCGCCGGCTACCACACCATGCAGGGCCTGTACGCGCTGTCCAGCGGCGGCATCGTGGGCGTCGGGCTGGGCCAGGGCACCTCGAAGTACGGCTGGGTGCCCAACGCCAACACCGACTACGTCTTCGCCGTGGTGGGGGAGGAACTCGGCCTGCTCGGCTGCATGGTGGTGCTGGGGCTGTTCGCGCTGTTCACCTACGCGGCGATGCGGATCGCGCACCGCAGCCAGGACCCGTTCGTCCGGCTGGTGGCCAGCGGTGCCGCCATCTGGATCGCCGGCCAGGCGCTGATCAACATCGGCTACGTGACGGCGCTGCTGCCGGTCACCGGCATCCCGCTGCCGTTCATCTCCAACGGCGGCACCTCGCTGGTGCTGACCTGCGCGGTGCTCGGCATGCTGGTCTCCTTCGCCCGGCACGAACCGGCGGCGGCCCGGGCGGCCCAGCGCGCCTCCGAACGCGGCAGCACGGCCCGCTGGGTAGGCATGCTGCGGCTGGGCGCACCGCGGGCACCGGTGTCGCCGCGCGCCTCGGTCGCCAAGCAGGCCGCCGCGGCAGCCCGGTCGGCCGCCGAGGACGGCAGTGCGAAACCGGCCGCTGTCACGGTGGCCGGTTCGCCGGCCCGCCAGCGCGACCGGAGCGCCCGCCAGCCCGCGACGGCCCGTCACTGGTCAGCGTCGAGCACCGGGCAGCGGCCCGCCGCGGCCAGCCGCCAGCAACCCGGACCGCACCGGACGGCCGGGAAGACCGCGGCCCGCCGCAAGGGTGCCTGAGGTGGCCGCGCAGAAATCCGGTTCTGGTTCCGGGCCGGTCTCCATCGTGGTCGCCGGCGGGCACTCGGCCGGTCACATCGAGCCGGCGATGAACGTCGCGGACGAGATCCGGCGGCTGGCGCCGGACGCGCTGATCACCGCGCTCGGCACCGAGCGCGGCCTGGACACCACGCTGATCCCGGCCCGCGGCTACCCGCTGGAGCTGATCCCACCGGTGCCGCTGCCGCGGCGGCTGAACCTGGCCCTGCTGCGCACGCCGGCCCGGGTGGCGCGGGCGGTCCGGGCGGCCGGGGCGGTGCTGGACGCGGTACACGCCGACGTGGTGGTCGGCTTCGGCGGCTACGTCGCGGTGCCGGCCTACCTCGCCGCCCGGCGGCGCGGCATCCCGATCGTGGTGCACGAGGCCAACGCCCGGCCCGGGGTGGCCAACCGGCTGGCGGCCCGGCTGACCAGCCAGGTCTTCACCGCCGGCGCCTCGACCGGCCTGGCACACGCCCGGCCGATCGGCATCCCGCTGCGTCCGGCGGTCCTGGAGCTCGACCGCGACCGGGACCGGCCGGCCGCCCGGCAGCGGCTGGGGTTGGCCGCCGACAGGCCGACGCTGCTGGTGACCGGTGGTTCGCAGGGTGCCCGGCGGCTGAACGAGGCGGTGCTCGGCGCGCAGCGGCAGCTGGCCGACGCCGGCATCCAGGTGTTGCACATCGCCGGGGCCAAGAACCCGCTGACCGCGCCGGAGCGGGCCGCCGCCGAGCCGCCGTACCGGGTGCTGCCCTACCTCGAGGAGATGGCCGACGGCTACGCCGCCGCCGACTTCGTGCTGTGCCGGTCCGGGGCGATGACCTGTGCGGAGCTGACCGCCGTCGGGCTGCCGGCCGCGTACGTGCCACTGCCGCTGCGCGGCGGCGAGCAGCGGCTCAACGCCGAACCGATCGTGGCGGCCGGTGGTGGGCTGATGGTGGCCGACGAGGACTGCGATGCTGCCTGGGTGGCCCAGAACGTGACCGGCGTGCTCACCGACCCGCCGCGGCTGGCGGCGATGGCCGCGGCGGCCCGGCAGGCCGGCGCGCCCGGCGCGGGTGCGGAGCTGGCCCGCAGCATCCTGGAGGTGGCCCGTGGCCGGCACCGCTGAGCCGCCAGCCGGGCTCGGGGTCGGCCCGGCGGGAACCGGGCAGTCCCGGCCGGTCGGCTGGTCGGCACCCGGCGCGGCCCTGGTGGCCAGCGCCGCCACCGAGGTGGTGCCGGCGGCTACCGAGCTCGGCCGGGTGCACGTGATGGGCATCGCCGGGTCCGGGATGAGCGCGCTGGCCCGGATCCTGCTGGCCCGCGGGGTGCCGGTGACCGGGTGTGAGAGCCGGGAGTCGGCGACCGTCGCCCGGCTGCGCGAGCTGGGTGCCGAGATCTCGATCGGGCAGCACCCGAGCCACCTGGACGGCACCGACACGCTGGTCTACACCACCGCCATCGACCCGGACAACGCCGAGCTGGTGGCCGGCCGGCAGCGCGGGTTGCGGGTGCTGCGCCGGGCAACGGCGCTGGCGTCGATGGTCGCCGGCCGGCGGTGCGTCGCGGTGGCCGGCACCCACGGCAAGACCACCACCACCTCGCTGCTCACCACCGCGGTGCTGGCGGCCGGCCTCGATCCCTCTTTCGCGATCGGGGCGAACCTTGCCGGTTCCAGTGCCGGTACCGGGTCCAACGGGCACGCCGGCAGCGGCGAGTGGTTCCTGGTGGAGGCCGACGAGAGTGATGGCTCGTTCCTGCTGCTGTGGCCGGAGATCGCCGTGGTGACCAACGTCGAGGCCGACCACCTGGAAAGCCATGGCGACCTGGAAGGGGTGTTCCGGGCGTTCGAGCAGTTCGTCGACCGGATCGCCGAGGGCGGCCTGCTGCTCTACTGCGCCGACGACGCCGGTGCCCGCCGGATCGCCGAGTACGCGACAGCTCCGGGGCGTCCGGGTGCGCGGGTACGGCACCGGGCCGGCGGCCGAGATCCGGGTCTCCGACATCCGCGAGCTGCCCGACGCGGTGGAGTTCACCGTGCGGGGGATAGGGGAAACGCCGCGCCACCGCGGTCCGGATCTCCTCGCTGGTCGGCCGGCACATGGCGCTCAACGCGGCGGCGGCGCTGGCGGTCGCCGACGAGCTCGGGGTGCCGGCCGAGCAGGCGATCGCCAGCTGGCGCGAGTTCGGCGGCGTGCAACGGCGGTTCGAGTTCCACGGCGAGGCAGCCGGGGTGCGGGTGTATGACGACTACGCCCACCATCCGACGGAGGTGGCGGCCCAGCTCACCGCCGCCCGCGGCGTGCTGGCCGGCACCGGCCGGCTGGTCGCGATCTTCCAGCCCGGCACCTACAGCCGCACCCAGACCTTCGCCGCCGAGTTCGGTCAGGCGATGGCGCTGGCCGACGTCGCGGTGGTGATGGACATCTTTCCGGCCCGGGAGCGGCCGATCCCGGGGGTGACCGGCGAGCTGATCGCGCGCGAGATCGGCCTGCCGGCCAGCCAGGTCGTCTACGAGCCGGACTGGCACGCGGTGGCCGCCCGGGTGGCCGCCCTTGCCCGGCCCGGTGACCTGGTGCTGACCATGGGGATCGGGGACGTGCACCTGCTGTGCGCCGACCTGCTGACCGAACTGACCGAACCGGCCGAACCGGCCGAACACCGCCGCCCCGCCGACCCGGGGGCCCGGGCATGACGGGCGGGCCGGCCGGCCGGTTGCCGGCAATCCGTCCGGCGCGGCGGTGGTACGCGGTCGCGGCGCTGCTGGTGCTGGCGTTGCTGGCCTGGCTGATCTGTTTCTCCAGCGTGCTGGGCGTGCGCTCGGTGGACGTCCTCGGCGCCCGCACCGTGACCGCCGCACAGGTGCGGGCGGCGGCCGGTATCCGCGAGGGCACCCCGCTGGCCCGGCTGGACCTGGCGGCCATCAGCGAGCGGCTGCGCAAGGTGGCACTCATCCGCACCGTCACGGTGAGCAGGTCCTACCCGGCCACCGTGACGATCCGGATCACCGAGCGGGTCGCGATCGGCTACCGCCCGGTGGACCCGGACTCCGGCGGGGGAGCGGTGCTGCTGGTGGATCGCGACGACGTGGCCTTCCGCACCGTCCGGGCGGCGCCGGCACACCTGCCGCGGTTGCTGGTGCCGGCCTCCGGAGCGCCGGCCGACGCCGCGGCGCTGGTGGCCGGCACGCTGCCCGCCACGATCGTGGCGAAGCTGGCCTCGGTGTCGGCGCCGAGCGCGGAATCGGTCACCCTGAGCCTTCGGGACGGCAGGTCGGTGCTGTGGGGCGGCACCGACCGCAGCGCGGACAAGGCCCGGCTGCTGGCGGTGCTGCTCGGGCGGCCCGGCCGCTACTTCGACCTCAGCGATCCGAGCGCGGTGACCAGCCGGCTCGACCCCGGCAACTGACCAGCCGGCCCGGACCGGGCAACTGACCAGCCGGCTCGCCCCGGCAACTGACCAGCCGGCCCGGACCGGGCAACTGACCAGCCGGCCCGGACCGGGCAACTGACCGGCCCGCCTTCTCCTCTGGCGTCGCGTTCTTCCCGTGTTTTTCGGTGTGTCGCGGCGCGCCTGGGCGGTGCCGGCGGGTGAGCGAACTACTTTCCTGATATCGCTCAGGTTGACATAACGTTAACGGTCTACTTGAGGGTGAGGGTTTCGAGCAACGGGCCCAGCACACGACCGAAGACCGACAGCTAACGAAGGACGAACCTCATGACCTCACCCCACAACTACCTCGCGGTGATCAAGGTCGTCGGTGTCGGCGGCGGCGGCGTCAACGCGGTCAACCGGATGATCGAGCAGGGCCTCAAGGGTGTCGAGTTCATCGCGGTGAACACCGACGCGCAGGCGCTGCTGATGTCCGACGCGGACGTCAAGCTCGATGTCGGTCGCGAGCTGACCCGGGGCCTCGGCGCCGGCGCGCAGCCCGAGGTCGGCCGCAAGGCGGCCGAGGACCACCGCGACGAGATCGAAGAGGTGCTCAAGGGCGCCGACATGGTGTTCGTGACGGCGGGCGAGGGCGGTGGCACCGGCACCGGCGGCGCGCCGGTGATCGCCAGCATCTCGCGCAAGCTCGGCGCGCTGACCATCGGCGTGGTGACCCGGCCGTTCTCCTTCGAGGGCAAGAAGCGCGCCACCCAGGCCGAGGTCGGCATCGAGCAGCTGCGCTCGGAGTGCGACACGCTGATCGTCATCCCCAATGACCGGCTGCTGCAGATCTCCGACCACAACGTCTCGGTGATGGACGCCTTCCGCAGCGCCGACCAGGTGCTGCTGTCCGGTGTGCAGGGCATCACCGACCTGATCACGACTCCCGGCCTGATCAACCTGGACTTCGCCGACGTCAAGAGCGTGATGAGCGGTGCCGGGTCGGCCCTGATGGGCATCGGCGCGGCGCGCGGCGAGGGACGGGCCCGGGCCGCCGCCGAGATGGCGATCGCCAGCCCGTTGCTGGAGGCCAGCATGGACGGCGCCCACGGGGTGCTGCTGTCCATCTACGGCGGATCGGACCTGGGCCTGTTCGAGATCAACGACGCGGCCAGCCTGGTCGCCGAGGCCGCCCACCCGGACGCCAACATCATCTTCGGCGCGGTCATCGACGACACCCTCGGCGACGAGGTCAAGGTGACCGTGATCGCGGCCGGTTTCGACTCCGGCCAGCTGCCGTACAAGAAGGTCGAGATCCCGCCCGTCCGCCGCGAGCAGGAAGCGCCGGCCACCGTGCCGTCAGCGCCCGCCGCGGCGACGAACGGGTCCCGCCCGGTGCCGGCGTTCGCGCCCAGCACCGGTGCGCTCGGCCAGTCCACCCCGAGCGTGCCAGCTGGTAACGGATCGACCGGTGCCAGCTGGTCACACACCACCACCACCCGCAAGCCCGTCGACCTGGACGAGGAGCTGGACGTCCCCGACTTCCTCAAGTAGGCCGCCGGCGCGCTGGTGCCGTCCTCGCACCGCACGCTTTGATGGGTCGGTGACGATGACTGATTCCGCTTCGCCCGACGCCCGGCTGGCCGAACTGCGCGACAACCTGGCCGCGGTGCGGTCCCGGATCGAGGCAGGTTGCGCGGCGGCCGGCCGGTCCGCCGACGAGATCACCCTGGTGGCGGTCACCAAGTTCTTCCCGGTCAGCGATGTGGAACTGCTGGCCCAGCTGGGTGTGACCGACGTCGGCGAGAGCCGGGACCAGGACGCGTCGGTGAAGGTGGCCCAGCTCGCCGGGGGCGTCGGCGTCCGGTGGCACTTCATCGGCCGGCTGCAGACCAACAAGGCCCGCTCGGTGGCCCGCTATGCCGACCTGGTGCACAGCGTGGACCGGGCGGGCCTGGCTGATGCGCTGGCCGACGGCGCCCGGCGGGCCGAACGGGCCGCGCTCGACGTGCTGGTGCAGCTGAACCTGGACGACGACCCCGACGATGTCCCGACCGGCCGGGGCGGTGGGACGGACTCCGACGTGCTGCGGCTGGCCGAGCAGGTCGCGGCCTCCGATGCGCTGCGACTGGCCGGGATCATGGCGATCGCCCCGCTCGGCGGTGACCCCGACCGGGCGTTCGAGCGGCTGGCCGGGGTGGCCGAGCGGCTGCGGGCCGACCACCCGCAGGCGGGCATCGTGTCGGCCGGCATGAGCGAGGACCTGGAGTCCGCACTGCGGCACGGTGCGACACACGTGCGGATCGGTACGGCGTTGCTCGGCCGCCGCGCAACACAATTCGGATAGCGTCGGCCCGCAGCAGCGCGAGTACCCACACAGGAGGACCACATGGCTACAGCCTTTCGGAAGATGGGCGTCTACCTCGGACTGGTCGAGGACGACGACTACGCCGACGGCACCGGCGCGGAGTCCTACGGTGCGCTCGCGCGCGACCCCCAGTACCACCGTCGCGAGGTCGAGCTGGCGCCGGCGCGCGGTGGCTATGAGCCGGCCGCCGTCGAGGCCGAGGGCTACGACGAGTACGAGGTGACCTACGAGCCGCCGCCGCAGCGGATCACCACCCTGCACCCGCGGACCTACAACGAGGCCAAGACGATCGGCCTGCAGTTCCGGGGCGGCACGCCGGTCATCATGAACCTGTCCGAGATGGACGACTCGGACGCCAAGCGGCTGGTGGACTTCGCCGCCGGCCTGACCTTCGGCCTGCACGGCAGCATCGAGCGGGTCACCCCCAAGGTGTTCCTGCTCAGCCCGCACAACGTCTCGGTGACCGCGGCGGACAAGCAGCGGATCGCCGAGGGCGGCTTCTACAACCAGAGCTGAGGCGTCGGCATACGCGCCATGCGGGTGAGAGAATGGGGCCATGTCGACGTTCTGGGCCGCGCTGGCTCTTGCCCTGCTGGTCTTCTACCTGCTGGTGATCGCGCGGCTGATCGTCGAGACGACGCGCAGCTTCGCCCGGTCCTGGCGTCCGGCCGGTGCCACCGCGGTGGGCCTGGAAGCCGTGTACACCGTGACCGACCCGCCGATGAAGCTGCTGCGGCGGCTGATCCCCCCGCTCCGGCTGGGCGGGGTGAGCTTCGACCTGTCCGTGATCGTGCTGCTGATCGGCATCTGGATCCTGCGCGTGATCGTCATTTCGTTGGCCACCACCTGAGCGCACGGACGCGTCCGGCAGCTCGCGCCGGCTCTTTTCGCCACTCGCGGCGTATGACCGCGACGGGGGTGGCTATTCTTCCAGTGCACCGGTTTTCCGGAGCAGGTGCAGGCGGTGACCACAACTTCGCGGTTGCCGCGCTATTACATGTTTGTCCGTTGCACGCCAGGACAGCCCGGCCTCGGGCGGTCCGCACTCCACATGAGGTGACTCGATGCCTTTGACGCCCGCTGAAGTCCACAACGTGGTCTTCAAGAAGCCCCCGATCGGCAAGCGCGGGTACGACGAAGAAGAGGTCGACGCCTTCCTCGACATCATCGAAGTCGAACTCGCCCGCCTGATCGACGAGAACGCCGACCTGCGCGACCGGGCCCCCGGCGGTTCGCCGGACGGCGTCGGCCCTGGCGGCGGCCCGCGAGGAGAACCGCAAGCTCACCAGCCGGGTCAGCGAGCTGGAGTCGGCACTGACCCAGGCCCGGCAGCCGGCGGCCGGCGGCCAGAACGACGGGGCAGCCGCGGCGGCCCAGGAGGAGAACCGCAAGCTCACCGCCCGGATCGGCGAGCTGGAGACGGCGGTCACCCAGGCCCGTCAGGCCGCCACCCAGGCGCAGCAGGAGCTCGCGGCTGCCAAGGCGGCCGGGGCTCGGCCCGCTGCCGCCGCCGGCGACGGTGGCCTCAGCCAGCTCAGCCAGGCCGAGCGGGTGCTGGCGCTGGCGCAGCAGGCGGCCGACGAGCAGACCGCTGCCGCCAAGGCGCATTCGGACAAGACCCACGCCGATGCCAAGGCACACCAGGAGCGGGTGCAGGCCGAGGCTCGGGCCTTCCACGAGAAGACGGTTGCCGAGGCGCAGTCGCGGGCCGAGCAGCTCGACCGGGACTCCCGGGCCAAGGCGGCCAGCACGGTCTCGGAGGCCGAGCAGCGCGCCAACCAGATCACCACCCAGCTCGAGCAGCGCAAGGCGGCCCTGGAGAAGCGGCTGGAGGAACTGCGCACCTTCGAGCACGAGTACCGCTCGCGGCTCAAGAGCTACCTGGAGTCGCAGCTGCGTGACCTCGACACCAGCACCCGCGCCGAGCCGGTGAACCAGCCGGCCGGGGCGGACAACAAGCAGTCCGGCTGAACCCCGTCCTTGGTCAGGGTTGCCGGCTGAGGCCGTAGCGGAGTTACCGGAGCGAGAGGCCGCGACGTGCAGGTAGTGGTGTTGCTGCTGCTCGTCGCGAGCCTGGCGCTGTTGGTGTCGGGCCTGATCACCGGTGGCACCCCGCTGGTGGTCGCCTCTATCGTGACCAGCCTGCTGGCCGCCTACGCCATCTCGCGGTACCGCAACCGCCCGCCGGCAACCGGCACGGATCGTGGACGGTCCGCTGCCGGGTCGGCCGGGCGAGCCGCCGTCGCGCCGGGCGTACTGGCTGAGTCGCCTGACCGCTCCGCTGGCGTCCCTGCTGTGCCGGCTGGCTCTGCCCACGGGGCGGCGCCGAAACCTGCTGCCGCTCCGACGGTCGCTGCTCCGACGGTCGCCGCTCCGACGGTCGCCGCCCCTGAGCCGGCAGCCGAAACCTCAGCGGCTGCGGCGGCTGGGACCTCAGCGGCTGCGGCGGCGGGACCTCAGCGGCTGGGACTGCGGCGACTGGGACCGCGGCGACTCAGATCCCGGCGGCTGCGCCCGGGGGCCCGGCCCGGCCCGCATCGGTGGCCGCCTCGGAGCCTGGCGAGCGGGCCGAGGCCGGAGTGGTGGCCGCCTCCGAGCCGGCGGAGCCGGTCGAAGTTGAATCGGTCGGCCGGCACAGCGAGGAGGCGAGCCGAAGCGCCGAGCCGGACGAGCCGGACGGCGACGAGCCGCCGATCGCCGAGACCGACCCACCGCTGCGCAGCCGGGGTGGCGAGCCGGTCTGGGTCATCGACGGGCGACCTCGCTACCACCTGGATAGCTGCGGCTTCCTGGTCGGCCGCGAGTCCGAGCCGGTGCCGCTGCAGCAGGCCGTCGAGGACGGCTTCACCCCCTGCGCGTTGTGCGACCCCGACTCGGGGCTGGTGGCCGCCACCCCGAGCCAGGGTTAACCAGGTCGGCCGGCTCAGGCCTGCTCGCTGCGAGCCAGCCACAGCTGCAGCCCGAGCTCGTCGTCACCGGCTGCGAAGAAGCCGTCCGGCTGGGCCGGGGCGCCCTCGGTGAGGGTGACGGCCAGCACCTCCTGCGACAGGTCCGCGCCATGCTCCCGGATCGCCTGGGCGGGTTCCGGGGATCCGCCGACCGTCCAGTGCAGCGTGATCCGGTCGGTGACGTCGAAGCCGGCGTTCTTGCGGGCCTCCTGAACGATCCGGATCACCTCCCGGAGCAGGCCGAGCCTGCGCAGCTCGGCCGTGAGCTCCAGGTCCAGCGCCACCGTCTCCGATCCGGAGGCCTCCACCGCCCAGCCGGACACCGGCGCCTCGCTGATCAGCACCTCCTCGGCGGCGATCTCGCCGAACTCGCCGAGGACGAAGGAGCCGCCGGCCCGGATCGCGGCGGCGACGCCGGCCGGTTCGGCGGCGCCGATCGCGGCGGCGACCTCCTTGGTCCGCGGACCGAACCGCTTGCCCAGCGTGCGGAAGTTCGGCTTCACGGTGACGTCCACCAGGTCGGCGGCGCTGGCCAGTTCGGCGAGCTCCACCACGTTCAGCTCGTCGGCGACCTCCTGGCGTAGCTGATCGGGCAGCGCCGCCCAGCCTGCTGCCGAGATCAGCGCCCGTGCCAATGGCTGGCGGGTCTTCACCCCGGATGCCGCTCGGGCCGCCCGGCCGAGTTCCACCACCCGGCGGACCAGGGCGACCTGGGCCGACAACTCGCGGTCGGTCGGTGCCCCGGTGTCCGGCCAGGACGCCAGGTGCACCGACGGCACACCGGCCGACTCGGCGAACAGTGCCTGCCAGACCCGCTCGGTGACGAACGGCACGAACGGGGCGAGCAGCCGGGTGAGGACGTCCAGGCAGTCGTGCAGGGTCTGCAGGGCGGTCGGGTCGCCGTCCCAGAACCGTCGCCGGGAGCGCCGCACGTACCAGTTGGACAGGTCGTCGATCAGGCCGGACAGGGCCCGGCCGGCCCGGGCGGGGTCGTAGGCCTCCAGGGCGGCGTCCACCTCGGCGGCGACCCGATGGGTCTCGGCATGTGCCCAGCGGTCCAGCACCGAGCCCTCGCTGTCGCCGCTGCCGTTGCCTGGCGTCCAGCCGTTGGCCCGGGCGTACAGCGACTGGAACGAGGCGATCGACCAGTAGGTCCGCAACACCTTGGAGGCGATCTCCTCCAGGTTCTTGTGCCCGATCCGGCGCGCCGACCACGGAGAGCCGCCGGCCAGCATGAACCAGCGCACCGCGTCGGCGCCGTGCCGCTCCATCAGCGGGATCGGTTCCAGGATGTTGCCCAGGTGCTTGCTCATCTTGCGGCCGTCCTCGGCCAGGATGTGGCCCAGGCACACCACGTTGCGGTAGCTGGACTCGTCGAAGACCAGCGTGCCGACCACCATCAGGGTGTAGAACCAGCCCCGGGTCTGGTCGATCGCCTCGGAGATGAAGTCGGCCGGGTAGTTGCGCCGGGCGAGCTCGCCGTTGCGGTACGGAGCGCCGAACTGGGCGAACGGCATCGAGCCGGAGTCGAACCAGCCGTCGATCACCTGGGGCACCCGGGAGAAGGTGCCCGGCACGCCGGGCAGCGTGAAGGTCGGGGCGTCCACGAACGGCCGGTGCGGGTCCAGGTCGGACAGGTCGGTGCCGGTCAGCTCGGAGAGCTCGGCCAGCGAGCCGACGCAGACCAGCCGGCTCGGGTCGGCGTCGTTGCGCCAGATCGGCAACGGGGTTCCCCAGTACCGGTCGCGAGACAGCGCCCAGTCGATGTTGTTGTTCAGCCAGTCGCCGTAGCGGCCTGCCTTGATCGTGTCGGGGTACCAGTTGGTCGCCTCGTTCTGGGCCAGCAGCTCGGCCTTGCGCTCCGTGGTGCGGATGTAGAAGGAGGGCAGCGCGTAGTACATCAGCGGCGTGTGGCAGCGCCAGCAGTGCGGGTAGGAGTGCTCGTAGGCCAGGTGCTTGACCAGCAGCCCGCGCCGGGCCAGGTCCTTGACCAGTTGGTCGTCGGCGTCCTTGAAGAACAGCCCGCCGACCTCGGCAACCTCGGCGAGGAAGTGACCGTCCTTGCCGACCGGGTTGATCACCGGCAGGCCGTAGGCCCGGCAGGTCGCCAGGTCGTCCGCGCCGAAGGCCGGAGCCTGGTGCACCAGGCCGGAACCGTCGTCGGTGGTGACGTAGTCGGCCAGCACCACGAAGTGTGCCGGGTCCTCGGGCGTGCCGATCTCGACGTAGTCGAACGGGCGCCGGTAGCTCCAGCGCTCCATCTCCCGGCCGGCGTAGCTGCCGATCGTCTCGGTGCCCGGCGGCAGTTGATGGCTGGCCGCGCCGCCGAGGAAGGTGACCAGCGTCTGGCCGTCCGGGGTGCGCACCACGGAGTACGTCACGTCCGGATTGACCGCCACCGCGGTGTTGGACACCAGCGTCCAGGGCGTGGTGGTCCAGACCAGCAGGTCGGCTTGCCCGGCCAGCGGGCCCGAGGTCAACGGCAGCCGGACGTAGACGGACGGATCGACCACGGTCTCGTAGCCCTGGGCCACCTCGTGGTCGGACAGGCCGGTGCCGCAACGCGGGCAGTACGGCGCCACCCGGTGGTCCTCCACCAGCAGGCCCTGGTCGAAGATCCGCTTGAGCGCCCACCACACCGACTCGATGTAGTCGGAGTTCATCGTCCAGTAGGCGTTGTCGTAGTCGGCCCAATAGCCCATCCGCTCGCTCATCGCGGTGAACTGGTCGACGTTGCGCTGTACCTCGGCCCGGCACTGGGCGTTGAACTCGGCGATGCCGTACCGCTCGATGTCCGGCTTGCCGGTGAAGCCCAGCTGCTTCTCCACGGCGAGCTCGACGGGCAGGCCGTGGCAGTCCCAGCCGGCCATCCGGGGCACCGAGTAGCCCTTCATGGTCTTGAACCTGGGGAACAGGTCCTTGAAGGCACGAGCCTCGATGTGGTGGGTGCCCGGCGTGCCGTTGGCGGTCGGCGGCCCCTCGTAGAAGACGTAGGGCGGGCCGTCGGCGGTCTGCTCCAGGCTCTTGGCGAAGATCTGGTGCTCCCGCCAGAACGCGATCACCTCGTGGTCGGTCGCCGCCAGATCCACATGTGCGGGCAGAGCCTGGTAGGCCATCGCGGACCCTCCTTCGCCGGACCGTGCCGATCCGGAATCGGATCGACCCTTCGGTGAAGGGACGACAGCCAGGCTGCCGCGGTACCACCCCTCTTGGCACTCGGCTGGAGTGCCCGCTCTTGTCATGCGTTCGGTTCTACTTGTGCCGTCTGACACTTTCTTCCGAAGCTCGGAGGTGATTTCGCTGCCGGCGCTCGGCACCGGGCTCACACCGTCCCCGGTTCGCTCGTACCTGCCGCCGGCGCTACTTGTCCTCGTCAACGCCTGGCTCGAAGTCTAGCGGCCCGCGCAGCCGGATTTCGGGATGCCGGGGGTGGGTGCCCAGGTGAGCGGTTCGGAGGATCCGCAAAGTGTGGCCGGCGCCACCCGGCGCGCCCGCTACCGCCCCGGACGGAGGACTCGTTATCCTGGCGGCTTGCCAACAGCCGGTGCCGTCACCGGTGGCGGCACCGGGTGAGAGGGGGCCGCTATGGCCGGCGTGCGTGACCGGATCGGTGGGGCGCTGCGGCGCGCAGGCAACGTGCCGGCCAAAGCTGCGAGCAAGGTCACGGCGGCTGGCCGCGCGACCAAGGCGGCGGCACAACCGGCGACCAAGGCCGCGGCCGGTAAGGCTGCTTCCACGAACGCGGCGGCTACCAAGGCTGCGGCGAAGAAGGCTCCGGCCGCCAAGGCGCCGGCGAAGAAGTCGTCCAGTACCGCGGCTGCCGCTAAGGCGCCGGCGAAGGTGACGAAGGCCGGTCCGGCCAAGGCTCGAACTGCCGCCAAGGCGGCCCCGGCCAAGACGACCAAGGCCGCTCCGGCCAAGGCTGGAACCGCCGCCAAGAGCACTGCCAAGGCGGCGCCTGTCAGGACGGCCAAGGCCGCTCCGGCCAAATCTGGAACCGCCGCCAAGGCTGCGCCGGCCAAGGCGGCAAGGCCGCCCGGCCAAGGCAGCCAAGGCCGCTCCGGCCAAGGCGGCAGCCGCGACCAAGAGCGCCGCTAAGGCGACCAAGGCCGCCCCGGCGACCAAGGCACAGGCAGTTACGAAGGCGACCGACGCGACGCCGGTCAAGAACGGCGCCGCTACCAAGGTGACCAAGGCGGCAGCTGCCACCAAGAGCGCCCCGGCCAAGAAGGCGCCCGCCACCAAGGCCGCACCGGCGGGCAGCAGCGCACCGGCCAGGTCTGCACCCGCGAAGAAGGCGCCCGCCACCAAGTCTGCCGCGACCAAGGCCCCGGCCAAGAAGGCCCCGGCCAAGAAGGCCCCGGCCAAGAAGGCCCCGGCCGCAACCGGAGCCAGCACCCAGGCCGCACCAGCCGGCGCCGAACCCGCCGCCCAGATCGGCAGCGACCTCGACGCCGCGGACCTGGCCGAGATCCGCGGCCAACTGCAGGACGAGCTGTCCGAGATGCAGCTGGAGTACGACCGGTCGATCAGCCAGCTGGACGACCTCACGCAATCCCAGGACGGAGCTGGCGACGACCAGGCCGACGCAGGCAGCAAGGCCTTCGAGCGGGAGCAGGCGCAGTCGATCGCGGCCAACCGGCACCTGCTGATCGTCCAGATCCAGCACGCCATCGAGCGGATCGACTCCGGTACCTACGGCATCTGCGAGGACTGCGGCAAGCCGATCCCGAAGGCCCGGCTCAAGGCGCTGCCGATGGCGACCCTGGACGCCGACTGCAAGGCCCGGGCCGAACGCCACTAGCCCGCGCTGCGCCCCGGCCGGCCGCTGTGGCGCGGGCCGGCACGCCGATACGCGAGAATGGGACGCGTGACCGACTCCTCCCCGGCTGACCCCGTACCTCCCGCCGGACCAGGCACCGGTCAGCGACCCCGGACCCGGATGTGGCTGTTCTTCGGCGCCGCGCTGATCGCGCTGGCCGCGGACGTGCTGAGCAAGGTCCTGGTGGTAGCCCATATCCAGCCGACCGATCCCGGGATCCGGTTGCTCGGCGGCGCGGTGTACCTGGTGCAGGCACGCAACAGCGGGGCCGCCTTCTCGGTCGGTACCGGTGCCACCGTGGTGCTGACCGGTATCTCGATCCTGGTCGTCGTGATCATGCTGCGGGCGGCCCGCCGGCTCACCTCCGCCGGCTGGGCGATCGCGCTCGGGCTGGTGCTGGGCGGTGCGGTCGGCAACCTGGTGGACCGGCTGTTCCGGGCCCCGTCGCCGGGCCGGGGCCACGTGGTGGACTGGATCTCGGTGTTCGCCCGGGACGGGCATGTCTGGCCGATCTTCAACCTCGCCGACTCGGCGATCGTCACCGGTGGGGTGCTGGCCGTGCTGCTGTCGCTGCGCGGCGTCGAGTTCGGTTCGCGCCGGCCCGCCGATGGCGAGCCCGCGGCGCTGTCGTCCGATCCGGCGATTGATAGCAGGTCGCCCGACGTGCGCGGGGCCGCATGACTCGCGTGGACCGCATGCCTGACGTCCGGATGCTGCCGGTGCCCGAGGGCTTGGACGGCCTGCGGCTCGACGTCGCGATGTCCCGGCTGTTCGGGCTGTCCCGCACGGTCGCCGCCGGCCTGATCGACGACGGGGCGGTCAGCCTGGACGGTGCCAGTCCGGCCCGTTCGGAGCGGGTCCGCGGCGGCGCCTGGCTGGAGGTCAGCATGCCGGAGCCGGTGGACCTGGCCGCCGCGCCGCCCCGGGCGGTGGACGGCCTGGTGGTGCTGCACTCCGACGACGACCTGGTGGTCATCGACAAGCCGGTGGGCGTCGCGGCGCATCCCACCATCGGCTGGGAGGGTCCGACGGTGACCCAGGGCTTGGCGGCGATGGGCGTTCGGCTGTCGACCTCGGGTGCGGCCGAGCGGCAGGGCATCGTGCACCGGCTCGACGCCGGCACCACCGGGGTGATGGTGGTGGCGCGCAGCGAGCGGGCCTACACGGCGCTGAAGCGGGCCTTCAAGGAGCGCACCGTGGACAAGCGCTATGCCGCCCTGGTGCAGGGGCACCCCGACCCGAGCAGCGGCACGGTGGACGCACCCATCGACCGGCACCCGTCCTCGGACTGGAAGTTCGCGGTGGTGGCCGGCGGCCGGCCCAGCGTCACCCACTACGAGACGGTGCAGGCCTACCGGGCCGCGTCGCTGCTCGACATCCGGCTGGAGACGGGCCGCACCCACCAGATCCGGGTGCACATGGCCGCCCTGCGCCACCCCTGCTGCGGCGACTCCCTCTACGGCGCCGACCCGGTGCTCAGCCGCCGGCTCGGCCTGGCCCGGCAGTGGCTGCATGCCCGCTCGCTGTCGTTCGAGCATCCCGGCACCGGCGAGCGGCTGACCGTGGTCTCGCCGTTCCCGGCCGATCTACAGCACGCGCTGGACGTGCTGGAAGCGGAGCTGTGAGCGCCCCCGAGGTTCTCCTCAGCCCGTCGGAACCCGATCCCGACTCGGTGCGCCGGCTCCTGGAGGCACTGCCCGACTGGTTCGGTGACCGGGAATCCCTGGAGGAATACGTCCGGGACGCGGCCACCATGCCAACCTACCTGGCCCGGGTAAATGGCACGGTGGTGGGCGCGGTGCTGCTGCGCCGGCACTTCCCGGAATCGAGCGAGATCCACCTGATCGCGGTGGACCCGGGCTGGCACCGGCGCGGCGTCGGACGGGCACTGATCGAGCTGGTCGAGTCAGAGGTGGCCACCGCCGGCCCGCACCTGCTCCAGGTCAAGACCATCGGACCGTCCTCGCCCGACGCCGCCTACGCCAGGACCCGGCTGTTCTACCGGGGAGTGGGCTTCCTGCCGCTGGAAGAACTGCCCGACCTGTGGCCACCGTGGCCGTTCCTGATCCTGGTCAAGCCGATCGGGTTCGGGCCGCCACCGAGCGACTGAGGCCGGCGAACCGCTAGGTCGTCCCTCCCGCGGAGCCACCGGCGACCACGTAGGACCACAGCTCGCTGGAGACCCCGACCGGCCTGCGGGGCGGCTCGCCGCCGTGCTCGCCCTCGGGCGCCTGCCGGCCCTCTGACTGGTGGCCCTGACCGAAGGCCGGCGAGCTGGTCCAGGCGGTGAAGGCGGCCTCGTCGCGCCAGCGGGTGATGACCAGCCAGGTGGTCCGGCCGTCGGTCGGCTGCAACAGCTCGAAGCCCTCGAAGCCGTCCTGGTCGTCGACCGCGCCGGCCCGGGCGGCGAACCGCTTGGCAAGCTCGTCGCCACTGTCGGCGGCCACGGTGATCGCGTTGATCTTGATGATGGACATGGCCCCATGCTGGCACAGCGGGCCGACAGAACCCATCGTCCTGCGGGCTCGATGGCGACTCTCAAGTGCTGGTCGAGAGACTCGCGGGGCAGGCGCGCAGCGTGTTGTCGGTGGCTGGGTGCAGAATCGGAATCCGCTGGCCAGCCCGCTCGAGGGGGCGCCACCCGAACGAAGGACGTGGGCACCGCTGTGACCGTTACCGGAGAGTCCGACTCCTTCGTCCACCTGCACGTGCACACCGAGTACTCGATGCTCGACGGCGCGGCCCGGCTCGACGACCTGTTCGCCGAGACCGCCCGGATGGGCATGCCGGCGGTGGCCATGACCGACCACGGCAACGTCTTCGGCGCCTACGACTTCTACAAGAAGGCCAAGCTGCACGGCGTCAAGCCGATCGTGGGCATGGAGGCCTACCTCACGCCCAAGACCCACCGCGCCGAGCGGACCCGGGTGCGGTGGGCCGACGGCGGCGAGGACGACGTCTCGGGCGCCGGCGCGTTCACCCACATGACCCTGCTGGCCGAGAACACCGCCGGCATGCACAACCTGTTCCGGCTGGCCAGCCGGTCCAGCCTGGAGGGCTTCTTCTACAAGCCCCGGGCCGACCGCGAACTGCTCAACGACTACGCCGGGGGATTGATCGCCACCACCGGCTGCCCGTCCGGGGAGATCCAGACCTGGCTGCGGATCGGCAACTACGACAACGCCCGGGCCAGCGCCGCCGAGTTCAGGGACATCTTCGGCCGGGACAACTTCTTCCTGGAACTGATGGATCACGGCCTCGGCATCGAGACCCGGGTGCGCGACGGCCTGCTCCGCCTCGGCAAGGACCTGGGCCTGCCGATGATCGCCACCAACGACCTGCACTACACCCGGGCCGAGGACGCCGACGCCCACGAGGTGCTGCTGTGCGTCCAGTCCGGCAAGACCATGCAGGATCAGAACCGGTTCAAGTTCGACGCCAAGGACTTCTACCTCAAGTCCCCGGCCGAGATGCGCTCGCTGTGGGCCGACAAGTACGAGCTGCGCGAGGCCTGCGACAACACCCTGCTGATCGCCGAGCGGTGCGAGATCGCCTTCGACGAGTCCAAGAGCTACATGCCGCGGTTCCCGGTGCCCGCCGGTGAGGACGAGACGTCCTGGTTCGTCAAGGAGACCGAGCGCGGGCTGCTGGCCCGCTACCCGGACGGCGTACCGGACGAGGTTCGCAAGCGTGCCGACTTCGAGGTCGGCGTCATCACCCAGATGGGCTTTCCCGGCTACTTCCTGGTGGTGGCCGACTTCATCAACTGGGCCAAGGAGAACGGCATCCGGGTCGGCCCCGGCCGTGGTTCGGGTGCCGGCAGCATGGTGGCCTACGCGATGCGGATCACCGACCTCGACCCGCTGCGGCACGGCCTGATCTTCGAGCGGTTCCTCAACCCGGACCGGGTCTCGATGCCGGACTTCGACGTGGACTTCGACGAGCGCCGGCGCGGCGAGGTGATTCGCTACGTCACCGACAAGTACGGCGACGAGCGGGTCGCCCAGATCGTCACCTACGGCACCATCAAGGCCAAGCAGGCGGTCAAGGACGCCGCCCGGGTGCTCGGCTACCCGTTCGCGATGGGGGACCGGATCACCAAGGTGATGCCGCCGCCGGTGATGGGCAAGGACGTCCCGCTGTCGAAGATCTTCGACCCCACCCACAACCGCTACGGCGAGGGTGGTGAGTTCCGCGCGCTGTACGACGCCGACGGCGAGGTCAAGCGGGTCGTCGACACCGCCAAGGGCCTGGAGGGCCTCAAGCGGCAGTGGGGCGTGCACGCGGCCGGCGTGATCATGTCCTCGGACCCGCTGCTGGACCTCATCCCGATCATGCGCCGGGAGGCCGACGGCGCGATCATCACCCAGTTCGACTACCCGTCGTGCGAGAGCCTCGGGTTGATCAAGATGGACTTCCTGGGGTTGCGCAACCTCACCATCCTCGACGACGCGGTCGACAACATCAGGGCCAACCGCGACCTCGAACTGGTGCTGGAGGACCTGCCGCTGGACGACAAGCCGACCTACGAGCTGCTGACCCGGGGCGACACCCTCGGCGTCTTCCAGCTCGACGGCGGCCCGCTGCGGGCCCTGCTGCGCTCGATGCGCCCGGACAACTTCGAAGACATCTCCGCCGTCATCGCGCTGTACCGGCCGGGCCCGATGGGCGCGGACTCGCACAACAAGTACGCCAACCGCAAGAACGACCGCGAGCCGGTGGTGGCGATCCACCCGGAGCTGGCCGAGCCGTTGGCCGAGATCCTCGCCGACAGCTACGGCCTGATCATCTACCAGGAGCAGGTGATCGCGATCGCCCAGCACCTGGCCGGCTACACCCTGGGTGGCGCCGACCTGCTGCGCCGGGCGATGGGCAAGAAGAAGAAGTCCGAGCTGGACGCCCAGTACGAGAAGTTCTCGGCCGGCATGCAGACCAACGGCTACTCCGCCGACGCGATCAAGACGCTCTGGGACATCCTGGTGCCGTTCTCGGACTACGCGTTCAACAAAGCACATTCGGCCGCCTACGGCCTGCTGTCCTACTGGACCGCCTACCTCAAGGCGCACTATCCGGCCGAGTACATGGCAGCGCTGCTGACCTCGGTCAAGGACGACAAGGACAAGATGGCGATCTACCTGGCCGAGTGCCGGCGGATGGGCATCAAGGTGCTGCCGCCGTGCGTCAACGCCTCCGACGCCAACTTCACCCCGGTCGGCTCCGACATCCGGTTCGGGTTGTCGGCGGTGCGCAACGTCGGCGGCAACGTGGTGGTCTCGGTCACCACGGCGCGCAAGGCCAACTCCGGGTTCACCGACTTCTCCGACTACCTGCGCAAGGTCGACGCGCTGGCCTGCAACAAGCGCACCGTCGAGGCGCTGATCAAGGCCGGGGCGTTCGACTCGCTGGGCCACCACCGCAAGGGCCTGATCCAGGTTTACGAGGCCTCCATCGACGCGGTGCTTTCCACCAAGAAGGCCGAGGCGATCGGCCAGTTCGACCTGTTCGGCTTCGGCGACGACTCCACGGACTCCGGACTCGGCGACATGTTCGCGGTGCGGGTGCCCGAGGGGGAGTGGGACAAGTCCGTGCTGCTGAACTTCGAGCGGGAGATGCTGGGCCTCTACGTCAGCGACCACCCGCTGTTCGGCGTGGAGCACATCCTGCGCTCCTCCGCCGAGGTGACCATCGCCGACCTGCAGACCGAGGCGGTCAAGGAGGGCGAGAAGGTCATCATCGCCGGCATCCTGTCCAGCGTCACCCGGCGGATGACCAAGGACGGCAAGGCGTGGGCACAGGTCGTCCTGGAGGACCTCGAGGGGTCGGTCGAGGTGCTGTTCTTCCCGGCCTCCTACGCCCAGGTCGGTCTGCAGATCGCCGAGGACGCCATCGTGGTGATCACCGGCCGGGTGGATGCCCGCGAGGACACCGTCCGGATCATCGGCTCGGACCTCACGCTGCCCGACCTGACCAAGGGCATGGACGGCCCGCTGCGGTTGGCGATGAACCAGCAGCAGTGCCGCACGGCGATCGTGGAGAACCTCAAGGAGATCCTGCGCTCACACCCCGGGCCGACCCCGGTCGAGATTCAGCTGACGTTCGGCCAGCGGCTGCGGACCGAACTGCCGGACTACCGGGTGACGCCGTCGCAGGGCCTGATGGGCGACATCAAGGCGCTGCTCGGACCGAACGCATTGCTCGACCTACCGGTCGGCGCCCGCTGACCGGTGCCCGCCGAGCGCGTGGTGCTTGCGGAAACTTGTCAGGCCCGGTGAGCGTTGAGCAGGGTATGAGCGAGCAGAGCCGGCCGCGCTGGCCGGTGCGGTCCTTCGGCAGCCGGTCGTCCCGGTCACCGTTCGGCGGTCAGCCGGTGTTCAGCGAACGGCCGATGTTCGACGAGCGGCCGATCGTCGAGGTGGGCAACATCGGCCCGGGCTCGGCGGCCAGCCAGGAGGTGCTGCGGCGCTACCTGCTGGTCCGGGCACTGGGCAGCGCGCTGATCAACGCGGTGCAGTGGACCGGCATCGCGATTCTCGCGCTGGCGGTGCTCAGCTGGCTGGGCCACCTCAAGGTGCTGGCGGTGTTGCTCGGCGTGCTGGCCTTGGTGATCCTCGCGGTGCGCGGGATGCTCAACGCGCTCGCCAGCCGGCTGTCCGGAGCACGCCGGCTCGGCCCGCTGGAACCGCGGGTGGCGGCCCTGGTCGCCCACACCCGCCGCGGCCTGCGCCGGGAACTGCGCCGGGTCGGGCTGCCGGGCAGCCCGTGGGCGCCGTTGCTGATCGCCTGGCGGCTGGTGCGGCCGTTCCGCCGGGCTCGCACGGTGCAGGCGCTGAGCCGGATCGACCTCGCCAACGTGGTGCCGCCCGGCAAGGTCGACGAACTGCAGATCCTGCTCCGCCAGATGCCCACCGGCCGGTTCTGACGTCCGGCTGATACTGAGAGCCGGCCGGTACTGAGGAAGCGGACTCGGCCAATGCCCGCCGACGCAACCTGACACATCCCGCGTAGTGGACACGCTTGCCAGAATGGACGGGTGAGTCCCGAGGACCAGCCGTCCGACCGGCGTGGGGTGCGGCTGCCGGCCGGGCTGGCCGCCCGCGCCCGGCAGGGCCTGGCGCTGTTCCGGTCCCGTCGGGTTCGGGACGGGGCGGCGCCCAGCCGCGGTGTCGCGTTCGTCGGCACCGTGTGGGCCGGCGGCCACACCGAACCGAGCTTCGGGCTGGTGGTGGTGGACGGTGCGGGCCGGATCGCCGACATCCGGTCCGAGCGGTCCGGCCTGCCCAGCGACCTGCTGGTGCTCGGCGGGGTCAACCACTGGGTGGTCCCCGGTGTGGTCGACACGCACCTGCACCTGAGCCAGCCGGCCAACCAGCAAGGTAACCAGGTCGAAGCTCAGCTGGCGACCGGCCTGGAAACCGGACTGGTCGGCATCCGCGACCTGTCCTCGCCGCTCAACCTGGCCCTGCGCTGGCGGACCGGCCACCAGCCGCCGCCACCGGGCTGGCCGGTGGTCGCGGTGAGCGGCCCGGTGCTGCTCGCCCCGGCCGGCCATCAGGTCCGTTGCTGGCAGACCCCGGACGGCGCGGAGTACCTGAACTCACCGGCGCAGGCCCGCTGGGTGGTGCAGCGGCTGGCCGCGGCCGGTGCGGACCTGATCGAACTGGGCCTCGACGCCGGGCCGCGGGCCACCCCGGTGCTGCCCCCGGCGGTGGTGCGGGCCGTCGTCACGGCGGCTCACGATGCCGGCCTGCCGGCAGTCGCGCACGCGCTGACCGTCGAGTTGGTGGGCCGGGCGCTGGACGCCGGCGTGGACGAACTCGCCCGGGTCCCTGCCGAGCGGCTGCCGGCTCCGCTCGTCGAGCGGATCGCCGCCAGCGGCATGAAGATCACGTCCACCCTGCAGGCGTTCTTCTCCCAGGGCTTCGGCCGGGACGCCGCGGCCAATGCCGCCGACCTGGTCGCCGCCGGGGTGCCGCTGCTCTACGGCACCTGCTCCGGGCGTTCGGCCACCGCCCCGGCGGTCGATCCCCGCGAGCTGGACCGGCTGGCCAACACCGGGCTGGGCCGGCTCGGGGCGCTGCGGGTCGCCACCGAGTCCTCGGCCGGCGCCGCCGGGATGCGCCGGCGGACCGGGCGGTTGACCGTCGGCGAGCCCGCGGCACTGGTGCTGTTGCCGGCCAGCCCGCTGGTCGAGCCCGGGGTGTGGCGGACGCCGGGTGCGGTGTTCGCCGACGGGCGGCTTACCGTTAGCCCGAACGAACCCACCCGCCGGGCCGGCCGACCGGCACCGGCCGACCTGCCGCCCGCACAGCCCGCCCAGCCCGCCGACCAGAGGAACCGATGACCGACGCCGTCACCGACGCTCCGGCGCCTGCCGTCGAGCCGGACCGTCCGGCTCGGTCGTGGCGGCCGTTGGCGCTGCTGGTCGCCGCGCAGCTGCTGGCCGGCGTGCTGGCCGGGCTGGCCTGGCGCGTGCTGGCGCCGCAGACGGTGTCCTACCTGCTGTCCGGTGGGGACGGCAAATCGCCCTTCGTGATCCCGGACGAGAGCGAGTCCCAGGTCGCCGGTGACGGCCGGTTCGTGCTGCTGTCGATCGGCCTCGGCATGGTGTTCGGCCTGGTCGCCTGGCGGCTGCGGGCGTTGCGGGGACCGGCGGTGCTGGTCGCGCTGACGGTCGCCGGGTTGCTCAGCTCGCTGCTGGCCCGCGTGGTCGGTGAGCTGCTGCCCAGCGGCAGCCCGGCCCGGCAGGTCGACTCCGCCTTCCACCCGCAGCTCAGCCTGCATTCGGTGCCCGCGCTGGCCGTCCAGGCCTTCTTCGCGGTGCTGGTCTACACCGCACTGGTCGGGCTGAGCGCGGACGCCACCCTCGCCGACCGCTGAGCCCGCACCGCACGGGCTCTGCTGGAGCCGGGCCGCAGAAGCTCAGCTGCAGCCGGGCGCCGGAACGCTCAGCTGGAGCCGGGCCGCAGAAGCTCAGCTGCAGCCGGGCTCCGGAACGCTCAGCTGGAGCCGGGCCGCCGGAAGGTCGCCGCGGTGATCGGTACCGCCCGCACCTGCCGCAGCAGTTCGGTCTCCCGGCGCAGCACGGCGCGGGCGGCCTGCAACCGGCCGGCGGTGTCGGCCACCGCGAGCAGCGCCTGGCGGTCGGCCAGCGGCAGCGTGGGAAGCCGGGCCGCCGCGTAGGACAGCGCCTGCGGATCGTCGCCGGCCTCGGTGAGGTCACCGGCCACCCCCGGGTCGGCGCGCAGCGCGATCAGGGTGCGCAGGTGCAGTTCCAGCGCCCGCCGAACCGCGTCCGGCAGTTCCGGATCGAGATCGCCCACCGGCTCGGCCAGCCACCGGACGGTGCCCAGCAGGTACGGCTTGCTGCGGGTGTCCAGCGCCTCGAGCACGAACCGCCGTGCCCCGATCGCGGCCAGGTCGCAGCGGCCGTCCGCGTGCGGCAGCACCCCGGTCACCCGGGCCGCGGTGCCGACCGGGTGCACCTCGCCGAGCTCGCCGACCTCCCAACCCTGCCGCAGCGCCACCACCCCGAACTCCGGCGCGCTCGGGTCCTGCGTCCCGAGCAGGTCGGCCACCAGCTGGCGGTAGCGCGGCTCGAAGACGTGCAGGGACAGCCGCATGCCCGGCACCAGCACCGTCCCCAGCGGGAACAGCGGCAGCACCTCGGTGTGACCCGAGGCGTCACCCGGGTGCGGAGCAGGCACCCGCACACCGTACGGCGGTTCCGGCCTGGCTGCGCGGCGTCCGCTGCCCGCGTTGCGGAGGGTATCCGGGCGCCGGCCGCGTGGTCCGTCGCCACGGCTGCGCGACAGCTACCGCCGGCTGCGTGGTATCCGGGCGCCGCCCGCGACCGACGGTCAGCACCGCCCACGCAACTAGACTGGCCGGGTGCTCCGCCTCCTCGACCTGTCCGGCACCGCCGCGAGCCCGGCCCAGCTGCGCCGGCTGCTGCCGCGGGCGGCGCTGGATGTCAGTGCCGCGCTGGAGGCGGTCGGCCCGGTGGTCCGGGCGGTGCGCGAGCAGGGCTACCCCGGCGCCCGGGCGGCCACCGTCCGCTTCGACGGGGTGGACGTGCCCGACCCGCGGGTACCGGCCGAGGCACTGGCCAAGGCGCTCGTCGACCTTCCCGACCAGGTCCGCACCGCGCTGGACGAGTCGATCCGGCGGGTCCGGGTGGTGCACGCCGAGCAGCGCCGGCCGGTCACCGACGTCGAGGTGGGTCCCGGCGCCACCGTGACCGAGAAGTGGATCCCGGTCGACCGGGTGGGGCTCTACGTCCCCGGCGGCATCGCGGTCTACCCGTCCTCGGTGGTGATGAACGTGGTGCCGGCCCAGGCGGCCGGGGTGCCGTCGCTGGCGGTCTGCTCGCCGCCGCAACGCGAGACCGGCCTGCCGCACCCGGCGATCCTGGCCGCCTGCGCCCTGCTCGGCGTCGAGGAGGTGTACGCGGTGGGCGGTGCCCAGGCGATCGCGCTGCTGGCCTACGGCGACGACGCGCTCGGCATCGAGCCGGTGGACCTGGTCACCGGGCCCGGCAACGTCTACGTGGCGGCGGCGAAGCGGCTGCTGCGCGGGACGATCGGCATCGACGCCGAAGCCGGGCCGACCGAGATCGCCATCCTGGCCGACCGGCACGCCGACCCGAGCCACGTCGCCGCCGACCTGATCAGCCAGGCCGAGCACGACCCGTCGGCGGCTTCGGTGCTGGTCACCGACTCCACCGACCTCGCCGACGCGGTGCGAGCCCAGGTGGAATGGCAGGTGGCCACCACCCGGCACCGGGACCGGGTGCGCACCGCGCTGACCGGGCCGCAGTCGGCGATCGTGCTGGTGGCCGACCTGGAACAGGGCCTGCAGGTGGTCAACGCCTACGCCGCCGAGCACCTGGAGGTGCTCACCGCCGACGCCCGCGCGACGGCCGAGCGGGTCCGGCACGCCGGCTGCGTGTTCGTCGGCGCCCACTCGCCGGTCTCGCTGGGCGACTACTGCGCCGGGTCCAACCACGTGCTGCCCACCGGACGCACTGCCCGGCACGCCTCCGGGCTGAGCGTGCAGTCGTTCCTGCGCGGCGTGCACCTGGTGGACTACAGCCAGGCTGCGCTGGCCGAGGTGGCCCCGCACGTTCTGGCACTGGCCGAGGCCGAGGACCTGCCGGCGCACGGCGACGCCGTGCGGGCCCGGATGACGCCGGCATGACCGGAGCGCTGAGCAGGCTGCCGCTGCGTCCGGAGCTGGCCGGCCAGGTGCCCTACGGCGCGCCGCAACTGGACGTGCCGGTGCGGTTGAACACCAACGAGAACCCCTACCCGCCGCCGGCCGGGGTCGTCGCCGCGATCGCGGCCCAGGTGGCCGCGGCGGCGGCCGGGCTGAACCGCTACCCCGACCGGGAGTGCGCCGAGCTGCGCGCGGCCCTGGCCGACTACCTGCAGGCCGAGTCCGGGGCCCGGTTGCGGCCCGAGCAGCTGTGGCCGGCCAACGGCTCGAACGAGGTCATGCAGCAGCTGCTGCAGGCCTTCGGCGGCCCGGGGCGCACCGCGTTGTCGTTCGCCCCGACGTACTCGATGTATCCGGAGTACGCCCGCAACACCTTCACCGAGTGGGTGACCGGCCCGCGGGCGGCCGACTTCGGCCTGGACCTCGACCAGGCGCTGCCGCTGATCGAGCGGGTGCAGCCGTCGGTGCTGCTGCTGGCCTCGCCGAACAACCCGACCGGGACGGCGCTGCCGCACTCCCAGCTGCGCGCGGTGCTGGACGTGGCACCCGGCCTGGTGGTGGTCGACGAGGCCTACGCCGAGTTCCGCCGGGCCGGTGTGCCCAGCGCGGTGCGGCTGCTGGCCGACTACCCGCAGCTGGTGGTCACCCGCACCATGAGCAAGGCGTTCGCGCTGGCCGGCGGCCGGCTGGGCTACCTGGCGGCCTCGGCCGAGGTGGTGGACGCGCTCAGAATCGTCCGGCTGCCCTACCACCTGTCCGCGGTCAGCCAGGCGACCGCGCTGGCCGCCCTGGCCCACAGCGGCGAGCTGCAGGGCGCGCTGGAGTCGCTGCGCGCCGAGCGCGACGCCACGCTGGCCTGGCTGCGCGCGCAGGGTTTGCGGGCACCGGACTCCGAGGCCAACTTCGTGCTGTTCGGCACCTTCGCCGACCGGCACGCCGTCTGGCAGGGCCTGGTCGAGCGCGGCGTGCTGGTCCGCGAGACCGGCCCGGCCGGCTGGTTGCGGGTGTCGATCGGCACCGGCGAGGAGATGGCCGCCTTCCGGGCCGCGCTCACCGATGTCCTCGGCAGCGATCTGGTCGGGCACGATCAGATCGGGCACGACAGTCAAGAGTTTCCGGGCCGAAACCGGGCCGGATCGAACGAGGAGGACCGGACGTGAACCGCACCGGACGCATCGAGCGCAGTACCGCCGAGACCAAGGTGCTGGTCGAGATCGGACCTGGACGGCACCGGCAGCGCCGACGTCAGCACCGGGGTCGGCTTCTTCGACCACATGCTCTGCTCGTTCGCCAAGCACGGCCTGTTCGACCTGGTGATGCACGTCGACGGGGACCTGCACATCGACGCCCACCACAGCGTGGAGGACGCGGCCATCGCGCTCGGCCAGGCCTTCGCGACGGCGGCCGGCGACAAGGCCGGCATCCGCCGCTTCGGCGACGCGGTGATTCCGATGGACGAGGTGCTGGTGTCGGCCGCGGTGGACCTGTCCGGCCGTCCCTACCTGGTGCACACCGAGCCCGCCGGGGCGCCGCCCTACCTGCTCGGCCAGGGCATCCCGTACGCCACCACCCTGACCCGGCACGTCTTCGAGTCCTTCACCGTCGCCGCCCGGCTGACCCTGCACGTCAGCGTGCAGGCCGGACGGGACTGGCACCACATCACCGAGGCGCAGTACAAGGCGGTGGCCCGGGCGCTGCGGGCCGCGGTCGAACCGGACCCGCGGCAGCCGGGCATCCCGTCCACCAAGGGCGTGCTGTAGCGGTGGTCCGATGCGCAGGGTGACCGTGCTGGACTACGGCTCGGGCAACGTCCGGTCGGCCGTCCGGGCGCTGGAACGGGTCGGTGCCGAGGTCCGGCTGAGCGCCGAGCAGGCCGTCGCGGTCGAGGCGGACGGCCTGGTGGTGCCCGGCGTCGGGGCGTTCGCGGCCTGCATGGCAGGGCTGCGGCAGGTCGGGGCGCAGCAGATCCTCGCCGAGCGGGTGCGAGCCGGCCGGCCGGTGCTGGGCATCTGCGTCGGCATGCAGGTGCTGTTCGCCGCCGGGGTCGAGCACGGTGTCGAGACGCCGGGGCTGGGCCTGCTGCCCGGCCGGGTGGAGCCGCTGGCCGCCCCGGTGATCCCGCACATGGGCTGGAACACCGTGCGCCCGCCGGCCGGGTCGGTGCTGTTCGCCGGGATGGCCGAGGGCACCCGGTACTACTTCGTGCACTCCTACGCGGTGCACCCGGGCCGCACCGAGGACGTGAACCCCGGCAGGGCCGAGTCCGGTCCGGAGTGCGCGCTCACCCTGGCCGAGCACGGCGAGCCGTTCGTGGCCGCGATCGAGGTGGGCTCGGTGTCGGCCACCCAGTTCCACCCGGAGAAGTCCGGCGACGCCGGCGCGGAGCTGCTGGCGAACTGGCTGGGCACGCTGTGAGGAACGGGCCGAGGCGCGAGCTGCAGTACCGGCCGGTGCCGCCCACCCCGTGCCAGCCGGTGCCGCGATGAGCAAGGAACGGGCCCGCCGGCGCGCCGAGCGGCAGGCGCTGACCGAGCAGCGGCTGGCCGAGCACCGGCAGCGGCTGGCCGCCGAGGCCGACCGGCGCCGCCGCCGGGCCCGCTGGCGGTCGCTGCTGGGCCGGCGCCCGGACCGCTCGCCGCGCACGCCGCTGTCAGCGCGCCGCAAGGAGCGCCGGGCCGTCATCGCCTCGGCGCTGCTGGTGGTGGCGGTGCTGACCTACCTGATGAGCCGCTCGATCGCCATGGTGGTCGGGGTGTTGCTGGTGGCCGCGATCGCCGTCCCGGCGCTGGCGGTGGCCTTCGGAGATCGGAGCAGGAGATGACCCCGCTGGTGCTGTTGCCCGCCGTCGACGTCGCCGACGGCACCGCGGTGCGGCTGGTGCAGGGCGAGGCCGGCACCGAGACCCGGTACGGCAGCCCGCTGGACGCAGCGCTTGCCTGGCAGGCCGACGGTGCCGAGTGGGTGCACCTGGTCGACCTGGACGCGGCGTTCGGCCGGGGCAGCAACCGCGAGCTGCTGGCCGAGGTGGTCGGCCGGCTGGACGTGGCGGTGGAGCTGTCCGGCGGCATCCGCGACGACGAGTCGCTGGCGGCCGCGCTGGCCACCGGCTGCGCCCGGGTGAACCTGGGCACCGCCGCCCTGGAGTCACCGGACTGGGTGCGCGCGGCGATCGCCCGGCACGGCGAGCAGATCGCGGTCGGCCTGGACGTGCGGGGCAGCACGCTGGCGGCCCGCGGCTGGACGTCGGAGGGCGGCGACCTCTACCAGACGCTGGCCCGGCTGGACGCCGACGGCTGCGCCCGCTACGTGCTGACCGACGTGCACCGGGACGGCACCCTGACCGGCCCGAACCTGGACCTGCTGCGCTCGGTGTGCGCCGCCACCGACCGGCCGGTGATCGCCTCCGGCGGGGTGTCCACGCTGGCCGACCTGCGCCAGCTGGCCGGCCTGCGCGGCATCGGGGTGGAGGGCGCGATCGTCGGCAAGGCGCTCTACGCCGGTGCCTTCACGCTGCCCGAGGCGCTGGCCACGGTGGCCGACGCGGCCCCCGCGACAGGGGCCTGAGCATGGCGGTGGCGATCCGGGTCATCCCGTGCCTGGACGTCGCGGCCGGCCGGGTGGTCAAGGGCGTGAACTTCACCGGCCTGCGCGACGCCGGCGACCCGGTGGAGCTGGCCCGCCGCTACGACGCCGAGGGCGCCGACGAGCTGACCTTCCTCGACATCACCGCCTCGGCGGCCGGCCGGCAGACCACCCTGGAGGTGGTCTCGCGCACCGCCGAGCAGGTGTTCATCCCGCTCACCGTCGGCGGTGGCGTCCGGTCGGTGGCCGACGTCGACGCGCTGCTGCGGGCCGGTGCCGACAAGGTCGGGGTGAACACCGCCGCGATCGCCCGTCCGCAGCTGCTGGCCGAGATCGCCGACCGGTTCGGCCGGCAGGTGCTGGTGCTCTCGGTGGACGCGCGGCGGGCGGCCGGAACCTCCTCCGGCTTCGAGGTGACCACGCACGGCGGGCGGCAGGGCACCGGCCTGGACGCCCTGGAGTGGGCGGCCCGGGCGGCCGAGCTCGGCGCGGGGGAGATCCTGCTGAACTCGATGGACGCCGACGGCACCCGGGCCGGCTTCGACACCGAGCTGATCGCCGCGGTCCGGGCGGTGGTGTCGGTGCCGGTGGTCGCCAGCGGCGGCGCCGGCGAGGTCGGGCACTTCCCGGCCGCGGTGGCGGCCGGCGCGGACGCGGTGCTGGCGGCCAGCATCTTCCACTACCGGCAGACCAGCATCGGCGAGGTGAAGCGCGGCCTGGCGGCGGCCGGGCTGCCGGTCCGGCTTTCGTGACCGGCCGGTCAACAACCGGTTGACGCCAGGGGCTCGCCCAGCTCCCGTGTCGGTGGCCTCCCGTAGAATCACGCTGCTGTAGTTTCCACATACCAGAGACGAGGCGGAGCAGCGGTTTCGATGGGGAACATCTCAAAGCTCGCCGTGGACCTGTTCGCCGGCGCAGGCGGCGGCAGCCTCGGACTCGTCCAGAGCGGCTTCGACCTGCGCCTGGCGGTCGAGATGGACGCAGACGCCGCAGACACCCATCGACGCCATCTACCGGGCACGATGATGCAGTCCGATATCAGGGCGATCCCGGACCGTGAACTGCTGAACGCCAGCGGGCTCGCGCCGGGCGAGCTCGATCTTCTCTTCGCCGGACCCCCTTGCCAGGGCTTCAGCATGATCGGCCCGCGGGAGGTCACCGACCTCCGAAATCAGCTGTTCCGGCAGGTGCTGCGAGCCGCGGACGTTATGAGGCCGCGAGCGGTAGTCATCGAAAACGTGCCAGGGCTCGTCACGCTGGCCGACGGCGGCTATCTGCAGGGCATTCTCGCGGGCTTGGAGCGTCTCGGTTACAGCGCAGCATGCGCAGAGTTGCTGGCCGCGCAGTACGGCGCGCCTCAGATGCGGTGGCGCCTGGTGATTATCGGTTGGCGTGAAGATCTGGGAGTTCCTGCTGGTTACGGCTTCCCCACGCCATCGCACGGCCTGGCAACGATCGGCGAGTTGGTTCCGAACGTCACCATCCCCGCCCATGCCCTGAGCGACTTCGTCACCACCCGGGCCGCTATCGGCGACCTACCCGCCATTTCCGCGGGAGAGGCTGGCCTCGTATACACCGGTCCACCGCGTGACCCCTTCCAGGACCGCGCGAGAACCACTCTTTCAGGGCAGCCCATGCCTGCACGAGAGTTGCACGACCACTATGCGGCAGACCTCGGACAGGCGACATTGGACCGCCTACGCATGATCGCGCCGGGCCAGGACTGGCGCGATCTGCCATTCGAGCTACTTCCAGCCAGCATGCAGCGCGCGCTGCGTAAGGACCACACACGGCGATACCGCCGGATGACGTGGGATGGTGTGCCGAGGGCGATCATCACACGATTTCGCGACCCGAAATCAGGGGAGTACACCCATCCGGAGCAACATCGCACCATCAGCATCCGCGAAGCCGCTCGCATCCAGGGCTTCCCCGACTGGTTCTCCTTTGCCGGGCCGAATACGAGCAAGTACAACCAGGTCGGCAACGCCGTTCCTGTCCCGCTCGCTCGCGCGGTTGCAGAGGAGGTCGCTGCGTGCCTCGACGGCGCGGGCAACCGCCCGCGGCTGTACGAGCCCTTCCGCCGCCGCCCGATCGCGATCCTCGGTCGCCACGGCCAGTTACTCCAACGAGCCGCGGCGTGAGCCCAGGCTCTCCCTCGCCCGGTGAACGCGGGATAGGCGCAGCCGATCGCGCCGCGTCCACCATCGCGGGCAGACAGCGACGGCGGATCGAACGCGAGTTCCTTCGACCGCACGTGGCGGAGTGGTTCGGTCACCGGGTGTTTCCCACCGTCGCCGATCATCAAGGGGCGCGCGCGGATCAGGTGTCACAGCGCTGCCCCTTCCTCTCGCGCGTTGCCGAACGAGCCACGCCCTGCGTGAAGAGCGCCAACAGCCGGGGCGTGTGCACGATCAGCGCTGGTAGCAACGGATCGCGTCAGGACTGGCTGGTGTGTCCCCACCGGGCGCTCGACGACGACCTGTTGCATCCGATGGTCCGCAGATTGTTCGATGTGCCTGCCGATGAAGAGATCCACGTCGTCCCGGTGACCAATCTCGGTGACGGCGCCGTACGCGCCGTCGTTGTCGATGCGGCACTCGACCCCTCGAAGCCCCGCCAGTTTCTCACCTTTCAGCAGCTCTTCGGCGGCGAGATCAGCCTGCCTCGCTCGGACGCCAGTCCGGAACTGTCGTTCGACGCGACCGTCGTCGAAGTCGTTGCCGATCCCGCTGCCGGCCAAGGGGCTGTTCGCCTCGATCGTTACGGCGTCATCGAGATGCAGACGACCGACACGCACGGGTCGTATCGACATGCCGTAGACGCCCTGCGCGGGGCACTCGATCTTCACGATGCGGACTTCGCCAGTCAGGTCGCCGCTCACCCGGACTGGCCCGGGCGCAAGGTCGAGGGTCCCAATATCAGCAATGTCTTCAAGCGAACCTTCTATCAGGTGATGTTCAAGTTCCAGATCACCCGCAGGTCGTCGTCAGCGGGCTGCATCCTGGCGCTACCACGGCCGGTCTGGGACTCGTGGCTGCCGTTTCTCGGCGCCCCGGACATCATCGACATGGGGGATGGAACGCACCGGCTGGCGGCTCCAGGTGAGGTGGTGGGCCGGGCGGCGGGCGAGATCGCGAACTGGATCTATGTGTTCAACGTGGCGGACACGCCTCCGACGAACGGTGAACCGACCCCCGTCGACATCGAACTTGTGATCGCAACCGACGCCCCTACGCTGAGCCGGCTCGCGCTCGACGTTGCCCCCGCGAACGCGATCGGGGACGCGGGCGATGACGACAGCGTCGTAGCGGCCCTGCGTAGGCGCATCGGCACCTTCCTCGACGTCACGTGATTTCTCGAGCGGAGCCCGAGTGTCCAGTTGCAGCCTGCTGCCGCGGGCTCCAGGCTAGGTTCCAGCGGGTAGGAGGGAGCGGGCGATGAGCAAGCTGGACCCCAACCGGACACCGGCCACGGTGGTCGGGGCGGTGGCGGCCGGCACCGTGGTGGTGCCGTTCCTGATCGTGTACTCGTTCCTGTTCATCGTGCACGGCGCCTTCGTCCAGCCCGACCAGCCCGACATCACCAGCAGCCGCGGCGGCGAACTGGTGGCCGGCCTGGTGGCGCTCGCCTTCCTGCTGCTGGTGCTGTGGGGGATGGGCCGGTTGCACAACGGCTACGACCGCTGGGTGTTCCTCCTCGGCCAGCTGATCACCGCCGGCGCCGCCCTGGACCTGTTGCTGGACTCTTCCTCCGGCGAGCCCCAGATACCGGCCGTGGTGCTGATCGCCGCGCTGGCGGCGCTGGTGCTGGCCGTGCTGCCGCCGTCCTGGCTCTGGGTGGCGACCCGCGGCGGGCAGTACGTCCCTCCTGCCCCCTATGACAGCCCTGCCGCACCGTCCGACAGCCCTGCCGCCCCGTCCGACCAGGCGGACCAGACCGGGCGCGCCGAGCCCTCCGCCGGCCGGCCGAGCTAGCGCACAGCCTGTTCACAGGAGAAGCTAAGGGGGTGCCCAGCGTGCCGCGCGACCCTGTGCGAATGTCGACTTCGGTGTCCCACGCTGCCAGCACCCAGACCGCGCCTCGCGCCAAGCGCCGGGTACTGGTGGTCGACGACGAGGAGAACGTGGTGCACCTGGTCGCCTCGGCGCTGCGTTTCGACGGCTACGACGCGGTGACCGCCGACAACGGCCACTCCGCGCTGGCCGCGGTCGCCGAGCACGACCCCGACCTGGTGGTGCTGGACGTGATGATGCCGGGCCTGGACGGGCACGCCGTGCTGCAGAACCTGCGGGCCGCGGGCTCGGCCGTCCCGGTGATCTTCCTGACCGCCCGGGACGGGGCCAGCGACCGGGTGGCGGGGCTGCGGTCCGGGGCCGACGACTACGTCGTCAAGCCGTTCAGCGTCGAGGAGCTGCTGGCCCGGGTGAACGCGGTGCTGCGCCGCACCCAGGCCGACACCGACCGGGACGGCGTGCTGCGGGTCGCCGACCTCGAACTCGACGAGAACAGCCACGAGGTGACCCGGGCCGGCGAGGAGGTACACCTGACCGCCACCGAGTTCGAGCTGCTGCGCTACCTGATGCGCAACGAGCGGGTGGTGCTGTCCAAGGCGCAGATCCTGGACCGGGTGTGGAAGTACGACTTCCAGGGCCAGTCGAACATCGTCGAGCTCTACATCGGCTACCTGCGCAAGAAGATCGACCACGTCGAGCCCAAGCTGATCCACACCGTGCGCGGCGCCGGCTACGTCGTCAAGGCCCCGCGCGGGTGACCTTGAGCGGCACCGGAGCCCGGGACACCGGGCCGGCCGGTCCAGGCACCCCCACGAGTCCGGACGGCCCGCCCCTGCAGCCGTCCCAGGCCGGCCCGACCCCGCCGGGTCCAGCCCCGGGGCTGGGCGCTGCGCCGCTGCCACCCCCGGTGCTGTTCCCGCCGCCCGAGCCACCCGCCCGGCCCGCGCGCCGGGCCCGCTGGCTGCCCCGGACGCTGGCCGCCCGGCTGGTGACCGGCGTGGTGGCCCTGCTGCTGGTGGTGGTCACCATCGCCAGCGCCACCACCTACTTCCTGCTGCGGCCGTTCCTGTTGCAACGCCTGGACCAGCAGCTCACCAGCGTCGCCTCCGGCAACGCCACCAGCGTCCGGCAGTGCATCCTGTCCGGCGGCAGTGCCTGCTCGGTCGGGGTGCCCAGCGGCGGCCGGGCCGCCCAGTTGGCCACCGCCCAGCGGGAATGGATCGTCGGCTACGACTCCAACGGCAACGCCGTCGTCAACGTCACCGCCAACATCGCCTCGCTGTCCCAGCTGAACCTGTCCGACCGCCAGCGGTCCGCCGTGCTGGCCGACCCGACCCAGGTGCGCACCGTCACCAGCGGCAACCTGCGGCTGCGGGTGACCGCCCGGCAGATCCAGATCCCCGGCGACACCATCACCGTGGTGACGGGGCTGTCGATGGAGGAGGTGGACCACACCCTGCAGCGGCTGCTGCTGCTGGAACTGGTGGTCGGCGCCGGCGCGGTGCTGCTGGCCGCCGGCCTCACCAGCTGGGGCGTGCGGGCCGGCCTGCGCCCGCTGACCCGGGTGACCCGCACCGCGCAGGAGGTCACCGCCGAGCTCTCCCCGCAGGGCTCCGGGCTGGACCTGCGGGTACCCGGAGCCGACCCCGCGCACCGAGGTCGGCAAGGTGGCCTCGGCGCTGAACACCCTGTTGCAGGCGGTGGAAACCGAGTTCGCGGCCCGGGTGCGCAGCGAGGAGCGGATGCGCCAGTTCCTGGCCGACGCCTCGCACGAGCTGCGCACCCCGCTCACCTCGATCCGCGGCTACGCCGAACTCGCCCGGCTGCAGGGCCTGTCCACCGGCGCCCCGGACGACTCGATGCGCCGGATCGAGGTGGAGGGCACCCGGATGTCCCGGCTGGTCGAGGACCTGCTGGTGCTGGCCCGCGGCGACCAGGCCTCCGCCCAGCAGCGTGAGCCGGTCGAGGTCGACAAGCTGCTCGCCGAGGCCGCCAACGCGGTGTCGACGGCGCATCCCGAGCGGGAGCTGACCATCGCCGGTTCCGGCGGCGCGGTGCTGATCGGCGATCGCGACCAGCTGCTGCGGGTGCTGATCAACCTGGCCTCCAACGCCGCGATCCACACCCCGGCCGGCCCGATCCGGCTGGAGGCGATCCGCGGCCGGACGCCGGCCGGCGAGGCGGTGGCGCTGCGGGTGATCGACACCGGTCCCGGCCTGCCGTCCGACGAGGCCGCGCACGTCTTCGAGCGGTTCTGGCGCGCCGACAAGGCCCGCAGCCGGGCCAAGGGCGGCAGCGGGCTGGGAATGGCGATCGTCGCCCAGATCGTGGCGGCGCACGGCGGCTACGTCGAGTTCGACTCCACCGTCGCCGGCGGCACCACGGTCACCGTCACCCTGCCGCTGCAGCCACCTGCCCTCTACCCGGCCTGAACGACCGGGTCGGGCCGGCGATCTGCCGCACGGCAGAATCGGGGGATGGCAGCGACCCCTTCCCCGCCCTGGACCCGCGGGTCGCCGACCGGCTCAAGCGAGACCCGGCCGGGCTGGTGGCCGCGGTGGTGCAGCAACACGACACCGGCGAGGTGCTGATGCTGGGCTGGATGGACGACGAGGCGTTGCACCGCTCGCTGACCGAGGGCCGGGTCACCTTCTGGTCCCGGTCCCGGCAGGAGTACTGGCGCAAGGGCGACACGTCGGGCAACGTGCAGTACGTGCGATCCATCGCGCTGGACTGCGACGGCGACGCGCTGCTGGTCCGGGTGGACCAGGTCGGGCCGGCCTGCCACACCGGTGCCCGCAGCTGCTTCGACGCCGGCCGGCTGCCGGCCGTCGTGGGGGAGCGGCCGTGATCGACCGGTCGCAGCTGGCCGAGCTTGCCCGCACCCACCGGCTGGTGCCGCTGACCCGCACCCTGTTCGCCGACGCCGAGACCCCGGTCGGGGTGTACCGCAAGCTGGCCGGCAGCCGGCCCGGCACCTTCCTGCTCGAATCGGCCGAGCCGGGCGCGTCCTTCTCCCGCTGGTCGTTCGTCGGGGTTTCCGCAGTCGCCACCCTGACCGTCGAGGACGGCCGGGCCCGCTGGCAGGGCAACCCGCCACCCGGGCTGCCGGACGGCGGTGACCCCCTCGAACTGCTGGCCACCGCCTGGCGGGCGGTCCGCGGCCCCCGGCTGCCCGGGCTGCCGCCGCTGACCGGCGGCTTCGTCGGCTACCTCAGCTACGACGTGGTGCGCCGGATCGAGACGCTGCCCGAGATCGCACCGGACGAGCTGGGCCTGCCGGAGCTGATGATGCTGCTGGTCACCGACCTCGCCGCGGTGGACCACCACAGCTGCACCGTGACGCTGATCGCCAACGCCGTGCTGGACCCGCGGATGTCGGCGGCCGAGCTGGACGCCGCGTACGACGACGCCGAGCGGCGGCTGGACGCGATGGCCCGCGACCTGGCCGCACCCACCGTCTCGACGGTGGTGCCGATGGTGGCGGTGCCGCCGAAGCCGGCCGCGTCCCGCACCCCGCCGGGGGAGTTCGAGGCGGCGGTGCGGCAGTGCCTGGAGGCGATCCGGGCCGGCGAGGTGTTCCAGATCCTGCCCGGCCAGCGGTTCGTGGCCGAGACCGACGCCGACGCCTTCGACGTCTACCGGGCGCTGCGCACCCTGAACCCCTCGCCGTACCTGTACTACCTGCACTTCGCCGACTTCGACATCGTCGGCTCCAGCCCCGAGGCGCTGGTCACGGTGTCCGGCCAGGCCGCCACCATCCACCCGATCGCCGGCACCCGGCCGCGCGGCGCCGACCCGGTGGCCGACGCGGCCCTGGTGGCCGAGCTGCTGGCCGACCCGAAGGAGCGCGCCGAGCACGTGATGCTGGTGGACCTGGCCCGCAACGACCTGGGCCGGGTCTGCCGGCCGGGCACCGTGCAGGTGGTCGAGTTCGGCACCATCGAGCGCTACAGCCACGTCTGGCACATCGTGTCCACGGTCAGCGGGCAGGTCGCCGAGGGCAGGGACGCCTTCGACGTGTTCACCGCCGTGTTCCCGCACGGCACCGTCTCCGGCGCCCCCAAGGTGCGGGCGATGCAGCTGCTGGAGGAGATCGAGCCGGTCCGGCGCGGCATCTACGCCGGCGGGGTGGGCTACTTCGACTCGGCCGGTGACATGGATCTGGCGATCGCGATCCGCACCGCGGTGATGGTCGGCGGCATCGCCTACGTCCAAGCCGGTGCCGGGGTGGTTGCCGACTCCGTCCCGGCCAACGAGGAGGCCGAGACCCGCAACAAGGCACGCGCGGTGCTGCAGGCGATCGCCACCGCCGAGACACTGAGACCATGACGTCCCCGGCGCCGGCGGAGTCCGGCCCGACCACCGAGGCCGCGGCCGGGCAGGCCACGCGGCGGCGCGAGCTGGCCGGTGTGCTGGGGACGGCGGCGCTGGCGGGACTGGTCGTGCTGTTCGGCTCCGGCCGGTCCTGGCTGGGGGTGGTGGCCGCTCGCCAGCCGCCGTTCGGGCCGCTGCGGGTGGAGCTGACCGGCCGGTCGCAGTACCCGGCGCTGACCGGGCTGGCGGTGGTGGCCCTGCTGGCGGTGGTGCTGGTGCTGGTCACCGGCGGGTTCGTCCGCCGGGCCCTCGGGGTGCTGGTGGTGCTGGCGGGCGGCTGGTCGGCGGTCTGCGCCGGCCGCGGGATCGCCCGGCCCTCGACGCCGCGGTTGCGAGAGCTGTTGGGCGACCGGCTGGCCCAGGGCACGGGTGGGTTCGAGCTGCACCAGCACCCGCAGTGGGCGGTGCTGACCCTGCTGGCGGCGCTGGTGCTGGCACTGGCGGGCCTGGCGACCGTGCTGCGGGCCGGCCACTGGCAGCCGCTGCTGTCGACCCGGTACGCCGCCCCGGCGGTGTCGGCCGCCGCGGCCGATCCCTGGCGCCGGCTGGACCGCGGTGAAGATCCGACGGTGGCCGATGACTAACATCAAGGGGTGGGCCGTGCAAGTCCTGGCAAATCGACTCCGCGCCCCCAGCCAGCGCCAGCGGTGGCTACACCAGAGGAGGCAGCTGTGAACGCTCTCTCACGACATCATCGGCGATGTCCGGGAAGCCGTGGCTGCCCGCCAGGCGGAGATCAGCCTGGACGAGATCAGGGCCGCCGCCCAGGCCGCCCGGCCACCGCTGAACGGCTACCTGGCCCTGCGCGCGCCCGGGGTGGCGGTGATCGCCGAGGTCAAGCGGCGCAGCCCGTCCCGTGGCGTGCTGGCCGAGATCGAGTCCCCGGCCGAGCTTGCCCGGCAGTACCAGGCCGGCGGCGCCCGGGCGATCAGCGTGCTGACCGAGGAGCGCTGGTTCGGCGGTTCGCTGGCCGACCTGGACCAGGTGCGGGCGACGGTGTCCATCCCGGTGCTGCGCAAGGACTTCGTGGTGACCTCCTACCAGGTGCACGAGGCGCGGGCGCACGGCGCGGACCTGGTGCTGCTGATCGTCGCCGCGCTGGAGCAGAACGCGCTGATCGGGCTGCGGGAACGGATCGAGTCGCTCGGCATGACCGCGATCGTCGAGGTGCACGACGAGGAGGAGGCCAGCCGGGCGCTGGACGCCGGTGCCCGGGTGATCGGTGTGAACGCCCGCAACCTCAAGACGCTCGAGGTGGACCGTTCGGTGTTCGAGCGGATCGCGCCGGGACTGCCGAGCGAGATCGTCAAGGTCGCCGAGTCCGGGGTGCGCGACGCCCGGGACCTGATCACCTACGCCTCGGCCGGTGCCGACGCGGTGCTGGTCGGCGAGGGCCTGATCACCTCGGGCAACCCGCGGCAGGCGGTGGCCGACCTGGTGACCGCCGGCGCGCACCCGGCCACCCCGCGCACCTCGCGCTAGGCGTCACACCCCGACTTGTCCTCTTAGTCGGCAGGTGGTAGGTTGCCGGCCAATTTAGGGTCACCTGCGCAAATGAGTCGCATTCTTCACGTCCGAGCATTCCATCCACTCCTGCGGGGGAGGGCGTCATGGCAGCTCTTGATTCCACGCCGGGCCTGTCGAGTAGTTTCGCGGCGGAGCAGTTCTGGGCCGGGGTCACCGTGATCGGTGTGGTGGTGTTCCTCGTCTGGCTTGCCGGCGGCTCCCGGCTTTCCGCGAGGCGGCTCAGACACGCCACATCGCCTGACGGGCTCGGCAAACCGTCGGGTGGCCTGATCACCGGACTGGACAACCGCTACTCGACCGGAAAGCTGATCGCAGTCAGTTGGACGATTCTGGTGGCCTGGATGGTCGTCACCGAGGGCTACCTGGCTGCCCGCTCGTTGATCGTCACCTTCTCGGACCTGCTGAAGGACGCATCGGATCTATACTTCGTGCTCCTCGGCGGCCCGTACGCCGCGGCAGCGTTCGCGAAGGTCTCGATCCAGTCGAAGCTCGCCCAAGGCCTCGTCACCAAGACCACGGCCCTCAGCCCGGACCCGTTCGACGTCCTGTCCGACGACAACGGCAACGTCGACCTGTACGACTTCCAGTACGTGCTCTTCAACG
This sequence comes from uncultured Actinomycetota bacterium, assembly GCA_963796905.1. Taxonomy (GTDB): domain Bacteria; phylum Actinomycetota; class Actinomycetes; order Mycobacteriales; family Jatrophihabitantaceae; genus Jatrophihabitans_A. The sequence continues at coordinate 51,251 of CAWCNK010000006.1, read as the reverse complement.
TGCTGGCGGTGCTGATCGTCGCGTTCACGTTCGGCTCCCGGCCCGGGCAGGGGCTTCCGGATATCCCACAGTTCCTCGCCGTTCTCACCGGCGGCGCCGCGCTCACGTACTCGGTCAACAAGGCCATCGCCTCCGCCGGGCCACCATCCCCAGCCGTCACCAACGTGCCTCCGGTCGGGGGGACCTGAGCGGGCACGCCGAGGTTCGCTGTCAGCAGGCATGGGTCCCGGGCAGGCCTTTGCGAGACCGGCCGTCAGGGGATGAGCAGTAGCTTGCCGGTGCTGCGCCGGTTCTCCAGGTCGTCGTAGGCCCGGGCCGCCTCGGCGAGCGGGTACCGGCCGCCGATCTCCAGGTGCAGGCCGCCGAGGGCCAGCCCGTCGAGCACCGCACCGGCCCGCAGCAGCAACTCCTCGCGGGTGCGCAGGTAGTGCCCGAGGCTGGGCCGGGTCAGGAACAGCGAGCCGGCCAGGTTGAGCCGCTGCAGGTTGAACGGCGGCACCTGGCCGCTGGCGGCGCCGAAGATCGCCAGCGTGCCGCGTACTCGCAGCGAGCCCAGCGAGGCGTCGAAGGTGGACTTGCCCACCCCGTCGTAGACCGCGGCCACCCCGTCGCCGCCGGTCAGCTCGCGCACCGCGGCGGCGAGGTCGTCCAGCTCGGTGTAGTTCAGCACGTGGTCGGCACCCAGTGCCCGCACCTTGGCGGCCTTCTCCTCGGTGGACACGGTGGTGATCACTGTGGCGTCCTTGGCCTTGGCCAGCTGGATCAGCAGCTGGCCGACCCCACCGGCGCCGGCGTGCACCAGCACGGTGTCACCGGCGGCCACCGGGTAGGTGTCGTTGACCAGGTAGTGCGCGGTCATGCCCTGCAGCATCACCGCGGCGGCCTGCTCCAAGGGCACCGCCTCGGGCACCGGCACCGCGTCCCGCTCGGGCACCAGCACCAGCCCGGCCGCGCTGCCCGGCGTCTGGCACCAGCAGACCCGGTCGCCGGGCTTGGTGGCGCTGACCCCGTCCCCGACCGCCAGCACCACGCCGGCGCCCTCGTTGCCGAGCACGAACGGGGTCGGTATCGGGTAGACGCCCTCCCGCTGGTAGGTGTCGATGAAGTTGACGCCGGCCGCCGCGACCTGCACCAGCAGCTGGCCGGGGCCGGGCTGGTCGATCTCGCGGGCCTCGATCCGCAGCACCTCGCTGCTGCCGTGCTCGGTCACAACCAGGGCGTCGGTGGTCTGGGTAGCCATGGCTTCACGGTAGCCAACGGCCCGGGCCGCCGGTGCGCGGCTCGGCCCGGGCACTGCTCTACGGTGGGCAGGTGCAGAACCTCCAAGCGGCCATCCCGTCCCCGACGGTGAGCGTGTGGCACCTCGGCCCGCTGTCGGTGCACCTGTACGCGCTGTGCATCGTGGCGGGCATCCTGGTGGCGCTGTGGCTGACCGACCGGCGCTGGCGGGCCCGCGGCGGCGCGTCGGGCCAGGTGGGCGACGTGGCCGGCTGGGCGGTGCTGTTCGGCATCGTCGGCGGCCGGCTCTACCACGTGATCACCGACCCGGAGCTGTACTTCGGGCACGGCAAGCACCCGATCGACGCGATCAAGATCTGGGACGGCGGCCTGGGCATCTGGGGCGCGATCGCGCTCGGCGCGCTGGGCGCCTGGATCGGCTGCCGGCGGCACAAGATGAATTTCGCCGCCTTCGCCGACGCCGCCGCGCCGGGCGTGCTGCTGGCCCAGGCCATCGGCCGGTGGGGCAACTGGTTCAACAACGAGCTGTACGGCCGGGCCACCACGCTGCCCTGGAAGCTGGAGATCCACGAGCTGGACGTGGTCACCGGCAAGGCCACCCGGGACGCCACCGGCCACATCGTGGTGCTGGGCTACTACCACCCGACCTTCCTGTACGAGATGCTGTGGAGCCTGCTGGTGGTCGCCGCGCTGCTGGTGCTCGACCAGCGCCGGCTGCTGGGCCGCTGGCAGGTGCTGGCGCTGTACGTGATGGGCTACACCTTCGGCCGGTTCTTCGTCGAGCTGCTGCGCGACGACCACGCCAACCGGATCGCCGGGCTGCGGGTGAACACCTGGGTGTCGATCCTGGTGTTCCTGGCCGCGCTGGCCTGGTTCCTGCGCAACCAGGGCACGCCGCGCAGCGTCGCCGGGCCGGCGGCCGAGTCGCCGGACGACGACGTCAGCTACTCCGGACGACGCGTCGGCTACTCCGGACGGCTAGCCAGCGTGCCGGACCGTCCGTCGACTACTTCGGACGGGCTGGCAGCGTGCCGGACCGTCCGTCGACTACTTCCGACGAGCCGTCCGAGGGTGCCGCAGCGCGTCAGGCCGCCGGGGCCGCCCTAGACTCGAAGCATGTCCAGCAGCCCGCCCAAGACCGGTCCCAGCCACCCGCGGGTGGCTCCGGCCCAAGCATCGGCTCCGGGTCGGGCGCCGGTGACGGCGCCGCATCACCCGATCGGTGACCCCGAGCATGGAGGTCGGCCACGAGCACCGCGAGGTCTCCGGCGGCTGGCTGCGTCCGACCGTGTTCGGCATGGTGGACGGCCTGGTCTCCAACTTCGGGCTGATCGCCGGCGTCGCCGCGGCCAGTTCCGGCGCCCGTCCGGTGATGATCGCCGGGGTGGCGGGGCTGCTGTCCGGGGCGTTCTCGATGGGCAGCGGCGAGTACGTCTCGGTGCGCAGCCAGAACGAGTCGATGCAGGCCGAGGTCGAGGTCGAGCGGCGCGAGCTGGAGGGCAACCCGGAGGCCGAGCTCGCCGAGCTGACCCAGATCTACATCGACCGGGGGGTGGACCCGGAGCTGGCGCAGCTGGTCGCCGAGCAGCTGTCGGTGGACCCGCAGCAGGCGCTGGCGATCCACGCGCAGGAGGAGCTGGGCGTCGACATCCACGACCTGCCCAACCCGTGGGTGGCGGCCGGCTCGTCGTTCCTGTCCTTCTGCCTGGGCGCGCTGCTGCCGCTGCTGCCGTTCCTGTTCGGTGCGGACGCACTGTGGCTGGCCGCGACCCTGACGCTGGTCGGGCTGTTCATCACCGGCGCGATCACCGCCCGGTTCACCACCCGGCCCTGGTACTACGCCGGCGGCCGGCAGTTGGCCCTCGGCGCGGTGACCTTCGCGGTCACGTACGGCATCGGCAACCTGATCGGCGCCAACGTCAGCTGATGGCCCCGGTCAGCTGATGGTCGGTCAGTGAGTTCGACCGGCGCGATCTTCTCGTCGTGCTCGGCGCGGGCGCGGGCCCGGGCCACCGTGAGGCCGACCATCCAGGACACGATCATCGCCACGTAGGCCAGCCCCGCCAGCTGCTCGATCATCACGAAGCTGCGGGCATGCGGCAGCACCGGCACCACGTCCGACAGTCCCGTGGAGGACAGCGTGGTGAAGCTGAGGAACAGCAGCTCCATCCAGGTGCGGGGCGCTTCCGGATGGATCGCCGCGGTGAACGAGCCCGGCCAGACCACCTGGGTGACGACGATACAGGTGGGCGAATGCCCAGGCCAGCAAGGTGAAAGTCGCCCCGACCGCGAACAGCTCGTCGCGGGTGATGGTCCGGTCGGCCAGCATGTACGCGATCAGGCTGCCGGCCGCGTAGAAGTAGAACGCCGCCTCGAAGGCCGACCCCCAGGCATGCCAGACGTCGGCGGTCGAGGCGATCTGGCACAGCGTGAAGATCACCGCCGGGACGCCCAGCACGATCGACACCCAGACCGTCCAGGGCGTCACCTCCACCGACCAGACCGCCAGCGCCAGCACCAGCAGCCCGAACAGCGACACCGCGCTGGTGCCGGTGCGCGACTCGCCCAGGTAGGGGTAGATCAGCACCCCGAGCAGCTGGACGGCCAGCAGGATCGCCGACGGTTGCCGGCGGGCTCGTTCGATCAGACCCGACACCGTGCCACCCTACTGGGGCCGGTGCTCACGCCCGCCGGCTGACGAGGTACATCGGGAAGAAGAAGATCCACAGCAGGACGCAGCCGGCCAGCCATGCCCCCGGAGTCTCGATCGACAGCCCGGCAATCCTGACGAACACCGGCGATCCGTCGGCCGCCCACCGGCGGGCGTCGAGGTAGACCCAGGCGTCGGTCGCGACCAGGACGACCAGCGGAGCGAGCGCGGCCAGCCAGAGGCTCACGGCCCGCTCCGCAGGCGTCGCGCCGGGGACCGCATCCGCCTCAGCCGCTCTCGGCCCGGCCGCCGAGCAGTGCCGTGCGCACCGACTCCCCGGTGGCCAGCTCGATCGGCGTCCGGCCGTCGTCGTTGGCCGCCGTCGAGTCGGCGCCGGCCGACAGCAGCGCCTGCACCGACTCCAGGTCACCGTTGGCCGCCGCCGAGTGCAGCGGGGTCCAGCCACCGCTCTGCCGGGCGTGCACCGGGGCGTCGGAGGCGATCAGGATCCACACCAGTTCCGAGTGCCGGCCGGCGGCGGCCGCGTGCAGCGGGTGCACCGCCATCTCGTTGCGGGACGGCTCGGCCACCTCGGCGTCGGCGTCCAGCAGCATCCGGGCGGCCTCGGTGCGGCCGAAATAGGCGGCCAGGTGCAGCGGCTGCCAGCCGTCGCCGCTCCAGGAGTCCACCACCGACTGGTCGGCCTCGATCAGCTGGGCGAGCCGGGTGGTGTCGTCGAAGGCGGCCGCCTCGAACACCGAGAGCTCCCCGGTGCGGGCGGCCAACTCGTCGGCCAGCGGCCGCGTGCCCGGAGTACAGCGCGGTCAGCGACGGCCGACGCCCCGTCCGGGCCGGCGTTGTGCACCAGCCCCGGGTCCTCGTCGAGCAACCGGCGCACCTTCTCGACGTCTCCGGCCGTGATCGCGGCGAAGAACTCGGCAACAGCCACCATGGCACCCACTGTGCCATTGCGGTCGGACTCGCCGGACAGGTCCACCGCCGGCGTGCGGCGGCCACGGGCCGGCAGATCGCGCTCGACAGATAACCTGCGGTAGTCTGACCGGGCACTGCCAGAACCATGCCCAGGTACGACCCAGCACCACCGCACAGGGCCGACGCTGTCCCGCACGTCACCACCGGATCGCCGCAGTTGCCGAACCGGACAGCAGCGGGCCCCGGCAACCCGGCGCCCCCCGAACGAGGGGAGCACGCGCGTGCAGTTCTCCGCCCTTCCCGCCCGCCAGGGCCTCTACGACCCGCGTCACGAGTCCGACTCCTGCGGGGTGGCGTGCCTGGCAGATCTGCAGAACCGGCCCAGCCACTCCCTGGTCCGCACCGCGCTGACCGCGCTGCACAACATGGACCACCGCGGCGCGGCCGGCGCCGAGGACAGCAGCGGGGACGGCGCCGGCATCACCGTCGCCGTCCCGGACGCCTTCCTGCGGGCGGTCACCGACTTCGAGCTGCCGGAGCCGGGCCACTACGCCACCGGCATCGCGTTCCTGCCGACGGAGCACGAAGCCCGGGACCGGGTCAAGGCGATCGTTGCCGACACCGCCGCGGCCGAGGGCCTGCGGGTGCTGGGCTGGCGGCCGGTGCCGGTCCAGGCCGACGGCCTGGGCGACAGCGCGCGCTCGGTGATGCCGGCCTTCGAGCAGCTGTTCGTCGCCGCCGAGAAAGCCGATACGGCAGGCACGACAGGCATAGCGCTGGACCGGCTGGCCTACGGGCTGCGCAAGGTGGCCGAGCGCCGGGTCGCCGACAGCCCGAACCCCGACGACCAGCTGTACTTCCCGTCGCTGTCGGCGCGCACCCTGACCTACAAGGGCATGCTGACCACCGCGCAGCTGGCCACCTTCTACCCCGACCTCGCCGACGAGCGGTTCGCCAGCCGCGCTGGCCCTGGTGCACAGCCGGTTCTCCACCAACACCTTCCCGTCCTGGCCGCTGGCCCAGCCGTTCCGGCTGATCGCGCACAACGGTGAGATCAACACCGTCGGCGGCAACCGCAACTGGATGCGGGCCCGGCAGGCGCTGCTCGCCTCGGACCTGCTCAGCGACGCCGACCGCGACATCAACCGGCTGTTCCCGATCTGCACCCCGGACGGCTCGGACTCCGCCTCCTTCGACGAGGTGCTGGAGCTGCTGCACCTGGGCGGGCGCAGCCTGCCGCACGCGGTGCTGATGATGATCCCCGAGGCGTGGGAGAACGCCGCCTCGATGGACGCGGCCCGGCGCGATTTCTACGGCTACCACTCGACGCTGATGGAACCGTGGGACGGCCCGGCCTGCATCACCTTCACCGACGGCACCGTGATCGGGGCGGTGCTCGACCGCAACGGCCTGCGCCCGGGACGCTGGTGGCGTACCAGCGACGACCTGGTGATCCTGGCCAGCGAGGCCGGCGTGATCGAGCTCGATCCGGCCACCGTGACCGCCAAGGGCCGGTTGCAGCCGGGCCGGATGTTCCTGGTCGACCTCGCCGCCGGCGAGATCCGCGACGACGCCGCGATCAAGGCGGAGCTGGCCGCCGAGCACCCGTACGGCGACTGGCTGCACGCCGGGCTGCTGCACCTGGACACGCTGCCGGCCCGCGAGCACGTGGTGCACACCCACTCCTCGGTGACCCGGCGCCAGCAGCTGTTCGGCTACACCGACGAGGAGCTGCGGGTGCTGCTCAAGCCGATGGCCGAGACCGGCACCGAGCCGCTCGGCTCGATGGGCACCGACACCCCGCCGGCGGTGCTGAGCAAGCGTCCCCGGCTGCTGTTCGACTACTTCTCCGAGCTGTTCGCCCAGGTCACCAACCCGCCGCTGGACGCGATCCGCGAGGAGCTGGTGACCTCGCTGTCGGCCACCATCGGCCCGGAGCAGAACCTGCTCGACCCGACCCCGGCCTCCTGCCGGCAGATCGTGCTGCCGCGCCCGGTGATCGACAACGACGAGCTGGCCAAGATCTGGCACGTCAACGCCGACGGCGACCTGCCCGGCTTCGGCTGCCGGCTGATCGACGGCCGCTACCGGGTGCACGGCGGCGGCCCGGCGCTCGCGGCAGCGCTGCAAAGGGTGCAGGACGAGTGCAGCGCCGCCGTCGAGGCCGGCGCCCGGATCCTGATCCTGTCCGACCGGGACTGCGACGACGACCACGCCCCGATCCCGGCGCTGCTGCTCACCTCGGCGGTGCACGGACACCTGGTGCGCACCGGCCAGCGCACCAAGGCCGGCCTGGTGGTCGAGACCGGCGAGGCCCGCGAGGTGCACCACATCGCGCTGCTGATCGGCTACGGCGCCGCGGCGGTCAACCCGTACCTGGCCTTCGAGACCATCGACGACCTGATCGCCGCCGGCGTGCTGACCGGCACCGACTCGGCCACTGATTCAGCAACCGCGATCGGCCGCTACTGCAAGGCGCTGAGCAAGGGCGTGCTGAAGGTGATGTCGAAGATGGGCATCTCCACCATCGCCTCCTACACCGGCGCCCAGGTGTTCCAGGCGCTGGGCCTGTCCGACGAGCTCATCGAGCGCTACTTCACCGGCACCCGGGCCAGCCTCGGCGGCATCGGGCTGCACACCCTGGCCGACGAGGTCGCCGCCCGGCACGAGCGGGCCTTCCCCACCAACCCGGCCGCCCGGGCGCACCGCGGCCTCGAGGTGGGCGGGGAGTACGCCTGGCGCCGGGAGGGCGAGCTGCACCTGTTCAACCCCGAGACGGTGTTCCTGCTGCAGCACGCCACCCGGGCCCGCCGCTACGACCGGTTCGCCCAGTACACCGCCGAGATCGACCGGCTCAACCGTGAGGGCGCCACCCTGCGCGGGCTGTTCGAGCTGCGCATCGGTCAGCGCCCACCCGTGCCGATCGACGAGGTGGAGCCGGTCGCCGAGATCGTCAAGCGGTTCGCCACCGGAGCGATGTCCTACGGCTCGATCTCGGCCGAGGCGCACCAGACGCTGGCGATCGCGATGAACCGGCTGGGCGCCCGCTCCAACTCCGGCGAGGGCGGCGAGGACGCCGACCGCTACCGCCGCGACCCTAACGGCGACCTGCGCCGGTCGGCGATCAAGCAGGTGGCCTCCGGACGGTTCGGGGTCACCAGCCACTACCTGGTCAACGCCGACGACCTGCAGATCAAGGTCTCGCAGGGCGCCAAGCCGGGCGAGGGCGGCCAGCTGCCCGGCTACAAGGTGTACCCGTGGATCGCCCGCACCCGGCACTCCACGCCGGGGGTGGGCCTGATCTCGCCGCCGCCGCACCACGACATCTACTCCATCGAGGACCTGGCGCAGCTGATCTCGGACCTGAAGAACGCCAACCCGCAGGCCCGGGTGCACGTCAAGCTGGTGGCCGAGTCCGGCGTCGGGACGGTGGCCGCCGGGGTGTCCAAGGCGCACGCCGACGTGGTGCTGATCTCCGGCCACGACGGCGGCACCGGCGCCGCCCCGCTCACCTCGCTCAAGCACGCCGGCATGCCGTGGGAGCTGGGGCTGGCCGAGACCCAGCAGACCCTGCTGCTCAACGGCCTGCGGGACCGGATCACCGTGCAGGTGGACGGCGCGATGAAGACCGGCCGGGACGTGCTGATCGCCGCGCTGCTGGGTGCTGAGGAGTACGGCTTCGCCACCGCGCCGCTGGTGGTCTCGGGTTGCGTGATGATGCGGGTCTGCCACCTCGACACCTGCCCGGTCGGGGTGGCCACCCAGAACCCGGAGCTGCGCGCCCGGTTCACCGGCAGGCCCGAGTTCGTGGTGACCTTCTTCGAGTACATCGCCGAGCAGGTCCGCGAGCTGCTGGCCGAGCTGGGTTTCCGGACCCTGCAGGAGGCGATCGGGCACGCCGAACTGCTCGACACCCGCAGGGCGATCGAGCACTGGAAGGCCGACGGGCTGGACCTGGCCCCGCTGCTGGCGGTGCCCGAGCTGCCGCCCGGCGCGGCCCGCAGCAAGCGGGTCGAGCAGCAGCACGGCCTGGACGCGGTGCTGGACAACACCCTGATCCAGCTGGCCGAGGGTGCCCTGCTGGACGGCCGGCCGGTGACGCTGGAACTGCCGGTGCGCAACGTCAACCGCACGGTCGGCACCATGCTGGGCTCGCTGGTGACCCGCCGCTACGGCGCCGACGGGCTGCCGGACGGCACCATCGACATCACCCTGCACGGCTCGGCCGGGCAGTCGCTGGGCGCCTTCCTGCCGGCCGGCATCACCATCCGGCTGCTGGGCGATGCCAACGACTACGTCGGCAAGGGACTGTCCGGCGGGGTGCTCGCGCTCCGTCCTGACCCGCGCTCGCCGCTGGTCGCCGAGCGCAACGTGATCGCCGGCAACGTGATCGGCTACGGCGCCACGTCCGGCCGGCTCTACCTGCGCGGCGTGGTCGGCGAGCGGTTCTGCGTGCGCAACTCCGGGGCCACCGCGGTCGCCGAGGGCGCCGGTGACCACGCGCTGGAGTACATGACCGGGGGCGTCGCGGTGATCCTCGGGCCGACCGGGCGCAACCTCGGGGCCGGCATGTCCGGCGGGGTCGGCTACCTGCTCGACCTGGACCCGGCCCTGGTCAACCCCGAGCTGGTCGACATCGAGCCGGTGACGGCCGAGCATGCCGAGGTGCTGGTGCCGATCCTGACCGAGCACCTGCGGCTGACCGGCTCGGCGGTGGCGGCGGGGTTGCTGGCCGACCTCGAGGCGCGCCCGGCCGCCGTGCTGGCCAGGTTCTCGGTGATCATGCCGCGCGACTACCAGCGGGTGCTGCAGGCCACCCGCCGGGCCCGGGCCGCCGGCACCGACGTCGACTCCGCGATCATGGCCGCTGCCCGGGGCTGAGCGGGATGGCCGGTCCTGAACGGGATGCCGCGGAGCGGGACGGCTCGGGAGACGAACGGGCGGCCCGGGGCAACGGCGGGCTTATCACGGGGGACCGGAAGCGGTTAGGGTGGGAGGAGTGATCCGCCGCGCGAAAATCGTCTGCACCCTCGGCCCCGCCACCGACCCCCCGGAACGCACCCGGGCGCTGGTCGAGGCGGGCATGGACGTGGCCCGGCTGAACTTCAGCCACGGCGAGCACGGCGACCATGCCGGCCGGTTCCACCAGGTGCGCGAGGCGGCCAGGGTCGCCGGCCGCAACGTGGCCACCCTGGCCGACCTGCAGGGGCCCAAGATCCGGCTCGGCCGGTTCGCCGACGGGCCGGTGATGTGGGCAACCGGCGACCGGGTCCGGATCACCGTCGAGGACGTCGTAGGCGACCACGACCGGGTCTCGACCACCTACAAGCAACTGGCCGCCGACGTCCGGCCCGGGGACAAGCTGCTGGTCGACGACGGCAACGTCGCGCTGGTGGCGGTGGCGGTCGAGGACGGCACCGACGTGGTGTGCGACGTCACCGAGGGTGGCGTGGTCAGCAACAACAAGGGCCTGTCGCTGCCCGGCGTCGCGGTCAGCGTGCCGGCGCTGAGCGAGAAGGACATCGACGACCTGGAGTTCGCGCTGGAGCTCGGCGTGGACTGGGTGGCACTGTCGTTCGTCCGCTCGCCGGACGACGTCAAGCTGGTGCACGAGGTGATGGACCGGGTCGGGATCCGCCGGCCGGTGATCGCCAAGATCGAGAAGCCCGAGGCGGTCGAGCGGCTGGTCGAGATCGCGCTGGCCTTCGACGGCGTGATGGTGGCCCGCGGCGACCTCGGCGTGGAGCTGCCGCTGGAGCAGGTGCCGATGGTGCAGAAGCGGGCCATCGCGATCTGCCGCGACAACGCCAAGCCGGTGATCGTGGCGACCCAGATGCTGGAGTCGATGATCAGCCACTCCCGGCCGACCCGGGCCGAGGCCTCCGACGTCGCCAACGCGGTGCTGGACGGCGCGGACGCGGTGATGCTGTCCGGCGAGACCAGCGTCGGCAGCTACCCGGTGCAGGCGGTGGCCACCATGTCGCGGATCATCTCCTCGGTCGAGCAGTCCACCGTCGAGGTGGCCGCGCTGCTGCACGACCCGCGCACCCCCGGCGGCGTGATCGCCAAGGCCGCCAAGGAGATCGGCGAGTCGCTCGGCGCCACCGCGCTGGTCGCCTTCACCCAGAGCGGCGACACCGCCCGCCGGCTGGCCCGGCTGCACGCGCGCTGCGCGGTGCTGGCCTTCACCCCCGAGGAGGCCGTGCAGCGCCAGCTGGCGCTGAGCTGGGGGGTGGTGGCACACCGGGTGTGGACGGTGCAGACTACGGACGAGATGGTGCGCCAGGTGGACTCCGCGCTGCTGGCTCAGCGGTTCTGCCGTCCGGACGACCTGGTGGTGATCGTGGCCGGCACCCCGCCGTCGACGCCGGGCTCCACCAACACCATCCGGGTCCATCACATCGGAGGCAGCCTGCAACGTGACCGCTGACAGCGAGGTGGCGACCACCGGCATGCGGGGTCAGCTGGTGGTGGACGGACTGGTGGCCCTGCTCGACCTGGAGGCCATCGAGACCGACATCTTCCGCGGCGTCAGCCCGAAGGTGGCGCTGCAGCGGGTGTTCGGTGGCCAGGTGGCCGGCCAGGCGCTGGTCGCGGCCGGCCGGACGGTGGACGGCGGGCGGATGGTGCACTCGCTGCACTCCTACTTCATCCGGCCCGGCGACCCGTCGATCCCGATCATCTACACCGTCGAGCGGATCCGCGACGGCCGGTCGTTCTCGGTGCGCCGGGTGCTGGCCATCCAGCACGGCAAGCCGATCTTCACGCTGTCGGCGTCCTTCCAGCTCGACCAGGGCGGCATCGACCACCAGGCCGAGATGCCCGCGGCACCGGCACCGGAGACCCTGCCGACGCTGGACGAGCGGTTCGCCGGCTTCGACGAGCTGTCCGAGGCGATGCGCCAGATCCCGCAGCCCTTCGACGTCCGCTACGTCGACGACCCGCCGTGGGTGCAGCGAGATGCACGGGCCGCGCGAGCACCAGCCGCACCGGATCTGGCTCAAGGCCGACGGGGTGCTGCCGGACGACCCGCTGCTGCACATCTGCGTGGTGACCTTCGCCTCCGACATGAACCTGCTGGACTCGGTGCTGATCCACCACGGCCTGGCCGCCCGGCTGGACCCGATCAGCATGGCCTCGCTCGACCACGCGATGTGGTTCCACCGGCAGTTCCGGGCCGACGACTGGCTGCTCTACGTCTCGGCGTCGGCGTCGGCCTCGGGCGGCCGGGGACTGGCCAGCGGGCAGTTCTTCTCCCGGGACGGCCGGCTGGTGGCCAGCGTGACCCAGGAGGGCATGATCCGGCTGCCGAACGGCTGAGACCCGGGGGGACCCCAACGGCACCGGCCCCGGCAGCAGCTCAGGCTGCCACCAGGGCCGGGGGATCGCCGGTTGCTAGCGGGTCATGCAGGTCTTGTCGTCACCCTGGTAGCGGATCCGGCCCTTGACCACGCCCGAGTAGAAGCTCACGAACGACGAGTCCACGGTGTTGACCCGGTTCTTGATCACCTCGTGCAGCTTGGGCACGTTGACCATCGGGACGCCCTGGTGGAAGTGGTGCGCGGTGTGCAGGTCGTTGCCGTTGGTGAACCAGTGGCCGAACCGGCTGGCCCGCACCGTGCGGGTGTTGGTGAGCACGTTCGGGTCGGTCTGGGTGTTGAGCCCGTAGTGCTCGGGCAGCTCGATCAGGAAGTGCATCGGCTCGGCGATCAGCAGCGTGGGCAGCAGCCACACCCACACGAAGAACAGCGAGTGCATCGCGATCGAGGCGGCCAGCACCACCGCGAAGATCACCAGGAAGGCCTGGTACTCGGTGCGGATCCGCCGGGCGGCCACCGTCTTGGTGACGTTGGGGTTGGTGCGACCGATCAGCGAGCGGCCCAGGTCGCGGACCAGGTTGGCGTACCGGCCCGGGTTGTAGGCGCCGATGACGAAGCCGAGTGGTGAGTCGAGGTTGTGGAACTGGTAGTTGAAGAACTCCCGGTTCTGCGGGGTTCCCAGAAACGCGTGGTGGCGCAGGTGGTCGTACTTGTAGTGGGAGTAGGAGCTGAACATCGGCACGCCGCACACGAAACCGAACAGTCGGTTCAGGTTCCGGGAGCGGAAGGCGTGCTCGTGCAGGCACTCGTGCTGCAACTCCACCAGGTGGGCATACATCGCACCGGTGGTGACGATCGTGACCACGACCGAGAGCACGTTGGTCTGCAGGGCCACCCAGGCCCAGCCCGCGGCGATGATCACGAGGGCGACCAGGAACTTCGCCACGAACACCGCGGGACGCTTCTGGAAGTACTCCGGGCCGAGATCCCGGCGGGTCTCGGGACCGGCCACGGGCGCGAGCAGTACTCCGGTCGAGCCGTCGAGGTCCAGGTCGGGTTCTGTCTGGTTCTGCTGCATGGGTGAGCCTCCGACAATCTCACAGGAGGGGCGGCCGACGCACGGGAAATAGCGGGCGGGTGACAGGTGTCTACCACGCCTCACTATCTCGAGAGTGGTGCCCATAAAGCTGAAAACAAAAGGGTGTCTGCGCGCGTGCAAGTATCATCACACTTCTGCACATTAGGCAATAGCTATATGGAGACGAAAGCGCACATAGGCGCAGTCAGCAACAAAGTCAAGCGCGATTGCGGCGGGCCCGTCTCAATCGCGTCACCGCACGATCTGTCGCCCGCTACGGGGTATCCGGCCCGGGCTCGGCCGGGCCGGATTCGCCCAACAGGTCGCAGATGGCCTGCCAGGCCGCCCGGACGTGCCGGCGCTCGGTCAGCACCGAGCCGATCGCCATCCGGATCGCGAACCGGCCGTTCACGACGGTATGGGTGAGGTAGGCCCGGCCGGAGGAGTTCACCGCGTCGAGCAACCGCCGACCGGGATCGTCACCGGCCCGCACCGCGAAGGTGACCAGGGCCAGCGGGTGCGGTGCCAGCAGTTCCAGCCGGCTGTCGGCCGCCACCCACGACGCGAACTCGGCTGCCAGCGCCACGTGCGAGCGGATGTGCGCCCGCAGGCCCTCGGCGCCGTACCAGCGCAGTACCGTCCACAGCTTGAGGGCCCGGAACCGCCGGCCCAGCGGCACCTGCCAGTCGCGGTAGTCGATCACCGCACCCGATTCGCTGGCACTGTTACGCAGATACTCCGGCAGGATCGACAATGCCGAGATCAGCGCCGACCGGTCGGCGACCCAGAATGCCGTGCAGTCGAAATTCGTCAGCAGCCATTTGTGCGGGTTGGTGCAATATGAGTCGGCCAGTTCCACGCCGGCGTTGATCCAGCGCAACTCCTCGCAGACTGCCGCTACTCCGGCCCAGGCCGCGTCCACGTGCAACCACGCCCCGTAGCGGTGCGCCAGTTCGGCGAGTTCGGCGACCGGGTCCAGGGCACCGGTGCCGGTAGCGCCGACCGAGGCCACCACCAGCGCCGGCGTCCGTCCGGCCGCCACGTCGGCGGCCAGCAGTTCGGCCAGGTGGGCCGGCCGGGCGGCGAGGGTGTCCGGGTCGACCTCGATCTTGCGCAGCGCCGCGGTGCCGATGCCGGCGATCCGGCAGGCCTTCTCCACCGAGGAGTGGGTCTGGCCGGAGGTGTAGACGCAGAACCGGCCGGCCGCCACCCCGTCGACCTCGGTGGCGCCGCCGCTGGCCCGGTGCAGCGCGGCCACCAGGGCGACCAGCGCCGCGTCCGAGGCCGAGTGCTGGATAACCCCGCCGCCGGCCGAGTCCGACCGGAAGCCGGCCGGCAGGTCGAGCAGCCTGGCCAGCCAGTCCAGCATCAGGGTCTCGAGTTCGGTGGCCGCGGGCGAGGTGGCCCACAGCATGCCCTGCACGCCCAGCCCGGAGGCCAGCAGGTCGCCCAGGATCGACGGTCCGGTGGCGCTGGCCGGGAAGAAGGCGAAGAAGGACGGGTGCTGCCAGTGGGTCAGGCCCGGCACGATCACCTCGTCGAGGTCGGCCAGTACGCCGTCGAAGCCCTCACCGGTGGCCGGCGGCTCGGGCGGCAGGCCGGCCCGGACCTCGCCGGGGGCGACCTGGGACAGCACCGGCAGGGACTCCAGGCGGGAGTGGTAGTCGGCGATCCAGTCGATGACCTGATGGCCGTGCCGGCGGAACTCCTCCGGGCTCATGTGCGCAGTCACGTCCGGCAAATCTAGTGTGGCGCGATTCGGCCGGCGGCACCGGCCACGAGGCTCGCCCCGGGCCCCGGACAGACCTCGGGCCTGTCCGGTGTGAAACCGGACAGGCCCGAGGGTGGGTCAGCTCGTGAGCTGGGCGGCTGCCGTCACTCGACGATGTTCATGGTGGCCATCATGCCGAACGAGGCGTGCTCGAGCACGTGGCAGTGGTAGACGTACTCGCCGAGGTAGTCGGTGAAGGTGGCCTCCAGCCGCACCGTCTCGCCCGGGGCGATCGGCACCGTGTCCTTGCGCCCCGCGTCGTCGGCTGTCGGCGGCTTGCCGTCTCGGTCCAGCACCCGGAACTGCACCAGGTGCAGGTGGAAGTTGTGGTGGATGCCGAACTCGGTGTCGCCGTTGGTGACGTTCCAGATCTCGGTGGTGCCGCGCTTGACGGTGAAGTCGATCCGGTCCGGGTCGTAGGACTTGCCGTTGATCTCGGCCGCGGGCACCTCGGTGGAGAAGTCGAAGCTCAGCGTGACGTCGCGGTGCACGGTGGCCGGCGGCAGTGCCGGGAGGGTCCGCAGCCTGGCCGGCACCCGGCTGTTGTCGTGGGCGTGCCGGTCGACGTCGAAGCGCAGGATGGCACCGGCGGAGGCCTCGTTCAGGTACAGCTGGGTGCCGATCGGGAACTTCGAGAAGTCGATGACCACGTCGGCCCGCTCGGCGGAGCTGATGGTGAACACCGAGCGCTCGACCGGCTTCGGCAGCAGGCCGCCGTCCGAGCCGACCTGCACCA
Organism: uncultured Actinomycetota bacterium; assembly: GCA_963796905.1. Classification (GTDB taxonomy): domain Bacteria; phylum Actinomycetota; class Actinomycetes; order Mycobacteriales; family Jatrophihabitantaceae; genus Jatrophihabitans_A. The sequence continues at coordinate 35,525 of CAWCNK010000006.1, read as the reverse complement.
CCTTGGCACCGGGCAGCGAGAGGGTGAAGCTGGCCAGGTTGGAGCCGTTGAGCAGCCGGAACCGGTACTTGCGGGCCGCCACCTTGAAGTGCGGGCGCTCCTTGCCGTTGGCCAGCATGATCGGCCGGTCGTTCGGGTCGCCCAGGATCATCTCGCCGGTGTCGGGGTCCAGGGCGATGTTGCGCAGCATGATCGGCACGTCGTACTCGCCCGAGGGCAGCCGCAGGTGCCGGTCGCGCTCGTCCTCGATGATGTAGAAGCCCTGCAGGCCGAGGTAGACGTGCACCACCTCGGTGCCGTGCCCGTGCGCGTGGTACCAGAGGGCGGTGCTCTCCTGCTTGTTCGGGTAGGTGTAGTCGCGGTAGCCGCCCGGCGCGATCAGCGCCATCGGGTGGCCGTCGCTGTCGGCCGGGGTGTGGCCACCGTGCAGGTGCACGTTGGTCTCTTCCTCGAGGTGGTTGTGGTAGCGCACCTTGACCTGCCGGCCGCTGTGCGCCCGGATGGTCGGACCCGGGAAGTGCCCGTTGTAGGTGTAGGCCGTGCTGGTCTTGCCGGGCAGGATCTCCACGCCGGCCTGCCGGATGTCCACGTCGTAGTAGTCGGTGTGGTGGTTGCGGTGGGTGGGCTTGAGCACCGGCGAGATCGGCATGGCGACGGCGAACGGCTGGCCGGCCGCGCTCGTGGTGGTGCTGGCGGGCTTGGCCGGCTTCTTCGCGGCGGTGCGGGTCTCGGCGTCGGCGGCAGCCGGCCGGGATCGCAGCCCGTAGGTCAGCAGCGCCGCCTCGGCCGCGGCGGCACCGGACAGGGCGATAAACGTTCTACGGCTTTTCAAGACTGTGCACTCCCAGGTGGTTTTGTGATGCTCGCGGTTGGACGGTGGCTCGGCGGTCGGGCGGGTCGGGCAACCTGCTTCACGGCGTGCGCGAGCAGGCATGGCAGGGGCCATCCGACGGCGGCTGTCGTCACCCGATCACTCGGGCGCCGGTGGGCCACGACAGATCCGTGCCTGTGGGGAGCCCCTCGAACCGAAGTTTTCTGCTTCGGCCCGACGCGGGCACCTTCATGGTTGTCCTCATTGTCGTTCTGGCAGTCACGGAGATGTCGGCTCGGAACGATAACAGGTTCAATCGGAAATTAACCCTGTTCCGGCAAGGACATCCATCGGGGTCGGAAGCGCCCGCTCACGACGCCCGTTTCTCGGCTGCACCGCCCGTAATACCTGAGCGTTCATCCATCTGGGCGCGTCGCGGAATCCTTTCCGCCGGTCACAGGTCGTGACTGCGCCGGCCGGCCCGAATTTCGGATCCGCGATCGGTGCCCCCGGTGGGATTTGAACCCACACGCCTTTCGGCAATGGATTTTGAGTCCACCATGTCTGCCATTCCATCACAGGGGCTCGAGCCGGACGGAAGTCTAGCCGGATACCCTCGGTAGGGTTGCAGCGACCGCGGATGCGGGCACGCCGCGCCGATCAGGATCGGTGGGCGGGAGAAGGGCGGCCGTTGTGGTGAGCGAACAGGCACCGGGGGCGGAGCCCGCCGCCCGGCGGGTGTTGATCGCCGAGGACGAGGCGCTGATCCGGCTCGACCTGCGCGAGATGCTGCAGGAGGAGGGCTTCGAGGTGGTCGGCGAGGCCGCCGACGGCGAGAAGGCCGTGCAGCTGGCGGGAGAGCTCCGCCCCGACGTGGTGATCTGCGACGTCAAGATGCCCAAGATGGACGGCATCACCGCCGCCGGCCAGATCGCCGCCGCGCGGATCGCGCCGGTCGTCATCCTGACCGCCTTCAGCCAGCGCGACCTGATCGAGCGGGCCCGTGACGCCGGCGCGATGGCCTACCTGGTCAAGCCCTTCCACAAGCGTGACCTGCTGCCGGCCATCGAGATGGCCACCAGCCGGTTCGCCGAGATCCGGGCGCTGGAGGCCGAGGTGTCCGGGCTGCAGGACCGGCTGGAGGCCCGCAAGCTGATCGAGCGGGCCAAGGGGGTGCTGATGGCCGAGCACCGGCTGTCCGAGCCGGATGCCTTCCGCTGGATCCAGCGGGCCGCGATGGACAAGCGGACCACCATGCGGGCCGTCGCCGAAGTGGTGCTGAGCGAGACCGGACACCGTTGACACCTGCCGTAACAGACGCCTCAGAGTAGTCGACTGCTTACACTTGCGGCGGGGTATGTCCGGAGATTCGCTAAATGTAAGTTACGGCGGGACGCGATTTGATTACGACCTCCGGCAGTTGTTCGGATGCCGTCCACTCCGAGCACATCTCAGGCTAGCGTGCACCGTCACGAGCCTTGTACTAACCCGCACTGCAGAGGCGCCGGTACGGGTTCGTGGCGTCCGGACGAACATCATCGATGGCCATCAAGGCACGAGGAATGAGGAGGAAACGTCAGTGCGGACTAGTTCCCTGGCGAAGATCGCCGTTCTTGGCGTGGTTGGGGTCATGGCGCTCAGCGCCTGCTCCAACGACAAGAACGACAACGGCGGCAACAACCTGAACCCTGGCAACAACGCCAGCAACTCCACCGGCAACGGCAACACCAACAAGACCTACAAGATCGGCTGGCAGGGACCGCTCTCCGGCGACAACCAGCAGCTGGGCATCAACGAGGTGAACGGCTCCCGGCTCGCGGTCGCACAGGCCAACGCCAAGTCCGACCTCGGCTTCAAGATCCAGATGGTGGAGTCCGACGACGTGGGCACCGCCGACAAGGCTCCCGCCGCCGCGGCCAAGCTCCTCCAGGACCCGGCGATCCTCGGCGTGATCGGCCCGGCGTTCTCCGGCCCGACCTCGGCGACCGGCAAGACCTACGCCGCCGCCAACATGGCCCTGATCAGCGGCTCGGCCACCAACGCCACCCTGACCTCGTCCGGCTTCACCACCTTCCACCGGGTGGTGCCGACCGACGGCGTCGAGGGCACCCAGGCTGCTGAGTGGCTGGCCAGCAAGTTCAAGAAGGTGTTCGTCGTCGACGACACCACCACCTACGGCAAGGGCGTGGCGGACGTGGTCCGCAAGACCCTGCAGGGCAAGGGCACCACCGTCGTCAGCCAGGGTGTCGCCCAGAACACCCAGGACTACGGCGCCATCTCGCAGAAGGTCACCCAGTCCGGCGCCGAGGCGCTGTTCTACGGCGGCTACGACGCGCAGGCGGCGCTGTTCGCCAAGGGCCTGGCCGCAACCGGCTACAAGGGCCTGAAGATGACCGGCAACGGTGGCAAGTCCTCGGTGTTCACCAGCGGCTCCGGCGCGGCCGGCAACGGCTGGTACTTCTCCTGCGGTTGCCAGGACGCCACCAGCGCCCCGGAGGCCAAGGACTTCGCCGCGGCGTACCAGCAGATGTTCAACACCCCGCCGTCGACGTACTCCCCGGAGTGCTTCGACGCCACCAACGCCATGATCGAGGCGCTCAAGGCTGCCGTGCAGAAGACCAACGGCAACCCGACCCGCAAGGACGTGGAGGACGCGGTCAACGCCCTGGACTACACCGGTATCACCACCACGGTGAAGTTCGCACCGAACGGCGAGGTCGCTGCCGCCACGGTGAACCTGTACCAGCAGAAGGACGGCAAGATCGTCATGCTGGGCAAGATCCAGGACCAGAAGTAACCGATTGATCACTCGGTAGAGCAGTAACCCCAGATGAGGGGCGCGGTCATAACGGCAATAGCCGGACGCGCCCCTCATCTGTGAGTTCGCATGACCATCCCGTCGTCCTGCCGGAAGGTATGAAGCGTGACCGACTTCATGAACTACCTGATCCTCGGGATCACCCGAGGATCGATGTATGCCCTGATCGCACTGGGCTACACGCTCGTGTACGGCGTGCTGCAACTGATCAACTTCGCGCACAGCGAGGTGTTCATGTCCGGCGCCTTCGGCAGCTATGCCATCGTCCACCTGCTGGTGGGCGACGGTAAGGCCACGCCGTCCTGGGCGGTGCCGTTCATCCTGATCATCGGGATCCTGTCAGGGGCGGTGACCGCCGCCGCCATCGCCTGGACGCTCGAGCGGGTGGCCTATCGACCACTACGCAGGCGAGGGGCACCGAAGCTGGCATTCCTGATCTCAGCGATCGGCGCGTCCTTCTTCCTGTCCCAGCTCGCAGGCAAGCTGTTCGGCCGCCTGACCTCCAACTCCTTCCCGGAGTTCTTCAACCAGAACGCGGTGGTCTTCAAGCCGTTCGGCGCCGAGGTGCACGTCCTGCAGCTGGTCATCGTCGTCGCGGCAGTGGTCATGATGATCTTCCTGGACCGGCTGGTCTCGGCCACCAAGCTCGGCCGCAGCATCCGGGCGATCTCCGAGGACGCACCGACCGCGGCGCTGATGGGCATCGACATCGACAAGACCATCTCGCGCACCTTCATCATCGGCGGCCTGCTCGGCGGCGCCGCCGGCTTCCTGTTCGGGCTGAACTTCAGCTTCGGCAACACCATGGGCTTCATCCCCGGCGTCAAGGCCTTCGCGGCCGCCGTGCTGGGCGGCATCGGCAACATCCGCGGCGCCATGATCGGCGGCCTGCTGCTCGGCATCGTGGAGAACCTGGTGCCGCTGATCAACGTGGACACGAAATGGACCGACGTGGTGGCCTTCGTAGTGCTAGTGCTGGTGCTGATGTTCCGGCCGACCGGCATCCTCGGCGAGCGGCTGGGGCGGGCGGCATGAACCGGACCTCGGAAAGCGTCAACCGGCTGGTCCTGTGCCTGGCCGGCTCCATCGTGCTGGCCCTGATGTGGGGGCCGCAGGAGGGCAACTTCGGCAACTTCTGGTTCTCCATCAAGGAGGCGCTGTTCGGCCCCCGGATCCTGGTGTTCCTGGCGCTCGGCGTCCTCGCCTTCCTGGCGATCTCCTTCTGGCCCAGAGTGGTCCCGTTCCTGACCCGGCCCGGTGTCTGGCCGGCCGTCGCCGGTGGCCTGACCGTGCTCGCATCCCAGACCCTGATGCACTGGGCCGACCAGGTCGGCGACGCGAAGTTCGGCACCGTGGCGAGCGCGGCGGCCAACACCAGCGGCCTGGCGCCACTGGCGCGGGCCTTCTTCGGCGGCCTGTGCTGGGCGCTGCTGGTGATCGTGGTGCTGGTGCTGGCCGCCGGCATCGTCACCGGGGTGCGTAACTTCGGCTGGGCCGCGGCCGTGCTCAGCGTGGTCGCCGCGGTGATCGCCTATGTCGCGCACGGCGCGGTGGTCGACTACGTCCCGGGCGTGGACCACTCGCTCGGCGTCTACGTCTGCGTCATCGGCTACCTGGTGTTGCTGGTGGCCGGCCTGGTGCTGGCCATGTCGCAGGCGCAGGTGGCCAACACCCGGCAGGCGGTCAACCGCGCGCTCGGCTGGCGCCCGGGCCTGCCGCTGGTGCTGGTCGGCGCGGTGCTCGGTGCCCTGGCGATGGGCACCTCCACCTGGTTCTCGCCGAACCGCTTCAACGCCACTCTGGCCGATACCCACAACCTGTTCTCCGGTACCGGGCTGGCCCCGATCGCAGGGGCCTACCTGGCCTGGCTCGGCTGGACGCTGTTCGCGGCCAGCGTGCTGCTCGGCCTGGTGGCCGCCTACCAGCGGATCCGGATCCTCGGCCTGGTCTGCGCCGGCGTGGGCCTGGCCGGGGTGCTGATCACCGTGCTCACCCTGTACCGGATCAGCGCCCTGGGTGCGGACAAGGGCGTCGACGGGGCCGACGGGCCGTGGCAGAACCTCGGTGCGGGTGGCTGGTCGGCCTGCGCGGCGCTGTTCCTGATCGCCGCCGGAGGTTATGTCGCGGCCACCGCGCCGCGGGTCGGTGCCCGGGTAGCGGCCACCGACGACGACGCGGTCGCCTCCGGCCGGTCGGCAGCCACCACCTTCCTGACCGCCCCCGGCGCGACCCGCAGTGCCCTGCTGGTGGCCGTGGCGGTGGCACTGTTCTACCCGCCGACCGCCAACAACTTCTGGCAGGCGGTGCTGGTCTCCGAGATCGGCATCTACGTGCTGCTGGCGATCGGCCTGAACGTGGTGGTCGGCTGGGCCGGCCTGCTCGACCTGGGCTTCATCGCCTTCTACGCCATCGGCTCCTACACCACCGCCTACCTGGTGGGGTCGCTGCCGATCAAGCCGCCGTCCTGGCTGGAGATGAGCCCGCTGCTGGCCATCCCGTTCGCGGTGTTGATCTGCCTGCTGGCCGGTGTCGCACTGGGCGCGCCGACCCTTCGATTGCGCGGTGACTACCTGGCCATCGTGACCCTCGGCTTCGGTGAGATCATCCGGATCGTGGCGGTCAACGCCGACGGCGTGACCAACGGCAGCCAGGGGCCGGTCACCCAGGTGCCGCACCCGGTAATCAAGGCCGGCCCGGTCTCGGTCACCTGGGGCCTGAACCAGTTGCAGTACTGGTACCTGCTGCTGGTGTTCGTGCTGGTGGTGCTGCTGGCGTTCCGGCGGCTGGAGCACTCTCGCATCGGCCGGTCCTGGGCCGCGATCCGCGAGGACGAGGTGGCCGCCCAGGCGACCGGCATCAACACCTTCCGGATCAAGCTGCTGGCCTTCGCCATCGGTGCCTCGACCTCCGGCGTGGCCGGGGTGTTCTTCGCCAGCCAGGTCGGCTTCTTCACCCCGGACAACTTCGTGTTGAACAACTCCATCCTGGTGGTCGCCTACGTGGTCTTCGGTGGCATGGGCTCGCTGCCCGGCGCCATCGCGGGCGCGGCGCTGCTGACCTGGCTGCCCGAGTTCCTCAAGGACCAGGTGCCGGCGGCGGACCGGCAGATGTGGATCGGGGCTGTGGTGTTGCTGATGATGATCTTCCGTCCGGGCGGCCTGCTACCGGCCCGCCGGCGTGCGGTGGAGCTGTCCGGGTTCGAGCCTGCCAACAGAGCCAGGCTGGAACCGTCGGCGGTACCTGTCAGCGAGGGGATCTGAGATGACCTCCACCATGAACGACTCCACCACCTCCGACCGGCCGGTCGGCGACCGCGAGGACATCTTCGACGTCCGGGACGTGACGCTGCGCTTCGGTGGTGTCACCAGCCTGAACAACGTCTCGCTGCAGATGCACCGCGGCGAGGTCCTGGCGGTGATCGGTCCCAACGGCGCCGGCAAGACCTCGCTGTTCAACTCCCTCACCGGGGTCTACACCCCGCAGCAGGGCAGCATCGAGGTGCGGGCCCGGCGGGGTGACTCGCCGACCAGCGTGATCGGGGTCAAGACCCACGTGGTCAACCGGCTCGGGGTGGCCCGCACCTTCCAGAACATCCGGCTGTTCCCGGCACTGACCGCGCTGGAGAACGTCAAGGTCGGCATCGAGACCCGGCAGAAGTCGGGAGCGATCTCGGCGATGCTGGGGCTGCCGCGCCAGCGGCGGGAGGAGCGCGAGAGCACCGAGCGCGCCTACGAGTTGCTGCACCGGGTGGGCCTGGAGCGGCGGGCCAACGACATCGCGGGCTCGCTGGCCTACGGCGAGCAGCGCCGGCTGGAGATCGCCCGGGCCCTGGGCACCTCGCCCGGGGTGATCCTGCTGGACGAGCCGGCGGCCGGCACCAACCCGGCCGAGAAGCGGGAGCTGGCCACGCTGATCCAGTCGATCAACGTCGACGACGACATCAGCGTGCTGCTCATCGAGCACGACATGAAGCTGGTGATGTCGATCGCGCACCGGATCATCGTGCTCAACTTCGGCGAGAAGATCGCCGAGGGCAGTCCCGAGCAGATCCAGCGCAACCCCGAGGTGATCGCGGCCTACCTGGGTACCTCGGCCGACGAGGTGGCCGACGCCGACCTCAGCCAGCCCGAGTTGCACCGTATCGACACCGCCGTGTCGTTGGACGAGCTGGTCGGGCAGAGTCCGGCGGAAAGCACCGAAGCAGAGGACAGAGGGGAGTTGCCGCGGTGAGCGCCCTGCTGCAGGTCGAGGACATCGAGGTGCGCTACGGCGCGATCAGGGCGCTCAAGGGCGTCAGCTTCGAGGTCAACGAGGGTGAGGTGGTGGCCCTGCTCGGTGCCAACGGCGCCGGCAAGACCACCACCCAGAAGACGGTCTCGGGCATGCTGCAACCGGCACTCGGGCAGATCCTGTTCGACGGCGAGCGGATCGACGGCATCCCTGCCCACAAGCTGATCAGCATGGGCATCTGCCACGTGCCCGAGGGCCGCCGGGTGTTCCCCCGGATGACCGTGCACGAGAACCTGGAGATGGGGGCGTTCCGGTTCAAGCGGCCGGACCAGCAGGTGCTCGAGCACGTGCTGGAGCTGTTCCCCAGGCTGCGCGAGCGGATCAAGCAGCACGCCGGCACCCTGTCCGGCGGTGAGCAGCAGATGCTGGCCATCGGCCGGGCGCTGATGGGCAAGCCGCGACTGCTGCTGCTGGACGAGCCGTCGATGGGGCTGGCCCCGCTGATCGTCAAGCAGATCTTCGACATCGTCAAGGAGATCAACTCCAGCGGGGTGACCGTGCTGATCGTGGAGCAGAACGCGGCGCAGGCGCTGGGGCTGGCCAACCGCGGCTACGTGCTGGAGACCGGCGAGCTCGTGCTCACCGGGACCGGCCGCGAGCTGCTGGCCGACGACCGGGTCCGGGCCGCCTACCTGGGGGAGGAGATCGCCGTCTAGCGCCCCTGTCATCGCTGCCGCCGGGCGGTGACCGGCATCCGTGCCGGTCACCGCCGGTGATGGCTGCGGTCACAGGCAGTTTCGTACCTGGCAATAGTCGACGTTGCCCTGTCGCGCCGGGCGGGTGCACGCTAATCTGCGTTCGGGCTTGAGCGTTGAACAACCGTTGGACAACCCCACCCAGCGCCGGGATCAGCGTCAGATCGGGAGCGGATGTGTCGAGAGGCAACCTGCGGATCAGGCCAGCCGTTCCCTCCGACATCACCGAACTGATCGCCCTCACCGTCGACAACGGGGTCACCGAGCACATCGGCCGCAGGGGCCGCCGCGACGACCCGCGCTCGCTGGCCGAGCGCTACCGCGAACTGCTGGCCGACCTCGACCGGCTGGTGCTGGTGGCCGTCGACGAGGCCAGCAAGCAGCTGGTCGGCTTCGCGGTGCTGATCGAGGAGCAGATCGGCGTGCTGGCGCCGGCCGCGACCCTCTACATCTCCCACCTGCTGGTGACGCCGGCGTTCCGGCGCCGCGGTGCCGGCCGGGCGCTGCTGACCGGAGCGGTCCGGCACGCCGAGGACCGCGAGATCAGCCATGTGGTGGTCGGGGTGCAGGCAGGCGCCCGGGACGCCAACCGCTACCTCGCCCGGCTGGGCTTCGCACCGCTGGTGGTACGCCGGATCGCCTCGGTGACGGCGTTGCGCCGCAGCCTGGGCATCGCCGACACGCTCGACCGGGTGACGCTTCGCCGCCGCCGCACCGTGCGCGGGGTCATCCCCGGCCGTGTGGTAGGCAGAGGGGCATGATCACACCCGCGCAGCAGGGCATGCTGGACGAGTTCGCCAAGCGCTGGGGTGAGACCGGCGAGCAGCTGATCGACCGGATGGGCATCGAGGTCCTCGACTTCGACCCGCACCACCTCGTCGCCACCATGCCGGTGGCCGGCAACCGCCAGCCGTACGGCCTGCTGCACGGCGGCGCGTCGGCGGTGCTGGCCGAGACCGTCGGCTCCTACGCGGCGGCGCTGCTGGCCGGGCCCGATCACGTCGCGGTCGGCATCGAACTCAACTGCAGCCACCACCGGGCGGCCGCCCAGGGTTCGGTCACCGCGGTCTGCACCCCGCTGCACGTCGGGCGCACCCTGTCGGTGTTCGAGATCGTGATCACCGGTGAAGACGGCCGGCGCACCTGCACCGCCCGGCTGACCTGCGCGATCCGGCCGGCCCACCAGGCGGGCCTGGCCGCGCCGCTCTGAGCGTGCTCCGGTCGGGCCTCGCGGCGGGGTCGCCGGTGGTTCACGAGCCGGCAGGGCTGTCGGGGGATGGGCCTAGACTCAGCCAGCGTGACAGCCACCGCCACCGCCACCCCCCGACTGCTGCTCATCGACGGCCACTCGATCGCCTACCGGGCCTTCTACGCGCTGCCGGTCGAGAACTTCAACACCCGGGCCGGGCAGCCGACCAACGCGGTGTTCGGGTTCACCTCGATGCTGATCAACCTGCTCCGCGACGAGGAGCCGACCCACCTGGCGGTGGCCTTCGACGTCAGCCGGCAGACCTTCCGCAGCGAGTCCTACCCGGAGTACAAGGCCAACCGGTCCAGCACCCCGCAACCGTTCCAGGGCCAGCTGTCGCTGATCCAGGAGGTGCTCTCGGCGCTGCACATCCCGATGCTGTCGGTGCCCGGCTACGAGGCCGACGACGTGATCGCCACCCTCACCACCGAGGCCTGCGGGCACGGCATGCAGGTGCTGATCTGCACCGGCGACCGGGACGCGCTGCAGCTGGTGAACAGCCAGGTCACCGTGCTCTACCCGCGCAAGGGCGTCTCGGACCTCACCCGGTTCACCCCCGCGGCGGTCGCGGAGAAGTACGACCTCACTCCGGCCCAGTACCCGGACTTCGCGGCGCTGCGCGGTGACCCGAGCGACAACCTGCCGGGCATCGCCGGGGTGGGGGAGAAGACCGCCGCCAAGTGGATCCGGGACTTCGGCTCGCTGGAGCAGCTGGTGCAGCGGGTCGACGAGGTCAAGGGCAAGGTCGGGGAAGCGCTGCGCGAGAACCTCGGCTCGGTGCTGCGCAACGCCCAGCTCACCCGGCTGGTGCGCGACCTCGACCTCGACCTCGGCGTCAGCGAGCTCAGCCGCCAGCAGTGGGACCGCGACGAGGTGCACCAGCTGTTCGACAACCTGGAGTTCCGGGTGCTGCGGGACCGGCTGTTCGCCACCCTGGCCGCGCCCGAGCCGGAGGCCTCGGAGGGCTTCGAGGTCGACGTGCTGCGGCTCGAGCCGGACCAGGTGGCCGGCTTCCTGGCCGAGCACGCCGCGGACGGCCGGCGGGTGGGGGTGTCCTTCGCCGGCACCTGGGGGCGCGGCACCGGCACCCTGAACTCGGTGACGCTGGCCTGCGCCGACGGCACGGCCGGCTGGATCGACATCGCGCAGCTGAGCGCCGCCGACGACAAGGCGCTGGCCGGCTGGCTGGCCGACCCGGACGCGGCCAAGGCCTGCCACGACATCAAGGGCCCGGTGCTGGCCCTGGCCGAACAGGGCTGGGCGCTGGCCGGGGTCAGCTCGGACACCCAGCTGGCCGCCTACCTGGTGCAGCCGGGCCAGCGGACCTTCGACCTGGCCGACCTGGCGCTGCGCTACCTCAAGCGGGAACTGCGCGACGAGGCCGAGTCGGAGTCCGGCCAGCTGACCCTGGACGGCGGGCTGGAGGAGTCCGACAACGCCCGGGCCCAGACCGAGGCGGTGCGGGCCTCGGCGATCCGTGACCTCGCCGACGCCCTGGACACCGAGCTGGCCGCTCGTGGCGGCGCCGCCCTGCTCGGTGACCTCGAACTGCCGCTGACCTTCGTGCTGGCCGACATCGAGGCCACCGGCATCGCCGTCGACGTCGACCACCTCACCGACCTGCAGACCGAGCTCGGTGCCGCGGTGGCCCAGGCCGAGACGGAGGCGCACGCGCTGGTCGGCCGCCCGTTCAACCTCGGTTCGCCCAAGCAGTTGCAGCAGATCCTGTTCGAGGAGCTGAAGCTGCCCAAGACCAAGCGGACCAAGACCGGCTACACCACCGATGCCGACGCCCTGGCCTGGCTCGCCGAGGCCAGCGACAACGAGTTGCTGCCCTGGTTGCTGCGCCACCGCGAGGTCACCCGGCTCAAGTCGGTGGTCGACTCGCTGATCCCGATGGTGGACGAGCTGGGCCGGGTGCACACCACCTTCAACCAGACCATCGCCGCGACCGGCCGGCTGTCCAGTGTGGACCCGAACCTGCAGAACATCCCGGTGCGGACAGCGGAGGGCCGCCGGATCCGGGAGGCGTTCGTGGTCGGCAGCCGCCCGCCGGGTGCCTTCGAGTCACTGATGACCGCCGACTACAGCCAGATCGAGATGCGGATCATGGCGCACCTGTCGGCCGACGCCGCCCTGATCGAGGCGTTCACGTCCGGTGAGGACCTGCACACCTTCGTCGCCGCCCGCGCCTTCGACATCGCGCTGGAGGAGGTGGACGTCGACCTGCGCCGGCGGATCAAGGCGATGAGCTACGGCCTGGCCTACGGCCTGTCCGCCTACGGCCTGGCGCAGCAGCTCAAGATCACCCCGGATGAGGCCAAGGGCCAGATGGAGGCGTACTTCGCCCGCTTCGGCGGGGTGCGCGACTACCTCTACTCGGTGGTCGACGAGGCCCGCCGGACCGGCTACACCGAGACCATCATGGGACGCCGCCGCTACCTGCCGGACCTGAATTCCGACAACCGGCAGCGTCGCGAGATGGCCGAGCGGATGGCGCTCAACGCCCCGATCCAGGGCAGTGCCGCCGACATCATCAAGGTGGCGATGCTGGGGGTGCAGCGCTCGCTGCGCGAGACCGGGCTGACCTCACGGCTGCTGCTGCAGGTGCACGACGAACTCGTCCTGGAGGTCGGCGCCGGCGAGCGGGAGCAGTTGGAGGAGCTGGTGCGGCGCGAGATGGCCGCCGCGGTACAGCTGACCGTGGAACTCGACGTCAGCGTCGGGGTCGGCCCGCACTGGGACGCCGCCGCACACTGACCCGCCGCCGCACACTGACCTGCGGGTGTGTGATAGCCACCGGTCGCTCCGGCAGCCGCTGGATATCACACACGAGAGTTCGACCCGGTCGGCTCAGTACGGGTCGGCCCGGTCGGCATGGCCGACCAGCCGGGCCAGCGGGTAGAGCCGCAGCCGCAGCAGCACCTTGATGCCCACGTTGCGCAGCCACCAGGGCAGCTCCGCCAGGATGCGCAGCCGATCGGCCCGGCTCACCGGTTCCGACGCCGACACCACCTCGAACCTGGCCAGCGAGCCGGTCCGGTCCAGGTAGCGCAACCGCGAGCCGGGCAGCACGTGCCGCAGCAGGCCGAGCGTGACCCCGATCGAGGAGTACGCGTCGTGGATGCACAGCCGGCCACCGGGGGCCAGGAACTCGCTCCACCGCAGGTCGTCCGACAGCGTCCAGTAGTCGTGCTTGCCGTCGATGTAGAGGAACTCGATCGGCTCGGTCCAGCTCGGCCGCAGCTCGGTGCTCCTGGCCTGCCGCAGCTCGACCCGCTCGGCCATCCCGGTGCGTTCCAGGTTGGCGAGGAACTTCTCCCGGGTGGCCAGGCCGCCGAACATCGGGCCGCCCACGAACGGGTCGACCGCCACCAGCCGGGCCCGCGGCGCGGCGGCGGCCAGCACCACCGTCGAGCGGCCCTGGTGGCTGCCGATCTCGACGATCAGGCCGCCAGGCGGGACGGCCCGCGCCTGCTGCCACAGGGTCGCGGCCTGCGCCTCGGTCAGCCAGCCCCCGATCTCGCGGGCCTGGCGGTAGACGGTGTCGAAGTCGGGCTCGGCCGGCGCCGGCGGCTGTGCGGACGGGCCCGCGTGAGCCGGCGGCTGCTCTGCTGACGGGGCCGCATGGGGCGGCGGCTGTTCTGCGGACACCGCTGGACAGTACGGCAGGACCGGTGCCCGGCAGCCCGCGCGCCGCCGACATGCCGACCCGCCCACATTTCGGGGCCGGTGTGGTGTTGGATGTCGGCATGCCCGTACCTCACCGTCTTCGCGGCAGCGCCGTTCCGGCCGCCGGCGTCGCCCTCGCGTTGCTGCTGTCCGGCTGTGGCGACACCTCGACCCCGTTGTCGGACCGCCAGCAGCAGGTGCGGGCGACCGACGCCAACGTCAAGATGACCGACTGCGCCTCGCAGTGCACCGGTGAGCTCGACGGCGCGAAGTACGCCATCAAGTTGCCGCAGCGCTGGAACGGCACGCTGCTGCTGTACAGCCACGGTTACCGGTTCGCCGCCCCGGCACCGCCGAGCTTCGACCCGGTCGACACCGCGGCCCAGGTCAGCTCCACCGACACCGACGGCAGCGGCGCCGACGCGCTGAGCACCAGCCTGCTCGCGGCCGGATACGCCCTGGCCGGCTCGTCCTACAAGTCCAACGGCTGGGCGGTGGCCGACGGGGTCAAGGCCGGCGCCGACCTGCACGACACGTTCGTCAAGCTGGTCGGCACCCCCAAGCGAACCTACGTCTGGGGCGACTCGCTGGGCGGCCTGGTGACCCAGCTGATCGCCGAGACCCATCCGGACTGGGTGGACGGTGCCGCGCCGATGTGTGGCGTGCTGGCCGGGCCGAACTACAACTTCGACGCCGCGCTCGACGTAGCGTTCGCGGTGAAGACGCTGATCGACCCGCAGCTCAAGCTGACCGGCTACACCAGCGCGCAGGACGCCAGCGCGAACTGGCAGCACGCCGCGGCGGCGGTGCAGAAGGCGGCGGCCGACACCGCCGGCGGCGGCACCGCCAAGGCGTTGTTCATCGCGTCCCTGGTCGACGCCCCGACCGCCACCACCACCTACGACGGCCACGATCTGGTGTCCCAGGTCAAGGCCCGGGTCGAGTCGCTGCTCACCGCGCTGGCCTTCGGCACCAGCGGCCGGTACGAGCTGGAGCAGCGGATCGGCGGCAATCCGTCCGACAACTCCTCCGCCGACTACGCCGGCCGGATCGACACCGCCGAGGCCAGCCTGATCAGCACGGTCGGCGGCAAGGTCGACGAGCTGCAGAAGCAGTTGGCCGACGCGCCGCGGGTGACGGCCGACCCCACCGCGCGGGCGGCGTTCGAGAAACTGGGCGACCCGACCGGCAAGCTCACTGTCCCCACGGTGACCATGCACACCGAGCAGGACCCGCTGGTGCTGGTGCAGAACGAGACCGTCTTCGCCGCCCGGGTGCGCGCCGAGCAGCAGTCCGGGGACCTGGTGCAGCTCTACATCCGGCCGCCGGCGACCTACTCCGAGACCGAGAAGGCTCCGTACGGCGCCGGGCACTGCCGGTTCTCCGACGGCCAGCGGCTCGGCCTGGTCAAGGTGCTCGACGACTGGGTGCGGCTCTCGGTCTACCCGAGCCCGGCCGGGTCGGCCGGCGTGATCGGTGAGGGCATCGACCCGGGGTACGCGCCCGGTCAGTGGCCGGTCACCGAGTCCAACTGAGCGGTTAGCCGGCCGCCCCGCCGGTAGCGGGGCGCCAGCCGCAGCAGCACCGCGGCAACGGCGATCAGCAGGTTCAGCCCCGCCATCGACGCGATCACCAGCCGCACCGACGGGTGCGCTCCCAGGCTGAGCGCCACCGCCACCTCACCCGCCACGCCCGCCCAGATCAGCGCGGTCACCATCAGGTTGCGCACCGCCAGGCCTGCCACCAGGGTGAACTGCAGGACGGCCAGGCAGCAGCCGAGCAGCGCGAACAGCCAGGCGTCGGCATGCAGTTGCGGGTAGCTGCCGCCGCCCACCACACCGGCCACCGGGCCGCCGAGTAGCCAGCTGCCGGTGACCAGCACGAGCGCCAGGCCGGCCAGCCCCGCGATGGCCCGGCCGAACACCCGGTGGTGGCGGTCGGTGTCGGTGAGCGAGGCGAACAGCACGTTGGCCACCGACTGGGGCAGCCACAGGCTGGCCTTGGTCAGCACCGAGCCCGCCGCGTAGACCGCGGCAGCGGGTGTGGAGAGCACGTGCCGGGCCAGCAGCACGTCGCTGACGCTGAGCAGCAGGAACACCCCGTAGGCGTGTGAGGCGTGGCCGGACTCGACCACCACCGACAGCAATGTCCCGCGCTGCGGGGAGGTCCGGTCCGACGCCAGCCGACGCCAGACCGACCGCCGCGCGGACGTCCGGTGTGCCGACGCCCGGCGCAGCTCCGGCAGCGCCAGCACGCAGCCGGCGGCCGGCAGGGTCAACCCGACGGCCAGCGCGCCGATCGCCGAGGTGCTGGTGCCGCCGACCAGCAAGCCCGCCAGTCCCGCACCGGAACGCCCGGCGGTGCCGGCGAAGGTCGCCACGGCAAGGCCGGTCAGCCGCTGCTCGCCCTGCCAGACGCCCTGGCAGAGTCCCTGCAGTGCCGTCCCCGGCATCGACAACGCCACCAGCAGCGGTCCGCTCACTCCGGGCAGGTGCAGGAAGGCCACCAGCGCCGGCGACAGCGCCGCGATCAGCAGCGCGGCAGCCACCCCGATCAGGGTGCCGGCCTCCAGCAGCCCGTCCGCCGTCCCGGTGGCCAGCCGCCGGGCGGCTACCGCCTGCAGCGCGAAGGACGGCACCGAGCCGATCAGCAGCAGGTTCAGCAGCGTCACCAGCTCGGCGTAGTCGGCGGTGTTGAGCCGGCGGGCCGCGGCCAGCAGCAGCAGGTAGCTGAGCGCGTTGCCGAGCCAGCCGGCCACCGTCACGCCCAGCAGGCCACGGGCACCGGGCACCGTTTCGGCGGCGTCGGTGGTCTCGTCGGCGGCTGGCCGGCCGGCTCGGCGGAACGGCAGAGCCCGGTCAACCACGCCTGGTCCAGCCTCTCTGCCCGGGGAACGGCTACAGTCTGGCCGCCGACCGGATACCGGCGGCGGCACGCCACACTGAGCCTACGACCGCCGCCGGGCGGCGAGAGGAGCGGCGGTGCGCAACGACACCCGCTCGCAGCTGCTGGCCGGCTGCTGGGTGATCGCGCTGAGCGTCCTGTTGCTCTGGCCGCAACGGCTGGCCGGCTACGGCCTCGGCCACGACATGGTGTTCACACCCCGCCAGCCGTTGACCTGGCAGTCCGTCGGGCTCGGCTCGACCGCGCCGCGGGCGGTGCCGCTGGACGCCCTGGTGGCACTGGCCAGCCGGCTGCTGGACGGCGCGGTGCTGGGCCGGGTCGCGCTCGCCGTGCCGCTGCTGCTGGCCGGCTTCGGCTGCGCCCGGCTGTTGCGCTCGCAGTCATTGCCGGCGGTGCTGGCGGTGTCCGGGCTGGCGGTCTGGAACCCGTACGTGGTGGAGCGGCTGGCGCTGGGCCAGTGGGCGCTGCTGTGGGCGTACGGGGCGCTGCCCTGGCTGGTCCGCGCCGCCTGGCGGTACCGGACCGCTACCGGCGGGCTCCCGACCACGGCTGAGGGGCTAGCGGCTCGGGCCGGCGGGCTCCGGACCCTGGCCGGCTGGCGGCCCATCGCCGCCCTGCTGTGCTGGCTGGCCTGCTGTGCGATCACCCCGACCGGCGCGCTGATCGGAGCCGGCGTCGCGGTCGGGGTGGCCGGCTGCCGGCAGCTGCGCCGGCTGGCACCGGTGCTGGCGGCCGCGGTGCTGGTGCAGCTGCCCTGGCTGGTGCCCGCACTCACCTCGCCGGCCGGTGCCACCAGCGACCCGCGCGGGGTGGCGGCCTTCGCGGCCCGGTCCGAGCGGCCGGGCGGCGCGCCGGCGAGCCTGCTGGGCCTGGGCGGCATCTGGAACGCCGACGTCACCCCGCTCAGCCGGGCGGGACTGCTCGGCTACCTGACCACGGTCGCGGTGCTGGCCGCGCTGGCGTCCGGACTGCCGGAGCTGCGGGCCCGGCTGGGCGGGCAGCTGGCGCGGCGGCTGGGGCTGCTGGGCCTGGCCGGCCTGCTGCTGGCCGCTGCCGGCAGCCTGCCGGGGCTGGCCGCCGTGCTGCGCTGGGCGGTCCGCGAGCTGCCCGGGGCCGGCCTGCTGCGCGACGGGCAGAAGTGGCTGATGCCCTTCGTGCTGCTGGCGGTGCTGAGCGCCGGGGCCGCGGTGCAGCGGCTCACCGACCGGCTGGCCGGCCGGCTGCCGGGCTGGCCGGTCGTGCTGGCGGTGCTGGCCCTGCCGCTGCTGCTGCTGCCGGACGCCCCGGCCACCCTCCGCGCGCCGCTGGCCCCGGTGCACTACCCGGCCGGCTGGCGGCAGGCCGCCGACGCGGTGCGCGGCACCCGGGACGCGGTGCTGGTGCTGCCGTTCGGCTCCTACCGGGCCTTCGCCTGGACGCCGGGCCGGACGGTGCTGGACCCGGCGCCGCGCTGGCTGCCGGCCGAGACGGTGGTCGACGACCGGCTGGCGGTCTCCGGGGTGCTGCTGTCCGGCGAGGACCCGGCTGCCGGACGGGTGGCGGCGCTGCTGCAGTCCCGGCCGGACGCAGCACAGCTGGCTACAGGCCTGGCCGGCCAGGGGATCGGCTGGGTGCTCCGGGAGGCCGACACGCCCGGCCCGGAGCTGCCGGACCTCCAGGCGCTGCGCCCGGTGCTCACCGGCGGCGCCGTCGAGCTGTACCAGGTGCCGGGGCCCATCACCCGCCCCGCGTCGCGGGCCGGCCGCCGCTGGGCGGTGCTCGGTAGCGACCTGGTGGTCGCGGCGCTGGTGCTCGCCGCGCTCGGCGCGACGGCACTGTCGAACCGCCGCCGGTCCGGGGCGGGAGATTGCTACACTCGCCGGTAACATCGCGCCCGATACTGTCCAGCGCGATCGTCAGCGGTAACGGCTCTCAAGGAGTGCAGTGGGCAAGCTCATCTCGGCGGCCATCGCCGGCATCGTCGGCGCGCTGCTTGCCGGTACCGCGGTCTGGGGCGTGGTGTCCACGTCCACCAAGGCGCCCGCCCACAACCCGGCCAGCGCGCCGATCGCCTCCTACGGCAACCGCTGATCCGGCCGGTCCATCAGCAGGTGCTCGAACGCCTGCGCTGACCGCCGCCAGCCGAAGCTCTGCGCCCGGTTGCGGGCCTTCTTCCCCATCGCCAGCCGTGCCTCGGTGTCGGTCAGCAGCGCCCGGCACTGGCTGACCATCTCCTCCAGGTCGGCCACCAGCACGCCGGTCTCGCCGTCCACGATCGACTCGGTCACCCCGCCGGCGAAGGTGTAGGCGATCGCCGGCACCGACCGGGCGGCGGCCTCCATGATCGCGATGCCCCAGCCCTCCTTGACCGAGGGCACCAGCATCAGCCAGCTGGCGTCCAGCAGCGCGTCCCGCCGGGTGTCGGTGACCTGGCCGTGGAAGGTGACCAGCTCGCTGACCCCGAGCGCCTCGGCGGTGGCCACCAGCTCGGCCGACCACCAGCCCGAGCCGATCACGTCCAGCCGCAGCTCGGGGATGGCCGGGTGCAGCCGGGCCAGCACCTGCAGGGCGTGCTCGACCTGCTTGTGCGGCACCAGCCGGCCCAGCACGCAGATCCGCGGGGTGGCCGAGCGCGGCTGCAGCCGGGACGGGTGCGGCACGTCGATGCCGTTGCACACCACCGAGATCCGGTCCGGCTCGATGCCGAGGCCGGCCAGGTCCGCCCGGCTGGACTGCGAGACGGTGATGTAGGGCTGTCGCCGGTAGAGCCGGGGCGCCAACCGGGACTCCACCCACCAGCCGAGCCGGCCGCGCAGGCCGGGATAGATGATCTGCCACTGCTCGCGGTGGACGTGGTGCACCAGCACGTGCAGGTGCCGGCGGTGCACCAGCGAGGCCGCGAACGGGATGCCGTTGTGGACGTCGACGACGATGTCGGTGCGCCGGCCGGCCCGGCCGAGCAGGTAGGCCAGGGCCGCCGGGTAGACGCCGAGCCGGCCGCCCCGGCGGCGGTACCGGACGCCGTCGCGGACCTCGTCGGCCGGGGCGTTCGGGTGCGCGGCGCAGCAGATGGTCACCTGGTGGCCGCGGGCGGCCAGCCAGCGCGCCATGTGCTCGACGTAGACCTCGGAGCCGCCGCCGTCGGGATGGCGGGTGTCCCGCCACACCAGAAAGGCGATGCGGCGCGGCGTGGCTGACGGTTCCATGGCTCCCCGGTACGGCAAGAACAGCTACCGGAGGGTAACCCACGCACCGTGCGGGGACGCGGTCCTTGGCCGATGTCCGGCCGCAGCAGGTACCGTGCCCGGGTGTCCACCGCCGTGCCCGCGCCGAGTTCCGGGCGCGTGCCGTCGCCGGAGCATCCCGCCACCCTCCGAGGTCACGGCGGGAGCGACCGACGGCGAGCAGCCCGGCTCCATCCAGCGGCTGCGGCTGCTGGCGGTCAGCCTCGGGCTGCTGCTGCTGACCTTCGCCCAGAACGCCGGCGACACCGCGGCCGACACCAAGCTCGACCTGGTGATCGACCCGGCCCGGTTCCTGGGTCGCTCGCTGCGGCTGTGGGACCCGAACGGCTCGGCCGGCCAGTTGCAGGACCAGGCCTACGGCTACCTGTTCCCGATGGGGCCGTTCTTCCTGCTCGGCCGGCTGGCTCAGCTGCCGCCGTGGATGGTGCAACGCTCGTGGGAGTCGGCGCTGCTGATCGCGGCGTTCCTGGGCGTGGTGCGGCTGTCCCGGCTGCTCGGGATTGCCGGCTTCTGGCCCCGGGTGGCCGCGGGGCTGGCCTACGCCCTGGCGCCCCGGATGCTCACCGAGCTGTTCTCCATCTCCTCCGAGCTGCTGCCGGTCGCGGTGCTGCCGTGGGTGCTCATCCCGCTGGTACGCGGCAGCGAGGGCGGCTCACCCCGCAGGGCGGCGGCCCGGTCCGGGGTGGCGCTGCTGTTCGCCGGTGGCATCAACGCCTCGGCGACGCTGGCCATCCTGCCGGTGCCGGCGCTGTGGCTGCTGACCCGCCCGCGCGGCCCGCGGCGGGCCGCGCTGCTGCGCTGGTGGCTGCTGGCGGTGCTGCTGTCCTCGCTGTGGTGGGCGATCCCGCTGCTGGTGCTGGGCCGCTACAGCCCGCCGTTCCTGGACTGGATCGAGTCGGCCGCGGTCACCACCTCGCAGAACTCACTGGTCGCCTCGCTGCGCGGGGTGGACCACTGGCAGGCCTATCTGGGTCCGCAGGTCTGGCCGGCCGGCTGGGTGCTGGTGGTCGCGCCGGCGGCGATCCTGGCGACCGTGGTGGTGGCCGCGCTCGGGCTGGCCGGCCTGGCCCGCTTCCCGGCCCGGCACCGGGCGTTCCTGCTGCTGTCGTTGCTGCTCGGCCTGGTGCTGGTCACCATGGGCCACCGCAGCACCGTCGGGCCGCCGTTCGCCGGCACCGTGCGGGACCTGCTGGACGGCCCGGCGAGCCCGTTCCGCAACGTGCACAAGTTCGACCCGTTGATCCGGCTGCCGCTGGCGCTCGGGTTGGGCCGGTTGCTGGCGGTCCGGCTGCCGGACCGGGTCCGGGTGCTGCGCCGGGCGCAGCTGAGCCTGGCCTGGCCCCGGCAGCTGGCGGTACTGGCGGTGCTGGCGCTGGGCGCGATCGCGATCGGGCCGGCGTTCGGCGGCCGGATGGTGCCGCAACCGCGGGCCGACGTGGAACCCGGCTGGTGGGCGCAGGCCGGCCACTGGCTGGCCGCGCAGCCCGGCGGCGGCCGGGCGCTGGTGGTACCCGGCGCCGGCCGGCCGAACATGGTGTGGGGCCAGACCGTGGACGACCCGCTGCAACCGGCGGCGCACAGCCCGTGGGCGGTGCGCGACGCGCTGCCGCTGGCCCAGCCCGGCTACATCCGGTTCCTCGACTCGGTCGAGGAGATCCTGGCCCGGGGCGAGCGCAGCGACACCCTGGTCCCGTTGCTGGCCCGGTCCGGGGTGAGGTACCTGCTGGTCCGCAACGACCTGGACACCCCGGCGGCCAACGCCACCCGGCTGGGCTTCGTGCACGCCACCCTCGACAACTCACCGGGCCTGACCGAGGTGCGGGGTTTCGGCGTCGAATTCGGTGTCTCACCGATCCCGGGCAGCCTGGTCGACGGCGGCACCTGGCAGGACGAGCCGGCCCTGCAGATCTTCGAGGTGGCCGGCTACCCGGGCACGGTCGGCCTGCTGGCCCGGGACCGGACGGTGGCCGCCCCGGACTCCTCGGCCGACGCGCTGGCCACGCTCGCCGAGCGCGGGGTCGGCGCCCGGACGCCGGTGCTGTTCGGCACCGCGGCCGCGACCGCCGGCCAGCAGGCGACCACGGTGGCCACCGACGGCATCCGGCGGCGCGAGATCGTGTTCGGCAGCCCTGGCCAGGACGCGGCGACGCTGGACGCCCAGACCCCGTACGTCGCCGCCCGGGCAGCCCACGACTACCTGCCCGAGCTGGCCGGGCCGCTGGCCACCACCGGCCTGCACGGGTTGGCCTCGCTCCGGGCGTCCTCGTCCGGTGCCGACCCCACCGCCGCGATCAACCGCTCGGCGGCCAACTCGCCGTTCGCGGCGCTGGATTCCGACCCCGGCACCGCGTGGAAGACCGGCAGCTTCGGCGGCGCGGTGGGGCAGTGGCTGCAGGTCGGCTTCGACCGGCCGCTGGACCCGTCCGGTGCGCAGGTCTCCTTCGCGACCGGCCTGGGCGACTTCCCGTCCCGGATCCGCACCGAGACCGACGCCGGGACGGTGGACTCCGACGTCGCCGCCGACACCGGCCTGCAGCCGCTGCAGGTGGCCACCGGTAGCACCCGGACGTTGCGCATCACGGTGCTGGCGATGGCCGGCGGCGGTCGCGGCGTCTCGGCCGGCATCGCGACCCTGCAGGTGCCCGGGGTGCAGGCCAGCCGGACGCTGCAGGTTCCGGTCTCCGGCAGCCCGGACGTGCTGGCCTTCGACGTGGCGCCGGGCTACCGCGCGCAGTGCCTGGACGTCGCCGGGGCCGGCAGCTGCGATCAGGCCTTCGCCGCGGCCGGCGAGGAGGACGGTGCGCTGGACCGCAGCTTCACCCTGGCCGGGCCGCGCGACTACCACGTGGCCGCCACCGTCCGGCTGCGCCCGTCCGCGGTGCTCACCTCGACCCTGGATGCGCTGGTGCCCGAGCGGGCCACGGCGTCCTCGGTGCAGAACCCGGATCCGCGGGTGCGTCCCGGCGCGGCGCTGGACGGCGACCCGGCCACGGCCTGGACGGCGGCGGCGACCGACTCCCAGCCGGTGTTCACCGTGGCGCTGCCCCGCCCGAGCACCGTCACCGACCTGACCCTGACCACTCCGGCCAGCACGCCGGTGTCGCGGCCGACCAAGGTGCGGGTCCGGGCCGGCGGCCGCACCTGGACCGCCGAGGTCGGTGACGGGGGCCGGATCGAGCTGCCCGGCGCGGGACTGGTGCGGACGGTGTCGGTGCGGGTGCTGGCCGCCGACATCATCTGGAGCACCGACTCGCCGACCCAGGCCAGCCGGATGCTGCCGATCGGCATCGGCGAGCTGGCCGTGCACGGCCCGGACCTGGATCCGGCCACGCCGGCCTCGCGGATCGAGATCGACTGCAACGCCGGCCTGACCCTGCAGGTGGACGGCCGGCCGGTGCCGCTGCGCGCCTCGGTGCCGGTCGCCGACGCGCTGACCGGCCGCCCGGTGCTGGCGGCGCCCTGCGCGGACGACCTGGTGCGGCTGGCCGCCGGCCCGCATCGGTTAAGGCTGGCCGGTACGACGGTGGTGGCGCCCCAGTCGCTGACCGCCACCGCCGACGGCGTCGCACCGCTCAACCGAACCACCGCAAGTCCGGGCAGCACGACGGTGCTGAGCTGGGGCGCGACCCGGCGGCAGGTGCGGGTCCAGGCCGATTCCGATTCCTACCTGGTGGTAAGGGAGAACGTGAACGCGGGCTGGCAGGCCAGCCTGAACGGCAGCCGGTTGCGGGCGGTCACCCTGGACGGCTGGCAGCAGGGCTACCTGGTGCCGGCGGGCAGTTCCGGCACGGTGACCCTGACCTTCGCCCCGCAGCGGCCGTTCACCGCCGGCCTGCTGGCCGGCGCGATCGCCGCCCTGGCACTTGTGGTGGCTGGTTGGTGGCCGGTGCGCCGGTCCCGGCCGGCCGCGGCCGACCCTCTCGACCTCTCAGCTGTCGACCGGGTGACGCCGTCGGCCACCGAGCTGCGCACCGGTGGCACCCGCGGCCTGCTGACTGCGACCCTCGTCCTGGCCGGGGCCGGAGCGGCGTTGCTGGGCCTGCCCGGCCTGGTGCTGGCGGCCTTGGTGCTGGCCGCTGCCGTGCTGGGCGACCGCTGGCACCGCACCCTGCTGCCGGACTGGCTGCCGACCGCGGTGCTGCTGGTCGTCGGGGTGGTCGTGGCGCTGCTGCCACCCGGGTCGGCGCACTCGGCCTCGGACGGCTGGCTGGTTCAGCTCGGCTGCGGGCTGGCACTGCTGACCGCGGCGGCCGGCTGCTGGTTGCCACCCCGCGATCTGGACCCGAGCCGCAACAGCGGGCGCTCCATGCCGAACCAGGACAGCGCCGCCACCGCGGTGGCCGCCAGCCCGGTGAGCAGGAACAGCTGAACGAAGTGGCCGCCGAAGGTGTGCTGCCCGAGCCCGCGCTGGATGGCCAGCAGCAACGGCAGGTGCCAGAGATAGACCCCGTAGGACAGCTGCCCGAGCAGCCGCATGGGCGCGCTGGCCAGCAGCCGGCCGATCAGCCCACCGGACCCCAGGGTCAGCGGTAGCAGCAGCGCGAGCGCGGCCAGCGCGTAGAGCCAGTGCTTGGCGGTCCATTCCCAGCCGGTGGGCACCAGCAGGTTGCGCGGACCGCCCACCGGCAGCGTGGCCGTCCAGAACAGCAGGCCGCCGATCGCCCAGCAGGTGCCGGGTGCCTCCGCGACTTCGCGCGCCAGGCCGGCCACCCGGTTCGCGACCGCCTCGACCCGGCCGGAGATCCCGGCAGCGCCGACCCGGCCCGATGCCCCGGCAGCGTCGATCCGGCCGGCTATCCCGGCGGCGCCGACCCGGCCGGCGGCACCCGCGGCCGGCAGGCAGGACAGCAGGGCCAGTGCCATGCCGGCGGCGAACCAGTCCAGGTTGGCCGGCAGCCAGATCAGGCTCTCCTGGCCGGCGTGCCAGCCTTGGTGGGCGGCTATGCCGCTGCCGACCGCTATGGCGACCAGGCCGAGCAGCAACGCCAGCTGCCGTCCGACGGCCGATCCGCCACCACGCCGCCCCCGGACGGCCAGCGCCAGTGGCGGCAGCACCGCGTAGAAGGAGATCTCGACCACCAGCGTCCACATCTGGGTCAGGCTCGGGTCGAGGTTGTGGTGGTTGTAGGTCTGCACCAGCAGCAGGTAGCTGGCGTAGTCGCCGCCGTCCGCGCTGCGCTCGGACAGCCAGCTGAGCGTCACCAGCACCGCCAGCCAGTACGCCGGCAGGATGCGCAACGCCCGCCGCAGGTAGAACCGCCGGACGTCCGGCGCCCGGGTGCCGGCGATCGCGCTGGCCGCGAACGGCCGGTAGAGCAGGAAACCCGACAGCAGGAAGAACACCGTGACGCCGAAGTCCAGCCGGGCCAGCAGCGGCGCGAACGGGCCCGAGTCCAGCGACCGGCCGGTGTTGAAGCCGGTGTGGGTGGCCAGCACGCCGTAGGCGGCCAGCGCCCGCATCCCGTCCAGGGCGCCGTAGCGGCGGGGCTCGACCACGGCGCTCGTACCGGTCACGCCGATCACTTGCCGGCCGGCGCGAACGGGGCGCCGATCACGATGCCGCCGATGCAGATGTTGGTGGCGGCGCTCTCGCTGCGGAACACCACCGCCACCGCCGCCACCGGTGGCAGCCTGAGCAGCTGGGCGCCGAGGGTCACCGGAAAGCTCACCCTGCCTCCCGTGGTCGGGTCGTACAGCTTGCCGGCGGCGTCCTCGATCTGCACCGTCATGGTGCCGGCCCGCTGCTGGAAGTACTCCAGGTGCAGGAAGCCCTCGCCGTACGGTAGCCGCTTGTCCAGCGGCACCCGCCAGCTGCCGATGCCGTGCGCGAGCACCTCGCAGGTCTGGTTCGCTGGCAGCACCCCGAACGCCGCCGGCAGCAGGCTGGCCGCCCGCAGGTCGCCCTCCTGGTCCACCAGCAGCGCGGCGACGTCGGTCTGGTCGAACCGGACCTTGGCGTCGGTCCAGCCCAGCAGCCGGGACAGGTGCATGGTCGGCCCGAAGAAGTACGGCACCACCTTGTTCGACACCGACGTGTCGTAGAGGTTGACCGTGGGTCCGGCCGCGGCCAGGTTGGTGGTCAACCGGTCGACGTAGGGCTTGGTCGGGTTCTGCAGCCAGCGGTGCTCGAAGCGCAGCATGGACACCGCGCTGCTGGCCAGCAGCGCCAGGCACGCCAGCGCGGCGAGTGCGGCGCGGGGGCCGGTACCGAGCCGGCGCCCGAAGCCGGCCCAGCGGGCCACGCCGATCCGGTTCCCGAGCTCGGCCCAGCGGTCGCCTCCCAGCCAGCGCCCGACACCGGACCAGCGACCGCCCAGCCGGCGCCTGACACCGGACCAGCGGCCGGCCCAGTGCGCGGGCCGCCGGTGCACCGCCGCGAGGTCGTCGCCGAGCGCCCGCCGGCTGATCGCCGCCGCCTCGGTGGGCAGCAGCGCCAGGCCGGCCCCCAGCGCCAGGGCCAGCGCGAAGTCGTAGCTGTAGCGCATGGTGACGGCCACCAGGTCGCCGAAGGCGAAGAACCGGCCGACCGAGACCAGGGTGGTGCCCAGCACCACCGACAGCACCGGGATCGACCAGCCGACCAGCGACTTGGCCCCGGTCCGCCGCCAGCCGAGCACCACCAGCACCACGAACCCGAACTGGCTGGCCAGCACCCCGGTCCGGGTGGGCGAGGACCAGGACACGTAGGCGTTGCCGGCGTCGAACCAGTGCCACGGGCCGCCGAACAGTGCCGGCACCACCAGCCGCAGCCAGGCGGTGCGGATCACGCCGAGGAGGTCGCCGGCGCCGATGCCCCGGGCCGAACCGCCGTAGTGGTGGGCGAAGAAGTACCCGACGAACAGCAGCGGCGGCACCGCGGTGAGCAGCCAGCCGCGCCAGTGCCGGATCAGCTCGGCCAGCCTGCCGCGCATCGGCCCGGAGCTCAGGTAGCCCAGCGACAGGATCGGCAGGACCAGGCCGATGATGGCGGTCTTCTCCCAGAAGCACATGCCGGCCAGCAGGGCCACCCCGGCCACCGCGGCCCAGCGAAGCCGGCCGGTGACGGTGTAGCGGATGTGCGAGTCCAGCGCCAGGATGGCGGCGATCTCGGCCGGCACCAGGCAGGCCGCGGTGGTCAGCCAGGTCAGGTTCGCCACGATCAGCGGGTTGACCGCGTACAGCCCGACCAGCACCGGCACGCCGGGCCGGCGTCCGAACAGCAGCACCAGCAGCCGGTACAGCAGCCCCACCGCCACCGTCTGCAGCAGCACCCGGACCACCACGGTCTGCTGGTAGCCGAGCGGGTCCACGCTGGCCTGCAGCCAGAACATCAGCCGGTAGCCCGGCACCAGGTGGTCGTTCACCGGCATGGTCAGAAACCGCCAGCCCAGCCGCCGGCCGTCGGCCTCGTCCAGGGCCGACAGGTCGTCCTGGTAGAACCAGCCGCGGGCGCACAGCCACCAGCACCAGGCGGCCTGGCCCAGCAGCAACCCGGCCAGCACCAGCCGGTACCGGGCAGCCTGCGTCAGCTGCGGACGGGCCGGGGTGCCGGCCACGATTGCCGACCCGTCATGGCTGCCCACTGACCCGTTTCCTCGCGGCTTCCTGTGCTCGGTCCCGGCGTGTGCCGGATTGTTGTGCGCTGATGCTACGGAGCGGTCCTACTCACTGGTAGCGTCCGGCCAACCGTTCGCACACTGTAAGGGGACGCAAGCCGTGCGCAAGATCCTGGTAGCCGTTCTGGTCGGCCTCGGCGTCTTCGGCCTGGTGGCCGCCGGCCTGTTCCGGTTCTACGCCCCGTCCCGAGCCGAGAAGACCCCGCTGAACCTCAACGTCATCCAGGTAGCCACCGGCCCGGCGAAGCTGCTCAACCCCAGCACCGGCCAGGTCGAGGACCTGGCGTTCCGGGCCACCCGGCGGGTCCGCACCGACTCGACGCTCTCGGACTCGAAGGTGACCGTGGTGCAGGAGACGCTGTGCATCGTCAAGGACATCGACAACCCGCCGGAGTGCGTGGACAAGGACGACCCGCAGCACCGGCTGGTCAGCTTCACCACCGACAAGGTCGCCGCCGACCGCAAGAGCGCCCAGTCGGTCAACGACCCCAAGTACCGGACCAACATCGACGGCGACGCCACGGCCACCCACACCGGCGTGACCTACAAGTGGCCGTTCCACGCCAAGAAGACCAGCTACCAGTTCTTCGACCCGATCTCGCGGCAGGCACCGGACGCCCGCTTCATCGGCACCGACAAGCTCAAGGGCATGACGATGTACAAGTACGAGGCGGTCATCGACAAGATGGACCTGCCGGTCGGCCCGAACATCCCCGGTAGCTACGCCGACACCCGCACGGTGTGGGTGGAGCCGACCACCGGCGCCATCGTCAAGGGTGTCGAGCACCAGCAGCGCTGGCTGGCCGACGGCACCCAGGCGCTGGACACCACCCTGACCTTCAACCAGGACGCCATCGACTTCCAGGCCAAGCAGGCCAGCGACGGCCGGTCCCAGATCAGGCTGTTGACGGTGATCCTGCCGCTGGTCAGCCTGCTGGTCGGGCTGGGCGCACTGGTCGGAGCGTTCCTGCTGTCCCGGCGTGACGGCGGCGACCCGCCCCGGGCCGCCGCCACCCAGCCGCCGGTCGCGGCCGGTCGACCCGGCTGAGGACGACCCACCCGAGCGCCGGGTGGCCTCAGCCGGCGCGCCGGCTGACGAAGATCGCGGTGCCGGGCAGCAGCCGGCCGCGCAGCGGTGACCACTGGCCCCACTCCTGCTCCAGATCGTCCGGCCATTCCGGCTCGACGAGGTCCTCCAGCGCGAAGCCGGCCGCCACCAGCTCCCGGACCCGGTCGCCCAGCGTCCGGTGCTGCTCGACGTAGGTGGCCTGGCCGGCGGCGTCGAACTCGACGTACGGGCTGCGGTCGAAGTAGGACATGGTCGCGGTCAGCCCGTCCGGGCCGGGGGAGTCGGGGAAGGCCCAGCGCACCGGGTGGCTGACCGCGAACACCCACCGGCCGCCCGGCCGCAGCACCCGGGCCACCTCTGCCATCACCGCGGCGGAGTCGGCGACGAACGGGATGGCGCCGAACGCGCTGAAGGCCAGGTCGAACGAGCCGTCGGCGAACGGCAGGCACTGGGCGTCGGCCTGCACCAGCGGCACCGGGACGCCGGTGGCCCCGCCGGCGGCCACCGCGTGCCGCAGCATGCCGGCCGAGACGTCCAGGGCCACCGGACGCGCGCCCTGACCGGCCAGCCAGCGCGAGCACATCGCCGAGCCCGCGCCCACCTCCAGCACCCGGCAGCCGGCCAGGGAGGCCGCCGGGCCGAGCAGCCGGGCGTGCTCCTCCCGCAGCCGCTCCGGGCCCCAGACGAAGTCGGCGACGCCGAGGAAGTCGCCGTGCTCGGCGTGATAGTCGTCGGCGTCGGCGTCCCACCAGCGCCGGCCGGCCCGGGCCGACTCGGCCGCGCCGACCGCCCGCCGGGCGACGCCGACGGTGCCGAGCGCGGTTTCGGTGCCCACGCAGAGAATGTAGCCCGGACCGTGACGCCCGGATTTCCGCCGCGACCTGGCCCTGGAGTAGGCTTGGAGCCTGCGGAACAGGTCTGTGGCCTCGACAGGGAGCAGGCCACTCCTCCACCTCTTGCTCGGCGTCGACGTGCTGGATGCCGGACGCTCGCCGGAGCTGGAAGAAAAGCGGCCCGTCTCGCACCCCACCGGCAACTGTCAGGACCTACCTACTACATGACGTCCACAATCGATCCGACCACCCGCACCGCCCCGCAGGTTGCAGTCAATGACATCGGCTCCGCCGAAGACTTCATGGCGGCAATCGATCTCACCATCAAGTACTTCAACGACGGTGACATCGTCGAAGGCACCATCGTCAAGGTCGACCGGGACGAGGTCCTGCTCGACATCGGTTACAAGACCGAAGGTGTCATCCCGTCCCGCGAGCTGTCCATCAAGCACGACGTCGACCCGTCCGAGGTCGTTTCCGTGGGCGATGAGATCGAGGCCCTGGTCCTGCAGAAGGAGGACAAGGAGGGCCGGCTGATCCTGTCCAAGAAGCGCGCCCAGTACGAGCGCGCCTGGGGCACGATCGAGGAGAAGAAGGAGCGCGACGAGGTCGTCGAGGGCACCGTCATCGAGGTCGTCAAGGGTGGCCTGATCATCGACATCGGGCTGCGCGGCTTCCTGCCGGCGTCCCTGGTCGAGATGCGCCGGGTCCGCGACCTGCAGCCCTACGTGGGCAAGGTGCTCGAGGCCAAGATCATCGAGCTGGACAAGAACCGCAACAACGTGGTGCTCTCGCGCCGGGCCTGGCTGGAGCAGACCCAGTCCGAGGTCCGCAGCGACTTCCTGAACAAGCTGGCCAAGGGCCAGGTGCGCACCGGCGTGGTGTCCTCGATCGTCAACTTCGGCGCCTTCGTCGACCTGGGCGGCGTGGACGGCCTGGTGCACGTGTCGGAGCTGTCCTGGAAGCACATCGACCACCCGTCCGAGGTGGTCGAGGTCGGCCAGGAGGTCACCGTCGAGGTGCTCGACATCGACCTGGACCGCGAGCGGGTGTCGCTGTCGCTCAAGGCGACCCAGGAGGACCCGTGGCGGCAGTTCGCCCGGACCCACGCCATCGGACAGGTGGTGCCCGGCAAGGTCACCAAGCTGGTTCCGTTCGGCGCGTTCGTGCGGGTGCAGGACGGCATCGAGGGCCTGGTGCACATCTCCGAGCTCGCCGAGCGGCACGTCGAGATTCCCGAGCAGGTCGTCAACGTCGGCGACGAGCTGCTGGTCAAGGTCATCGACATCGACCTGGAGCGTCGCCGGATCTCGCTGTCGCTCAAGCAGGCCAACGAGGGCTCGCTGGCCGAGGAGAGCTTCGACCCGTCGCAGTACGGCATGGAGGCCCAGTACAACGACAAGGGCGAGTACATCTACCCGGAGGGCTTCGACCCCGAGACCCAGGAGTGGCTGCCGGGCTACGAGGAGCAGCGTGAGGCCTGGGAGAAGCGCTACGCCGCGGCCCGGGAGCGGTTCGAGGCGCACAAGCGCCAGCTCGAGGGCGCCCAGCGCGCCGATGCCGAGGCTGCCATCGAGACCGGCGAGGCCAGCTCGTACTCCTCGGAGGCCCCGGCCGAGACCAGCGGCACGCTGGCCTCGGACGAGGCACTGGCGGCGCTGCGCGAGAAGCTGGCCGGCCGCTGATCCGGTTGTACCGCCTGACCTGACACACACGCACGCAAGCCCGGGAGTTCGCCTCCCGGGCTTGCTGCTTTCCGGCGGTTACCGTGTTGCTGTGCTGAGCAGATCCGCATCCCGTGCCGGTGTCATCGTCGGCGGCCTGCTGGCGCTCGGGCTGCTGGGCGGCTGCACCCAGGCCGCGGCGCCGGGCGACGGCGCCTCGACGACGGCCGGCCGGCCGGCCGCCAGCAGCACGACGCCGTCGCCGAGCCGGACGGCCCCCAAGCCCTCCGCGGTGGCCACCGGCGAGCCGTCGCTGGGCGGGCGGTGCGAGGACCTGCTGTCGGTCGGCACCATCAACATCGCGCTGCGGCGTACCGTGATCGGGCGCACCGCGTACATCCTCGGAGTCGCCGAGCCGGACATCGGCCGGCTGACCTACCTCAACTGCCGGTACGGCATCGCCACGCCGGTCAAGGGCAAGCCGGCGCCGCAGCCGCAGGTGGAGATCGGCATCAGCCTGTACCAGTCGGCGGCGCAGGCCAACCGGCGGATCCAGGCCACCGTCGAGTACTACCGGGCGCACGGTGCCGGGGACCGGCCGGTCCAGGTCGGCAGCATGCCGGGCACCATGCTCAGCGGGTACGGGATGCCGACCGTAGTGGTGGCCGCCGGGCCCCGGACGGTGGCGGTCACGGTGACGCCGAAGCTGCTGACCGCCGGGACCACCGGCCAGCTGACCGCGCTGGCCAAGGCGGTGCTGGACGCGTCCGCGCACTACACCCTGGGCTCGGCGGCACCGGCCGCGTCGCCGAGCAGCACCGGCTGAGGGTTGCCGTGCTGCGGATCGGGCTGACCGGCGGGATCGGCAGCGGCAAGAGCACGGTCGCCGCCCGGCTGGTGGAGCTGGGCGCGGTGCTGGTGGACTCCGACCAGCTGGCCCGCGAGGTGGTCGCGGTGGGCAGCCCGGGGCTGGCCCGGGTGGTGCGGCGGTTCGGTCCCGAGGTGCTCGGTCCGGACGGCGCCCTGGACCGGCCACGGCTGGGACGGCTGGTGTTCGGCGACCCGGCGGCGCTGGCGGACCTGAACGCGATCGTGCACCCGCTGGTGCGGGCGCGCAGCGAGCAGCTGTCCGCCGAGGCGGCGGCTCGCGGCGTGGTGGCGGTGGTGCACGACGTGCCGTTGCTGGTGGAGAACGGGCTGGCGGGCAACTACGACGCGGTGATCGTGGTGCAGGCGCCGCTGGAGCTGCGGCTGCGGCGGCTGGAGCTGCGCGGGATGGACGCCGAGACGGCGCGGGCCCGGATCGCCGCCCAGGCCTCGGACGAGCAACGCCGGGCGGTGGCCGACGTGGTGCTGGACAACTCCGGGTCTCCTGAGCAGCTGAGGGCTCAGGTGGATGCCGCCTGGGCCCGGCTGCTCGGGGCTTCCTGACCTGCTCGGTACCTGCTCGGCGCGGGGGAGCGGCCTCGGCCCCGGTTTGGAACGGCCATCGGCCATCGGCTAGAGTTTCCGACGGTGCCGGTGCTGGCAACCTTGGGTCACACCGAGGTAGGACGCCGGATAGACACCATGCGGACGTAGCGCAGCTGGTAGCGCACAACCTTGCCAAGGTTGGGGTCGCGGGTTCGAATCCCGTCGTCCGCTCGGTGGACGCCATAGGCGTTCCCCAGGCCGGGGAACCGGTCCCTGGTGGAGTGGCCGAGAGGCGAGGCAACGGCCTGCAAAGCCGTGTACACGGGTTCAAATCCCGTCTCCACCTCGTAGCCAGCCTCACGCGGTTCGCCGCGCGTAGCTGGAGTACGGGCGATTAGCTCAGTGGGAGAGCACTACCTTGACACGGTAGGGGTCACTGGTTCAATCCCAGTATCGCCCACCACCTACAGGCCCCGGAATCCGGGCCCTGTAGTCGTTTCAGGACCTGACTCAAACTCGTTCTCGGGCGGCGCGTGCAACATACGTGCAACACGAGCGACTGCGCAATATGTCGAGGCAGCCGAGCAGGTCCGACCCCGCTCGACGACGAGTTGGGCCAGACGCAAACGAGTCGCTGCAGCCGAGTGAAGGGCTCGACGAACTGACGAGGGACATGCACGAGAATCGAGCGCCTCGTGGGCGTTCGCTCGCGGGCAGGGTTCGCTGACCCTGCTGTGTTGGAGGCTCCGCCCTCCCGAGTTGGTTCGGGCGGGAAGCGAGGTCCGTTCTTTCGGCACTAATCCGAGAATCCCTGGTGAGTGGGCAGGCGACGCTTCCGGCGTAGCGAAGGGGAGCCGGAACAGGGTTTGATCGGTCAGGCGGTGGGTTGGAGGGTGACGCTGTATCCGAGGGTGCAGAACCCAGCGCCCGACTAGTGGCGGCCTCAGCGACCATAGAAACAACGACGTCAACGGGCAGCCGCCGCCAAATTTTCAGCCCGGAACGGGCCCGCCCGCAAGGGCGAGACGGGACCTAGTGGGCGTCAGCTGCTCCGGTCAGACCTCCGTACCCCTTTCCCCATAGGGTCACCGCCGGTGGGTCCCCAGGTCCCGGACGACAGGCCCAGCGGCGCATACGCGGCGCTGGTTTATCGACGTACCCGATCATCAGGCATGACAGTGCGTATTCATGTGCTCGCTAGTGATCGATATGCGCGCGGTCGCATCGAGCCGGCGCTGCGCAGAACGACGGATATCGATCGCAAGATCCTGATCGTGCGGGGTAGATGGGCGCGCGACAGGGAACTCTGGTAACGTATCTGATCGGATACGTTCGACGGGTTGGAGGTGGGTCGTGCAGGGTGCTGAGCTGTTGGCGTGGGTCCGCCGCGCGGCGGGCTTGAGTCAGGACGAGCTTGCCGGTCGTGCGGGTACGTCGCGTACGGCCGTATCGGCGTATGAGCATGGCCGTAAGTCGCCGTCGCTGGACACCGTTGATCGTCTCGTTGTCCGCCGCTGGGTACGAGCTTGAGGCTCGGCCGCGGATCGAGTTTGTGGACGTGCGGCGCTCGGGGTCGTGTTGTCTGCGTGCCGAGTCGTCTGCCGAGGCTGCCCATGGAGCAGGCGTTGGCTGCGGTGGAGTTGCCGTTGACGTTGAACTGGTCGCAGCCAGGACGGGTATTTCGGCTGTCTGATCGCAGCGATCGGGCTCGGGTATATGAGCTGGTGTTGCGCGAGGGTAGCGAGGCTGACGTGCTCGCCTACATCGACGGCGCGCTGCTGGTCGATCTATGGGACGAACTGGTGCTTGCCCCGGGTGGTGCGCGCGGCGTGGTCGCCGCTGATCGAACAGGTCCGTCGCTGTCGAGGTGTACCGGTCGTGGCGTAGTGGATGGCACGGACGGTGGTCGCTTGACCGCGTTTCAGGTGCAGGTGGCGCAGCTGTTCTTCGGCCTGCCGGCCAGCGAGGGTTTCTGCTGGCTGGGGGAGGAGCGCTGCTCGCGCAGGGTCTGACGGCGCGCCCGACCCAGGATCTGGACTTCTTCACCCGGCCTGGCGCTGGCGATGTCGGGTCGGCGAGGGATCAGCTCCTCGCCGCGGCGGGCGAGCACGGTTGGGATGTCGACCGGTGCAGGACAGCGACACGTTCTGCCGCCTGCTCATCCACGGGCCCGATGACTTGCTGGTGGACCTAGCTTTGGACTCCGCTCCGGGTCGTCCCGCGATGGCCAGCATCGCTGGGCCGACGTTCGCGCCGGCGGAGCTGGCCGGGCGCAAGGTGATCGCGCTGTTCGACCGTGCCGCCGCCCGCGACTTCGTGGACGTCTTCGCGCTCAGTCGCCGGTTCAGCAAGACGGAGCTGCTCGAACTGGCACGCGAGGTCGACGCGGGCTTCGACGTCGCGCGTCTTCGTCGACATGATCGGTCTGCTCACGCGCTACAGCGACGTCGATCTCGACCTCGGCGACGTGAACACCGACGCGGTACGGGCGTTCTTTGCACAGTGGAGCGCCGAGCTCGAACCTGGCGGGAGTGATGCTCGATGCCGCCCGTTGGACTAGAGAAACTCCAGCACGATGGAAGGCCGCGACCACCGGTGGCACAGCTTGGAGCTTGAATCGAGTCATGAGATCAGCGACGCCAGATCCGAGCTTCCGAGGAGGTGACGTGCAACGGTCGTGCAACACCACACCGAAAGCAACCGTCGCAACCAACCTGACCAACAGCGCGGAGCCCCGTAACCAACGGCGTCTGGGTCAACCAACGCAGCCAACGCCGCGCGGAAAACGTTGACACGGTAGGGGTCACTGGTTCAATCCCAGTATCGCCCACCAAAGTTTCCACCTTCGAACCATGAAGAAGAGAAGCGACCCGATAGCTTAGGCTGTCGGGTCTTTTCTTTTGTCGGATTCCTGCCGCGGCCAGGGCCTCTTGGTGGCCGCGGACTGGTTCGTGCCCGTTGCAGCCCTCAATCATGCGGCGAACGCGGCGGCATCGGACGCCACCAAGTACCTTCGAGCTGCACTAGGGATGAATCAGGACGATTGACATGGAACTGGAAGGGTGGAACTCGATACCTGATGGCTACGGCGCGTCCTTCGATACCAAAGCTGCGCCGCTCTGGCTTCGTCTCTGGTTGGAACCTCCCCTTCATAGATCGTTTCGCTTACCCGGTGATGGTGCGGCGCGGCTTCGGCTACCTCACGCCTGTGCCTTTAGGGCATTCGCTTTTCGGTTCGGTGCGGAAGGGGTGGAAGATCAATCCTGCGGGTACCAATCCTCCCGAGGC
>CAWCNK010000005.1:0-383765 GCA_963796905.1 uncultured Actinomycetota bacterium | reverse complement strand
GGAAGCCCATCGAGCAGTGCGACGCGAGGCAGTCCGGGCACTCGGTCGACAGGCGCAAGCGTGGCGTTCGTGGTCGACTCGTCATCAGGTGGCGCGACCGACATCGGTGTGTAGGGGCTGACGAACATGACCTCTTCGGCGTTGAGGAGGTCGATGGCGTTGGCACCGTCGCGAAGGACCGATGCGACCTGCTGCACGGGTATCTCGGCCAGCAAGGCGTGGTAAGAAATCTCCCTGATCTGTGATCGGGTAACGACCCTGCCGCCCGCGTTCGCGATCAGTTGGGTGAGGTGAGTTTCGGCAGCTTCGCGTTGGTCTGCTTGGCGGCGATACCAGAGCTCTACCTCGACCGCGATGAAGCTGACGGATTGGCCGACTACGTCGAGACGTTCCTGCCACACGTCCAGCAGTCCCGTTTCACGCACGCGGTCGACTGCACTCCATCGGCGGATAGCACGCAACTGGGCGAAGGCGGCCTTGAATCGGTTCAGCCCACGCTCGAACTTGATCTCAGGATCCGCCTGCCAACGCTCGAAAAGACTGACCAGTTGCCCAGCAGCCGCGGCATTGGAAAGTACGAGGTAAAGGGAGTGCTGCACGGCTTTATCGGTGCGAGCCCCGTCTTCTGTCATGTGGAAGTCGTCGTCCGGCTCGGTGGCCTCATCAATGAACTCCGACAGGAACTCCAGACCCTCGACCTGATTGACGGCGTTGCGGAACGCCTCGACGGACCCCGCGAGGTCGAAAACTAGGACCAGCTCTGGATCGACCTCATCGACGGCGCTGCCGCTGACTGTGACGCGTCGGGCATCGAAGGCATCTGCGAGCGCGCGGAATTGAGGCGAGAGCCGCTCGCCCTGTCGCGGCGCTCCCGGACGTGATAGTCGGGGCATGTTCCGGATCGGTTGCTGGAAGCGTCCGCCCACCTCTGGGGCTCCCAGCGCGAGGAGCGGGCGGGACTCGCCCGTCACCCTGCGGCTTGAGCGTGATGGTGCTCAAGCCGTTCCCGAACGATTCTGCGCAAGTCCACGTCCGGACCTTCGAGGACGGCGCGGCGGCGCACATCGAGAGCAAACTCCTCCAACTCGGCGAAGCTCACGCCGTGCAGTTTATCGGCCAACGTCCGGGGGGCGTAGCCGAGGTCGCCGCCGAACCGGGCCGCGAGCCGAGCGAGATAGTGCGTTGCCTGCGTTCGCGACGGCGACGGCAACTGCACTCGGACTTGAAAACGTCTCCATGCTGCACGATCGAGGAGTTCGCTGTGGTTGGTCGCACCGATGAGGATCACATGGGCGGGTAGCCGATCGATCTGGAGGAGAAGCGTTGAAACGACCCGCTTGATCTCGCCAGTCTCGTGTTCGTCGGCCCGCTCCTTGGCGATGGTGTCGAGCTCGTCGAAGAACAGCACGCAGCGGCGAGTGCGGACGAACTCAAAAGCACTATCCAGCCGGGCCGCAGTCTCTCCAAGGAAGCTGGAAACAACTCCCTCATACCGGATGACGTAGAACGGCAGCATAAGCTCAGACGCCATCGCTTCCGCGACGCTCGTCTTCCCATTTCCGGGCGGCCCACTGAGCAGTAGCCGGTTGCGCGGCTCGATACCGTAGCTGCGTAGCAACTCGCCGCGCTGCTGCTCCTCGATCAACTCTCGGATGACACGGCGCGTCACGGGTTCCAGCTCGAGATCATCCAGTCTTTGCTGCGGCATCAGCTCGTGCACGAGGTCCCGAATGCCGGCCGCGCGTTCGTCTCGCGCCGCGCCGGTGCCGATCGTCGTGATCAATTCGGAGAGCCGGTCAGCAACCAGGTGGTGCTGGTTCGCACGCTCCTCGGCAATGACGGCTTCGACCAGGATTCGGAACCTGTCACGGTCCCCGCGCCGCTCGGCGTCGACAAGGTCTAGGAGGAAGTCAGAACGCGCCACAAACCGCCTCCCTTCGCCTCCCGACGGCCACGACTTCTGTTGCGTCGCCATCGGCATCGTACGGCAGCAGCCGGACAAGTCCCGCGACCCGCCACTATGTCCGGGTAGCGCGAAGGGTCCACAAAACGGTCCGCGCCGGGGTCCTCAGCGTGAGGTAGACCGGCGGTAGACGTTCGAGTTGCTCGAAGCCGCGCCGACACCGACCGACCTTCACTGGCAGGGCCACCTAGCCCACCACATTTTGGCCGGCGGCAGCTCAATCCTCAAGGAGAGGCCATAAGACTTCTCCTCACCTCTCCAGCTCGTGAGGCTCAGACGAAACTCTGAGCCTCAGCCGCGACTGAAGGTGTCCGGGTTCGGGCCGATCCGGTCGCCGGTCTCCAGACCGGCGATGGCATGGTGGTCGTCTTCGGTGAGGCTGAAGTCGAAGACGTCGAGGTTCTCGGCGATCCGGGCCGGCGTCACCGACTTGGGGATCACCACGTTGCCGAGCTCGACATGCCAGCGCAGGATCACCTGCGCTGGCGTCCGGCCCACCCGTTCGGCGATCGAGGTGATCACCGGATCGGTCAGCACCGAGCCGCCGCGGGCCAGCGGCGACCAGGCCTCGGTCAGGATCCCGTGCTCGGCATGGAAGGCCCGCAGCTCGTTCTGTGGCAGCAGCGGGTGCAGCTCGATCTGGTTGATCGCCGGCACCACGTCGGTCTCGTCGAGCAGCCGACGCAGGTGGGCGGGATGGAAGTTCGACACCCCGATGGCGCGCACCCGCCCGTCGGCGTAGAGCTTCTCGAAGGCACGCCAGGTCTCGACGTAGCGGTCGAGGTCCGGCGCCGGCCAGTGGATCAGCAGCAGGTCCAGCACCTGCAGGCCCAGCCGGTCCATCGAGGCCTCGAAGGACGCGATCGCCGGGTCGAAACCCTGCTCGGAGTTCCACACCTTGGTGGTCACGAACAGCTCGTCGCGGTCGATGCCGGACTCGGCGATGGCCGCTCCGACGCCGGCTTCGTTCTGGTACAGCTTGGCCGTGTCGATGTGCCGGTAACCGGCCTGCAGCGCCGTGCGGACGGCGGCCTGGGTCTCGGTGTCGGGCACCAGGAACACCCCGAAGCCCAGTTGGGGAATCTGCACGCCGTTGTTCAGGGTCAGAGCGGGAACCGTCATGGCGTCGAGTCTAGGCAGCCCGGTGAACCGCGCGGAAACGTTTACGCACTGCCTGTGGACAACCAGCTGACGGATCGGCGCGACCTGCCAGGATCGGCAGGGCCTGCTCCTCGGGCAGGACCGCGGCAATCCGGTACGCGGTCCTGCTGGAGGAGGAGGTGGGCTGGATGCGGAACATGTCAGCAAAGCAGAAGGCCAGGATCTGGTGCGTTGCCTTAGGAGCTATCGCACCGACGATCCCGGCCACTGCTGAACTGATCCGGACCCTTGCGGGACGGTAACCGCTCCACTCGGGGCAGGTCCTGGCTACACCCAGGGCCTGCCCCACCATGATGGCAGCCCTTCCCGACCATCCGCAACAACCGCCGCGGGCTACAGGCTCTTCTCCGGCCCGCTCAGCTCGTCCAGGATCAGCACGGTCTGGGTGGCCAGCACGTCCGGCATGGTCTGGAAGGTGTTGAGCACCAACTCGCGCATGCTGGCCGCGTCGGCGGTGCGGACCAGCAGCACCAGGTCGTTCTCGCCTGACACCAGTGCGCCGTGCCAGACCTCGGGAATCTGCAGCACCTGCCGGCGGACCGCCTTCCAGGAATGCTGGCTGATCTTGAGGTAGACGTAGGCCGAGATGCCGAAGCCGTAGCGCTCCGGGTCGATGGTGGCGGTGTAGCCGGTGATCACGCCCTCCGACACCAGCCGCTCGACCCGGGTATAGGCGCTGGCGCGGGATATGTGCAGCTTCTCCGCAAGCGCCCGCATCGACAGCCGGCCGTCCTCGCGCAACTCCGCGACGATCGCCCGGTCGGTGTCGTCGAGCCGGACCGGTTGTCTGACGTCGACCGGCTGGGAGCGCGTTGTATTCGACATACTGCACGATAACAAGACTCAGACAGCCGATCGTCTGAAACCGTCTCGCATTTCTGGATCAACGGCCCTGCAGCCCGCACACTTGGCCCATGACCGTGGCCACCCCGTCCGATGCGCTGCTGCCCACCGCGGCCCCGCGCTACCTCATCGATGCCGAGGGCCGGCCGAATCCGGCGGAGCCCGCGGCGCTGCCCGACTCCGAGGTGCTGCTCGAGCTGTTCCGGCTGATGGCACTGGGACGGCGCTTCGACAGCCAGGCCACCGCCCTGACCAAGCAGGGCCGGCTGGCGGTCTATCCCTCCGCCCGTGGCCAGGAGGCCTGCCAGGTGGGCGCGGTGGCCGCGATGGCCGAGCGGGACTGGCTGTTCCCGACCTACCGGGACACCATGTCGCTGGTCAGCCGCGGCATCAACCCGGTCGAGGCGCTGACCCTGCTGCGCGGTGACTGGCACTGCGGCTACGACCCCTACCTGCACCGCACCGCTCCGCAGTGCACGCCGCTGGCCACCAACACCCTGCACGGGGTGGGCCTGGCACACGCGGCCAAGCTGGCCGGCGAGGACACGGTGGCCGTGGTGCTGCTGGGCGACGGTGCCACCAGCGAGGGCGACACCCACGAGGCGTTCAACATCGCCGCGGTCTGGCGGGCCCCGGTGGTGTTCCTGGTGCAGAACAACGGCTACGCGATCTCGGTGCCGCTGGCCAAGCAGACCGCCGCCCCGACGCTGGCCCACAAGGGCGTCGGGTACGGCATGCCCGGGGTGCTGATCGACGGCAACGACGCGGCGATGGTGCACGTGGCGGTGACCGAGGCGATCGAACGGGCCCGCTCCGGCGGTGGCCCGACCCTGATCGAGGCGCTCACCTACCGGATCGAGGCGCACACCAACGCCGACGACGCCAGCCGCTACCGGCAGGACGACGAGGTGGCGAGCTGGCTGGCCCGGGATCCGCTCAGCCGGTTGCAGACCTACCTGACCGGGGCCGGCCTGCTCGACGAGGCAGCTGTCGCCGCGATCAACCAGGAGGGCGAGGAGCGGGCCGAGCGGTTGCGGGCGGCGATGAACGCCGACCCGGTCACCGACCCGGCGGAGCTGTTCAGCCACGTCTACACCGAGCCGACCGCCGCGCTGCGCAGCCAGGCAGCAGGCCTCGCCGACGAGCTCGCGGAGGAATCATGACCGCCTCGACCAGCACCACGGACGCTGCCGCCACCACCGCCCCGGCCGAGCCGCTCGGCAGCCTGACGATGGCCGGTGCCCTGAACCGGGCACTGGCTGACGAGTTGCGCGCCGACGAGCGGGTGCTGGTCTACGGCGAGGACGTCGGCACCCTGGGCGGCGTCTTCCGGGTCACCGACGGCCTGGCCGCCGAGTTCGGCGAGCAGCGGGTGTTCGACTCGCCGCTGGCCGAGGCCGGCATCGTCGGCACCGCGATCGGGATGGCCATGCACGGGCTGCGGCCGGTGGTCGAGATGCAGTTCGACGCCTTCTCCTACCCGGCCTTCGAGCAGATCACCTCGCACCTGGCCAAGCTGCACAACCGCACCCGCGGCCGGGTCCGGCTGCCCGTGGTGATCCGGGTTCCCTACGGCGGCGGCATCGGCGGCGTGGAGCACCACTCCGACTCCTCCGAGGCGTACTGGGTGTCCACCCCGGGCTTGAAGGTGGTGACGCCGGGCACGGCGTCCGACGCCTACTGGATGCTGCGCCAGGCGATCGCCAGCGACGACCCGGTGCTCTTCTTCGAACCGAAGCGGCGGTACTGGGCCAAGGAGGAGATCTCGGCCGAGCCCGCGGCGGAGTTCCACCAGGCGCTGGTGCGCCGGACCGGGACCGACGTGAGCCTGATCGGCTACGGCTCGATGGTGCCGACGCTGCTGGAGGCGGCCGACGCCGCGGCCGAGGACGGCATCTCGGCCGAGGTCATCGACCTGCGCTCGCTCACCCCGTTCGACGACCGGACGGTGGTCGCCTCGGTGCGCCGGACCGGGCGGGCCGTGGTGGTGCACGAGGCCAGCGGTTTCGCCGGTTTCGGGGCCGAGGTGGTCGCCCGGCTCACCGAGCAGTGCTTCCACCAGCTGCACGCCCCGATCGGCCGGGTCACCGGCTTCGACATCCCGTACCCGCCGCCGATGCTGGAGAAGTACCACCTGCCCTCGGTCGACCGGATCCTGGACGCGGTGGACCGGCTGCAGTTCGACGACACCGTGGTGCTGCCGGACGGACCGGGCAACGATGCCTGACTTCCTGCTGCCCGACCTCGGCGAGGGCCTGACCGACGCCGAGATCCTCACCTGGCTGGTCGAGATCGGCGACGAGGTACGGGTCGACCAGCCGGTGGTCGAGGTCGAGACCGCCAAGGCGTCGGTCGAGGTGCCGATCCCGTTCGGCGGCCGGGTGTCCGCGCTGCACGGCAGCCCCGGCCAGCGGGTACTGGTCGGGTCACCGCTGATCTCGGTGGAGGCGGCCGGGTCTCCCGCCGCGCAGAACGGCATTGCCGCCCAAGAGGCGGTCGCTGCAGTGGGCGAAGCCGCCGCCGAGTCCGCGCTGGCCGAATCCGCCGAGTCCTCGGAGTACTCCGGCAACGTGCTGGTCGGCTACGGCACCTCCTCGGCACCGGCCCGCCGCCGGGGCCGCCGCGCCGGGTCACCAAGGGCAGCCGGCCAGGCAACCCCGGCGACCGTCGCCGTCATGCCCGAGCCGGTGGCCGACGGCCCGCTGGCGGTGGCCACCTCGGTCATCTCGCCGGTGGTCCGCAAGCTCGCCCGGGACCGCGGCATCGACCTGGCCGAGGTCCGGCCCTCCGACCCGTCCGGCGTCATTCGCCGTTGCGACCTCGAGGCATTCTCGCCCGCGCAGGCGCCTGCCGAGACCGCGTCGAGGGCTGAGCAGTCGGCCGAGCAGCCGGCGCCGGCCGGCATCGAGCGGGTGCCGCTGCTGGGCCTGCGCCGGGCGATGGCGGACAAGCTCAGCCAGTCCCGCCGCGAGATCCCCGAGGCCACCGTCTGGGTCGACGTCGACGCGACCCGGCTGCTGGAAGCCCGGCAGGCGTTGCAAGAGGCCCGCCCGGACGAGCCGGTGAGCGTGCTGGCGCTGGTGGCCCGGTTCTGCGTGCTCGGGTTGCAGCGCTACCGCGAGCTGAACAGCCGGATCGCCTCCGACGCCGTGGAGATCCTGCCCGACGTCAACCTCGGCTTCGCGGCCCAGACCCCGCGCGGGCTGGTGGTGCCGGTGGTGCCCCGGGCGCAGACCCTGACCACCCGGCAGCTGTCCGCGGCGTTGACCAGCCGGACCGAGGACGCCCGGTCCGGCTCGCTCACCCCGGCGCAGCTGACCGGCGGCACCTTCACCGTGAACAACTACGGCGTGTTCGGCGTGGACGGCTCGGC
The DNA here is from genome assembly GCA_963796905.1 of uncultured Actinomycetota bacterium. Lineage (GTDB taxonomy): Bacteria > Actinomycetota > Actinomycetes > Mycobacteriales > Jatrophihabitantaceae > Jatrophihabitans_A. The sequence goes on along the minus strand of CAWCNK010000005.1, from coordinate 376,425 downwards.
CGCGATCATCAACCACCCCGAGGTGGCCATCCTGGGCCTCGGCCGGATCATCGACCGGCCCTGGGTGCACGAGGGCGCGCTGACGGTGCGCAAGGTAAGCCAGCTGACCCTGGCCTTCGACCACCGGGCCTGTGACGGCGGGGTGGCCGGCGGGTTCCTGCGCTTCGTGGCCGACTGCGTCGAGAACCCGGTGACCGCACTCGGCGACCTGTGACCGGTGCTCATCCCCGCCGGTGGGCGGTGGGAGACTCTGCCGGTGACCGCTGCCCCTGACCTCACCGAGTTCATCGCCGGCCTGCCCAAGGCGGAGCTGCACGTGCACCACGTCGGCTCGGCCTCGCCGCGCATCGTCGCCGAGCTCGCCGCCCGGCATCCGGCTGCGGGCGTGCCCGCCGACGTCGACCAGCTGGCCGACTACTTCACCTTCCGGGACTTCGCGCACTTCATCGAGGTGTACCTGTCCGTGGTGGACCTGATCCGGGACGCGGCCGACGTCCGGATGCTGACCTACGAGGTGGCCCGCGACATGGCGGCCCGGCAGATCCGCTACGCCGAGCTGACCATCACGCCGTACTCGTCGGTGCACCGCGGCATCCCGGCCGAGGCGTTCCTGGAGGCGATCGAGGACGCCCGGCTGGCGGCCGAGCGCGAGCTCGGCATCGTGCTGCGCTGGTGCTTCGACATTCCCGGCGAGGCCGGCCTGGCCGCGGCGGCCGAGACCGCCCGGATCGCCACCGAACTGCGGCCGGACGGGCTGGTCAGCTTCGGGCTGGGCGGCCCGGAGATCGGGGTGCCGCGACCGCAGTTCGCGCCGTACTTCGACCAGGCCCGGGCGATCGGGCTGCGCAGCGTCCCGCACGCCGGTGAGACCACCGGGCCGGGCACCATCTGGGACGCCATCCAGGTGCTGGGCGCGGAACGGATCGGGCACGGCACCTCGGCGGTGGGCGACCCGCAGTTGCTGGACTACCTGGCCGAGCACCGGATCCCGCTGGAGGTGTGCCCCACCTCCAACATCGCGACCCGGGCGGTCACCGAGATCGCCCTGCACCCGCTGGCGAAACTGGTCGGCGCGGGGGTCCCGGTCAGCATCAACACCGACGACCCGCCGATGTTCTCCACCGACCTCAACCGGGAGTACGCGATCGCCGCGCAGTTGCTGAACCTGGATCGGGCCGGCCTCGCGGCGCTGGCCGGCAACGCGGTCACCGCCTCGTTCGCACCCGACGACGTCAAGTCCCGGCTGCTGGCCGAGATCAAGTCATACACCACGATGTTTTAGCGGAAGTAGGTTCGAGCAGTAGGCCAGCGAATCGCTACAGCTTCACATGTACCTGTTCTGGTCGGGTCGGGTCGGGTCGGGTCGGGTCGGGAGAGTTCAATAGGCTCGGGAGCCGCTGGCCATCGCGCGGACGGTCTTCCACAGGATGAACAGGTCCTCGCTCAGCGACCAGTTCTCCACGTAACGCAGGTCCAGCTGCACCGACTCGTCCCAGCTCAGGTCGCTGCGACCGCTGATCTGCCACAGGCCGGTCAGGCCCGGCTTGACCAGCAAGCGGCGATGCACGTGGTCCTCGTAGCGGGCCACCTCCAGCGGCAGCGGCGGTCGCGGCCCGACCAGTGACATGGTGCCGCGCACCACGTTGATCAGCTGCGGCAGCTCGTCGAGTGAGTACTTGCGCAGGAACTTCCCAACCCGGGTCACCCGCGGGTCCTCGCGCATCTTGAACAGCACCCCGTCACCGTGGTCGCTCTGCTCGCGCAGGCTGGCCAGCCGCTCCTCGGCGTCGGCGTACATCGAGCGGAACTTCAGCATCACGAAGGTGCTGCCGGCCCGGCCCACCCGGACCTGGCGGAACAGCGCCGGGCCGGAGCTGGTCAGCCGCACGGCCAGGGTCAGAGCCAGGAACAGCGGCGAGAGCAACACCAGCGCCAGTGCCGCCAGGCTGCGGTCGAAGGCACCCTTGAGCACCCGGCGGAACCCGGAGAACTTCGGCTCGTCCACGTGCAGCAGCGGCAGTCCCGCCACCGGCAGGATGTGCAGCCGGGGGCCGGCCACCTCGGTCAACCCGGGCGAGACCACCAGCTCGGTCGAGCTGCCCTCCAGCTGCCAGGACACCCAGCGCAGCTTCTCCGGGCCCAACGCGCCGGAGGACACCACCGCCACCGTGTCGGCGCCGGACAGCCGCACCGCGGTCACGATCGAGTCCACGTCACCCAACAACGGAACGCCCATATTTTTCAAGATGTCGATGGCCTCGCGGTTTTGATATGTCGCTTCGGACGGCACACAGGCACCCACAACGCGAAAGCCCGCGTACCGGTCGCGGCAGAGCACCGCGCTGAACTTGGTGATCGCCTCCGCGTCACCGACCAGCAACACCGACTTCAGCGCCCGGCCGCGGGCCCGCTGGGCGTGCAGCCACTTGCGGGCGGCGTAGCGGGCCACCAGGTTCAGCACCAGGGCCAGCGGCAAGGCCACTAAAACTAGACCACGAGCCAGTTCAGCAGCAGACCTGGAGCCGCCTGCGATAAAGAAACTAAGGGCAACAAAAGTAGTCAAATGCAGGAACGCACGAAAAATTCGTTGGAATTCAGGGACCCCTACGCCCACCATCCGGGCATGGTAGCCATGATTTAGGCCAATGAGGGCCACCCAAATGGGTGGCAAAAAGACGAGCGCCCAACGCGCATTATCTACACGGCCAGCAGACGAGCCGCTCTGCACCAAGTAGAGTAGTGCCAGGCCTCCGATAAGCGCGGCTACCAGGTCGAGGCATACCAGCAGCCATTGATACAACCTCTGCCAATGTGGACGGTCGGACTTACGAGACTGAGCAGGTAGGGTAGTCTGCTCAGTTATAGCTACTCTTGCAACCGCATTCTCTATATAGCTAGCGGTCACAGGCGGCAGGCCATCGGATGACAGATTGTAAATAATACGCTCTCGTAGTGCAGGCAATAGGACATCAACATCGAACAGATTGTCAGCCACTTGCGCCCGCAAGGTATAGAGCTGATCATTCAACTTGACGCCGTCGGCATTAGCGGCTGCCGGCTCTGAATACGGACTCATATTAGAGACCCCTCAGCAATAGCTGATCTAAGCCGCTTCGAAAGTCGAGTATGAGCACGATTTCGACGCATCACGACTTCATGAAGTTCAATTCGAAGCAAGCCACTGATTTCTTCTGCAGTGAAAGAATCCGAATCTAAGAGCACAATGTCACGCTCTATCGGGGCAAGGCTACAAATCTCTTCCAGCAAATCTCTACTTCGAGGATCGACACCACCCATTTCGCGATGGCGCTTTTCAGAGATACGGACATCATCAAGCGGCGAGGATCGCTTCCTTTTCTTTTCGCATTCTTCTAGGAAGCTCCGCACAAGCTCGCGTCGAAGCATCGGGCGCCGCTCGCTTAAGTTACCCGCAGCGGCCGTCCCGCCCGCTGCCAACACAGACGCATACGTAGCGCAAAGCAGTTCGGCCATCTTTCCTATGTCGATTGCATGCACATATGCCCACATCGCTGCCGTTCGGAAGGTGTCTAAGAGCGTGTCATCTACGAAGCGATCGGCATTAGCGTATCGGCCCTTCAACGGTTCTTTATCAATCATGTAAGCAGTACGAGTAGACGCGCCGACACTTGCCGCTTCACTTGGAGAATTCGCCAAAGCGGCATCGCCTATACCTACCACGATTGCCTTGCGCAGTATTGAAAGCAAGTCGGATGGGGGCGCCTGAACTTGACCGAGAAGTACCACGTCATCTTCAGAAGCGAGGGCCGCCTCGCAACTTAAGTCAAATAAGCTGAGTGTCTCAAGGAGCTCATCTTCTGCGAGTGAAGAAACAACGCGACTAGTCAAGTCAGAGGGAGGAGCAGGGACCGGTTTGCTAATCGCTATAAGCGCTTGATCGTTCTGCAACTCAAGCGCTCCATCCAGCAGGGTCAACAAGAAGTTAATGGCATTGAATTCGTCATCAGACATCGATGGGCCCATTTTAGTGCAACCCCCATCCTGAGCGATTCAAGATTAGACGAATGTCCCTTTGTATGGATTGAATCCTGGATCTAACTGTAGAAGGCGCCATATTCAATGTATCTGCTATTTCGGCTATGCTATGGCCACCATTTACAAGCAGCGTCACAATGCGGCGATTTTCCGCGCTTAGCTTCAAGCTATTTATCGCTTGGGTGATAGCCTGATTTAACTCCAATGCAACTACGACTTCCTCGGGTTTAGGGCCTCTCGCGCGCGCTTGACTTCCTGTAATCCAGTCGAAATTCTCCATCGGAACTTCGACAACAGCAGCTCGCTTCCTCTTCCTGATGTTATCTCTGAAGAGGTTCACTACCGTTTTCCTAATATAGGCGGTGCCATTTGACTGGATATCGAGGGTTCCAGCCCTTCCGGCACGAGAAAGCCGCACAAAGGTATCCTGTACAAGTTCTTCGGCAAGGTCTCTACGCTGTGTAAGCCGTATCGCAGCGTCCCACGCTACTTCCCCTGCAGCCTTAAGGTCTAAGCCGAGCTGCCGCTCAAGCTCCGCGCAGATACTCTCGGGCCCTACGTGGACCTGGCTATCAAGTTCTGCCCCCTCAGCGGATGCCTCGCCCCCTGGTGGGTCCTCGTTAGTGCCTGAAGTACTCATACCTGGCGATCTCACCACTTCGGACTCTCCTTGGCTACGCAGAACCCAGCGCGGTTCAGCTACGGCACCTTCGGGTATAGACGTCGTCTCCGCCGAGAGCGCGAGATTTCGTGAGACCGGTTCCGTTGCCGTCTTGTCTTTGGGAAGGCCATCGGCTGGCGGAGCGAACCGTCCGCCTGGGTGCCGAGGTACGAGAGGGGAAGCAGAGTGGAGTTGCCATTAGCTCAGGCCTCGGGCCATCGCCCAAGGGCACAGCATACGAACGGAAGCAACAAGCGACGAGCACGCCTGGCCAAGAAGGATGCAACTCTGCTGAAGGCGGCCAACGATTGGGGCACTACCTTAAGATTCGCGTTTCTTCGGGCTATTGACCGCTGGCCGTGCATCTTGTTCGGAACCGGTCTAACCGGCGCTTTTGCTGCAGGTACCAGTCTCGCGAAAGCACGTGGGTGGCTGTGAACTCGCGGTTGACGAAGGCCGGTTACTCTGAAGTCACAACTTTTGTCTATAACCCCAACGGATGCTTCCTTCGTCCCAAGATGAGGGGAAGCAACCCCAGCTTATCTGTGGGACCCGCGCCAGGAACACGGTAATTCTGTGGTTCAGGCCGGACGCCGAGATCGAGGCCTATACCGCCGGCTTCGGAGCCTGAGCCGCTTCGGCCCGAGCCGCCTTCCGTTCAGGACCCGGCGGTGCCCCGGTAGAGGTCGGTGATCAGTTCCAGGACGGCCTGGGTCGCCGGGTGGGCGTCGCCGCGCCACCAGGCCAGCCGGACCGCGATCGGCTCGGCGTCGCGCACCGGGCGGTAGACGATGCCCGGCCGCGGGTACTGGTGCGCGGTCGACTCCGCGGTCACCCCGACGCTGGTGCCGGTCGAGATCTGGGTGAGCCAGTCGTCGATGTCGGAGATCTCCGCCGTCACCGGACGGGCGTCGGCCGGCCACAGCTCCAGGGTGGTGGTGCCGGTCCGCCGGTCCAGCAGCAGGGTGCGGCCGGCGAGGTCGGCCAGCCGCACCGCGCGGCGCCGGGCCAGCGGGTCGTCGGCGGCCAGCGCGCACAGCCGGCGTTCCAGGCCGACGATGGCGGACTCGAACCGCCGGTCGTCCGGCGGCCGGCGCACCACCGCCAGGTCGCAGCTGCCCTCGGCCAGCCCGGCGGTGGCGGAGTTGATCCGGACCAGCTGCAGGTCGACCCCGGGGTGGGCCTGGGACCAGCGCCGCTGGAAGGTCGCGGTGTGCCGGCCCAGCGCCGACCAGGCGTAGCCGACCCGCACCTGGGTATGGCCGGACGACGCGGCGCGCATCAGGTCGGCCACCTCGCCCAGTACCCGGCGCGCGTGCGCCAGCACCTGCTGGCCGGCCGCCGTCGGCGTCACGTCGCGCGACGTCCGGCGCAGCAGCCGCACACCGAGGGCGCCCTCAAGGGAGGCCAGCGTCCGGGACACGGCGGCCTGGGAGACGCCGAGCGTTATCGCGGCGTCGGTGAAGGTGCCCTCCTCGACGATGGCGACCAGGCAGCGCAGCTGGCGCAGCTCGAGATCCATAACTACAGCGTATAGATAAGTCGATCAACTCATTTTGCGTATGGCCGGACGGGTCGCAGGATCGCTGGTATGAGTACCGAAGCGCTGTCGCCGGCCGTCGTGGCAGCCCCGTCCGCACCCCGGGACGTCGCGGGCCGGCGATCGGGCCGGACCCGGTTTCCCGGCGTGCTGACCATGCTGGGCAGCGGCCTGTCCACCCAGGTCGGCGCGGCGGTCGGGTCGCTGGCATTCCCGGTGATCGGCCCGGTGGGGGTGGTGGCGGTCCGGCAGTACGTCGCCGCGCTGGTGCTGATGGCGGTGGGGCGGCCCCGGCTGCGGTCGTTCGGCTGGCCGCAGTGGTGGCCGGTGCTCTCGCTCGCGGCGGTGTTCGCCACCATGAACCTGTCGCTGTACGTGGCCATCGACCGGGTCGGCCTCGGCTTGGCGGTGACGCTGGAGTTCCTCGGCCCGCTGGGGGTCGCGCTCGCCGGCGCCCGCCGCCGGCTGGACCTGTGCTGCGCACTGCTGGCCGCGGCCGGAGCGGTGGTCCTGATGCGCCCGCAGCCGTCCGCCGACTACCTCGGCATGGGCCTGGCGTTGCTCGCCGCCGGGTGCTGGGCCTGCTACATCCTGCTCAATCGCACCGTCGGGCGGCGGCTGCCCGGCGCGGAGGGCTCGGCCGCGGCCGCCGCCCTGTCCGGCCTGCTGTTCCTGCCGGTCGGCGTCGTGCTGGTGCTGCGGCACCCGCCGGGCCTGCAGGCGGTCGGGTACGCCGTGGTGGCCGGCCTGCTGTGCTCGGCGGTGCCCTACCTCGCGGACCTGGTCACGCTGCGCCGGGTGCCGGCCCGGGTGTTCGGGCTTGTTCATGAGCGTCAACCCGGTGTTCGCCGCGCTGGTCGGCTGGATCGGCCTGCACCAGCGGCTCTCCTGGCCGGAATGGAGCAGCGTCGCCGCGATCGTCGCCGCCAACACGCTCAGCATGAGCGCGACCCAGCCGGGCGGCGTTGGCAGGCGCAAGCCGGCAGCCAGGTAACGCACTAGTGGTGGCGCGCATTCGGCGCCGTTTGTCCATATCAATCAAGAGTTACGCCGCAAAATACTCAGCGGTATGAGAGGTAATTGGTTCGAGCATTTCGCTTCGAATTCAGAAACGGTTCTATACGCTGCTGCTACTCGTGATCGGAGGCAGCCGTGGAAGACGAACTGCAGGTCGAGGATCTGCCGCCCCACCTGATACCGGAACCCGATCAGACAAACGACGGCGGGATACTCGGCGAGTGGACCGATGCGGATCTGACAGCACTCGGGAATTCGCCTCACCAGCTCGCCGCAGCCAGTACCGGCACCGCCCTCGGCGCAGCCGCGGTGGCCAGGGCCCGGACTCAGGTGGGGGTCACGGAGTCCCCACCCGGCAGCAATTGCGGCGTTCCGCACCAGCGTTACGTGCTATGGATAGCACCGTCCGGTACACCGTGCGTGGCGTGGTGCGCCTACTTCGTGGGCTGGGCCTTCGATACCTCGGCCCAGGGCAATTCCGACCACCGGGCGCCGTGGGGCACCTCCGGCTACGTCCCATGGATCTACAACTGGGCACGGTCGAACAACAAACTGGTGAGCACACCCGCGCACGGCGACGTGTTCTTCCTGAACCCGACCGACCCCAACCATTCCCATATGGGCCTGGTGGCCGGCGCGGACCCGCAGCAGGGAACCATCTACACCTGTGAGGGAAATTGGAGCGACCGGGTAATTAGTCAGATTCGTCATTACCACACGGGCAATTATGCCTTCGCCCGTATTTAGCGGCGTTTCGATGACCTACATCGACCATTTCATGAACGCGGCCAAATACAGCGGCTACGTGATGCTGTCGGCGTCGGACACCGGCCCCACGCCGATGGGCCGGGCGCTGTCCGCCGCGCGCGGCAAGCTGACCGTACTGAGCCAGGACGCGAACTGGCTGGCGATCTACGAGCACGTCGGCGCCCTGGCGCATGCGGGTATCAGCGTCGTCGGCTTCGAGCGAACCGGCATCTCCGCACGCGAGTTCGGCTTCCACGTGCTGGTACTCCGGCACACGACTCGCATCGACCTGGCCGACGAGCAGGCGTTCGTCGCCTCGTTCGGGCGCTGGCTGGACAGGCTCAAGGACCTGCTGCCCCGGTTTCAGCTGTCTGACGAGGCACGTTCCACCGCCACCGCGATGGCGACGGCTGCCGGCCTCGCCGACCCGCTCCTGGCCGCCGGGCTGAGCGCCGTGCTGACGTTCGCGCAGGGCACCGGGCCGGTCAAATCCCTCGCCGTGCTGCCGGCGCAGTCCGTGGCGCCTGCCTTCGTCCAGCGCTGGAAGACCACCGATCTGGTGTCCGAACCCCTGGCACAGCCCTGGATCATCGAGTGGTTGTGGGACCTGAGCACCGGGACGGTCACCGAAGCCGGCCATTCCTCTGTCGAACGATCGGATCGCACCCTGTTCGGAGGTGCCGCGGGGTTGCAGAACGCCCTGCGGGCCACCGCCGGCTGACCTGCGCGGCGCCCCGAATCGAGCCGCACACCACCAGCTTTGCCGCGGTGCGGCTGGGAAAGCAGAGGGAGCGGGCCGGTAATCCGGCCCGCTCCCCTCTATCCGGGCTGGCTCAGTCCGCCGGGCCGGCGCCCAGCGTCACCGTGACGCTGTGGCTCTGGCCGGCCGAGTCGGTGTAGCGCAGCCGCACCTGGTCACCCGGCTTGTGCTGGCCCAGCGTGCTGGACAGCCCGCTGGCCGTGCTGATCGCGGTGTTGTCGACCGCCGTCACGGTGTCACCGGCCTGCAGGCCGGCCTTGGCCGCGGCCGAGCCGTCGACCACGCCGGCGATGGTGGCGGCCTGGCTGTTCGGCGAGAGCTCGACGCCGAGGAAGGCCGGGTAGCCGATGTGCACCGTGCTGCTGGCCTGGCCCGGACTCGATCTGGTCGGCGATCGTCAGCGCCTTGGCGATCGGGATGGCGAAGCCGGCGATGGCGGCACTGGAGTACCGGCCGGAGGACGAGGACGCGGCGGTGTCGATGCCGACCACGCTGCCGCCGGCGTTATACAGCGGACCGCCGGAGTCGCCTGCCTCGATGGCGGCGTTGATCTGGATCATCCCGGTCAGCCGCTCGGCGTTGCTGCCGTTGGCGTCGCTGGCGGTCAGGGACTGGTTCAGCGCGGTGACGGTGCCGGGGGCCGCGGTCGGCGTCCCGCCCTTGCCGCCGGCGTTGCCCACTGCCGTGACGGCGTCGCCGACCTTCACCGCGTCGGAGCTGCCGAGCTTGGCCGTGGCCAGCCCGCTGGCGTTCTTGAGCTGCAGCACCGACACGTCGTCGCTCGGGTCGGTGCCCACCACGGTGGCGGTGTAGCTCTTGCCGGTGCTGACCACCGTGACGGTGATCGCGGTGGAGCCCTCGACGACGTGGTTGTTGGTCAGGATCTCACCGTTGGAGGTCAACACGATGCCGGTGCCGGCGGCCTTGCCCTGGCCGTAGTTCAGCGTGGTGGTGATGTCGACCACGCCGACCTGCAGCGCGGTGCTGGCCGGGCCGGTGGTCTGCGCGCCGGTGGCGCCGCCGGAACCGCTCGAGCCGCTGGACCCGCTGGAGCCGTCCGAACCGCTGGAGCCGTCCGAACCGCTGGACCCGCTGCCGAACGGGAATGCGGGAACCTGGCCGGTGCTGCCCTGGCCGAACGGCACCTGCGCGTTCGGCGTGTTGAGCGCGGTCTGCTGGGACGAGCCCTGGTCGGGGCGGTCCACCGCCACCGCGATGCCGCCAGCCGCCAGCGCGGTGACGGCGGCGGCCGTCAGCGAACCGACCAGCAGCCGGCGCGAGCGGGGCTTGGCGACGGCGACCGGCGGCGGGGTCCAGTAGGGCTGACCCGGGTAGTGCTGGGCCGCCGACCAGGCCTGCTGGTGGGCGGTCGGCACGAAGTACGGCTGCTCGAACGGCGCGCCGCCCGGCGCCGACTGCTCGCTACCGGCCGGGCCGTAGGAGGTGGTGCCGGACCAGGCCGGCTGGTACGGAGCCTGCCCGTAGGGAGGCTGCCCGTACGGAGACTGTCCATATGAAGGCTGTCCGTATGGGTCCTGCCCGTACGACGGCTGCCCGTACGACGGCTGCCCGTACGGAGACTGCCCGTACGGAGACTGCCAGCCGGGCTGGGCCGGCGGCGGAGCCGGCGCGACCTGGCCGCTCTGATCGGATTGGTCGGACTGGTCTTCAGGCCGGTGGCCGGTGGGCTCGGGTACGGACTGGTCGCTCACGCTGACCACCTCTGTTCGCGTCGTCTCTGCTTGTACGACACGAGCTAACCCTCGCCACCTCGCCCTCCCCTTGGCATTTGCACAGAGCTAGCTGTGAACGCCGACCGGCACTACCGGGTCAGGCGGGACGCTTGGCGACCAGGGTCAGCACGTCGTAGGTCGCCACCAGCTCGTCGTCCTGGTTGCGGACGATGAGGTCCCAGCGCACCTCGCCGTAGTCCTCGGTCTGGCGGGCCTTCTTCTCCTTGCAGGTCAGCTGCGCCCGGATCGTGTCGCCGACCTTGACCGGGGTGATGAACCGCAGGTTGTCCAGGCCGTAGTTGGCCAGCACCGGCCCGGGCGAGGGTTCCACGAACAGGCCCGCCACCCGGGAGATGACGTAGTAGCCGTGCGCCACGATGCCGCCGAACAGCGGGTTGGCCGCCGCCGCCTCGGGGTCGGTGTGCGCGTAGAAGGAGTCGCCGGTCAGCGCCACGAAGTTGTCGATGTCCTCGGCGGTCACGGTGTGGCCGTCGGTGAACAGCACCTGCCCGACCGCCAGGTCCTCCAGGTGCTTGCGGAACGGGTGCTCGTCCTCGGTGACGGTCGGCGCGCCGGGCGTCCAGCGCCCGGTCACCGCGGCCAGCGCACGCGGCGAGCCCTGCACGGCGGTGCGCTGCATGAAGTGCAGCACGCCGCGGATGCCGCCGAGTTCCTCACCGCCGCCGGCCCGGCCGGGGCCGCCGTGCACCAGGGTCGGCAGCGGCGAGCCGTGCCCGGTGGAGGACCGGGCGTCGTCGCGATCGACCACCAGCATCCGGCCGTGGTAGGCGGCCACCCCGAGCACCACCTCGCGGACGAAGTCCGGGTCGTAGGAGTAGACCGAGCCGACCAGCGATCCCTCGCCGAGCGCGGCCAGCTCGACCACCTCGGCGGGGCTCTCGTAACCGATCAGGGTGGCCACCGGGCCGAACGCCTCGACGGTGTGCACCGCGTCGCCGGTGGCGGTGCGGGCCACGCAGCACGGTGGGCACCATGAAGGCCCCGGCGTCGGGGAGCGCCCGGGCGGCGGCCGAATCCGGGCCGCCGATCACCACGTCGGCATCGACCGACAGCTTCGCCAGGTTCGCCGCCAGCTCCTCGCGCTGGCCGAGGGTGGCCAGCGCCCCCATGGTGGTGCCCTCGGTGCGCGGGTCGCCGACCACCACCTTGGCGAGCTTGGCCGACAGCGCCTCGACGACCGGCTCCAGCTGGCCGGACGGCACGAACGCCCGCCGGATGGCGGTGCACTTCTGGCCGGCCTTGACCGTCATCTCGCGGACCAGCTCGCGGACGAACAGGTCGAACTCGGGCTCGCCGGCGACCGCGTCCGGGCCGAGGATCGCGCAGTTGAGCGAGTCCGCCTCGGCGGTGAACTTCACCGACTCCCGGATCACCACCGGGTGCTGGCGCAACTGGCGCGCGGTGGTCGCCGAGCCGGTGAAGGCGACGGCGTCCTGGCCGGTCAGGTGGTCGAGCAGGCCGTCCGGGGTGGCGCAGATCAGCGAGATGGCGCCGGGCGGCAGCAGCTGCGAGCCGACCATGTCGGCGAACACCCGCTCGGTCAGGTACGCGGTCTGGGCGGCGGGCTTGACCACCACCGGTATGCCGGCCAGGAACGCCGGGGCGAACTTCTCCAGCATGCCCCAGACCGGGAAGTTGAAGGCGTTGATGAACAGTGCCAGCCCGTGCCGGGGGGTGTAGATGTGCTGGCCGACGAACGAGCCGTCCTTGGACGCCGGTTCCACCGCGCCGTCGAGGTAGACGGTCGAGTCGGGCAACTCGCGGCGGCCCTTGGAGGAGTAGGCGAACAGCACCCCGATGCCGCCGTCGACGTCGAACTTGGAGTCGAACAGGGTGGCCCCGGTGGCGAAGGACAGCGGGTAGTAGTCCGCCTCCTTGCGATCGGTGAGGTAGACGGCCAGCTGCTTGAGGATGGCGGCCCGCTCGGTGAAGGTCAGCCGGCGCAGCGCGGGCCCGCCGACGGTGCGGGCATGGTGGTAGGCCGCCGCCAGGTCGACCGGTTGCTGGGACCAGCGCGCCACCGGCTGCGAGGTCGAGGCGTCGAGCAGCTCGCGCCCGGAGTCCGTGGCGGTGACCCACTGGTCACACAGGTAGGAACGCAGCAACTCGGCCATCGAAAGGTCCCTTTCGTGCTCGGGGGCGCCGTGCGGGGTGGTGTCGTTCGATCCGGCTCGCGGCAGCTTGCCAGCACCGTGCGGCAGCTTGCCAGCGACCAGAGTGCCAGCATAGACTAACCGAACGATCATTCGGTTTTTGGAGGTTACCCGTGACCAGTGACGTAGCGGCAGAGCAGGCAGTGGCTTCTTCCACTGCCGACACAGCAGGGGCCACCGACGCCGACCGGCAGGCCGCCTTCGACGCGCTGATCGCCTCGGACGGCCGGGTGGAGCCGCGGGACTGGATGCCCGAGGCCTACCGCAAGACCCTGATCCGCCAGATCGCCCAGCACGCGCATTCGGAGATCATCGGCATGCAGCCGGAGGGCAACTGGATCACCCGGGCGCCGTCGCTGCGGCGCAAGGCGATCCTGCTGGCCAAGGTGCAGGACGAGGCCGGCCACGGGCTGTACCTGTACTCCGCCGCCGAGACGCTGGGCATGGGCCGGGAGGAGATGCTCGACCTGCTGCACGCCGGCCGCCAGCGCTACTCCTCGATCTTCAACTACCCGACGCCGACCTGGGCCGACGTGGCCGCGATCGGCTGGCTGGTCGACGGCGCCGCGATCACCAACCAGGTGCCGCTCACCCGGTGCTCCTACGGCCCGTACGCGCGCGCCATGGTCCGGATCTGCAAGGAGGAGTCCTTCCATCAGCGGCAGGGCTTCGAGTCGCTGCTGCACCTGTCCAACGGCACCCCGGAACAGCACGCGATGGCCCAGGACGCGATCGACCGGTGGTGGTGGCCGTCGCTGATGATGTTCGGCCCGCCCGACGACGACTCCCCCAACTCCGCGCAGTCGATGGCCTGGGGGATCAAGCGATTCTCCAACGACGAGCTGCGCCAGCGGTTCGTCGACATCTGCGTCCCGCAGGCCGAGGTGCTCGGGCTGACGCTGCCCGATCCGGACCTGCGCTGGAACGCCGAGCGCGGCCACTACGACTTCGGCACCATCGACTGGACCGAGTTCACCGAGGTGCTCAAGGGCAACGGGCCGTGCAACCGGCAGCGGATGGCGACCCGCCGGCAGGCCCACGACGACGGCGCCTGGGTACGCGAGGCCGCCGCGGCGTATGCCGCCAAGAAGCAGGCAGCGGTGCTGGAGGCCGCGTGAGCACGCCGAACACCCCTTTGTGGGAGGTCTTCGTCCGGCCGTCCCGTGGCACCAACCACGTGCACGTCGGCTCGCTGCACGCCTCGGACGCCACCATCGCGCTGCAGAACGCCCGCGACCTGTACACCCGGCGCAGCGAGGGGGTGTCGATCTGGGTGGTGCGCTCGGCCGACATCACCGCGAGCTCGCCGCAGGAGAAGGACGCCTTCTTCGCACCGGCCGCCGACAAGCCGTACCGGCACCCGACCTTCTACACGATTCCCGACGGGGTCGAGCACCTGTGAGTGAGCACCGCAGCGAGCGCCAGCGAGCAAGGAGCCGGAGCGAATGGCTGACCCTGTGACCGAACTGCACGGCAGCGGCGCCCCGAACGACCTTGCCTCGAACGGCAGCGTCTCGCCGGCGCCGGAGCACGCCGACATCGCGACCTACGCCATCCGGCTCGGCGACGACGCGCTGATCCTGTCGCACCGGCTGGCGGAATGGTCGGCGCACTCCCCGCAGATCGAAGAGGACCTGGCGCTGGCCAACATCGCGCTCGACCTGCTCGGCCAGGCCCGTTCGCTGCTGTCCTACGGCGGCGCGTACTCGGGCCGGTCCGAGGACGACCTGGCCTACCTGCGCGAGGAACGCCAGTTCACCAACCTGCAGCTGGCCGAGCTGGACAACGGCGACTTCGCTCTCACCATGGTCCGCCAGTTGCTGTTCTCGGCCTACCAGCACGAGCTGTACCGCGACCTGGAGTCCTCCACCGACACCCAGCTGGCCGCGATCGCCGCCAAGGCGGTGAAGGAGGTCAGTTACCACGTCGAGCACGCCACCGCCTGGGTGCTGCGGCTGGGCGACGGCACCGAGCTCAGCCACGACCGCACCCAGGCCGCGCTCGACGCGGTCTGGCCCTACAGCCATGAGCTGTTCGCCGACGACGAGCTGGCCCGCCGGATCGCCGACCGGGGCGCCGGCCCGCTGCCGTCCGCGCTGCGGCCGGCCTGGCTGGCAGCGGTCCAGGCCGTGCTGGCCGAGGCCACCCTGAGCCTGCCGGACGACGGCTGGCGGCCCTCGGGCGGTCGCGCCGGCCTGCACACCGAGGGGTTCGGCTACCTGCTGGCCGAGATGCAGCACCTGCACCGGTCGCACCCGGGGGCCGGGTGGTGAGCGTGCTGTCCGACACCGACGTCGACCGGTTGGCCGCGCTGCGGCAGGCCGCTGCCGAGGTGCCCGACCCGGAGATCCCGGTGCTGACCCTGGCCGACCTGGGCATCCTGCGCGAGGTCCGGTTGGCCGCCGACGGCACGGCCGAGGTGGTGCTGACCCCCACCTACTCCGGCTGCCCCGCCACCGAGGCGATCCGCTCCGACGTGCTGGCCCGCACCGCGCGGATCGACCCGCGGGCCCGGGTGGTCGTCGAACTGGCCCCGGCCTGGACCACCGACTGGATCACCCCCGCCGGCCGGGCCAAGCTCCGCGAGTACGGCATCGCGCCACCCCAGCCCACCCGCACCGGCCCGGTGCCGGTCCAGCTCGGCCGCCGGCCGGCCGCAGACAAGGTCCGCTGCCCGCGCTGCGACTCAGCCGACACCGAGGAGATCAGCCGGTTCGGGTCCACGCCGTGCAAGGCGCTGCGCCGCTGCCGCAGCTGTGCCGAGCCCTTCGACGAGTTCAAGTCGCTGTGAGCGGCTTCCACCCGCTGCCGGTGGCCCGCGTCGAGCCGCTCACCGGCCAGGCCTGCGCCGTGCACTTCCGGGTGCCGGCCGAGTTGCGCGAGGAATACCGGTTCACCCCCGGCCAGCACCTCACCCTGCGCCGGACTGCCGGTGAGCAGGAGGACCGCCGGACCTACTCGATCTGCTCGACCCCGCGGGAACTCGCCGAGGACGGCGTGCTGCGGATCGGGGTCAAGCGGATCGCCAACGGCCTGTTCTCCGGCTGGCTGACCGGCGAACTGCAGACCGGCGGCACCGTCGAGGTGATGACCCCGGCCGGCCGGTTCGGCACCCCGGTGGCGGCGGGCAACGCCCGGCACGTCGGGTGCCTGGCGGCCGGCTCCGGGATCACCCCGGTGCACTCGATCGTCGCCTCGATCCTGCGCACCGAGCCCGCCAGCCGGGTCACCCTGGTCTACGGCAACCGGACGTCCAACGACGTGATGTTCCTGGAGGAGCTGGCTGACCTCAAGGACAGCTACCCCGACCGGTTCACCCTGCTGCACGTGCTGTCGGGCGAGCCGCAGCTGTCGGACCTGCTGACCGGCCGGATCGACGAGGACAAGATCAAGCTGCTGCTGGGCGGACTGTGCAAGGACGTCGACGAGTGGTACCTGTGCGGCCCGATCGGCATGGTGACCGCCGCCCGGGAGGCGCTGCGGGCCGGCGGGGTGCCCGGCTCGGCCGTGCACGTCGAGCTGTTCTACGTCGGCGACGAGCCACCGGTGCCCGCAGCCGTGTCCCAGCACGCCGACACCGACCGCAGCCAGGTGACGGTCACGCTGTCGGGACGGACCTCGACGGTGGCGGTGCCCTACGCCGGCCCGAGCATCCTGGACGCGGTGCTGGCCAGCCGGCCGGACGCGCCGTACGCCTGCAAGGGCGGCGTGTGCGGCACCTGCCGGGCGGTGGTCACCACCGGCTCGGTGACCATGACCCGCAACTACGCCCTGGAACCGGAGGAGCTGGACGCCGGCGTGGTGCTGGCCTGCCAGTCGCACCCGGAGACCGCCGAGGTCAGCCTGCAGTTCCAGTAACCCGACCGGGCCCGCTACGCCGGATGGTCACCGCGCCACCCGCGCTCCTCTAGCCTTACCTGATGGACGTCAAGGGCGCGGTCCCGCTGGGTGCGAATCCGGTCGAGGACGTGGTGAGTGTCCGCCGTCCCCGCTCGGTGATCGCGTTCGCGTGCTGGTTCGCCCTCGGCGTCGGGGTGGCCTACCTGGGCTTCCGCGTCATCGAGCAGCTGCGCACCATCATCTACCTGGTGGCGTTCTCGCTGCTGATCGGCGTGACCCTCGATCCGGTGATCGGCTTCCTGCAGCGACGCGGCATCCGGCGCTCGTTCGCCGCGCTGCTGACCTGGCTCGGCGTGGTGGTGCTGCTCACCGCCCCCGTCGTGCTGGCCATCGACGCCGCCAGCACCCAGCTGCCGGCGCTGATCAAGTCCGGACCGGAGCTGATCAAGAACGCCGAGAGCCACCTGGGCGCGCTCGGCGACCGGCTGCAGGCGGCCACCAACTCCTCCACCGGCAGCGGCTCGCTCAACCCGACCAAGGTGCTGGACTACGTACTGACCGGCGGCGCGCTGCTGTTCAGCGCGGTCACCGACATCGTGGTGGTGGCCTTCCTGTCGCTGTACTTCGCCATCGAGCTGCCGCACCTGCGCGAGCTGGCGCTCAAGGCGTTCCCGGCCTCCAAGCAGATCCGCACCGCCCGGATCCTCGACGAGACAGTCGTGATGGTGGGCCGGTTCATGCTGTCCACGGTGGCGATCGCGATCCTGTTCGGATTCGGCACCGCGATCTGGTCGCTGGCCTGGGGCATCCCGTACGCGGTGATGCTGGGGGCCCTGGTGACGGTGCTGTCCCTGGTGCCGGTGATCGGCTCGTCCGTCGGTGGCGCGCTGGTCACCCTGGTGTCGCTGACGGTGAGCCTGCCCACCGCGGTGATCACGCTGATCTTCTACATCAGCTACCGGATGGCCGAGGACTACCTGATCCAGCCCCGGATGATGAAGTTCTCCGTCGAGCTGCCCGGCGTGGTCACGGTGCCGTCGGTGATCCTGGGCGGCGCGGTGCTCGGCGTCCCCGGGGCGCTGTTCGGGGTGCCGGTCGCGCTGATCCTGCGGGTGCTGGTGCGCGAGCTGGTGTTCCCGGCCACCGACCAGGCCTGATCAGTCGGCTGGTCAGCCCGCGGCCCGATCAGTCGCCGGGCGGCCGGACCGCCAGCGCGGCTTGCCGGCCGGCCTCGGTCAGCCAGCGCACCGGATCCTGTAACGCCGCACGCTCGGTCCCAGCCAGTTCGGTGAGGCTCGCCAGGCCCACCCCGGGCACCGCGGCGGCCATCGGTTCGGCCACCGAGCCGGCCACCACCCGGGCCGGCGTGCCGGCCAGCGCGGCCAGCCGCAGCACCTCGCCGCAGGTCTTGCCGGTCAGCGAACCGGCGTCGAAGCGCCCCTCGCCGGTCACCACCAGGTCGGCGCGCCGCACCGCCGCCGGCAGCCCGACCAGCTCGGCGATGGCAGCGGCGCCGGGCACCAGCTCGCCGCCCCAGTAGGCCAGCCCGTACCCGGTGCCACCGGCCGCGCCGCAGCCGGGCTGGTCCGGGTCGGTACCGAGGACCGACGCCAGCCGGCGCAGCCCGCGGTCGAGCTCGGCCACCTGGTCCGGATCGGCGCCCTTCTGCGGGCCGAAGCCGGCCGCCGCCCCGGCCGGCCCGAACAGCGGCGCCCGGACGTCGACCAGCACTCCGACGCCGTCCGGCGGCAGCGGCACCAGCCGATCGAGGTGCACCGCCACCAGGCCCGGCAGCCCGGCACCGCCCACCGGCAGCAGCCCGCCGGCGCCGACCAGCTGGGCGCCGAGGGCCGACAGCGCCCCCGCACCGCCGTCGGTGGAGGCGGAGCCGCCGAGCGTCACCACCAGCCGGCGGGCGCCGGCCCGCAGCGCCGCGGCCAGCACGATGCCGAGGCCAATGGTGTGCGCACCCGTCGGGTCGAGCGGATCCAGCCCGGCGATGCCGCAGATCTCGGCCAGCTCGACCGCGGCGGCGTCCCCGGTGCGCAGATACCGGGCGGTCCGGGCGGTGCCGACCGCGTCCACGGCCGGCACCGGCACCCACTCGGCGTCCGGCTGCCCGGCGGCCAGCACCTGCAGGGTGCCGTCGCCGCCGTCGGCCATCGGCAGCAGCACCAGCTCGTCGCCCGACCGGGCCGACCGCCAGCCGGCGGCCAGTGCCGCCGCAGCCTGCGGTGCCGGCAGGCTGCCCTTGAACTTGTCCGGCGCGAACAGCACCCGCAGCGTCATCGCCGGGCGGCGTACCGCTCGGGTGACAGGAAACCGATGTCGTGCCGGGTGCTGCCGTCGATCACCAGGTCGGCCACGATCTCGCCGACCACCGGAACGAACTTGAAGCCGTGCCCGGAGAAGCCCATCGCCAGCACCACCTGGCCCGCCGAGTCCGGGTGGACGCCGAGCAGGAAGTCGTCGTCGGGCGCGCCCGGGTACATGCACACCGAGCTCGCCACGCAGTCGCCGGCCAGCCCCGGCAGCGACTCGGCGAGCAGCTGCTGGGTCGGCCGCCACTCCGACTCCGTGACGGTGCGCCGCAGGGTGTCCGGGTCGACGTCGGTCTCCAGCCAGTCGTGGTAGAGCGCCGCCTTGACCCCGGCGTCGCCCGGAAGGTAGGGGAACCCGTACAGCTCCTTCGTCGGCTCCCCCGGGGCGACCGGATGGCTCCACATGTAGACCGGGAACTTCTCCGGGTCGTAGTCGGTCACCGAGGTGAGCGGCCGGAACCAGTGCACGGTCTGGCGCTGCACCGCGATCGGGAAGCGGTCCAGCTCACCGAGCCGGCCGGCCCAGGCGCCGGTGGCGAGCACCACCCGGTCGGCGTGTAGCTCCTCGCCGCCGGCCACCAGGTGCACCCCGCCCCGGCCCAGCTCCAGCTGCTCGACGGCCGTGGAGAACCGCAGCTCGGCACCGGCAGCCGCGGCCAGTTCCAGGTTGGCGGCGACGGTCGCCTCCGGCAGCGCGTAGCCGGCGTCGGCCTCGAAGACGGCCAGCTGGTCGGTGGGCAGTTCGAACTGCGGGTACCGGGCGCGCAACGCGGCCCGGTCGAGTACCTCGTGCGGCAGCGACCAGTGCCGCGCCGACACCAGGGTGCCGGCGACCACCGCGCTGTCGGGCGGCCCCATCATCAGCGCACCGCACCGGGTGAACAGCCGGCTGCCGGCAGCGGCCGACAGCTCGTCCCAGAGCTGGTAGGAGCGGACCAGCAGCGGCACGTAGTCCGGCTTCTCGAAGTAGGCCTTGCGCACCACCCGGGTGGCGCCGTGCGAGGACCCCAGCGCGTGCGCCGGGGTGAACTGCTCGATGCCCAGCACCCGTCGGCCACGCCGGGCCAGCACGTAGGCCGCCGAGGACCCCATGCCGCCCAGCCCGACGACGATCACGTCATACCGCTCGCTCATGTTCCCCCGCTGGTGCTCGTCCGACGTTTCGGTCCTGCCCGCCATGATCTCGCAGACAGGCCGGCATTCGGCACCCGGTCCCGCAACCGCCGAACTCCGGCCCACCCCGGACGGGCTACCGTGTGCGGGTGAGTTGGCTGACCGAACTGGACTCCGACTGGGACGCCCAGCCACCGCCACCGCGTAGCCGGCTCAAGCTGGTGGCCGTGGTGCTGGCCGGCTGGCTGGCGGTGAGCCTGATCGTGCTGGTCGGCCTGCTGCGCTTCGACAACCGGAACTCCGGTCACCACGCCGGGCCGAGGAGTTCCGCGTCGGCCACGACCGGCGCCGGCTCGCCGACCACCACCGCCCCCAGCAGCACGGCCACCGGCGCGGTTCCGGCGGGCTGGCAGCTGCGGGCCGCCGACGATCAGACCAACTGCGCCGCGCACGCCTACGGGCGGGTCCAGGTGTACTTCGCCCAGACTCCGTGCTCGGCGCTGCACCGCAGCCTGTTCAGCACCACCAGCGACGGCCGGGACGTGGTGGTGGCGGCGAGCACGGTGACCTTCGCCAGCTCCGCCCAGGCGGCTGAGTACCTGCGGCTGGTGACCTCGGACGGTACCGGCAACGTCAACGACCTGCTGCGCGAGGGCAGCCGGTATCCGGGCTCGCCCAGCAAGCTGCCGACGTCCGCCTTCGCGTCCCGGCAGGACGGCACCCGGGTGCTGGTCGCCGAGGCCGGCTACGCCGACGGGCCGTCCAGCTTCGCCGACGCCGCCCTGCAGGCAGCCGCTCGCAAGGCCGTCACCGTCGGCTGATCCGACCCGGCTCGGCGGCCGTCAGTCGAGCGAGGCGGTGAGGCTGATCGGTACCCCGGTCAGCGCCTTGCTCACCGGGCAGCCCTGCTTGGCCTGCTCGGCTGCCGCCTCGAACCCGGCAGCGTCGAGCCCCTCGACCTCACCGTGCACCTCGAGCTCGATGCCGGTCAGCCGGAAGCCACCGGCCGGGTCCGGGCCGAGCGACACCTTGGCGGTGACCTCGAGGCTCTGCGGCGTGCCACCGGCCTGGGCGATCAGCGCGGACAGCTGCATCGCGTAACACGAGGAGTGCGCGGCGGCGATCAGCTCCTCGGGGCTGGTGGTGCCGTCGGCGTCCTCGGCTGCCCGCTTGGGGAAGGACACCTGATAGGTGCCCACCTTCGAGCTGCTCAGCTCGACCTGGCCGGACCCTTCCTGCAGGGTGCCGTTCCAGGCGGTACGGGCGATGCGCGTGGGCATGAGAGCTCCTTCACGGTCAGGGATCGAGCCGGGACAACGGTTGTCACGAACGAACGTGGCCGATCGTATCGCGCTCGATCCATCCGCGGGTCGGCCCCGGCCGTCGGCGTCGACCGTCCCGTCCCGTCCCGGAGCCTCAGGCGTGCTTCTTCTCCAGGTCGGCGGTCAGCCGGCGCAGCTTCTTGACCAGCCGGCTGCGGTTCGCCGCGTCGAGTTCGGTCGCCTGGCCGATGTGGCCGGGCACCCCCGCAGCCCGCCGCCGCATCGCCTTACCCTGCCGGGTCAGCTGCACGTCAACCGTACGCTCGTCGCCCGCACGCCGCTGCCTGGTGACCAGGTCCAGGGCCTCCAGCCGCTTGATCAACGGCGAGAGGGTGTTGGATTCCAGGTGCAGGCGAGCGCCGATCTCTCCGACCGAGGAGGTGCCCTGCTCCCAGAGCAACATCAGCACCAGGTACTGCGGATAGGTCAGACCCAACTCCTCCAGGACCTGGCGATAGGTGGCCGTCATGGCACGGGAGGCCAGGTACAGCGCCAGGCACAGCTGGTCGTCGAGAGCTGTGGTCACGTCATCCGCGCGCATCGCCGTCATAGGAGGAAGGGTAAACCGGCGTGCCCGCTTTGGATGCCTTCAAACTGCCCGATCCTGCAACGCCGCAGACGCAGAGAAGCCCTGCGCGACCCCTGGTACCCCCGTACCATCGCGACAGGGCTTCTACTGCTCTTGCGTCCCTCGTGTACCCCCGTACTCCTCAAGCGTAGCGAGGCAAGCGCCGACCACACAAGCCGCAAAGCAGTTACCGAGCGACTACTGGCAGTGGTCGAACTGGATCGAGATTCTCCTGCAAACCAGGCGCGATTCTTCGCAGACACCCGTTAGAGTTACGCTCCGTGGCTCCCACTCCCGGCACCGGCCCGCACGGCGACGATGCGGACCCGCAGCCGGACGAGGCCGCCGCCGAGGACCGCCCACCCAACCAGATGGTCGAGCAGACCTGCGCGTTCTGCGGCTGCCGGCAGGTGGTCTGGGTCCACCCGCTGGCCACCGACCGGGTGCTGTTCCGGCGATTCGGCAAGGACGAAGCGGTTTCCAGCTTCTGGGGACTGTGCGAACCCTGCGAGCAGCTCTACCAGAACGGCCAGGACGACGAGCTGATCGCGCTGATGAAGAGCGCCGGCGGCTGGGTCTGGCAGGGCACCGAGGTCGACGACGTGCTGCGCAAGCCGGTCGACATCTTCCGCGAGGCCGACCTCGGGCGCCGCCCGATCGGCGGCTGAACACCGCCCTGCCGGCTGCGGCAGGCCCCGTCAGACACCCACCGTGCCCGACCGGATCGCCAGCGTGATCAGGCCGGCAGGAACGCGTGCTCCGGGACCCGCCGGCCGAGCTTGTGGTACTCCCCGACCGTCGCGATCGCCAGGTGCCGCATGCCCACCAGCTGGTCGGCGCTGATCGCGTCGTAGGCCGCCGACAGCACGATGTTGCGGATGTCGCCGCCGGCCAGTTCGACCGATTCGGCGAGGAAGTCGAGATCGACCGGATCGTGCGGGTCCAGCTCCGGCAGCTGCGCGAGGTGGCTCTGCCACAACCGCCGGCGGGTGCCGGCGTCCGGGTCGGGGAAGTGCACGATGAAGCTCATCCGCCGGGAGAAGGCCTGATCCAGGTTGCCTCGCAGGTTGGTCGCCAGGATGGTGATCCCGTCGAACTGTTCCATCCGCTGCAACAGGTAGGCGACTTCCTGGTTGGCGTAGCGGTCGCGCGAGTCGCGCACCTCCGACCGGCTGCCGAACAGCGCGTCCGCCTCGTCGAAGAACAGCACCACGTCCAGCGCCTCGGCCGACTGGAACACCTTCTCCAGGTTCTTCTCCGTCTCACCGATGTACTTGTCCACGATCGCCGACAGGTCCACCTGGAACAGGTCGATCGACAGCTCCTCGGCGATCACGTTGGCCGCCAGGGTCTTGCCGGTACCCGGGCTGCCGGTGAACAGGGCCGCGATGCCGCTGCCCTTGGCCCGCAGCGGCCCGCGCGCGGTCACCTGGTCGCGCACCCGGGCCCAGCTGACCAGCTGCTCCAGCGACCGGCGGGCATGCTCGGGCAGCACCAGGTCGGCGAACGTCGGGCCGCCGGACAGCCCGGAGCGGGCCGAGGTCGGGATCCGGTTGACGCCCGCCCCGCCGGAGCCACCGACCCGGCGGGCCGCCTCCCGGACCAGTTCGGCCGACAGCGGCCGGCGCTGGGAGTCGGCCAGCATCCGGGCGTAGCGGGCGGTCTCGAGCACCTCCTCGGGGGTCAACCGCAGCCCCAGCAGGACGTGGCGAAGCTGGTCGTCGGAGCTGGCCAGCTCACCCAGGCCGGTTCGCCAGATCGCCGCCCGATCGGTGACCGCCAGCGGGCGTGCGTCCACGGCCAGCGGGAACCGGCGCAGCCAGCCCGGGTTCCACGGCCGGGAGCCGACCGCGATGACCGGCACCGCGGCCCGCTCCAGCAGCTCCAGCCCGGCCACCGCGGCCGGCTCGCCGAGCAGTTCGGCGCCGGTGACCACCAGGCCGCAGCCGCGCAGGCCGGCCTCCCGGGCGGCGGCGGCCACCGCGGTCAGCAGGTCGGCGTCGGCCGGGCACCGGCGCAGGTCCACCGCCAGGCACTGCAGCCCGAGCGCGCCGAAGGCACCGGCCGCCAGCGAGTTGCCGGCCGCGGCCGTGCTGGAGGAGACCCAGACCAGCGGCACCCCGTTGTCGATGGCGGCGGCCACCACCGGGGTCTCGGCCAGCTCGATCGGGACCGGGAAGCTCAGCATGGCGGCCACCGCCGGATCGGAGGAGTCCGAGCCCGCCAGGAAGGCTGCCACCGGGTCGGGCACCCGCAGCTGGCGGCCCAGCCACGGCTCGCTGCCCTGCACCTCGACCAGCCGGTGCCGGCGCAACGGGCCGTCCGGGCCGAGCCGGTCGAACCCGTCGGCGGCCAGGGTGGGAATGCCGGTCAGCTCCAGCGCCAGCGCCACGCTGGGCCGGGCCGGGCCGGGCAGCCCGCGCAGCAACCCGAACGCCATCCCGAGGTTGGCATCGAGGTCGGCGGCCACCGCGATGGTCAGCAACCCGGCGTCCGCCGCGTCCAGGCCGAACACCTCGCCGACCCCGGTCAGCGCGTCCCGCTCGCCGGCCTCGCCCGCCGGGTCGTCGCCGGTGGGCTCGTAGTCCGAGCGCAGCACCGCGACGATCGCGTCCAGCTCGGCGGCACCGGCCGGCCCGCCTGCCTCGGACCGGCGGCGGGCCGCCACCGCGACCTGCTCGACCAGCTCGGCCATTCGCTGTCGCATGCCCGTCCTCTCCGGCCACAGCCGGGTCGCTGTCGGCTTCGTAGTCTGGCAGCCCGGCGCCCCGACAAGCGCGCCGCAACCGGCTTTTTCGGCGCGTCGTGGGCGCGTCCGCACGCCGACCGGGGTGATCTCCGGTACACAGTGACTAACAGTGACCCCACACTTGCGAACCTGGCGTTATGATTCCGCCCGGACGCCGGTTTGGGCTGGTACCGACCGCCACGTCCTCGGGGGCACTACACGGGGTATTCGTCGCATTCTGTGCCGCACTCGAGGGGATGGTCCGGTGCTGATCCCCCTTGTCGAACAGGGGCTGGAAAAGCTCGTCCGGGCGGCGCTGCCGCTGCCCGAGCAGGTGGGTGGGGTCTCCTTCGACCCGCCGTCGCGCACCTGGGCCGCCCAGCTCAGCCGGATCACGGTCAGCATGTTCCTGTTCGGGGTGGGCCGCAGCCCGCAGCCGCCCCGCCCGATGCCCGAGCGCAGCGGCGCCGACGGCCGGACCCAGCGGCGCGGCCCGGTGCCGATGATCGAGCTGAACTACCTGGTCAGCGCGTGGGCCGGCAGCGTCCGCGACGAGCACGAACTGCTCGGCGACGTGCTGGGCTGCTTCCTCACCCACCAGGTGCTGCCGGCCGAATTCGCCGCCCCCAGCTTGCTGTCCAGCGTGCAGATCGCGCTGGCACCGGCCGATACAGCACGTGTGAAAGACGTCTTCGCCTCGATCGAGGGCTCGATGCGTGCGGCGTTCGAGATCGTGCTGACCACCGCCCTGGACGTCGGCGCCTGGGCCGACGCGGCGCCGAGCGTGCAGCGGATCGAGGCCCTCACCGCACCGATGCCGACCCGGCCGGCAACCGGCCCGGTCGCACCGGCAACCCCCGCCGCACCGACCCCGGCCGAGGCGTCCTAGCACCATGCTCGTCACCGCGGACACCGACCTTCTCGACCTGGCGCCGGGCGGCAGCGCCGAGGTCGTGCTCGACGTCCGCAACACCAGCTCGATCATCGACGGGGTCACCACCCGGGTGATCGGGCTGCCCGCGTCCGGGGTGACCAGCCGGCCGCAGCTGCTGCCGCTGTTCCCCGACGCCAGCGGCCAGGTCACCCTGTCGGTCGGGGTGCCGCCGAGCTACCCGGCCGGCCGGCACGCCGTCACCATCGAGGTCGCCTCGGTCGGGGCCGGCCTGCCGTCGGCCTACCTCGACCTCGACATGCGGGTGGCTCCCCGGATGGAGCTGTCGCTGACCTGCCGCCCGCAGGTGGCCCGGGCCCGGCGGCAGGCCCGGTTCGTGCTCCAGCTGGCCAACACCGGCAACCTGGCGCTGGACGTCGAGCTGTCCGCGGCCGACGCCGACCGGGCGGTCAGCACCTCCTTCACCCCGGCCCGGCTGCGGATCGAGGCCGGCACCGTCGCGGTCTGCGTGCTGCGGGTCCGCGGGCCGCGGATGATCACCGGCGCGGAGCTGGACCGCACCGTCACCGTCCAGGCGGTCGCGCTGCCCGCCGGCCCGCTGGTGCCCCAGGTCGAGGCCGGCCCGACGGCGCACTACACCGGCCCGGACGACGACGCGGACTGGCTGGCCGACCTGCGCGCACCGGCGGTGGACGACCCGGGCGCGGCCGAGGCCGACCCCGCCGCGGTGCTGGAACCGATCGTGCAGACCGTCGCCGTCCGGCTGCGGCAGCGGCCGCTGCTGTCCCGCGGCCTGCTCACCGCGCTGGTGTTGCTGGCCATCATCGGGCTGTGGGCCGCGGTGTTCCTGCTCGGCCTGAACCAGGCGTTCAAGGGCGAGCCGATGACCAAGCAGGCACCGGCCTCGTTCTTCGCCGCGACCAGCGCGGCCGGCGGTCAGAACGGCGGCGCCGGCAGTATCGCCAACGCCGCCGCGGTCACCGGCGACCCGGCACCCGCCGGGGCGCTGCCCAAGTCCGGCCCGCTGCCGCCCGGGGTGGGCGCGGTGGTCACCGGCACGGTGACGGCCACCAGCAACCACCAGCCGGCCGGCCGGATCCTCGTCGAGGCGCTGCGGGTGACCGACAAGGGCCTGCAGGTGGCCAGCTCGGCGGCCAGCCAGACGGACGGCACCTACACCCTCGCCGGGCTGTTCCCGACCGACTACCTGCTGCGCTTCTCGGCGACCGGGTACAAGACGGTGTGGTACCCGGCGGCCCCCGGCCAGGCCGGCGCCCGGCCGGTCACCGCCGACACCGAGGCCGCCACCGGCGGGATCGACGTCGCCATCACCGGGCTGCCGGCCTCGATCCAGGGCACCATCGACCCCGGCGACACCCTGGCCCCGGTGACCGCCACCGTGCAGGCCACCTCGCTGGTCGGCAAGGTCACCAAGCCCGTCGCCACCACCATCACCTCGGGCGGGAAGTACAAGCTGACCAACCTGCCGGCACCCGGCACCTACCAGCTCAGCTTCACCGCCCCGAACTACCAGGCCACCACCGTGGTGACGACCGTGGCGGGCGGGCAGAACCGGTTCCAGTCCACCGTCCGGCTCAGCGTCGGCAACGGCCAGATCGGCGGGGTGGTCACCGACGGGCACCAGCCGCTGGGCGGGGTGGCCATCACCACCACGGTCAACGGCAAGGACGTCACCATCGGCACGCCGACCACCGGCACCGTCGGCAGCTTCGTGATCCCGGCCCTGCCCACCCCGGGGACGTACGTGATCACCTTCTCCGCCCCCGGCTACGGCGCCCAGACCTCGGTGGTGCAGCTCGGCCCCGGGCAGAGCCGGTCCGGCGTGAACATCGCGCTCACCGCCGGGGTCGGCAGCGTCAGCGGGGTGCTCACCGACTCCGACGGCAACGGCCTGGGCGGGGCGAGCGTCACGGTGGGCGGGGCGCCGACCACCATGACCACCACCACGCTGACCACCGGCGCGGTCGGCTACTTCAGCTTCAACGCGCTGCCGGCGCCCGGCTCGTACACCCTGACCTTCAGCCTGCCCGGGCACGCGCCGGCCACCGTGCCGGTGGAGCTGTCCGCCGACGGGGCGCCGCCCCGGGTCCGGGCGGTGCTGGCCACCGCACTCGGCCGGATCACCGGCGTGGTCACCGGCCCGGACGGCAACCCGCTGCCGGGCGCCAGCGTGCTGGCAACCGACGGCCGGCAGAGCTGGAAGTCCCAGGCCACCGGCGCCGGCAGCGGGCTGGGCGCGGGCGGCTTCCTGCTCACCGACCTGGCACCGGGCACCTACACCGTCACCGCCAGCATGCCCGGCTACAGCCAGCAGACCGCGCTGCTGACCGTGACCGCCGGCACCACCGCCAGCCAGAACCTGCGGCTCGGACCGGGCAGCTGACATGCGCGTCGACGTATCCCCCCGCAGCAGCGTGGCCGAACCCGGCCGGACGGTGCCGATCACGGTGCTGGTCACCAACACCGGCGACCTGATCGGCGGGTACACGCTGCGGGTGCTGGGCGCCGACCCCAGCTGGGTACAGCTGGACACCGAACAGCTGTCGCTGTTCCCCGGCACCTCCCAGACCGTGTTCGTCAACGTCACCGTCCCGGAGGGGATCGCCGCCGGCGAGCGGCGGATCGCGATCCAGGTGCGCGAGCTCACCCCGCCGTACGCCAACGCGGTGGAGGAGATCGAGCTGCAGGTGCCGGCCGCGCCGGCGGTGCACCTGCAGCTGGACCCGGTCACCGTCTACGGCGGCCGGCGGGCCTCGTTCGGCGCGGTGATCGAGAACAAGGGCAACACCACCGTCACCGGCCGGCTGTCCGGCGGGGACGCCGAGGACAAGATCCGGTTCGGCTTCGCCCCGGCCGCCATCCAGCTGGCCCCCGGCGAGCACCGGATCGTCGAGCTGACCACCCGGGCCCGCCGGCCGTTGATGGGCTCGCCGCTGGTCCGGGTCTTCACCGTCCGGCTGGACGAGCGCCCGGACTGGGGCGAGCCGACCGAGGTGGGCCGGGTACCGCTGGGCCGGCTGCTGCGGGAAAAGCGCGGCGCACCCCCGGCGCCGCCGGCCGCCGCCCCCGCGCCGGACGTGCCGCCGCTGGCCACCGGGACGTTCCTGCAGCGGCCGTGGCTGTCCCGCGGGCCGATCTCGCTGGTCGGCCTGCTGGCCGCGGTGACGGTGTTCGCGATCGTGATCACGGTGGCGCTGGCCCGGCTGGTCGGCCAGTCCGCGGCCGACCGGGACCTGGCGCTGCAGGTGGCCCAGGCCCGCAGCGCCGGCAGCGTCACCGGCACCGCCGCCATGTCGGGCACCGTCCGGCTGCTGACCTCGGGCACCCCGGTGCCGGGGGTGGCCGTCGAGGCGTTCAGCACCGCCGACGTGGCCAACGCCATCGCCACCACGGCCACCAACTCGGCCGGCACCTTCCGGCTGCCCAACCTGCCCGAGGGCAGTTACAAGCTGCGCTTCCGCGGCGCCGGCTTCGTCCAGCTGTGGTACCCCGGCGCTGCCACCGACGCCGACGCCAGCACCGTCACCATCTCCCCCGGCCAGAACCGCCAGGGCCTGGACGTCCGGCTCGGCGGGGTGCCGGCCACCATCTCCGGGACGGTCAGCGGCGACGACGTGTCCGGGGCGTCGGTGGCCCTGGAACTGCCCGGCGCCGGCACCGGCCTGGTCGGCACCGCGAAGGCGGCCACCCCGTCGGCCTCGGCGGCACCGGGCACCACCGAGGCGATCGTGCGCACCGTGCCGGTCGGCTCGGACGGCCAGTTCAGCATCGTGCAGGTGCCCTCGCCCAGCGTGTACGACCTGGTGGTCACCAAGCCCGGCTACGCCAACGACGTGCAGCGGGTGGACATCGGCGGCGGCGAGGACCGCAAGGGCATCCAGCTGCGGCTGCGCAAGGGCGACGGCCTGATCAGCGGGCAGGTCAACGGGCCGTCCGGCGCGCTCGGCGGGGCCACCATCACCGCCACCTCGGGCAGCACGGTGGCCCGGACGGTGTCGTTGACCCAGGACAAGGTGGGCAGCTTCACCCTGATCAGCCTGCCCACCCCGGCGAGCTTCACGGTGGTGGTGAGCAAGGCCGGCTACGCCTCCCAGACGGTGACCATGACGCTGTCGGCCGGGCAGAAGCTGACCGGGGTCTCGGTGAGCCTGGGCCAGTCGGCGGGCAGCCTGTCCGGCAAGGTCAGCGTGCTGCCCGGCGGCCACCCGGCCCAGGGGGTCACCGTCACCGTCACCAACGGCGCGCTGACCGTGCAGACGGTCACCCAGAGCACCGGGGATGTCGGCCGCTGGACCGTCGGCGGCCTGACCGTGCCCAGCACGTACACCGTCACCTTCTCGCGGCCGGACCTGGCCGGCCAGACCGTGTCGGTCTCACTCGACCAGGCCGGCACCATCACCCCCGGCTCGCAGGGCGCGGTGATCACCTCCGACGGGATCAGTGTCGGCATGCAGTCCTCGACCGCGGTGGTGCGCGGCACCGTCTCGCAGCGCGGTGCGGCCGACGACGGCGGCAGCCCGGTACGCACCGGTGAGGTGCAGATCAACCTGGTCTCGGGCACCTCCAGCTTCGCGGTGACCAGCGCCAGCAAGCCGGACGACCGGCTGGGCCAGTTCGAGATCGACGGGGTGCCGCCGGGCACCTACACCCTCAGCGTGAACCGGCGCGGCACCAGCCCGACCTCGACCATCGTCACGCTGGCCGCCGGCGAGGTGCGCACCTACAACCCGGTGCTGGCCGCCCCGGCCCAGATCAGCGGCGTGGTCAAGACCGTCGGCGGCCAGCTGCGCCCGGGCTGGGTGGTGCAGCTCTACCTGGCCAGCCAGTACCCCACGGTGATCGCCCGGACGGTCACCACCGACAGCGCCGGCCGCTACGTGCTGGCCGACGTCGACGCCCCGCAGAGCTACGTGATCGAGGCCCGGCCGACCGCCTCGGCCGCCTCGCAGGGCTCGGTCACCCGGCAGATCAACGCCAGCGAGCAGCTGACCGCCGACATCACCGTCCCGAATCCGGGCGGCTGATCATGAGCACTCCTCCCCTGCCACCATTGCCGCCGCGCGGCCGGCCCGGCGCCGAGCCGCCGCCGCTGGCGACCCTGCGCGCGGTCAGCCGGACCGGCGCCGGCAACACCGTCGTGGTGGAGCTGGGCCTGGTCAACCAGGCCGACGCGCCCCGGATGCTGACCGTCACGGTGCTCGGCCTGGACCCGGCCTGGCTGCCGTTGCCGCTGCACGTCGGACCGATCGCGGTCGGGGCCAGCCGGGTGGTCGAGCTGGTGCTGCGGCCGCCGTCGGGCACCCTGCCGGCCCGCTACCCGTTCGCGGTGGCGGTGCAGGCCAGCGACCCGTCCGGCCGCGGGGTCGCCACCGCCACCGCGATGGCCGAGGGCTCGCTGGCCGTCGACGAGCCCAGCCGGTTGAGCATGGAGGTCAGCCCGCTGGACTCCACGGCGGTGTTCGGCCGCCGGATCGACGTGCTGCTGCGCAACACCGGGCAGAGCCCGGCCCGGGTGGAGCTGCGCTCGGAGGTGTCCGACGGCGCCCACCTGCGGCTGAGCCGGCACCGGCTGGAGGTGCTGCCCGGCCATTCGGCCCGGGTGCGCGGCCGGCTGACGCTGAGCCGGCCCCGGATGTTCGGCGGCCGGGCCCGGCACCCGTTCCTGGTCGCGGCCCGCGGCCTGGGCGCCCCGACCAGCGTCACCGGCTCGGTCACCTCGCGGCCGATGTTCAGCCCGCTCGGGGTGAAGCTGCTGGCGATCGCCACCGTCCTCGGGTTGTGGGTGGCCCTGGCCGGGGTGGGCATCCCGATCCTGGCCAACTCGGTGCGCGGCCACCAGGCCAACCCGCAGGCGGCCAGCTCCAAGGCCGCCGCCACCAGTAGTGCGAAGCCGTCCGGCTCGGGCTCCGGGTCCGGCGGCGGCTGGCTCAGGCGGGTCAGGCGGTTCGAGTAGCTCAGGCGGCTCGGGCGGCTCGGCTAACGGCTCCGGCAAGACCGGCGGCGCCAAGCCCGCCCCGGTGGTCGCGCAGCCGGCCGGCGTCCGGCTCAACGGCATCGTCACCGGCAGCGCGCCGGCCGGCGTCACGGTCTCGCTGCAGCCGACCTCGCTGGTGGACGAGAAGGCGGCCGGTGCCCAGCCGGTCGGTGCCTCGGCGGCGGCGATCACCGCCAGCCGCGCGGTGGTCGGCAAGATCCCGGCCCAGCAGCTGGCGGTCAGCGCGCAGACCGCGGTGTCGGCCCGGCAGTCCACCACCACCCGGCAGAACGGTGCCTGGTCCTTCGCCGGGATCAACGCGCCCGGCTACTACCTGCTCACCTTCGCCAAGGCCGGCTACCAGACCCGGCAGTACATCCTCAACGCCGCCGACGCCAACGCCGCCGAGCCGCTGCCGGTCGCCATGACCGCCGGCCACGGCAGCCTGACCGGCCGGATCACCGGCCCCGGCGGGCCGGTGGGCGGGGCCACCATCACCATCAGCGACGGCCAGAACGTGATCGCCACCAGCTCCACCTCGGCCGGCGGCGGCATCGGCAACTGGAAGGTCGAGGGGCTGTCCACCCCCGGCACCTTCCTGGTCAGCGCCAGCAAGGACGGCCTGAGCCTGGAGTCGGCGCTGGTCACCCTGGCCGCCGGCCAGTCGAAGTCGCTGAACCTCGGCCTCAAGTCCGGCAGCGGATCGCTGGTCGGCCTGGTGCAGGGCACCGACAGCCTCGGCGTCACCGGCGGGGTGGGCGGGGTCACGGTGACCGCCACCGACGGCAAGATCACCCGCACCGCGACCACCGTCACCAGCGGCCCGGTCGGCCGGTACACCCTGCCGGCGCTGCCGGTGCCGGGCACCTACACGGTCAGCTACTCCCTGGACGGCTACCTGGCCCAGACCCAGCAGGTGCACTTCGCCACCGGGCAGTCCAAGGTGGTCGCGGACGCGATGCTGAGCCCGGCCACCGCAGTGGTCGGCGGCACCGTCACCGACGCGGCCGACACCGGCCTGGTCGGCGTCGGGCTGGTGCTGACCGGCGCCGCCAACACCTACAAGACGATGAGCGTGTCCAGCCCGACCGGCTCGTTCCGGTTCAACGGGGTGGCGCCGGGCACCTACGTGCTCAGCGCCGAGATGTACGGCCGGGTCACCAGCTACGCCACCGTCACGGCGAAGATCGGCGGGGTGGCCACCGCGGTGCTCAAGCTCGCCGAGACGCCGGGCGGCGTGCTGCCGGCCACCTCGCACGTCAAGGGCCGGGTCACCGACGCGCGCAGCGGTGGCCCGCTGTCCTGCGACCAGGCCGACGCCTACGACCCGCTGCTGCCGCCGGGCAGCCCGGCGAACGTGGCGCTGTGCAAGCTCAACGTCGGGGTGGACGTCTCGCAGGCCGCCGTGGACGCCGCCTGCGCGCCGGGCGGGGTTGCCGACCCGATGATCCTGTGCGGGGTGGACCCCAGCCAGGAGTACATCGTCCCGTCGATCGACGCCCAGCCGGTGACCGGCCTGCTGCCGGGGCTGCACCACCTGGCGATCAGCGCGCCCGGCTACGAGAGCGGCACCGTGGACGTCCAGGTCCCGCTCGGCGGCACCGCGCCGGCGCCGCAGCTGGCGCTGTACCCGTCGGCGACCGTGGTGGGCACCATCAACGCCGCGGTCGGCAGCCTGTCCACCGGGCCGGACCTGAGCGTGGTCGACGACCCGGACGAACCGGTGCCGACCGGCCAGGACTACGCCCACCAGGTGGACTATCGCACCTGCGTCGTGGTGATCCCGGCCAGCCCCGCGCCGGCCAGCCCGCCGAGCTGCACGCTCGTCCCACCGGCCACCCCGAGCGGGGTGGCGACCTGCGCGCCGGTGCCGGCACTCGGCAAGTGCTCGCTGACCTCGGTCTCGGACGGGTCGTACACGGTGCGCGGCCTGGCGCACGGCACCCACCTGGTCTACGTGCACCCGCTCAACCCGGAGTACCGGCCGGTGGCCGGCGCCCAGGTGATCCTGGACCGGGGTGCCACCGGACGCTACGACGCGAACCTGCACCGGCTGGCCCGGCTGGTGCTGTCGGTGCTGGCCCCGAACGACTCGGGCGGGCTGGTGAACGCCACCGACCCGGTGCCGGTCACCGTCACCCCGGCGCCGCTGGTGGCGCAGGCCACCATCTCGACCGGGGTCGCCGGCCGGGTCCGGATCGTCGGGCTGGGCGCCGGTTCGCACATCGTCGCGGCCTCCCGCGGCGCCAACAGCGGGTCGATGACGGTGCCGGTCGGCGAGGACCAGGAGATCAACACCCAGCTGGCGATGACCCAGTCGATCCCGCAGCTGATCGGCTGGGTGACCTCCAACTACACCGGCACCACCACGGGGCTGGCCAACGCCTCGGTGACCGTCAGCGGCGTGGTGGCCTACTCCGGCACCACCCCGATCCGGGCCCAGGTGCAGGTGACCACCGACTCGCGCGGCTGCTTCGCGGTGACCGCGGACGGCAACGCGCCGACCTCGGGGATGGGGGCCTGCGCGACCAACCTCGCCGACATCCCGCGGGCCCGGCTGGCACTGGTGGTGGCCCAGGCCGACCTGTCCATCACCGCCGACAAGTTCAACGCCTTCAACGTCACCGGCATGGCGGTGACCACCGGCTCGCTGATCGCGGTGAACATGGTGCCGACCGCCCGGCCGATCTCGGGCACCGTGACGATCAACCCGGTCGACGCCAACGCGCACCGCAGCACCGTCACGATCACCGTCAACCGCAAGGCGACCGGCACCGGCACGGTGGACGTCGGGGTGGACGACAACGGCGCGCTGAGCTGGCAGGACTCCGAGTACCCCCAGCCGAACCTGGTCCGGCCGGGCAACTACACGCTGACCGCGAGCCTGCCGGGCTACGCCAGCAGCACGGTGAACTTCACCTGCGACCTGGGCGTTGACTGCGTGGTGCCGTCGATGGAGCTCAAGCAACTCGGCAGCCTGGACATCTCCACGGTGGGCACCGGCGGCGGGGCGGTGACCAACGCAGTCTTCGTGCTGTCCGGCGGTGGTGCCACCCCGGTCACCCAGACCGCGCCGCCGGGTTCTTCCAACGTCATTTTCACCAACCTGACACCAGGCGTTCTTGACTACCATGTGCGCATCCAGGCAGCCGGCTACGCCTTCGGCAGCACCGGGCCCGACATCGCGGTGGCGTGCACCGACGGCTCGACCAGCATCGCGATCTCCCCGGGTGCGCAGTCCAAGTGCGTGGCCACCCTGAACCCGCGCGGCGCGATCGTCGGTACCACCCAGGCGGTGTTCGGCGGCACCATCACCCAGGCGCTGGGCAATGTCCTGCTGACTGCGACCTATTGCGGCTCGACGGTGACCAACCTGACCGACTGCAAGCCAATTGTCCCGGCCACCGTCTTCACCGCGATCAGCAGCAGCACCGGCCAGTTCCGGATCACCGGCACCAACTCCCGGGACGGCCTGGCCGCCGGCGGCTGGGTGGTGGACATGACCGCGGCCGGCTACACCGCCCAGCAGCGCGAGTTCTTCCAGGTCAGCACCGGTGACACCGACCCGGCCAAGCAACTGTTGCTCGATGCCAACAAGGTGAACCTCAAGGTCGGGGTGGCCAACTCCGACTCGAACGCCGCGGCCGACCTGGTCACCAACGCCACGCTGGTGCTGTCCTCGACCGACGGCAGCCAGGCCTCGGTCACCCAGACCGCACCGGGTGACAGCACCAGCAACCTGTACGCGTTCTCGACGATCGTGCCGACCTCGTACACGCTGCAGATCAGCGGGCCGAACATCGCCACCCTGAACGTGCAGATCACCGTGTTCGTCGGAGTGGCCAACCAGACGATCTACATCCGCACCGACGTGCGGACCAGTTCGATCACCGGCATCGTGTCCGGCGAGCAGGGCACCAGCCAGGTGGCGAGCCCGATGGACGGCGTGACGGTCAGCCTGATCCGGATCAGCGACTCGAGCGTGGTTAAGACCACCACCAGCGGTGGCAGCGCCGGCACCGGGTTCTTCGGCTTCAGCCCGGTGACCGAGGACTCCTACGTCGTGCGGTTCGTCAAGACCGGCTACGTGACGTTGAACGTGCCGACCTCGGTGAGTTCCGGGCAGAACCCGACGTTGAGCCCGTCGCTGGACCGGGTGAAGAACAACGTGGTGGTCACCTTCACCTCGACGAACGGCTTCGCGGTGGACGGGGCGAAGGTGCACCTGACCGCGTCGCCGGCCGCCAGCAACCCGCCGCAGGCCACCCAGACGATGACCGGCACCGCGCCGACCTACACCACGACCTTCAACTCGGTGCCGTCCGGTTCGTGGACGGTCTGGATCGAGGTTCCCGACAACCACAACGGAAAGGTGATGTCCACCGGTACCACTCCGGTACAGGTGACGTCGGCTTCACCCTATGCGATAACGGTGTCCGGCGCCAGTACCGGAGTGGACACCAACGCCGCGTTCGCCATCGCCGAGAACCAGCTCGACCTGAAGGTGCTGGCCACCTC
The DNA here is from genome assembly GCA_963796905.1 of uncultured Actinomycetota bacterium. Classification (GTDB taxonomy): domain Bacteria; phylum Actinomycetota; class Actinomycetes; order Mycobacteriales; family Jatrophihabitantaceae; genus Jatrophihabitans_A. Next base: position 340,482 of record CAWCNK010000005.1, on the reverse strand, counting down.
GCTGGCGCTGGACACCAACCCGGTGCCGGCCACCGTGTCGCTGACCGTCAAGCAGGCCTCGGTGCCGTTGTTCAGCTCGGCGAGCTTCCCGACCTCGACGGCGTCGCTGAGCAACGTGACGTCGATCTGGGTGCAACCGGCGCTGTCGTACACGCTGAGCGCCGATCCGGGGACCAGCCACGGGGTGGGTTGGAGTACCGCCACCGCGACGGTGTCGTCCGGGGCGTCGTCGAGCACCCCGGTGCCGGCGACGGTTGCCCTGAACGAGAAGGGTGGAACGCTCGCGATCACGGTCAAGCAGAAGCCCGGCGGCGCGCTGGTGGACGGTGCCACGGTGAGCGCCGCCCCGGTGGACACCGCGGTGACGCCGCCGACCGACGACGTCAGCGACAACAAGGGGGTGGCCGGGTTCACCCTGCTGCCGCCGGGTGAATACGACCTGACCGCCACCAAGACGACCACCACCACCGGGCAGGGTGGCACCACGGTCACCACCACCCAGACCGGCACGGTGCACGTGACGGTCACCGCGTCGACCACCGCGCAGTCGGTCACCATCCAGATCCAGACGGTTCCCTGAGCGCGGTTCTTGTGCGTTACGGCGAGGATGTGCTGACGGCGGTGCTGAGCCGGCTGCCTGTCGTATCGCCCGATGCGGTCAGGTTGATCTGCATCGAAGGCCTGGGAGGCGCCGGCAAGTCCACGCTCTCCCGGGAGCTGGCGATGCGCTCCGGCGACATCATTGTGGTGCACGGCGACGACTTCTACGGGCCGGAGGAACGCGACTGGCGATCGTGGACGCCGGAGCAGGGGTACCGGCGCTACTTCGACCATCAGCGCCTGGAGCGTGAGCTGCTGCGGCCGTTGCAGGCCGGGCGAGTGGGGCGCATCCAGCGCTACGACTGGGAGACCAACGCACTCGGCGACTGGGTGACCGTCGAGCCACAGGGTGTCGTGCTGGTCGAGGGCGTCTACCTGCTGCGCCCAGAGCTGCGCGGCTACTGGGACTTCTCGGTGTATGTGGAGACACCGCGTTCGCTGCGGCAGGAGCGGTTGTACGCCCGCGGTGAGCGGGGTCCGGGATGGATCGCCCGCTGGGCCGCCGCCGAGGATTACTACGAGCAGGTCGAGCAGCCTGCGGCCGTGGCGGACCTGGTGATAAGCGGTTACTGAGCCCCGATCAGGGCGAACAGCACGATGAGCGCAGCGGCTACCAGCAGGATCAGCACCGGCTTGAGCCAGCGGCGTTGCCGTCGCCTTCGCCGGGACGACCCGCTGGGCTCGTCCCGCCACGATCTCGGCGGCGGCGCGGCGCCGGGTGACCGTTCTTGGATGGCGGTCAGGCCGTGCCGGTCGTACAGCGCACGGCGGCGGGAGTTCGAGATCGTCTCGTACGCGGTGGCCAGTTCGGCGGCGTACCGGAAGGCACCGTCGCGGGTAGCCCGGTTGACCTCCAGTTCGTAGGCAGCCCGGATCCGCTCGTCCGTGGCGTCCCGCGGAACGCCCAGGAGTTCGTACGGATCCTCGCCGGCCATGGCCAAAACGGTATCCCATGCCGACACCGAACGCCCCGATTCGCCACCTAAGCTGTTCATTGCCGGCTGATCCGATGATTGCGCCTCGGTGTTCGGGCCGGGTCGATCCATGCGGGTGGAATCCAGTGCGGCAGCCCGTCGATCATGCGACAGGTCCACCCGCCACGATCGAACTCGCGATGGTGGAAGCCGCAGAGCAGGGTCAGATTGTCCAGGTCGGTGGCGCCGCCGTCGGCCCAGCTCACCACGTGGTGTCGCTGGCAGTGCTCCGGCGGGTGGTCGCAGCCCGGGAAACTGCACCCACGGTCCCGCGCCGTCAGGGCGATGGTCTGGGCGCGGGTTGCGATCCGCTTGGCGCGACCATGCTTGAGAACGGCGCCGTGCTGATCACGCAGCAGGATGTGCAGGCTGGCCTCGTCAGCCAAGCGCAGGGCGTCGTCAACGGTGAGCGGGTGGCCGAAGGAGGTCTCGGCAAGCCCATGCCGGCCACCGAGCTGGTCGGCCGTCATGCTGATGATGACCTGCGCCGGCGCGCCGGAATCCACCAGTTCGGTGCGCCGAACTGCCAGACCAGCAAGCTCTTCCAGGGCATCGTGCATCCGCTGGCCGCAGGTCCGCGGATCCGGCCCAGCATCGTCGCCCGGCCGGGGCGCCGACCGTGGCGTCAGCCAGGCAAGCAGTTGGGCTCCGCAGGCCGGGGTGAGCCGCCCGGTGGCGGTGTAGCTGCCGTCGGTATTGGGCAGCAGTGTGAAGGTGCGACGGCGTTGCTGCTCGCTGTCAGGTGCGAGGGCGCCATCGGGATGTAGGTAGGCCGCCAGCCGAAGGCCCAGCAGGCTGACCTCACGCGGCCGGAGGGTGAGCGCTGCCTCGACCAGGTGCTTCTCGGCGAGCGCGCCGTCCTCGACGCTGACGGTGACTGGCAGGGCATCCAACGCCGCGAGGACCACTTTGGTGTGTTCGGCCGAAACCTCGCCGGCTGCCTGGGCATCGCGTAGTAGCGGTCGTAGCGGCGGCAGCGCCTGGCCGGTCAGCGTCACTCGGGGCCCGCAGGCCCGAGCCGCCGTAACGCGCTGCTTGGCCTCGTGCGGCGACAGCCTGAGCACACCCTGCAGAACTGCCGAGCTGGACGGCATCACCAGCCGGCCGGCCAGCCCACGTCGATCGATCTCGTTGATGAGCGCATGATCTGCCACCGCGAGCCGGCGGCGCACCCTTTCGAGTTCACGCAGCTCGGCAAGCACACTGTCATCAGACAGTCGGGTTACGGACGGCGAACCACCAGCCTGCACATACCTTGTTACTGCAGCCGAAAGCTCGGTCAGAACAGGAGAGGGATTGCTCTCGGACAGGGCTTCCATACATCAGACACTAGAGGAAGGGTCTGACAATACAGGCGCGCTCTGGGACGCCTCGATCGAGGCGAGGCCAGCGCCGGCCCGCTACCCGTGAGGAATCGCCGAGGCGTTACAGCTGTCCCGACCACTCCGGCGTCACCGGTTTCGGCGGCGTGCCGTCCCCGAACGGGCGACCGCCCAACTGCTCCCGGCCGTGCGGGGCGAGCCAACCGGTCAGGTCAGGTCCGAGCGGCACGATCTTGCTCGGATTGATCTCGTGCTGCACGCAGTGGTAGTGCCGCTTGATGTGGTCGAAGTCGACGGTGTCGCCGAAGCCGGGGGTCTGGAACAGGTCACGGCTGTACGCCCACAGCACCGGCAGCTCGGCGAGCTTGTTCCGGTTGCACTTGAAGTGTCCGTGGTAGACCGCGTCGAAGCGCACCAGGGTCACGAACAGCCGGATGTCGGCCTCGGTGATGGTCTCGCCCACCAGATAGCGCTGCTCGGCCAGCCGGGCCGACAGCTGGTCCAGCCGGTCGAACAGCCGCCGGTAGGCCTGCTCGTAGCGCTCCTGGCTGCGCGCGAAGCCGGCCCGATACACCCCGTTGTTGACGTCGGCGAACACCGCCGCGTTGACCTCGTCGATCTCGGCCCGCAGCGGCTCCGGGTACAGGTCCGGCGCGCCCGGCCGGTGGTGGGCCGTCCACTCGGTCGCCAGGTCCAGCGTCAGCTGGTGGTAGTCGTTGGTCACCAGCCGACCACTGGCCACATCGACAACAGCCGGAACGCTGACCCCATTGGGGTAATCGCGTTCCCGGGCGTCGTAGGCCTCGTGCAGGAACCGGATGCCGAGCACCGGGTCGCGGCCGCCCTCGTCGAGGGTGAACCGCCAGCTGCGCTCGTCCTGGATCGGGTCGGCGATTCCCAGCGAGAGGGCATCCTCCAGGCCCAGCAGCCGGCGCACGATGATGGCGCGGCTGGCCCACGGGCAGGCCCGGCTGGCCACCAGCCGGTACTTGCCTGGCATCACTGCCCATTCGCCGTTGCTGTCCGGGCCGTCGGTGGCCTGCGAGCGGGCGGTGATCCGGTCGGTGAAGTGCGGGCCGGAGCGGGAGAACTCGGTTGCCGTGTCGGTCATGCCTTCCAGCATGCCCCGCCGGCCGGAACCCGCTCCAACAGGCCCGCTAGGTCGGTATGCCCCAGGTGGCCGCGAACTGCTGAATGGTGCCGTAGTAGGCGTTGTGGTCGCAGTCGCCGAACGGCGCGGACGAGAGCGGCCAGCCACTCGGCACCGGGTTGTTGGTGGTGCCATCGGTGTACTGCCAGCCGTCCCATGGCTCCGGCGGTGCGGTGCTGGAGTACTTGGCCTTGACCAGGCCGAGCCAGGATGGCCGGGTCGGGTACAGGCTGGCCAGGTCACCGGAGTTGCCGTAAACCTTCACCCGCTTCTGGCCGAACTTGGCCTCGAACAGGTTCACCAGCGCGTTGATGCTGGACGAGTGGTCGCCGGAGTACTTGCCGCCCCAGGACTCGACGTCGATCATCGCGACGGAGTGCGAGCTGGCCTTCGCGTTGGCGAAGAACAGGGTTGCTTGGGCCTGCTCGTTGCCGGGCTCCCAGACGTGATAGCCGCCGTAGCCAGTCAGCTTCTTGCCGGGACCTGCATTGCTCAGGCACCAGGTGCCGTTGGCAGCGGCGTTCGGGTCGACGTACTCGGTCCCCTCGGACACCTTGAACATCAGGAACTGCCCGGTGAACTCGTTGTTCACCGGGCACTGGTAGTGGCTCACATCCGGCCAAAAGACGACATTAGACATGATCCTCTCTTCGGCGGGCTGCTGACCAATCTGAGGGCGGCGGGTCAGCTCGACACCCGGTAGTCCGCCAGAATGACCCGCAGCCATCGCGATCCCGGGTTTACTCCATCACGATGTAAGTAGTGACCAAAGTCCCGTTGGATCAGGCCCGGGGGAGGCGGAGAATGGCCCCATTGTCCGCTGCGGGCAGTGCCATGAACGCCCGATTCGTGAAACAGAAAAGAGATGGTGACGTGGTTCGAGCCAAGTTCGTGGTTCCGCTGCTGGGGGCGGTGGCCGCTGTCGCCACCTTCGTGCCTGCGGCATCGGCCGATACGGTGTCCAAGCAGGGTGTCTCGCAGGGCAGCTACAGCACCACGGCCGGCACGGCGCGCTACCAGGTCGCGGTAGAAGTGGCCAGGGATCCGGCCGGCGAGATCAAGAACGCCCGCGGCACGGCGACCGTCCAGAAATGGGCCAACGCGACGAAGGTTCAGGTCGACTCGGTACGGCTCGGAACCGACACCACCGCCGTGCTGACCAACTCGACCCCGGTCAACTCCGGGGCGGCCTCCTTCGCCTCCAGCAGCACCGGCTGGCGTGCGGTGTCGCCGAGAACGTGCACGAAGTACCACGTCCGGGCCAACTTCTCGGTCCGGTGGTCGAACGGCGCGCTGAGCCGGTTCTCGATCCTGTCGCCGCTGACCACGGTCTGCGGCCCCACCAACCCGCCGAAGTACGCCAACTGCGCCGATCTCAACAAGGTGTTCCCGCACGGCGTCGGGCGATCCGGTGCGGTCGACCACGTCAGCGGTAGCACCCCGCGGGTGACCACGTTCTACGTCAGCTCCTGGATCTACAGCGGCAATCCCGACCGAGACCGCGATAAGGACGGCATCGCCTGCGAACGGCTCTGACTGGCACGAGGGCTACAGCGGCTCGTCCACCCAGGCGTGGCCGCCCGGTTCGAGGGTCGCGCTGCCCGAGCTGAGCGAGGCGACCAGCTGGCGCATCGAACCCGCCCCGGCCGGCTGCACCGCCACGGTGAGCAGCACCTCGGTGGCGCCGTAGCGCACGTCGGTCACCACAACTCCCCTGCCGCGCAGGGCTGATTCGAGCTGGCCGGCCTGCCCAGGTGCAACCGACAGCCGGAACAGCTCCTGCAGCCGGCGCCGGACGAGGGCCGCGTCGTCGAGCGCCGCCGACACCGCACCGGAGTAGGCCCGGGCCAGCCCACCGGCGCCGAGCAGCGTCCCGCCGAAGTACCGGGTCACCACCGCCGCGACATCCGAAAGGCCCATGCCGGTCAGCACGTTCAGCATCGGCACGCCCGCCGTGCCGGACGGCTCACCGTCGTCACTGGCACGCACCAGTGCCTGATCGGGCCCGAGCACGAACGCCGAACAGGAATGCCGCGCACCATGGTGCAACCGCCGGTGCTCAGCCACCAGGTCCAGCGCGGCCTGCTCGTCGGCGACCCGCCGTACGGTCGCCAGGAACTTCGACCGCTTCACCTCCAGCTCGGCGTGCACCTCACCGGCCAGGGTCAGGTACTCCACGACGGCCGTCGGGTCAGCGCATCACTGCCAGGGCCGGGCGGCCAGCAGCACGATGCCGGCCACCAGCAGCAGGGTGAGCAGCACCAGCAGCCAGATCCACCAGTGGTTCGGCGCATCCTCCAGCGGTTCCATCGGCGGCTCGGGCAACGGCACCGCCACCGGGCGTGGGGGCGACGGTGGCGCGCTGGCCTGCATGCTCAACCCGCACCGGACGCACAGGCTGGCGGTCGGCAGGTTCGGCTCGTTGCAGTGCGGGCACGGCACCGAGGCGATCACCACCCGGCCCAGCGTGCCGGGCAGCCGCCGCAGCGCGTCGTCGCTGGAGTCGACCGGCTCGCCGATCACCACCTGATCCCGTGCCCAGAACAGCGGAAAGTCGCACCGCTGGCAGAAGTCCAGCGCGTCCCGCCGGGTCAGCTCCACGGTCGCGGACGCGCCGCAGTCCGGGCAGGTGATGGCCACCGGGTGCTGCGCGGCGGTCGGGACCCGGGCCGGGGCCACCGCCGAACTGGACGGCTCCGGCGGCACCGAGGCGGCCGGGATCGCCGGCAACACCTCGGTGGCGTCGGTCGGTCCGGACGGGTAGCGCCGGGCGATCAGCCGCTGCTCGGCAGCCAGCTCGGCGTCGGTCAGGCCGGGTGGCGGCGCGGACGGTATCAGCGCCGGCAACGGTGCCGGGTCGGCCGGTGGTACCGCCACGGCATCGGTGTCCCGGGCGACGGTCATCTGCCGGCCTCCACAGCCGACGACCATACCCGCCGGTCGCCGATCCAGAGCTCCGCGCGGACGTGTGCCGGCACCTCGTCGCGCACCAGGGCGACGAAGTCACCCTCCTCCAGCCAGCCGGTCGAGGCCACCCGCATGGTGACGTGCGCGGTGTCGGCCGGCGCCTCACCCTCGCGCCAGATGCCCCCGCCGTCGACCACCTCGGCCGGGCCGCCGCTGGTCATCTCCAGGAACTGCTCCAGGCCGGCCCGGGTGCCCCGCCAGCTCATGGTGCGGGCCGAGCTGCGCACGATCATCCGCTGCAGTTCCCGGGGCAGCGACGGGTCCACCGAGTCCACGCCGATCCACGAGCCCATCCAGCGCACCATCGGATCCGGGGCGACGGTCGGGTCCAGCACGTTCTCGATGTTGTCGGCGCCGTCGACCAGGGTGCTGCCCAGCTCCTGGAACAGCGACAGGAACCGGACGAAGAAGCCGTCGTCGCTGTCCAGCATGCCGATCGGCATCTGGTTGACCAGCCAGTTCGGGTGCCGGGCCGGCCGGCGCCGGGCGCGCCCGGTGTCCGGCAACGACCGGCCGGACCGGGCCACCGCACCGCTGCCGGTCAGCCTGGTGGCCGCACCACTCGGTTCGATACTCATCAGCGCACCACGACCTGGTGCTTGGCCGACAGGAACAGCGAGTGCGGCTTGAGCCGGACGGAGTCCCGGCCGCTGCCCAGCCGCCGGCCGGTGCGCAGGTCGTACTCGAACAGCAGCAGTTCCTCGACCCGCTCGACGCCTTCCACCGACTCCAGCAGCTGCGCGACCACCGAGCTGTTCAGGTCGGTGTCGAACATCCAGCCGATGCCCTCGGCGCCGCCGGTGAGCGGGTTGATGTAGCGGGTCAGCACGTCGACCGCCCGCTGCCGCACCAGCGGCGCCGGCCGGCCCGGCGGGGTGTGGACCAGGGCGACGACGCTGACGCCCTGGTAGTACGGGGTGCCGATCTCGACGGCGGTGCCGACCAGCCGGTGCTGGTCGAGGTGGTCGGTGATCTGGCGCAGCAGCGGAACCGAGATCGCGAAGTCGTCCAGCACGTGCTGGCGCGGGTCGCTGCGCACCTGCGGCACCACCAGCATCCGCACCGGGCCGGTGCCGTTCGCGGCCGGCAGGCAGCGGGCCCGCGCCACCTCGATCGAGGACTCCTGGGTCAGCCGCTCGAAATCGCCGGCGGTGACGGCACGTTGGCCGGTGCGCAGGGTCAGCGGGCCACGCACCTTCGCCTCGGCGACCGTCTCCGGGTCCACCCCGCCGGTGGCCGGCTGCCGGTTGGAGACGCTGGAGACGTAGGGCACCGTCGAGCGCAGCACGGTGAGGGTGCGCGCCCCGACGTTGCCGCCGGCGCCGCCGCCGTGCCGGTAGCCGGTGACGGTGATGTCGCTGCCGTCGCGGGGAATCTGGCCGTGCTGGCGGATCACCCCGTTGGCATAGCGCACCCGCGGCCCGAACCGGATCACCCCGCCGCCGCTCTCCCACAGGTAGTGCGGGTCGTCCGGGCCGGATCGGGTGAAGTCCTCGACCTCCTGCCAGGCGGTGGACACCCCGCGGTCGAGGACCACCACGTGCTCGCCGTCGGTGCGGGGCAGCACCGGCGACCGGCTCACCGCGAACGACTGGGCGGGCGTGCCGTCGCTGCGCCCGATCATCTCGCCGGGTGCGTGCTGGGCGTGCTCCGCGCCGACCGTGCCACCGATCGCGGCGGCGGTCAGCGAACCGATCCGGGGCGAGGCCTGGTAGGACGGCTGGCCCGGCCGGGGCGCGATCAGCCGGGCCCGCAACCAGAACGCGGCGTTGCCGGCCATCGTCAGCAGCTGGTGCTGCATCGGGATCAGCAGCACGATCTCGCCGGCCCGGTTCAGGCCGCCGGTGGTGTCGGAGTGCTTGAGCGCCGCGATCCAGGACTCGCCGCTCCACACCTCCCAGACCAGCGGGGGATTCTCCGGGTCCACCCCGATCCCCTCGGCGTCGGCGGCCACCGTCAGCCGGATCGCCAGGCCCGCCAGGCTCTGGGTGAAACCGAGGTAGAACGCGTCGCCGACCGCGAGCGGGTTGGAGGCGAAGCAGGTGGCGGTGACGTTCGGGTAGCGCAGGTCGTCCCAGACGTCGGTGATCCGGTCGTCGGCCGCGGTGCTGGTCAGCGCCGACCGCAGCACCGGCGGGCTGATCACCAGCTCGGAGCTGGTGGTGAAGATGACCGCCTCGCGCGCGGCGTTGGCCGCGGTGGTGCTCAGCGCGGTGGTCACCTGGGTGCCCTGGGGCACCGCGACCGGTTGGTCCAGCGGCGCGGACAGCCAGAACGTCAGGTCGGCATGGGCCACCGACGGCGGGAACGGCTCGATGCCGACCAGGTTCAGGAAGTGGACGTAGAGCCGCTCGGGCACCTGGTTGAGCCGGAACAGCACCATCTCGCTCATCCACGCGAACAGCTCGATCAGCGCCACGCCCGGGTCGGACAGGTTGTGGTTGGTCCACTCCGGGCAGAACCGGGGAATGAGCCGCTTGGCTTCGTCGACGATGTCCTGGAAGCTGCGGTCGTCGAGGTTGGGGGCGGGCAGCGGCATCGGGTCAGGCTTCCGGCTCGTGCGGGATGACGTAGAACGGGTACACCAGGTTGCGCCGGTCGTTGGTCACCCGGACCCGGTAGTTGATCAGGATCCGGATCAGCGCCGAATCGTCGGCGTCGACGATCGGTTGCACGTCGTCGACGACGATCCGCGGCTCCCAGCGGGCAAGCGAGTCCCGGACCGCCTCGGCGATCAGGCCGAGCAGGTTGCCGGTGACCGGCTCGAACAGCAGGTCCCAGATCCGGCAGCCGAAGTCCGGACGCATCAACCGCTCGCCGGGCGCGGTGAGCAGCACCATCCGGATCGACCGGTCCAGGTCCTCGGCCCCGTCGGTGAGCTTGATCGAGCCGGTGTGGTCGACCTCCAGCGGCCAGCTGAACCCCCGTCCGATGAACGAACCGTCGGAGGAGGCCAGGTCGGCACGCCGGGTCGGGCTGAATTCCGTCATCAGTTGATCGCCACCATCGCACCTTTGAGAGTGAGCGGACCGCTCGCCTCGACGCTCGTCGTTCCCTGTCCCTTGACCGAGACCATCGAACCCTGCACCGCCAGTTGCCCCTGGCTGGTCACGCCGACCTTGGAGTTGCCGGTCAGCGCCAGCTCGGTCTGGGCCTCGATGGTCACCTTGTTCCCCTTGATCGTGACGTTTCCGCTGGCGTCGATCTCGAACGACGCGGAGCCGGACTTGATCGTTATCGGCTTGCCGCTGGCCACCTCGAGCTCGAGCTTGTCGGCGCCGAGCCGGACCTTGTGGGTGGTGGTGCTCAGTTGCAGCTGGATGTGCTGGTTGGCGGCGTCGGTCCCGTCGGCCAGCTCGATGACGTGCCCGAGCCGGGAGGTGATCCGGCGCGACTGCACCGCGCCCGACTTGACCCCCCATTCCGGCAGCACGTTCTTGCCGCTGAACAACCCGCCGAGCACCACCGGCTGGCGCGGGTCACCACCCTCGAAGGCGACCAGCACCTCGTCGTTGACCTCGGGCTGGAACACCAGGCCGCGCTTGTTGCCCGCCCCGAGCGTGACGATCCGGGCCCACGGGCCCTCCACCTCGGAGCTGACCGACGGGTACTTCAGCTTGACCCGGCCGGCCTTGTCCGGATCGTCGACGTTGGTCACCACCCCGACCACCAGGCCGGGAACGTTGAAGCTGCCGCTGCGCCGGCCGGCGGTCAGGGTGTCGGCCAGGCCCGTCCGGCTGCGGTCGCCGGCGATGAACTGGGTGCGGAATCCCCTGCGGTCGTAACGGTGATCGACCTCGGTCACGTGATAGGTGCCCGACGTGGGCCCGGCGTTGGAGATGGTGATCGCGACACCGGGCTTGAGCCTGTCGCTGACCTCCGCGGTGCCGCGCGCCTCCACCGAGCCCGCCGCCCACTGCGAGCGCAGCGCGCCGCCGGCGGTGGCCGCCTCGCTCTGGGTCAGCGGCGTGAAGCTGCCGATCACCACCGGCGCGTCACCGAGCGGGCTGCTGCTGCCCACGAACGGTTGCACGAAGTCCGAGGACGGCAGCACCGCCGAGGACGCCGAGGCGCCCTGGCCGACGATCGAGCTCTGGGTGGCGTTGTCCCAGCCGACCACCTGCGCCTTGGTGGGCAGCAGCCCGGATGCCGACACCGAGAACTCCTGCAGGTCCTTGCCCAGTTCCAGGGTCAGCACCGAGCCCGCGGTGCTCGGTGGCTTGAACTGCAGGGCGCTGCCCTCGACCCACCAGTCATAGCCACACCGGGCGGCCAGCTCGTCGAGGAAGGCCAGGTCCGAATCGGCCTGCAGGACGTAGGGATGCACCTCCGAGGTGGAACTGACCTCGGCCGTCACCCCGGCGCCGCTGGCCACCTGGCTGACGATGTCGGAGAACGTCATGTTCAGGTAGGTCTTGACCTTGCTGCCCCGGGTGAGCTTGTGCGCCGCGTCGTCCACGGTCACCACCAGGTCGGGGTGATCGCCCTCCTGCTGCTGCAGGCTCATACCGGTGACCGTCCCGCTCATCAGCGAGCCGCCCTGGTACACCCCGACGTCGACCTTCTTGCCGATGCCGAAGAACCCGCTGGAGGACACCGAGTACCCGACGTCGGCGAACCGCAGGGTGGCCCGGCCGGGCAACCTCAGGCTGCGCTGCACCCGCACCGACACCAGGTGCTGCAGCACGGTGTCCGACAGCGGTGAGCCGGCCACCTTCACGGTCGGGCTGAGCCCGTCGAATGAGCTCATCCGTGCTCGATCCGGGGCACCGACAGCAACGCGCCGGGACGCATCGCGAGCGGGTCCTCGATGTTGTTGGCCGCCGCCAGCGTCCGCCACCGGGTCGAGTCGCCGTAGTAGCGGGCGGCGATCCGGTCCAGCGTCTCACCCGGTTGGATGCGGTGCACCCGGTGCGGTCGCGGGGTGCCCGAGGTGGGGTTCTGCGGGCCGAAGGCCTGGGATTCCTCGTACTGCTGCATGGTGAGCGCCATCCGGGCGCGCAGCGGGATGCCGGAGGCGGAGAAGTAGGTGAACACCAGCTGCAGGTCGGTGACCACCGCCTTGAAGGAGTGCAGATCACCCCAGTGGAATATGACGAACGGCGGCCGGGCGTTGTGAGTGGTCTCGTCGGTGCCGGGCAGCGTGGTGTCGACGTCCATCAGCTTGAGGATCGCGCCGGTGTGCTTGGTGACCGCGGTGCCGTCGGCGGTGGTGTCGAAGACCAGCTCGACCTGCATCCAGCCGGACTGCGCGCCGGCGTAGCGCAGCCGGGACACGCCCTTGCCCGGCATCGGCTCGGACGCCCAGTTGTTGCGCCGGCCGACCGAGATCTGGCTCGGGTTGAACAGGCAGGGGATCTTCTGGCCGCCCTCGATCTCCAGGAACGCCTTTTCCAGTTCGGCCATCAGAAAACCTCCGGCAGGTGGCGGCGGCCCCGCCGCTCGAGGTCGTCGGTGATCCGCTGCTCCAGTTTGGCAACGATCCGGTCGATCAGCTCGTCGAAATCGCGGGCGCGCATGGCCGGACTGCCCGAGTCATCGTCGGTGTCATGCCCGTTGAACGTCGCGTCGGAGTGCCCGCCGGACTCGCGGAACCGCCGGAGTACCGGCGGCTCGGACGGCCCGTCCATGCCGTGGGAATGCTGGAACTGCTCGAACATGGCGGTACTTCCTGACTGAACGGGGTCGGAACTGATCCCTGGGCCACCGGGGCCGGGGTTGCGCAGCAGGCTGCGGAACAGCGAATGGGCAGTACCAGACAGCGACCGGCGGATCACCGGGCCGTCCATCTCGATGCCGGATTGGCTTGTGGAACTGCCGTGGCTGGGCGCGCTTGTCGATCGGCTGATGGTGCCGGTCGGCCGGCCGGCCGCGCGCGCGGTGTCGGGCACCGGCGGCCCGGCGGCGGCCGGTGCCCGCTCGGCCGGCCGGATGCTGACCCGGGGTGGTGCCACCACCATGCTGCGGTTGGCGAAGGCGCCGAGCTGGCCGGCGCTGCCCCGACCGGTGGAGTCGGCGATGATGCCGGTCGCGGTGGCGACCAGGGCGCCGGGCAACCGCCCGGTCGAGGGTGCCTCGGGGCCGGCCTGGGCCTGGTCCCGGTGCGCCGCCGCCGCGCGGACCGTGGTTGGCAGCGCGACGGTGCGCCGGACGGCCGGGGTACCGGTGGTGGCCGTGCCGCCGGCCGGGCGACCGGTTGTGCGCCAGGCCCCGATCCCCGCGGTGCCGATTGCGGTGTTGCCGGTTGCGGTAGTGCCGGTCGCTGCCGTGGGCGTAGCGTGACCGGCCCATGCGCCAGCGCCTGCTGCGCCACCGCGACCCGGGCTGCCGGCCCGTGGGTCGCCGCCAGCCGAACGAGCTGGGCCAACCCCGACCGCGGCACCGGTCGATCGGGCTGCCACCGGACGAGGAGCCTCTGCAGCCGGACGTCCAGTGGCAGAAGCGCGTCTGACGGCGGCCATGGGTTCCGTCGCCGATCGCGCCGCGGGTGCCGGCAACTGGTGCGGCCGGACCGAGCCACCGGCCAGCCGCCGGATCGGTGCGTCCACCGGCTGTTGCTGCCGCTGAGGTCCGCCCTGGTAGCCGGCGACCGGCTGGTCGGACAGCTGCCGGCGCGCCATCGGCAACGGAACCGAGCCGGCCTGCGCGCTGCCCGGGACGATGGCGCGCAGCACCCGGCCGTTGGCAGCCGGTGTCCAGGTCCGGGCCGACGCGGCAGCTGTTCGAAGTCCGGAATCGGCGGCAGGCAGGTCCGCCGCGGGTGATCTGCTCGGCACCGCGACGGACGGGCTGGCGGCGGACGGGCTGGCGGCCGAGGCCGGCCTGCGCAGCGGCGCGCCGGCGCTGGAACCGGAACCCGCCTGCGGAGTGCCGGTATCGGCTGCCGAGCCGGCCCCGGCGGGCGCGGAGCGGGGCAACGCGGCGGGCGTCGCGGGGCGGGCCGCCGCGGTGGGTGGCGCGACGCTGCGGCGCACCGGACCCGGCGCGGGTTCGGCCACGGGCCGGGCGGTCACCGATCCAGGGCGCCGCTGTTCGGCGGGCGGGGTAGCCACAGTCGCGCCTGAGGAATGCGGGCCAGAAGCAACCCTTCCGGCGGCCGCACCGGTCGGCGCCGGGACCGGCCGGGCCGGGTCGACGGTGGTACCGGCCGCGCCATGAGCTGCCCAGGCCGGACGCACCGACCTGCCCGGCCGGACCGCGGGGTTCAGCTGCCCGGAACGCGACAGGACGGACGGCAGCTGGGAACGCCGCACCGTCGGCAGCCCGCCACCACCGACGGCGGACGGCATCGGTGCCAGCGCGGCAAGCGGGGCCGGCAGCTGTCCGGACGGCCGGCCGGTTGTGACCGGAGCAAATTCGCTTTGGCCCGGCATCGCCGGGGAACGGTCCGCACTGGCAGCGACCGCGCCTGCAGTGCCAGCCCATGCGTGACCCGCCAACCCGGCCGAGCGCCGGATCGGTCGACCCAGGCTGGCCAATCCCAGCGGCCGTCCGGTGATCCGGCTACCTACCGGCGTGCCAGGGACAGCCAGCGGTGTGGCGTCGGCGGCGGTCGCCGGGTCCGGCGCGGCATGCCGGGGCTGGCGTGCCGCCGGCTGCCCGGCCGGCATTGAGGAACCTGGTTGAGCAGCCGCCTGCATGGGTGCACCGCCAGCCCCGGCAACCGAAGTACCGTGTCCGGCCAGCGAAGAACCAGTGTCCTGCCGGTCCGAACTGATCGGGCCAGGCCCTTGCGCGGGGCTGTCCGCACGCCCATCGGCCATGGCGCGCCGAATCGATCCGGGCCGTCCCGGCGCTGCCGGCTGGCCGACCGGACTCATCGAACCGGTGCTCGTCCGGCTGACGGACGCGGCCGGGCCAGAAGTCTCCAGCCGCTGCGCGGGCGCCGCCGACGCGGGCTGCGCAGACGCACCCGCGACCGATCTGCCCTGTTGGGCAGGCAGTTGTTCGTGTTCCGCCTCGGCGGCAGGGGTTGCCGGTCGGAGGCCGACGGGCCGCACCGTTGTCGTTCGGGCAGCGACCGTCAGGGGAGTCGGCGCCGCGACCGCCCGCCGCAGCATGCCGGCCCGTGCGCTGGGCAACGGGCCGCCCGGTGCCGCGGGCCGGTGAGCCGACGCCCGTCGCACGGTTCCGGTCGCGGAGCCGATCTGCTGGCCAGTCGCGGCTCCGGTCAGCGGGCTGCCCAGCGCGGCGGGCAGCGCCCGGTCAGCGGCCACCGAACCCGGCGCCACATGCCCGCCGCCGTTAGGGGAACCACCGGCAACCGCAGGCGGCCGGCCGGCATCGGAGGCGGACCCACCAGCGGGCGGAGCCGAGGCAGAGACAGACTCATCGCCATCGGAGGCAGCTACGCCGGAGGCGGGAATCGACGATGACCGACCGGCGGGCGGCTGGGTACCGCTCTCCTTCGATGCGGTCGGCAGC
This sequence comes from uncultured Actinomycetota bacterium, assembly GCA_963796905.1. Lineage (GTDB taxonomy): Bacteria > Actinomycetota > Actinomycetes > Mycobacteriales > Jatrophihabitantaceae > Jatrophihabitans_A. The sequence continues at coordinate 325,045 of CAWCNK010000005.1, read as the reverse complement.
GAATCGCTGACGGCCGAGCGACGAAGCACCGCACCGCTGATAGCCGACCCACCCTGTGCTGTGACACCGGCGACCAATCCGGCTGGCGACTGCCCAGCCGATGGTCGACCGGCCGAAAACTGACCGGCCGAAAACTGACCGGCCGATGGTCGACCGGCCGAAAACTGACCGGCCGATGGCTGACCGCCCGATGGCTGACCGCCCGAGAACTGACCGGATGGTTCGGCCGCCGGGGCGGCGAACCGCCGGGCCACCGCGGCGGTCACGCTCGCCACCCGGCTGCCCTGCCTGGCGAGGAAACCGGCAGCAGACCCCGACCGGACGGCCGCGGGCCCGGCGGGAGCCGCTGAACCTGCGACGCCACCCCGAACCGGACCAGACGAGATGTTCGCCGCGCCACCCCGAACCGCGCTGGCGGTCGATGCCGAACCGGCAGCAGCAGCCGGATGATTCAGCACCGGCGACTGCTCGGACTGCGCACGGCGGACCGCCAGCGTCCGGCGCAGGGCGGTAGCCGGGCCGGGCGCCGACAGCGAGGGACCGGGCATCGCTCGGCCGGTGGGCGTCACCGAAGCGGGCTGCCGTGCGCCCGCCTGCCGCCCCGCGGCACCAGGCTCGGCCGCCGGCGACCGCACAGCCGCGGCGGCCCGGGCGGCCGAGCGCCGCAAGGCCGCGGCAATACCTGCGCCGCTGTGCTGGGAGACGGCACCTGCGCTCGCGGCCCGCGCAGGTGTCGGATCACCGCCCCCGGTGAGCTTTCCCGGCGGCCCCGCCGCCGACGACGAACCGGCTGCCGCCGAGCCCGGCGGTGGTGCCGGCCGGGGAGCCTGCAACCGGCGCTGCTCGTGCGAGCTGGTCATCGGACCGGCGACGACCACTTCTTCCATCCGGCGCACCGGAATCGCGGTCGATACCAGGCCACCGGCGATGGTGCCGGGCGAGCGCGGCTGGTCGTCGGTCGGCACCTGCCGCGCCGCCCGGGCCAGCCCGCGTGGCGGCAGCGACACGGCGGCCGGCGCCGAATGCCCTGAGGATCCTGAGGAATGGCCAGCGGCTCCCGCGGCGGTACGGCCCGACGAGCCGGAGTCGGCATCGGCGGCCTCGTCCGGTACCCGCGGGGTCCACCAGCGCGGTGGCCGCACCTCGGCCTGGCCGAGCGAGCGGGCCGCGACGGTGGCCGACGCCGCCAGCGCCCGGCGCACCACCGTCGGGCGGGCGGTGCCGGCGGCGAACCTGATGGAGGACTCGGCGAGCAGCCCGAGGCCGACCGGACGGGCCAGGCCGGGACGCCCGGGACGGCGCAGCCGCTGGGCGACGGCACGGCCCAGCGCGTTGCGGTCGACCCCGGCCGGCGAAGCGCCGCCAGACGAAGCACCGCCGGACGAAGCACCGCCGGACGGATCGGTATCGGAGCGAGCATCCTCGGTGGTCATAGGTTCTTCGACCGGAATCCGTGATGGACCACTTCGAGCTGTTCCTGCAGCGCCTCGTTGCTGTTCGCGCTGAACTCCGGCCCGCTCCAGCGCACCGGGTACACCCCGTCGAACTCCCAGGCGCGCAGCCGGGTGCCCTCGGCGTCGAGCACGGTGACCGCGCCGGTGCTGCGGGTCAGCTTGTTGCCGTTGCCGGCAAAGCCCTCACCGCTGGACTTGTTCATCCAGGCGAACAGCGCGTCGCTGGAGGTGATGCCGCGCTTGAAGACCAGGTGCGGCCAGGTCATCCGGCCCGGCATCTGGTGCACGTAGCCGTTCTGGCCGCCCTCGTGGATCTCCTCGACGGTCATGGTGACCGCCAGGCCCGTGACCTCGGTGAAGTAGCCGATCTCCACCCCGTCCACCTCGAAGAGGAAGTAGGAGTTGATCGGTGGTTCGGAGAAGCCGTCAGACATACTCGCGCACCGCCTGCCAGGCCCGGTCGTTGAAGGAGGCCACCGCGCGCACCATCCTTACCCGGTCGAGATGTTCCAGATCCAGCAGGTCGTCCAGTGACCAGTGCAGGTGATAGGCCAGGTACGCGATCTCTTGCCAGAGCGCGTCGGACGGGTACCGCATCATGCCGCTCACCTGCTGCGCGGAATCTCCTCGATGGCACCGCGCCGCGACACCGGCTGCTCCGGCTGGTCGCCGAAGCCGCCGAAGTCCCCAGAGCCAGCCGAACCGTCCGGGTCACCGAAGGCGGCGTGCGAGCCCGCACCGTTGGCGTGCGAGGGAGCCGGTGGCTCCGGCTCCGCCGCCACCGGCGGTGCCACCGGAGTCGGCCGGCTCTGACCCAGCAGCGGCGGCCCCTCGGCCTGAGCACGCAGCAGTTGCTCGTACTCCTCCTGGTTGCCGAAGTTGATGACACCGTAGAAGTCCTGCAGGAAGGCAAGGTCGATCGCGAACAGGCCCTCGATCTCGTGGCTGCTGACCAGCTCCACGGTGCCGAGCTTCTCCACCACCCGGGCCAGCACCAGCACGGTCAACCGCGGGTCGTCCGGGCCGGTGACGGTCGGGTCGCGCAGCGGCTCCAGCTCGTCGCGAGCCGTCGCCAGCCGCATCCGGCCTTCCTTGTGCACCGTGCCTGCCGCGTCGACGTAACCACGCGGCAGGACGAACGGATAGCTGGTCTGCAAGCTCACTTAATGCGCTCGAGCCGCTCGATGACCAGGGTGATCGTCTCCTTCACCGGGTCGTTGGAGTCGGTGCTGACCGCGTCGGTGCCGATCTTGGACGGCCAGCCGTTGAAGAAGTTGAACCGGCCCACCTCGGTCAACGCGGTGTCGAAGAAGACGATCGAGCCGTTCTTGCGGCTGCCGGCCCGGTCGGTTCCCTTGAAGCCCGACTCGCGAACCGACTTGAACCACTTCCAGATCGGGTCGTCCATGGCGCTCATCGGCGCCATCCGGGTCAGCGAGATGTCGGGAACCTTCAGCGAGGTTCCCAGCGTCTTGACCGACTGCTTCTTGCCGTCCTTGCCGTTCTGCTGGATCGTCACGACGTCGAGCTCCATGTCGAGACCGGACACGCCGGACAGCACCAGCTTGGTGCCGTCGATCTCGAGGAAGAAGTTCTGGGCGACGATCGGGTCGGTATTGATCAGGTCGTTGGGCATGAATGCTCCTAGCTAAACCGAAAAGAAGAACAGGGGGTGGCAGGGGTCGGCGGCTCGATCAGCCGGCGACCTGCTTCTGCTGGCTGATCCGGAACACCACGAACTCGGCGGGCTTGACCGGGGCGATGCCCACCTCGACCACCAGCTTGCCCTCGTCGATCGACTCCGGCGGGTTGGTCTCGGCGTCGCACTTGACGTAGAAGGCCTGGTCGGCGGTGGCACCGAACAACGCGCCGGCCGACCACAGCCCGCGCAGGAAACCGTTCAGGGTGCGCTTGACGCCCTCCCACAGGGTCATGTCGTTCGGCTCGAAGACCGCCCACTGGGTACCTTCGAGGATCGTCGACTCGACCATGTTGAACAGCCGCCGGACGTTGATGTAGCGCCAGTCGCTGTCCGAGGCCAGGGTGCGGGCACCCCAGATCCGGATTCCCCTGGTGCCGAAAGGCCGGATGCAGTTGATGCCCATCGGGTTGAGCAGCGACTGCTCGTTCTGGGTGACGCCGTAGGCAAGGTCCAGCACGCCACGGATGGTGTCGTTGGCCGGTGCCTTCCAGACGCCACGGCTCTCGTCGGTGCGGGCCCAGACGCCGGCGATGTGCCCGGACGGCGGCATCAGCATCTCGGAGTTGCCGTTGGAACCGGTGGGGTTGTCCACCTTGATCCAGGGGTAGTACAGCGCGGCGTAGGCCGAGTCGTACATGGCCTCCTCCGAGCGCCAGGTCATCACCTGCTGCGGGGTCATCTTCGGCGGCGCGTCCAGGATCGCCATCCGGTTGCCGTGCTGTTCGCAGTGCGAGATGAGCGCGGTCTGCACCGAGCGCCACAGGTTCATGTCGGTGCTGCCGTCGGCCTTGGTGGCGGCGGTGATCAGGTCGGGCACGATCACCATGGTCACGTCGTCGGCCACGGCCAGGCCGTTGATGCCGTTGCGGGCGGACTCGGAGCCGGCGAACTGCCGCCCGGTCACCGGCATCGGCTTCGGGGCGTCCTGCTTGAGCGGGTAGTGGCCCGGCTTGAGGATGTCGAGCTGGCCGCTCAGGTCCGCCTTGGCGTCCAGGTTGACGGTGACCTTGACCTTGGTCGAGGTCTTGTTGACCACGGTGGCGACGTTGGTGTCGCCGGAACCGAAGGTCAGGTGCGGGAAGCTCTCCACCACCTTGCCGCCCTCCAGCACCGACAGGGTGAAGGGCGACGGGTCCTCGGGCTTGGCGCCGTCGGCCGGCTCCTCGGTGTCGATCTGGACGCTGAGCAGCGCGTCCGGGGTGACGCTCTCGATGCTGAGCGGCTGGCCGAGCGTGCGATCCGCGGCGTCCAGCGCCAGCTTGGACGGCTGGCCGGCGGGCTCGGCGTTGGGCACCCGGCAGATGTAGGCGATGCTGCCGCCGTTGGCGAAGTAGCCGTAGACGGCCAGCGGCAGCATGCAGCCCTCGCTGAAGCTGCCGTAGAGCTTCTCGAACTGCGACCAGCTGGTCACCAGCCGGGGGGCGGCGCCGGTCGGGTCCTTCGGGTCGTCGTCGGGGGCCCGCTGGGTGAACCCGACGAAGGCGGCGATGGCGGTCGGCGCGGCGGACAACACCTTCTGAGACGACGGGACTTCTTCGACGTAGACGCCAGGCGCGGTGTACGTAGGCACGGGGGGCAGCTCCAAAAGAGATGTGTGCGGTAGTGGCCCCCGTGACCGACCACGGGAGGTTAGCTCACGGTGTACAGCCTCTGTGAGTATTAGCGTGGAAGAAACGCCCGCAGCGTAATTACGGATTGATTAAGCCGAAGTGCTCAGGTCTGGCCAATCCCTGCCGAGTCAGCCGGCGGTGGTGCGCAGCGCGCCCGGCATGGTGATCGTGATGACCCCGCCGAACGAGCAGACGCAGGTGGAACCGGACACCAGCGCGGGCTTGCCCCCGATGGTGGTCTGCGGCGCGGCCGGGATCCAGGTGCCGGCGATGGCCGGCACGCACGGCATCGGGGTCAGCACGCCGAGCGCGGCCGCGGTGGCCGCCGCGACCGTCGGGTTGGCGATCGAGGAGCACATGCCGAACGGCGGGATGTTGACCATCGGCACCATGTCGGCGATCGCCGCCGCCGGCCGGCCTTCGATGGTCACCCGGCTCATCGGCAGGATGTTGAGGGTGGTCGGCGCCAGGCCGAACGAGCACTGCAGCATGGCGCCGGTGGTCACCGAGAGGCTGCCCATTCCCCAGCCCTCCTAACGCTTGGAGTTCTTGACCGACGCGGTCAGCCGCTGCCCGGTGGTGGTCACGAAGCACAGCACGTTGCGGTCCTTCTGCTGCTCCCAGCCGCGCGCCGAGGGCAGCAGGTAGGTGAAGAAGTAGGACGAGTCCAGGTAGTCCTTGCCGACATAGCCGGCGTAGCGCTGCGCGCAGGCGCCGTCGGCGAACACCTTCAGCGCGGCGTCGCCGGGGTAGGCCGAGGCCTCGCTGCCGTCCTTGGCGGTGTACGGGACGCTGGCGTAGGACTCCTGGGTGTGCGGCTGGTCGCAGGGCACCGAGGTCAGCTTGCTGAGCTCGGACTTCACCTCGCCGGGCGGGTCGAAGCACTGGCCGGGCTTGACGTCGAAGACCGACACCGCCGTGCCACCCGACTTCGAGCCGCCGAACACCCCGCACCCGGTGGCCAGCACCGCGACCGCGATCAGCGCCGCCGCGCGGGCGACCTGTCGGGCGCGACCGGACGGCACCGGGGCCGGCGGAGGCAGCGGAAGTACCGGCACCGTCGTTTCACCGCCCTACGCGAAGTTCGTCCCGACCACCCCGTTCGCAGCGGCAGGTTACACGCGGACGCCTCCGGGTGGCTCATCACACACCGCTCACCGGCGATCGGGCCCGGACGCGGTCGTACTGTGAAAGAACCCGGTGTCGCGTCGGGACGGCACCGGAGCCGGTCGAAGATCCCTCTCACCACTCAGGAGCGGCACCATGACGCAGACCACCCCGGCGCTGGGCAGCCGCCCGCACCGCGGACCGTTCGCATGGGTCGGGGCGTTCACCGGCTTCTACCCCGCCGAGGCCTCGGAGTTCCGCGACCTGGACCCGGTGACCCGCTTCCTCTACGCCTCCCGCAGCGTGATCCTGGTGATCTCGGCGCAGTCGGCAGTGATCGCCGGGTTGCTCGCGCTGACCGACCGCCGGCTGCATGCGGTGCCGTTCGTGCTGGTGTTGCTGGGCTTCGTGGTGTTGCACGCGGTCAGCAACCTGTCCAACGACTACTTCGGCTACCGCCGCGGCCACGACACCGCCGACTCGCCGCGGCGGCGCTACACCCTGCACCCGATCGCCAGCGGCGCGGTCACGCCGCGGCTGCTGGCCGGGGGCCTGGCGGTGCTCGGCGTGCTGGCCCTGGCGGTCGCCGCCTACTTCATCGCCCTGCGCGGCTGGCCGGCGCTGCTGCTGACGGTGGCCGGCGCCGTCCTGCTCTATGCCTACGACGCGGCGCCGCGGGCGTTGAAGGAACTCGGCCTCGGCGAGGTGGCCGCCTTCGCGGTCTGGGGACCGTTGATGATCGGCGGCGGCTACTACGTCATCACCGGGCGGTCCTCCGCCGACGCCGTCCTCGCCTCCGTTCCGGTCGGGCTCGGGGTGGCCTCCATCCTGGTCGGCAAGCACATCGACCAGCGGATGTTCGACAGTTCCCAGCACCAGCGCACCCTGCCGGTGCTGGTGGGCGAGCGGGCAGCCCGCGCACTGAACCAGGCGGTGCTCGGCGCGATGTATGCCGTCACCGCGGTAGCCGTGCTGCTCGGTGCGCTGAGCCCGTTCGCGCTGGTCGTGGTGCTCGCGTTGCCCCGGGCGCGGCGTGCCGTGCGGGTGATGGCGCGGCCGGCCCCGGCCGAGCCGCCGGCCGGTTACGTCGGCTGGCCGCTGTGGTACCACCGGGTCTGCCTGGTGCACAACCGGCTGTTCGGCTGGCTGTTCATCGCCGGCCTGGCCGTCGGGGCCGCCCTGCCGGACTGGCGGTTGGGCTGAGCCGCTGTCTGGACGGACGGGCGGTTGCACAACTTGCGCTGTTTGGAGCCGCCCTGTCGCTGGGCGTAGCGTGCGAGCAGGCTGAGCAGCCAGCCGTCCGCACCGCAAAAGGACCACCATGGCTGACTATCTCGCCGGCACCGACGTCGCGGCACCCGCCGACTCGCTGTTCGACTACCTGGCTGACGTGCAGAACCTGCCCCGCTACTTCGACCGGATGACCTCGGCGACCGACAACGGCGACGGCACCATCGCGGTCACCGCCGACCTTGGCGAGCGCGAGGTCGAGGGCGAAGCCTGGTTCAAGGTGGACCGGGACGCCAAGACCCTGGCCTGGGGGTCGGAAGGCCCGAACGACTACTCCGGCGAACTCGAAGTCAGCGGAACCGGCGACAGCTCGCGGGTCGAGGTGACGCTGCGCACCGCGCGGGTGGCCGGCGAGCAGATCCAGCAGGGCCTGGAGAAGACGGTGGCCACCATCAAGCACCTCGTGGAGAACCGCTGAGCACGACAACCACGGCGGCAGCCAAGGCAAAGCCGGTCACCAAGGCGAAGCCGGTCACCAAGCCGAAGCCGGTCGCCAAGCCGAAGCCGGCGGTGGCGAAGGCGGCCGGTAGTTCTCGGCGCCCGGCCAAGCCGCCAGCGAAACCGGCCCGGGGCGCCACCACGTCGATGACGGTCCAGGAACTCGACGAACTGCACGACGACGCCGAGCGGTGCGCCGAGGTGGCCGGCCTGGTGTACGTGGCGGCCGACCAGCCGGGCATGCGCCGGATCCGGCGCGGCAAGGGTTTCAGCTACCTCGACCACGAGGAGCAGCCGCTGACCGATGCCGAGGTGAAGACCCGGATCATCGAGCTGGCGATCCCGCCGGCCTGGACCAAGGTCTGGATCTGCCCCAACGCCGACGGCCACATCCTGGCCACCGGGGAGGACGACAAGGGCCGCAAGCAGTACATCTACCACCCGCGCTGGCGTGCGATCCGGGACCTGCTCAACTTCTACCGGCTGATCCTGTTCTCCGCCCACCTGGCCGAGATCCGCGACCACACCGCCCGCCAGTTGCGCCGGCGCACCGTCGACCGGGACCGGATGCTGGCCACGATGGTCCGCATCATCGACCTGAGCAACATCCGGATCGGCAACGAGGTCTACGCCGAGGAGAACGACAGCTACGGGCTGACCACCCTCACCCGCAAGCACGTCCGGGTGCAGGGTGACCGGGTCAGCTTCGCCTTTCCCGCCAAGTCCGGTAAGCCGTGGGACGTCACCATCACCGACGCCGGGGTGGCGCGGATGGTGGAGAAGCTGCTGGCCCAGCGTGGTCGCCGGTTGTTCAGCCTGGACGGCAAGCCGGTGAGCTCCGACGAGCTCAACCAGTTGCTGTTCGAGCTGACCGGCGAGCACATCACCGCCAAGGACTTCCGCACCTGGGGTGGCACGCTGGCGGCGTTCACCTACCTCAAGAAGCGGTTGGACAGCGAACGGTCCGCCGCGAAGGTGGTGATCGAGGCGGTGGACGAGGCGGCCGAGGCGCTGGGCAACACCCGGTCGGTGGCCCGGGCCCACTACGTGCACCCGCACGTCCTGGAGACCTACACCGAGCACACCTTCGGCGACTACCTCGACCGTGCCAAGCCCCGGCGGGCGCCGAGCCTGCACCCGGACGAGCGGTCGCTGGCGGCGTTCCTGGCCGAGCTGTTCGACGCGGAGTTCTCGCTGCTGTCGATGCGCGGCTGACCGGTCGGCCGTTCCGTCCCGCTGAGTCGTCGGGCCCGCTGGGTCGCTGGGCCCGCTGGGGCCAGGCCGCGACCGGATCGCGTGGTAGAACTCGCCTGGTGAGCAACTCCGGGTCCGGTTGGGCCGAGGCCGGCCCGCAGGACCTGGGTGGTGGCGTGTTTCGCATCCCGCTGCCGCTGCCGAACGACGGGCTGCGCGCGGTGAACGTCTACGCGCTGGAGACCGGCGACGGGCTGGTGCTCATCGACGGCGGCTGGGCGCTGGCCGAGAGCGAGCGGCGGCTGGTCGGCTCGCTGGACGAGATCGGGTACGGGCTGGGCGACATCGGCGCCTTCCTGGTCACCCACCTGCACCGCGACCACTACACCCAGGCGGTGGCGGTGCGCCGCAAGGTCGGTTCCCGGGTCAGCCTGGGCATCGGCGAGCAGGCCAGCCTGCAGGTGACCCGGCAGCTGGCGCAGCGGGGTGGGCGATCACCTCGGTTGCCACACCTGCTGCGCACCGGCGCCATCGAGCTGCTGGAGAGGTTGGCCGCGGCCGGCGGGGTGGTGCGGACCGGACCGCCACAGGACTGGGAGCCACCGGACAGCTGGCTGCACGACGGCACCGAGGTCCCGGCTGGTGACCGGCAGCTGCGGGTGATCGCCACCCCGGGACACACCCAGGGCCATGTGGTCTTCCACGACGCGTCCGCCGGGCTGCTGTTCGCCGGCGACCACGTGCTGCCGCAGATCACCCCGTCCGTCGGGCTGGAGGCGGCGCCCGCACCGTTCCCGCTGCGCGACTACCTCGACTCGTTGCGGCTGATGTTCGCGCTGCCCGACGCGATGCTGCTGCCCGCGCACGGGCCGGTGGCGGGCAGCGTGCACCAGCGGGTGACCGAGCTGCTGGCCCACCACGACGGCCGGCTGGCCTCCTCGGCCGCCGCGGTGGCCGCCGGTTGCGCCACCGCGTTCGGAGTCGCGAAGGCACTGCCGTGGACCCGGCGCAACAAGGCGTTCGGCGAACTCGACCCGTCGAACCAGCTGCTGGCGGTGACCGAGACGGCGGCCCACCTGGACGTCCTGGTGTTGCAGGGCAGGCTGGCCGGCAGCATCGAGGCGGACGGGATCGAGTACTACCGGCCGGTCTGAGCCGGCGGGGTGATCCTGCCGGCCTGCGTTCGGGTCGTCGCTCAGACCAGCTCGATGACGTCCGCGATCGAGTCGAGCACCCGGCTCGGGCGGTAGGGGTAGCGGTCGATGTGCTCGGGACGGGTGGAGCCGGTGAGCACCAGGATGGTCTCCAGGCCGGCCTCGATGCCGGCGACCACGTCGGTGTCCATCCGGTCGCCGACCATCGCGGTGTTCTCCGAGTGCGCCTCGATCCGGTTCAGCGCGCTGCGGAACATCATCGGGTTCGGCTTGCCGACGTAGTACGGCTGCTTGCCGGTGGCCCGGCTGATCAGCGCCGCCACCGAGCCGGTGGCCGGCAGCGGTCCCTCGGCGGACGGTCCGGTGACGTCGGGGTTGGTGGCGATGAACCGGGCGCCGGCGTCGATCAGCCGGATCGCCCGGGTGATCGCCTCGAAGGAGTAGGTCCGGGTCTCACCGAGCACCACGAAGTCCGGGTCGGTGTCGGTCAGGGTGTAGCCGACCTCGTACAGCGCGGTGGTGAGCCCGGCCTCGCCGATGACGTAGGCCGAGCCGTGCGGCAGCTGGTCGGCCAGGAACACCGCGGTGGCCAGCGCCGAGGTCCAGATGGACTCCTCCGGGACCCGCAGGCCGGCCCGCACCAGCCGGGCGGCGAGGTCGCGCGGGGTGTAGATCGAGTTGTTGGTCAACACCAGGAACCGGCGCTGCTTTTCGATCAGGCGCTGCAGGAACTCGGCCGCTCCGGGCAGGGCCTCGTTCTCGTGGACGAGGACGCCGTCCATGTCGGTCAGCCAGCATTCCACCGGGTGCCGGGTGCTCATGCCCGGTCAGCCTACGGGTGTCGAGCCCGCCTCGGTGCCCCGCTCGGCCGGCGTGCGGCTGGTGGCGCCTGGCTGGTGGCGCCGGGCTGGCGGCGCCGGGCTGGTGGCGCCGGGCTGGTGGTCGTCAGACCTCGACGACGCCGACCATGCCACCGTCGGTGTGCATCCGGTCGGCGTCCGGATCGTCGAACCACCGGCCGCCGGAGCCGAGGTAGCGGAACTGCAGTCGCTGGCCGGCCACCACCGGCACGGTGACGCTGCGGGTGCCGTTGGCGCGGCGCACCAGCTTGTGCCGGCCCGGGGTCCAGTCGTTGAAGCTGCCCACCACCGACACCGGTCCGTCGTGGACGTCGTCGGGCAGCACCAGGCGGAGCTTGGGCTGGCGGGTCTTGGGGTCGGTGAGGATGGAGATAGCCACTGCTCGGTGCTCCTGATGCTGAGGTGCTGGGTGTCCACGTCGTGCTGGCACGCCGGCTTTCCAGCGGCCAGCCGCACCGTATGCGAGGACCGGCCCGTGCGCCGGTCGCGGCGCGCCGGGGTCGGATCGGGTGGGCCGGACGTCACATCCCGTTGGTCGAGTGCGGCCGTGCTGGCTGCCGCTGGCAGGGGCGTCGATCGGCGGGTGTAGTAAGGAGGCAGGGCTAGCGTGCGGGAGGTTCGCAATGCAGTATCGATTGCTCGGCCGGAGCGGGACGGCGGTGTCCACCCTGGCGTTGGGCACCATGACCTTCGGCACCGAAACCGACGCCGACGGCTCGCATGCGCAGCTGGACCGGTTCCTCGATGCCGGCGGCAACCTGGTCGACACCGCCGACGTCTACAGCGGCGGGGTCAGCGAGGAGATCATCGGCGGCTGGCTGGCCGCCGATGAGGGCCGGCGCGACCGGGTGGTGTTGGCCAGCAAGGGCCGGTTCCCGATGGCGGACGGCGTGAACGACCTGGGGCTGTCCCGCCGGCACCTGCGGCTGGCGCTGGAGGCGTCGCTGCGGCGGCTGCGGACGGACTGGATCGACCTGTACCAGGTGCATTCGCATGACCCGTTGACGCCGATCGAGGAGACCCTGCGTTTCCTGGATGACGCGGTGCGGGCCGGCAAGATCAACTACATCGGGCTGTCGAACTTCACCGGCTGGCAGCTGCAGCAGGCGGTGGGGGTTGCCGAGCGGCTGGGCCTGAGCGTGCCGGTGACCCTGCAGCCGCAGTACAACCTGCTGGTGCGCGAGATCGAGTGGGAGATCGTGCCGGCCTGCCAGGCCAACGGGCTGGGCATGCTGCCCTGGTCGCCGCTGGGTGGCGGGTGGTTGACCGGCAAGTACAGCCGGGATGAGCGGCCGACCGGCGCGACCCGGCTCGGCGAGAATCCCGAGCGCGGGGTGGAGGCCTACGACCGCCGCTCGGGCCAGCAGCGCACCTGGGACGTGGTCGACGCGGTGCGGTCGGTGGCCGACGAGCTGGGGGTGTCGATGGCGCAGGTCGCGCTGGCCTGGCTGGCTGACCGGCCGGCGGTGACGTCGGTGATCCTGGGCGCCCGGACCGCTCGCCCAGCTCGAGGACAACCTGCAGGCCGCAGACCTGCACCTGAGCGCCGAGCAGACCGCGCGGCTGGATGCGGCCAGCGATCCGGAGCCGGCCGACTACCCGTACGGGCAGCCCGGCGTCGACCAGCGCGATCGGAAGATCACCGGCGGTCGCTGAAGCCGTCACGATCCCTTAATGGCGATAGCCGTCCAGCAGGCGCTTAAACAAGTCGACTGTCTCTGGTGTCAATGGTTCACCAGCAGCGATGCGGCGGGACAGGTTCAACCGAATTTCGAAGTCCCGAGACCTCTCGCCGCTATCAGGTTCCTCCACATCGAAACCCAACTCGGTGGGTTGATCGCGAGACAGGAGCCTGCGGACATCGTCTGCATTACGAAGGCCCAGGAAACGAGCGATCGGTTCGTAGAAGCGCACCTGCGGTGGGCTTTTGCCGGATTCCCATGAACCAATCGTCTGAGGTCGGACGCGCAAAATACGAGCTAGGTCCGATTGCGTCAGTTCGAGGCTGGCGCGTTGGGCACGGAGCAGCTTCGGCAGCGAAGCAGCCGGCATGACCCGAAGGACAGCCTCTGCACCCGGCCCTCCCTTAAGATTGGAGTCTGCTTCAGACATATCCTGCGTTCTCCGTGGCAAGAGCGTCAAGAAACCTCTATCCTATCTCTGATAGACCGGCTACATGCTGCGCTTAGCATAAGGCTACCGCTTCAAGTTTTGAATTACAAACAGGTAATTCGATCTGGACATGTGGAACTCCGGTCTTTGGAGCCAGAGATGGGAGTATCTCTAACCCGCGGGGCCGGTCGCCAGCGACAGCAGACAGGCCTTGGTCGGCGCGCCTGAAGCATCGCTCGCCACGACGCCCGTAACTCGGCAGTGCGAGCATGCTCGCAGCCGAGTCATCTTTGCCTCTCGCCGCCCTCCCGAAACAGAACACGAGCGCTGGATGCGTCGCGAGCGTGAAAAGCGAGAACGATCTCCGCCCCGTGACCCATGAAATTAGGTTCTCCTCACTGCAGCGCTGCGTGCAGTAACTACTTTACATCCTTTCTCTACAGCTATCACTTTAATCACTCCACTCCTCACTCATACCTTATCACCTACTTCTCCTCACACCTCACTCCACCCCAGGTTCCCCTTCCTTCCCCGCATTGCCGCTCAACCCCCTCCCCCCCCCCAACCGTCGTGGCCGTTCAGCCTCTCGCCGTTCGCCTGCAGGGCGGCGAGCAGCGCGGCACCGTCCGGCACCCCCAGGCCGGTGCACGCGTCCCAGCCGGGGCCGGCGTGGTACGCGCCGTTGCTGCCGTCGGTGACGTCCCGGAAGCCGGGCGGGACCTGGCCGGCGGTGACCGTGCCGTAGAGCAGCGGCTGGATCAGCCCGAGCTTGCGGCCGGTGGCCTGCACGATGCGGGCGACCAGCGCGGCCCACAGCGGGGCGACCGCGCTGGTGCCGCCGATGACCATGCTGCGGCCGTCCACCAGTACCCGGTAACCGGTCTGCGGATCGGCCACCCCGGCGACGTCGGGCACGCCGCGGCCGGCCTGGCCGGCCGCCTCGGGCACCCCGGCGCCGGCCTGCCAGCTGGGCAGGGCGAAGGTGCGGCTGACGCCGCCGCCGGTGGCGCCGGCACCGGTGCCGTTGTTCCAGACCGTCTCCGAGGTCACCGTGCCGGTGCGCGGGTCGGCCTGCAGCCGGGTGCCGCCGCAGGCCAGGGCATGCGGGCTGGCGGCCGGGAAGTCGACGTGCGCCCTGCCGTCGGAGGCCCGGTCGGTGCTGCCGTCGTCACCGGCGGCCACGGTGACCGTGACGCCCAGCGCGGCGGCGTCGACCAGCGCCTCGTCGAAGGCGGCCTTGGCCTGGTCGGTCCATTCGTCCTCGTTCAGGCCCCAGCTGATGCTGATCGCGGCCGGCGTCGGGTCGGCGTGCGCGGCCTGGCTGAGCGCGTCCACGAAGCCGGCGTCGGTATTGGGCGCGAAGTAGACGACGAGGTGTGCTCCCGGGGCCAGCGCGCCGGCGACCTCGATGTCGAGCAGTACCTCGCCGTCCGCGCCGTTGGGATCCTGTCCGGGGGCGTTGGCGGCGCCGTCCACCCCGACAGCGGTGACCTTCGGGCTGGGGATGCCGAGTCCGGCGAAGTAGCTGTCGAGCTCGCTCTGGTTGAATCCGCCACCGAGCTCCAGGATGGCGATGGTCTGGCCTGCGCCGTCGGTTCCGTCGGGGAACTTGTAGATCTTGCCCAGTTCGACCGGGGTGTAGGCGAACGACACGGCGTTCGGGATCGCCCAGCGGTACTGCGCGCAGGCCTGCGGCCGGTTGTCCAGGCCAAGCACAGCGGTGACCACGCCCGACAGGGCCGTGGGCACGCTCAGTCCGCCGCTGCGGTGCCGGTGCTCCATCCGCCCCCCGGTGGGGTCGGCGCTGGAGGCCTGCTCCAGGTAGGTGCCGAAGATCTGGCCAAGCGTTTCGACGGTGCCGGCGACCCGGACGCGCCGGCTGGCCAGGTCGGTGTCGACCACCCGGGCGCCGAGGGCGGTGACGGTGGAGGTGACCAGCTCCAGGTCGGCCGGGTCAGCGCCGTACCGGGCCGCGAACTCCGCCGGCGGCAGCGGGGAGCTGAGCACCTCGTCCGGGACCTCGTTGCGGCGCCGGACCACCACGGTGACGGTGAGCGGGCTGTCCGGGGCGAGCGGGGCGACGGGGGCGACGCCAGGTGCTGGGGGCCGCTCGCTGCCGGGTAGCGGGCTCAGGTCCAGATCGTTCGGGTACGGGGTGGAATCGGTCATGACTCAGGTCTACCTCACCGGGCTGACAGTTCGCCTGGCCAGCCGTGCCGAGCCGCCCGACAGCCGGCGCTCGCCGGCTCTGCCAGAATTGGCGGCGAGCGACGGCCTTGGCCGCGCGTTCGGGAGGGTTCGCATAGCGGCCGAGTGCAAGCGCCTTGAAAGCGCTCGACAGGAGACTGTCCGTGGGTTCAAATCCCACACCCTCCGCAAAGGTTCCGATCGGCGTGGCCGCCGTACTGATAAATCCGGATCCCTGACCAGCGAGCGAGAGGGTTCAGCAGCTGACGCGCCTCCAAGCGCGACCTCTAACCTGCGAGCGCGCACTCGCCGAATGGGCACGTGTCGAGTAGATCCGGCCTCAAGCCGATATGGCGAGGCCGGATCTGTACGACTAGCGCGAGTACCTCACGGTCACCCCTACGCTGGTGGCGAAGCCGTTTGTTTCACCGGCCGCATCGGAGCGCGCTGCTTGCAGCATAGCTGTTCATGGCAACCGAACTGGAGGCCGAGCTGCCGCCGGTGAAGAACTCTGTCGCCGGCTCTACGTGCCCGGTGAGCCGGATCAGCAGCCTGGCGTGCCACGGGGCCCGCGGGCCATTGTTCTGCAGTACGGTGACCTGCGAGCCGTGGGCTCGGGCCCGACGTACGTAGTCAACGAGCAGATCCGGGACCCACCCGATGCATGCTCCGTCGATCGTCGCAAGGAGCAGGGCCTCGGGGTTTACCTCGTTCGACGGATCGTCCAAGATAATCAGCGGGTCCCCGGCCGCGAGTGTCTCTGCGGCATAGTTGGTGTGGTGCTGCCGAAGTGCGTAGCTGACGCCGCGCACCAGGAATGTGTATTCGGTAGCACCGCTCCCGGCGACGGTGGGCGCCTCCGCGACGTAGACACTGTCGCCCTTCTGCTCTCCGCCGCTCCGGCTGAGGATGTCTAGCGACGAGGCGTCGGGGGTCAGGCCGAGCCAGCGGAC
The DNA here is from genome assembly GCA_963796905.1 of uncultured Actinomycetota bacterium. Classification (GTDB taxonomy): domain Bacteria; phylum Actinomycetota; class Actinomycetes; order Mycobacteriales; family Jatrophihabitantaceae; genus Jatrophihabitans_A. The sequence goes on along the minus strand of CAWCNK010000005.1, from coordinate 308,984 downwards.
GTACGCCCGGAAGTCGGGTCGTTTGCGGTCCATGATTCGCAGGTCGAAGAAGGGCCAGAGTCGTGCCGATTCATAGACGCGATCAACTTCGGGGAACCCGACGAAGGTGCGGAAGCCCTCGACCGTCTCACGGACCTCAGGCAAGTATTGGAACCGGTACCCGACGATGTCGTGGTCAAGCACTGCAACGGGCCGGATGGTTCGGCGGATTCGGTTACGCCATGCGACGGCAAATCTCCGTACGACTCGATCGGTCGGTTGGGGTCTCGTCAGCTCAGTCGAGGGCACGCAGCAGCCTCCTCCGGTTGATAATGACCAGTTCGACGGTGAATGAGTAACTGGGCTCCGAAAGTCCTGGGGCCCTGGCCACCAATGCCTCTACGGAATCACGCTCGACCGACAACAACCGTTCCCTCCAATGATGGCGAGTCGCGGTTGGGCAACGCTGCAGCGCCGACTGGGCGAGTTGGACGAGAGTCAGCCGGCGGGTGCCACGCTTGTGCTCGAACCGCGAGGCCTTGCCTCTCTCGGCCCACTGCTCGACTGTCCGGTCTAGCAGGTGCTTCTTGCGATCAGCGTCGCTCAGGGTGAATCCGAGGCTTGCCGCATGATCGAATGATGCGCACAGCGATTCGCGCTCCGCGGCGCCCGGTGGCGGGATCAGCACGGCCCAGTTGCGATCGTGCCGGTCGCCATGGGCGAGCAGCGCGTCGAATACCAGGTAGCCGGCGAAGACGTCGAATGCGTGGAAGGTTTCGGGCACATCGGCACCAGGTGGGGCAGCGAACCGTTCGAGAGCGCGCTGGATCATCTCCGGAGTGTGCCCGCAATGCTCTCGGTCGCCTGGGTCATAGTCGGCTACCACTTCTGGCATCAATGTCTGGCCGACATACAGTTCCCAATTCGGCAGGCGGACGTCTTCGACCAATGCCCCGAATGTCCCGCCACGGGTGGCCAGGGCAACTCGTGCGGCGGGCATCCCCAGCAGACTGGCCAGCTCACTGCCGAGCTTTTCGGCGATGTCCTCGCGCGTTCCGCGATCCCGCTCCGGGCGGGCGGGCTTGAACAGCCATGTACGCGCCTGCGCCGGGTTCTTGAGCCAATCGTGAGGATGTTGCCCTTGACCCTCGAGTCCGGCGATCGTCCAGTCGCCGGCATCGATCACCGGCCAAGGCTCGGGCATACCGCCATTGTGCCGTGATCGCCAGCGCCTCACCCAGACACCCATGACTCGCTACATTTTTCAAGACCGCAGAGCCGCGCAGCGAAGAGCTGGCTGACGCTTAGCGCGGGGCGCCGCACCCCTGGGAGGAGAGGTGCGGCGCCAGATGCGATGAGGTCAGTGGCGGACGGTGTGCCGGCTGCCCATCCGCATGTAGACCAGCAGCGCGATGACCGCGCCGATGATCGAGCCGATGAGCCCGGACGGCTGGAAGAAGCCGTCGGCGGAGTCCTTGTGGAACAGCACGTAGCCGAGGAAGCCGCCGATGAACGAACCGACGATGCCGAGCACGATCGTCGCAGCGATGCCGATGTCCTGCCTGCCGGGTACGAGGAGACGTGCCACGGCACCGGCGATGAGGCCGACGACGATCAACGTGATGATCAGACCGAGCATGGGGTTGTCCTTTCGAGTGGGACACGACCGTGTCGCGTCCGGGGCGAGCCACCGAAGGTCTGCGGCGACTCGTGCTCCAGGTAACCACCCCTAGGGCTGGTGCGGTACACCCCTAAGGAGGGTTAGGGTTACCCCATGGCACCCGGACAGGCACCGATCCTGATCGCCCTCGTCGACGACTACGACGTGGTGCTGACGGGGGTGGCGAGCATGCTCTACCCCTATCGCGACCGGGTCCTGGTCGCCGAGATCGACGCGAACAAGCCGCTGTCCGACACCGTCGACATCGCGCTGTACGACTCGTTCGCCCAGCCCGAGGCCGATCACGAGGAGATCGAGGTGCTGCTGCGCAGCTCGCGTGCCAAACACGTCGTGGTCTACACCTGGAACTTCGCCCCGGAGCTGATCGACAGCGCGCGGCGGCGCGGCGCGGCCGGCTACCTGTCCAAGCGGCTGCCGGCCCGTGAGCTGGTCGAAGCCCTGGAGGCGGTGCATGCCGGCGAGACGGTCATCAGCGAGGCACCGCAGCGAACCCGCTCGGCGGCCAACCTCGACTGGCCCGGCCGGCACGAGGGGCTGACCGACCGGGAGGCCGAGGTCCTCGCGCTGATCACGCAGGGCAAGAGCAACGCCGAGGTCGCCGCGACGACCTTCCTGAGCCCCAACACCGTCAAGTCCTACATCCGCTCCGTCTACCGCAAGATCGGTGTCAGCAGCCGCACCCAGGCGGTGCTGTGGGGAGTCCGGCACGGCTTCACTCCCGACCACCACCGCATCGACCACTGGCGGGGCGGCCCCTGACCCGGTGAGCGGCCCAGCCCGACCGTCAGCTTCGGCTAGCGTTCGGCGTGACATACCCACCGTCGGGAGGTAAGCGATGTCGCAGGTCGTCGACTTCGAGAAGGTGTCCACCGAGGGACTGGAGTCCTCCCCGCACCCCGAGGCACTCGCCGGGCTGCGGGCCAACGAGGCCCGCTACTACAAGAACAAGTTCGGCCACGACTTCGCGGTCAGCCCGGCGAGCGAGGCGACGGACACGGTCGATTACGTGGCCCGCATCCTCAAGGACGAACGCGACATCGTGATCTCGTCCCGGCCGCTCGAAGCGACGTCCTTCGAGGTGGACGGCACCCGGATGGCCTACGTGTTCTACGAATCAGGCCTGTCGATCAACGTGATGTACGGCCTCGCTGCCGGCTCCAAGCGGGCCGTCGGCTTCAAGCTGTCCGACGGCATGGACGTTCCCGAGGAACTTGCCTCCCGGTTCAAGTTCGCCCGGCAGAAGTCGAAGCTGGCCGGCACCATCCGCGGCTCCTTCTTCGTGATCAAAGGCGAGTACTGAAGGCGCTCGTTCCCTTCCTCGCACGCCTCGACGAGCCGCAGGTCTGGTGTCAGCCTGTCGTGAGAAACTTGGCTCACCATGAGGACACAGCCGTGACCGCTCTCCCGCAGCCAGGAAAGCTCCTGACGATCTCCGACTACGCGGCGTTGCCGGAAGACGACCAGCGGCGCTGGGAACTCATGGAGGGCAACCTGCTCATGTCGCCGAGTCCCACGCCTCGCCACATGATCGCGGTAGCCCGGTTGTACGGCATGGTCGAAAGCCAACTGCCCGCGGGTCTGCGGGTCGTTCCGGACGTTGATCTCGACCTCCAGCTCGCGCCGGCCGATCAGCCGGGGACCTCTCGCCGTCCGGATCTGGTAATCGTCAGCGAGGCCGAGTTTCGCCGGGTCGGTGGCGAAGGAGGGCTGCTGCGAGCCTCCGCCGCTCTGCTCGTGGTGGAGATCCTCTCGCCCGGTTCGAAGCGGACCGACAACCTGGTCAAGCGTGGTGAGTACGCCGACGCCGGCATCCCGCACTACTGGATCATCGACACCGAAGCTCCGATCTCGCTGGTCGCGTGCCACCTGGCCGGCACCTTCGGCTACCAGGACTCCGGCGAGGTCACCGGTGTCTTCGAGCCGGCCGAGCCCTTCGGAGCGCGCATCGACCTGGACGCGCTCTGCTGAACCTTGGTCGCTGGGCAATACTGGGCCCGTGCGACGCCTGATAGTCACCGAGAACATGTCCTTCGACGGGGTCGTCGCCCCGATGGACGGCTGGTTCGACCCGTCCGCCCAGGACGCCGAGGTGGTCGCCGCCATCAACGAGCAGTGCCGCGACATCGACGCCGTGGTGCTCGGCCGCACCACCTTCGACGAGTTCGCCGGCTTCTGGCCGCACCAGACCGACGACCCGACCGGCTTCACCGACTACCTGAACGCGGTGCGGAAGTACGTGGTCAGCACGACGCTGGACACCGCCGACTGGCAGAACACCACCATCCTGCGCGGCCCGGTGGCCGACGAGCTCGCCGCGCTGAAGGACCAGCCCGGCGGCGACATCGACATCACCGGCAGCATCTCGCTCGTCCACTCGCTCTGGCCCACCGGCCTGATCGACCTGGTCCGGGCCTGGGTGTTCCCCGCGGTCCAGGGCTACGGCCGCCGGCTGCTGCCCGACGGCATGTCCCAGCGGCTCGAACTCGTCGGCAGCCGATCCTTCGACTGCGGCGTGCTGCTGATCGAGTACCGCCCGGTGTGACGGCACGCTAAGCCGACCGCCAAAACCGCTCAGAAGTCGTAGCGAACCACCGCACGACGCAAGGACGGTTCGTGCACGACCTGGAACCCGGCGGCGAGGAAGCTGTTCAGCTTGCCGACGTGCAGCTCGCCCCAGGTCACGTCCTTGCCCGGCGCCGGCTTCATCGGGTAGCCCTCCAGGCTGGCAGCGCCGCCGGCACGTGCCAGCTCGACGGTCGCGGCGACCAGCGCGTGGCTCACCCCCTGCCTGCGGTACCCGGCCCGGACCACCAGGCAGGTGACCGCCCAGACGCCGGGGTCGGCCTTGTCCTCCGACCGGCCCTTCCAGGTGGTCTGCCGCAGGTAGCCGTAGTCGCGCCGCGGCGCCACCGAGCACCAGCCCACCGGCTCGTCGCCCAGGTAGGCCAGCAGGCCATGACCCTCGATCACCTGGTCCCGCAGCAGCTCACGGCGGCCCGCGACGTTGTCCGAATGCTGGTCGTACCAGTTCAGCCGGTAGCCCTGACACTGGCAGTGCGCGGCCTGGCCCCTGGTGCCGAACACCGCCTGCACGTCGTCGAACAGCTCCTCGCTGACCGGCCGAACGATCATCGCCATGCGGTCACCCTGACAGACCGAAGCGGCTGTCGCACCGAGCAGCCCATCAGGCAATGCCTGCGGCGCTATATAAGCGAAAAGCTTTGTAAGTACCTTTTCAGCTATTTATGGAGGTACTGTGCATATCACCTCGTGCCGAGCCTCCGGGCGGCACCACGGAGATCTGTAACCGATCGGTGAAGGGAGCGCGCTGGATGGCGGTGGACATGTCGTTCCTGGTCGCCGACGAGGACTACTACGCGCCGTCGGACCTGGTCCACCCCGGCCCCCGCTACTCCACCGGCCCGATGCCGGACGGCTGGCTACGACAGGACTCGGGCATCTGGACGCACTGGGCACCGGCCGGCTCGACCCTCGCCGACTCGGGTTGGAAGGTGCACGTCGCCAGCTCGCTGGACAACGCGCAGTCGGTGCTGCCGGTGGTGAGCGCGGTGGGTGTGGAGTTCGGCGTGCCGTTCAAGCACCTGGCCGGCCGCCGCGCCTTCCTGCTGCTGCACGGCAAGCACGGCACCCGGGTGCAGGCCGGCAAGTTCTGTGCCCTGTATCCGCCCACCGAGCAGTGCGCCCTACAGGTGCTGCGCCGGCTGGCGGCCGTGCTTGCCGGGGTCAGCGGACCGTACGTCCTCACCGACCGCCGGTTCGGCGCCAGCGAGTGCGTCTCCTACCGCTTCGGGGCGTTCCGCGGCCGGTACCGGGTCGACGCCGAGGGCCACCGGATACCGACCATGATCGGCCCGGACGGTCAGGAGATCGACGACGACCGGGCGCCCCGCTTCCAGTTGCCCGCCGGCGTGGCCGACCCGTTCCGGGCTGAGACTGCCGTGACGCCGGCGAAGGGCGGCGCGGTGGTGCTGCGCGGGCACACCTACGAGAAGGTGCTGCAGCACAGCAATGCCGGCGGCGCCTACCGGTTCCGGTCCGAACGGGGCGAACCGGCCTTCGTCAAGGAGGCCCGCGCCCACAACGGCTACACCGAGGACGGCGCGGACGCCACGAGCCGGCTCACCGGCGAGTACCTGACCCTGCGGACGATCTCCCAGCACCGACCGGGGCTGTGCCCCAAGCCGGTGGAGCTGTTCCAGCACTGGGAGCACACCTACCTGATCACCGAATGGGTCGCCGGCGACTCGCTGTACCACTGGATGATCGCCAACAACCCGGCGCTGCACCTGGCGCCCACCGCCGCGACGTTCGCCGAGTACCACCGGCGCTGCCTGGCCCTGCTCGACCAGCTCGACGAGCAACTGCGCCAACTGCACGAACTCGGCTACGTCTTCGTCGACCTCAGCCCGAACAACGTCCTGGTCGACGACGCCGACCGGGTCCGGCTGATCGACTTCGAGGCGGTGCAACCGATCGCCGCCGTCCAGCGGATCATGGGAACCCCCGGCTACCAGCACCCGCAACCGCGAGCGGTCGCCGAGCGCGACGCGCGAGAGCTCGACCGGTTCGGCCTGTCCGCCCTGGCGCTGGTGCTGCTGTTCCCGGTGCACGAGTGCGTCGACCGGCACCCGCCGTCGCTGGAGTACCTCCGCGCGGACCTGACCGAGCTGGCACCGATCCCGGACCGGCTGTGGCAGCAGGCCACCCGGTACCGCGAACCGGGCGAACCCACCGAGCTGCCCTCGCCCGCGGCGATCCGCGCCGACACCGACGGCGCGCTGCGCTGGCTGGCCGATCAGACAGCCGACGCGCTGGAGGCGATGGCCCGACCCGACCACCCGGTCCGGGTCTACCCGAGCACGCCGATGGGATACCAGACCGACACCCGAGCGGTGGCCGCCGGCACCGCGGGCGTCCTGCACGCGCTGCACCGCGCCGGCCGGGCCTGCGACCCGGCGGTGCTCCGGCGGCTGCGCGACGAGTCGCTGGCCGCGGCCGGCACCAGTGCCCCCGGACTGCTGTTCGGCAGCGCCGGCATCGCCTGCGTGCTGGCCGAACTCGGCGAGACCGACGCCGCCGCCACCCTGCTCGAGGCAGCGGCGGCACACCCGTTGAACGGCACCTCGGCCACCCTGGGCGGCGGTGCGGCCGGCACCGCGATCGGCCTGCTGATCCAGCACCGCCGCACCGGGGAACAGCGCTGGCTTGACCTCGCCGACCAGCTGCTGCGCCGGCTTCCCGCCAACGAAGCGGAACTGACCGCCCGGCTGAGCCCGCGCACCCCGTCCGGGTTGTCCGGCGGGCGGCCCGGGGTGGCCCTCGCGCTGTACCACCTGTACCGCCGGACCGGAGACTCGGAGCTGTTCACCCGTGGCATGCGGCTGCTACGCGACGAGCTGGTCTACGCCGAGCCGTTGCAGGCGACCGGCCTTCGGTTCAAGCCGTCCCTGACCGATCCCCGGGTCATGCCGTACCTGTATGCGGGAAGCGCCGGCTACGCAACCGTGCTGTCGCGCTACCTGGCGCACCGGCCGGACGCCGACTTCAGCGCCAAGATCTCCGCCGCCGAAGCTCTGGAGCGGTGCCTGCGCTCGTGCTCGGCGCGGTTCACCGCGTTCCCCGGCCTGTTCCCGGGCCTCGCGGGCCTCGCGGTCGTGCTGGCCGGGACCGGGCGCCGGCTGGGCCGGCCGGAACTCACCGACCAGGCGCACCTCATGGCCCGCGGCCTGTTCCGGTACGCGATCCCGCACAAGGGCGGCGTGGGGTGGCTCGGCGAACCCGGCCAGCGGCTGTCCGCCGACCTCTGGTCCGGCTCGGCCGGCGTCCTGCTCGCCCTGACACAGCTCACCGATCCCCGCCCGGGTCCGCTGGACCTGCTCGAGGACACCGAACCCGCATCCGTCGGCTGACGGGTGCGTCCCGACGCGCCGAGGGAAGGAGGGATCACCATGGAAGAAGCCTTGCAACTGCAAGCCGAAGAAGCCGCGATGGAGCAGTACCGCTGCGTTGAGAACAGCCTCAGCAGCGTCCGCATCGAGTGCCAGTGGTAGCACTGCGCGCACGCGTCCACCGATGCCGAATCGCCCGGCGTTGCCCGGGTCGTGCCAGAAAGGAGGGATCACCATGGAAGAAGCCTTGCAACTGCAGGCCGAAGAGGCAGTGATGGAGCAGTACCGCTGCGATGCGGACAGCCTCAGCAGCATCCGCGTCGACTGCCGGTAGTGGGACTGCGCAAGCCGCCCACCGGTGCCGAGCCCCACCCGGCGTCGCCCGGGTCGTGCCAGAAAGGAGAGGGATCACCATGGAAGAAGCCTTGCAACTGCAGGCCGAAGAGGTGGCAATGGATCAGCACCGCTGCCTTCCGGAGAGCACCAGCAGCGTCCGCATCGAGTGCCGCTCGATCAACTGCTAGCGGCTTACCAGCGCTGCCGGGCACTGGCTCGCGCCGTGCCCGGCACGCACTCGCCGACAGTCGTGGTGGTTCAGCCCGCGTGCTGGACGATATTGAGCAGGTTGCCGTCCGGTGCCCGGACGAAGAACCGGCGCACTCCCCACGGCTCGGTGGTCAACGGGTGCACGATCTCGTAGCCGAGCCGCTGCGCCTCGGCGTAGGCGGCCTCGACATCGTCGGCATGGACCGAGATCACCGAATCCTCTGGCGCGCTGGCGTCACCGGCCACCAGCTGGACATGCGCCCCGGTATCAGCGTTGGTGTAGCGGGCCACCCAGCCCAGGTTGAACTCCTCGATGCCCAGCCCGAGGTAGTCGATGTAGAAGGCCTTCGCAGCCTCGATGTCGGGCACCGGCAGGTTGGCCGTGATCCGGGAGACGCGCATTTCACCCTTTCCCTAGCTGGCGAAACCGGTTCCTACGGGTAGCTGACCACCGTCACCGGGACGTCCGGGTTGGCGATGGTGGACGGCCCGCCGGTGTCGTTGACGACGTTGAGGATGCCGCCCTTGCCGTGGCTGGCGTCCAGGAAGATCGTCAGCAGGTCGTGCAGCTCGACACCCGACGCCGGCACCTCGTAGGCGTGCGCGGCGTAGATGTCCACGCCCTGGTTGAAGAAGCTGTAGGTGCCCATGCCGTACCCGGTGAAGTGCTTGGCCGCAGCCGTCACCTTGACCGCCGCGTAGCCGAGCGTGGTCGGCGAGGACATCCAGGCGGCCTGGTTCGGCACGTCGTAGGGCAGCTCGCTCTGGAAGAAGATGTCGGTGCCGTACCGGCCGTTCCAGATCACCTGGAACTTCTGGTAGTGCTCGACGAACAGCCCGGTCGCCGTCACGTGGTCGCCGTTGACGATCACCCCGGTGTCGGCGGTGTTCTGCCTCCAGCCGACCCCGCTGCCGTGGTCGGCCCGCCAGACCCAGAGGTCGTCGAGCACCACGTGGTCCGAGTTCACCTCGAGGCTGACGCTCGCCCTGCCGAGGTGCGGGCCGCCGATCCGGAAGAACACGTCCTGCAGGCCGGTCGGGTTCGCCGGGTTGCTCCACCCGTTGTGCTTCCGGGCGGCGCCGCCCGCCGCGTGCCGGGTGCCGATCCGCAGCAACGCCGGCGAGTTGACGCTGCCCGCGTCGATGAGCAGGCCGGCGATGTCGACCCCGGGCACGTCCGCGACGCTCATGGCCACCGCGCCACCGGTCGCGGTGAGGGTGGCGAAGCCCAGGCCCAGCACCACGGTGTCGGCCCGCTTGACGTTGATCGTCCGGTCGACGTCGTAGACGCCGGGCGTCAGCAGCAGGTTGCGACCGCGCGCCAGCTGGCTGTTGATGGTTTGCACCGAGTCCGAGGGCTTGGCGAGGAAGAAGTCCGACAGCGGGATCGACCGTCCCGCGGAAGCCGGCCAGCTGACCCCCGCCGAATCGTGCCGGGCCGCCGGCACGAAGACCCGGTACTTCCCGCTGCCGTCGACGTACAGGAACGGCTTCTCCCGGCTGGCCGGGGTGCTGGCCAGCGTGGTGTACGGGCCACCGCAGCTCGACTGCGCGGGGAAGCACTGGGCCGGCGCGCCGGTGACCCCGGAGAAGACCTGGTTCCACACCCCGTTGCTCCAGCTGGTCAGGCTGGAGTTGCGGACGTAGAACTGCTGCTGCGAACCGTTGACCACGGTGCCGTCGAAGCGGGAGTCGGCGATGAAGCCACCGCTGGCGAAGGACGGGCCGGTGCAGTAGTCCATCAGCGTGGTGAGCCCGTTGACGTGCACCCGCCGCATCGGCGCGGCCTGCGAGACCGCCCAGAACTCACCGGTGTAGCAACCGAAATCCGGATTGGTGACGTTGATGGTGAGGTTGGACAGCGACCGCCAGAAGTTGTTCAGGGCGACGCAGCCGCCGCTGTCGCACTGGTTGCGGACGTAGACCGAGCCGTTGATCACCACGTCGTCCGGCGAGGCACCGAGGCCGGCCACGTCGGTGTAGTAGCCCACCGCGAAGTTCAGCGGGTGCTCGGCGGTGCCGTAGCTGCCCGGCTTGAACAGCAGGGCGTAGCGCTGGCTGCCGAACTGGTTGCCGATCTGTTGGGCGGCCACCGCGTCGACGGTCTGCTGGATCTGGTTCAGCGGCATCGTCGGGTCGAACACGTAGACGTTCGGACCGAAGTCCGGCTGACCGGCAGCCGCCACCGGATGGGCCGGCAGGGCTGAACCGGGCGGGGTCGCCGGGCTGGTGGCACCCGCCGGAGCGGGTGCCACCAGGACCGAAAGGGCGGCGACCAGCGCCACGACGACAGCGGCCCGAGCGGTGGACGAGCGGTGCGACAGCGACCGGATTCCTAGATACGTCATGGCGAAAGCCCCCTTTCTCGCAGACTAGGCCACCTGTCCAGCCGCCGGGCCGGCGCCCACCGCGGCTACAGCGCCGAGTTGTCGCTGATCAGGAAGCCGGTCGCGCTCGGGGCGCCGGCGTTGGTGAAGCAGTTGACGTCCCGGACCACCGTGTCACCACCGATGTGCGCCCAGGTGAAGTTCAGGCCGCAGAAGTCCGAGCTCGGCCCGTACGCGGTCACCTGGATGTCGTCGGGCAGCACCGCCAGCCGCGGGAACGTCACCAGCGCCAGGGTGCCCGGGCTGAGGGTGTTGGCACCCGCGCCGAGAACGCTGTTGTAGTTGGTGGACGCGGGGCCGCCGACCGGCTGGTTCCACAGGTAGCCGTAGTACTTGGGCGGGATCGCCCCGCCGTACAGCGAGCGCAGGTACTGGTAGGTCAGCGTGAACTGGCTGTCGGCCAGTACCCCGCCGGGGTTGTAGCAGTTCACTTTGACGATCGGGCCGCCGACGCCGGAGGTCCAGGACAGCACCTTGCAGCGGGCCGGCACGGTCGGCTGGCTGACCGCGGTCGCCTGCAGGCTGCCGTCGATCGGGCCGGGGCTGCTCAGGCCGGGGAACTTGACCGTCCACTGGCCCACCCCGGTGTGGCTCACGGTGTTGCCGGGGCCGGCCGAGTTGTACTGGCTGACCAGCGCCCCGCTGGGCAACGAGTTCACGTAGCCGAACGCCCCGAGGGACGAGGCCGGCCCGGAGTTGCTGGAGAAGATCGCGCTGAAGTTGGTGAAGTCCGGCGCGCCGCCGACCCGGTAGCAGCTGATGGCGACGACCTCGTCGGCACCGGACGGTCCGAAGCCGTTCACCTGGCACCAGTGCGGTGCATCGTTGATCGCCGTCACGTGCACCACCCCGCCGGACGCCGCGGCCCCGACGAACGTGATCTTGTACTGGCCGGTGCCGCCGACGCCGACCGTGGTGCCGGCCGGCGTGGTGCCCGACCCGACGACCACGCCGCCGCTGTAGAGCACGAAACCGAAGCGGTCCGGCACCGCCGCCCCGGCGGGGCCGACCGCGCTGACCATGGCGGCTACCAGCGCGGCCAGCGACAGGCCGACGGCCAGCAGCCGCATACCGATTCTGGGTGGGTGGGACATCTGTTCCTCCTGCAGGGGGTGTGTCGGGGTGAGGCGAGACACTATGTAGACAAGATGTATGAATCAAGCAAATCGGGTAAATAGGTAAGCAACCGTGATCTGGCGTGTTGGCGGCAGCTCACAGCCACCGGTCGCGCCGGCCGGGCACCGCGGTTGAACCACGCGGGCTCCGGCTACGTCTGTTCGGGCAAGCGGGTTGCTCGACAGGCGGTCGCTACCCCGACGGGACAACGGCCGGACCCGCTCCTGCGCTGGAGAGGTGATGGGAATGACGAACCGCGGCCGAGGCACCATCCTCGCCCTGACCGCCCTGGTGGTGGCCGGGCTGGCGGTGGACGCCTACGTGCACTTCGACCTGGCATCGGCCTTCAAGAACAACAAGACATCCACCCTGAGCGAGGCCGACATGTTCCGGGCCGAGGCGGTGGTGGCCGTCGTCGCGGCGCTGGCCCTGCTGCTGCGCCCGCGTAGGTACACCGCGGCCTTCGCATTCCTGGTGGCCGCGGCCGGCCTCGTTGCGGTGCTGGTCACCCGCTACGTCGAGTTCGGCGCCATCGGGCCGATCCCCAAGCTGTACGACCCGTACTGGGAGCCGACCGGCAAGTGGCTGAGCGCGATCGCCGAAGCCGTGGCCGCGGTGGCGGCACTGGCGCTGACGACCATGCTGTCGGCCCGGGCGCGCGGTACCGAGCCGGCGCGACGGCCGGTGCTCGGCACCCGCCGCTGACCCCGCCGGGTCAGCTGCCGGCCGGCTCCTCCGGCCGGCTCGTGACGACCCGCTCGACGCGGCGGTCGGGCACCAACCAGATCAGGGCCACCAGGACGTAGACCGCGACGCCCAGCCAGCGGTTGGCGAAGGACAGCCCGATGCCCAGGCAGTACAGCAGCGGCGACAGCTTGCCCTTGGCGTCCCGCCCGACCGCCGCGGCCAGCAGCGAGTCCGGCCCGCAGGCCCGCAGCAGGGTGGTCTGCAGGATGTAGTAGGCCAGCGCCGCGGCGAGCAGCACGATGCCGTAGGCCGCGGTCGGCACCGGCGGGAAGTCGTTCTCGCTCATCCAGCCGGTCAGGAACGGCACCAGCGACAGCCAGAACAGCAGGTGCAGGTTGGCCCACAGCACGCCCCCGGACACCCGGTCCACCACCGCCAGCATGTGGTGGTGGTTGTTCCAGTAGATGCCCAGGTAGACGAAGCTGAGGACGTAGGCCAGCAGGACCGGCAACTCGCCCCGCAGCGCCTGCCAGGTGGTCTCCTCGGGGACGTGCAGTTCCAGCACCATGATGGTGATCAGGATGGCGATGACGCCGTCGCTGAAGGCTTCCAGGCGGTTGGTGGACATGGCGCGAGGCTAGTGGCACCGGGCGTTACGGGCGTTGCCGCAACACCTGCACGCCGGGGCCGGACAGGTCGTCCAGCACGGCCTTGCGGCCGGCGGTGACCATCAGCAACGAGATGGCCGGTCCCTCCACCACCGGCCCGGAGCCGAGCGAGAAGTCGGTGTCGGTCGCGGTCAGCGTCAGCCCGGCGATCCGCCGCCGGGCACCGAGCAGCGCGTTGAGCCTGGCGTAGTAGCCGATCACCCGGGTCACCTGCGGCAGCGGGTAGCTGTGCGCGATGCCGAGCGGGCGGCGGATGTCCTCGCCGTGCACGAACGCCTCACCGAGCCAGGTGCTGGGCGGCGCCGGCGGCGAGGAGGTCCGCAGCCGGACCGCCCGGAAGGTGGCCAGCGTCGCCTCCGGACCGCCGGCACGCTCGATGGCCACCAGCTTGTCCATGTAGCGGTGGAAGTCGAAGCCCGCACCGGCCAACCCCGGGACGAACCGCAACGGCGTCATCTTGGCCGCCGCCACCAGGTGGGCCAGCACGTCATGGACCGTCCACCCCTGGGACAGCGACGGGGTCTGCCACTGCTCGGGGCTGAGGCCGGCCAGGTCGTCGATCAGCGCCTGGCGCTCGGCGTGGATGGTCGGCCAGATGGACTCAGCCACGGACGGGACCCCCTCGATCGCAACCCGCAGGCCGATGCCATCCCCCGCGACTGGTCAGCGCACCTGTCGCATGTGGCAGCACCTTAGCAAGCCGGGGGCCACTCCGACGGTGCCCACTCCGCCCGGTCCACCCGCGGCTAGGACCCGCCGACCTCCTGCAGGCAGCGCTGCCGGGACGCGATGGTGTCCGGGTCCTCCGGGTCCAGCTCGATCGCCCGGTTCAGGTCCGCCAGCGCCTCCGTCCACCGGCCGGCGGCCATGAACGCCGCCGCCCGGTTGAACCGCAGCGCGGCCGAGTCACCGATCTCCAGCGCCCGGTGCAGGTCGGCCAGCGCGGCGTCGAGGTCGCCCCGCTCGAAGGCCACCGAGGCCCGGCCGGCCCAGGCGACCTGCAGCCCCGGGTCGGCGGCGATGGCGGCGCCGTACACCTCGGCAGCGGCCCGCCCGTTGCCGGCGGCTGCCTCCAGTTGCCCCTGGATGCTGAGCAGGTGCGGGTTGGCCGGCTCCAGCGCCAGCCCGGCCCGCACGTCCCGGCGGGCTGCGGAGTCCTCGCCCAGGTCGGCCAGGATGCCGGCCCGGTTGATGTAGGCGTTGAGGAAGGCCGGGTTGAGTTCCAGCGCGTAGCCGTAGTCCGCCAGCGCCCCCTCGACGTCGCCGAGCTCGGCCCGGATGTCGCCCCGGTTGTAGTACGCCTCCGGCAGCGGCGGGGACAGCCGGATCGCCTCCTCGAACTCCGCGATCGCCTCGACGTCCCGGCCGAGGCGGTGCAGCACGCTGCCCCGGTCGAAGTGGTACGGCGCGTAGTTCGGGTCCTGCTCGATGGCCTGGGAGTAGTCGGCCACCGCCTCCTCCAGCCGGCCGGCCGCCGCCCGCACCTGGCCACCGTTGTGGATCAGGACCGACCGGTGCAACAGGTGCTCGTCCGGGCCCAGCTCGGCCGCCAGCCGGGCCGAGCCCTCCTCCACCAGGCGCAGTGCCTCGGCGTGGTTGCCCAGGTGCGCCTCGACCAGGGCGAGGCCGTTCTGCATGAACACCGTGTGGAAGGCCCGCTCCGCCGGGTCGGCGAAGGTTGTCGCGAAGGCGATTGCCTGGTTGATCCAGGCCTTCGCCCTGAGGTGGTCGATCCGGTCCGGCCGGTGGTGGCGGGTGTAGAGCATCGCCGTGCTGTAGGCCGACGTCATGTGCATCTCGGGTTCGGTGGTGTAGAGCCGGGCCTCGTCATAGAGCGCTTCGACGTCGTCCGGCTGCCCGATCATGATCAGCGCGAGGGCCTGCCGGGCGGTCGCCAGGTGGCACAGCTTGCTGCGGCTCCAGTCCACCAGCGGGCGCAACCGCCGGCTGAGGTCGACGGTGGCGGCGTAGAAGCCCATCAGGCTGCAGTGGTCGATGGCGAACTGCAGCGCGTCGACTCCGGCGCCGGTCGGGTCGCTGCCGCGTTCGAGGTGGTACGGGACGGCGCCCAGCCGCAGCGACACCTCCTGCCGGTCCAGCAGTTCGGCCGCCCGCCGGTCGTGCAGCCGAGCCCGCGCGGCTGGGTCCAGGGCGGCGTAGGCCGCCCGGCCGGCCGGGTCGGCGGCCAGGCACTCGGTGGCGACGAACCCGGCGGCCAGCCGCTCACGGTCCGGGCCGGACGGCGCCTGGACACTGTCGGGTTCGGCTGCCGCCGGCAGATCCTGCCGCGCCGCGTAACTGTCCAGCGCCGCCGCCAGCGGCTCGGCGACCTGCTCGCTGCCGGTGCACACGACGACGCTCAGCAGTGCCGGGTCGACCCGCCGGAGCAGCACCGCGAGCAGTTCGAGGTCGGTGGCATCGGCGTGCTCGACGTTGTCGAAGACGACCGAGCAGGGCCGGCCGTGCGCGGTGAGGTAGTCGCGCAGGAACTCGGTGAGGCCGTGGGCGAGCTGGGTGATCCGGTCCGCCGGGTAGAAGCGGGTGCGCTCGCGCACCGTCGCCGCCGAGGTCAGGGTCTCGCGGGTCATCGGCATCACGGTGCGCAGCTCCGGTGCCGCCGCGAGGATCTCGATGTCGTGCCGGGCTGCCAGCTCCGGTGCCTCCGGCAGCACGGCGGGCACCACCGCGCGCAGCAGGGTGCCGGCCGCCGTGTACGGCCCGCGCAGCCGGCGGTGGGCGTCCACCGGCGCGGTCAGCGCGGGCAGCCCGGTCAGCGTGCCGGCCAGCGCGGCGCGGCCTTCGGGCGAGCCGCCCACAACCCAGTGGTGCCGCGGTCGAGTCATGTTCATCTCCTAGGGAACAGGTGGTCAGTCGAGGACGTGGGTGCTGGTCCGGGCTCGGCGTTCCCGGCGTTCGCGCACCAGCACCAGGGCCACCAGCACCAGCTGGGCCGCGGTGAACAGCAGGAAGGTCGCCGAGTCCGCGATCGCGCCCGGGCTCGCTCCCTGGTCGCTGGTCAACCGGTCGCGCACGCCGACGAACAGCCGGCTCAGCACCGGCAGCACCGCCAGCACGAAGGACGCGACCGACACCGCGTAGCCGCCGACGAGCACCACGCAGTACCACCTGGCGGCGGCGCGGTCGCGCGGCTGCCAGAGCGCCTCGTCGTGCAACCGGTGCCGGCGGCCGAGCGCCCCGTTGAACCGGTTGGCGATCCACCGGCAGGTGGTGCGGTGCAGATCGGCGCACCCGAGCAGGGTGACCAGCAACTGGTAGAGGTCGGTCTGCAGGAAGACGTAGAACTGCCAGACGATCCGCAGCACGGTGAGGAAGGCCAGCGCCAGGCAGATCCGGCCGGCCAGCGGCAGGGCGCCGTCGGGCTGCCGGAACGCGGCGGCCCCCAGCGTCAGGGCGGCGACCGCGATCAGGTCGGCCAGCATGCCGGCGAGGATGGGCAGCACCCGCTGCCGGCGAGGTAGGACCACCAGGCCGTCCAGGGTCGTCTCGGCCACCAGGAAGTACAGCCGGCGGCCGATCCGCAGCCGGGACCGCACTCCCAGCCGACGACCCGCCAGCGCGTGGAAGGCCTCGTGCAACAGCACCAGCGGCAGCTGGCCGAAGACCGCCAGGGCCATCACCGCGCTGGCGTAGGAGCTGAACAGCAGGTGCTGCGGCCGGGGCACCAGGTCGCGGTGCCGGAGCATCACCAGGACGGCCGCCGCGAGCAGCAGGCCGTATGCCAGCCAGGCCAGCGGGCTGAACACCAGCCGACCGAGTGCCTGCCAGGGCACTGCCGCGTCCTGGGGTGCGGCGCTGTCCGAGCGCACCGTGAAGCCCAGTTCGTCGAGCGCGGCGAGGAATTCGGCGACGTCGACCGGTTCGCCGTAGGTCTGTAGGTACCAGTCCGCGGCCACCCGCGGCGCTTGGCCCTGCTCCAGGCGCCGCAGCAACTCCGCCCCGTCGGCGGGCAGCACGCAGTAGGAATCGACGTCCGGACGGCCGACGGTGACCTCCTCGCCCTCGGCCAGGAACACCAGCCGGTGCAGGGCGACGGGCTGGTCGAGGTCGATCAGCTCGTCGGCCGTCGCTGGCACGGCAGTCACCCGCCCTTTCGGATCTGCAGTCGGAAGCGGCTGGCAGCCAGCGCTCGGATACGCATTGGTGAGCGGGGCGGCCCGCAGAAGCCGGACCGCCCCGGGTCAGCTCACTGGTTGAGGCAGGGCGGCCAGTAGGCGGCCGAGCTGGTCAGGCGGACGGATCCCGCCTTGCGGACCGTGATCTTCTTCATGGCAGACACCTCCTTTCGGGAGGTCGGCCCCGTGCGAGGACGGTGGCGATGTTCCGGGGGCTGATGGAGGAAAACCTGTCTGCGCATATGTCCGCGCATATGCCTCGGTAGTCCTAATAGCTAATTACGCAGCATTGCTCCCTGGTGACTGCGGGTGTAAGACTCGTCGCAGTCAGTTGCTGCCGTCATGCACCATTACCCGCGGAGTCGAAGTGTCGATCCACATCCTTGGCCCCGTGCGAATCCAGTCCGGCCTCGAGCTGTTGACACCATCTCCCAAGCTGGCCCGCAGCCTGCTGGGAATTCTCGCCCTGCGCGCGAATACCACGGTCGGCGCCGGCTGGGTCCACGATGCCTTGTGGGGTGATCGGGCGCCGAAATCGGCTGCCGCGAACCTGCGCAGTTACCTGACCGAGCTCAGGCGCGCCGTGGCCCGGGCACGGCTGGCCGTCGACATCGACAGCGGGCCCGACGGCTACTGCCTGCACGCCACCGCGGAGAACCTGGACTGCCTGCTCTTCGAACAGCTGACCGCCCAGGGCCGGTCGATGCTCAGCACCGGACACCCTGCCGCTGCCGCGGAACTGTTCAGCCGGGCCGTGCGGCTGTGGCGCGGTCCGGTGCTGGACGCGACGGTGGCCGCCCAGGCCGTGCAGCCCGAGATCGAGGCCCTGAACGTCAAGCGGCTGAATGCGATCGAGGACGGCATCGAGGCCGGCCTGGCACTGGGGCGGCACCGGGCGCTGGTGGGCGAGTTGACCGACCTGGTCACCCGGTGGCCGTTGCGCGAACGGCTGTGCGGGCAACTGATGCTCGCGCTGTACCGCAGCGGCCAGCAGGTCGAGGCGCTGCGCGCCTACCAGGCACTGCGCCTGCGGATGGACGAGGAATTGGGTGTCGCGCCGTTCACCGAGATCCAGGCGTTGCACCGCCGGATACTGCAGGCGGACGCCACCCTGACTTCTCAGGTCGTCGGAATCGGTGCCTGACGCCGATGGGCCGGAACCGCCTGCGACAACCGGCTCGGCAAGCATCTGCCCGAAATGTTCGGGGCCGGGTTAGAGGTATTCGGCTAACCCGGCCCCCGCAGCCAAGGTGACCTAACTCGAATACTCAGAGTTTAGTCAGCAAGGCACAGTGTCGGTACGCTTCAGACCCATTCGTAGTTCCGCATCTTTGTCACCCCCCCTTTGGCATATGACACATTCGCAAAGCGAACCGACCTAAAGTCCTTTAGCCAGGCGCGAAGCTGAGGCTAGCTGTACTGGGGACTCTCCGCCTCTCAGGACTACCCCGTGAACCGTCTATCTATTACTTTAAATCGCGGAGTTTCATAGGCGGTGTGGTTGGGAAGTCCGGACATTCTAGCGGTGGTCGGTACGAGCCGCCTGAACGCGACTCGCGCTATAGCAATCGGCAGAAGTTGCCCCGCCGGGAGGTTTGAACCGCAATACTTCGTCCAGAGAAGCCCGCTTCTCGTGACGATCCGTGGCTACGAAATGCACCAACCGTTGCCACGTGACAGCATGAAGCGGGTTATGTACTGTCTGGCACCACGGCGCATCACGGACGGGCCTTCATGGTCTTCTTACCCCGGTGGTCGCACGGTAGCGGACAGTTCGGGCACTGGGGAGTTACTCATGAAGAGTGCGATATCCGCATGGTCGCTCTGGCGTGCGCCGCGTTGCGCGGTTGCCGTCATCCTCATGGTCGATCTCGCGGCTGCTGTCACTGCGTTCTCCTCTCCCGTATCGATCCGAACGCCTGATCTCGGAACAGCTGCCCTACTCGGTTCACTGAGCATCGTCTATTCCCGGTTTACCGTCGTTTGGGAGCGCGCCCGGCGCGCGTTGCGCCAGGAGAAGCTGCCGACGCTCTATCCGAACCTACTCGCCACCTGGGCATTTGCCGCGGCGGTGCTGCTGCCGTTGACACTCGCCGCCGCGGTGATCGTGGTCGCGGCCATCGCGGAATGGCCCGCCCGCAATATCGCCGGCCAGGCCACGCCCTATCGCTACGTGTACAGCACCGGGGGCGCAATTCTCGCCGCCACCGCGGCGAACAGCTGCATGTCGCTTTCGCTGCCGTACCAATTGCCACTGGCGCTGGCCGCGCTCGGTTACATGCTGGTCGGTGTGGCGGCGGTGGCACTGGCGATGGTCTCAACCGGTCAATACCAGGGTTTGAGCCTATTGCTCAAAGTGGAAACCCATAAGCTCGAGGTGCTTACCATCGCGCTGGCGATCGCCCAGGTCCAGCTGATCACCCTGCACATTCCACTTGCCTGGCTTTCGCTGCCGGCAGCGATCGTCATCCAGCGCTGGGCGGTGCAGTCCGATCTGCATGTCACCGACGCGACGATCCGGCCGATGACCGAGGGCGCCTGGCTGACCGTGGCGCGCGAGGTGGTCGCCGCCTGCCCGGTCTCGGCGATCATGCGCATCCAGACCGCCGATCCCATAGCGGTCAGCCTGGTCGCCCGGATGCAGGTCGGTTGCGACGCCATCGGCGCGATCGGCAGGTCGGGCCTGGCCATCCTGTTGGCCGACTGTCCTGGCGCCAACGCCGAGTCGCTGGCGATCCGGATGCGGACCGCCCTTGCCCAGCAGAGCATTCCGGCATTGGTGGCAGTGGCCGCCAAGCCCCGCGACGGCCAGTCCTCGGCCGACCTGCTGGCAGTCTCGGAGGCCGAGCTGATCGCCAGGGCGGCGGCCCAGCGGCCGTCGAAGACCCTCCGGCCCGAGGCCTGAACCCACCCCGGGCAACCTGCCCGCCTTTGTACGGAAACCTAGCGATCTTCTCGGGCGAGCCTTGAGCATGCCTTGAGGCTTTGCGGGATCAACCTTGAGCTGGGCCAAGACATAACACAGAACTTACAGCATCAGGATGGTTACTCACAGTACCCGTCCCGGTCTACCCCCGACCGGCTCTACCAGGAGATTTGCCATGTCGTTTACGGCCACCACGGTCCGCAGCAAGGTCCTCGTCTCGGCCGCGCTGCTCGGCGCGGCGGCAAGCGCGGCCGGTCTGGGCACGTTCGGCTCGTTCACCTCCGCCACCTCCGCCTCGGCCTCGGTCAGCTCCGGCGCCGTGTCGATCGCCCTGGGCGCCGCCAACACCGCGGCCAACCGGTTCAGCGTTGCCGCGACCGGTCTGGTGCCCGGCGACACCGTGCAGCGCGCGGTGACGCTGAGCAACGCTGCCGGTAACCAGGCGCTCGCCAGCATCGCGCTGACCACCGCAGCCACTACCAGCTCCAAGCTGGACACCGACCCGACCCTCGGCCTGCAGCTCAAGATCGACTCCTGCTCCACCCCGTGGACGGAGAGCGGAACGGCACCGGCCTACACCTACACCTGCGCGGGCACCACCAAGTCGGTGCTGGCCAGCCGCTCGGTGATCGGCAGCAACCTGACGCTGGCCAACCTGGCGACGCTGGCTCCCAACACCGTTGACTACCTGGTGACGACCATGACCTTCCCCGCCGCTGCGGACAACTCCTTCCAGAACCAGTCGTCGGTGGTCAACTTCACCTTCACCGGCACCCAGCGAGCAGCCACCAACCAGTAACGCGATGACCTGCTCCCCGCACCCGGCCAGCCTGCTGGTGGTCGAGGACGACGACGACATCCGAGCGCTGTTCGCCGCCGCCCTCAACCGGGCCGGCTACCGGCCGCGGCTGGCCAGTTCCGGCCGGCAGGCGCTTGCGGAGGCGGGTGAACAGGTGCCGGACCTGGTGATCTCGGACGTGTCGATGCCCGGGCTGTCCGGCCTCGAGGTGTGCCGGGCGCTCAAGGCCGAGCCGCGGACAGCGCAGACTCCGGTGCTGCTGGTCAGCGCGCTGTCCGGGGCGCAGGACCGGGCGGCGGGCCTCGCCGCCGGCGCGGCGGACTACCTGGTCAAACCGGTCCGTCCGGCCGTGTTGCTCGAGCGGGTCCGCGCGCTGCTCGGGGCTCGGGGGTGACCGTGCTGCGTCGGGCCAGCCGGCTGCTCAGCACCCTGCTGCTCGGGCTCGCGGCGCTGTGCCTGCTGGCGGTCACCGTGGGACCGCGGCTGCTGGACTACCGCACCGCGACCATGCTGACCGCCAGCATGGCACCGGGCATCCGTCCGGGGGATGTCATCGTCGACACCCCGCTGGCGCTGTCTGATGTCCGGACCGGCCAGGTCCTCACCTACCACATTCCGGTCGCCGACCACCGCGTCGTCAGCCACCGGGTGATCGAGGTGCAGCGGCCCGCACCCGGGGTGGTCAACGTCCGCACCCAGGGCGACGCCAACCCGGCCCCCGATCCGTGGACGGCCACCCTTACCGGCGACACCGTCTGGCAGGTACGGATGGTGGTACCGAAGGCTGGCGTGGTGATCCGGGCGTTGCGCACCCCCTGGGTGCACACCGCGCTCACCGGAGCGGTCCCGGTGCTGGTGCTGGTCTGGTTGCTGATGGGCATCTGGTGGCCGGCCAAGCCGGCCGAGCGCTCCGAGCCGGCTGGGTCCCCCCACTCGGTTGAGCCGAGCCCGCCGGACGGCACGAAGACCTCGGCCGAGCCGGGGAGCCCCGCCGAGCCGGCCGCGGCCCGGGCCGGCGGCTAGTACGGCTGGTCTGGCTTGTACGGCTGGTCTGGCTAGTCGGTCGCCGTCGACGGCAGCCGGACGCACACCGTGGTGCCACCCCCGGCGGTGTCGGTGATCGAGAGGGTGCCGCCGTGCGCGGCCACGATCCGTTCGCAGGTGGGCAGGCCCATACCGACCCCGTCCGTCTCGGAATCCAGCCGCACCAGCGGGCGCAACACGGCCGGCCGCTGTTCGGGCGGGATGCCCGGACCGTTGTCGGCCACCCGCAGCTCGTGCCCCCAGCGGGTCGGGGTCGCGGTCACCGCCACCTCGCAGCGGGCGTCCGGGTTCCGGTAACGGATCGCGTTGTCGATCAGGTTGAACAGCAGCACCCGCAGCTGCACCGGATCCGCGCTCACGCTGGCCTCGGTGCAACGGACCTCGGCGCCGTCGATTTCCGGGCCCAGTTCGGCCAGCACCTGCTCGACCAGGTTCGCCACCGGCACCAGTTCCCGGCGCGGCGTGTTGCCCACGCTGACATAGCTGAGCAGCTGGTCGATGGCTGACATCATCCGCTGGCTGGCCGACACCGCGCGGTTGGCGTAGTCCAGCGCCGCCGGGTCCGCGCAGACCGCCGGATGCTCCTGCAGCAGTTCGGCGAAGCCCAGCGACGCGGTCAACGGGGTCTTGAGGTTGTGGCTGAGCTGGGCGGAGAACGAGGCCAGCTGACGGTGCGTGCGGGCGAGCTCGGTCACCGTCTGCCGGAGCTGATCGGTGCGCCGGCGCAGTTCCAGCACGTCGGTCACCCCCACCGCCAGGGTGTCCAGGGCACTGCGCTGGCCGGCGTCGAGGGTCCTGGGTTCGGTGTCGAACACGCAGATGGTGCCCAGCAGGTGGCCACCGGGCGCCCGCAACGGGCTGGCGGCGTAGAAGCGGGTCCGGCCCAGCTCGCCGGTCACCCACCGGTTGCCGGCGAACCGCGGGTCCCGCCGGGCGTCCGGCACCACCACCTGCTCGCCCAGCCGCAGCGCCACCTCGCACATCGAGTCGGCCCGGTCGGTGACCGACGGCTGGCAGCCGAACGCCGCGAGCGGGTACTGGTGCGCCTCGTCGATCATGTTCAGCACCGCGGACGGCACGCCACAGATGCCGGCGGCCAGCTCGGTGAAGCCGGCCAGCGTCGCCTCGTCGACGAGCCCGAGCCGCTGTACCGGCAGGCCGGCGACGATGCCGTACTCGCGCAGCGCCGCGATCCGGTCCCGCTCGCGGTCGGCGTCGGTAACCGGGGCGGGCCGGCTCACCCGGCTCCCAGCCGGTAGCCGACGCCGCGCACGGTGCGGATGTAGCGGCCGCTGCGCGGGTCGTCGCCGAGCTTGCGGCGCAGGTTGGCCATGTGCACCTCGACCAGGTGGCCGTCGCTGACCCAGTCGGTGCCCCACACCGTGCGCAGCAGGGTCTCGCGCGGCCAGACCCGGCGCGGGCCGGACAGCAGGGTGGCCAGCAGGTCGAACTCGGTACGGGTCAGGTCCAGCTCGGCGCCGTCCAGGATCGCCAGCCGGCCCTCGACGTCGACCTCCAACCCCCCGTGCCGCAACGTTTCGGCGGGGGTCGCCAGGGCCATCCCGGAGCCGCCGGCCGTCCTGGGCCGGCGGAGCATGGCCGCGATCCGGGCCCGCAACTCGCGCGGGCTGAAGGGCTTGGTCAGATAGTCGTCGGCGCCGATCTCCAGGCCCATCAGCCGGTCGATCTCGTCCGGACGGGCGGTCAGCATCACCACGTAGGCGTCGGTGATCTCGCGGATCCGCCGGCACACCTCGATGCCGTCCAGGTCCGGAAGGTTCAGGTCCAGGGTCACCACGTCGGGTTGCCGGTCCCGCACCGCGGCGATCCCAGCCGCGCCGGTGGCAGCCTCGAAGGTCTCGAAACCCGACTGCCGCAGCAGCTCCGCGATCAGTGCGCGGATGTCCTCGTCGTCGTCGACGATGACGGCAGACAACCTTCGCTCGTCCAGCACAACGAGCACGTTAGGTGACGGGCTACCCGCAACCCAGCTGATTGCCGAAACTTGGCAGCCGATTGCCAAGGCCGGGCAGGTCAGCAACTGCCGGTCACTGCCTTACTGGTAGCACTGGTCCAGTTCAGGTAGACCGTGACCATTGTCAGTGAATAGCTGGAATTCTTGGCAAAGGTGATCTTCCGGCTGGTGGCGGTCTTCGGTGTGACGGAGGCGAGCAGGCTGCCGTTGTTGTACACGGTGTATCCGCTGGCACGGGCGTCCACGGTCGGGGTCCAGGACAGCGTGATGTTGCAGCCACTGCCCGACACCGAGAGGTTCGTCGGCGGGTGCAGCGTGGCGCTGCTGACGGATTGGGCCGAGGCAGCCTGCTTGTTGAAGCTCGCCTCGGCCACCGCCGGCACAGCCCATAGGGTCGACGCGATCAGCACTGCGGCCACGAGTGTCCGCATCGCGCCTTGCGCCCCTTCCCGTCCGGAATCCGCCCGTACCGCCGAGCCCGGACGTGTCCGGGCTGGTTTCTACTATGCGGACTTCACATCAACCTCATCCGACAGGAGGCCTCAAGGTTGCCTCAAGAATCGGTCTGCCCCCGGATGCCCATACTGGAGCGGTGATCTCGGTAGCAACCGCCCGCCTGCTGCGGGACGCCGGGCTGCGCTGGAACCCCGCGTCCGGCGACCGGTTCGTGGTGATCGATCGCGGCATGGACGACGAGGTCTTCGTACTCAGCGACATGACCGTGGAGGTACACCAGCTCGAGCACGGCCAGGTCATCGGGTTCAACGGCACCACGGAGTGGGCGCTGGACTCGGTGGAGGACCGGGACGCGCTCTGGCTGCCCCGCGAGGGCCAGTTGCGCGAGTTGCTCGCCGGGACGTTCCGCGGCCTCGACCGGGTGGGCGAGGACTGGCGGGTGCGGCTGGAGATCGACTCCGAGCCGGTCGAAGTGCGACATCCCGACCCCGAGCAGGCCTACGCCCTCGCGCTGCTGCGGCTGATCTCCCGCTCGGGTTGACCCGTCCGGGCCGGGCCGGTTTCAGCCGGGTGGCACCAGGGTGCCGGCGATCTCCCGGCACCGGCCACGCAACTCGGCGACCACGGCGCCGTCGGCACGCCGCACGGTGACGTCGTACAGGCCCGCCCGGCCCCGCCGGAAGCGTTCCACCGCGACCGCGCGCAACTCGTCGCCGGCCCGGACCGCCGCCACGAAGTCGATGTCGCCCCCGGTGGCGACGGTGTTGCGGTTGTAGCTGTTGCACGCCACCGCGAAGGCGGTGTCGGCCAGCGTGAACACCACGCCGCCGTGGCCGATCTGGTGACCGTTGAGCATCGCGGCGGTCACCGTCATCGCCAGCTCGGCCCGGCCGGGGCCGGCCCGGACCGCCCGGATGCCCAGCGCTGCGGAGGCCGCGTCGGCGCCGAGCATGGCGGCCATGCAGCGCTCGGCCAGCTCGCCGGCGTCCGGCGCCTCGGTCATGTGGTGCTCCTGCCTGGTGACGTCCGGCTCTGCGGATGCACGGCGAGCCAGGTGCGGGCCCGGGGTGCGCAGGCAGGCATCGTCGCACAGCGGGCCGAAACCCCGCCGCCCGTCGTATGGTGAGGGCCTGTCACAGGACCAGCCTGTCGAGGAGGGTGCGGCGGTGTCACACGAGGGCGAACGACCGATCCTGCAGCAGATCCACGACCTGGTCGCCGAGGAGCACACGCTGCGTTCGGCGCACACCGGCATCGGGCTGAACGCCGACGAGCGCACCCGCCTGGAAGCCATCGAAGCCGAGCTCGACCGGTGCTGGGACCTGCTGCGGCACCGGCGGGCGGAGGCGGAGTTCGGGGAGGTCTGAGCCGGTCATCGGTCGGGCAGGCTGCGGGGCGAGCCGAGCAGGTAGGTCAGCAGCACCACGGTGATGGTCTCGGCGCACAGCAGCCCGACCAGCACCACGATCTGGAACCGGGCAGCCTGGACCGCGCTGGCGCCGCCGAGCAGCGCCCCGATGAACGCCCCGGGCAGCGTCACCAGCCCCACCGTGCGGGTTTGGTCCAGGGCCGGTACCAGTGCCTCCGAGGCAGCCCAGCGAGCCACCTCGCGCACCGCCTGGCGGGGTGTCGCCCCGATCGAGAGCCAGGCCTCGACCTCGTCGCGGCGCCGCCGCAGGCCCTCGGCCAGATGCCGGCCCGCCAGCGTCGCCGCGGTCATGGTGCCGCCGAGCACGATGCCGGAGGCCGCGACGAAGGTCCGCACGTCCCGGTCCAGGGTCGGCAGCGCGACCACGATCGCGATCACCACCGCGGCACCCGCGCCGCACGAGAGCAGCACCGCGGGCAGCGCGCCTTCCAGGCCGCGCAGCCGGCGAGCGGCGGTCCAGGTGGCGACCGTGAACATCACCGCCACCACCGCCAGCGAGGCCCACGGTGCGGCGAACACCCCGCGCAGCGCAGCCGCCACGAACGCCAGCTGCACCACCGCGCGCAGCGAGGCGGTCAGCAGGGCTCGCTGCCGGTCCAGCCTGCCGGCCCGAGCGACAGCAGTCGCGATCGCCAGCAATGCCACCAGGCCGACGACCAGGCGGACCCATTCGGTCACCCGGCCGACCGTACCTGCCGGCGGCGGCACCCGTCGCGGAGGTGAGGATCGGCCGGCCACCCGCTACCGTCAGGTGTTACCGGCGGGTAGCGGTTCATGGGGTTGCCCTGCCCGTCCTGCTGTTCTGCCTGCTGTTCTGCCGCTGTCCTGCCGAGGAGTGCACCGTGGACTTCGCCGAGACGACCGAGCACCGAGCGCTGCGCGCGTCGGTCGCCGACCTGGGTGCCGAGTTCGGCATCGACTACTGGCTGGCCAAGGCCCGGGCCCACGAAGTGACCACCGAGCTGTGGGACAAGGCCGCCCGGCTCGGCTTCATCGGGGTCAACACCCCCGAGCAGTACGGCGGCGGTGGCGGCGGGATCACCGAACTCGCGATCGTCTGCGAGGAACTGGCCGCGGCCGGGGCGCCGTTGCTGCTGCTGGTGGTCTCACCGGCCATCTGCGCCACCATCATCGCCCAGAGCGGCACCGCAGAGCAGCGCCAGCGCTGGCTGCCGGGGATGGCCGACGGCTCGATCAAGATGGCGTTCGCGATCACCGAACCGGACGCGGGGCTGAACTCGCACAACATCGCCACCAGCGCCGTGCGGCAGCCGGACGGCGACTACCTCGTCAACGGCCGCAAGTACTACATCTCCGCGGTGGACCAGGCCGACTACATCCTGGTGGTGGGGCAGTCGCCGGCCTCCCGCGAGGGCGGCCAGATCCGTCCGGCGCTGTTCGTGGTGCCGACCGACGCGTCGGGCCTGGAGTACCGGCCGATCGAGATGGAACTGGTGTCACCGGAGCGGCAGTTCTTCTGCTACTTCGACGACGTGCGGGTGCCGGCGGACAACGTGATCGGCGGTTCGCTGGATGCCGCGTTGCCGGCGCTGTTCGCCGGCCTCAACCCGGAGCGGATCACCATCGCGGCGTTCTCGGTCGGCACCGCCCGGTTCGCACTGGCCAGGGCGGCCCGCTACGCCAACTCCCGCACCGTGTGGAAGCAGCCGATCGGCGCGCACCAGGCGATCGCGCACCCGCTGGCCAAGGCCCACATCGAGACCGAACTCGCCAAGCTGATGGTCTACAAGGCCGCCGCCGCGCACGACGCGGGTGACGCGATGGCGGCCGGCGAGGCGTCCAACATGGCCAAGTACGCCGCCGGGGAGGCGGCCTGGAACGCCCTCGACGCCGCGATCCAGACCCACGGCGGCAACGGCCTGACCGCCGAGTACGGCCTGGGCGCGCTGCTCGGCGTGGTCCGGGCGATGCGGATCGCCCCGGTGAGCAAGGAGATGCTGCTCAACTTCGTGGCGCAGTACTCGCTGGGACTGCCCAAGTCCTACTGAGGCTTCTCTGGGTCTTGGGTCACGGGTCTTGGGTCACGGGTCTTGGGTCACGGTCTCCGGAACAGCGTTGTATCCACAGGGGAATCCGGGTCGAGCCTTGTTATCCACAGCTCTGGATCGGATCTCAGAATTGTCAGTGCGCTGAGCTAGCGTCGACGCATGATCACAGCCGAGAGCCGCAGCCAGCGAATGGGATCTGCTGCCATCCACTGGATGGGCGCGCCGATCATCTTTGCCGATCCGGCGGATTCCTCGATGGACCCGGCTGATGCCCTGCGGCAGGGGCTCGGGTGGCGGCAGCCCGGCCTCGCGGAAGGTGCTCGGCTCGCTGCGCTCGACTTCGCCACCCTGACCGCTGCCGAGCGCATCGCTGCGCTGGCCGACCAGCAACGCCAGTTGTCCTGGTGGTGGGCACGCCAGCTGACACTGTTGAGCACGATCGCAGCAGAGGATTCCTCGGCCAAGCACTGGTGTGTGGAAGAGATCGGCTGTGCACTCGGGCTGTCCGGCCCGGCCGCTCAAAACCTGCTCAAGAACGCCGAACGGCTCTGCGGCCGGCTACCCGCGACGCTGGCGGCGCTGTCCGAGGGGCGGATCGGGCCGGCCCAGGCCACCGTGATTACAGAGGCCTCCTATCAGCTACCGGATGACGTGCTGCCTGACTACGAGGATCGGGTGCTGACGTCCGCCCACCAGCAGTCCGCCGTCCAGCTCAAGCGGACCGCCAAGCGCACCGCACTACAGCTCGACCCGGCCTCGGCCGAGCAGCGGCACCAGCGCGCGGTGGCCGACCGGCACCTGCGGATCAGCCCGGCCGACCACGGCACCTCCTGGCTGATGGCACTCCTGCCGGCAGCGCAGGCACAGTTGCTTTACGACCGGTGCGACGCAGCCGCCCGGCTGGCGCCGGCTGAGGACGCCCGGACGATGGATCAGTTACGCGCAGATGCCCTGGTGAACGCCGTGCTCGCCGGGACCAGTGGCGATCTGCCTACCGCGCAAGGGCATCAGCCGCACGTCCAGGTCGTAGTGCCACTGTCGACCCTGGCCGGCGCGAGCGATGAGCCTGGCTGGCTTGCGGGTTACGGCCCCATCCCCGCCGGCTACGCCCGCGAACTCGCGCACGACCCCACCGGCACCTGGCGCCGGCTGGTCACCGATCCGGTCAGCGGCCAGTTGCTGGACTACGGCACTACCAGGTACCGGCCACCTCGGCACCTGGCTGACCACGTGATCGGCCGCGACGGCGAATGCACCTTCCCCTTCTGCACCCATCAGGCTCGCCGCTGCGACCTCGACCACATCATGGCCTACCCAAACGGCAGCACCAGCGCCGGCAATCTGCACCCGCTACACCGCCGTCATCACAACGCCAAGACCGAGGCCGGCTGGCGGGTCAGCCGAGATTCGCGAACCGGCAGCAGCCACTGGACCAGCCCGGTCGGCAGGCATTACCGCACCGATCCATCCGATCGCTGGCCGATGCCGCCACCCCGGTTTGAGCTGCGAACAGAACCGGTTCCGGAACCACCGCCCAACCCACAACCAGGACCCGACCCGAAACCGCCACCCTTCTAGGGCAGAACGCAGCCCGCTGGCCCGGCCCGACAACTCCGCTGCGCGACCTTCCCGGAATCGCGTCAATGCGGCGCGTCCCGTCGATGCTCAGGCGTGCGCCACCACTCAGCCGGGCGTGCAGGACGGGTTCGCGGTCGGTGTCGGCGAGGTGCTCGGGCTGCTGCTCGGGCTCGACGACGGGGTGCCCGAGCCGGATCCGCTGGGAGAGGCCGGCGGTGACGTCGAAGACGGCGGTGTCGAGCAGGTCGGCTTCACCGCCACGGTCAGGGTGATCGTGGTCGCCGGGTTGTAGAAGATCCCCGGCGTCGGGTCCATCGACATCACCTGCCCGACCTGGAAGCCGGGCTGTACCGGCGCGGTCTCCGACCGCGCGATGGTGGTGAAGCCGAGCTGGTTGAGCTTGGCCCGGGCCTGCTGCTCGGTCAGCTTGGTGACGTCCGGCAGCTTGACCTTGCCGTTGGCGACCTGCAGCTTGACCGTGGTCCCCGGCGGCACCGAGGCATTGGCCGGCGGGTCCTGGCCGATCACCTGCCCGGCCGGCTTCGGGCTGTCCATGTCGGACCGGCTGGCCGCCAGGCCCTGCGTCGCCAGCGCCTTCTGCGCCTCGCTGTAGGACAGCCCCACCACCTGCTGCACCAGCACGTCGGCCGGCCCGGCGTAGACGGTGAAGCTGACCGTGGTGCCGTCGGCCACCTCCTTGCCGGCCGCCGGGTTCTGGGTACAGATCTGGCCCTTGGTCGGGTTCTTCAGCACCGCCGAGTCCGCTCCGGCGCTGCACGGGCCGTTGCTGCCGTCCGGTTTGCCGGCCGCCGGGATCAGGTGGTTGGCACGCAGCGTGTCGGTGGCAGCCGCCGGGGACAGCCCGACCAGCGCCGGCACCTGGTACAGCGTCGGGGAGTTCGGCTCGTTGTCCTTCTTCAGCAGGTACAGCGCGGCGCCGCCGATCACCAGCAGCAGCGCCAGCACCACCGCCGTCCAGATCAGCGCCCCGCGGTGGTGGGCGGTGTCGTCCTCGTCGTCGTAGTTCGGCGTCAGCACCCCCGGCCGGGCCTGCGGCCGGGCGGCGATGAACTGGGTTCGCTGGGCGTCGGTCATCACCGACTCCGCCTCGACCTGCTGGCCGGCCAGCGCGCGTTGCAGGTCCATCCGCATCTCGGCAGCCGTCTGGTAGCGGTTCAACGGGTTCTTCGCCAGCGCCTTCATCACGATCGAATCCAGCGCCGGTGGCACCACGTTGTTCACCGACGACGGCGCCTGCGGGTTCTCCCGGACATGCTGGTAGGCGATCGCCACCGGCGAGTCCCCGGTGAACGGCGGGTGCCCGGTGAGCAGCTCGTAGAGCAGGCACCCGGTGGAGTACACGTCCGAGCGGGCGTCGACCGACTCGCCGCGGGCCTGCTCCGGCGACAGGTACTGCGCGGTGCCGATCACGGCAGAGGTGGCGGTCACGGTGGCCGCGTTGTCGGCCAGCGCCCGGGCGATGCCGAAGTCCATCACCTTGATCGCACCGGAGCTGGTGACCATCACGTTGCCGGGCTTGATGTCGCGGTGCACGATGCCCGAGCGGTGCGAGAAGTCCAGCGCCGCGCACACCTCGGCTACGATCTCCATGGCCTGTTGCGGCGCCACCCGATCCTGGCTCTTGAGCACGTCGCGCAGCGTGTGGCCCTCGACGTACTCCATCACGATGTAGGGCGTGCGGCCCTCCGGCCCGTCGTCCTCGCCGGTGTCGTAGACCGACACGATCGACGGGTGATTGAGCCCCGCGGCGGCCTGCGCCTCACGCCGGAACCGGTTCTGGAACGTCGGGTCGCGGGCCAGGTCCGAGCGCAGCACCTTCACCGCGACGTCCCGGCCGAGCCGGACGTCGCGGCCCTTGCGGACCTCGGCCATCCCGCCGTAGCCGAGCAGTTCGCCGATCTCGTAGCGGCCGCCCACCAGCCGTGCTGCCGTCATCGGACGTCCTTACTTTCTAGCCTGCCATGCACCGGCTGCCTGCCGTGCGGGGCGTCGCTGCCGGGCACCGGGCCGCCGACCTCCGAGGGCCATCATTTAACCCCTATCGCGGCCAGATAAGCCTTCATCACAGCCTGGGCCACCGGCGCGGCGGCCAGCCCACCGGTGGTCTCGTCGCCGCGCACACCGCCGTTCTCGATGATCACCGCCACCGCGATCTTGGGGTTGTCCGCCGGCGCGAACCCGGAGAACCAGGCGTGCGGCTGGTTGACGTAGCTGCCGTTGGCCTGCTGCGGGCCGTTGTCGGCGGTACCGGTCTTGCCGGCGACCTGGATGCCGGGGATCTGCGCCGCCGTGCCGGTGCCCTTGGCGACCACGTTCACCATCATCGCGGTCAGCTGGCGGGCCTGGTCGGAGTCCATCACCTCGTTGAGCACCTCCGGGTCCGGATGGCTCAGCACCGCCAGGTTCGGCGCCTGCTCCTCCGCGACCAGGTACGGCTTCATCAACCTGCCGCCGTTGGCCACCGCGGCCGAGATCATCGCCGCCTGCAGTGGGGTGACCCGGACGTCGCGCTGGCCGATGCTGGACTGGGCCAGCGCGGCCTGGTCGACGATCGGCCCGACCGACGAGGCCGCCACCGGCACCGGCACCGAGAAGTCGCTGTCGTCGATGCCGAACAGTGCCGCCTGCTGCTTGATGGTCTCGGTGCCCAGGTCCATGCCCAGCTGGGCGAAGGCGGTGTTGCAGGAGATGGTGAGCGCGTGGTCCAGGGTGTCGGTCTTGCCGTCGGCGCACTGCTCGCCACCGAAGTTGCGCAACTGGGTACGGGTCTGCGGCAGCGTCAGCGCGTTCACCGCCGGGATCCGGGTCTGCGGCGTCCGGCCGTTCTTGAGCGCGGCGCTGGCCACCACCACCTTGAACACCGAGCCCGGCGGGTAGGTGACGTTGAACGCGCGGTTGAGCAGCGGGTTGGCCGGGTCGGCGTTGTAGCGCTTGTACGCGGCCTGGATGCCGTCCGGGGAGTGCGAGCTCAACGCGTTCGGGTCGTAGGAGGGGGTGCTGACCGCGGCCAGGATCGCCCCGGTCGCCGGGTCCAGCGCCACCACCGCGCCGCGCCTGGATCCCATCGCCTGGTAGGCCGCGGCCTGCGCCTGCTTGTTGACGGTCAGGATGACGTTGCCGCCGCGGGTGTCCCGGCCGGTCAGCAGGCTGGTCAGCCGCTGCACGAACAGCCGGTCGTCGGTGCCGGCCAGCACGCCGTTCTCAGCCGCCTCGATGGAGGAATTGCCGTAGTACAGCGAGTTGAACCCGGTCACCGGCGCGTACACCGGGCCTCCCGCGTACTTGCGCAGGTACATCAGCGCGTCCTTGGTGGACACCGACTCGGCCACCGGGGTGCCCGAACCGCTCAGCACGATCGAACCGCGCTGGCGCTTGTACTCGTCCAGCACGGTCCGCCGGTTGGCGCTGTTGTCCTGGTAGTGGTCGGCCCGGACCACCTGCACCCAGTTCAGGTTCAGCACCACCGCCAGCAGCAGCAGCCCGACGAACACCCCGACCCGCCGGATCGGCCGGTTCACGAGGTGCCCCCCAGCTGGACCGGCACCGGACCGCTGTCGGTGGTGACCGCCGACGGTGGCGTGGTGGGCGGGCGCCGGGCCGCGTCGGAGACCCGCAGCAGCAGCGCCAGCAGCCCGAAATTGGCCACCAGCGACGAGCCGCCGTAGGACAGGAACGGGGTGGTGAGACCGGTCTCGGGCAGCAGCCGGGAGATGCCGCCGGCCACCACGAACAGCTGCAGGCCCAGCGAGAAGGTCAGCCCGGTGACCAGCAGCTTGCCGAACGAGTCCCGGACCGCGAGCGCGGTGGCGAAGCCCCGGGACAGGATCACCAGGTAGACGCCCAGGATGGCGACCAGGCCGAACAGCCCCAGCTCCTCCCCGAAGGCCGACAGGATGAAGTCGGACTTGGCCACCGGCACCAGCTCGGGACGCCCGCCGCCCAGGCCCGCGCCGAACAGGCCGCCGGTGCCCAGCCCGAACAGCGACTGGCTCATCTGGTAACCCTCGTCCTGCAGGTAGTCGAAGACGTGCAACCAGACCGTGACCCGCTGCTTGACGGTGCCGAAGAACTCGTACGACAGCACGCAGCCGCCGGCGAACAGCAGCACGCCGATGAGCACCCAGCTGACCCGCTCGGTGGCCACGTAGAGCAGCACCACGAACAGCCCGAAGAACATCAGCGCGGTGCCCAGGTCGTGGTTGCGGACCAGCACCCCCATGCTGACCAGCCAGGCGACCAGCACCGGCCCGAGGTCCCGGCCGCGCGGCAGGTCGACGCCGAGCAACCGGCGGCCGGCCAGCGACAGCACGTCGCGCTTGTCGACCAGGTAGGAGGCCGCGAAGACGGTCAGCGCGATCTTGGCGATCTCACCGGGCTGGATGGAGAAGCCGGCGACCCGGATCCAGATCCGGGCCCCGTTGACCTCCGAGTACTGGGCGGGCAGCACCGCCGGCAGCATCAGCAGGAACAGCCCGATCAGGGCGAGGGTGTAGGCGTAGCGGGCCAGCGACCGGTGATCGCGGATCACCAGCAGCACCGCCAGGAACACCACCAGGCCCAGGACCGCCCAGACCACCTGGCTGGCCGCGGCCACCCCGGTATAGGTGGTGCCGTTCTCGGCGGCCTGCTGGGCCAGGCCCAGGTCCAGCCGGTGGATCATCACCAGGCCGAGGCCCACCAGCAGCACCGCGCACGGCAGCAGCAGCGGGTCGGCGTAGCGGGCCGTGCGCCGGATCGCCAGGTGGCAGGCCACCCCGATGCCCAGCACCACCAGCGGGTAGGTGGCCACGTGGTTGGACAGCTTGCTGTCGCGGGTGATCTCGACGAAGGCCTCGGCACAGGCCACCACCAGGGTGGCCGCGATCACGAACAGCAGTTCGGTGCCGCGCCGGGTGGGCAGCTGGTTCGGCCGGCTCATGTCACACCGCTCATCGGCAGTCCACCCCGGGCACCGGGGTGTTCGACGGCGACGGCAGCGGCGTGGCCGACGAGGGGGTGGGCGTCGGGGTAACCCGCGGCTTGGTCGCGGCGCCGGAGGTGCGGGGCGCCGACCGGCTGGCCGACCGGGTCGGAGTGCGCGACGGGGACCGGGCCGCCGACGTGGTCGCCGGCCGGCTGGTCGACGGGGTCGGGGTGGCCGGCGTCGAGGTGACGGCCGGGCACGGCGGCTTCAGCTCGTCGGCCAACCGTGCCAGGATCGCGTCGGCGTCGGCGCGGCTGTTGGCGGTGATGCCGTTGAGCACCTGCCCGCCGGCCGACTGGGTCAGGTCGGCGATCCTCAGGTCGGAGTTCTCGATCACCGAGTACAGGCTGACCGGCCCGAAATGCGCGTTCACGCCGCGGAACACCGCCACCTCGTCACCGTCCCGGCCGACGAAGTACTGCTTCTGGGTCCACAGGTAACCGCCGATCGCCGCGGCCAGCACCAGCAGCGCCGCCACGCCCGCGACCAGCCAGCGCCGGCGGCCATGGGGCGCGACCGGCACCGGCGGCTCGACCTGCTCGGGCTCCGACATCCGGGCCGCCCGGGCCGCCGGGGAGTTCGAGCCGGAATCGGTGGTCGCGGCCTGGTCGGTGACCGCGCCGCCGATGATCGGCACGTCGTCGGCCCGGGCGGCGACGTCGACCACGTCGGCGACGATGCAGGTGACGTTGTCCGGGCCGCCGCCGCGCAGCGCCAGCTCCACCAGCCGGTCCGCGCAGCCCTGCGGCGTGCCCTCGACCAGCGCCTCGAGCAGCGTGGTGGCGGTGACGACGTCGCTCAGCCCGTCGCTGCAGAGCAGGTACCGGTCGCCCTTGCGCGCCTCCCGGATGGAGATGTCCGGATCCACCTCGGTGCCGTTGAGGGCCCGCAGGATGACCGACTTGCGGGGGTGGTGGGAGGCCTCGTCGGCGGTCAGCTTGCCCGAGTCCACCAGCGACTGGACGTAGGTGTCGTCGTGGGTGATCTGGGACAGCTGGCCGCCGCGCAGCAGGTAGGCACGCGAGTCGCCGACGTGCACCAGGGCGATCCGGCTGCCGGCGAACCGGATCGCGGTGAGGGTGGTGCCCATCCCCTCCAGCGCCGGGTTCTCCTGCACCGCGTGTGCCAGCGCCGCGGACGCGTCGGCCACCGTGTCGCGCAGGGCGCCGATCAGGTCGGCGATCGGGCGGTCCTCGTCCAGGCTCTCCAGCGTGCCGATGACGATCTTGGACGCCACCTCGCCGGCCGCGTGGCCGCCCATGCCGTCCGCGATGGCCAGCAGCCGGGGCCCGGCGTACACCGAGTCCTCGTTGTTGCCCCGGACCAGGCCCCGGTCCGAGCGCACCGCGTAGGTGAGTTTCAGCGCCATGCGGTCAGCGCAGTTCCATGGCGGTCCTGCCGATCCGGATCACCGCTCCGGCCTCCAGCGGCGTCGGCTCGGTGACCTTTGCCTGGCCCAGGAAGGTGCCGTTGGTGGAACCGAGGTCCTCCAGGTACCAGACGCCGTTGTTCTCACTGATCCGGGCATGCCGGGTGGAGGCATAGTCGTCGGTCAGCACCAGGGTCGAGTCGTTGGCCCGGCCGATCAGGATGGGCTTGCCGGCCAGCGCGACCCGGGTGCCGGCCAGGCTGCCCTCGGTGACGACCAGCTGGGACAGCGCGCCGCGACCGTTCCGGCTCCCCTCGGTGGCCGCCGGCCGGCCGCGCCGGGGACGCGCCTTGGCCTTGGCCGGCACCTGCACCCGGGGCGCGCCGGCGGTGCGCAGCTCCATCCGGATCACCCGGACCATGCCGTACAGGAAGAGCCAGAGCAGTGCCAGGAAGGCAAACCGCATCAGCTGGATCGCCAGCGGCGAGGTCAAGAGTCGTCCTCGTGGAACACCAGCCGGGTGTGCCCCACCCGGATCACGTCGCCGTGCTGCAGCGGCTGGCTGCGCACCGCGTGGCCGTTGACCAGGGTGCCGTTGGTGGAGCCGAGGTCATAGACCGTGGTGCGGCCCTCGGCCACGTGCAGGTCGGCGTGCCGGCGCGAGACGCCCTGGTCCATCAGCTGCAGGTCCGCGTCGGTGCCGCGGCCGACGACATTGCTGCCGGCCTTGAGGTGGGCCACCCGCGGGGTGCCGTCCACCGAGAGCCGGGGCAGGTAGGCCGGTCGGCGCGGCTCGGCCTGCACCGAGGGCTGGGCCAGCTGCGAGAACTGGGTGGGCTGCGGCTCCTCGGCCCGGGGCCGCTGCGGCTCCGGACGCGCCGGCTCGGGGCGTTGCGCGGGGCGGCGAACCGTACGGCTGCAGGTACTGGTCCGGGTGCCCGGCGACCACCGGCATCGACATCGAGTCCATCGGGCGGCGGCGCGGCGGGGCCTGGGCCTCCATCCGGGAGGCGACCCCGAAGACGCCGGTGTGCAGGCTCGGGTCGTGGGCGAGGTAGACCTCGACGTCACCGATCGCGGCCAGCCCGTTGTCGTCGAGGTACTCCTGGACCAGTTCGGCCAGCGACCGGCTCAGCTGCACCTCCCAGGGCAGCAGCCGCTCGTAGTCGGAGGTGCCCAGGGTGACCCGGTAGCGGTTGGGCACCAGCACCTGGCCGTTGCCCATCACCGCCTTCTTGTCCAGCGCCTCGCGCTGCAGGGCGTTGCCGATCTCGACCGGCTCCACCTGCCCCTTGAACACCCGGGCGAAGGCCGCACCGACCATGCTCTCCAGCCTGCGTTCGAAACGCTGGGCGAGGCTCATCGCTGCGGTCCTCCTCTCCAGCTGTCGCGCTGACGGGTGTCATCCGGGCCTGGCCGGCACCCTCGAAGCGCCCGGGTTCGCCGTCGATGGTATCTGCGAGCGGGGTTCCGGGCCCCGCAGGTGGGCCTGAGGTGTCGTGCTAATCTGGGCCGTCTTTTCAAGACGCCTCGGGCAAGTGGCGGAATGGCAGACGCGCACGGTTCAGGTCCGTGTGTCCGTAAGGACGTGGGGGTTCAACTCCCCCCTTGCCCACCAGATCTTGGGATTGCCAGGGGCCCGGCAGCGCTTGCTGGCCAACTTCCCGCCCCGGCTCCCGCCCCGCCGCTCGAGGACGACGCGGACCCGCGTCCCTGGCACGGCGCGTTCCGGGGAGCCGCGATCTGCCACACCAAACCAGATTTAAGCGATGTATCACCGCACCGGTACGGGATAGTCCTTTCCAGCAGCACCCGACGCGACACCGCCGATGCAGGAGACCTCGTGACCACTCTCGACCCGTCGCCGACCACGGCCGGCCCGGCCCGGCGCCGGCTCGCGGCGGTCCTGCCGGCCACCGACACCACCCCGGGCCGGCTTCGGCTGCTCCGCGCCACCCTGGTCGTCCTCGCGCTGCTCCTTGCCGGCGCCGCGACCCTCACGTTGACCCTGGCCGCCAACGGCACGCACGCCACCACCCGCTCCGCCGAGCCGCTGCTCGTGAACGCCGAGACGATCTACAGCTCGCTCGCCGACGCCGACACGACCTCCGCCCAGGCGTTCCTGTCCGGCGGCCTGGAGCCAGCCAGCCAGACGACGCGGTACACCGCCGACATCGCCACGGTCGGCACCCAGCTCGCCCAAGCCGCCGGCCGCACCGGGCAGAGCGGCGCCGCCGCCCAGGCCGTGCGCACCCTGGCCACCCAACTACCCGTCTACACCGGCCTCATCCAGTCCGCCCGCGCGAACAACCGGCAAGGCCTGCCGGTCGGCGCGTCCTACCTCGGCCAGGCCAGCAGCCTGCTCCGGACAACCATGCTGCCGGCCGCGGATCAGCTGCTCACCGTCGAACAGCGCCAGCTCGCCGCCGACTACCGGTCCGCCCGCGCGGACCGATGGATCATCGGCACCGCAGCGGTTGCGACGCTGCTGCTGATCGCCCTCATCGGCACGCAACTGTTCCTGACCCGCCGCACCCGCCGGCTGATCAACCCGGGCCTGCTCGCCGGGACCGTCACGCTGCTCATCCTCGCCAGCGCCGGCGCGGCGGTCCTGCTGCTGCAGCATCACCGGCTGGCCACCGCGCGCCGGGACGGGTCCGACCCGGTCACGGTGGCCGCACGCGCCCGGATCACCGCGCTCATCCAGCATGGCGACGACAGCCTCACCCTCGTCAGCCGCGGCACCTCGGCCGCGTTCACGAAGGACTTCACCGACGCGAAGACGGCGCTGCTCGGCGGCCCCGGCCACCCGGCGCTGCTGCCGGCCGGCAGCCCCGAGCGGGCGCTTGAGGAGAACTACCTCGCCGCGCACGCCAAGGTCAGCTCCCTCGTCGACGGCGGTGACTACAACGCCGCGGTCGCCCTGGACACCTCGACGAGCCCCGGCGGCGCGGGGGCAGCGTTCGCGGCGCTGGACGACGCGCTCACCGGCAACGTCACCGCGGCGCAGGCCAGGTTCGCCGCCGCCGCCTCCCACGCCGACTTCGGGCTGACGCCGCTCACCGGCATCGCGCCGCTGCTCGCCCTCATCACCTGCGTGCTGTCGGTCCTCGGCATCCGCGCCCGACTGGAGGAATACCGATGACCGCCCGACCGAGCCGCGCCGCCACCTGCGGCCTGCTGCTAGCCGCGGCCGCCGTCCTCACCGCCTGCACGGGCGGTGCCACGCACGCACCGGCGGCAGCCGGCTCCCCGGTCGCCCCGGCCGGCTCGGCCGCAACCGCCGTCCCGGCCGCCGACACCAGCTGCGGGGACGCGACCGCGAGCCTGCGGCCCCCGGCCACGCTGCCCGCACCGGGCGCGATGCCTGCCGGTTCGTTCATGGCCACCATCGCCGCTCGCGGTCGCCTGATCGTGGGAACCAGCCAGGACACCCTGCTGTTCTCCAGCCGGAACCCGTTCACCGGCGAGGTCGAAGGCTTCGACATCGACACCGCCCGGCTCGTCGCCCAGGCCATCTTCGGTGACCCGAACAAGATCCAGATCGTGGTCATCCCGAACAGCGCCCGGATCCCGGACGTACAGAAGGGGACGGTGGACCTGGTCGCGGAGACCATGACGGTCAACTGCGCCCGCGACAAGCTCGTCGACTTCTCCACCGTCTACTACGACGCCGGGCAGAGGATCCTCGTCCCCAGCACGTCGAGGGCGGCCAGCCTCGCCGACCTGGGCGGCAAAACGGTGTGCGCCGCCGCCGGCTCCACCTCGATCGACGCGATCAAGGCCGCGACCCAGCCGCCCGACCCTGCTGACCGAACCCAGTTGGGGCGACTGCCTCGTCGCATTCCAGCAGAACCGCGCGGACGCGATCTCCACCGACGACACCATCCTCGCCGGCCTGGCCGCCCAGGACCCGTACACGAAGGTCGTCGGACCCCGGTTCACCGACGAGCCGTACGGCCTGGCGATCAGCAAGAGCCACCCCGAGTTCACCCGGTTCGTCAACGGGGTCCTCGCCCGTGAACGCGGCGACGGCACCTGGACCGCGCTGTTCAAACGCTGGCTGGCCAGGTACGCACCGACCCCGGTACCGCCGGCCGCGCACTACCGCGATTGACACCAGCATCCAGCGCCATGAACGGACCGGGATCATGACCAACAGCGCGCCGCCCACCCTCGAGGCCTGCGACGCCGAGCGCGCGCGGCTGTCGGCAGCAAGCGACACGATCGCGACCACGCTGGTCGAGCTGGACGCCGACAGCACCCGGATGCTGCTTTCTACCCGGCCGCTGCTCGGCAAGACCGCGCAGCGCTGGCAGGCGGTCCAGCCGGCGATGGCCGAACTGTGGGCCGGGCATCAGCTTCTGTCCGACGCCCTCGCAGCCGCCGGCGCGCTGCGCGGCACCGGCCGCAAGCTCAACCGTGACGATCTTTCCCGTTACGCGGCAACACTGTTCGGCGACAGCATCGAACTGTCCACCGCCAGCATTCCGCTCACCCAACGGGCGCTGCTCGGCCCCCGCCAGCAGAGCGCCCGCTGCACCCCGGCGCAGCTGCTCACCGCCATGGAGGACGCGTTCGACAGGACCCGTTCCGTCCTGGCTGACGTCGCCGGCGCCTGGCAATGGCAGCTGGCCAGGCTCAACGGCTGCGTCACCGAACACGATTCCCTCACCGCCGCCGGGCCGCAGCCGCCGGCGGAACTCGCCGCCGCCGCCGCCGCGTTGACCGCTCTGACGGAGCAGGTCACCTGCGACCCGCTGGGCACGGATCCCGCCGACTTCGCGCCCACCGAGGCGGCCCTGGCCCGCGCCCGAGCCGCCGCCACCTCCGCCGCGGAACTGCGGGCCCAGCTCGCCGGCATCCTCACCGGCGCCGACCAGCTGCTGAGCGACATCGCCGAGATGCACAGCCGAGCATCGGCCGCCTACACCGAAGCCGCCGCCAAGATCGCCGGGCATCAGGCTGCCCGACCGACCGATCCGGATCCGGGGCTGGCCGCCGAACTGGCCCAGCTCAGGGCGAGCACCGGCAGCGGCGACCCGGCAGCGGGCGGGCGACTGCTCGCCTGGCAGCGGCGGGCACGCTCCGCCTATGACCACGCGCGCGAGGACCGGGACGCCTCGGCGGCTCCGCTGGCCGAACGGTCGGAGTTGCGCGGCCGCCTCGACGCCTACACCTCGAAAGCCGCCCGTTACGGCCTCGCCGAATCCGAGCAGCTGACCCGGATGGCCGCCCGGGCCCGCGACCTGCTCTACACGGCCCCGTGCGACCTGCCCGCTGCCCGCGCCGCGGTCGCCGCCTACAGCAACGCCGTCATTGCGGCCACCACGACCACGCCGATTGCAGGAGACCAGTAATGGCCGCAGATACGACCGCGCAGCCCTGCCCGTCCACGCCTGGCTGCATCGGCGTCGTCGAGGACGGGTACTGCACCGAATGCGGCCACGCGCCCCGCAAGCCGGCGCCCCGCGCACCGGCCGCGAGCGGCGGCGTGCCGAGCGCCCGCACGGGCACCGCCGGGACCGTCGCGACCGCGGCAGGATCGCGGCACACCGGCAGCGCCGGGACCGGGTCGGCCCGCACCGGCAGCGCCCGATCCTCGAGCAGCCGCCGGATCGGCGCCGGGCTGGTCAGCGTGCCACCGGTGCCGCGCCGCGACCCGGCCACCGCCGTGCTGCCGGACCCGAACGTGGGAGAGGACAAGCGGTACTGCGCCTCCTGCGGGGAGAAGGTCGGCCGCAGCCGGGACGGGCGCCCGGGCCGGCCGGAGGGCTTCTGCCCGAACTGCGGCCAGAAGTTCTCCTTCACCCCGAAGCTGGCCTCCGGTGACCTGATCGCCGGCCAGTACCGGGTCGCCGGCTGCCTCGCGCACGGCGGCCTCGGCTGGATCTACCTGGCGACCGACCGCAACGTCAGCGACCGGTGGGTGGTCCTCAAGGGCCTGCTCGATTCCGGCGACGCAGCCGCTGCCGCGGTGGCCCTCGCCGAAACGCGCTACCTCGCGCAGATGGAACACCCGAACATTCTCAAGGTGTACAACTTCGTCGTACATGACGGAGCTTCCTACATCGTCATGGAGTACGTCGGCGGCCCTTCCCTGAAAGATCTCCTCAAACAGCGCCGGGCCGCAGCAGGCGGCACACCCGACCCACTGCCGCTCGCACAGGCGATCGCCTACATCCTGGAGATCCTGCCCGCGTTCGGCTACCTGCACGAGAACGGCCTCATCTACTGCGACTTCAAGCCTGACAACATCATCCAGACCCCGGAACAGTTGAAACTGATCGACCTGGGCGCGGTCGTGCGCGCCGGCGACGACAGCGCCGACATCTACGGAACCGTCGGCTTCCAGGCACCGGAGATCGCAACCGACGGCCCGTCGGTCGAATCGGACCTGTACACCGTCGGACGGACCCTTGCGGTGCTGTCCACCGACTTCCGCGGCTACCAGTCCACGTTCGCCACCACGCTGCCCGAACGCGGCGACGTGGCGGTGTACAAGAGGTTCGAGTCCTTCTACCGGTTCCTGCGACGGGCGACCGCGACCGACCCGGCCGACCGTTTCCACTCGGCGGAAGAGATGGCCGGGCAGCTGCTCGGAGTGCTCCGCGAGGTGCTGGCCGCCGACGGGGACCCGCACCCGGCACCGAGCCGGCTGTTCACCGTGGAGATGCGCCCGGACCTGACCGTCGCGGACTGGCGGTCCCTGCCGTTCCCGCTGCCGGACGCCGACGACCCCGCGGCGGCCTACCTTGCCTCGGTCACCGGGACCGACCCGGCCCAGTTGCTCGCCCTGCTCGACCACGCCCCGCAACCGAGCCTGGGAATCGAACTCCGCGCCGTTCGCGCGCTGATCGACTCCGCCGCCGCCCGCCCCAGCCCTGACTACTCCGCCGCCCAGCAGCGCCTCGACGCCGCGGTCGAGGAGTACGGGAGCACCTGGCGCAGCGCCTGGTTCGCCGGCGTGCTCGCGCTCGCCGGCGGTCGCGACGCCGACGCGGCCGACCTGTTCGACGCGGTGGCTGCGCTGCTGCCCGGCGAGCTCGCGCCGAAGCTCGCGCTGGCCATCGCCCTCGAGCGCGCCGGAGAACGCACCCGCGCCGCCGGTTACTACGACACGGTGTCGCTGACCGACCCGTCGTTCACCACCGCGTGCGCGGGGCTGGCCCGGTGCCGCGCCGCGGACGGCAACCGTGCGGCCGCGGTCGCCGCGTACTCCCGGATCCCGGACTCCTCCGCCACCCACCACGCCGGTCAGGTCGAGGCGATCCGGGCCCTGGTCGCCGACGGTGCGGGCATGCCCGATCTGGAGGAGGCCTCCCAACGGCTGCGCGCCCTGCCGGCCAGCGGCGTCGAGGAGGCCGAGCTGCGGGTCGCGCTGTTCAGCCAGGTGCTGGACGCTGTCATCGCCGGGCGACCGCCGAGCGAGGCCATGTTCGGCGTTCGGCCGCCGTCGCCGGCGGCCGCCGAGCGTACGGTACGTGAGCAGCTGGAACGGGCCTACCGGGTTCTCGGCCGCGCCGCGGACGGGCCGGAGAAGATCCGGTTCGTCGATGCGGCCAACAGCGTCCGACCGCGGACGTTGACGTGAGCGCACCGATCGTCACCGGTCTGCCCTGCCCGGCGTGCGGGGAAGGGTGCACGCTCACCGACCGGTTCTGCGAAAGCTGCGGAGCACCGCTGA
Source organism: uncultured Actinomycetota bacterium (assembly GCA_963796905.1). GTDB lineage: Bacteria > Actinomycetota > Actinomycetes > Mycobacteriales > Jatrophihabitantaceae > Jatrophihabitans_A. Next base: position 265,622 of record CAWCNK010000005.1, on the reverse strand, counting down.
GTCCGGGCACCGAAGGCCCGGCGACGTCACCCGGCACCGCGCCGATCGAGGCAGCGGCCGGCCATGAGCCCGGTGCCCGCTGCGCCTGCGGTGCCGGGGTTGCCGACGTGGACGGGTACTGCGACAGCTGCGGACGCCTCGTCCCGGCACTGTCTGACCACGCCGAGACCGACCTCGGCCCGGCCGGCGCGCTCGTCACCGACCGGGGGCTGCTGCACTCCCGCAACGAGGACGCGGGCTGCCTGCTCGCACTCGGCACCGGGACCGGGGTGGCGGTCGCGATCGCCGACGGCGTCTCCGACGTCCGTGGATCCGCAGAAGGCATCCGCCGCGGCGGCCCGGGCTGCCGTCGCCGTGCTGGCGAACGCGGCCACCCCCGACGACCCAACGCTGACCGGCTGCGTCCGCGCCGCCGGTGACGCCGTCGCCGCCATCACCGACCCGGCCCTGCTCGACAGCCACGGTGAGCCGCTGCCCACCGCGTCGGTCCCGGCGTGCACGCTCGTTGCCGCGCACGTCGCCGGCAGCGACATCAGCATCGTCAGCGTGGGCGACAGCCGCGCGTACTGGATCCCCGCCGACGGCCCGGCCGAGCAGGTCAGCGTCGACGACTCGTGGGCTGCTGAGGCGATCGCTGGCGGGATGGACCCCGCGCAGGCCTACGCCGACCGCCGCGCGCACACCATCACCGCGTGGCTCGGGCTGGACTCCGGGCAGGTGAGCGCGCACCTCACCCGGCGCACGGCCGGCGGCCCCGGCGTGCTGGTGCTGTGCAGCGACGGGCTGTGGAACTACGCCCCGACCGTCGAGGACCTGACCAGCCTGGTCCGGGACCACCTGCACGCCGCGGACGGCGTTCCGGCGGTCGCTGCCCGCAGCCTCGTCGACTTCGCGCGCGCCGCCGGCGGCGCGGACAACATCACCGTCGCCCTCATTCCCGTCCCGACCCGCTGACGGCCAGTGTCACGGATCGGTCGGACGTGATTCACTGCCCGGATCGGGGCTCAGCGCACGATCGTGCAGTGAGCACACCGAACTCGCATCGCCCGCGGGCCGACCGCGGCGATCCCGCACGAGGAGCTGCCCAGTGAGTGCCTTCACCGTCGAAACCTTCCAGAACGAATTCCTTGCCGACGGCGCCAGCGAGGTCAACGCGATCGTCACCGTCACCTCCGCCGACACCGCAGGCGCGAACCGCGGCGGCACCGACGCGACCGAGGTGATCCTTCTCGACGTGTCAGGGTCGATGACGGGTGCCCGCATCCAGGCGGCGAAACAGGCGACGAAGGCAGCGGTGAGCGTGCTGCGCGACGGGGTCCACTTCGCCGTCATCGCCGGCTCCGGCATGGCCCTGCAGGTCTACCCGCTGGTAGGTCTCGCGGTGGCCTCGGCCCGGACCCGGGCCGAAGCCGCCATCGCGATCAACCGCCTCGAGGCGGGGGGCGGCACCGCGATCAGTACCTGGCTGGATGCGGCCGGGCGGCTGTTCCGGTCCAGGCCCGGCGCGGTCAACCACGCCATCCTGCTCACCGACGGCAAGAACGAGAGTGAACCGAACGAGGCGCTTACCGCGGCCCTGCAGCGGTGGCAGGGAGCGTTCCAGTGCGACTGCCGCGGCGTCGGCATCGGCTGGGCCGTGGCCGAGCTCCGCGCGATCGCGACAGCGCTGCTCGGCAGCGTCGACATCGTCGCGCAGCCCGACGGGCTGGTCTCCGATTTCACTGCGATGGTCAATGCCGCAATGGGTAAGACCAGCGCCGACGTCCGGCTGCGGGTCTGGATGCCGGTCGGCGCGAGCCTGAGGTTCGTCAAGCAGGTCGCACCGGACGTCTCCGACCTCAGCGGCCAGGGGGTCGAGGTCAATGCCCGTGCCACGGACTACCCGACCGGCGCGTGGGGTGCTGAGTCCCGCGACTACCACGTGTCTGTCGAGGTGCCGACCGGCGCGGTGGGCGATGAGATGCTCGCCGCCCGCGTCAGCATCGTCGTCGGGGACGACGTCGCCGCGCAGGGGCTGGTTCGGGCCGTGTGGACCGAGGACAGCGCGCTGTCGACCCGCATCAACAAGTCCGTGGCGCACTACACCGGCCAAGCTGAGCTGGCAGCCGTGATCGCCGAGGGCCTGGCGGCGCGCAAGGCCGGAGATGACGACACCGCGACCATGAAGTTCGGCCGGGCCGCGCAGTTGGCCGCGGCGTCAGGCAACGCTGAGACGCAGGCGCTGCTGGCCAAGGTCGTCGACATCGACGACCCGGTCACCGGCACCGTCCGGCTGAGGAAGCGGGTGGACACCGCCGATGAGATGACGCTGGACACGCGCTCGACTCGCACCGTCCGGGTGGGGAAGGGCACATGAGCGCGACGTTCCCGTGCCCGAAGGGTCATGCCTCAGCCGAGCCGGACTACTGCGACACGTGCGGCGCCGCGATCGGCGGCGCGCCCGCCGAGGCGACGATCGTCCTACCACCCGCCGCTGCGGCGGCACCGGCTGCCGGCGAGCGCTGCCCGGTGTGCTCAGCTGCGCGGTCTGGCAGCGACCGGTTCTGCGAGAACGACGGCTATGACTTCGCCAGCGGACGCAAGCCCGAACCGGCGGCCACCGCCGCGCCACCGACCGGTGCCGCGCCGGCTGCGTCCGGTGCGTGGACGGCGACCGTGGAGGCAGACCGTGACTACTACGACCGGACCGGAGTGGACGGCGTCGAGTTCCCGGCAGTGTGCCCGCGTCGTGAATTCACCCTGACCGGCAGCCAGATCCGGATCGGGCGTCGCAGCCAGAGCAAGGGGATCAACCCGGAGATGGACCTGTCCGGGCCACCGCTGGACCCAGGCGTCAGCCACCTGCATGCGGTGCTCATCCCGACGACGGAGGGCGGTTGGTCGGTGACCGACCCAGGCTCGACGAACGGCACGACGGTCAACGGGTCGACGGAGCCGCTGCACCCAGCCGTCCCGGCCGCGCTCGCCGACGGTGACCGGATCCATGTCGGGGCGTGGACGACGATCACCCTGCACCGAAGGCCCTGACCGGGCGCCTCGTGCGGCATGATCGTTCGGTGCCGTTCCCGAGCCAGGTCGACATCCGACTACCGCTGGTGTTCCGTATCTATTCCGCCGCGTTCCTCCTCCTGTGGGTCGCGACGATCACCTGGGTGACGATCATTCACAACCAGGGGCCGTCGGCCCTGATGGGCGTGGCCTTCCTCGTCTTCGGCTGCGCGATCGGCTACCGGATCCTCCGCCTCGGCGTCAGGTCCGACGCCGACGGCGTGCTGAACGTGCACAACCACCTCGGCAGCAGGCGCCTGACCCGCAGTGACATCGAGGAGTTCCGGCTGGGAAACAGCGGCGGACTGCGCTGGGGCCAACGCGGAATCCAGGCGCTCCTTCGTGACGGCACGACCTACAGCCTCGACGTCTGCCGCACCTCCTCGGGCATGTGGACCAACCGGCTGCACCGGCACCTCGACGAACTCAACGCCTGGCTGCGCGCGAGCTGACCACCCTGCGCAAGGTCGGCCACCGCCTACTTGGCTCTGCGCGAGAAGTTGAAGGCCACCACCACGATTACCAGGAGCAGGATGACGCCACCGGCGATCAGAGCGCCTGCCGGGAATCCGTTGCCTTGCGTGCCGGAGTTCGGCACGGCCATGAGCATCTGCACAACAGGCCCCTAGAAGGTGTAGTTACCCCCGACGTCGGCCGAGCAACCGACTCCTGTCGAAGTGGTGAGGGTGGTGGACGGCTTGCCGCTGACGAAATCATATCGGGTGGAAACGGGACCTACGTTGCAACCAGCCGTCGCGGTGACGCCGCCCTGGCCGGATGTGTAGTTCCCGCTGGGGTCATAGCTGGCGCTCACTCCGCCACCACCGCCGACGCCCACGCTGCCGCCGACGTTGACGTCGCCGTCGTCGTCGACTCCGACGCTGGCCGACAGGCAGCCGCCGAATGCGCACACCGATCCACTCAGGCTCAAGGACCACAGACCGCCCGGGTCCGCGTGGTTGACGGGGTCGTCGCCGGCGTAGGGGTACGGCGTGCTCTGGCTGGTGTCGGTGGGATGTGCGACCGGGTCGGGCTGGGTGAAGCGGCCCTGGGTGGGGTCGTAGTGGCGGGCCGCGAGGTGCACCAGGCCGGTGCCGCTGTTGGCGTAGGCACCGGTGTACCCGAACGGCTGGGCCCTGTTGTTGACGTCGATGGTCTGGGTGCCGAAGGGGTCGTAGTGATAGGCGTCGGCGACCAGGCCGGTGGTGGCCAGCACGCGCAGGATGCTGCCGAGGTTGTCGCTCAGGAGGTACTTCTCGACGCCGTTGATGCGCAGCGCGACCAGCGTGCCGGCCGGATCGCGCTCGGTCGCGAAGGTGGTCCCGGTCGGGTAGCCGTTGGGCGCGTTGGTCACGCTCTGCAGGCCGAGTGGACCGTAGACCAGGCTGTCCGTCGAGGTGCTCGCGGTGGCTGCCGTGAGCAGCAGGCTGTTGTCGGCGCCCGCGTAGGTGTTGGCGAGCACGCCACCGCCGTTGAGCGTGCTGGAGGTGAACTGCTGGGTGTCGCTCCACCCCGACGCCCGCACCGTGCCCGACCCGGTGAGTGAGGTGACCGTGGAGGTCTCGTCGCCGTCGAGGTCGTAGGACTGGTTGGTACCGAGTTGCTGGCTGGCCCCGTCGTAGCTGGTCAGCCCGCTGCTCGGGCAGGTCGCGCCGACCGTGGTGCTGCTGTAGGTCCGGTTGCCGCCGGCGTCGTAGCAGTAGAGCCACGAGGCGGTGTTGGTGCCGCCGCTGCTGGCGTTGTCGTACTGCTTGGCAGTGGTCAACCGCGCGTTGCTGTCGTAGCCGTACTGCACCCGGTTGTTCGCCTGGGCATCGCTGCGGGTCTGCACGTGCCCCGTCTTCGAGCTGCCTGCCGTGTAGTCGTAGCTGAGGTTGAAGAACGTGACCGGGCCGCCGCTGTTCTGCCCGGTGCCGAGGATGGTGGCGATCTTGCCGTCCGTGTCGAAGGTCTGGTTCTGTTCTGCGACGTCGCCGGGAAACACCGTGCGCTGGCGGCGGCCGGCCTTGTCGACCCCGAACAGGATGCAGCCCGACCCGGCCGGTGGCAGCATGGTGAGGCTGTAGCCGCCGCACGACCCGCCCGGGTCCGTCATCGAGGTGAGCGTGCCGTCGGAGTTGTAGCCGTAGCTGGTCTGACCCGCGCCGGTGCCGTCGTCGAAGGTGGCCAGCCGTGAGTTGGCGTCCCAGGTCTGGGTGATGGTGCCGTTGCTGTCCTGGGTCTGGGTGGCGAGCCGGTTGAGGTTGTCGTAGGTGTAGCTGGTACTCGAGACGGCGGTAGCTACCCGTCCGTTCAGGGTGTAGGTGGTGCCTGAGGTCTTGTTCCCGTCGTCGTCGTAGGCGTACTGGGTGTACCCGCCGTCGTCCCGGGTGACGCGCACGAGGCGGTCGAGCGTGTCGTAGCTGTAGCTGGTGATCGCGCCCCGCGAATCGGTGACGGCCTGCAGCCGGGACTGACCGTCGTAGGTGTAGGACAGCGCCGGCGGGGTGGTCCGCGAGTGATCCGGCTGCGCCGGGGTCTGCGAGGTCATCTCGCCGAGCGCGTCGTACCGGAACAGGACGCGGTGCTCGGCCGGTGTGCTGCTGGAGTAGAGGGCGTCGCGGTCCTCGCAGACCGCTCCCTGGTAGGCGGCGGTCGCCGGAGAGCCCGGACCGCAGTTCGCGATGCCGGAATCCCCTTGCCGGCGCACGGTGACCGAGGCGCCACCGCGAGCGGCGGAGGAGATCTGTCCCGCGCTGTTGTAGCTGTAGTTCGTCGTGTTGCCGCTGTCGTCGCTGGCGGTGTCGGGCTGGTCGCTGTTCGCGCCGGTGTTGGCATAGGTCGCCGACGCCGACGCACCGGTGGGCGCGGTCACCTTGGTGAGGTTGTCACCGGAGTAGGTCGAGGTGGTCGAGGGATCACCGGCGGCGCCGGTGAAGTTCGTCGCGTCGACCGAGGCGGTGACGTCGTCGTTGGTGTTGAACGTCTTCGACGCGGTGTAGCCGAGCGGTGAGGTCGTCTTGGTGATCCGGTCACGGGTGTCGAAGGTGAAGATGGTGGCCTTGCCGTACGGGTCGGTCTCGGTGGTCGCGCCGCTGGTGTCGCCCGGGGGCAGCGGCTCGCTGGTCGCGAAGGCAACGGTGATCGTCGGTGCCGTGCCGTTCTCGTAGGAGACCGAGCTGACCTGGTGGTTCGCGTCGTAGGCGATGTCGGTGACATCGACGCCCTGGGTGGTGGTGCAGGTGCCGCCGAACGAGACGCCGCGCGGGGTGACGATCTTGGTGAGCAGGTTGCCGGTGTAGCAGTAGCGGGTCAGCTTGCCGGCCGGGTCGGTGTAGCTGGTGAGCAGGCCGCCGGTGTAGCCGTAACTCCAGGACCGCGCACCGGTGGCGCCGGCGGCAAGCGTCTCGCTCATCGAGGTGGCGAGCCCGGAGGTGTAGCCGAGGGTGACCGAGCGCTGGCCGGTCGGGTCGCTCACCTTGGTCGTGACCAGCGGGGAGCCGGTGGCCGTGTAGCTGACGGCGTTGCCCTGGCTGTCCTCGACCTTCGACAGCCATGCGGTGCTGGCACCGGCGCTCGGCATCGTGAAGGTCTGTTTCACATGGGTCTTGCGGTTGGTCAGCGTGTAGTGCGTGGAGTCGGACATCCGCAGGTCGGCTCGCAGGCCGGGTCCGTCGAGATAGGACGGCCCGTCGGTGGTGCCGTCTGCAGGATTGCTGTCCTGGGAGGCGGCGCTGTCGTTCTTGCCGACGGTGAGCGAACTCTGCTCGAAGTGGCGGGTGAAGTAGCCCAGCGCACCACCGGCCTGGGTGACGGTGACCTGGGTGCGGCTGATCGACAGGCCGTTGTCGACGCCGCCGTTCATGGTCCACCCGGGCCCGTAGGCCCCGTTCTGCCCGTTCGCCGCCGGCAGCGAGTTGTAGGTGCGGCGCACCACCAGCGACTGGCCGGGGCCGCGCACCGCCTCGTCGGTGCCGTTGAGAACCAGGTTCCGGGTGGCGAGGTCGACATGCAGGTCCATCCGGTCGGACAGGCGGTGGTCATAGGCCCCGACGGCCGGCAGTTGCCCCACCTGCGGCGACCAGGTGACGGTCAGCGTCGGCCGGTGCGCGGCGTTGGCGAAACCGTAGAAGCGAATGGTGTTGCTCATGGTGCCCTCGTCCTTCACCCGGACCATCAGCCCGCGGTTGGAACTCGACCCGTCGACCCAGCCGCGGACCGCCGACACCGGGTTGAAGGTGACGGTGTTGCCGACTCCGGGAGGGGTGAGCGTGACGGCATCGACCTGATTGCCGGACGGCGCCGGCATCGTCGACCACGTCGTGGTGGCGCCCCAGGTGCCGTTGGGCAGGTAGAGCTGGGTGGCCAGGTTGGCGGTGGTGTTGTTCTGGTACAGCTCGGTGAAGGTGAGGTTGGCGTTGGTGACGACCGCGTCCGGAGGGATCGCCGAGCCGGGGCCGTTCACATCGGGGAACGAGACGTAGGTGCGGCGCGCGTAGCCCGAATCACCGTAGGACAGGTAGTTGTCCGAGCCGGTGGAGTAGCTACAGGTCGTCGGATCCGTCGCGCCCGTCTCGGCGTAGTAGCAACCCGTCGAGGTGCCTGCCGAGAACGTCACGGTGGGGTCCAGGCGAACCGGGAACACCCGAGCGGGGTCACTGAGCCACGCGTGCGAGGGCAGCACGGTCACGGTGTAGTTCGGTCTGGTCCCGCTGATCGAGTACCGGACGTCGGTAGAGGTGTCGGAGTTGACGTTCCCCGAGGAGTCCTGCATCCACGGCGCCGGCAGGTGCGCCGCCACCCTGCCGCCGGCGTCGAGCACCGAGACCGTGCGGTCGCCGTCGAGGCGCAGGCTGAATCCCTGGGTCAGGGTCACGGTCGAGGCAAAGCTGGCAGGCACTCCGGCGTTCGCCAGCAGCAGGGTTTCCTTCACCGTCTCAGGACGGATGTCCAACCGCACGTCGACGCCGGGGTAGGCACCGCGATAGGTGGCGCTCGAACCGGCGACCTCGGCCGGCACGTGAGCCGCACCCACCAGCCGGGTGATGACGACGGCGGCCGCCTTGGCGGCGCGGACGGGACCGTCGGCGTTCGCCGGCAGGGTCGCGCTCATGCTGTCGGCCTTGTTGGCGTAACTGCCGTCGGGTCTCGTGGTCAGGCCGGTGTCGATCGGAACGAACGTTCCGGTGGCGGTCCGGTAATTGACGGGGCCGGTGGCGAGCACCGTCCGGTAGCCGCTGCCGGTCAGGTAGGTGTCTGATGTCGGGGTGCGCATGGCCGGTATCTCGCCGGTGCCGAGCACCGCGCGAGTGCCACCCGCCGGCCGCTGCGCGCGCGTGCTCGGATTACCAGCCGATGCCCCGGTGTCGAACCGCGCCGCGGTGCGGGCCTGCGCGGTCGGGGAAGCCGCTTTGTCCGGCCCTGCTGAGGCGTTCGGCGCCGCGGTTGCCCTCGAAACCGGGACGGCGACGACGAGGGCGCCTCCGAGCAGGACGGGAACAGCGACGCCGAGCAGGGTGTGGACGGCACGGACTCGGCTTCGCATACCACGCTCTTTTCTTCGACGGTTCACATACGCGGGCTTTAATTAACATAAATAGGTATAAAGACCGCGACCCGCATGATCAGAGCACATGTCGAGAGGGGGAGCCAAGACCCCCGAAGTAACGATTTCGCCGCTGGCGCAGGCCAGCGTCAGTTGGCCGCGCGGTACAGAACGGCGCGCAGGTAGGGCGCGGTGCGGCTCGCCCGGCTGGCCGCCACCTCCGCCGGAGTGCCGGACACGACGATCCGGCCGCCCTGGTCGCCGCCGCCAGGCCCGAGGTCGATGACGTGGTCGGCGCCGGCGACCACGCTCATGTCGTGCTCGACGACGACCACCGTGTTGTGCGCGTCGACCAGCGAGTGCAGCAGCCGCATCAGCAGGTCCACGTCGGCCGGGTGCAGGCCGGTGGTCGGCTCGTCCAGCAGGAACAGGGTGTGCCCGCGCCGGGCCCGCTGCAGCTCGGTGGCCAGCTTGATCCGCTGCGCCTCGCCGCCGGACAGCTCGGTGGCGGGCTGCCCCAGCGTCAGGTAGCCCAGACCCACCTCCGCGAGCGTGCGCAGGCTGCGCGCGACGGCCGGCACGTCGGCGAAGAAGCCGGTGGCATCGTCCACGGTCAGCGCCAGCACCTCGGCGATCGACAGGCCCCGATAGCGCACCTCGAGGGTCTCGGGGTTGTACCGCGCGCCATGGCAGGTCGGGCACGGCGAGTACGTCCCGGGCAGGAACAGCAACTCCACCGCGACGAAGCCCTCGCCCTGGCAGGTCTCGCACCGGCCGCCCTCGACGTTGAAGGAGAACCGGCCGACCGAGTACCCGCGCCGGCGGGCCTCGTCGGTGGCGGCGAACAGCTTGCGCACCCCGTCGAACAGGCCGGTGTAGGTGGCCAGGTTCGACCGCGGGGTGCGCCCGATCGGCTTCTGGTCCACCTCGACCAGCCGGTCGAGGGCGTCCAACCCGCCGATCCGGCCGACGCTGCCGGCGGCGGCCAGGTCGTCGGCGCCGTCGTCATCCGGCTCGCCGCCACCGGCTGCCCGCGCGGCACCGAGGTGCTCGGCGACCGCCGCCGCCAGCACCCCCGTGACCAGCGTCGTCTTGCCCGAGCCGGACACCCCGGTGACCGCGGTGAACACCCCGAGCGGGATGTCGGCGTCCACCCCGTCGAGGTTGTGGTGGCGCACCCCGCGCAGCTCCAGCAGCCCGCTCGGCGTCCGGCGGTGCTCGACCGACCGGGGCGGGTCGGTCAGGTACCGGGCCGTCACCGAGTCCGCCGCCCGGGCCACCCCGGCCGGCGGCCCGCTGTAGAGCACCCGGCCGCCGTGTGCGCCGGCGCCCGGGCCGACGTCCACCAGCCAGTCGGCGTGCCGGATCACGTCCAGTTCGTGCTCGACCACCAGCACCGAGTTGCCGGCCGCCCGCAACCGGTCGAGCACCGCCAGCAGGGTGCGGGTGTCGTCCGGGTGCAGCCCCGCCGAGGGCTCGTCCAGCACGTAGACCACGCCGAACAGGCTGGAGCGCAGCGCCGTGGCCAGCCGCAGCCGCTGCAACTCCCCCGACGACAGTGTCGGGGTGGCCCGGTTCATCGCCAGGTAGCCCAACCCCAGCTCGGCCAGCACCGCGATGCGGCCGAGCAGGTCCGCCACGATCCCCCGGGCGACCTCGCCGGCCGGCACCGCGACCAGCCGGTCCGCCAGTGCCGTCAGGGGCAATCCGGTGAGCTCGGCGACGTTCGCGCCCGCGACCGTGACGGCCAGCGCCTCGGGCCGCAGCCCGGCACCACCGCACACCGGGCACGGCCGGACCTCGACGTGCTGCAGGGCCTTGCGGCGCAGCGACGCGCTCTGGGTGCTGGCCAGGGTGTGCAACACGTAGCGCCGGGCACTCTGGTACGTGCCCTGGTACGGCCGCTGGATCCGGTGCGCCTCCCGCTCGGCGTGCACCGTGACCACCGGCTGCTCGTCGGTGAACAGGATCCAGTCGCGCTGGTCCTGCGGCAGCTCCCGCCACGGCCGGTCGATGTCGTAGCCCAGGGTGGCCAGGATGTCGCGGTAGTTCTTGCCCTGCCAGGCCCCCGGCCAGGCGGCCACCGCCCGGTCCCGGATGGACAGGCCCGGGTCCGGCACCAGCGACGCCTCGGTGGCCTCGTGCACCCGGCCCAGGCCGTGGCAGTGCGGGCAGGCCCCGGCCGGGGTGTTGGGTGAGAACGCGTCCGAGTCCAGCCGGCCCGCCCCGGGCGGGTAGTCGCCGGCCCGGGAGAACAGCATCCGCAACGAGTTGGACAGCGCCGTGACGGTGCCCACCGTCGAGCGCGACTGCGGCGCGCCGCGAGCCTGCTGCAGCGCCACCGCCGGCGGCAACCCGGTGATCTGCCGGACGTCGGGCACCGCGAGCTGGTCGATCAACCGGCGCGCGTACGGGGCCACCGATTCCAGGTAGCGCGCCTGCGCCTCGGCGAACACGGTTCCGAAGGCCAGCGACGACTTGCCCGACCCGGACACCCCGGTCACCACCACCAGGGCATCGCGCGGGAGGTCGACGTCGACGTCGCGCAGGTTGTGCACCCGGGCGCCGCGCACCGAGATCACCGCATCGTCAGCCCTGGGCACCCGTCGATCCTGCCAGCCGCGCGCCGGCCGGTGCGCCGCGGTGCGCCGTTACAGTGCCAGGGTGGACGAAGCCGTACCGCTGGCGGGCACGCCGGGCGCCGAACTCGCCGAGGGCCCCTGCTGGCACCCGGACGAGCGGTGCCTGAGCTGGGTCGACATCGACGCCGGCCTGGTGCACCGGTGGCAGCACGGCACCGGGCGCACCACGACCATCGACCTCGGCGAGCTGGTCGCCGCCGCCGTGCCGCGCGCCGCCGGCGGCCTGCTGCTGGCGCTCACCGGCCAGGTGGCGCCGAGCGACCTGGCCGGCAACCTCGGCCGGCGGGTCGCGGTGGAGACCGGCGTGCCCGGCAACCGGCTCAACGACGCCAAGTGCGACCCGGCCGGCCGGCTCTACGTCGGCAGCATGGCCGGCGACGACCGGCCCGGCGCCGCCGCGCTGTACCGGGTCGATCCGGACTGGCAGGTGACGACGGTGCTGACCGGCACCACCATCTCCAACGGGCTGGGCTGGAGCCCGGACGGCAGCCGGATGTACTTCAACGACACCGGCGCGAACAGCACCTACGTCTTCGACTACGACGTGGCGTCCGGAACCGCCGGCAACCAGCGGGTGCTGTGTACCCTCGGCCCGGGCGACGGCCACCCGGACGGGCTGACAGTGGACGCCGAGGGCTACCTCTGGGTGGCCTGCTACGGCGGCGGCGCCGTCCGGCGGTTCACGCCGAGCGGCGAGCCGGCCGGCGTGCTGCGGTTGCCGGTGACCAACGTGACCAGCTGTGCGTTCGGCGGCCCGGGCTTGGACGAGCTGTTCGTCACCACCGCGGCCGAGGGCCTGTCCGAGTCCGAGCGTGCCGACCAGCCCGAGGCCGGACGGGTGTTCTCCTGCCGGCCCGGGGTGAGCGGGCTGCCGGCCGTCCCGTTCGCCGGCTGACCCGCCGGGAACCGTGCGCGGCGGATTGCCGAGGCCAGCAGTTGCTGCCATGATCGCGTCCGGCCAGAGGCTTTCCGGCCGATCTGAGCGGCAGGGGGATGCAGATGAGTTTCGCGGATGCGGTTCGCAGTGTCTTGAGCAAGTACGTCACCTTCTCCGGACGGGCCCGGCGCTCGGAGTACTGGTGGTTCGTTCTCTTCACAGCCATCGTCTACATCGTGGCCGGCATCATCGACGCGGCGGCCGGAACCCAGGTGATCGGGCTTCTCGTGGGACTGGCGTTGCTGCTGCCGTCGCTGGCGGTGGGCGTCCGCCGGCTGCACGACACCGGCCGGTCCGGCTGGTGGATCCTGATCGCCCTCATCCCGCTGATCGGGGCGATCGTGCTGCTGGTGTTCTCGGTGCAGGACAGCCAGCCGGGCAGCAACAACTACGGCCCCTCGCCGAAGGGCGAAGCCGCCCCGGACCCGGCCTACCCGACCACCTACGGCGGTCCCGCCTGACCTGAGGCACGCCTACCAGTGACCGGAGGTAGCTCGGCTGCCTCCGGCATGGCGGCCGGCTCGGGTTCCGCGGCCGGCTCGGGTTGCGCGGTCGGCTCGTGCTCGGGTGCCACCTCGCGCATCGGCAGCCGCAGCAACCGTGCCGCCGTGGGCACCAGGCTGCCCTGCAGCAGCACCGACAGCAGCACCATCACGACCACGATCCCGTAGAGCCGCTCGGCGTCGGGCACCCCGGCGGCCAGCACGAAGCTGGCCAGCAGGATCGGCACCGCCCCCTTGAGCCCGGCGAACAGCACGAACGCGCGCTCGCGGGCGGCGAGCCCCGCCGGCAGCAGGCAGAGCCCCACCAACACCGGCCGGATCAGCACGGTGAGCACCACGAAGGCGACCACTCCCGGGACGAGCACGTCCGCCCGGGTCAGCACCCCGAGCTCCAGCGCGAGGCCGAGCACCACGAACGCCACGATCTCGCCGAAGCTGGCCAGCGCCGAGTGGAACCGCTCGATCTCCAGCTTGTACGGGGCCCGCTCCTCGCCCAGCAGGATGCCGGCCACGAACACCGCCAGGAAGCCGGAACCGTGTGCGAGGGTCGCGGCGCCGAACAGGATCAGCACGCAGAAGGCGGTGCGCAGCGGGTAGAGGGCCCCGCTGGGCAACGGGACCGCCCGCATGAACCACAGCAGCGCCCGGGCTCCCACGATGCCCACCGCGGCGCCGATGCCCAGCTGCAGCACGAACTCGCCGGCGATCCGGCCGGTCGTGCCCGCGCTGATGCCGCCCGCGGTGATCAGGCTTGCCATCAGCGCGATGCCGACCGGGTCGTTGGCGCCGGACTCGCCCTCCAGGATGGTGCCGCTGCGGCCGGCCACCTCCTGGCGTCCGAGCACCGAGAAGACCACCGCCGGGTCGGTCGGGGCGATCGCGGTGGCGACCAGCAACGCGGGATACCAGGCCAGTCCGAACGCCCAGTGCAGGAAGGCCGCGACGGCCGCCGCGGTAAGAAAGGTGCCCAGCACGCCGACCACGGCGATCGGCGCGGCCGCCGCCCGGAACTTCGACCAGCCCAGCTGCAGCCCGCCGTCGAACAGGATCGCGATCAGGGCCAGCGTGACCAGCCGCTCCACCAGCCGCTCGGGCGGGTGGTGCAGGTCGGGGACCACCTGCACCGTCACCGCCGCGGCCACCAGTACCAGGAGCGGCGCCGGGATCCGGATCCGCTCGGTGAGCCGGTTGGACAGCAGCGCCAGCAAACCGCTGGCCGCGACCAGCAGCACCAGGCCGGCGAAGGTATAGGTGTCAGACATCGCACTCCGGGGGCCGCTCGTCAGGACAGGACAGGACTCGCTGCCGACCAGGCTTCCCGGCACACCGCCAGCCATCCTAGGCGCTCGCGGGGCGCCGCCCGTCCGGCGCGGGCTTTTGTGGTGTCTGCACAAAACTCGGGCGATGTCTGCACGAATGTGGGTCAAGGGGTGTTCCACAGGCGGCCGGGACGACACAATACGGCGCAACCGCCGAGCGGGAGCCGCCGAGCAGGGAGTACGCCGTGAGCACGCAACGTCTGGGCTTGGCGCAGGGCACCGCGATCTACGTCGGCGCGATCCTCGGCGCCGGCCTGCTGGCGTTGCCGGCCCTGGCCGCCGAGGTGGCCGGCCCCGCGTCGGTGCTCGCCTGGGGGCTGCTGTTACTGCTGTGCGTGCCGGTGGCGGGCACCTTCGCGGCCCTGGGATCCCGCTATCCCGACGGCGGCGGCATCGCCACCTTCGTCTACAAGGCCTTCGGCCGGCGGGCTTCGGCCGTGGTGGGCTACTGGTTCTACTTCGCCTGGCCGGTCGGCGGCCCGGCCACCGCCTACGTGGGCGGCCTCTACATCGCCGACGCCCTCGGCGGTGGCCAGCGGACCGCGGTGATCGCCACCGCCGTGCTGCTGGCCGCCGCCTTCGCCACCAACGCGTTGGGACTGCGGGTGTCGGCCCGCATCCAGCTGGTGCTGGTCGGCCTGCTCGCGGTGTTGCTGCTGGTCGCCTGCCTGGCGGCGTTGCGGGACGCGAACTCCGACAACCTGCACCCGTTCGCCCCGCACGGCTACCCCGCGGTCGGCCGCGCGGCCAGCCTGCTGTTCTTCTCCTTCGCCGGTTGGGAGGCGGTCACCCACCTGTCCGGGGAGTTCGGCAACCCGCAGAAGGACCTGCGCCGGGTGACCGCGCTGACCCTGATCGCCATCGGCGTGCTGTACGTGGGGTTGGCCCTGACCTGCGTCCTGGTGCTGGGACCGCGGCTGGCCGACACCACGGTTCCGCTCAGCGAGCTGCTCACCCTCAGCTTCGGCGGCGCCGCCTCCGGCGTGACCGCGACCTTGGCCGCGGTGCTCACCTTCGGCTCGCTGAACTCCTACCTGGCCGGCACCTCCCGGCTGGGCGCCGCGCTGGCCCGGGACGGCGCGCTGCCGGCGTGGCTGGCCAAGGGCCACCAGGTCGGCGAGACGCCGCGCCGCAGCCTCGCCGTGATCGCCGGCTGTGCCACCGCGGTGACCATCGTCGCCTGGTTGCTCGGGGCCAGCCTCGGCGACGTCATCCTGGCCACCTCGGCGATGCTGCTGGTCGTGACGGTGGCCGGCCTGGTCGCCGGCGTCCGGCTGAGCCCGGTCGGCCGGCCGATCTGGTGGGGCGCGGTGCTCGCCGCGCTGGCCATGGGGGTGGTGTTGCTGTTCTCCGGCTACTACCTCGCCCTGCCGATCGCCCTGGCGCTGGCGGCCACCCTCTACACCCGGACCAGCGGGTCCCAGCAGCGGGCCGCGGACGGGGCGGCCACCTCAGCATCGACCACCGAGCCGGCGGTGGCCGAGCCCGGACCGGTCGCCGGACCGGGCGTGGCCGAGCCGCCCACTGGCCCGGAAACCGGTGGTCCCGCGGACTGGCCGGAGCCCGTCCCGGCAGTGGGGACCGCGGCCACCGACCCCGAGTGAACCGGCCGGAACCGGGCCGCGGCTGAGACCGGGGCGGCGACCGGGCGGCGACCGGCCAGGGGCTGATCCGAGCGCTCGGGAACGGCCACCGGGGACTACCATGCCCTGACGCGGCGCTCGTGGCTGTCGCGTGCCAGATGTGGGTCAGGCGCCGAGGAGGCCAGGATGAAGTTTCGACTACAGCGGCAGGAGTTTGCCGAGGCCGTTGCCTGGACCGCGCGCAGCATCCCGACCCGGCTGCCGGTGCCGGTGCTGGCCGGCCTGCTGCTGCAGGCCCGCGACGGCCAGCTGCAACTGTCGGGCTTCGACTACGAGGTCTCCACCCGCTGTGACCTGGACATCCAACTGGGCGAGGAGGGGTCGGCGGTGGTGGCCGGCCGGCTGCTGGCCGAGATCACCAAAGCACTGCCGGCCAAGCCGGTGGACGTCGAACTGGTCGGCGACAGCGTCGAGCTGACCTGCGGCGGCGCCCAGTTCACGCTGCCCACCCTGCCGCTGGAGGACTACCCGCGGCTGCCGCCGATGCCGGAGCTGGCCGGCACCATCAAGGCCGCCGAGTTCGCCACCGCCGTCAACCGGGTCTCCATCGCCGCCGGCCGGGACGAGACGCTGCCGATGCTGACCGGCGTGCAGGTCGAGATGGCCGGCGACCGGATCACCATGTCGGCCACCGACCGCTACCGGCTGGCGATGACCGAACTCGCCTGGCAGCCCGAGCGCCCGGACGTCGAGATGAGCGCGCTGATCCCGGCCAAGGCGCTGTCGGACACCGCCCGCGCGCTGGGCGCCGGGGGCGGCGACGTACAGCTGCACCTGGACCCGGTGGCCGGTGACCAGGCGCTGGTCGGGCTCGGCTCGCAGTCGCGCCAGACCACCTCGCGCATCATGTCCGGGCCGTACCCGAACGTCCGGGCGATCTTCCCGACCAGCCACAACAGCCGGCTCACGCTGGCCACCAAGGACCTGACCGACGTGGTGCACCGCATCGCGCTGGTCACCGACCGGGGCAACCCGCTGCGCCTGCAGCTGTCCTCCGGCGAACTGGTGATCGAGGCCGGTGGGCTGGGCGCGGCCCGGGCCCGGGAGGCGATCGAGGCAGAGATCGAGGGCGAGGACCTCAAGATCGCGATCAACCCGCAGTTCATGCTTGACGGCCTGGGCGCGGTCGGCTCACCGAACGTGGTGCTGTCGTTCGTCTCGACGCACAAGCCGGTGCTGATGCTGCCGGCCGACGAGAACGGCGAGGTCATCCCCGGCTTCCGCTACGTCGTGATGTCCGTCCGGATGCCGGAGGGCTGAGCCAGCGGTTTCTCCGGCGGAAGTGCTCAGCCGGCCGATCTCTTGGGCCGGTCAGCCGGTGGGCGACGGGCCCACCGGACCGACGGGGTCCGGCCCCGGGCCGGGGACGCCGGGACCAGGCTCGGCAGGACCGGGCCCGCCCGGGCCGGCGGGGTCCGGGGCCGGCACCGGCGGACCAGGCTTCGGGCCGGGCACCGGCGACGGTATCGGAGGCTGTGGCGGGGCCGGCTCGCCCGGATTCGGCTGCACCGGGGTCGGTTCCGGCGCGATCGGCGGCACGGTGGGGCCGGGATCGATCGGCGGCACCGTCGGGCTGGGTGAGATCGGATCGGTCATGCCACAACCTCCTGCACCTTGCTACTGCTCGGTCATCGGGGTCATCTTCAACCTACCCACCGGCCCGGGGTTTGTCCCGGGCCGACGCTCAGCGGCCGGCCTCCACCTCCTCGACCAGCTCTGCGCAGGCATCGGCGACCAGCTCCGGATGGCGGCGCATGAACCAGTGGCCGCCCGGCACGGTGCGCACCCGCAGGTCGGCGACGTAGGGTGCCGGCGCCTCGGACTGCATCGCCACGCCGACGTACGGGTCACCGGTCGGTGCCAGCACCTGGACCGGGATGCCGACGGCGGCCAGCGACCCGGCCGGCGGGCGGCGGTTGGCCCGGTACAGCTGCAGTCCGTTGATCCGGTCGGCCAGCTGTGCCGGGTCCGAACCGTTACCGGGCCGGCCCAGCAGCCGGTCCAGCAACCCGCTGCGCCAGCCGAGCTCGGCCACGCCGGGCACCTGGAAGGCCACCAGGTACCAGGACCGGCCGAACTGCCGGGCCAGCGTCGCCAGGTCCCGGCCGGACGGGCGCAGCTTCGAGCGCAGCCAGCGTCCCGCCATCGCCAGCCCCGGTCCGGAGATGGAGGTGAAGCTGGCGATCCGGCCACGCAGCCGGGAACCGGTCACGAACTGCCAGCCCTGGATGGAGCCCCAGTCGTGGGCCAGCAGGTGCACCGGGCGGTCCGGGCTGACGGCCCGCAGCACGCAGTCGAGGTCGGCCTCCAGCTGCTTGAGCCGGTACCCGGCGCGACCGGCCGGTGTGCCGGACCGGCCGGCACCGCGCACGTCGTAGCTGACCACGTGGAACCTGTCCCGCAGCAGGGCGACCACCGGATCCCAGACGGTGGCGTTGTCGGGGTAGCCGTGGATCGCCACGACGGTGGGCGCGGCCGGGTCGCCGGCCTGGTATACCGCGAGGGGTACCCCGTCGGTGGCGGTCACCCACAGCTGATCGGTCATCGCTGCCTTTCCGGAAAATCTCAGGGGCTCGGGACGAACGGGGGACGGGAGAGATCGTGGCCTACGGCCATTCGATGTGCAGCATGAAGCCACCTCCTTTGTCAGCTGTTTGTTCAGCCGGGATCACGCGGGTACCAGGGCGCCGAATCGCGCCACCCCACCGTCGTAGCGCCGCCCGCCGCGGGAGTACAGGACTCCTGGCCATTGTGGACGTGGCCGGACCGGACGGCCATGCCGCCCGTTGCCGATCGTGACAGGAAGGTAACACTGAGCACGCGGTCGTACGGCATACTTCCTGCACTGGGCCGCGCACCCCCGACGTACCCCTCTGCTGCCCGGCATCCGCTCGGGAATGTTCGGAGTTCGATCGAGGCCATGACTACCCCCAGCTCCGACCCTGCCGGCGGCCTGGCGCCCGGTCGGCTGCGCGCGGTGCGGGCCTGGCGGCTGTGGGCGGTGCCGCCGAAGGCGCAGGCGATGATCCTCGGCGTCGAGCTGGTCACGGCGCTCGCCGTGCTGGTGAGCGTGGCGGTCAGCTACCGCCAGTGCCTGACCGAGATGGCGACGGTCCGGTTGCTGCTGCTCCTGGTACTGGCCGTCGCCTACTCCGAGATCACCTACCAGATGCAGCGGATGCGCCGCTTCCTGGTCGGCAGTGCGGTGCTGATCGGGCTGCACTCGGTGTGGGCGTTCGCCGGGGTGCTGATCCTGCCGATCGGCTACAGCGCCGCCCTGGTGTGCGCGCTGTTCCTGGTCGCCGCGCTGCGCCGGCGGCAGCAGAAGGCGGTGGCCTACCGGCTGACCTACACCGGCGCCACCGTGGTGCTGGCCAGCCTGGCGGCCAAGGTGGTCGCCACCGACATCCAGCCCGACATCGTCGGGTTGCCCTCGGGGGGCCTGACGGCGGTGGCGATCGTGACGGCCGCGCTGGTCTTCTTCGTGGTCAACACCTCGCTGGTGGTGCTGGCGGTCTACCTCGCCGGGGCGCCGTCGCTGACCGCCCTGATGCCGGCCAGGCAGGAACTCGCGCTGGAGGCCTCGACCCTGGTGCTCGGGGTGATGATCGCCGACACCAGCCTGCGCCTGGTCTGGCTGACCCCGACGGTGTTGCTGCTGCTGGTGCTGCTGCAGCGCAGCTCGCTGGTGTCCCAGCTCGAGATCGCCGCCACCACCGACTCCAAGACCGGCCTGCTCAACGCCGCGGCCTGGCAGGAGCTGGCCCAGCGCGAGCTGATGCGCGCCCAGCGGGACGGCTCGCAGTGCACCGTCCTGCTGATCGACCTCGACCACTTCAAGCGGGTCAACGACACCGCCGGCCACCTTGCCGGCGACGCGGCGCTGCGTGCCATCGGGGACGCGCTCAAGCGCGAGCTGCGCGGCTACGACGCGGTCGCCCGGTTCGGCGGCGAGGAGTTCGTGGTGTTCCTCGACGACCTCGGTGGCGAGGCCGCCGGCCAGGTCGCCGAGCGGGTGCTCAGCCGGATCCGCAGCCTGGCGGTGGGCAACGACACCGCCAGGATCTCGCTGACCGCCTCGATCGGCATGGCCGGCTACCCGCAGCACGGGCAGAGCCTCACCGAGCTGATCGAGCAGGCCGACCGCGGGCTCTACCTCGCCAAGCGATCCGGGCGGGACCAGGTCGGGCTGCCGGTCGCGGTCGAGGTACGGCAGCCACGCTGACCGACGGCGGTCCATACCGCAACCTGCAGCCCCTCACAGCTATCGCACAGCGTTGCCACGCACAGTGTCCGCATGACCTCGGACGACTACCCGCCACCGTCGCAGCCGGGCGAGGATTCGACACAGGCCAGCTCGGGTGCCAGCGCGTACGGCGACTACCCACCACCGGTGCCGGGGTCTGCACCGCAGCCGCCGTCCCCACCCTCCTACGGGGCCGGCAACCCCTACCCTGCCCAGCCGAGCTACCCGGGTCAGCAGTACTCGGGACCGCAGTACTCCGGACACCAGTACCCCGACCAGCAGTACCCGGCGCCCCAGTATCCCGGCCAGCAGTCGGGCTACCCCGGCTACCAGCACACCCAGCAGCTGCCGCCGGTCGGCGACCGGCCGTTGCTGCCGCTCGACGACCGGTCGGCTGAGCCGGCGGCCCGCGGCGCCCGCCCACGCGGCCGGGCGCTGCTGATCACCGCGCTACTCGCCGCGCTGCTGGGCGGCGGCGTCGGCGGCGGGCTGGTCGCGGTGAGCGAGCACGACAGCCGGACGGTCGACACAGGCCTGCGGATCACCAACGACACCGGGGCGCCGGCCGCCAAGCTGGACGGCACCATCGCCGCGGCGGCGGCCAAGATCCGCCCCAGCGTGGTGACCATCGAGGTGCGGGGCACCCAGGAGTCCGGCACCGGTTCCGGAGTGGTGATCCGGCAGGACGGCTACATCCTCACCAACGATCACGTGGTCTCGATCGGCAGCGGCAGCGGCCAGCTGCAGGTGACCCTGGCCGACGGGCGCACCGCCGCGGCCAAGATCGTCGGCCGGGACACCTCCGACGACCTGGCGGTGATCAAGGTGGAGCTGACCGGCCTGCCCGCCGCCACCTTCGCCAAGTCCGGCTCGCTGACCGTCGGGCAGCCGGTGGTCGCGGTGGGGGCGCCGCTGGGGCTGTCCGACACCGTGACCAGCGGCATCGTCAGCAACCTGGCCCGGCCGGTCCGCGCCGGCGACCAGGACCAGGCGGTGTTCGAGGCGGTCCAGACCGACGCCGCGATCAACCCGGGCAACTCCGGCGGCCCGCTGGTCGACCTGAACGGCTCGGTGGTCGGCATCAACGCCGCGATCGCCACCGACAACTCCGGCGGCGGCCTGCAGATCCCCGGCCAGCCGCAGCAGTCGGGCAACATCGGTATCGGCTTCGCGATCCCCGCCGACGAGGCCAGCCGGATCGCCAGCGAGCTGATCGCCACCGGCAAGGCGACCCACGCGGTGCTCGGCGTCGAGGTCGGCGGCACCCAGAGCAGCACCGCTACCCAGGCCGGGGTGGCGCTGCGCACCATCACCGCGGGCGGCGCGGCGGCCAAGGCCGGGCTGAAGGCCGGTGACCTGGTCACCGCGATCGACGGCCAGCGGGTGACCACGTCCGACTCGTTGATCGCGGCGATCCGCAACCACGCCCCCGGCGAGAAGGCCACCCTCAGTTACCTCCGAGGCGGCAAGACCAGCGAGGTGAACGTGACGCTGGGTTCCTCGGACAGTTAAAGCCACCACCGGTACCCGCCCCCGGTCCGCCTGACATTGACCCCAGGCCGGCCGAGCCCGGGCACCGTTCCTCAGCAGCCGGGTCGCGGCACGCAGGTCGCGACCCGGCTGCGACCAATTCCGGGGTCGGCAGACCTTGGGCGCGGACGCCGGTGCCGACCGTGCTACCGGCCGGTAACATCGCCGGATGGCCACCCATCAGGTCTTCAACGTCCCGGCGCCCTGGACCGGGGTCAACCTGTTCTCCGCCGACCGGGCGCTGACCACGGCGCTGACGGTGGCCGGCGCGGACTCCGCCCAGCTGGCCCGGCTCACCGAACTCGGCCGGCTGGCCGGCACCGCCGAGGCCCAGGAGCAGGCCCGGTTGGCGAACGAGTACCCGCCGGTGCTGCGCAGCCACGACCGGTACGGGCACCGGATCGACGAGGTGGACTTCCACCCGGCCTGGCACGAGCTGATGCGGGTCTCGGTCGGCGCCGGGCTGCACGCCGCCCCCTGGGCGGACCCCAGCCCGACCGCCCACCTGGCCCGGGCCGCCGGCTTCTACGTCTGGGCGCAACTGGAGCAGGGCCATGGTTGCCCGATCTCGATGACCTACGCGGTGCTGCCGGCCTTGCGGCACAGCCCGGAGCTCGCGGCCGGTTTCGAACCCGGCCTGACCAGCCTCAGCTACGAACCCGGCCTGCGCGTGCCGGCCGGCAAGGCCGGGTTGCTGGCCGGCATGGCGATGACCGAGAAGCAGGGCGGCTCCGACGTCCGGGCCAACACCACCCGGGCGGTCCGCACCGCCGAGGGCAGCTACGCGATCACCGGGCACAAGTGGTTCTGCTCGGCGCCGATGTGCGACCTGTTCCTGGTGCTGGCCCAGGCCGACGCCGGGCTGAGCTGCTTCCTGGTGCCGCGGGTGTTGCCCGACGGCAGCCGCAACCCGTTCGCGCTGCAACGGCTGAAGAACAAGCTGGGCAACCGGTCCAACGCCTCGTCCGAGGTGGAGTTCGACGGCACCACCGGCTGGCTGGTGGGTGCCGAGGGACGCGGCGTGCGCACCATCCTGGAGATGGTCAGCATGACCCGGCTGGACTGCGTGATCGGCTCGGCCGCGCTGCAGCGTGCCGCGTTGACCCAGGCGCTGCACCACGTCGGCGGCCGGGAGGCCTTCGGCGTCCGGCTGTCCGACCAGCCGCTGATGCAGGAGGTGACGGCCGGCCTCGCGGTCGAGGTGCAGGCCGCCGCCGCGCTGTTCCTCCGGCTGGCCACGGCGGTGGACCGCGCCGAGACCCCGCTGCTGCGGCTGGCGGTGGCCGCGGCCAAGTACTGGGTGTGCAAGCGCACCCCGACCGTGGTGGGCGAGGCGCTGGAGTGCCTGGGCGGCGCCGGCTACGTGGAGGAGTCGCAGCTGCCGCGCTACTTCCGGGAGTCGCCGCTGAACTCGATCTGGGAGGGCTCGGGCAACGTCATCGCACTCGACGTGGTGCGGGCCGCGACCCGGGAGCCGGAGGCAGTGGCGGCCCTTCGGGACGAGCTCGCGCTGGCCGCCGGTGCCGACCGACGGCTGGACGCCGCCACCGACCGGCTTACCGCGCGGCTGGCGGCGCTGGGCGCCGACCCGGACGCCGACGCCCGATCGGCCCGGGAACTCGCCGGGGTGCTGGCCCGCACGCTGCAGGCCGGGTTGCTGGTGCGCGGCGCGGACCTGCCCGGGGCCGGGCCGGGAGCCGGCGCGGTGGCAGAGGCGTTCCTGGCCAGCCGACTGGCGGCCGGCCGGGACTACGGCGGGCATGCCGGTGCCGGGCTCGGCCGGGCCGGCTGTGCGGCCGTACTGGAGCACACCGCGCAATCGGCTGGTAAGTCGACATAACGGATCGGTTACAGTTGCCCAAATCCGTGAAGTTTACGTTAGCTACTGATTACGGTGCGTAACGTCACGGATGACAGGGAGTAACACGGAATGTTCGGTTTCCAGAGCACAGCCCAGCGACTGTGCCTCGCGCTGATCCTGCTGGTACTCGCCGCGCTGTGCCTTCCCACCGATCCCGCATCGGCACAACCGAGGCCGGCGGCGTCTGCCGGGTCAGCCGTCCGCGGGGTCTGAGGACGCCGGTTTCGCCGCCAGCCGCCTCCGGAGCGCGCGTGCTCGAGGGGTGTCGTCCCCGGCAGCCTCGCCTTCGGATCGCGCGTCTTCGCGGGTCTCGTCGCCGACGGTCTCGGTTTCCGACGTCTCGTCCTCGTCCTGCTCGCCGGCCGGCGGCCGGGAGATCCGCACAGTGCCGGTGCCGAAGTCGACCCGGCGACCGCCGGAGGCATCGCCCACCTCCTCGCGGGTGGACTGCAGCCGGCGCTTCTCCTCATCCATGTGGCGCTTGCCAGGGTTGAAGAGCGTGTCGATACCCCACTCGGTCATGTCCCAGAGCCTACGCGTCGGCTAGATTTCGTGCCCCGATCGAGGCCGGGCGACGGTTGCATCCCGGTCGTAGCCTGGAGGCATGAGCATCCTGCGCCCGAAGCCCCAGCTGGTGACCGCCGAGAACGCCCTGCCCGGCCGCGCGGACTACCCATACAGCGTCCCCGAGACGCACTACGTGACCGGTCGCCGCATCCGCGAGCCGTTCGAGCGGGACGGCCTGCAGACCGCGGTGTTCGGGATGGGCTGCTTCTGGGGTGCGGAGAAGGACT
Organism: uncultured Actinomycetota bacterium; assembly: GCA_963796905.1. GTDB lineage: Bacteria > Actinomycetota > Actinomycetes > Mycobacteriales > Jatrophihabitantaceae > Jatrophihabitans_A. The sequence goes on along the minus strand of CAWCNK010000005.1, from coordinate 241,575 downwards.
TCTGGCAGCACGAGACCGTCTGGTCCACCGCGGTCGGCTACGCCGGCGGGTTCACCCCCTACCCCACCTACGAGGAGACCTGCACCGGGCGGACCGGGCACGCCGAGGCGGTCAAGGTGATCTTCGACCCGGCCGACATCAGCTACGCCGAGCTGCTCAGCGTCTTCTTCGAGAACCACGACCCGACCCAGGGCATGCGGCAGGGCAACGACGTCGGCAGCCAGTACCGGTCGGCGATCTACTACACCGACGACGCCCAGCGCGAGCAGGCCGAGGCCGCCGCCGAGGCGTTCGGCAAGCGGCTGGCCGAGGCCGGCTACGGCGCGATCACCACCGAGATCGCCCCGCTGCGCGAGTTCTACTACGCCGAGGACTACCACCAGCAGTACCTGGCCAAGAACCCGTACGGCTACTGCCCGGTGCTGGCCACCGGGGTGAGCTGCCCGGTCGGGCTGTTCGCGCCGACCAGCTGAGCCGGCCACTCCTTCGAGAGTCTGGATGGGCCACTGAGTCGGCGCGCACTGTTCGGCTCCCTGCTCGGCCGCGCTGTCAGCAGACGGGCCCTTCTGGCCCACCGCGGCAATGAGCTCGTCGATGGTGCCGAGCCGCATAGCGCGTCATACGCCACGCCGCCTGAGCGACTGAGCGACTGAGCGACTGAGCGACTGAGCGACTGAGGAGCGTCGCCCGGACCGTCAGCCGACATCCGTCTGCCTACATACTTTGGCCATGCGCCGCATCTCTTCCAGAGCAATACGCCGTAATCCGTCTACCAAGCAGGCTGCTTCGGGGAAGAAGCCGCCAACTCGTAAGCGAGAAGCGCAGGCCCGCAAGAACCCAATCAAGTTAGCCCAAGGTCTGTATCAGCGAATCAAGACCTGGAATTTGAAAGCTGCCATTCCTGCCACTACATTTCTCTTATCGAGCGTCGTCATGACATGGACCGCATGGTCTCTCTACCCAGCCTCTCAATCAATGCCCCCACGTGCAAACCCTATCGAAGCTTCGGTTGTCGCCAAACAGAAAATACGTGCACTGTCATTCACGATATCGGATCCAATCGTGCCCTCGAGGCATGCCGTGATGTCTTTTTACGGTGAGGCCGAAGGAGCCGTGCCAGCAGGGCAAACGGCGGAGGTGTACATCGCGGTACCGGACATCCTCTTGGTGCCGGGTGAGCTGACCTTTAAATGCATCCCGGACTGCATCTATGCCAACGAATTCGGCCAGGGTACAACGTTTACGCGATCCCGCTTCGAATTTCGCGCGTCCTGGCAGAAGGCAGACGACGGCTCATGGGGCATCACTGCTGGGCTGGACCTGCCGTTAACCGAGATCGCTAGGGTGCCAGCACGGTCCGCCAACGTTCTGGACATCCCAAGCATGGCGTGCAGCAAATCCGATTGCCGCGGCTCAGTTCCGCTTGTGAGCGTTGATGAGAAAACCCCCCTTACACCGGACGCTACTGCACTGGTGGACTTGTCGTACCCCGTACTCAAAGGGTACGACTGGCAATCCTCGATCACGCCCTACCCCAACGCGGACCTTGGCCTTAGATTCAATTACCAAATCCCTCGAAGCCGGTCCGTGGGATATCTTCCTGAGTTCGCCGTAGACGGAGTAGACCACGACGCCGAAAAGGAAACAGAGTTCCATTTCTTCTTGAGTGGTGTACTAGCTGCGTTTGCTAGTGCTCTCTTACTCGCCGCAGCACAAGATATCTTGGGTGTGTACCGCGCAAAGAAGAGTGTCGCGTGAGCGTCCATTGAGCCATCGAGGTACTAGCCGTCGAAGCCTGATCCGAGAGGGTGACCAGCCATGCGCTCCGCGAACTTTTCGGCCAGCCAGCTGTGCGAGGGCGGGCAGCTGCGTGCTTTCGACAGGTGTCCCGTCCGGCTGTTTCCTCTGCGATTCGATACGCCGTCGATGGAGCATCATGCCCAGAAGTGCGCTTCCAGTGAGTCGTTCTAACCGGCTTATCCGCCAAATATTGCCGATCGTCGGATGATGACCGGACCGGCCGTCGATCTTGACCACCTAAGCCGTTACCCGGACGTCGAAGCGCCGAACCTGCATGCCGTCGACGCCACCGACCGGTTGCTGCTCGACACCGCCGCTCCGCTGCTGGCGGGTGCCGGGCCGGGCGAGGTGGTGCTGCTCGGCGACCGGTACGGCGCCCTGACGCTGGGCGCGGCCGGCCGGTTCGGGTGCACCGGGCTGCGCTGCCACACCGACTCGCTGACCGGGGAGCTGGCGCGGGGGTTCAACGCCCAGCGGCTGGGGCTGGCCGGCAGCTATTCCGACTTTCCCCTTACCGCCGAATTGGTGGACGGTGCCCGGCTGGTGCTGGCCCAGGCGCCGAAGAGCCTGGACGAGCTGGCCGAGTGGACCGGCCTGATCGCCGCGCACGCCGACCCGGGGGCCACCGTCTACCTGGGCGGCCGGGTGAAGTACCTGACGCAGGCGATGAACGGCGTGCTGGCCTCGGCCTTCGACACGGTCACCGCGGGGCTGGCCCGGCAGAAGTCCCGGGTGATCACCGCGTCCGGGCTGCGGGCCGACGCGGCACTGCCGGAGTTCCCGAAGCGGGAGTGGCACGCCGACCTCGGCCTGACGGTGTGCGCGCACGGCGGGGCGTTCGCCGGCACCGGGATCGACATCGGCACCCGGCGGCTGCTCGGCGTGCTGGGTCAGCTGCCGACTGGTCACTCCACAGCCGAGCCCGCCGTCGACCTCGGTTGCGGCACCGGGGTGCTGGCCGTCGCGCTGGCCAGGCGCGGCATCCGGGTGCTGGCCAGCGACAGCTCGGCGGCGGCGGTGCGGTCCTGCCAGGCGACCGTGGCGGCCAACGACGTCGAAAGCCTGGTCAGCGTCCGGCGGGACGACGCGCTCGGCACGGTGGCCGCTGCCAGCGCCGGCCTGATCGTGTGCAACCCGCCGTTCCACCTCGGCGGCACGGTGCACCCCGGCGCGGCCGTCCGGCTGTTCGAGGCCGCGGCCCGGGTACTGGCCCCCGGCGGCCAGCTGTGGACGGTGTTCAACCGCCACCTGGACTACTCACCCGTGCTGGGCCGGCTGGTCGGCCCGACCCGGACGGTGCACCACGATGAGAAGTTCACCGTGGCGGCCACCAGCCGGCGCTGACCGGCTCGGCTGGTGTGCCACACTTCTCCCCGACCGCCCGGAGTTCGGAAGGAGGTGCGACGTTCCCGTGTCGATGACCGTTTCCGCGCCTCCTGGAGTTGGCTGACCTGAGGGCAGCTGCCAGGTGGCGCCACCTGCGAGAGGTGGCCTCATGGCCGTAGCAGAAATCCAGCTCGACCAGCTCGCTCGTTCGTTCGCCGCAGTGGGTGAGCTGATCAATGCGATCCAACCGGGCCAGTGGTCCGCGCCGACCGAGTGCCTGGGCTGGTCCGTGCACCGGCTGGTCGAGCATCTGGTCGGCAAGAACCTGGTGTTCACCGCGGTGCTCGCCGAGCAACCGCTGCCGCAGCGCGGCGATGGGATATCGAGCGATCAGCTCGGCCCCGCCTACCGCGAGTCGGCTGCCGGGTTGCTCGACGCGTTCGCACAGCCTGGCGTCCTCGATCGTTCCTACCTGGGCCCACTCGGTGCCGCCACCGGCACGGAGCGGCTGAACATCCGCATGTACGACCTGCTGGCCCACGGCTGGGACCTCGCCCAAGCGCTCGGGCGACCGGTGCATCTGCCGCAGGATGCCGCCGAGCAGGCACTGGCCTTTGCCCGCGCGGACGGGCGAGCAGTACGTCCCGGCGGCGGCTGTTTCAGCCCGCCCCGGCCCGTCGCCGACGCCGCCCCGGCGATCGTCAGGCTGGTCGCGTTCCTCGGCCGCGACGTCCCGGCAGCCTGAGCGCTTCGGCCGGCTCCCTCGGCCTCAGCAGGAGCGGTGCAGCAGCGCCTTGCCGAAGCCGCCGGTCTGGTACAGGAACTGGTAGGCCCAGCCGCGCAGCGACGGCCGGGCAGCGGTGGCCACCATCCGCACCGTGCCCGGCATGCACCGGTCGACGACCAGCCGGGCCCGGGACACGTGGTAGACCGAGGTCACCACCAGCACCGAGTTCCAGTGCCGTTGCTGGGCCAGCCGGCCGAGCTCCTCGGCCTCGCCGCGGGTGGTGGTGGGGTCGGGTTGGAAGCAGATCACCCGGTAGCGCGGGTTGTCGTCGGCGCAGGCCGGCACCCGCTGGCGGCCCTTGGCCCAGCCGATCGAGATCACCAGGGTGTCGGCGTAGCCGGCCTCGGCCAGCCGAACCCCCTCCTCCGCGCGGCCGTCCACGGTGGGCGAGCCGAGCACCAGGATCGCGTCGCTGTGCACCGGTCGGTTGGTCCTGGGGTGGACCACCAGCAGGAAGCAGGCAGCCAGCCACACCAGCAGCAGCGCGAGCAGCGCCGCGGTCACCCGGCGCAGCCAGACGACCGACCGGCGGGGTCGCGCGGCTGCCGCCCTGCGCCGCCCGGGACGCCGCCGTGCCACCTCCGTCACCGGCCCAGCCTAACCAGCGGGGCGCCGCCGGCCTCAGGCCTGCGCGGAGGCCGAGCGCGCGCCCTGCCCTTCCAGCCACCCGACCACCGCGTCGGCGTGCGACCGGCGGGCCGCGTCGAGCGGGGTCAGGTCGTCCCAGCCGACCCAGTTCAGGTCGGCGCCGGCCGCCAGCAGCATGGCGGCGGTGCCCACCTGGCCGCCGTGGCAGGCGCCCCAGAAGCTGCCGGTGATGTCCTCCGCGGTGGGCCGGCTGTCGGCCAGGTGCCGCTGGACGCGGTCTTCCAGGCCGAGGGCGGCGGCCTGGAACAGGGTGGTGGCCGCACCCCGGTCGAGCAGCCGGCGGGCCGCGTGCCACTGCCCGAACGCGGTGGCGTCGGCCATCGGGGTGCCGCCGGCGATCACCGCTCCGGGAGCCTCGATGTCGGCACCGGCGTCCAGCAGCGCGTCGAGGGCCTCGACGTCGTCGTTGCTGGCGGCCCAGTGCAGCGGGGTTTCCGCATGGCTTCCCGCGTAGCGGCTGTTCGGGTCCGCCCCGGCGGCCACCAGTACCTTGATCGTCTCGCCGACGTTGGGGCGGTGCCCGGGCCAGTCGGTGGCGTGGTGCAACAGCGTGCGCTTGCGGAAGCGGGCGTTGACCAGGTCGGGGTCGTCGTCGAGCAACCGCCGCAGGGTGGTCAGGTCACCGGCCAGGATCGCGGTGATTACCGGGTGTTCGGGGGCGTCGTCGGTCACGGAGCCCATGATGCCGGTGCGACCATGTGAACCCGGTGGCCCGGCCGGCCGGTGGCCGCCGCGGCAGTAGTCTGACCGCGTGCCAGAGCTACCGGAGGTCGAGGCGCTCGCCGCGTTCCTGCGCGAGAACGCGGTCGGGCGGACCGTGGCCCGCTCCGACGTGGCCGCCTTCAGCGCCGTCAAGACCTTCGACCCGCCGCTGGCGGCGCTCAACGGCCTGACCGTCACCGGCGCCGGCCGGTACGGCAAGTTCCTCGACCTCGAGGTGGACGGCCTGCACCTGGTCACCCACCTGTCCCGCGGTGGCTGGTTGCAGTGGCGCGAGCGGCTCTCGCCGGTGCCGCCCAAGCCCGGACGCGGGCCGCTGGCCTTCCGGTTGCACCTGGCGCCGCCCCCCAGCGACGACACAGCCGACGACAGCGACGCCGCGGCCGGCTTCGACCTGACCGAGGCCGGCACCCAGAAGCGGCTGGCGGTCTACCTGGTCCGCGACCCGGCCGACGTGCCCGGCATCGCCCGGCTCGGCCCGGACGCGCTGCAGGTCGACCTGGAGACCTTCGCCGGCCTGCTCGCCGGCGAGCGGGCCCAGATCAAGGGCGTGCTGACCAGCCAGTCGGTGCTGGCCGGCATCGGCAACGCCTACTCCGACGAGATCCTGCACGCGGCCAGGCTGTCCCCGTTCGCGATCGCGGCCCGGCTCAGCGAGCCCCAGGTCAGCGCCCTGTACGCCGCGATGCGCCAGACCCTCACCGACGCGGTGTCCCGGTCGGTCGGGCCAGCGGGCCGCCACCCTGAAGTCGGAGAAGCGCAGCGGGCTGGCGGTGCACGCCCGGACCGGCCTGCCCTGCCCGGTGTGCGGCGACACGGTGCGCGAGGTGTCCTTCGCCGACAAGTCGCTGCAGTACTGCCCGACCTGCCAGACCGGCGGCAAGAACCTGGCCGACCGCCGGCTGTCCCGGCTGGTCAAGTGAGTCCTGCCGGTCAGTGAGCCCCTGCCGGCCAGTGAGCTAATCAGCCAACTGAGCACGGGGTAACGGCGCTTCGGGCTGCTTCCGGCGGGTCGGCTTGGCACACTGGAGCCCGTGACGAAACCCGGGTCCCGGTAGGCCCGCCGATGGCACGACCGCTCTCGCGGGACCGGAGCCGGCCGGCGCTGGAGCCCAACCCCCAGCCGCTGGTGATCGCCCACCGGGGCGCGTCCGGCGAGGTCGCCGAGCACACCCTGCCCGCCTACCTCGCCGCCATCGCCACCGGCGCGGACGGGCTGGAGTGCGACGTCCGGCTGACCCGCGACGGCCACCTGGTGTGCGTGCACGACCGCACCGTCGACCGCACCTCCAACGGCAGCGGGATCGTCAGCGAGCTGGACCTGGCCGGCCTGCAGGAGCTGGACTTCGCCTCCTGGCACAGCGAGCGCGAGCTGCCCAGCTCGGCCGACGAGCTGGTCGCCGACCCGCCGCACTCGACCTACCTCGACGGCGTCGCGCCGGACCGGGAGAGCCCGGGTGGCAGCACCGTGCTGACCCTGGAGACGCTGCTCGGCGTGGTCGCCGACGCCGGCCGGCCGATCCGTCTGCTGGTCGAGACCAAGCACCCGACCCGGTACGGCGGCCTGGTGGAGAAGGAACTGGTCCAGCTGCTGCGCAGGTTCGGCTGGGCCGATCCCGACGGCTCGGTGACCGCCGGCCGGCCCGGAGCGGCGGCCGGCAGCGACGGCTGGGACCACGACCGGTACCCGGTGACCATCATGAGCTTCGCCCCGACGGCGCTGCGCCGGATCCGCCAGCTGGCCCCGTCGATACCGCTGACCCTGCTGATGGACCGCTGGGCCCCGCTGCGCCGCGACGGCGGGCTGCCCACCGGGGTGCGGATCGGCGGCCCCGGCATCCGGCTGCTGCGCTCTGACCCGGACTACGTCAAACGGGCCCACCAGGCCGGCAACCGGGTGTTCTGCTGGACGGTGGACGCCCCGGACGACGTCGAGCTGGTCCACGACCTGGGGGTGGACGCGATCATCACCAACCGGCCGGACGCGGTGCTGGCCCAGCTGGAGTCCTACCGCACCGGCCGCTGACTGCCGCCGGTAGCCGGCTCGGAGCCCAAAGTAATTGCGCAGGCAAGGTTTAACACCAGCCCCGGACGGGTACATACAGGGACATCCGCAACTGCCAGCAGCTGCCCCGGCCGTCAGGAGGACCGATGTCCACGCTCCGGCTCCGGCACGCGGCGAGCAGCGCCGCCGTCGCCCGGCGGCGGATGCTGGCCGACTTCGAGGCCGCCGGCGTGGCCGAGGCACCGGCCCAGGACGCGGCCCTGATCGTCAGCGAGCTGGTGGGCAACGCCGTCCGGCATGCCGCGCCGCTGCCGGACGGGCGGCTCGCGGTGCGCTGGTCGGTGGACCGGCACGGCTACTCGGTCTCGGTGACCGACGGCGGCACCGGCAGCCAGGCTGACGACCGGATCGCCACCCGGCCAGCCACCAGTTACGACCCGACCGGCCGGGGCCTGCGGATCGTGGCCGCGCTCGCCGACAGCTGGGGGGTCGCCGACTCCGACGGCGCCACCACCGTGTGGGCCCGCACCCGGATGCCCCGGGCCAGCTGACCACCGGCCCGACCAAGCCGGGCCGGCTCAGCTAGCTACCCGGTGTCAGGACGACCGGGCTGAGGTGGGCAGGCCGCGCATCACCCGCAGTGCCACCGACAGGGTCGCCAGGTCCACCGGGTCGCGCGACAGCGCCTCGGCGAAGGTCGCCCGGGCCCGCTCCACCCGCTCCGGGTTCTGCTCGACCCAGGCGTCCAGCCGCTCGGTGGCCAGCATCTTCGAGTCGGTGTCCTTGAGCACCGAGGTGGTGATCGCGGCCAGCGCGGCGTAGACGTCGTGCCGGATCGCCGCCCGGGCCAGCGCCGACCACCGGTCGTCGCGGGGCAGTTGGGTGACGGCGGTGAGGATGTCGTCGACGCTCAGGCGCTCCGACAGCGCGAAGTGCAGGTCGGCCACCTCGTCGGCCGGCCGGTCGCTGGCCACCGCGATCTCGACCACGTCCAGCAGCAGGAAGGCCATCAGCAGGCAGGAGATCCGCAGCGCCAGCTCCCGGGGCAGGCCGTGCCCGACCAGCCGGTCCACCTCGGCGTAGAGGTTCTCCCGCTCCCGGCCGCGCAGCAGCTGCGGCACCTTGTGCCGCAGGGCTGCGACGGTCGGGCCGAACCGCTCGATCTCGGCGGTCACGTCGCTGATCGGGAACCGGACGTCGACCAGCCAGCGCACCGCGCGGTCCATCGTCCGGCGGACTTCCCGGTAGCCGATGTGCTGGGCGTTGGCCGGCACCTGGTTGTCCAGCGCCTCCAGGTCGGCCCAGATCTCCTCCAGGCCGAACACCGAGCGGACCACGGTGTAGGCCCGGGCGATCTGGGCCGGGTCGGCGGCGGTCTCCTCCATGGCCCGGTAGACGAACGTCGTGCCGCCCCGGTTGACCAGGTCGTTGACCACGGTGGTGGTGATGATCTGGCGGTGCAGCGGGTGCTCGGCCAGCTTGTCGGCGAACCGCTCGGCGACCGGGCGCGGGAAGTAGTCGCTCAACACCCCGCCGAACCACCGCTCGTCCGGCAGTGTCGAGTTGCCCAGCCGCTCGGCCAGCACGATCTTGACGTAGGCGGTGAGCACCGCCAGTTCGGGTGAACTCAGCCCGCTGCCGTCGGCCTCGCGGGCGGCCAGCTCCTTGTCGCTGGGCAGGAACTCGATCTCCCGGTGCAGCTTGCCGGCCTTCTCCAGCTCCCGGATCAGCCGCCGGTGCACCGACAGCAGCGCCCGGGCGCCGTGCCGGGCAACGCCCAGCAGCACGTTCTGCTCGTAGTTGTCGCGCAGCACCAGCGCCGCCACCTCGTCGGTGACCGAGGCGAGCAACCGGTTGCGGTGCTCGGTGTCCAGCTCGCCGGCCTGCACCGCGTCGTCGAGCAGGATCTTGATGTTCACCTCGTGGTCGGAGGTGTCCACCCCGGCGGAGTTGTCGATGGCGTCGGTGTTGATCCGCCCGCCGGCCCGGGCGAACTCGACCCGGCCGAGCTGGGTGAAGCCCAGGTTGCCGCCCTCGCCGACCACCCGGGCCCGCAGCTGGTTGCCGTCGGCCCGCAGCGGGTCGTTGGCCTTGTCCCCGGCGTCGAGGTGGGACTCGGTGGAGGCCTTGACGTAGGTGCCGATGCCGCCGTTCCAGAGCAGGTCCACCGGCGCGAGGAGGATGGCGTGGATCAACTCGTTCGGCGTCATCCGGCCCGAGCCGCCGGCGATGCCGAGCGCCTCGGCGGCCTCGGCAGAGACCGCGATGGTCTTCTGGCTGCGCGGGAAAACCCCGCCGCCGGCCGACAGCAGCTCGGCGGAGTAGTCGGCCCAGCTGGAACGGGGCAGCTCGAACAGCCGGCGCCGCTCGGCGTAGGAGGTGGCCGCGTCCGGGTTCGGGTCGAGGAAGATGTGCCGGTGGTCGAAGGCGGCCACCAGCCGGATGTGCTCGCTCAGCAGCATCCCGTTGCCGAACACGTCGCCGGACATGTCGCCGACGCCGACCACCGTGAAGTCCTGGGTCTGGGTGTCGACGCCCAGCTCGCGGAAGTGGTACTTCACCGACTCCCAGGCGCCGCGCGCGGTGATGCCCATCGCCTTGTGGTCATAGCCCACCGAGCCGCCGGAGGCGAAGGCGTCGCCGAGCCAGAAGCCGCGCTCGATCGCGATGCCGTTGGCGATGTCGGAGAAGGTGGCGGTGCCCTTGTCCGCGGCCACCACCAGGTACGGGTCGTCCCCGTCGTAGCAGCGGGTGGCCGGCGGCTTGGCGACGTACTGGTTGCCCTCGGCGTCCCGGCGGAAGTTGTCGGTCAGCTCCAGCAGCGCGGTGATGAAGCTCTTGTAGCAGGCCACCCCCTCGGCCAGCCACGCGTCGCGGTCGACCGCCGGGTCCGGCAGCCGCTTGGCCACGAAGCCGCCCTTGGACCCGACCGGCACGATCACCACGTTCTTGACCATCTGCGCCTTGACCAGGCCGAGCACCTCGGTGCGGAAGTCCTCCCGGCGGTCCGACCAGCGCAGCCCGCCGCGGGCCACCGAGCCGAACCGCAGGTGCACCCCCTCCACCCGGGGCGAGTACACCCAGATCTCGTACAGCGGGCGCGGATCGGGCAGCTCGGCTACCGCGTGCGGGTCCAGCTTGACCGCGAAGGTCTCCGGGCCCACCCCGTTCTCGTCGCGACGGTAGTAGTTGGTGCGCAGGGTCGCGGTGATCAGGGACAGCAACGAGCGCAGGATGCGGTCCTGGTCCAGGCTGGACACCCCGGCCAGCTCGGCGTCGATCTCGGCCCGGATGCCGTCCTGCAGTTCGGTGCCGGTGCTGACGACCGTACTGGCGGCGTCGGTGCTGTCGGCGGCCGGTCCGGCGTTGCCGGCCGCGTCCGCGCGCTCGGGGTTGAACCGGGCGTCGAACAGCTCCACCAGCAGCGCGGCGGTCCGGCTGTGCTGGCTCAGGGTCTCCTCGATGTAGCCCTGGCTGTAGGTGGTGCCGGCCTGCCGCAGGTACTTGGCGTAGGCGCGCAGCACGGTGGCCTGCTGCCAGGTCAGCCCGGCCCGCACCACCAGGGCGTTGAAGCCGTCCTGCTCGACGCCGCCGGCCCACAGCATCCGCAGGGTGTCGATCACGGCCGCCGAGCGTTCCGGCGAGAAGTCCACGCCCTCGCCGAGCTTGAGGCCGAAGTCATAGATCCAGGACGAGCTGCCGTCGGTGCACTCGACCTCGTAGGGCCGCTCGTCGAGCACCTCGATGCCCATCAGCTCCAGCATCGGCAGGGTGCGGCCGAGCGAGAGCGGGGCGCCGGTGCGGAAGATCTTGAGCCGCCGGTCGGCCGGGTCGTCGGCGGCCGGGGTGTAGACCTCGAAGCTCAGGCCGTCGGAGTCGGGCAGCGCCTCCAGCCGGCGCAGGTCCACCACCGCGGTGGACGCGCCGAAGTCCTCCTTGTACGCCTCGGGAAAGGCGCCGGAGTACCGGCGCAGCAAACGGTCGGCCTCCTGCTCGCCGACCCCGACGGTCAGCAGGTCGGCCAGGTCGTCGCTCCACCGGCGGGTGACCTGGGCGACCTTGGACTCGACCGCGGCCCGGTCCGGGTTGGGCACCTCGTCGCCGGGCCGCAGCGCGATCAGGAACTGCATCCGGGCCATGCCCAGCTCGACGATCCGGTCGTCCCGGCCGATCACCTTGCCCGGCCAGTTCGACAGCACCACGTCGCACACCTTGCGCCGGGTCTCCGGGCCCAGCCGGTCGCCGGGGAAGTACACCAGGACGGTGACGAAGTCCCGGTTGAGGTGCACCCGGGCGAACACCCCGATCCCGCGCCGCTCGGCCCGGTCCACCACCAGCTGGGACAGCCGCAGCAGGTCCGGCGCCGGCGCCTCGAGCAGCTCGTCGCGGGGCAGCGTGCGCAGCGCGGCGAGCAGTTGCCGGCCGGTGTGGCTGTTGGCCCGGGCACCGGAGCGCTGCAGCACCTCGGCGATCCGGCGGCGCACCACCGGCACCCGGCCGACCGTGCCGTCGGACTCGTCGGTGATCAGGCCGAGGAAGACGTGGATCTTGGCGGCCTCGCCGTCGGAGGCCGGCGCGATCACCGTCACGCAGTCATAGCGGGTGGAGCGGCGCACGGTGGAGACCATCGGGGACTTGAAGATCACCAGCGGCGCGCCGGACCGGTAGGCCGGCAGCAGTTCCAGCGGCGAGATGCTGGCCGCACCCCGCAGCACGCCGCGCTCGGTGCTGGCGGGCGCCGCCGACCGGGACGGGCTGGTCAGCTCGTTGGCCGAGTAGGCCGCGTGGCCGAGGATGATGAAGTTGCCGTCGGCGAGCCAGCGCAGCAACTCGCCCGCCTCGCACGAGGTGTCGCGGTCGAACTCGCCGGGGTCGGCCTCGATCCGGTCGGCAAGCTCGCGGATCAGCTTGTACAGGTAGGGCGCGTCGGCCACCGCGTTGTGCACGTCGGTGATCACCCGGCGCAGGTCCGCGGCCACCTGGTCCTGCTCGGAGTCCGGGATCAGCGAGGTCTCGATGTGCAGCCAGGACTCGGCGGCCGCGCCCTCGGGCACCTCGGCGGTGTCCTCCAGGTCCAGCACCTGGGTGATCACGCCGTCGTCGGTGCGCGACACCACGATCTGCGGGTGCAGGAAGTGCTCGATGACGTGCCCGGTGCGCTCCAGCTCGGCGCGGGTGGAGTCCACCAGGTACGGCGCGTCCTCGGTGATCACGTCGATGCTGGTGGCCTCGCCGTCCAGGTCGGCGATCCGGATCACCGTCTCGCCGGGCTTGCGGGTCCGCGCGGCGGCGAAGTGCCGGCGGGCCAGTTCGGACAGCGCCCGGGCCGGCCGGCCGGGCAGCTGCACCGAGGCCCGCATCAGGTAGCGGCGCAGGAAGACGTCCTCGTCCGGGAGTTGGCTGGTCCCGTGGCCGGGCGTGGTCACGTCCGCGTCCGCGGAAGTGTCGGTCATGGCGATGTCACCTCGTTGTGACTGGGTAATGACGGACTCCGGCGGCGCCAGCGCTGGCGCCCTATCCATCCGGCAAGCCCTGACCTAATGGAACCACAGCCGCAGTTGCGGCCCGTCGCGACCGTCATCGAGCGACCTCCCGCCTGTGCTGCCCACCCTGGTCCATGAGCCTGCCCAGCCTAGGCCCGGCGCGCCACCTCGGGGCGGTATCGGCGCTACCGGCCCGGGGCGTCGTCGACGGGGGCGTGGGTTTGAGACCATGGCGGCCATGGCCATGCCCGATTCAGCCCGCCCGCGTCCCGCGCCGACCTCGGCGTCCTACTCGATCACCGTCCGGGTGTACGCGGTGCCGGACTCCTCGGTGGTCGGGCGGCTGGCCACCGCGGTGTCCGAGGCCGGCGGCCTGGTGACGGCGGTGGACGTCTCGGAGTCCCGGCACGACCGGATCACCATCGACGTCACCTGCTCGGCGGTCAACGGCGAGCACTCCGAGCAGATCGTGGCCGCGCTGCGGGCGGTGGCCGGCGTGGAGGTGCACCGGGTCTCCGACCGGACCTTCCTGCTGCACCTGGGCGGCAAGATCTCGGTGGAGTCGAAGGTGCCGCTGCGGACCCGCGACGACCTGTCGATGGCCTACACCCCCGGGGTCGGCCGGGTGTCGCTGGCACTGGCCGCCCACCCCGAGGACGTCGCCAAGCTGACCATCAAGGGCAACTCGGTGGCCGTGGTCACCGACGGCTCGGCGGTGCTCGGGCTCGGCAACATCGGCCCCGGGGCGGCGCTGCCGGTGATGGAGGGCAAGGCGGCGCTGTTCAAGCGGTTCGCCGACATCGACGCCTGGCCGATCTGCCTGGACACCCAGGACGTGGACCAGATAGTCGAGGTGGTGCGGTGCATCGCGCCCGGCTTCGGCGGCATCAACCTGGAGGACATCTCGGCGCCGCGCTGCTTCGAGATCGAGGCCCGGCTGCGCGAGCTGCTCGACATCCCGGTGTTCCACGACGACCAGCACGGCACCGCGATCGTGGTGCTGGCCGCGCTGACCAACGCGTTGCGCTGCGTGCGCAAGGGGCTGGGCACGGTGCGGGTGGTGGTCGCCGGCGGCGGCGCGGCCGGTACCGCCATCGTGGACCTGCTGCTGGCCGCCGGGGTGCGCCACGTGCTGGTCTGGGACCGCGAGGGGGTGCTGTCACCGGACGACGGGCGGCTCACCGGCGCCAAGCTGGAGCTGGCCCGCCGGACCAACCCGGCCGGCGTCACCGGCGACCTGCACGACGCGCTGCGCGGGGCGGACGTGTTCATCGGGGTGTCGGCGCCCGGCGTGCTGCCGGCCGAGTGGATCGCCGACATGGCCGAGGACCCGGTGGTGTTCGCGCTGGCCAACCCGGACCCGGAGACCGACATCGACACCGCCCGCCAGTACGCGACGATCCTGGCCACCGGGCGCTCGGACTACCCCAACCAGATCAACAACGTGCTGGCCTTCCCCGGGGTGTTCCGCGGCCTGCTGGACGCACACGCCCGCCAGGTGAGCACCGAGATGCTGCTGCGGGCGGCCTCGGCGCTGGCGCACTGCGTCAGCGACGACCAGCTCAACACCGCCTACATCGTCCCGTCGGTGTTCGACCCGTCGGTGCCCAAGGCGGTGGCGGCGGCGGTCCGCAACGCCGCGTCCCCGGAGCGGCAGCCGGTCGGCGACCGCGGCATGGAGTAGCCGGGACCTACCAGTCCTCGGCAGCCAGCGCGACCACCTCGTCGGAGATGGGCCAGCCGGTGCGCTGGTGGACCAGCACGAGTCCGCGCGCCGCGGAGATCCGCACCCGGCGTTCCCAGCGTGCTTGGTGCTCTTCAGCCGCCGTCCGTGCCGCTTGATCGGCCGGAATGCCGCCCGTGGACGGTCCGCTGATCTCGGACATGACGCCATCGTCCTTTCTCGGTCAGCGATTGTCGAACACAAAGGTCAGAGCTGCCGCGAGGACGTCCAGGTCCGGCGACGTGGCGGTCCCGTCCAGGATCAACACCTGCATCACCTCCGTGCCAACGAGCCGGATGCCCGGGTCGGTGCTCAGGCCATGATCCATCGCCCACTGCGCCCGCTTCCACCAGGCGTCCCGCCGGTCGTTGGCCGCCTTCTGCCGCAGGGACAGCATCGCCGCCGAGAAGGCCAGTCCCGATGCCACCAGGCCGACCGCACCGCTGATCTCCAGCGGCGTCAGGACCATGGATTCACTCCCGCGGATCGGTTGAGATGTCCCGACCCTAGGAGCGATCCCCGGCAGCTCACCATGGCGTCGAGATTCTGTGGACAGCGGTTTCGACTGTGGACGAGCCGCCCGCCACGAGATCTGCGGCCTCCCGGTCAGCGGCGGGTGCGGCCCTCGCGCAGCAGCTGCAGTGTCTGCTCGACCCGGGACGCGCGGGTCTCGTCCCGCTTGGCCTCGTCCACCCAGCGGGCGAACTCCTTGCGGTGCGACGGCGCCAGCGCGTCGAACGCCGCCTGGGCGGCCGGGTCACCGGCGAGCGCGGTGGCCAGCGCCGGCGCCACCTCGGCCTCGCGCGGGCCGGCGTCGAGGGCGATGGTCACGTCCAGCACGTCGCCGATCTCGACGCCGAGGTCGGCCCGCAGCTTCTTACTGAACCCGAGCAGGTTCTCCCCGCCCATCCGGCCGATCCGGGCCGCGACCGTGGTGCCGTTGGCGGTCACCCGCACCGGCGGCGTCTTGCCAGCGCCGAACGAGGCGACCTGCTCGTCGGTCAGGACGATCGCACCTGCCGGCCCGCGGGGTTCGAGCGTCGCGCGCAGCTGCAGGGCATCAGCGGTGTCGGGCACAGCGACAATCTAGCCAAAGCGCCGCTACAGACAGGCGTCGACCACCTCGCCGAACCGGTCGACCATCTCGGAGATGTCGGCCTCGGTGGCGATGAACGGCGGCGCGAACAGCACGTGGTTGCCGACTTCGCCGTCCACGGTGCCGGCGCCGGGGTAGAGCAGCAGGCCCCGGCGGAAGCCCTCCCGCTTCATCTCCCCCGCCAGCGCCGGGCCGCCGGTGCAGGGGGCCTTGCTGGCCCGGTCGGTGACGAACTCCACCCCGACGAACAGGCCGCGACCGCGGATGTCGCCCACCGAGTCGGTGCCGGCGAACCGCTCGCCGAGCTCCCGGCGCAGCTGCTCGCCGCGGGCCCGGACGTTGTCCAGCAGGTTCTCCTCGACGATGGTGCGCTGCACCTCCAGCGCGACGGCACTGGCCAGCGGGTGGTTGACGTGGGTCTGGCCGTTCTGCAGCACCCCGGAGCCGGCGCCCATCGTGGCGTGCACCTGCTCGGACACCATCAGGGCCGAGATCGGCAGGTAGCCGGCGGCCAGGCCCTTGCCGACCGCCACCAGGTCCGGGACCACGCCGTCCTCGTAATAGGCGTAGTGGTGCCCGGTGCGGCCGAGGCCGGCCATCACCTCGTCCAGCAGCATCAGCACGCCGTACCGCTCGCAGACCGCCTTCAGCTTCTGGAAGTACCCGGGCACCGCGGGCACCGCGCCGTTGGTCGAGCCGACCACCGTCTCGGCGGTGAACGCCGCCACCCGGTGCGGGCCGACCTGCAGGATCTTCGCCTCCAGCTCGTCGGCCAGCCGCTGCGCGTAGTCGGACTGGGACTCCTCCGGGCGGCGGTCGCGGTACTCGTAGCACGGCGAGACGAACTCGGCCGGGCCCAGCACCGGCTCGAACACCGACCGGCGTGAGCGGTTGCCCGAGATCGCCAGCATGCCCAGGGTGCTGCCGTGATAGCTCTGCCGCCGTGAGATGACCAGCCGGCGCTCGGTCTCACCGCGCTCGCAGTGGTACTGGTAGGCGATCTTGAGAGCCACCTCCATCGCCTCCGAGCCGCCGGACAGGAACTGCGCCTTGGGCAGCGCCCCGGGCAGCGAGCACAGCAGCTCGGCCAGCTCCTCGGCGGGCGAGGTGGTGAAGCTGCCGGCGTGCGCCCAGCTGAGGTTCTTCGCCTCCCGCGCGATGGCCTCGATCACCCGGGGGTGGCAGTGGCCCAGGCTGGACACCGCCACCCCGCCGCAGGTGTCGAGGTAGCGGCGGCCCTCGGTGTCGCTGAGCCACACGCCGTCACCGCCGGCCGCCCAGATCGGCTGGTGGTCGATGTGCTTGTAGATGGTCGAGGACATCTCAGCGGTCCCAGGCGGTCGGGGCGAGGTAGGCCTTCTCGCCGAACGGGGAGGACTTGCGCAGCCTGCGGACGATCGAGACGGGTACCAGGACGGCACCGAAGTACAGCCGGGCGGTCAGTCGGGCCAGCATCGGCACTTCCTCCAGATCGGGAACTACGGGCAACGGATCAGTCGAGCGGGATCTGGCTGCGCCAGTCGACGGCCTCCACGAACGGCGGCTGGTCGGCCTTGCGCAGCAGGTACCGGCCCAGCACCAGCACGTCGATGCCGGTGCGCATGAAGCAGGCGTAGGCCTCCTGCGGGCTGCGCACGATCGGCTCGCCGCGGACGTTGAAGGAGGTGTTCACCAGCACCGAGCACCCGGTGGCCTCCTTGAACGCGCGCAGCAGCTCGGTCAG
The DNA here is from genome assembly GCA_963796905.1 of uncultured Actinomycetota bacterium. Lineage (GTDB taxonomy): Bacteria > Actinomycetota > Actinomycetes > Mycobacteriales > Jatrophihabitantaceae > Jatrophihabitans_A. The sequence goes on along the minus strand of CAWCNK010000005.1, from coordinate 224,264 downwards.
CGGGGCGTTGCGGTCGGAGTCCACCGTCTGCACCCGGGCGGACAGGTCGACGTGGGTGATCGCCGGCAGCTGGGAGCGGACCTCGTTGATGCTGCCCAGGCTGCGTCGCGGGCCGGCCTCGGTCAGCGCGGCACCGGCCCTGATCGCCTCGGAGATCTCGCACACCATCAACATGTACGGGCTGTCGCCGCGGATGTCGAAGTACTTTCCGGCGTCCTCGGCCAGCACCGCGGGTGCGAACGGCCGGAACGACTCCCGAAACTTGATCTTGAGGTTCATGGTGCGCTGCATCTCGGGGTTGCGCGGGTCGCCCAGGATCGAGCGGGCCCCCAGCGCCCGCGGGCCGTACTCCATCCGGCCCTGGAACCAGCCGACCACCGAGCCGGCGGCAAGCTCGGCGGCGGTCTCGGCGTACAGCTGCTCGTCGGGGTAGCGGGTGTGCGGGTAGCCGTGGCTCGTCAGGAACTCTTCGATCTCGGCGTCGGAGAACTCCGGCCCGAGCAGCGAGCCGCTCATCCCGTCGCGGCGGGTGCCGCCCTGCCCGCCGGTCGAGGCGGCCGAGCCGGCCGGGCCGGCCAGGTGCGGGCGGCCGGATCGCGGCACCGCCACGGTCAGCGCCGCGCCCAGCGCGCAGCCGGCGTCCCCGGCCGCCGGTTGCACCCAGATGTCGTCGAACCGGCCGCTGCGGCTGAGCACCCCGTTGGCCACGCAGTTCAGCGCCACCCCGCCGGCCAGGCACAGGTTGCGCTCGCCGGTCAGCTGCCCGGCCCGCTCGGCCAGCCCCGAGACGATCTCCTCGGTGACCTGCTGGACGGAGGCGGCCAGGTCGCACTGGCGCTGGGTGAGCGGTGCCTCCGGGTCGCGGATCGGGCCGCCGAACAGCCGCTCGAAGGCGCCGCCGACCATCCGCTGGCCCTGCAGGTACTCGAAGTAGCGCATGTTCAGGGTGAACGAGCCGTCCGGGCGCAGGTTGACCAGCTCGTCGCGGATCAGATCGGCATAGCGCGGCTCGCCGTACGGGGCCAGGCCCATCAGCTTGTACTCGCCGGAGTCGACCTTGAAGCCGCAGTAGTAGGTGAACGCCGAGTACAGCATGCCCACCGAGTGCGGGTAGGAGATCGAGTTCACCAGCTCCAGCTCGGTGCCGCGGCCGTGCCAGATGGTGGTGGTCTGCCACTCGCCGACCCCGTCGATGGTCAGCACGGCGGCCCGGTCGAACGGCGACGGGAAGAACGCCGAGGCCGCGTGCGAGCGGTGGTGCTGGGAGTTGACCGGCTTGGGTGGCCGGCCCCGGCCGAGCCCGGCCAGCTCCTGCTCGACCCGCACCAGCACGTCGCGCTTCCAGCTGCGCCACTGCGGGTGGACGTGGCCGAAGGCGGTGATCCCGCGCGGGCCGGCGCTGGCGAACGACGACATCACCCGGGAGTACTTGATCTCGGGGTCCTCGTAGTAGACGACGGCGGCCAGCTGGTCCAGCGCGATGCCGGCCGAGTCGAGGCAGTACCGGACCGCCTGGGCCGGGAACGCCGAGTCGTGGCGCACCCGGCTGAACCGCTCCTCCTGGGCGGCGGCCACCACCACGCCGTCGGTGACCAGGGCGGCGGCGCTGTCGTGGTAGTAGCTGGACAGGCCCAGGACGTGCTGGGGCGTCGGTCTGGGCATCAGGCGGTCATCCTTACCGGCGGGCTGATCGGCGGGTGGTGCAGCCGGGGCTGCGCGGGGTCGACCGCACCCGGGCCGGCCGAGCCTCCGAACGGCTGACGGGCTCGGCGCAGCGCGGACAGCGCGCCGCGCTTGGGCGGCACCGGCGCCAGCGACTCGTAGCCCACCCGGACCCGGTGCCACTCGGCGGCCAGCCGGCGCGGGTCGGACCGGCTCGGGTGGGTACGCAGGTAGCTGTCGATGGCGTCCGCCGCCCAGGCCGAGTGCCCGGTCGAGACGTTGTCGATGGTGTTGTGGATGTCGACGAACCGGGTGCTGTAGCCGTAGTGCTGCAGGAACCGGCGGGCCGACCGGTAGCTGCCGCCGACCCCGGACAGCTCCATGGCCAGGTTCATGCCGAGGATCTCGGCACGGAAGGTGACCGGCAGCTTGCCCAGGCACAGCCAGTAGACCGGCAGCCGCAGCGACTCCTCCCGCAACCGGGGGTCGTGGGCGAAGGCGTAGCTGGCGGTGGGCGGCAGCGTGACGCCCATGTCGGCCAGGTTGTCCCGGTAGATCCGGGGATGGTTGAGGGCCAGCTGGCCGTTGCCCAGCTCGTCCCAGTAGGTCTCGAACAGCGGCGCGCCGACCCGCGAGGACGCCAGGGCGATGTCGGTGAAGCCCTGCAGCCAGGAGCCGTCGATCAGGGTGAGCGGGGCCAGCTGCACCGCCGAGTCGATCACCGCCTCCCGCTCGGGCAGCTCGTCGGCGGCTTCGGTGAACTGCAGGTCGTGCTTGTCGTGCTGGGTGAGCAGCCAGGGGCGCAAACCGTCCGGGGTCCACTCCGGCGGCAGCGACTGGCCGGAGTTGTCCAGCGAGCGCTCGGCCAGCTCCAGCCACTGCTGGACGTAGTCCACGGCGAACGCCCGGGTCCTGGGCTCCAGTGCCCGGCCCTGTAGCAGGAAGTACGCCTGCCGGATGTCGGCCGGGCTGACCCCGAGCTCGGGGCTGACCACCGGCACCGGGCCCGGGTCGGGATAGCCGAGCGACGCCGGTCGAGCCGCCATCTGGGCTGGTTGGGCAGGGCGTCGGCTGATCGGCACGAAGCTGGTTCGCGCGGGGTGGCAGCTGGTCGATCCAGCGCCGGATCACGGCCAGGTCCTCGGGACTGAAGATCCGGAACATCCGGCCCCGGACGCCGACCAGGCCGTTGACCAGCAGGCTGCGCGCGGAGTTGCCGGGCTTGACCAGCCGGCTGGTGGCCAGCGCCCGCAGCAGCGGCTGCGGGTCCTGCTGGGCCTCGCGCAGCCAGTCCGACAGCGGCCGGCCCTCGATCAGGTAGTCCTGGTGGTAGATGGCGCCCTCCCGGGCCCGGGCCCGGACCAGGGCGGCCATCGCCTGCTCCGGCACCAGCGCCTGCCGGCAGGCCTCGAGCACCCGCGCGCTCCACAGCCGGACGGCGCCGGCGAACCAGGCGCCCCCTGCGGCCACCCGGGCGGCTGGCTCGGCGCCGAGCGCGGCGCAGGCGGCCACGATCCGGTCGCTGAGCTCGACCGGGTCGCCACCGTCACCGAGCGCGCCACCGGCGCCAGCGCCCAGATCCAGCCGGGACCACCGGATGGCGGCCGGCCGGTGCGGTCGCAGCGCAGCCCAGCACGGCAGCATGCCCAGCGAGCGCGCGACGGCGTCGACGCCGACCAGCTCGAAGGCGAACGCGTCGCTGCGCCGGCTGAGCGCCTGCAGCACCGCGGGCAGCGCGTACAGCTCATCGCCGACCGCCGGCAGGTCGGCGAGCTCGGCGGCCCCGACGGTCAGCCGGGTCAGCCCCTCCTGGCTCAGCAGCAGCCGGAACTCGTCGCTGCGCGAGGCCTGCGGACGGCCCACCCCGATGTCCTCGGCCAGCAACGCCATCAGCCGCAGGTGGACCTCGTCCTCGAAGACGCCCGGGGCGCTGAGGTTCTGCAGCCAGCAGCCCAGCACGGCGGCCATCGGCAGCGACTGGGTGAGCAGGGCGGCGACCACCTCGGGCCCGGCCACCTGCCGTCCCGTCGCGTCGGACCCGGCGGGACCCGTCGCGTCAGACCCGGCCGCACCCGGACCAGCCGCATCCGGCCCAGCCGCGCCCGGGTCGGCCGCATCCGGACCGGCCAGCAGCCGCGCGAACCCGGCCTGCTCGTCGGCCGCCCAGGCCAGCGCCTGCCGGGTGGTCTCGCCCAGCGCCGGAGCCGGGCCGTCGCCGAAGCCGGTACCGCCCACCGCGCGCAGCACGGACCGCAGGTGGCCGACCTCGAAGAAGGCCTCCGGGTTTCCGGCAGTGCGGTACAGCGCGCGCCACATGAGATAACTCCGAGTTTGCAGTCAAGGGATGGGAACTGCGGGTCGGCGACGGTGGAATCGCAGGAAAGGCGAATTAGAACATCGGGTAGATCGAGGAATCCGGCTTCTTCTTGTCCGAGCGCCCGATCAGGCGCAGGAAGAAGGACTTGAGGTTTTTCATCACGACATCCTTCGGGGGTGGGTAGGAACCACTCTAAATGGCATTCAGGAGTTGCTGGGAAACAAAATCGTGACCGGAGTCGGTGAAGTGGATTCGGTCTACGAACAACCATTGATCGGGTGCGACCTGCTCGGCCAGCAGCGGGCCGAGGTTGACGAAGCCGACATCCAGCTTCTTCGTGCCCGCTTCGATCGCGTCCGCGTAGTCCCGGCACACCTGCGGCTGCAGGATGTCGCCGTAGGCCTGGGAGAAGTTGCCCAACTCGTCCAGCTCGGCGAACAACCGCTCCTCCTCCGGCGTGCCGGTCGGGCGCACCCAGCCGGACAGCGGCTGCAGCACGAAGGTGAGCCGGGCGCCCAGATCCTGGGCGAACGCCCGCCAGCAGTCCAGATGGCGCAGCGTCAGGTCCGCGGCATAGGCGACCTGCTCGGCCATGCTGGGCACCGGTTCGGGTGCGTCCGGCGCCTCGCGGCCCCGGCGCAGCAGGGACCGCTTCTGCTTGCCGGAACCGGCGGACAGGGCATCGAAGAACTGGTTGCACATGAAGAACGCGCCGTGCTCGCCGCGGACCGAGGCGGGCAGCCGGGCCAGGCCCAGGTTGTTGAACCCGGACAGCAGCACGATCTCGCTGACCTCGCCCACCAGGTGCCGGTAGAGGGTGAACAGGGTCAGCTCCTGGGTGGAGTTGAAGCTGCGACCGCCGAAGTTGAGCCACGGCTCGGGACGCGGATCGTGCTCGGTCAGCCGCGACGACAGGGTGTGCCGGTCCGCGCTGGCGCCGATGCCGAACACGGTCGAGCTGCCCGCCAGCAGCCGCACCGGACCCGTGGTGGCGCCCCGGTCGGCGACTGAGTACCGCTGGCCGCGGGCCTCGGAATAGCGAAAACCGCTGGCATCGGTGTTGACCGCCGCGGACCGATGGCCGGCGGGGTGGAAGTACATGAGATAGGGCAGCCAGCGGACCTCGCCGGCATCGGTGAACTTCGCTTCGTAGTCATGCATCTGCGGTGTGAGTTCACGTCGTGCAGACATCGGTGTCCTTACTCGTGTTGATCGGACGCTGCGGCGGACCGCCCCCACCAAAAGGCCTGAAGCCAGTCCGACGACGGACGGCACAAAGGTGGTGGTCCCCCCAGTAAAGACCTACCGGCAGCCGGAACGCCAGCAGGTTAGGAAGGAAATGAGGCGATGTGGGCGGCCGGGGCCGGGTTGGGCCGGGGCGGCCGGCTGGCGCTCCAGCGCGGGACTCAGCCGCGCAGCTCGGTGGCGGCGGCGAGGAACCGGTCGTTCTCGGCGGCGGTGCCCACCGTGACCCGCACCCCGGAACCCGCGAACACCCGCACGATCACGCCGCGCGCCTCGCAGCCCTCGCCGAAGGCCACCGCGTCCACGCAGCCGTGCTCGGCCGGCCCGTCGGCCAGCCAGACGAAGTTCGCCTCGGAGTCGGGCACCTGGTAGCCGGCCGAGCGCAGCGTCGCGGTCAGCCGGGACCGCTCGGCGACCACCTCGGCGACCCGCTCGGCGAGCTGGCCCTCGGCTTCGGGCTCCAGGCTGGCCTGGGCGGCGGCCTGGGCGACGTGGGTCACCGCGAACGGGATCTGGGTCTGGCGGACCGCCCGGGCCACCGCGGGGTCGGCGGCCAGGCCGTAGCCGACCCGCAGCCCCGCCAGGCCGTAGGCCTTGGAGAAGGTCCGCAGCACCATCAGGTTGGGGTAGCGCTCCAGCAGCGTGGTGCCGTCGAGCACCTTCTCGTCGGTCACGAACTCCCGGTAGGCCTCGTCCAGCACCACCAGCACGTCGGTGGGCACCCCGTCCAGGAACTCGGTGAGCTGCACGCCGGGCACCGCGGTACCGGTCGGGTTGTTCGGGTTGCACACGAAGACCAGCCGGGTGCGGTCGGTGATGGCCGCCGCGACCGCCGGCAGGTCGTAGGTCTGCTCGCGCAGCGGCACCTGCACCGCGCGCGCCCCGCCGATCGCGGTGATGATCGGGTAGGCCTCGAACGAACGCCAGCCGAAGACCACCTCCTCGCCCTCGCCCGCCGTGGCCTGCACCAGCTGCTGGCACAGCGACACCGAGCCGCAGCCCACCACCAGGTGCTCGGCGCCGATCCCGAACCTCGCCGACAGCGCGTCCAGCAGCTCGCTGGAGTTGGTGTCGGGGTAGCGGTTGGCGTCGGCCGCCGCCGCGGTGATCCGCTCGAGCACGTGCGGCAACGGGCCGTAGGCCGTCTCGTTGCTGGCGAGCTTGATCGAACCGGGGACGTTGCGGCCCGGGATATAGGCGGGCAGCGAGTCCAGCACGGGACGCATCCGAACGGTCATGCGCTGAGGCTATCGCGCGGGAGTGTCGGTATGCCGCCGAGCCCGCGGGCAGGCCATACCCTGGCCGGTGATGAGTACCTGGCTGGCGACCGGCGCCGTGATCCTCGGGCTGGCGGGGTTCGTGGCCGGCGTGCTGGCGCTGCGGACGCTGAGCCGGCTGCGCCGCTCGGTGGCGCTGCTGTCGCGCGGGACGTCGGGCCGCGAGACCATCCTGGAGGTCGCCGACAAGCACATGGCCGCCAGCGAGGCGGTCCGTCGCGACATCTCCGAGCTGCAGCGCGATCTCGCCGCCGCCCAGCAGGAGCTGGCCTCGGGGATGGCCGTCGAGCGGCAGGACCTGGCCGCCACCGTGCAGCAGCTGACCGGCACGGTGGGCTCGGTGCTGCGCCGGGTGGCCCTGGTCCGCTACGACGCCTTCGAAGACCTCGGCGGCCGGCTGTCGTTCTCGCTGGCGCTGCTCGACGACGGCGGCAACGGCATCACGCTGACCTCGATCGCCAGCACCTCCGACACCCGGCTCTACGCCAAGGCGCTGACCGGCGGGGTGGGTGAGCACGCCCTCTCGCCCGAGGAGGAGCAGGCCGTCAAGGCGGCGCTGGCCCGCTAGCCCGGGCGCAGGGAACACGGGGCGATGGGCGGGCGGAACTAGACTGCCCGGGTGCCGCCCGCCGCTACCGTCCCGCCCGGACCGTACGGCTTCCTCGGGCCGGAGGGCAGCTTCGCGCACGCCGCCGCGCTGGCCCTGACCGGCGGCGCCGGAGTCCCTGGTGCGGCTGTGCCAGCGTGGCCGAGGCCGTCGACGCGGTCCGGGCCGGCACGGTGGCCGGTGCGGTGGTGCCGCTGGAGAACTCCGTCGAGGGCTCGGTGCCGGCCACCCTGGACGAACTCGCTGAGCCGGCGAGCGATCCGCCGCTGGTGATCGCCGCCGAGTACTACCTGCCGGTGGTGTTCGACCTGCTGGTCCGTCCCGGCACCGGCCCGGACGGGATCGGCACCGTCGCCACCCACCCGCACGCCGCCGCGCAGGTCCGCCGCTACCTGCTCACCCGGCTGCCGGCGGCCACCCTGATCCCGGTCGACTCGACCGCGGCCGGAGCCCGGGCGGTCGCCGAGGGCGCCTTCGACGCGGCGGTGGCCCCGGCCGCCGCCGGCCGGCGCTACGGCCTGGCGAGCCTGGCCACCGACATCGCCGACCGGCCGGGGGCGGTCACCCGGTTCGTGCTGCTCTGCCCGGCGGTGGCGCCGGCAGCACCGACCGGCGCCGACCGGACCACCCTGGTGGCCTACCCGCGCGACGACCACGCCGGCGCCCTGCTGGAGATCCTGTCGGAGTTCGCCGGCCGCGGGGTCAACCTGACCCGGATCGAGTCCCGGCCGACCAAGGACCAGCTGGGCCGGTACAGCTTCTCCATCGACTGCGAGGGTCACGTCGCCGACGCCCGGGTCGGCGACGCGCTGGCGGCGCTGCACCGGATCTGCGCCGAGGTCCGCTACCTGGGCTCCTACCCGCGCGCCGACGGCCGGACCGGCCCGGTGCCGGACGGGCGCAGTGACTCGGCGTTCACCGCCGCGGCCGGTTGGTTGGACCGGATCCGCGGCTCCGGCACCGGCTGAGCCCGGGCGCGCCGCTACAGGTACAGGCCGGTGTTCGCCTCGATCCGGTGGGCGGCCACCGCGTGGATGTCCCGCTCGCGCAGCAGCAGGTAGTTCTGGCCGGAGATCTCGACCTCGTGCCGGTCCTCCGGGCTGAACAGCACCCGGTCGGCCAGCTCCACCGACCGGACGTGGGCGCCGACCGCCAGCACCTCGGCCCAGATCAACCGCTTGGCGACCTGCGCGGTGGCCGGGATCAGGATGCCGCCGGACGAGCGCCGCTCACCGTCCTCCGACGGCATCCGGACCAGCACCCGGTCGTGCAGCATCTTGATGGGTAACCGGTCGGGAGTGCTCACCCCGCCAGCCTAGATCGCACCGGCCACACCGCGACCGGGACCGTGCGCCGACCGGCGCTACTTGTTGAGCACCGCCCACAGGCCGACCGCGACCATGGCCAGCACGAGCAGCAGGCAGCCGGCGGCCAGCAACCGGGCCGCGGCGACCGGCTGGGCCGGCTGGTCGGACTGGTCGGCGGCGGCGGTCAGCGACCGAACCGCGACCGAGAACAGCACGGTGATGCCGAGGCCGGCGACCAGCGCGACCACGGCGACGTTGCGCAGCACCTCGAGGTCCAGGTAGCTCCCCATCGTGGTCAGCCCGCCGCCTGCTCGAGGACCGGTGCCGGGCGCTCGATGGTGCCGATCGTCCGCACGTCGAAGTCGTTGACGTTGCCGGCGCTGACCGGGTTGCGCCGCGACCAGAGCCAGAAGCCGACCAGCACCGCGACCGCCACCACGGAGACCACCAGGATCTGGCCGGAGCCACCGCCGTCGACGATCAGCCCGATGCCGGCGGCGACCAGGGCGGCGGCCGGCAGCGTCAGCACCCAGGCGATCAGCATGGAGCCGGCCACCCGCCAGCGGACGGTGCTGCCGCGCCGGCCGAGGCCGGTGCCGAGCACCGCGCCCGAGGTGATGTGGGTGGTCGACAGCGGCAGGCCGCCCTGGGTGGCGGTGAGCAGCACCGCGACGCTGGCGGTCTGGGCGGTGAAGCCCTGCGGCGCCTCGATGTGGGTCAGCCGGTGCCCCATGGTGCGGATCACCCGCCAGCCGCCGAAGTAGGTGCCGGCCGCGATCGCCACCCCGCAGCTGACGATGACCCAGGTGGGCGGGTCGGCATGCGGGGCCGACCCGGTGGTCGGCGATCAGGGCCAGGGTGATGACGCCCATGGTCTTCTGCGCGTCGTTGGTGCCGTGCGCCAGCGAGACCAGCGACGCCGAGGCCAGCTGGCCGAACCGGAAGTACCGGTGGCTGCGCGGGCGCTCGTCGGGCCGGGCGATCCAGTAGCTCAGCCGGGTGGCCAGCATCGCCACCAGGCCGGCCAGCACCGGGGCCAGCACGGCGGGGATGACCACCTTGGCGACGATCGAGTGGCCGTGCACGGCCGAGGTCCCGGACGCCACCAGGGTGGCTCCGATCACGCCGCCGATCAGCGCGTGTGAGGACGAGGACGGCAGGCCGACGCTCCAGGTCACCATGTTCCAGATGATCGCGCCGAGCAGGCCGGCGAACACGATCGGCAGGGTGATCGCGGTGGAGGCGACGATGCCGCTGGCGATGGTCGCGGCGACCTTGATGGACAGGAACGCACCTGCCAGATTCAGCACGGCAGACAGCGCGACGGCTGCTTTCGGCTTCAGCGCACCGGTCGCGATCGACGTCGCCATGGCGTTGGCGGTGTCGTGGAAACCGTTGGTGAAATCGAAGGTAAGTGCAGCGGTAATGACGATGAACAACAGGGCGGCATCGTGCACGGGGGTGACGATCCACGACCACCCCTGGTTTGGCAAACGCTCACCGGGATTTAACATACGTGCGCCCGATTTATGGTGAGCAGCTCGACGGACAGCCCCACGGCCGATGCCCAGTAGGCTTGTCGAAGTGACCCGGCAGCCCCCTCCACGCACCGCCCGGCGGGCTGCCGGTACCCCGCCGACCGAGGCCGGAATCGCCCGCCGATCGAGGCCGGAATCGACCGGTCGCAGGGGGCCGGACTCGGCCCGCCGGCCGGGGCGGGGCCGACCGTGATCCGGATGCTGGCCAGCGACCTGGACGGGACCCTGCTGCGCACCGACAACACCGTCAGCCCCGCCACCCGCGACGCCCTCGCCGCCGCCGAGGCGGCCGGGCTGCTGGTCGCCTTCGTCACCGGCCGGCCGCCCCGCTGGCTGCACGAGGTGGCGGTCGAGACCGGGCATCGCGGGGTGGTGGTCAGCGCCAACGGCGCGCTCACCTACGACCTGCACACCGAGTCCGTGGTCGCCGAGCACCCGCTGACCCCGGCCGAGCTCGCCGAGGTGACCGGCACGCTGCGGGCCCGGATACCGGAGATCCGGTTCGCCCTGGAGTACGGACTCGACTTCGCCTACGAGCCCGAGTACACCCACGACTGGAACATCTCCCCCGGCACCGACCTCGCCGGCCGGGAACTGCCGTCCCCGGCGGCCGCGGACCTGGCCGGGCTGCTGGACAAGCCCGCGGTCAAGCTGCTGGCCCGCGGCCACGGCATGGCGGCCGACGAGTTCATGGACCTGGTCGAGAAGCTGGTCGGCGAGCGGGTGACGGTGACCCGGTCCGGGCACTCGCCCCTGGTGGAGATCTCGGCCACCGGCATCACCAAGGCGTTCGGCCTGGCGGCGCTGGCCGAGTCGCACGGCATCGCCCGCGAGCAGGTGGCCGCGGTGGGCGACATGCCCAACGACGTGCCGATGCTGGAGTGGGCCGGCCAGTCCTACGCGGTCGCCAACGCCCACCCGTCGGCCCTGGCCGCGGCGCACACGGTGCTGGCCCAGAGCAACGACGAGGACGCGGTCGCCGGGCTGATCCACCACCTGCTCGACCAGCGACGCTGACGGCCAGGCCCGAGCCGCGCCGACCGAGGAGTGCCGGGCCGCGCCGACCGAGGAGTGCCGGGCCGCGACGGACCAGCCCGCGCGCTACAGGTACTGGCCGGTGCCGGTGCCCTGTTCGCCCTCGGTGGGCTGCCGCTGCTGCATGCCCGGCAGGCCGGGGACGGCCACCACCTGTCCGGGAAGTGCCCGGCCGCGCATCTGCTCCAGCTGGGCCCGGGCGGCCATCTGCTGGGCGAACAGCGCGGTCTGGATACCGTGGAACAACCCCTCCAGCCAGCCGACCAGCTGCGCCTGGGCGATCCGCAGCTCCGCCTCGCTGGGTATCTGGTCGTCGTTGAAGGGCAGCGTGAGCCGGTCCAGTTCCTCGCGCAGCTCCGGGGCGAGCCCCTCCTCCAGCTCCTTGATCGAGGACTGGTGGATCTCGCGCAGCCGGACCCGGCCGGCCTCGTCCAGCGGCGCGGCCCGGACCTCCTCGAGCAGCTGCTTGATCATGGTGCCGATCCGCATCACCTTGGCCGGCTGCTCGACCTGTGCCATCAGGTCCGGCTGGCCGTCGGAGTCCTCGCCGCCGGCCGGGGACTGCAACACCACCACCTGCTCGTCGTCCGGCCCGCCGCCCTGGCCGGGCTGGGACTGCGTGGCGTAGGGAGCCGGAGCGTCGTCAGTCATGAGCGGAGTCCTGTCGGTGAAGGTGCCGGCGCGGTCTGCCGGGTTCCGGATTCCGATCCTAGAGCGGGTGCCGGGTCAGCCGGTGGCCAGCACCAGCTTGCCGACGTGGTCACTGGCCGCCACGATCCGGTGGGCCTCACCGGCCTCGGCCAGGCCAAGCACCCGGTGCACCACCGGACGCACCCGGCCGGACTCGACCAGCGGCCAGACGTAGGCCTCGGTGCCGGCCACCACCGCCGCCTTCTGCTCGGCCGGCCGGGCCCGCAGGGTGGCGCCGTACACGGTGGCCCGTTTGGCCATCAGGACGGCCAGCTCCAGGGTGCCGCTGGCACCGCCCAGCAGGCCGATCACCGAGATCCGCCCGCCGGTGGCCAGCACAGCCAGGTTGGCGGGCAGGTACTTGGCGCCGATGGTGTCCAGCACCACGTCCACCCCGGTGCCGCCGGTGTGCCGGCCGATCACCTCGGCGAAGTCCTCCTCCCGGTAGTTGACCGCCAGCTCCGCGCCCAGCTCGCGGCAGGTGGCCAACTTCTCGGCGCTGCCGGCGGTGGTGAACACCCGGCACCCGAGGGCGGCGGCCAGCTGGATGGCCATGGTGCCGATCCCGGAGCTGCCGCCGTGCACCAGAAAGCTCTCACCAGGCGCCAGCGCCGCCGCCGGGGCCTTGTCGATCACCATCGACCAGACCGTGCAGGCCACCTCGGGCAGCGCCGCGGCGGTGACCAGGTCGATGCCGGCCGGCACCCGCATCAGCTGGGTGGCCGGCACGCTGACCCGCTCGGCGTAACCGCCGCCGGACAGCAACGCGCAGACCTCGTCGCCGACCTGCCAGCCGGTCACCCCACTGCCCAGCGCGGCGATCCGGCCGCTGCACTCCAGCCCGAGGATCGGCGAGGCACCGGCCGGCGGTGGGTACCTGCCGGCCCGCTGCATCAGGTCGGCCCGGTTCACCGCGGTCGCGGCCACGTCCAGCAACACCTCGCCGGTGCCCGGCACCGGGTCGGGGACCTCGCCCACCGACAGCACCTCGGGGCCGCCGGGCTCGGCGATCAGCACCGCTCTCATGCCTCGAACCTACCCGGGCATGCCCTCGGACGAACCCGGCGGCCGGGTGGGTGAGAATGCCTGCATGACGATGTCGAATGGTCCGGCCCTGCAACCGGCCGGACGGGTGTCGGTGGGCGTGGGTCCCCTGACGGAAGCGGACGTGGTAGCGGTCGCGCGCGCCGGTGCGCCGGTCGAGCTGTCGGCCGAGTCGCTGTCGGCGATCGCCGCGTCCCGGGCGGTGGTGGAGGCGCTGGCCAGCGACGTGGAACCGCACTACGGCATCTCCACCGGATTCGGGGCGCTGGCCACCAAGCACATCCCGCCGGAGCGGCGTACCCAGCTGCAGCGCTCGCTGGTGCGCTCGCACGCCGCCGGCTCCGGGCCCGAGATCGAGACCGAGGCGACCCGGGCGATGATGCTGCTGCGGCTGTCCACGCTGGCCACCGGCCGCACCGGCATCCAGGTGACAACCGCGCAGACGCTGTGCGCGCTGCTCAACGCCGGCATCACCCCGGTGGTGCGCGAGTACGGCTCGCTCGGCTGCTCGGGCGACCTGGCGCCGCTGGCGCACGTGGCGCTGGCCCTGATGGGCGAGGGCGAGGTGCGCGACGGCACCGGGCGGCTGCAACCGGCCGCCGAGGCGCTGGCCGCGGCCGGCATCGAGCCGGTCACGCTGGCCGAGAAGGAAGGCCTGGCGCTGATCAACGGCACCGACGGGATGCTCGGGCACCTGCTGCTGGCCTGCACCGACCTCGAGCTGCTGCTGCGCACCGCCGACCTGACCGCGGCGATGTCGGTGGAGGCGATGCTGGGCACCGACCGGGTGTTCGCCGCCGACCTGCAGGCGTTGCGTCCCCAGCCCGGCCAGGCGGTCGCGGCGGCGAACCTGCGGGCGCTGCTGGCCGGCTCGCCGATCGTGGCCTCGCACGCCGGGCCGGACTGCACCTACGTCCAGGACGCCTACTCGATGCGGTGCGCGCCGCAGGTGGCCGGCGCCGCCCGGGACACCCTGGCGCACGCCCGGCTGATCGCCGGCTACGAGCTGGCCTCGGCGGTGGACAACCCGGTGGTCACCCTGGACGGCCGGGTGGAGTCCAACGGCAACTTCCACGGCGCCCCGGTGGCCTACGTGCTGGACTTCCTGGCCATCCCGGCCGCGGACCTGGCCAGCATGTCCGAGCGGCGCACCGACCGGATGCTGGACACCGCCCGGTCCCGCGGGCTGACGCGCGTTCCTGACCGACGACGCCGGGGTGGACTCCGGGCACATGATCGCCCAGTACACCCAGGCCGCGGTGGTCTCCGAGCTCAAGCGGCTGGCGGTGCCCGCGTCGGTGGACTCGATCCCGTCCTCGGCGATGCAGGAGGACCACGTCTCGATGGGCTGGTCGGCGGCCCGCAAGCTGCGCCGGTCGGTCGACGGGCTGCGCCGGGTGCTGGCCATCGAGCTGCTGTCGGCGGCCCGGGCGCTGGACCTGCGCGGCCCGCTGCGGCCCGGCCCGGCGACCGGGGCGGTGGTCGCGGCGCTGCGCGAGCAGGTGCCGGGCCCCGGGCCGGACCGGTACCTGGCGCCGGAGATCGAGGCCGCCTACCAGTTGATCCTCTCCGGCGCCGCGGTGGCCGCCGCGGAGTCCCAGTTGGCCGAGCCGCTGGGCTGAGCCGGCCGCTGGGCTGAGCCGGCCGCTCGGCCCTCCTGCGTGATACCCGCCGGTCATCCTGGCGACCGGTGGGTATCACGCACGCACCCGGGTCAGACGGCGGCGGTGAAGGCCTGCTCGCGCAGCGCGTCGAGGCCGGCGCCGAGTTCGGCGACCCGGGCCCAGTCCACCTCGGCCCCGCACCGGACCAACCAGTTCGCCAGCATCCGGTGGCCGCCCTGGGTCAGCACCGACTCGGGATGGAACTGCACGCCCTCGATCGGCAGGTCGCGGTGCCGCATCGCCATCACCACCCCGGACGCGGTGCGCGCGGTGACGGCGAGCTCGGCGGGCAGGGTGTCCTCCCGGACGGTCAGCGAGTGGTAGCGGGTGGCGGTGAACGGTGACGGCAGCCCGGCCAGCACCCCGTCGCCGGCGTGCAGCACGTCGCTGGTCTTGCCGTGCAGCAACTCCGGTGCCCGCTCCACCACCGCCCCGAAGGCCACCCCGATCGCCTGGTGGCCCAGGCACACCCCGAGCACCGGCTGCCCCGACCCAGCGGCCGCGCGCACCGCGGCGATGCTGATGCCGGCCTGCTCCGGGATGCCCGGTCCCGGCGAGATCAGCACCCCGTCGTACCCGTCCAGGTCGGCCGGCGTCAGCTCGTCGTTGCGGTGGACCGTCACCTCGGCACCCAGCTGCGCCAGGTACTGCACCAGGTTGTAGACGAAGCTGTCGTAGTTGTCGATGACCAGGATGCGCGCCATGGGCACCAGTGTGCGCCCTCGCGCCCTGCCCTCGTGCCCTGCCCACAGCGCGCCTACCGGCCGACGGTGGCCGGCCCGGTGAGCGGGTTGGCCGGCAGCCGGGGCTCCAGCCACGGGAACACCACGAACAGCAGCAGGGCCGAGACCAGCGAGACCAGCAGCAGTGCCTGCAGGACGCGCAGCGCCGTGCCGCCGGGCAGTTGCCGCCAGATCCAGCCGTACATGCCTAGGCCGTCCCGCCGGGTAGTTCCCGCGGCAGCGCCGTGCCGGCGTTCGGCACCGCGCGCACCAGCCGGGCGTGCACCACCATCCGCTGGCGGGCGGAGTACTTGGGATGGCAGGTGGTCAGGGTCAGCAGCGCCCGGGTGGCGGTGGCGTTCGGGTGGCCGGGCACCGGGTCGATCACCTGCACGGCGTCCGGGGTGACGATCTCGCGGCCCGGCACGCCCTGGCTGTCCGGCGTCGCCAGCGCCGCGGTGACGGCGGCGTCCCGGGTGGCGCGGTCGGCGATCCGGTCGGCCGCGAGGTAGGCCGCCCGGTTGCCGAGCACGGCGTAGACGTACCAGTTGCGGGCGGTCTGCACCACGATGGTGTCGCCCGGCCGCAGCCGGTCCAGGTTGAGGAACGGCTCGCCCTTGCCGACCCGGTGCCCGGCGACGGCGAAGTTGCCGAGCTGGCCCGGCAGCTGGCTGGTCACGTAGTGGCCGGGGCCGGCGTTCAGGTCGTCGTCGGAGGTCCCCTGCACGATGGTGCGGGCGAAGTCCTTGCCGAACGCCGGGATGTAGAGGTTGGCGAAGCCTTCCCCGGCGGGCAGCACCACCTGCCGGCCGATCGGCAGGTTCAGCCGGTCGGTGCCCTTGAGCGGGTCCTGGCCGCGCTGCCAGAGTTGGGTGAGCTGGCGGTGCACCTGGTCCTGCTTGCGGTCGGCGGTGACGTTGGAGGCCCAGACCTCGTAGACGATGAACAGCAGCAGCACCGCCCCGCAGGTCACCAGCAGCTCGCCGAGCCCGCGGACCACCGTCCGCAGCCCGTCACCGCGCTGCGGCCGGACGGACGGGCGCTCTCCGAGGGCCGGGTAGCCGCGGTCGTCCGGGTGCTCCGGGACGGTCGGATGGGTCCAGGCGGTCGGCCGCGACCCGCCATCCGCGCCGGCCGCGCTGATCGGGTCGCCCGTGCCGGCCGGAGATCGCCGACCGCCAACGCCCGCCGGCCCACCCTCGTCGACGACGGGTCCGGCAGCCGGGTCCGGCGCCGGGACATCGTCCGGGGTGCGCCCCGGTCCGTTCACCCGATGCCGACCGGCCGGCCCGGTGGCCCGGGTCATCCGCCCACGGCGGCGTAGCTCAGCCCGATCGGGGCGTCGTAGGCGGGCACCACGATCCGGTCGTGGTCGGCGACCCGGTATCCCAGGCCGTAGGCGTCGGCGTCCTTGCGGTACTGCTGCAGCCCGATCGAGGTGTTCAGCGCGGTGCGCATGCCGGCGGCCGGGCCGATCGCCGCGATCGTGAAGGGCGGTGAGTAGACCCGGCCGTTGAGCAGCAGCGTGTTGCCGACGCAGCGGACCGCGCTGGTGGCCGACAACCGCTGGTCCATCACCATGACCGCCTCGGCACCGCCGGCCCACAGCGCGTTCACCGCGGCCTGCATGTCGGACTGGTGCACCACCAGGGCGTTGGCCTCCACCGGGTCGTCCACCGGCTGGTCGGGGTGGGCGTCGTCCAGGGTGACCGACAGGCCCGGGCCGCGCATCGCCTCGAGTCCGGCCGGGACCAGCAGCGGCTGGGCCTGGGCCTTGATCGCGGCGATCCCCGCATCCGACTGCGCCAGCCGGTCGGTGGCGGCGGCCACCTGGCTCTGCAACTGCCGGACCAGGGCGTCGTCGCCGGCGACCTTGCCCTCGGCCTTGCGGATCAGGTCGGCGAGGTTGGTGCGGCCCGCCGAGCGCAGGTCGGTGCCGCGCGCGGTCCGGGCGGTGGTGGCGGCCAGCAGCCCGGCCAGCAGGGCGATCACCGGCACCAGGGCACGCCACAGGCCGGGGTTGGAGGGCCGTCGCAACCACCGGCGGGCGGACCCGCCGGGGCGTCGCGTGGCAGTGCCCACCATGCTCCTATCTGTCCGCTTTCTTCCGCTGCCCGGATACTAAGCGTGATACCTGTGCGTGCCTGCCGAGGTCGCGGCGACTAGGCTAACGCGACGGTGGCCGGTTTTCGCGCCGGCATCCCGAGTTCTCGCCTGACCGTTGGATCCGGCCTGGGAAGGCCCGCAGATCCACACCGTCCATGAGGAGACGTCCGTGCCGAAGTCCAAGGTTCGCAAGAAGTCGAGCTACCAGCCTTCGCCGGCCGCTGGCCCCCGTCCCGGTGCGCTAGGCGGCGCCAAGGCGGCCAAACCCAGCCCCCCGTGGTACCCCGTGGTGATGGCGGCGTTCCTGCTGATCGGCCTGGCCTACATCGTCGTCTACTACATGGCGGCCGAGAGCATCCCGTTCATGAACGACCTGGGCAGCTGGAACTTCGCGGTCGGCTTCGGCTTCCTGATCGTGGGCCTCGGCCTGGCCGTCCGCTGGCGCTGACACCCGCTCGGCCTCACGGCGCCGGCAAACCGTTGCACCCTCAAAGGTTGTCCACAGCGCTTTCCACGGCTGTGATTACACCGCTGTAGTTCTCCCCAGGGTGATCCACCGGTGTGGATAACCGTGGGTGATCGAGCTGGCCGGACACTGACCCCGCGGCACCGTCGAGCTGGCGCACCAGGTCGTCGTGGATCTGCTCGGTGCGCCAGACCGCCAGCCCCACCAGCACCACCAGCAGCCCGGCCAGGCTGGCCAGCTGGACGGTGCGCATCCGCTCGGTCAGTGGCTGGCGCGGCCCCAGCGTCCAGCCGAGCAGGGCCAGGCTGGCCAGCCCGCCGACGACGAAGCCGCCGATGTGGCCGAGCTTGGAGATCCCCGGCACCGAGAAGGTGAAGACGAAGTTGATGCCGACCGTGATCACCAGCGCCCGGGTGTTGAAGCCGACCACCCGGGACAGCACCAGGGCGGCGGCGAACAGTCCGAAGATCGCCCCGGAGGCGCCCACCACCGGCTGCCGGACGTCGCCGAGCAGCAGGATCGCCACCGAGCCACCCAGCGCGGAGAGCAGGTAGACCGCCAGGAAGCGCCACCAGCCCAGCACCCGCTCCAGCGCCGGGCCGAGGGTGTAGAGGGCGAACATGTTGAGGAAGATGTGCAGCGGTCCCAGGTGCAGGAAGGCGGCCGTGACCAGCCGCAGGTAGTCGTGCTGGTAGCCCACCACGTTGGGCACCAGCTCCCAGTCCCGGAACAGCGCGGTGTTGGTGTTGTCGATCACCGAGCCGCCCGGGGCCAGGGCGGTGATCAGGTACACCAGCACGTTGAGCCCGATCAGCGCCCAGGTGACGAACGGCGGCAGCGCCCGGGCCGGGGCGCCCACCACCGTCCGGCCCTGCCGGATCGAGGCGGCCCCGGCCCGGACGTCGTCCGGACACTGGAAGCCGACCGAGGCCGGCCGCTGGCACTCCGGGCAGATCGGCCGGTTACACCGCACGCAGCGCACGCCGGTGAGCCGGTCCGGATGCCGGTAGCACCCGGCGAAGCCGTAGTACGGCTCTCCTCCGGGATTCAGGTCACCGGGTGGCGTCGGCTGCATGGCGCTGGCTCAGTTCGGGTCGGGACAGGGCGAGACCAGCCGCTACGCGTCGTTGACGTCGACCGAGGTGATGGTGACGTCGGTGACCGGGCGGTCGGAGGCACCGGTCCGGGTGCCGCTGATCGAGTCGACCACCGCCCGGCTGTCGGCGTCGGCGACCTCGCCGAAGATGGTGTGCCGGAAGTTCAGGTGCGGGGTCGGGACGGTGGTGATGAAGAACTGGCTGCCGTTGGTGTTCGGCCCGGCGTTGGCCATCGCCAGCAGGTACGGCCGGTCGAAGCTCAGCTCGGGGTGGAACTCGTCGGCGAAGTTGTACCCCGGACCGCCGGTGCCACGGCCCAGCGGGTCACCACCCTGGATCATGAAGTTCGCGATCACCCGGTGGAAGATGGTGCCGTTGTAGAGCGGATCGTTGCTCTTCTGCCGGGTGGCGGGGTGCGTCCACTCCTTGTCCCCGGTGGCCAGCCCGACGAAGTTGGCCACGGTCTTCGGGGCGTGGTTGCCGAACAGGTTGACGGTGATGTCGCCTGCCGAGGTGTGCAGGACGGCCTGCTGGGTTGCGGTGCTCACGAAGGATCTCCTGTCGTTGTGCGATCGTCAGGGTGCGAATTTCTCAGCGATCGCGCGGGCGAGAGAAAAGGCGTTCAGTGCAGGGTATGGCTGCCGGGTTCGCACGGTGACCACCGAGGTGCCCTTGGCGAACACGCACTGCCAGGTTCGGGTCCCCTGCAGGTCGGTCTGGTACGCCACCGCGCCGTCGGCGATGCCCGCGTCGGACTGCACCTCGGGGTGGTTGCGGGCCGATCCGACCATGGCGTTGTAGGCGTCGGTGGCGGTCCGGAACCGGGCGATGGTGATCTCGCCCACGATCGCCGAGGGGTCGTAGGGGAAGTAGAACCGGCACCCCACCGGACGGGTCTGCAACAGCGTGACCCGCCCGACCCGGTCGCCCTCCAGGTCGGCGAAGTCGGCGGCGCTGATGTACGGGCAGCTGCCGTCGACCTCCTTGAGGTTGCCGGGGCTGGCGAGGGTAGGCCGTGCGGTGGCGCTGCTGGCGCTGCCGGTCTGCTCGCCGGCGGCACCGCCCAGGCCGGTGGGCTGTGCGGCCGTAGTCCCGGGACTCGAGGGCGCCGGGGTGGCTGCGCCGTTCCCGCCGTCCGCGCCGGACCGGCAGCCAGCCACGGTGGTCAACGTCGCGAGGAGGACGCCGACCAGCCAGCCCCGGCCGAGCCGGCTCATCGGGGACGGTGGCTGGCCACGTCGGCGGCGGCCAGCGCCAGGCTGTCGTCGAGCGGTTCGAGGACGGCGCCCGCGCCCCGGCGGGCGTAGGCCCGGAGCAGCAGCTCGTCGGCGAACCGCGGGCTCTTGGCCAGCACCGGGCCGTGCAGGTAGGTGCCGAAGACGTTGTCGCGCACCGCGCCCTCGGTGCGGTCCGCGCCGTTGTTGCCACGACCGGGCTCGGTGGCCCCCAGCGGCCGGACGCCGGCACCGAGCTCGGTCAGGCCGCTGTGGTTCTCGAAGCCGACCAACCGTCCCCATTCGGTGTCGATGCTGTTGTTGCCGATCAGCCGGTGGTCCGAGCCGGTGGTGGTGACGTCCAGGACCCCGACCCCGTCGATGGTGCGGCCGTCCTTGGTGCGGAAGGCGTGGCCCAGCAACTGGTAGCTGCCGCAGATGGTCAGCATCACCACGCCGTCGTCGGCCATCGCGCGCAGTTCGGCGCCCCGGCCGACGAAGTCCTGGCCGATGTCGCCCTGGGCGGCATCCTGGCCACCACCGCCGAGCAGGATGTCGGCCTCGGCCGGCAGCGGGTCACCCAGCTGCACCCGGACCACCTCGGCGTCCAGGCCGCGCCATTGCAGCCGCTTGGCCAGCACCAGGACGTTGCCGGTGTCGCCGTAGATGTTCATCTCGCGCGGGTACAGGTGCACCAGGGTCAGCGCCCTCATCGTCTCCACCTGCTTCTCGCGCGAGCGCTCATCGCCGCCATTCGCTGCGCGCCTCGCTCGTCCCTCGCTCGATGCTCGCTCATGACAGTTCCGTCCCGGTCAGCCGGGCCAGCACCTGGTGCAGCTGCCACATCGCGGTGTAGGTGGAGAACACCACGACCGTCTCACCGGGCGCGACGGCCGCCGCCGCCTGCTGGACGGCCCCGGCCAGGTCCGGATCGATCCGGTCGGTCCTCAGGCCGTCGTAATGCAGCCGTACCGCCATGTCGGCCGCCCGGGTGCCGCTGGTCACCAGCCGTCCGGAGCTGCCCTGCAGGGTCGGGGCGAACTCCACGTCCCAGAGCCAGGACAGGTCCCGGCCGTCGGCGTAGTCGTCGTTGATCGCGATCACGGTGGCCGCCGGGCGCAACCCCGGCACGGTGCGCAGCGACTGCCGGAAGCCGGCCGGGTTCTTCACCAGCTGCAGCACCACCCGGCGACCGGCCAGGTCGAAGGATTGGCCGCGGCCGAAGGCCGGCTGGACCGCCCGCAACCCGGTGGCGATGCTGGCCGGGTCCAGGCCGTAGGTCAGCGCCAGCGCCGCCGCGCCGGCGGCGTTCTGCGCGTTGTGGGCGCCCTCGGCGTGCAGGGTCAGGCTTTCTTCGACGTCGCCGATCCGCAGCGTCAGCTCGGTGGTCTCGCCCAGCTCGAGGGCCAGCAGTTCGACGGCAGCCTTGAGGTCAGAGATCGCCACCTCGCCGCCGTACATCTCCTCGTCCGTCGGGAACTCGCGCCGCAGCCCCGCCGCCACCCCGAAGTAGCTGACCTCGGCCGCCGGGTTTGCCGCGCCGGTGGCCACCGCCACCAGCCGGGGGTCGTCCCGGTTGACCACCACGTGCCGGGTGGTCCGGGCCGCCACCTTGCCCAGCAGCTGGGCGGTGGTGTCGATCTCGCCGAACCGGTCCAGCTGGTCGCGCAGCACGTTGAGCAGCAGCAGCCGGTCGGGTGGGTACACCTCGCAGAACCGCACCGCGTGCGCCTCGTCGAGTTCGAGCACCGCGACGTCGGCCGGGGTACGGCCCAGCCAGGACGACTGCTGGACGACGGCGGTGATCACCCCGCGGACGAAGTTGCCGCCGGTGTCGTTGGTCAGCACCCGGTACCGCTGGCCGAGAATGGTGGCCACCATCTTGGTGGTGGTGGTCTTGCCGTTGGTGCCGCTGACCACCACCACGCCGAGCGGCAGCCGGGCCAGCCGGCGGGCCAGGAAGCCGGGGAAGAGCTTCTCCACCACCAGGCCCGGAAGCGCGGTGCCCCGCCGGCCGGCGGCCCGCAGGGCCAGCAGCACCAGCTTGCCGAGCCAGATCGCGAGGAGGTTCATGGTGCTGCCAGGCTACCCAGTCGGCTCGCGGTAACCGGGAGTACCGAGCCGGACGGCAGCAGGCCTGTCGGGCCCTGGTCGAGCCATGTCCGCTTTACGACGCGCCGGGCCGTTTTAGGTGCGAATTTTATGCCCAGATAACAAGTACTGTCACACGCTGTAACCAGTCCACGACCGGTCAGCCCTGAATGGGGGCGTTGCGATGATGACGAGTCCGCCCAGCCGGCTGCTCGCCGCCCGAACCGCGGTCCGCCGATGGCGGTGACCCGGCACGTCGTCCAGGTGGTGGGCGGGACCATCCGCAACGACCTGTGGTGCGACGAGTGCCAAACCGCCGGCCGGTTCGAGATCGACATGCACGCGATGAGCAATCGGGGGCTGCAGTCGATCGGCACCGTCCGGCAGTGCGTCCGTTGCGACTACGAGACCCCGCTCGTCCCGGACGCCGACCACCCATAGCCAGGGCGCGGACTACTAGGCCGAAGCACGAACCGCTGCCACCGTTAGCAGGGGTTCCACAGCGTGGACCAGGCGGCGAAGTTCGACGAGGTAGCGATCCTCCACGTCGTTGCTGAATTCGAGGATGGCCTGAGCCCTGCTAACGGCTGCGAGCACTTCGCGCTGCACCTGCTCGTCGTCCTCTGGGGTTCGGAAGCCTTCTACAGCCTCAGCCTTCCTGCCGTAGGCCGCAACCTCGTGGCGAAAATTCCTGAGATTTCGCTCGAAGGTCTCCACGTGCGCCTTTGCCCGCTTGTAGTCGCGGTCCGCGCCTCGCCTACAGGTTTCCGAGCAGAACTCCCGCCGCCGACCACGACCCGGCGGCTGCACGATGGGCTTCCGACAGGACAGGCGACCGCAGTACTCGACGACCTGGAAATCAGCGGGACTGTCTGTGCTTCCTTCAGTCACCGGAATATCCCTCTGCTCGCGCGAAATTAGGAGATCGGTTCTGTTGCGATGAGCCGTACTACCAACTAGCTTGCCAGATTTAGCGTCCTTAGGGTCGGCAACACGCGGAATTACACGGCTGTCTGTACGCGCGAAATAGTGCGGTAATAGGCGCCGGGCCCTCAAGCTCCACCGGCGTGGCGGTCCGCCCAGTGCAGACATGCGGTGTTACATCACAACTACGCCGCAGCAACGTGCTGCGGCGGAAGTCGCGCGAAAAGCCAAACGCCCGGCGGTCAGGCCGGGCGCTTGGGTGCACGAGACCACGTGATGTCTCCGCTTGTGCACTTGGATGACACCACCCGTCTTGCGCTCGCGCAACTGATCGCGTGCATCGCATGCGGGAAGGGGGATGGTGATGCGGTTTCGTATCCAAGATGGCGGAGGGGACGAGCCCACGTGGATGCTCTACGGCGACGCCGGCCAGGTCATTGCCTGGGCCGGCGCGTCGTTCGCCTCAGCATGCGACGCTCACCGTGCCGCGCCGCGGACAACGTCCGCTACAACGCGGGGAATGCTGGCGGCTTGGCGGCAGCGCCCGAGACACCAGGGGCTGCCCTCGAAACAGCAGGAAATTCGTCGACGGATTCGAGCGCTCGACCGCTGCGGCAGATCGACGCCTCCATCGCTCGGATCAACCATCTGATTCCGCCGAGAGACTTCTATAGCCAGGTGAACGACACCACCAGGACGGCAGCGGCCAGCGTCGAGGCAGCACCGCCGGGCACCAGCATCATGCTGGCCCTGCGCGGGTCGACCGAGGGGACCTGGAAGGAGTTGGTGATACCGGTGAGCCCAACCCCGCAAGGCTCAGCCGGGATCAGCACGGTGGTGGTTGTCTACCTGACACACGCCTGATCGGCGCACATCCTCGCCGCACCTGAATTCGCAAGCCCATGGGCAACCCGGTCAGGCGACGCGCGCGGTCGAGCCCGGAGGCGGGGCGACCACGTCCGGATGCAGGATCGAGGCGATCGCCGCCACCCCGTCCACCAGGCGTGGGCCGGGACGTACCACGAGCCCGTCGGCGTCGATCGCCCACACCTCGGCGTCCGGGAAGCGGCTGACGACCTCTCGGGCCTGCTCGATCGCACCGTCCAGATGGAACCCGCACGGCGAGACGATTACCACCTCAGGAGCCGCCGCCGATATGAACTCCCAGCTGGTCTCTGCCGACCGCTGGCCCGGCCACCCCGCGACGGGGACGCCACCGGCGGCGGTGACCAGGTCCGGCACCCAGTGCCCGCCGGTGAACGGCGGGTCGACCCATTCGATCACCGCGACCCGCCGTCGTGGACGACCGGCGACCTTTTCGGCGATCGCGGCCAACCGGGCGCGCAACTCGGCGACGAGATCGGCAGCCCGCGGCGACGACCCGGTGCGCTGCCCGACCAGCAGGATCGTGTCGAGGACCTCGTCGAGCGAATAGGGATCGAGGGACACCACGTCCGCGTGACAGCCCAGGTAGTCCAGCGCCTGGTCGACCTGGCCGGACGGCAACGCGCAGACCCGGCACAGGTCCTGGGTCAGGATCACATCCGGGGCGAGTGCGGCCAGTGCGTCGGCGTGCAACGTGTACAGCTCCTGCCCGGCGGCAAGCTGCGAGCGCACGTAGGCGTCGATGTCGCTCGGGCTCATCCCGCGGGTGTCCTTGCCGCCTACCACCACGGTCTTGTCGGTTCGGGCCGAGGCGGGCTCGTCGCATTCGAAGCTGACACCTACCAGGTCATCGCCCAGCCCGAGCGCGTAGACGATCTCGGTAGCTGACGGGAGCAGCGACACCACACGCATCCGACCAGCCTACTGACGACACACCGACGATGCCTCAGGTTTCGTGACCGACGCAGGGCCCGGCCAAGCCCTCGACCGCTCCCGGTCCGCCGGCAAGGCGAATGCTCACC
The DNA here is from genome assembly GCA_963796905.1 of uncultured Actinomycetota bacterium. Lineage (GTDB taxonomy): Bacteria > Actinomycetota > Actinomycetes > Mycobacteriales > Jatrophihabitantaceae > Jatrophihabitans_A. The sequence goes on along the minus strand of CAWCNK010000005.1, from coordinate 199,351 downwards.
CGTCGGCCCGTCATGGCATGGCTGTCGGTGCCAGCACCTAGCATGCGAGCTGATAACGGCTTCACCATCGCGAGAGTGGGCATCCAGTTGTGAAAACACGGGATAACGTCTCGCCCGAGAAGCTCCGGGGCGGCTTCTACACCCCCGCGGCGCTGGTAGCCCATGTGCTCAGGCGGGTTGACGTGCTGGCGGCTGGAATGGGGCCGCTGCGAGTCTTGGAGCCGAGTGTCGGCGACGGCCGTTTCATCGACGGGGTCACGACCTCCACCCTGCCCGTGCGCGAGTTCGTCGGCGTCGAGGTGCTGCCTAAGGAAGCCGCCAAGGCCGCCGATCGGCTGGCCGCGTCCGGCATCGCGGGCCGCGTGGTGAGCGCATCGACGCTTCGATGGTCGCTCGGCGAACGCCCTGACTACGACGCGGTGGTCGGCAACCTGCCGTTCGTCCGCTTTCAGTTCGTCACCGCCGCCGACCGTGCCGCCGCCGATGTGCACGCGGCGCAGCTCGGGGTGAGCATCGGCGGGGTCTCGAACCTGTGGCTGCCGATGCTGCTCGCCGGGTTGCGGCTGCTGCGTCCGGACGGCGTGTTCGCCCTGGTGCTGCCCACCGAGTGCCTGACCGGCGTGAGCGCGGGGTCGGCGCGCAGCTGGTTGGCCCAGAACTGCCAAGAGCTGCGGTGTGACCTCTACCCGGCCGGCTCCTTCCCGGGTGCCCTTCAAGAGGTGCTGGTCCTGAGCGGACGCCGGGTGCTGGCCGGCAGCGGAGACCAAGCCCTCACCGTCGCGCAGCATGCACGGTCACATTCCTCGGTCGCCTTCGACGACTCGCACGCCACCCTGACCCGGCACTGCCTCGACGCGCCGGAACGCGGCTGGACCCGCTACCTGCTCAACCCTGCGGCGGCCGCAGCGCTCGAGGAGTTCCAGCAGCTCTCGGCGGTGGCGCGGCTCGGGGCGGTCGCCCGGTTCGAGGTGGCCACCGTCACCGGTGCGAACAGCTACTTCTGCATGTCCGAAGACACCGTCGAGAAGTTCGAGCTGGGCAGCTTCGTTCAGCCGCTGCTGTCCCGCATCCGGCACGCACCGGGCCTGGTATTCACGCCGGATGACTACCGCGCGGCCAGGGTGGCCGGGGCACCCTGCTACATCCTGGACGCGTCGAAGATCACGGCTGAGCGGGCGACGCTGCCGGGACTGGATGCCTACCTCCGCGACGGCGAGGCGCAGCGACTGCACACCCGGTACAAGTGCCGCATCCGCCAGCCCTGGTGGGCGGTCCCGTACATGAGGTCCGCCGAGCTGTCGCTCAGCAAGCGGTCGCACCGGTTCCACCGGATGGTGGTCAACGAGGTCGGTGCCATCACCACAGACACCATCTACCGAGGAACCGTCACGGTCGACCAGCTGTCGCCCGCTGCGCTCGCCGCCGGCTTCCACAACTCGGGCACGTTGCTGAACGCCGAGATCGAAGGCCGCTATTTCGGCGGTGGGGTGCTCGAACTCGTCCCGTCCGAGGTAGCACGGCTCGCGGTGCCGGCCGTGCCAGCGCTCGGTGCGGAACTGGGCCGACTGGACCAGCTGACCCGCACAGCAACCGCGGGGCCGGCCGACCAGCTCGAACTGCTCGTGACCGAGTCCGACCTGCTGCTCGCCAAGGCCGACGTCGGGGTGACCGACGAGATGATCGAGGCCCTGGCAGCCGGCCGCGACGCACTCCTGCAACGCCGCCTGGACCGCGGCAGCTCCGGCCGCGACGAGGACACGCCCGACGGCTGATTGCTGCCCCCGGCACCTTCGGCGATCATGCTTGGCGTGCAATCAGAATTGATCCTTCAACCGTTCGCCAGTGATGAGGCACTGATCGAGCGGCTCCTGAGGATTCTCGACGACGAGACGGTCAGTGAGCTCGTCATCGTGGTCGCCTGGGCACGCCCCCGCGGTCTACGCCTGCTCGAAGACGCACTGCGCGCGTTCCGCAGCCGCGGCGGCCGAACGGAAATTGTTGTCGGAATCGACGAGGGCGGGGCTAGCGTCGAGGGGCTGGAGTTGGCCGCCGAGCTGTTCGATACCGCTGAGGTTCTTTACGACCACCGGGGTGGAACCTTCCATCCCAAGATCTACCTGGCCCGCAATTGCGCCACCGCAACGCTGATCATCGGATCGAACAACCTCACCGGCGGTGGCTTGTACTTCAACTACGAGGCCGCTCACGTTTCGACCCTGGACCTGGCGCTGGCACCGGACAAGGCCGTTCTCGATTCGGTGGAGGATTACATCGCTCGCCTGCGGGGCGACAACACGTGTGTCGGCCTGACAGCTGACACGATCGAGGCGCTGGCCGGAGATCCGCGCTTCCGCGTTGGACGCGAGGTCGACAAGTCGAACTCCCGGCGGGACCAGGACGCCGCGCCAAGCGCTGCGAAAGAGATCGAAATTCCGATCTTCGGCGCTACCAAGTACGCACGCAAGGCGATTCGGCGGCCGAAGCGATCACCGGGTGGCGTGGCCGGCGGCCCAGAGGTCGGCGGCTCGGCATCCCCGGTCGCCGCCCGCTGGACGAAGAGGATGACCCGGAGCGACTGCGGCCAGCCACGTCCCGAATCAAGCTCGACCAGCGTGCTTCGGTTCGGCAGGATGGGTCACCCCATCAACCAGAAGCGGTGGTTCCGGGAGGTCCTGTTCAGCAACGCCAACTGGACCCCGGATCCGACACGGCCACACCGGGAGCAAGCGCAGGTCCGATTCGACGTGACCATCGACGGCGTCAGCGTCGGGACCCACGTCCTCAATTTGAAGTTCGACGCCACCCGAGGTGACCCTGCCCGCGGTGCCCGTCAGAGCAACTTCACGACCGATTTGAAATGGGGTTCGTTGACTCCCGTGATGATCGGTACCAATCACGTTGGTGATTGGGTGGCCATCGAACGGCTGCAGGACGGGTCCTTCCGGCTCATCGTCCAACGAACGCCGCCCGGCAGCTTCCTCGACACGATCACCAAGTAGCGCTCTAAGCCTCGACAACCAGTCGTGGCACCTCAGATTCAGCGGGGCGCAACGACCTGGCCACCAGCCTGAGCCGGGTGGAGACGAGGGGAATCGAACCCCTAACCCCTGCCTTGCAAAGGCAGTGCTCTGCCAATTGAGCTACGTCCCCGGACAGTTCCCGCCGCGGCGGGAATCCTGGACTTGCGATCCTAGCCGCCGGAGGCTCGGCGGCGATGCGACGGGCAACAGCTAGCGAGTCGCCTGCCGCCAGACCTCGCCGCTTTCCTGCGCCTTCTTGCGCTTCATGGCGTACTGCACGCCGAACGCCGCGGCGGCGAGCACCAGCAACTTCTTCATCGGCTTCTCCTCGCTGCGCGGCCCCGATCGGGGCCTGAACGACGTCGTCAAGCCCGACCGATCGTCGCAGAGTGGGCCTAGGAGGACTTGAACCTCCGGCCTCATCCTTATCAGGGATGCGCTCTAACCATCTGAGCTATAGGCCCGCTGCACGCTTGACGCGCGAGGTGAAACTTTACCGGGTGGCCGGGCCGAGCCCAAACCGGGCCCGGTACCCAGGGCGGTAGCCGACTACTCCCGTTCGGAGAGGGTGACCTCCGCGCCGCCCACCAGGTCGGCGCACAGGTTGTAGACCATTGCCCCGATGGTGCTCAGCGCGATGAACAGCACGATGTTGACCGCGCCGATGATGATGGCGCCACCGAACACCAGCGGGCCGGTGACCACGTCCTTGGCCTTGTCGTCACCGGTCATGGTCTGCACCATCTCGTTGACCTTGCCGAACACCCCGGCCACGTCCAGGATGCCGTACAGCACGCCGACCATGATCAACCAGACGAAGAACAGCGCGATGGCCAGCACGCAGGAGAACTTGAACACCGAGTAGACGTTGACGTGGCTCAGGGTGAGCCGAGCCCGGCGCGGCTGCCGCGCCGCGCGGCCCATCCGGCTGGTACGCCCGGACCGGGCCTCGGCCTCGCCGGCCGCGGTGCGCATGGCGTCCTTGGCACTGCTCGCCGCTGCCGTTGCGGTGGCCGCCGCCGCCGAGGCCTTCGAGGCGATCTTGGCGCCCAGCCCGGCGCCGCCAGAACCGTTGTCCGGCGAACCGGAGCCGGCCCCGTCCCGGGAGCCGACCTGGGTGCTGGAGGACCAGCCCTGCTGGCCCGGCGCCGGCGGCGGCATGACCTTGGGCAACGTCGCGGTGTCCTGGTCTGCGTTGGTGTTGGAGCCTCGAGCAGGTGGCGGATAGCCCTGGGTCATGGTTCTGCTACTCCTGCTCCTCGGGTTCGTCGGCATTGCGGGCGATCGAGACGAGCGACACTCCGTCCGGCAGGTTGATCAGCCGTACGCCCATGGTCTGGCGCTGTGCCCGCCGTACCTCGGCTACGGACGTCCGGATCACCACACCGTCGGACGTGATCGCATACAGCTCGTCCTCCGGCCGAACGGTCATCGCCCCGACCAATCCACCTCTGGTCGAGACTATACGCGCGGTCAGGACGCCCTTTCCGCCGCGACCTTGGACCGGGTACTCAGCCACCTTGGTGCGCTTGGCAAAGCCACCGTCGGTCGCGATCAGGATCTCCATGTCGTCCTGGACGACTTCCATGGCCAACAGTTCGTCGTGCTCGGCGAAGCGCATGCCGATCACCCCGGAGGTGGCCCGGCCCATCGGCCGCAGCGCCTCGTCGTCGGCCCGGAACCGGATCGACTGGGCCTTCTTGCTGACCAGCAGCAGGTCGTCGGTGGGGCCGATCAGCGCCGCGTCGATCAGCTCGTCGTCCTCGCGCAGGTTGATGGCCACGATGCCACCGGTGCGGTTGGAGTCGAAGTCGGTCAGCTTGGTCTTCTTGACCAGGCCGGCCTTGGTGGCCAGCACCAGGTACGGCGCGACCTCGTAGTTCTTGATCGTCATCACTTCGGCGATCGTCTCGTCCGGCTGGAAGGCGAGCAGGTTGGCCACGTGCTGGCCGCGGGCGTTGCGGTTGGCCTCGGGCAGGTCGTAGGTCTTGGTGCGGTAGACCCGGCCCTTGTTGGTGAAGAACAGGATCCAGTCGTGGGTCGAGCACACGAAGAAGTGCGCCACCAGGTCGTCGGTCTTGAGCGCCGCGCCCTGCACGCCCTTACCGCCGCGGCGCTGCGCCCGGTACAGGTCGGTCTTGGTGCGCTTGGCGTAGCCGGTCCGGGTGATGGTGACCACCACGTCCTCGGCGGCGATCAGGTCCTCCATCGACATGTCGCCGTCGTAGGGGATCAACCGGGTACGCCGGTCGTTGCCGTACTTGTCGACGATCTCGTTCAGCTCGTCCCGGATGATCTGGCGCTGCCGGCCGGGCTTGTCCAGGATGTCGCGGAAGTCGGCGATCTTGGCCTCGATCTCGGCGGCCTCCTCCTGGATCCGCAACCGCTCGAGCGCCGCCAGCCGGCGCAGCTGCAGGTCCAGGATCGCTACCGCCTGGATCTCGTCGATGTCGAGCAGCTCCATCAGCCCGGTACGGGCCGCGTCGGCCGACGGCGAGTTACGGATCAGCGCGATGACCGCGTCCAGGGCGTCCAGGGCCTTGAGGTAGGCACGCAGGATGTGGGCCCGCTCCTCGGCCTTGCGCAGCCGGTACCGGGTGCGCCGGACGATGACCTCGACCTGGTGCTCGACGTAGTAGCTGACCATCTGGTCCAGCCGCAGGGTGCGCGGCACCCCGTCCACGATCGAGAGCATCGTGACGCCGAAGGTGGTCTGCAGCTGGGTGTGCTTGTAGAGGTTGTTCAGCACCACCTTGGCCACCGCGTCACGCTTGATCGTGACGACGATCCGCATCCCGATCCGGTCGGAGGACTCGTCGTTGATGTCGGCGATGCCGGCCACCTTGGCCTCTTTGGCCAGGTCGGCGATGTTGGCGACGAGGTTGTCCGGGTTCACCTGGTACGGCAGCTCGGTGACCACCAGGATGGTGCGCCCGCGAGCGTCCTCCTCGACGGTGACCACGGCCCGCATCTTGATCGAGCCGCGACCGGTGCGGTAGGCCTCCTCGATGCCGTCCTTGCCGACGATCAGACCCTTGGTCGGGAAGTCCGGGCCCGGGATGAGGCGCATCAGCTCCTCGAGCAACTCCTCGGAGCTGGCGTCCGGGTGGTCGAGCGCCCAGGTGACGCCGGCGGACACCTCGCGCAGGTTGTGCGGCGGCAGGTTGGTGGCCATGCCGACCGCGATGCCGCCGCCGCCGTTGACCAGCAGGTTCGGGATCCGGGACGGCAGCACCACCGGTTCCTGGGAACGGCCGTCGTAGTTGGGCTTGAAGTCGACGGTGTCCTCGTCGATGTCGCGCAACATCTCCATGGCCAGCGGCGAGAGCCGGGCCTCGGTGTTGTGCGAGACGAAACCGTTGGTGAGGAAGGCGTGGTCGGCGGCCTCCACCCGCAGCGAGTAGACCGGCTGCACGCCGGCCGGCTGCACCGAGGTGACCGGCACCAGGCTGAACTCCCGCGGGTCGCCGCCGTCGTCGGGCAGGTGCCGGGCCTCACCCGTCCGGTAGGCGGCGGTCAGGTCCGGCAGCAGCGGCAGCGCGGTCGCCCAGCTCTGGCTGCTGAACTGCGCCGAGCGCACCACCAGCACGTCGCTGGTGGTGATCTCGCCGAGCAGCTTCCACATCAGGGTCGGCACGTTCAGCACCCGGCCGATCACCAGCAGCGGATGGTTGGCGGTGCCGGTCACCGACCGGTCACCGGCCACCACGGTGAGCACCGGGTGCTCGCCCGAGTGGTGGAAGGCGCTCACCCGGACGGGCGCTCCGGCCCGGCCGATCACCTTGAAGTCCACCTCGGTGGTGGAGTTCGGCTGCGCGCCGGGCACCAGCTCGGCGATCGGCACCTCGCCGTCCGGGGTGGCGACCAGGGTCTCGGCCGTCACGCAGTACCGCATGGCGGCGGCCGGGTCGTTACCCGGCGAGCCGAAGTTGCCCTGGCCGTCGATCAGCGGCGCCCGCATCGACCAGGGCTGGGCCAGCCGCACCAGGGTGTCGTAGATCGCGGTGTCGCCGTGCGGGTGGTAGTTGCCCATCACGTCGCCGACCACCCGCGAGCACTTGACGTAGCCGCGGTCGGGGCGGAAGCCGGAGTCGTACATCGCGTAGAGCACCCGGCGGTGCACCGGCTTGAGCCCGTCCCGCACGTCCGGCAGGGCCCGGGCGACGATCACGCTCATCGCGTAGTCCAGGAAGCTGCGCTGCATCTCCAGCTGGATGTCGACCGGCTCGATGCGGTCGGTCGTCGGCGGCGGCGGGGTCTCGGTCATGACGGCCTTTCGAACTCGGCTGGGTCAGTGCGGGTCGGGTGGGTCGGGGCAGGCTCTGGCAGCGGGGCACGCGACGGGACGGTCGCCGGCCGGCTCGGCCGCGGCGACGCCGGACGCTTCGGGTGCCTCAGATGTCGAGGAACCGGACGTCCTTGGCGTTGCGGACGATGAAGGACCGGCGGGCGTCGACGTCGTCGCCCATCAGCACCGAGAACAGCTCGTCCGCCGTCGCGGCATCATCCAATGTGACCAGCCGCAGCATCCGGGTGGCCGGGTCCATGGTGGTCTCCCACAGCTCCTTGGCGTTCATCTCGCCCAGGCCCTTGTAACGCTGGATCGAGTCGCCCGCGACCCGACGCCGGCCGGCGGCTTCGCCGGTCTCGATCAGGCCGTCCCGCTCCCGGTCGGAGTAGGCGTAGTCCGGCTCGCCCTTGGACCACTTGATCTTGTAGAGCGGCGGCATGGCCAGGTACACGTGGCTGTGCTCGATCAGCGGTCGCATGAACCGGAACAGCAGGGTCAGCAGCAGCGTGGTGATGTGCTGGCCGTCGACGTCGGCGTCGGCCATCAGCACCACCTTGTGGTAGCGCAGCTTGGCCAGGTCGAAGTCGTCGTGGATGCCGGTGCCCAGCGCGGTGATCAGCGACTGCACCTCGGTGTTCTTGAGCACCCGGTCGATCCGGGCCTTCTCGACGTTGATGATCTTGCCGCGGATCGGCAGGATCGCCTGGTACATCGAGTCCCGGCCGGACTTCGCCGAGCCGCCGGCCGAGTCACCCTCGACGATGTAGAGCTCGCTGCGGGCGGGGTCGGTGGACCGGCAGTCGGCCAGCTTGCCGGGCAGCCCCATGGTGTCCAGGGCGTTCTTGCGGGCCAGTTTGCGGGCCTGCTGCGCGGCCTTGCGGGCCCGGGCGGCCTGGGTGGCCTTGGTGATGATCATGCGACCCTCGGTGGGGTTGCGCTCGAACCAGTCCGCCAGCCACTCGTTGCAGACCTTCTGGATGAAGGACTTGGCCTCGGAGTTGCCCAGCTTGGTCTTGGTCTGGCCCTCGAACTGCGGCTCGGCCAGCTTGATCGAGATGATCGCCGCCAGGCCCTCGCGGATGTCGTCGCCGGTCAGCTTCTCGTCGTTCGGCTTGAAGATCTTCTTCTCCGTCGCCCACCGGTTGACCACCGAGGTGAGCGCGGCCCGGAAGCCCTCCTCGTGGGTGCCGCCCTCGTGGGTGTTGATGGTGTTGGCGAAGGTGTAGACCGACTCGGAGTAGGACTCGTTCCACTGCAGGGCCACCTCGGCCGACAGCCGCAGCTCCTTGTCCTCGGCCTCGAAGTACACCACCGACTTGTGGATCGGCGACTTGGTGGCGTTGAGGTGCCGGACGAAGTCGGCGATGCCGCCGGCGTAGTGGTAGGTCTGCTCGCGGAACTCGTGATCGCCACCGCGCCGGTCGACGACCGTGATGGTCAGGCCCTTGTTCAGGAAGGCCATCTCCTGCAGCCGGCGGGTGATGGTCTCGAAGGAGAACTCGACCGTCTCGAAGATCGTGCCGTCCGGCCAGAAGGTGACGGTGGTGCCGGTCTCGCGGCTGGCCTCGCCCTTGGCCAGCGGGGCGGCCGGCTTCTGGTCGACGTAGGGCTGGCGCCAGACGTGGCCCTCGCGCTTGATCTCGACCTCGAGCCGGGACGACAGCGCGTTGACGACCGAGATCCCGACGCCGTGCAGGCCGCCGGAGACGGCATAGGAGTCGCTGTCGAACTTTCCGCCGGCGTGCAGGATGGTCAGGATCACCTCGACCGCCGGCTTCTTCTGGGCGGTGTTCATGCCGACCGGCATGCCCCGGCCGTTGTCGATGACCCGGACGCCGCCGTCGGGCAGCAGGCTGACCTCGATCTTGTCGCAGAAACCGGCCAGCGCCTCGTCGACGGAGTTGTCGACGACCTCCCACACCAGGTGGTGCAGGCCGCGCTCGCCGGTGGAGCCGATGTACATCCCGGGACGCTTGCGGACAGCTTCGAGCCCCTCGAGGACGGTGATCGAATCTGCTCCGTATTCAGACGCAGCCTTAGCCGCCACTCGGTGCTCCCTTTGATCTGCTCGCGTTGACCAGCTCGGACAAGCCATGTGGCACGTGTGCGCCACAGCGCCCCCAGCGGGGTTCTCTGCTCACCAGTCTACTGGGTCACGGACGTGCAGAGGGGCATGCAACACGGCTAATCGTGTCACAGAGCGAAGTTGCGAGCACCGATGGATCGGGATACCGGCGACACCCCGCCCCAGCTGCCTCAGCCGTAGGTGTCGCGGACGCCGCGGCCCCCGTGCATCGACCACGGCCCGTGCTTCCAGGAGGGTACCGAAGGCCCGGTGATGATCAACCTGGTGACCAGGCCCGCAGGCAACTCCCGGGTGATCCTAGCCAGGATCTGCGGCGACATCAGCCTCAGCTGGGTGGCCCAGGCGGTGGACTCGGCCGCCACCCGCAACTCACCGTCGGCCAGGCTCACCGGCTGGCAGCGGGCCGCGATGTCGGAACCGACCACGCTCGCCCACTGGCCCATCAGCCGGGCGTGGGCCAGCGGCGCCACCCAACCCAGCTCGACCATCGCACTGCCGAGGATGCTGCCGATCGGGGCCGGGTCCAGGTCATCCGGCCGGGCGCCGCTGTAGCCGCCGCCGGACCGGCGACCGCGCCGGAGCCGGGCCGGCCGGCCCGGGCTGCGACCGGCCGACATCGCCCGGGCCGAGCGCAACGCCCCGGCCGCCAAGTCGCCACCGGCGCTCTTGTCACGCCCAGTAGCTGGCGCCTCCCGCTCCTGCTCTGTGGACAACAGGTCTGCTTCTGTGGGTAACTCCGAGCTGTCACTGGAATAGCGGGCCGATCGCCGGTGGATATCTTCACTACCGTGCTGGTTATCCGTCACGACGTACCTCACCGTCCGCAACCAGGTACTGCGCGCCGCTGAGCGCCGGCGGAACGTCGTCCGGCACCGCTGCCGAGATCAGCACCTGCTCTGCCTTGGCGGCGATGCCGGCGAGCTGGTCCCGCCGGGCGGTGTCGAGTTCGGCGAAGACGTCGTCGAGGATCAGCACCGGCTCGGCACCGTCGGCCGACAGCAGCTCATAACACGCCAGCCGCAGTGCCAGGGCGGCCGACCAGCCCTCGCCGTGGCTGGCATAGCCGCGCAGCGGCAGGTCGTTCAGGCGCAGCTCCAGGTCGTCGCGGTGCGGGCCGACCAGGCTGACCCCGCGCTCGATCTCGGCCGGCCGGACCCGGACGAGCTCGTCCAGCAAGGCCCGTTCGAGAGCTTCCAGCGGTGGTATTACACCGGTGTCATTACCCATGGACTTTTCGATCGAGCTGACATAACTCAGATCCAGCCGGCCGCTGCTCGGAGCCAGTTCCGCGTAGGACCGGGTCGCGTGCGGTCGCATCGCCCGGACCAGGTCCAGCCGGGCGGCCAGCAGTTGCGCGCCGGAGTGCGCCAGGTGACCGTCCCAGACCTCCAGTGTCCGCAGGTCCCCGGCCCCCCCGGCCCGCCGGGCGGCGCCGGCGGTCTTGAGCAACGCGGCCCGTTGCTTGAGCACCCGCTCGTAGTCGGCGCGCACCCCGGCCAACCGGGGAGTCAGCTGCACCAGCACGTCGTCGAGGAACCTGCGGCGCTCGGACGGATCGCCACGCACGATCGCCAGGTCCTCGGGCGCGAACAGCACCGTCCGCAAACCGCCCAGGATGTCGCGCGGCCGGGTGACCGGCGAGCGGTTCAGCTTGGCCCGGTTGGCCCGACCGGCGGTGATCTCGACCTCGAGCACCAGCTGCCGCCCGGCCGAGACCACCGCGACCTGCACCACGGCCCGCTCCGCGCCGGCCCGGATCAGCGGGGCGTCGGTGGCGACGCGGTGGCTGCCCAGGGTCGCCAGGTAGCCGACGGCCTCCAGCAGGTTGGTCTTGCCTTCACCGTTGCGACCGACGAGCACGCTGACGCCGGGCTCGAATCCGACGTCGGCGCGGATCCAGCTCCGGAAGTCGGCGACGCTGAGGTGCTGGACGAACATCGCGGCCGGTGCGGCAGGAGGTCAGGACGCGTCGGGAGAGATGGCCTGGCTGGCCGACACCGCGCCTGCCGCCTCGACGGCATGGCCACCGAACTGGTTGCGCAGCGCGGCCACCATCTTCATCGCAGGCGAGTCCTCCTGCCGGGAGGCGAACCGGGCGAACAGCGCCGCGGTGATCACCGGCATCGGCACCGCGTTGTCGATGGCCGCCTCGACCGTCCAGCGGCCCTCGCCCGAATCCTCGGCATAGCCGCGCAGCTTGCTCAACCCCGGGTCGGCCTCCAGCGCCAGGACCGCCAGGTCCAGCAGCCAGGACCGGATGACGGTGCCCTGCTGCCAGGACTTGAACGTTTCGGCGACGTTGTCCAGCAGCGGTGAGGCCGCCATCAGCTCGTAGCCCTCTGCGTAGGCCTGCATCATCCCGTACTCGATGCCGTTATGAACCATCTTGGCGAAGTGCCCGGCGCCGACGGTGTTGCCGGCGTGCACGAAGCCGCCCTCGCCCTCGGGCTTGAGCGCGTCGAAGATCGGCTGCACCCGGGCGACATCCTCGGCCGGCCCACCGACCATCAGCGCGTAGCCGTTCTTCAACCCCCAGACCCCGCCGGACACCCCGGCATCGACGAAGGAGATCCCCTTGGCGGCGAGCAGCTCGGCGTGCTTGGCGTCGTCGGTGTACTTGGAGTTGCCGCCGTCGATGACCAGGTCGCCCTCGCTGAGCACCTCGGCCAGCGCGGTGATGGTCTGGTGGGTGGGCTCGCCGGCCGGAACCATCAGCCACACGGCGCGGGGCGCGGTCAGCGCACCGACCAGTTCCTCCAGCGAGGCGACGTCGCGTGCCGATTCCGGTGACCGGTCGAACCCGACGACGGTGTGACCGCCCTTGCGAATCCGCTCGGCCATGTTGCCGCCCATCTTGCCCAGCCCGATGAGACCGATCTCCATGCCTGCCTCCACCTCGTCCCGCCCCTGCCGGGTTGGTGCCCGGACGTCAAGGATTTCACCGTAGTCGTCCCTGCGTCGGCGGGGCAGGCCGCCCTGGGAGCCCGGGTGTTCGGGACGGAGGCCGGCTGTCCCCAGCAGCTACTTGTAGTTCTTATCTCTCTATGAAGAACTAAGTATTCGTCGTCATAAGGCATGTGGACGGTGTGGAGAACTACCGTCCTGCCTGATCAGGCCGGCCGGCAGGTGTGCGCGGCAGGTCGAACAAGCCCGGTGGACAAGCAACGTCGAAGTGGACAGCGGATGACCGGTTGTGGCCGTCCACATGACGGCCAGGGGTTGTCCACACCCCTACCCACACGGTGTGGAAGCACAACCAGGACGGCGTGCGACGGCGGCGGGACGGCAACGGTCGGCTCGATCCGAGTCCGGGGCTGGGTCCGAGCTGGAAACGGCGGGTTCGAGGCGGCAGGTCAGGAGCGGGCGCGGGACCGGATCCGGCTGGTCAGCTCGGTGATCTGGTTGTAGACGTTGCGGCGCTCGGTCATCAGCGACCTGATCTTGCGCTCGGCGTGCATCACGGTGGTGTGGTCGCGACCGCCGAACGTCTGGCCGATCTTGGGCAGCGACAGCTCGGTGAGCTCCCGGCACAGGTACATCGCGATCTGGCGGGCCGAGACCAGCACCCGGGTGCGGGAGCTGCCGGTGAGGTCCTCCAGGGTGATGCCGAAGTACTCGGCGGTCACCGCCATGATGGTCGAGGCGGTGATGTCGGGGCGGTCGGACTCCGAGACCAGGTCCTTGAGCACGATCTCGGCGAGCTTGAGGTCGATCTCCTGCTTGTTCAGGCTGCCGAACGCGACCACCCGGATCAGCGCGCCCTCGAGCTCGCGGATGTTGCTCTGGATCTTCGAGGCGATGAACTCCATGACGCCCGGCTGCAGCGTCATGCCGTCCTTGGCGGCCTTCTTGCGCAGGATCGCGATCCGCAGCTCCAGGTCGGGCGCCTGCACGTCGGTGATCAGGCCGGACTTGAACCGGGTGACCAGGCGGTTCTGCAGGCCGGAGAGCTGTTCGGGCTTGCGATCACAGGAGATCACGATCTGCTTGTTCGCCAGCTGCAGGGTGTTGAAGGTGTGGAAGAACGCCTCCTGGGTCTGCTCGGCGCGTTCCAGGAACTGGATGTCGTCGATCAGCAGCAGGTCGACGTCGCGATAGCGACGCTGGAAGGACTGGACGTCGTTGACCCGCACCGAGTTGATGAAGTCGTTGGTGAACTCCTCGCTCGATACATAGCGAACACGCATGGTCGGTTCCAGCCGGCGGCCGTAGGTGCCGATCGCGTGCAGCAGGTGGGTCTTGCCCAGACCGGAATCCCCATAGATGAACAGGGGGTTGTAGGCCTTGGCCGGCGCCTCGGCGACCGCGACCGCGGCGGCGTGGGCGAACCGGTTCGACGATCCGGGGACGAAGGTCTCGAAGGTGTACTTCGGGTTGAGCCGGGCCTCGTGGTCCATCCGGACCATCGACGGCGTCGGCACGCTGTCGAAGATGCCGCGCGGCCGGGCCGGTGCGTCGGCCGATCCGTCCAGCCGGCTGCCGCCCGGGCCGTCGGCCGCCGGGTCGATCCGCTCACCGTCGGAGAACCGGCCGCTGGAGAACCCGCCGTCGGCGAACTGGTCGTAGCGATCGGAGGGCTTGTCCTCCGGCTCCTCGGCCGGCTCCAGGTCGAGGACGGTGCTCGACCGGTCACCCGACTCCATCGGCTGGATGGTCACCGCGACGTTGATGTCACGGCCGAGTGCCTCGCTCAGGGTCGCGGTGATGAGCGGGCGGAGGTTGTTCTCCAGGTAGTCCTTGGCGTAGGTGTTGGGGGCGGCGAGCAGCGCCGTGTCCTCCAGCAACCCGATCGGTCGGGTCAGGCTTAGCCAGGCCCGCTGGTGCGGGCGGACCGATGGGTCGTCGAGCTGGTTGATCGCGCGATGCCAGACGTCCGCGAGATCGGCGAGCTCGTCCGCCACTCTGGGTCACTCCCTCGGTCCTACGCTCGTACGCGCGATCTGTCCGACCGGACGAACGTGCCGCCGCGGGCACAGTCCTCCTAGCCCGGAGGCTATATCCACAAAATTATCCACAGGTTGTGGAGGGGTGCCGAAACAACCCCGGCCTGCCCTGTGATAAGGAGCCGGGAGTGGCGGTTCACATCCCCGCAGCGGTGGTTCGAGGCGACAACCTAACAGCGCATCCGGTCCCCTCACAATATGAAGCGGGCAGTTGACGGCGAGTTCGGGCGTGTCGTCCGGCGCGGCACCACTTCTTCCGTGCTCACCCTGGCTCAGCCTCACGGTTACTTAACACTTGAGGCGGAGCTGGGGTTCGACTGGCTGGTTTGACCTCGGGAGGGGTCGATCCGTACCGTGGAACTCTCGTGTGCCGTCTCGATCCGGGCCGGCTACTTCGTATGCCGATCTGCCAACGTTCCGATCGAGGTCGGAAGGTTGTCCGACAGCTGTCCGACCTCGCCGGGTGCTCCGATTTCCGAGCACCGGTCCTAAAGATTGTGATGGAGCCAGACCGTGAGCAAGCGGACCTTCCAGCCGAACAACCGCCGCCGGGCCAAGACCCACGGTTTCCGCCTGCGGATGCGCACCCGGGCAGGTCGCGCCATCCTGCAGGCTCGCCGGCGCAAGGGCCGCAACGAACTGTCGGCCTGACCCGACCTCGTCCGGTGTTGCCCCCGGCACACCGCCTCCGCCGCGCTGCTGACTTCACCGCGGTGACCAGGCAGGGCAGGCGGGTTCGGTGTGGCTCGGTGGTGGTGTACTTGCTTACCGAGCCTGCCGGTGGCACGAGTCGAGTCGGCCTGGTGGTGGGAAAGGCGGTCGGAACCAGCGTGGTGCGCCATCAGGTCTCCCGGCGACTGCGCGCCCAACTCCGCCTGCGCCTGGACCGGCTACCGGTCGGTGCTGCTCTGGTCGTCCGGGCGCTTCCCGACGCGGCCGGCGCCTCCTCGGCATCCCTCGGCCGTGATCTGGATCGGGCCTGGCGAAAGCTTGCGGTCCCGGCCCGTGCGACGGCCGGATCCGATGTCGCGGCGCTCGGGCCGAATCGATGACCGGCCGTCCGAGCCCCGCCGTCCGGCTCGCCCTAACTGCAATCGCCTGCTACCAGGGCGCCTGGAGTTCCCGGCGGCCGTCGTCCTGCCGGTTCACCCCCAGCTGCAGCGCGTACACCGCGACCGCTATAACCCGATTCGGGGTGATTCGGGGCGTCTGGCTAGGTATGCGAAGACTGGCGCGCTGCCATCCCCTCCGGCCGGGCGGATACGACCCGGTGCCGTCTCACGACGACCTCCGCGGCGGCTGGTCGGTACCCGGGCAGGGAACCGATCGCCTGAGCGGCTCGTCGGATGAGAAGACTCTCCTAGAACAGGCTGGTTGATGCTGGACTTCCTCTATACCGCGGTGTCGTGGGTGCTGCTGCGCTGGTACCAGCTGTTCACCCTGCTGGGCATGAACGAGCAGAGCGGCCTGACCTGGGCGCTGTCGATCGTCATGCTGGTGGTGACCGCCCGGTTGCTGCTGTTCCGGTTCTTCGTCAAGCAGGTGCACTACCAGCGCCGGATGCAGGAGATCCAGCCCAAGATCAAGAAGCTGCAGGAGAAGCACAAGGGCGACAAGGCGACCCTGCAGCGGGAGATGATGGCGCTGCAGCAGGCCGAGGGCTTCAACCCGGTCGCTGGCTGCCTGCCGATGCTGCTGCAGATCCCGATCTTCATCTCGCTGTTCCACGTGCTCAAGCACATCTCGAACTCGGTCGGGCTGGCACCGGGTTCCCGCGGGCTGACCCTGTACGGGTTCACCCAGCCGCAGACCACCGACGCCGCCCACGCCAAGCTGTTCAATGCCGCCCCGCTGGCGGCGTCGCTGCGCGAGACGAGCGAGAAGATCCACCAACTCGGCGGCCACGTCAGCACCACCCGCACGGTGACGCTGACCCTCGTGCTGGTGAGCGCGCTGGCCACCTTCCTCACCCAGCGGGCGGTGATCGCGAACCAGACCACGCCGCCGGAGGGCCAGGCGGCGATGATCCAGCGGCTGATGCTGGTCGGCATCCCGGTCTCGGTGATCGTGTCCGGGTTCATCTTCCCGCTCGGCGTGCTGCTGTACTGGTTCACCAGCAACCTGTGGACGTTGGGCCAGCAGTACTACATCTTCCGCTTCCACCCGCACACCCCGGCCGCGGCCACCGCCGGCGCGGGCACGGGCACGACGAACCCACCCGGCAAGACACTCGCCCCGAAGGTGGGCCAGAAGCCGGTCAACCCGAAGGGCAGCCGTCCCGGTGCCGGACCGCGTCCGCCGGCGGTGGAGACCAGGCCGAGTAACCCGAACGGCAGTAACGCCAACGGCAGTAACGCCAACGGCAGTGGGGCGAACGTGAGCCTGTCGAAGTCCGGTTCAGGATCCGGCGAGCCGGCCGGCTCCCCCGGTTCCGCCCCAACGGGTTCCGCCACTGGTGGCCCAGCATCCGGTGGCTCAGCGGCGGGCACCCGCGGCCAGCGCCCGGCAGCCAACCGCCCGGGCACCGCCAAACGGTCACCGAGCAAGAAGCGCCGGTAGGCCCCGAGTACCACGCTGTAGACCCGCGCCATCCGCCATCGCACCGCCTCTCGCGCAGGTGAGAAGAACAAAGGGATTCAGATGACCGACACCGCTTCACCCGCAACTGCCGCCGCTGAACCTGTCGACGATGCCGCTGACACCGACGCACCGTCCCTGCTGGTCCAGGAGGGCGACATCGCTGCCGATTACCTCGAGCGGCTGCTCGACATCGTCGACTACGACGGCGACATCGACCTCGACGTGGAGAACGGCCGCGCCATGGTGGCCATCGTCGGCTCCGACCTGCAGCCGCTGATCGGCCCGGCGGGGGCCACCCTGGACGCACTGCAGGAGTTGACCCGGCTGGCCGTCCAGCAGCAGACCGGGATTCGTAGCCGGCTGATGCTCGATGTCTCCGGTCACCGCAGGGCCCGCCGGGTGGAGCTGACCGCGCTGGCCGGCAAGGCCGCGGCGGAGGTGCTCAGCTCCGGCGATCCCTATCGGATGTCGCCCATGAACCCGTTCGAGCGCAAGGTGGTGCACGACGCCATCTCGGCGACCGACGGCGTGATCAGCGAGTCCGAGGGTGAGGAGCCCAATCGGCGGGTCGTGGTCCTGCCCGCTTCGTGACCGGCGGCCGTCCCGGATCGCTGCCCGAGCAGGGCAGCTCCGAGCAGGCGGCGGTCCCGGCACCACCTGACGCTCTCCTCCAGCGCCTCGGCCCGCAGGGTGCCGAGGCGCTGGTGCGTTACGCGAGCTGGTTAGCCGGCCCCGGAACCGTCCGCGGCCTGCTCGGACCGCGTGAGGTACCGCGGTTGTGGGAACGGCATCTGCTGAACTCGGTGGCGCTCGCCGAACTGCTTCCGAGCGGCGCCCGGCTGGTGGACATCGGCAGCGGCGCGGGCCTGCCGGGACTTGCGGTCGCCTGCGTCCGGCCGGACCTGGTCGTCGACCTGGTGGAGCCGTTGCTCCGGCGTACCGAGTTCCTCACCGAGGTGGTCGCCGACCTCGGCTTAGGGCAACAAGTTCGTGTCGTACGGGGCCGCGCTGAGGACTCCGCCGTGCTCGACAAGGTAGGTTCAGCACAGTTCGTTACGGCACGTGCGGTGGCCCCTCTGGACCGGTTGGTTCGCTGGAGTTTCCCGCTTCTCCGCCCGGGTGGCAGCTTGCTAGCCCTCAAGGGGACCGGAGCCGAGGACGAACTGACCGAGCATCAGAAGTTCCTGGCCCGGATGCGGGCAGAGGTAAGAGGGGTCGTCGAATGCGGTGCCGAACTGGTCGATCCTCCGACCCGGGTCGTGCACCTCGTTCGCACCCGGTGATGAGCTCGGGCCTTCGAGTGGCGGCCATCTACCAGGCAATGAGGTGAGCTCCGGGATGCCGGACGAGCTCGATACCGCTGTTCCGATCTTGAACGTCCCCGCGATCACGGTGGTCGCCAGTGGGTCGGAGCCATTCGGCGGTGACCACCAGTGGTCCGCCGTGTCCTATGTCAATCTGCGAACCGAGGTCGAGGTGCGGGACGTGACCGTTTCACGTGAAACATCGCTGGGCACCGACGTCTACGAGGCGTTGCAGGCCGACATCGCCTACGAGTCCCTGGACTCCGATGTTTCACGTGAAACATCGTTCGACACCCCGATCGCGCGCGAGGCAATGCAGGCCGTGAAGGTACGTAACGTCCGGCAGCAGGCCTGGCCCGCGCCGCAGCAGCGCCGGCTCATGACGGTGGCCAACCAGAAGGGCGGCGTCGGCAAGACCACATCCGCCGTCAACGTGGCGATGGCCCTTGCGCTGCACGGCCTGCGGGTGCTGCTGATCGACCTGGACCCGCAGGGCAACGCCAGCACGGCTCTCGGCGTCGAGCACTCCGCCGGCACACCGTCGGTGTACGACGTGCTGCTCGGTGGCATGTCGCTCGCCGAGGTGGCCGTTCCTGTCGAGGCCGCTCCGCTGATGCGCTGCGTGCCCGCCACCATCGACCTGGCCGGTGCGGACATCGAGCTGGCCTCTCAGGTGGCCCGGGAGCACCGGCTGCGTCGCGCGCTGGCGGACTACGACGAGCAGGTGGATTACGTGATCATCGACTGCCCGCCGGCACTGGGCCTGCTCACCCTGAATGCGCTGGTGGCTGCCCGGGAAATTTTGATCCCGATCCAGTGCGAGTACTACGCACTGGAGGGATTGGCCCAGCTGCTCAACACGGTGGACCTGGTGAAGAGCCAGCTCAACGAGTCACTCGAGGTGTCCACCGTGCTGCTCACCATGTACGACAGCCGCACCCGGCTGGCGGACCAGGTGGCCGACGACGTACGCGCCCACTTCGGGGACAAGGTGATCTCGTCGGTTATCCCCCGCAACGTGCGGGTGTCCGAAGCCCCGGGCTATGGCCAGACGGTGATCACCTATGACCCCGGGTCGCGGGGGGCGGTCAGCTACGTCGACGCGGCCCGAGAACTGGCCGAGCGTGGGGCCGTGGCGCACTAGCGGCAATCGCCTGGGGCCGCCGTGCCCTGCACGGGTATGGGCTTCGGTGTATTAGCAAGCAGCAGGACCTATGGACAGAACGCAGGACGAGAGCAGGAGAGCCGGCAAGTGACCAAACCTCCACGCCGTGGCGGCCTCGGACGGGGCCTGGGTGCCCTGATCCCGACCGCCGGATCCCAGCAGGACACTGCACCCGAGGACGGGGCCGCCGAGGGCGTCCCGGTTATGTCAGGTGGGCCAGCCCTCGCCGAGGAGGGGACCGCCGGCCCGATCCAGGCCGGCGGGACGTCCGGCAGCACGGGACGAGGTGCCAATCGGGTCCCGTCGCTGTCGTCGTTGACCGCGTCCGCAGCCACCGACTTCTACTTTGACCCGGCGCCGGTGCCAGGTACCACCCTGCGGTACCTGCGTCCGGACCAGATCACCGCCAACCCCAAGCAGCCCCGTCAGGTCTTCGACGAGGAGTCGCTGGAGGAACTCAGCCACTCCATCAAGGAGTTCGGCGTCCTGCAGCCGATCGTGGTGCGCCCGCAGGGTGACGGCTTCGAGCTGGTCATGGGCGAGCGCCGGCTGCGTGCCGCCACCGCAGCCGGCCTGGACAGCATTCCGGCCATCGTCCGGGACACCGCCGACGAGGCGATGCTGCGTGACGCGCTGCTGGAAAACATCCACCGGGCCCAGCTGAATCCGCTGGAAGAGGCGGCTGCCTACCAGCAGCTGTTGCAGGAGTTCGGGGTCACCCACGAGGAGCTGGCGAGCCGGATCGGCCGCAGCCGGTCCCAGGTGTCCAACACCATCCGGCTGATGAACCTGTCGGTGCCGGTGCAGCGCCGGGTGGCGGCCGGGGTGCTGTCAGCCGGTCATGCCCGGGCGCTGCTCGGCCTGGAGGACCGGGACCAGCAGGACGAGCTGGCCGCCCGGATCGTCGCCGAGGGCCTGTCGGTGCGCGCCACCGAAGAGCTGGTTGCCCTGACCGCATCGGCGGCTCCCGCCCGCAGCCGTCCCAAACCGACCCGCCGTCCCACCGCGCCGGCGCTGACCGAGCTGGCCTCGAAGCTGTCGGACACCCTGGAGACCCGGGTGAAGGTGGAACTCGGCCAGCGCAAGGGCAAGATCACCGTCGAGTTCGGCTCGGTCGACGACCTGGAGCGGATCGTCGCGGTGATCGCACCGGAGCTGGCCACCGCCCGGGTCGCCGGCCGGGCGGCCGAACCGGCGAGCCTGCCGGGCTGACAGGCTCGGCCGGAAGGTCGGTGAGGCTGGTAGGGCTCAGTCGACGGCGGGCGGTTGCATCCGGCCGAAGGAGGCGACCTCGCTCACCGGCCGCCGGCCACGCTTGAGGGACGGCGACCGGCGGTCCGGGGCGGGCTGGCCGAGGCTGATCACGCCTACCAGCGACAGTCGGTCGGGGATGTCGAAGGCCTGCTTCACCTGCTGGTGCCGCTCGGGTGGGACTCCGAAGAAGCAGCCGCCCAGACCTCGGTCGACGGCGCCGAGCAGGATCAGCAGGCTGGCCATGCCGGTGTCGACGTCCCAGTACGGCACCGGCCAGCGGGCCTCGTCCCGGTCATCCCAGCCTTTGTCCGGCGCGGCATATCTATCTAAATAAGCGGTTTTGTCCGACATAGCGATGATCAGGGCAGGCGCGGTCTGCATGTCGCGCAGCCAGGGGTCGGGGTCGGCTGCCGCGTCCGTGGTGGCCTGCCAGAACGCCGCCCGGTCCTCGGCCTGGTCCAGCACCAGGAAGTGCCAACCCTGGCTGAAGCCCGCTGACGGCGCTCGGATCGCCAGCTCCAACAGCTCGGTGAGCACCGCCCGGGACACCGGACGGTCCGGGTCGTAGTTGCGTACCATCCGGCGCCTGCGTACCACCTCGCTGTAGTCCATGACAGCTGTCTGTCTACCACGGGCCTTGCCTGGCAAGGGATGGTCCGGTCCGCCCTGGTATGGAACCCTTGCAGACATGGAACTGACCCAGTCCGGTAAGCTCGCCGACGTCTGCTACGACATCCGGGGTCCGGTGCTGACCGAGGCCAAGCGGCTGGAGGCCCAGGGGCATTCCATCGTCAAGCTCAACATCGGCAACCCGGCGCCGTTCGGCTTCACCGCGCCGGACGAGATCATCCAGGCGGTGATCGGCAACCTGCGTCACTCGGAGGGCTATTCCGACTCCCAGGGCGTGCTGTCGGCGCGCACCGCGGTGGTGCAGCACTACCAGGAACGCGGCCTGGACGCGGCGGTGACAGTCGAGGACGTCTGGCTCGGCAACGGCGTCAGCGAGCTGATCGGCATGGCGTTGCAGGCCATGCTGAACAACGGCGACGAGGTGCTGATCCCGGCACCGGACTACCCGTTGTGGACGGCGGCCACCTCGCTGGCCGGTGGCCGGGCGGTGCACTACCGGTGCGAGGAGTCCGCCGGCTGGCAGCCGGACCTGGAGGACCTGCGGGCCAGGATCACCCCGCGCACCAAGGCCCTGGTGCTGATCAACCCGAACAACCCGACCGGCGCGGTGTACTCGCGGCAGATCCTGGAGGACCTCGCGGAGCTGGCCCGCCAGCACAGCCTGGTGGTGCTGGCCGACGAGATCTATGACAAGGTGCTCTACGACGACGCCACCCACACGCCGTTCTGCGTGCTGGCGCCGGACCTGCTCACCCTGACCTTCAACGGCCTGTCCAAGGCCTACCGGCTGGCCGGCTTCCGGTCCGGCTGGCTGCTGGTATCCGGGCCGAAGCAGCACGCCAGCAGCTACCTGGAGGGCCTGGCGATCCTGTCCAACATGCGGCTGTGCGCGAACGTGCCGTCCCAGCACGCGATCCAGACCGCGCTGGGCGGCCGGCAGAGCATCAAGGACCTGGTGCTGCCCGGCGGCCGGCTGCACGAACAGCGCGACGCCGCCGTGCGGGCGCTCCGGGCCATTCCGGGGGTCAGCTGCGTCGAGCCGAAGGGCGCGCTCTACGTCTTCCCGCGGCTGGACCCGGAGCGGTACCCGATCGCCGACGACCAGCAGTTCGTGCTGGATTTTCTGCGCGATCAGCACGTCCTGCTGGTGCAGGGCACCGGGTTCAACTGGCCGCGTCCGGACCACCTGCGCATCGTCACGCTGCCGCGTGCCGACGTCCTCACCGACGCGATCGGCCGGCTGGCCACTTTCCTGGCCGACTACCGACCGGATCGTCCGGGCTGACCGCGGCCGGTCTCCTGGACAGCAGCCACCCGCTCGGCTTAGCTAGGCGGCATGTCGTCGGTGTCGCGCCGGGTGGTGCCGCTCACCCTGGACAACCTGGAGGAGTTGCCGAGCACCTGCCGGTCCTGCCTGTTCTGGGAATTGGGGCCGCTGGCCGACCCGGAGCCGGCCCCGGCCGAGGAGGCCCGGCTGGCCAAGGAGGCCTGGCTGTCGGCCACCCTGCTGGACTGGGGCAGCTGCGGCAAGCTCGCCTACGCCAACGGTGAGCCGGCCGGCTACGCGATCTTCGCCCCGCCGGGCTTCGTGCCGCGTGCTATGTCGTTCCCGACCTCACCGGTGTCCGGCGACGCGGTGCTGCTGCTCAATGCCCACGTGGTGCCGCGCTGGCGGGCCGGCGGCATCGGCCGGATGCTCGCCCAGGCGGTGGCCGCCGAGCTGGTGCCGCGGGGGGTCAAGGCGGTCGAGGCGTTCGGCTCCACCGGGCCGCTGTCCCGGGGCTGCCTGATGCCGGCCGACTACCTGCGCTCGGTGGGGTTCAAGACCGTGCGCCCACATCCGGCCTACCCGCGGCTGCGGATGGAGCTGCGCTCGACGGTGTCCTGGCGCTACGACGTCGAGTACGCCCTGGAGCGGATCTTCGGCACCAACGTCGGCAAGCCGCTGACCAGCGTCCGGTCCATCTCCGGGCAGCCCTGACGCCCGCGCCGGTCCTGGCAGGTGGCGCCGACGCGCACAGGCCGGCCCCGCCGTCCGGAGACGGCGAAACCGGCCTGTGGATAAACCGCGGACGAACCAGGCGGCGACGAACTAGGCGATGAACGCGGCGAGGTCGTTGAGCAGCGCGGCCTTCGGCTTGGCGCCGACGATGGTCTTGACGACCTTGCCGCCCTGGAACACCGACATGGTCGGGATCGACATGATCTGGTAGTCCCGGGCGACGCCGGGGTTCTCGTCGATGTTCACCTTGACGATCTCGAGCTTCTCACCGTGCTGGCTGGCGATCTCCTCGAGCACCGGGGCGACCAGGCGGCACGGCCCGCACCATTCGGCCCAGAAGTCGACGAGCACCGGCTTGTCGGACTGCAGGACGTCCGTGGCGAAAGTGGCATCAGTGACGGCGCGGGTGGCACCCATAACAGTTACTCCTTTGAGCATCGATAGATGTGCTGGTCAACCTAACAAGCCGCGGGTCGGAACCCTTCCCGACGAGCGGGCGTCAGGCCTCCATGGCGGCGAGCTCGGCGTCGCCGACCGCGTCCAGGGCGGCCAGGTAGCGCTCGGCGTCCAGGGCGGCCTGGCAGCCGGTGCCGGCGGCGGTGATCGCCTGCCGGTAGGTGTGGTCGACGACGTCCCCGGCGGCGAACACGCCGGCCAGGTTGGTCCGGGTCGAGGTCGCGTCGGTGAGGATGTAGCCCTCGTCGTCCAGCTCGACCTGGCCCTTGACCAGCTCGGAGCGGGGGTCGTGCCCGATCGCGATGAACAGCCCGGTGGCCTCGACCTCGCGGGTCTGGCCGGAGATGGTGTCGCGCAGGGTCAGCCCGGTCACCTTGGACTCGCCGTGGATCTCGGCCACCTCGGAGTTCCAGGCCCACCGGATCTTGGGGTTGTTGTGCGCCCGGTCGGCCATGATCGCCGAGGCCCGCAGCGAGTCACGGCGGTGCACCACGGTCACCGACTCGGCGAACCGGGTCAGGAAGGTGGCCTCCTCCATGGCGGTGTCGCCGCCGCCGACCACCACGATGTGCTGGCTGCGGAAGAAGAAGCCGTCACAGGTGGCGCACCAGGACACGCCGTGTCCGGACAGCTCGTCCTCGCGGGGGATGCCGAGCTTCTTGTAGGCCGAGCCCATCGCCAGCACCACCGCGTCGGCGGTGTATTCACCGGACAGCGTCCGCACCGTCTTGACCGGTGCGTCCAGCTCGACCGAGATCACGTCGTCGCTGACCAGTTCGGCGCCGAACCGCTCGGCCTGCGACCGGATCTGGCCCATCAGCTCGGGTCCCATGATCCCGGACGGGAAGCCCGGGTAGTTCTCGACGTCGGTGGTGTTCATCAGGGCGCCGCCGTACTGGCTGCCCTCGAAGACCAGCGGTCGCAGATCCGCCCGCGCCAGGTACAGCCCGGCGGTGTAGCCCGCGGGACCCGATCCGACCACGATCACCTTGCGGTGGTTTGAGTTCAACGCCTTACCTCGATACCTGCTGGCCGATAACTGGCCCCTCCGTCGGAGGAGCGCCGGAACAACCAGTCTAGGGCGGGTGCTATTCCGCGCTGTTGCGTCCGGTTCGGCCGCGGGCCGCGGCGACGATCTGGGCCACCTCGGGCAGTGGCAGCCGCAGCGCCAGCAGCGCCAGGACGGCGCCACCCACCGCACCGCCGATCACCAGCTCGACCAGGGCCGCGATCCGCCCGTCGCCCAGCACCGCGTTGCCGGCCAGCACCACCGCCAGGCCCGCCAGGCCGCCGCCGGCCGAGGCCGCCGCGATCCAGCCCGTGGTCGTGAGCACGGGCGTGAACCGGAGCTCGCCGAACTGGCGGCGCAACAACTGGTGACCGACCAGGCAGCCGACCAGGTAGGAGGCCGAGGTGGAGACGGTCAGGGCGATCAACACCGCCCGGCCGTGCAGCAGCAGGCTGCCGGCCAGCACCAGCGACACCTTGACGGCCACCATGGCGAGGTTGATGACGGTCGGCGTCCGGGCGTCGCGCATCGCGTAGAACACCCGCTGCTGCAACATCACCACGGCGAACGGCAGCAACCCGAAGGCGCCGGCGGCCAGCGCCACCCCGGTCAGCCGGGCATTGGACTGGCTGAACCGGTTCAGCAGGATCACGCTGGTGAACAGCGGCCCGAAGACCATCAGCCCGGCCGAGATCGGCACCAGGGCCACCGCCGAGAGCCGGCTGCCCAGTTGCAGGTCCTCCAGCACCGCCGCCGTGTCACCGCGGGCCGCCGCCCGGCTCATCCGGGGCATCAGCGCGGTCAGCAGCGACACCCCGAGCACGCCGTAGGGCACCATGAACAGCAGGTCGGCGTAGGCGAAGATCTGCACGCCGCCGTGCTCGTTCGCCACCCGGTTGATCACCACCACGCCCACCTGGCTGATCACCACGTAGCCCAGCACCCACAGCATCAGGGTGCGGAACTCCGCCATCCGGCCGGCCTCGTTGGGATTGGCCCGGAACCGCCACCGCCAGGCGAAGCCGCTGCGCCGCAGTGGCACCAGCAGGATCAACGCCTGGGCGGCGATACCGAGGGTGGTGCCGACGCCGAGGATGAGGATCTGGGTGTCGGTGATGGTGGCGGTGGTCAGGTTCGCCGGGCCCGGCACCAGCAGGAACAGCAGCGCGGCGGCGATGGTGACCAGGTTGTTCATCACCGGTGCCCAGGCCGGCCAGCCGTAGATGTGCCGGGAGTTCAGGATCGCTGAGATCATCGCGCCCAGGCCGTAGAAGAAGATCTCCGGCAGCAGCAGGGTGGCCCACAGCCCGGCCACCGACCGGTACTGCGGTGGGCCGCCGAAGACGCCGATCAGCCAGGGCGCGGCCAGCACCGCGAGCAGGGTGGCGGCGGCCAGCCCGGCGGTGGCGATGGACAGCAGCCGCTGGGTGTAGGCCACCCCGTGGTCGGCGTCGTCCTGCTGCGCCTTGACCAGCACCGGGATCAGGACGCTGGTGAGCACCCCGCCGAGCAGCAACTCGTAGACCATGTTGGGCAGCGTGTTGGCCAGGCCGTAGGCATCGCCGACGCTGTAGAGGCCGGCACCCACCGCGGCGCCGACCACGACGTTGCGCAGCAGGCCGGTGACCCGGCTGGCCAGGCTGGCGACCGCCATGATGCGGCTGCTGGCCATCAGGCTGGGAGCGGCGGCCTCGTCGGCGTTCGGTGGCCGGCGGGTGTCCGGGACGGTGCCGTCCTGGCGGGTGCCGGTCGCGACCGCGCCGTTCGGGGCCTCGCCGTCCGGGGGTTCCGGGGGTTCGCCGTCCGGGCCCGGCCGGACCAGGGTGCCCGGCGCGGCCGTGCCGCCGGCCGCCGCGGGCTCGAACGAACGGGGCCGGTACCGGCGCGGCCCGTGGTAGATCGGCGGGCTCCAGGTGTCGGAGGTGACCGGTTGGGCGGTCTCCACCGCCAGTCCCGAGGCGTCGCCGGGTAGCGGCAGCGGGCTGCCGTACAGCCGCTGCGGGGACCAGCCGTCCTCACTCATGACCGATGGTCCTCACACCCCGCGCGGGTAGGAAACCATCCGGACGTGAGCGGGCTCATGACGCGGCACCGGCGACGGCTCGGGCCGGGTTGTGCCGGATCCGCCGGATCGCCCGGCGCAGCAGGGCCAGCACCAGCACGCTGACCGCCACCACGGTGATCACCTTGGTCACCGAGCCGATCGAGGTCGCCCGCAGGTTCAGGGTCACGCCCGGCCCGAGTTGCCGGCCGTCCGGCGTGCGGAGCAGGGCCACGACCTGGAACTTACCGAGCCGGTCGACGTGGGTGGGGATGCGGATGGTGGCGATGCTGCGAGCCGGGATGGTCTGTTGCTGGACCGGCGGGGACCGGAAGCCCACCACCCCGTTGGCCGGTGACACCGACACCTGGACCGTCACCGCGCGGGGCAGCTCGTTGGACACCGTCACCACCACCGGCGAGTCCACCGACGACAGGCTGTAGGTGCCGACGGCCGGCTGTACCAGGTGCACGGCCGAGGTCAGCTGGCTGATCCGGGTCTGCAGGTTGCGGGTGATCGCCGCGCCGCCGGCCCGGTTGCGCCGCCAGGCGCTGGACTCGGCCCGCTGGATGCCGTTGTTGAAGCCACCCAGCAGGGCCGCCGCGGCGTCGTTGTCGTGCAGTGCCTCGTTCATCGACCCGACCTGCTGCCAGACCCGGCTCAGCGCCGCCATGTCCGAGGCCCGCAGCTCGGCGGCCGGGCTCTCGGCATTGGTCTGCAGGGCACCCCGGTCCACCGGGGCGACGGTGTGCAACGCGGTGCGCACCGCGATCGGCCGGCCCCAGCTACTGCCCCGCTCGGCCAGGATGGTCTGGGCGGCCGCCTGCGGGTCGGTGTCGACGTAGCGGTCCGGGGTGATCACCACGAAGTGACTGCGGTCGGGCTGCTGGGCGGCCCGGATGGCCAGTTGGGACAGCAGCGTCTGCTGGTCGTCGGCCGCCGCGGCGCCGGGACGCAGCGCCCGGGACACGGTGGCCTGGATGGCGCTGTCGGTGACCAGGGCGGTGGCCTGCCCGGCGGCCGAGGGCAGCGGGGACAGCGCGTCCGGTCGCGGTTCGGCGTGGTTCTGGCCGGGCAGCGCGGCGTCGCTGAGCAGCACCGTCGACGCGCCGCCGCCGACGAGTGCGTCCAGGGCCCGGCCGGTCAGGGCGCTGCCCGCCGGCCAGGTGAGCAGGTCGGAGGAGAAGTCGCCGTTCAGGGTGGGGGCGATCCGGGCCTGGACCTGTGGTTCCAGGGCGGTGGAGAACTTCAGCCCGGCCCGGGTGACGGCGTTGGCGTCCGGGTCGGCGAAGGCGGTCAGCACGATGTCGTGCTTGGCCCGCAGCTGCTTGAGCCGGGCCAGCCAGCCGGCGGCCAGCTGCCCCCCGGTGCCGGGCACCGTCCCGGTGCCGGCGCGCACCCGGTACCCGCCGGGGCCGGCCATCACCGCCAGGCTGTCCAGCAGGTCCGGGTCGACCAGCAGGGTGAGCCGGACCTGGCCGGCCAGCAGCTCGGCGGTCCGCAACGCCCGGTCCAACCGGCCACCGGGGCCCACGGAGCCGGCCAGCTGCTCGTCGGTGAACACGTCGGTGTCCATCCAGCGGTGCGGTACCTCCAGCAGCGGCCACACCCAGGCGACCTGCACCGGCCGCGGCTGGTTGATGAAGGACGGGATGAGCACCTGGAGCCGGCCGAGTTCGACGGGCCCGACGGCCGGGTCGCTCACCCCGCGGACGACCAGCGCGTACGGGTAGACCCCGTCGAAGCACAGGCACAGGTCGTCGGTGGGAACCCGGTAGCTCAGGGTCACGCTCTGCCGCGGCAGCAGCGGGCCGGTCAACGGCAGCGGATCCTTCACCGTCAGCTCGGTGGTCGGCGGCGGCTGCTTGATCGCGGCGTCCAGCAGCTCCTGCCGGCCGATCGACGCGCCGCGCCGGATGCTCAGCTCGGCATCGGAGTAGGTGTTGTCGGTGGTGTTGGTGACGGTCACGTCGAAGGTGACCGGTTGTGCCGGCAGGTGCGGGTCCGGGCTGCGCGGGCTCATCGCGTTCAGCACGATCGTCACGACGGTGCCGTCGGCCTGCGCGGCCGCGCGGGGCCGGGCCGTGGCGCCGGCCGCCGGGGCCAGCGCCACCGGCAGCACGCTCAGCAGGCAGAGCACGGCGGTGCCGACCAGGGCGCAGAGCCGGCGCGGGCGGGCTCGGGAAAGGTGGCCGGCCGGCCGGCTCACGCGGTGTCCCGCAGCAGCCGGCGGGCCTGGTCGAGCAGTCCGCGCTCGTCGGAGTAGGCCAGCCGGTCGGCGATCCGGGGCAGCGGCACCCAGGCCACCTCGGTGACCTCCACGTCGGAATCGGACAGCTCTCCGCTGACGGCGCGCATCAGGTAATGATGGACGGTCTTGTGCACCCGGCGCCCGTTCACCACGAACCAGAAGTCGATGGTGCCCAGGCTGCCGATGACCTCACCGGTGATGCCGGTCTCCTCGGCGACCTCGCGGACCGCTGCCTGTTCCAGCGTCTCGCCCTCTTCCAGATGCCCCTTGGGCAGCGACCACAGCAGCCGTCCGCGCCGGTTGGTACGGCCGATCAGCGCGCCCTGCGGCACCGGCCCGGACAGGTCCAGCACCAGTCCGCCGGCGCTGGTCTCGTCCACTCGTGGAAGCCGCGGGCGCCGGTTGGTCGACGCTCGAGACATGCCTCGATGCTACTTGGCGGCTCGGTAGGGGCCGATCGGTGAGTTCAGTAGGGTTCACACCCGTGAGCGAGCATCGCAGCGACGCAGGAGCGAGGAGCGGAGCGATTGGCGGCTCCGTGACTGAGCAGCGCGGCGCCGCCGCCGCCGTCGGCAATCCCGGCGACCTGGTGCCGATGCCGGCCGCGGCCGTTCGGCTGGGCGAGCGGTTCGCCGAGGCCGGCCACCAGCTGTACCTGGTCGGCGGCCCGGTCCGCGACGCGCTGATGGGCCGGCCGGTCAACGACCTGGACTTCACCACCGACGCCCGTCCCGAGCAGGTGCTCGAGCTGGTGGCGGGCCTGGCCTCGGCCACCTGGACCACCGGCATCGACTACGGCACCGTCGGCGCCCAGGTCGGCGGCCAGCCGTGTGAGATCACCACCTTCCGGGCCGACAGCTACGACCGGGTCAGTCGCAATCCGCTGGTCGAGTTCGGCACCGACATCGCCTCCGACCTGCGCCGGCGGGACTTCACCATGAACGCGATGGCGGTCTCGGTGGCCGACCGGGCCTTCGTCGACCCGCACGGCGGGCTGGCCGACCTCGCCCGCGGCGTGCTGCGCACCCCCGCCGAACCGCAGGAGTCCTTCGGTGACGACCCGCTGCGGATGCTGCGCGCGGCCCGGTTCGTCGCCCAGCTCGGGGTCAGCCCGGCCGAGCCGGTCACCGAGGCGATCCGGCAACTGGCCGGCGAGCTGGGCCGGATCACCGCCGAGCGGGTGCAGGCCGAGCTGAACAAGCTGATCGCCGGCGCCTACCCGCGCCGCGGGCTGGAGCTGCTGGTCGACACCGGCCTGGCCGACGTGGTGTTGCCGGAGCTGCCGGCGCTGCGGATGGCCGCCGACGAGCACGGCCAGCACAAGGACGTCTACGCCCACACCCTGCAGGTGCTCGACCAGGCAATCGAGCTCGAGCAGCGCGAGCCCGGCGCGCAGCCGGACCTGGTGCTGCGCTGGGCGGCGCTGCTGCACGACATCGGCAAGCCCGACACCCGGCGGTTCGCCCAGGGCGGCAAGCAGGTCACCTTCCACCACCACGAGGTGGTCGGCGCCCGGCTGACCCGGGCCCGCTTGAAGGCCTTGAAGTTCCCGAAGGACGAGACCGAGGACATCGCCCGGCTGGTCTTCCTGCACCTGCGCTTCTACGGCTACGGGCGCGGCGAGTGGACCGACTCGGCGGTCCGCCGCTACGTCACCGACGCGGGTCCGCTGCTGGACCGGCTGCACAAGCTGGTGCGTTCGGACACCACTACCCGCAACAAGCGCAAGGCCGCGCTGCTGGCCGCCACCTACGACGACCTGGAGGAGCGGATCGCCCGGTTGCGCGAGCAGGAGGAGCTGGACGCGATCCGTCCGGACCTGGACGGCAACGAGATCATGAGATCCTGGAGCTACCGCCCGGGCCGCTGGTGGGCAAGGCCTACAAGTACCTGCTGGAGCTGCGGATGGAGCGTGGCCCGCTACCGCACGACGAGGCCGTCCAGGCCCTCAGGGCGTGGTACGCCGAGCAGTAGCGGTGACCCGGGCGGTTGCCGGGCACGGCGGCAGCGCGGTCGGGCTGGCGGTCCTGCGCCGGCTGAACCGGCGGACCTGCGGGCTGAGCGGGTCCGGATCGGCGGCCAGCAGGTAGGCGATGCCGACCGCCAGGTAGGCCACCCCGATCAGCGTCACCGCGACGGCGGACTTGCCGTTCTCCGGCAGCGCCAGCGCCGTCACCGTCCCGGCGGCCACGAAGATCACGTTGAACAGGGTGTCGTAGAAGGAGAACACCCGGCCCCGGTAGTCGTCGGAGACCAGCTGGGCGATCAGGGTGTCGACCGAGATCTTGACGCCCTGGGCGGCCAGGCCCAGCAGCGCGGCCGCCGGCAGGAAGGTGCGCAGCTGGAACGGCAGCCCCAGCGCCAGCTCCACCACCCCGGCGCCCATCAGCAGCAGCGCCGGCCACCGGGTGTAGCCGAGCCGGCGGGTGGCGACCGGGGTCAGCAGCGCGGCCAGGCCGCCGCCGAGGGCGACCGCGGCCACCACCTGGCCCAGGCCCGGCAGGCCGGCCCGGAACGCCCCGTCGTCGGTGAAGTAGTTGCGGAACAGCAGCAGGGTGCAGATGGCGCTGACCCCGTAGGCGAAGCGGTGCACCCCGATCACGGCGAAGGCACGCAGCACCGACGGGTGCGAGCGGACGTGCCGGGCGCCGTCGGCCAGGCCCGTCAGCACGTGGCGGACCGACTCGGAGTGCTCGCGGGTGTCGTCGTCCGGGCCGAGCTGCCGGGCCGCGAAGCCGGCCGCCCGCCAGGCGGCCAGCGCGTAGCCGACCGCCGCGCCCACCGCGACCGAGGAGTAGCCGATGTTGCCGCCGCCCAGCAGCGAGCGCAGCGCGATCGCCGAACCGCCGCCGACGGCGGCCACCACGGCGCCGGCGGTGGTCGAGATCGCGTTGGCGGTGACCAGGCGTTCGGGTTCCACCACGTGCGGCTGGGACGCCGACAGCGCCGACAGCACGAACCGGTTGACCGAGATGACCACCAGCGCGCTGGCGTAGAACGGCTGGCCGTGCACGCCCGCGGCGATCTCGACGCCCACCCCGCAGACCAGCAGCGCGCGGATCAGGTTGGCGCCCAGCAGTACCCGCTGGCGCGACCAGCGGTCCAGCAGCACGCCGGCGAACGGGCCCAGCACCGAGTACGGCAGCAGCAACACCGCGAAGCCGGCCGCGATGTCGCCGGCGTGCGCGGCCCGTTCGGGGTTGAACAGGATCGCACCGGCCAGCGAGGCCTGGAACACCCCGTCGGCGAACTGCCCGAGCATCCGGATCGACAGCAGCCGGCGGAAGTCGGGCCGGCCCAGCAGGGGCCGGCTCGATTGCCCGCGTTCGACCACTGTCACCTGATCCGCCTTCGCACGTCGTCGCGGGAACCCACTGCTCTTCCGTTCGGCCCGCTGTCCCTCGACGTTAGCCCGGACGGCGTTGGGTTGGTGCAGGATGTAGCGGTGACCGCCGAACAAAGCTGGCAGTTGCCGCCCGCTGCCCACCGCCTGTTGATCGCCGCGCCGTCGCTGGCCGATCCGGAGTTCTTCCGCACCGTGGTGTTCCTGATCGAGCACGACGACACCGGCACGGTCGGGGTCATCATCAACCGGCCGTCGCACACCCCGGTCGGGCACATCCTGCCGGACTGGCAGGAGGCGATGAGCGAGCCGTCGGTGGTGTTCAACGGCGGCCCGGTGCAGCGCGACGGCGCGCTGGGCCTGGGCCGGCTGGCCAGTTCCACCGACGCCGGCCACGGCCTGCGGGCGGTCAGCGGTGGGTTGGCACTGGTCGACCTGGACGCCGAGCCGGCCGACGTGGCGGCCGGTGCCGCCAGCCTGCGGGTGTTCGCCGGCCACGCCGGCTGGTCGGTCGGGCAGCTGGCGGCCGAGATCGCCGCCGGGGGCTGGTTCGTGGTCGCCGGCGGCCTGGACGACGTGTTCTCACCGCACCCGGGCACCCTGTGGCGCACCGTGTTGCGCCGCCAGCCCGCCCCGCTGTCGCTGCTGTCGACCTTTCCGGTGGACGTCGGTTTGAACTGACGGCCCGAGCGGCGCGCCCGGCCGGACAATCCCGGCAACCGCCGCAACGGATCGACGGCGTCAGGTGTCTTGGGGGTGAGGGCTGCCCGCCCTCGTGGACGAAGCACACCCCGGGGGTTGCTGCCATGGGCAAGATCCTTCGCCTGCTGCTCGGTTGCTCGCTGATCTCGGGGCTGTGCGCCGCGGCGCCGATGGCCGCGGCTGGCGCCGTCACGCAGAGTCCGGGCAGCTACGAGTCGGTCACCGGCAACTCCGTGCGGGTGCTGGACACCCGGTCGGGCCTCGGCGGCCGGTCGGGCGCCGTTGCAGCCGGACATACCGTCACCTTCAACGTCTCCCACGCCCGCCCGGCCGGTCCGGTGTCGGCGGCGGTTATCGACGTCATCGTGCCCGGCCCGGCCCCGCTCGGCTCGCTGTCGGTGTACCCCAGCGGCACCGGCTGGGACCGCCGGGTGACGTTGTCGCTCATCGGCGGCGGCACCATCTCCCAGCAGCTCACCGTGCGGCTGGGCGCCGACGGCGGCGTGACGATCCGCAACAACGCCGGCCGGGCCCTGCACCTGGTGGTCGAGGCACGCGGCTTCTACGTGGCCGGCACGCCCACGCTGCAGGGTACGTTCGCCGCCCTGAGCTCCCGGGTCCTGGACACCCGGGGCGGCACCCCGCTGCTTCCCGGGCACTCGCTGACCCTCACCCTGCCCGGCCACGGCGGCATCCCGGCCGGCGGGGCCAGCGCGGTCGTGCTGAACATCGCGGTGGCCTCGGCGCATGCCACCGGCCTGCTGACCATCCGGGACCACGCCGGCCACGAGGTCACCAGCCACCTCCGGTTCCTCGGCGACCGGAGCGCCCCGCAGACGATGCAGACCGAGCGGGTGGTCGGGGTGGGCAGCGCCGGCACGCTCACCTTCACCCAGTCCAGCGCCTCCGGCGTGTACCTGGTCATCGACCTGGCCGGCTACTTCCTGCCCGGTCCGGGCACGGTGGAGGGCGGCCCGAAGGCGGGCTTCCCGGAGGGTGGCTACGTCGCGATCACCCCACGACCGTTGCTGTTCGGCCCCCGGACGGCCCCCGGTGCGGATCTCACCCTGTACGGCCGTGCGCCCATCACGCCTCAGGTGGTTGCCCCGCTGCCACGGGCCTACAACCTGGTCGCCTCATCCGACCTGCCCGAGCAACCGGTCGCGCTCGCGCTGTACAACCCGGACAGCCCCTGGGACGGCTCGCCGACGGTGTTCGCCTCGCCGACGTTGCAGCCCACCGAGCTGAGCGTTCACGCCAACCGCCATTACACCGTCGCGGTGCGCAACCTCTACGACGTACCGATGACCAAGTTGCACATCTGGCTGACCGGCTACTACTGGCACTCCGACGGCTCCTGACGCGCCTGCCTCCGCATCGCACAGCGCCTGATCTGTCGGGCCCGGGCTGGCCGAACAGGATGCACCAGTGCTAGGAAGGGACGCCGACTGAACGCACAGTCGAGCCCTAGCCGGGAAGGCGACCGTGCCCGTGACCGCTGTCGAGAGCGAACCCAAATCCGTCCGCAGCATGGTGCCGGCCCGGCTGGACCGGCTGCCGTGGGCCCGGTTCCACTGGATGATCGTGGTGGGCCTGGGGGTCTCCTGGGTACTGGACGGCCTGGAGATCCAGATCGTCTCGCAGGCCGGTTTCGCCGACGACCTGGGGCTGTCCAGCGCCGACGTCGGCGCGCTGGGCTCGGTGTACCTGGTCGGCCAGATCGTCGGGGCGCTGTTCTTCGGCCGGATCACCGACCGGGTCGGCCGGCGCAAGGTCTTCCTGTTGACGCTGGCGATCTACCTGCTCGGCAGCGGGCTGGCCGGGTTGTCCTGGAACTTCGGGGTGCTGGCGCTGTTCCGGTTCGTCGCCGGGGTCGGCATCGGCGGTGAGTACTCGGCCATCAACTCCGCCATCGACGAGCTGATCCCGTCGCACTACCGCGGCCGGGTCGACATCGCCATCAACGGCACCTACTGGGGCGGCGCGGCGATCGGGGCGGCGGCCAACCTGTACCTGCTCTCGGACAGCTTCCCGTCGCAGAGCTGGGGCTGGCGGATCGGCTTCTTCATCGGCCCGGTGCTGGGCCTGCTGATCATCGGCCTGCGCCGCCACATCCCCGAGAGCCCGCGCTGGCAGATGACCCACGGCTTCCAGGACGAGGCCAACGCCACCGTCGACGGGATCGAGGAACACGTCCGCGCCAACGGTCTCGAGCTGCCGGAGGTGGACGAGCGCAAGGCGATCGACATCGTGCCGCAGCGCTGGCTGCCGATCAGCCAGCTGGTCAGGGTGCTGTTCAAGGTCTACCCGCGGCGCACCGCGCTGGGCTTCTTCCTGATGGCCACCCAGGCGTTCCTGTACAACGCGATCTTCTTCTCCTACGCCCTGGTGCTGCAGCACTTCTTCCACGTCTCCAAGGCGCACACCAGCTACTACTTCCTGCCGTTCGCGGTCGGCAACCTGCTCGGCCCGCTGATCCTGGGACCGCTGTTCGACACGGTCGGGCGGCGCAAGATGATCTCGGGCACCTACCTGCTGTCCGGGGTGCTGCTGGCGGTGTCGGCCTGGCTGTTCGGCGGCGGGCACCTCAACGCCACCACCCAGACCGTGCTGTGGTGCGTGATCTTCTTCTTCGCCTCGGCCGGGGCGTCGTCGGCCTACCTGACCGTCAGCGAGATCTTCCCGCTGGAGCTGCGCGGGCAGGCCATCGCGATCTTCTTCTCCATCGCGCAGGGCTTCGGCTCGATCGCCACCTCGCTGTACGGGCACCTGATCGGCGGGGCGAACAACGCCAACCCGCCGCGCGGGCCGCTGACCTTCGGCTACTACCTGGGCGCCGGCGTGATGATCGTCGGTGGGGTGGTGGCCGCCTTCCTGGCGATCGACGCCGAGCGGCGGTCGCTGGAGGACATCGCCGACCCGCTGTCCAAGGCGCCGGCCTCCGGCGGCCCGGCGAGCGCCCCGGCCACCGCCTGAACCGACTCGTCCGGAGCTGAGCCGTCCGGAGCTGAGTCGTCCGAGCGGGCCGGTGCCGACAGGGCGCCGGGTCCGTACCAACCCGAGGAGTGACGATGGACCTGACCAGCCCGATCGTGGTCGGCGTCAGCCGCCGTACCGGTTCGGTGGAGGCGGTGCGCTGGGCCGCGGCCGAGGCGCAGTTGCGCAACACCACCGTGCTGGCGGTCACCGCCTGGCGCGGCCCGCGACCGCCGGCCGCCCCGGGTGGCCGGCCGGGCATGCTGCCGCTGTCCGGTGAGGACCCGTTCGCCGAGGAGGAGCAGCGGCTGGCCGACCGGCTGGCCGAGCACTTCGGCGGTGACCTGGAGGCGATGCGGATCAGCTACAGCCTGCGGCACGGAAAGGCGGCCGCGGTGTTGCTGGAGGCGGCGGTCGGCGCTCAGCTGCTGGTGCTGGACTCGCCCCGGTCCGGCAACTTCAGCGCGCTGCCCAAGAGCCTGATCGCCCCGCAGGTGGTGTTCAGGGCGCCCTGCCCGGTGGTGCTGATGCCACCGCCGACCGACTCGGCCGCCGACGTGCTGCCGACCGGCGGCCTGACCGCCGTGGCCGAGCCCGGCCTGGAGAACCCAGGTCTGGAGGACCTCGGACCGGCCGGCCAGCCGGTCTGAGACCGATCGGTCTAGGCCCGCCGGTCTGAATCTGTCCGGAACCCGCCGGTCTGAACCGGTCGGGAACGCCCTGGTGAGCAATGGAATGCCCGCGTCACATGTCTAGCTGATGAGGCCATCTTCGGCCGTCCGGGCCGAGCCGGCAGCTAGGAGCGTGTCATGCACCGGGTACTCGCCGTTCTCGCCGGTTGTTCGCTGGTCACCGGGTTGCTGGCAGCGGCGCCCCACGGGCCAGCCGCCTCAGGCGCCGCACCGGACCGCTCCGCCGGCGGTTACGTCCGGATCAACGCCAAGCGGGTGCTCGACACCCGGTCCGGGGTGGGTGGCTACCGGGGCTTGGTGAACCCGGGCCGGACCGTCACCTTCAAGCCGTTCGGCGGCCCCACGGCCGACTACCAGGCGGTGGTTGTCGACGTCACGGTTCCCACTCCCGCGCCGCTCGGCTCGCTGTCGGTGTACCCGAGCGGCACCACGTGGGATGGCCGGGTCACCATGACGCTGACCGGCGGCGGCAACATCCAGGAGCAGCTCACGGTGGGCCTCGGCGCCGACGGCGGCGTGACCATCCGCAATAACTCCGCGCGCGCCACCAACGTGCTGGTCGACCTGATGGGCTACTACATAGCCGGAACCCCCGTGCTCACCGGCATGTTCGGTCGCGCGAACGGCCGGGTGCTCGACACCCGGAAGGGAATCGGCGCGCCGCGGGTGCCCGTCGGCGCGGGCAAGAAGGTCACCGTTGCCCTGGCCGGGCGGGGCGGCATCCCGGCCAGCGGCGCCATCGCCGTGGTCGCGGACGTGGCGGTGCTGACGCCGCGCAGCACCGGGCAGCTGGTGATCACCGACAATGACGGCAGGCTGGCCACCACCCGGCTGCGTTTCGTGGGCAGCCGGACCGCCCCGCAGACCATGCAGACCGAGCGGGCCCTGGGGCTCGGCACCGACAACACCCTGAGCTTCACCAACAGCAGCGCCAGCACCGTCGAACTGGTCGTGGACGTGTTCGGGTACTTCCTGCGCGGCGGCCAGCAGCCGGACTTCTTCGACATGGGCTACTACATCCCGCTGTCCCCGCAGCCGGTGAAAGCCCTGACGCTGCACGGCCGTACCCCTGTCGAGTTCTACCTGCCGGGGGTAAGTGAGGGCTGGATGGCGGCCAACCTCGTGATCACCACCGACAACCCGGCGCAACCCGTCGCGCTGGGCGTCTACTACCCCTACGCCAACTACCCCGGCAACCCCTGGAGCGGGTCGCCGGTGGTCTCGTCCTCGGCCTGGCTGCAACCCACCGAGCTCTCGGTCGACGCGGGCGTCTGGTACACCATGATCCGCAACCTCTCGAACACCGACGTCGCCCTGCACGGCTACGTCACCGGCTACTACTACTCGCCGCCTGGGGTCTGACGCCCGCTTCCCGGTATCCGTATCGTGATGCAACCGCCGGGGATGCCGCGCGTCCAATCTCTGCGGCACAGCTGACCATCCGGGTCTGCTCCCGCAGCTGAGGAGCGGAAATCCCATGCGCAAGATTGCTGTCCTTCTCGCCGGCGCTTCCCTGATCGCCGGCATGGCGGGGGTAGCCGCCGCGATCCCGGCGGCCTCCGCCGCGCCCGGCTCGGCGCTCGCCGCCGACACCGCCGGCAGCTTCCAGCCGCTGTCGCCGACACGGGTGCTCGACACCCGCACCGGCGTCGGAGGGTTCAAGGGGCTGCTGTACCCCGGCCAGACGGTGACCGTCAACCTGGTCGACGCCATCCCGGTGCTGCTGCTGACCAACGATGTGTCCGCGGCTGTCATCGACGTCACGGTGCCCACCCCCGCGCCGTCCGGGTCGCTGTCGGTGTACCCCAGCTCCACCGGCTGGGACGGCCGGGTCACCATGACGCTGACCGGCGGCGGCAACATCCAGCAGCAGCTGACCGTCCCGCTGAGCCCCAGCGGCGGCCTGACGATCCGCAGCAACGCCGCCCAGCCCACCGACGTCCTGGTCGACGTGGTGGGCTTCTACGCCGCCGGCCTCCCGACGCTGCCCGGCCGGTTCGCCTACGCGAACGCCCGGGTGCTCGACACCCGGATCGGGCTGGGCGTGCCGAAGGCAACCGTCGGGGCCGGCAAGAAGGTCACGCTGGCGCTCGCCGGGCACGGCGGGGTGCCGGCCGGTGGGGCGAGCGCGGTGGTGGCCGACATCGCGGTGCTCTCGGCGCACACCACCGGGCAACTGGTGGTCACCGACGGCGACAACACCCGGGCCACCACTCCGCTGCGGTTCGTCGGCGACTGGGAGAGGCCGCAGACCATGCAGACCGAGCGGGTGGTCAAGCTCGGCGGCAACGGCACGCTGACCTTCACCAACACCAGCAAGACCCCCGTCGACCTGGTGGTGGACGTGTTCGGCTACTTCCTGCCCGGCACGGTCAACACCGACGGCAGCTACGTGCCGCAGGTGCCGCACGCGCTGAACGCCGGGCAGACCATCGACATCTACAGCAACGCCGGCTTCTACCGGGCGGTGACCGGGGTGCCGGCCGGCCACACCGGTGCGGTCAACCTGGTGACCGCCACCGACCACCCGGGGCAGCCGTCGGCGATCAGCATCCGGAACGTGGACAGCACAGCCTGGAACCGGGCGCCGCAGGTGTCGTCCTCGGCGCTGCTGCAGCCCACCGAGCTCACCGTCGGCCAGGGTGCGCACAGCGCCGTCGTGCTCTACAGCATGACCAACACCGAGGTGCTGGTGCACATCTGGGTCACCGGCTACTACTTCCACGGCTGAGCGGCGGTTCGGTTGAGCGGCCGGAGGGAGCTGTCTCGACAGCAACCTTCGGCCGGTCCGAAGTGTCGTGTTGGTGAGGGCTGACGCGGCCGTCCCCGGCCGGGGCCCGACAGCCTGGGAGCGTGTCCGATGCGCAGCCGCCGCCTCGCCGTTGTCCTCACCGGTTGCTCGTTGATCGCCGGCCTGCTGGCAGCGCCGCCGGTCACCGTTGCCGGTGCCCTCACCGCCGCCTCGCCGGCCGCCAGCCAGACCCGGAGCGATCCGTGGGCCGGCAGTTTCATGCCGGTCGACGGCAACCCGGTCCGGGTGCTGGACACCCGGATCGGCCTCGGCGGCGGCGGAGGTGCCGTCGCGCCCAAGCACACCGTCACCGCCTCCATCAGCGGACCGGGCGGCAGGCCGGCCGCGGTCATCAAGGTGACGGTGCCGGGCAACGCGCCGTCCGGGTCGCTGTCGGTGTATCCGTCCGGCACCACCTGGAACGGTCATGTGAGCATCTCGCTGGTCGGCGGCAGCACCATCAGCCAGCAGTTGCACGTCAAGCTGGGCGCCGACGGCGGCGTGACCATCCGCAACAACTCGGCCACCTCGGTGCACCTGATCGTCGACCTGTTGGGCTACTACTCGCAAGGCACACCCAGCCAGTCCGGCACCTTCGCCGCGCTGGACTCCCGGATCCTGGACACCCGGGCCGGCAGTCCGATCGCCCCCGGTCGCAAGCTCACCCTCACCCTGCCCGGGCACGGCGGCATTCCGGCCGCCGGAGCCAGTGCCGTGGTGCTGAACATCGCGGTGCTGTCGGCGCGCGCCAACGGCCTGCTGAGCGTCACCGACGGCGACGGCAGCCAGGCCACCGTGCACCTGCGCTTCGCCGGCAACCAGAGCATGCAGACCGAGCGCGTGGTCAACGTGGGCAGCGACGGCAAGCTCATATTCAGCCAGTCGAGTGCCGCCGGCGTCCATCTCGTCATCGACCTGATGGGCTACTACCTGCCGGGCAACGATGTGCCGATTCCCGGCACGCCGGCCCGCTACCACCCGATCACCCCCCGGCCGCTGCCGACCAGGCAGGGAACCACCTTCGACACCCAGCTCCGGTTGAACCAGCACCAGCCGCTGGCCCTGTACCCACCGGACTTCGGCGACGGGACGGTGGCCTACAACATCGTCATCTCCCCCGACCAGCCCGGCCAACCGACCCTGCTCGGGCTCTACGACTCGGGAAGCGGCTGGAACCCCACCGTGACGCTGTCCTCGACGCCGGCCCGCCAGCCCACCGAGCTGATCGTCCATCAGAACGTCGAGGGTTACCCCACGCTGGTCAACCTCTCCAGCGCGCAGACGACCTATCTGCACGCCTACGTGACCGGCTACTACTGGTACGGCACCTGCGTGTACTGCTGACCGAGCGGGGCCATCAGCCGGAGCCAGGGGTCGACCCTGATCGTGACGGCGCGGCAACCTTCGGCTCGTCCCAGTTGTCGTGTTGGTAAGGGCTGACCACGACTGTCCCGGCCGGGAGCCCGCCATCCTGGAGCGTGTCTGATGCGTATCCATCCCTTTGCCGCTGTCACTGTCGGCTTGTCACTGATCGCCGGGTTGCTGGTGGCACCACCGGTCACCGCCGCTCCCACGGCGCCGGCCGCCGCCCATACCTTCGACGATCCGAACGCCGGCAGCTTCTGGCCGGTCGCCGGCAACCCGGTGAGGGTGCTGGACACCCGCTCGGGGCTCGGCGGCCGGCCGGGTGCCGTCGCGCCCAAACACACGGTCACCGCCCACATCAGCTCGGCGGGCACGCCGGCCGCGCTCATCAAGGTGACGGTGCCGGGCAACGCCCCCAACGGGTCGCTGTCGGTGTATCCGAGCGGCACCACCTGGAACGGTCATGTGACCATCTCGCTGGTCGGCGGCAGCACTATCAGCCAGCAGTTGAACGTCAAGCTCGGCGCCGACGGCGGGGTGGCCGTCCGCAACAACTCGGCCACCGCCGTGCAGGTGATCGTCGAGGTGCTGGGCCACTACTCCGCAGGCACCCCCATCGGGTACGGCACGTTCGTCGCGCTGGACTCCCGGATCCTGGACACCCGGGCCGGCAGCCCGCTGGGCGCCGGTCGCAAGCTCACGCTCAGCCTGCCCGGGCGCGGCGGTATCCCGGCCGCCGGTGCCAGTGCTGTGGTGCTGAACATCTCGGTGCTGTCGGCACGCGCCAACGGGCTGCTGGGCATCACCGACGGCGACGGCAGCCAGGCCACCGTGCACATGCGCTTTGCCGGTAACTACACCATGCAGACCGAGCGGATCGTCAACGTGGGCAGCGACGGCAAGCTCATATTCAGCCAGTCGAGCACCGCCGGAGTCCACCTGGTCGTCGACCTGATGGGGTACTTCCTGATAACCGGCGACGGACCGGAACCGGGATGGTACGGGGGCCGCTACTCCCCGAACAGCCCGCGCCCGGTGCAGACCTGGCGGGATGGCCACTTCTACGCCCAGCTCCGGTTGAGCCAGCACCTGCCGCTGGCCCTGTACGCGCCGGGCTACGACTTCGGGGACCTGGCCTACAACATCGTTCTGTCCCCCGACCAGCCCAGCCAGCCGACCCTGCTCGGGCTCTACGACTCGGGGAGCGCCTGGACCCCCACCGTGACGCTGTCCTCGACGCCGGCCCGCCAACCGACCGAGCTGGTCGTCAACGAAAACGTCGCGGGGCCCCCCATGCTGGTCAACCTGTCCAGCGCGCAGGCGACCTATCTGCACGGCTATATGACGGGCATGTACTGGTACAACCACTGCGTGGCGTGCTGACCATGCCCAGCCAGAAGCACCCCGTGTCCAGAATCCTTGTCATCCTCGCCGGCTGCTCGTTGCTCGCCGGTCTACTGGCGCTACCGCCCGCCGACGCCCAGCCCCGTGCGGTGGGCGGCCCGGCAGCGGCATCCCGGCTGGCCGTCGGCCACAGCCCCGGCAGCTTCCAGCCGATCTATCCACGGCGGGTGCTCGACACCCGGTCCGGGCTGGGCGGCACCCGGGGTTCGGTGGCCTACGGCAGGACCGTCACGGTCAACCTGGCCGCGGTGCGGCCGGTGCCGGCGGACCCGGTGTCGGCCGCGGTCATCGACGTGACGGTGCCGGGCTTCGCGCAGGCCGGGTCGCTGTCGGTCTACCCCAGCGGCACCTCCTGGGACCACCGGGTGACCATGTCGCTGGCCGGCGGGGGCGGCGTGGTCACCGCTAGCTGCAACGTCAACTGCCCGGAGAGCTGGTACACCATCCAGCAGCAGCTCACGGTGCGGCTGGGCAGCGACGGCGCCATCACGATCCGCAGCGACAACAGCGGCGTGTTCCTGGTGGTGGACGTGCTGGGCTTCTACGTGGCCGGCACGCCCACCCAGGCGGGCATGTTCGCCCCGCTGCACTCCCGGGTGCTCGACACCCGGACCGGCCCGCCGTTGGCCGCCGGTCACCCGATCACCCTGACGCTGCCCGGCCACGGCGGCATCCCGGCCGGCGGCGCCGGCGCCGTGGTGCTGAACGTCGCGGTGCTGAAGGCCCATGTCGCCGGCCTGCTGGACGTCACCGACGGCGACGGCAGCCTGGCGACCCGGATCCGGTTCCCGGGCGATGCGGTGTACCAGAACGGGCTGATGCTGGACCCGCGGTCCATGCAGGCCGAGCGGGCGGTGAAGCTTGGCCCGGACGGCACCCTGACCTTCCGCCAGTCCAGCAGCACGCCGGTCCACCTGGTCGTCGACGTGGCCGGGTACTTCCTGCCCGGCACTGTCAGCCAGCCGGGCGGTTTCGTCGCGACCGGTCCGCAGCCGCTGCAGGCCGGTCAGCGGATCGTGCTGACCGGACGCACGCCGGTCAACCTGCCGGTCACCGGAATCCCGGCCGGTCAGGTTTCGGCGTACAACATCGTGCTGTCCAACGACCGTCCCTGGCAGCCGGCGCTGCTGGGGTTGACCGACGC
This sequence comes from uncultured Actinomycetota bacterium, assembly GCA_963796905.1. Taxonomy (GTDB): domain Bacteria; phylum Actinomycetota; class Actinomycetes; order Mycobacteriales; family Jatrophihabitantaceae; genus Jatrophihabitans_A. The sequence goes on along the minus strand of CAWCNK010000005.1, from coordinate 155,902 downwards.
CGATGGTCCGTGGGGCGGCTCGGCAACGGTGTCGTCCTCGCCCGCCCTGCAGCCCAGCGAGCTCACGGTGCCCGCCGGCGCCACCGACTCGGTGACGGTGCGCAACCTCTTCTCCGCACCCAGCACCTGGCTGCACGCCTGGCTGACCGGCTACTACCTCAGCTCCTAGGCTGGCGCTACGGCCAACCCTGACGTAGGGGCGCACGACCGAACCCGCACCGGGACAACGGACAGCAGGCGGCCCCGAGAACTCGTGGTTCTCGGGGCCGCCTGGTTCAGCTGACCGTGCTCAGCGCTCGACCTCGCCGCGGATGAAGGCCTCGACCTTGGCCCGGGCGGTCTCGTCGTCGTACTGCTCCGGCGGGGACTTCATGAAGTAGCTCGACGCGGACAGGATCGGGCCGCCGATGCCCCGGTCCTTGGCGATCTTGGCTGCCCGCAGCGCGTCGATGATGATGCCGGCCGAGTTCGGGGAGTCCCAGACCTCGAGCTTGTACTCCAGGTTCAGCGGCACCTCACCGAACGCGCGGCCCTCCAGCCGGACGTAGGCCCACTTGCGGTCGTCCAGCCACTGGACGTAGTCCGACGGGCCGATGTGGACGTTGCGGGAGCCCAGGTCGTGCTTGAGGTTCGAGGTGACGGCCTGGGTCTTGGAGATCTTCTTCGACTCCAGCCGGTCACGCTCCAGCATGTTCTTGAAGTCCATGTTGCCGCCGACGTTGAGCTGGTAGGTGCGGTCCAGCACCACGCCGCGGTCCTCGAAGAGCTTGGCCAGCACCCGGTGGGTGATGGTCGCGCCCACCTGGGACTTGATGTCGTCGCCGACGATCGGCACGCCGGCCGCCTCGAACTTCGCCGCCCACTCCGGGGTGCCGGCGATGAAGACCGGCAGCGCGTTGACGAAGGCCACCCCGGCGTCGATCGCGCACTGGGCGTAGAACTTCGCGGCCTCCTCCGAGCCGACCGGCAGGTAGCAGATCATCACGTCGACCTGGGCGGCCCGCAGCGCGCCGACCACGTCCACCGGCTGCTCGTCGGACTCGACGATGGTCTCGCGGTAGTACTTGCCCAGGCCGTCCAGGGTGTGGCCGCGCTGCACCGGCACGTCCAGCGGCGGCACGTCGCACAGCTTGATGGTGTTGTTCTCCGAGGCCACGATGGCCTCCGACAGGTCCTGGCCGACCTTCTTGGCGTCCACGTCGAAGGCGGCGACGAACTGGATGTCGCTGACGTGGTACGGGCCGAACTTGACGTGCATCAGGCCCGGCACGGACGACGAGGGGTCGGCGTCGTGGTAGTAGTGCACGCCCTGGACCAGCGAGGCGGCGCAGTTGCCGACGCCGACGATGGCCACGCGGATCGGGCCGCCGTGGGAGCCGTCCTGGTTGTGTTGCGAACCCATCGGGTTCCTCCTTGTTGTTGGCGCCGCCCTGGCTGGTGCCTGTCGGTCTGGGCGTGGCGGGGATGTCTCATTCGGTTGTGCTGCGCGTGGTTCGGCGCTCAGGTGGGCGTGCCCGGTCCCTTGCGCTCGGTCTCGATCAGTTCGGCCAGCCAGCGGACCTCCCGGTCCGCGGACTCCAGGCCGTGCTCCTGCAACTGAAGGGTGTAGCGGTCCAGCCGCTCGCGGGTGCGGGCCAGGCTGGAGCGCAGGCCGTCGGCCTGCTCGGTGATGCGCTGCTTGCGGCCTTCGAGGATCTGCAGCCGGATGTCGGCACGGGTCTGGGCGAAGAAGGCCAGCCGGGTGCCGAATCCCTCGTCGTCGTAGGCGTCCGGTCCGACCTCGGCCAGCAACTCGGCGAAGTGTTCCTTGCCCTCGGCGGTCAGCTTGTAGACCTTCTTGCCCCGCTTGGAGGCGAAACCGCTCGGCGGTTCGGCCAGTGCCGCCGCCTCGTCGATCCAGCCGGCCTCCTGCAACCGCCGCAACGACGGGTACAGCGAGCCGTAGGAGAACGCGCGGAAGGCGCCGAGCAGGGTCGACAGGCGCTTGCGCAGTTCGTAGCCGTGCATCGGCGACTCACTGAGCAGTCCCAGAATGGCGATCTCGAGCATCCGCGTCCCCTCCCCTCCACCTGTGGTTCAGCGGTCGTTCACCACGATATATCGACACGATACATCAGTTCGATGCATCGGCCACCACGACAGGGCACGCCCGGCGTTGCGGGGTCGCGCCGGTGGCTGTGTCGGGTTAGCAGCCGGCCGGTAGCGTCGCCGGCATGCCCGAGCACCCGTACCCGCCGGTCGAGCCGTACGACACCGGCATGCTCGACGTCGGCGACGGCCAGCAGCTCTACTACGAGCAGTGCGGCAACCCGGCCGGCAAGCCGCTGGTGATGGTGCACGGCGGTCCGGGCGGCGGCTGGTCACCCGGCTCCCGGCGGATGCACGACCCCGCCGCGTACCGGATCGTGCTCTACGACCAGCGCGGCTGCGGCCGGTCCACCCCGCACGCCGCCGACCACGGCACCACGCTGGCCACCAACACCACCGCGCACCTGATCGCCGACCTGGAACGGCTGCGCGAGCACCTGGGCATCGAGCGCTGGCTGGTCTTCGGCGCCTCCTGGGGCACCACCCTGGGGCTGGCCTACGCCGAACAGCACCCCGACCGGGTCAGCGAGCTGGTGCTGGCCGCGGTCGCGCTGACCCGCCGGTCCGACGTCGACTGGCTCTACGGCGGCCTGCGCCGGTTCCTGCCCGAGGAGTGGGCGCGCTACCGGGACGCGGTGCCCGAGGGGCTGCGCGACGGCGACCTCACCCAGGTCTACGACGAGCTGCTGAACTCGCCCGACCCGGACGTCCGGCAGCGGGCGGCCGACGCCTGGATGGCCTGGGAGGACGCGGTGGTCAGCTTGGATAACGGGGCCGCCGGCACTGCTAGCTCGGTCAAGCGGGCCGACCCGCGCTACCGGCTGGCCTTCGCCCGGCTGTGCGCGCACTACTTCTCCCACGGCGCCTGGCTGGCCGAGAACCAGCTGATCGACCAGGCGCATCGGGTGCACGGCATCCCGGCCATCCTGGTGCACGGCCGGTTCGACCCGCAGGGACCGCTGGAGGCGGCCTGGCAGCTGGCCCGGGCCTGGCCGGACGCCGAGCTGGTGGTGGTGGAGAACGCCGGGCACACCTCGCCGGCCATCGGCGCGGCCATCACGGCCGCCACCGACCGGTTCCGGCCGGGCGCCGGGTAGCCACGCCCGACAGCATTCGCTGTGAGCTTGGCCGGACCGGCACCCAAACCCGGGCGGTTGGTCCGGTTTCGCGGTTTCTGCCGCTGCCGGCCTGGCCGGCCGGCGCTCACGACCCCCGTACTCTTGCCGTTGGTTCAGGTGCGGGCAGCGCAGCTCCGGACCAGAACAAGCAGTGCTGAGCAACGAGCATGCCGAGCAGAAGGAGTCGTGTCGTGGCGGGTACCTCGCCGTCCGGATCCCGTTCCGTCCCGACCGGCCCTGGCGGCAGCGCCAGGAACGGCGGGTCCGGCAAGGCCGGCAAGCACGGTGCGAACGCCACCGGCCAGCCGGGACGCTGGAAGCAGCGCCGGGCGGCCAAGAAGCGGCGGCTGGCCGCGATGAGCCGGCGCAACCGGATCCTGCGCCGGATCGGCCTGGTGGCCACCTGGCTGCTCGGCCTGCTGGCCCTGATGATGAGCGTGCTCGCGGTGGCCATGTACTCGGTGGCACACGTGCCGAGCCCGGCCGAGCTGCAGACCAACCAGTCCGCCGTGGTGCAGTACGCCGACGGCTCCACCATGGCCACCATCGACGCCGGCGAGAACCGCACCATCGTGCCGCTGAGCCAGGTGCCGGTGCACGTCCGGGACGCGGTGATCGCCGCCGAGGACCGCGGTTTCTACTCCGAGCCCGGCATCTCGATCAAGGGCACCGTGCGGGCGGCGGTCAACGACGTCCGGGGCGGCTCCACCCAGGGTGGTTCCACCATCACCCAGCAGTACGTCAAGAACGCCTACCTCAGCTCCGACCAGACGCTGAGCCGCAAGCTCAAGGAGCTGGCGATCTCGCTCAAGCTGAGCCGGGAGTACTCCAAGGACCAGATCCTGGAGAGCTACCTCAACACCATCTACTTCGGCCGTGGCGCCTACGGTGTCGAAGCCGCCGCCAAGGCCTACTTCGGGGTGTCGGTCGGCAAGGTCAACCTCGCCCAGGGGGCACTGCTGGCAGCGGTGATCAAGTCACCGGAGTACTACGACCCGGCGGTCACCCCGGCGGCGGCCAAGGCCCGCTGGCAGTACGTGGTGGACGGCATGGTCAGCACCGGCAAGCTCAGCCAGGACCAGGCCGCGACGGCTGAAGTTCCCGGCCACCATCAAGGTCCGCAACACCAGCTCGGTGCTGGACGGCCCGCTGGGCCTGGCCTGGCGGCAGGTCAAGGCCGAGCTGAAGGCCGACGGGGTGGACCCGGCCACCATCAACACCCGCGGCCTGCGCATCCAGACCACCATCGACCGGGGCGCCCAGGTCGCCGTGCAGGACGCCATCAAGCAGACCTACTCCGACCTGACCGAGAAGCAGAAGAACCTGCGCCCGGCGCTGGTGGCGGTCAACCCCGACACCGGCGCGGTGATCGCCTACTACGGCGGGCCGAACGGCTCCGGGCTGGACTACGCCCAGTCCTGGCGGCCGCCGGGCTCCAGCTTCAAGCCGTACGTGACCGCGACCGCGCTGGCCCAGAACCTCAAGGGCGTCAAGCCTGCCTACACCATCCAGTCGGTGTTCGACGGCTCGTCCCCGCAGGACATCGACGGGCTGCCGTTCGCCAACGACCCCACCGACCCGGACTTCGGCTCCTACACCCTGCGCAAGGCGACCACGCTGTCGCTGAACACGGTGTTCGGCAAGCTGACCTCGCTGGTGGGTGCGGACAACGTGGTCAAGACCGCCCGCGCGATGGGCATCCCGGCCGTCGAGTCGGCTACCGGTCCCAACCCCGGCGCGCCCACCCTGATGCGCAACGGCCACGCCGACCCCTACGTCGGGATCGGCAACTACCCGGTCCGGATCCTCGACCAGGCGGTCGGCTACGCCACCCTGGCCGACGGCGGCCTGGCCCGGCAGTCCTACTTCGTGCAGAAGGTCACCGACGCCAAGGGCGACGTGCTCTTCGAGCACAAGGACGCCGCCAAGCGGGTGCTGGACAAGAAGGTCGCCAACGACACCACGCTGGCAATGGAGGACGTCGCCCGGACGTCCGGGATCGCGCCGTCCGACGGCCGGCCGGTGGCGGCCAAGACCGGCACCGTGGGCATCCAGGACACCGCCGACTCCAGCGACGGGTGGACCGTCGGGTTCACCCCGCAGGTGAGTGCCGCGTCCTGGGTGGGCTCGGACAAGGTGGAACCGATCTACAACGCCAACGGCAACTCCGAGTACGGCCGCGACCTGGCCGGACACGCCTGGCAGCGGTTCATGGACGGCTACCTCGGCGGCAAGCCGGTGCTGCCGCTGCCCACCAGCCAGCAGGTCGGGCAGCCGCAGCCGTCCCAGGCGCCGTCCAGTTCCAGCGCCACCCCGACCCCGACGGTGTCGAGCACCGCACCCACCACCAGCGCGCCGCCGAGCACCTCGGTGGTGCCGAGCACCTCCGCGCCGGTCACCTCGGCGCCGCCGTCGGGCACCCCGAGCACCAGCTGCGGCCTGCCGGTCTGCCTGTCCTCCTCGCCGCCGTCCCCGAGCGGGTCGAGCACGGCGCCCACCACCAAGGCCCCCGCCGGGCCTGCCGGGGTCTCGCCCAGCGGTACCAAGAAGGCCGGGGCGAGCCCGGCGGCGGCCTCGCCCAGCGGTCGCTGATCGCGTGCGAGGATCGGCGGCGTGACCACGCCGAGCGCCGCCCCGAGGGAGCTGCCGCCGGCTGACCCGGCGGCGGATCCCACCGCGGACGAGGTGTGGCCGCCGTCCTGGCAGGACGGCACCGCCGCCCGGGCCAGCGCCGTGGTGGGCGGCCCGCTCGGCCGCTACGCCCGCCGCAACTCCGGCTGGTGGACGCCGTTGCGGGTGCTGCTGGCGCTCGGGGCGCTGACCCTGCTGCTGGGCTACGGGGAGAAGCTGCCGTGCGCGGACGGCCAGTGGGTGGCGTCCAAGCAGTACACCCACGCCTGCTACTCCGACGTCATCCCGCTCTGGGGGGCCGAGGGGTTGGCGTCCGGGGCGGTGCCCTACCGCGACCACGCGGTGGAGTACCCGGTGCTGACCGGTGGGTTCATGTGGCTCACCGCCGAGCTGACCCGGGGTTGGCACGCCATCGCGGCCAACGGCGTGCTGCCGGGCTCGGATGAGGGCGTGGTGTTCGGCGTCCTGACCTGCCTGTTGCTGGCGGTCTGCGGCCTGCTGGCGATGGCGGCCACCGCCGCGGCGGCCGGCCGGCGCCGGCAGTGGGACGCGGCGATCTTCGCGCTCAGCCCGCTGCTGGTCTTTCACGCCTTCTCCAACTGGGACCTGCTGGCGATGGCGTTCACCTCCGGCGCGCTGTGGGCCTGGGCACGCGGCCGGCCGGTGGCGGCCGGGGTGCTGATCGGGCTGGGGGCCGCCGCCAAGCTGTACCCGGCGCTGCTGTTCGTCCCGCTGGCGTTGCTGGCCTACCGCAGCCGCAACTGGCGTCCGGTGTGCTGGTCCGCGGCGGCGGCGGCCGGCGCGTGGCTGGCGGTGAACCTGCCGGTGGCGCTGGCCTGGACGGCCGGCTGGAAGGAGTTCTACTCCTTCTCCGAGTCCCGGCCGGCCGAGGCCAGCACCTTCTGGGCGATGGGAAAGCACTACTTCCCGAACACCTTCGGCACCCCCGCCGACTCCGGCTGGACCCCGCCGGGGCTGGCGGTGGCGCTGTTCCTGCTGGTCGCCCTCGGCGCGGTCGGCTGGCTGGCGCTGACCACGCCGGTGCGGCCCCGGCTGGCCCAGTTGGCCTTCCTGACCGTGACCGCGTTCCTGCTCACCACCAAGGTGTGGAGCCCGCAGTACTCGGTCTGGCTGGTGCCGCTGCTGGCGCTGGCCCGGCCACGCTGGCGCAGCGCGCTGGTCTGGCAGTTCTCCGAGATCGCGGTCTGGATCGCCACCCTGCTCTGGCTGCTCGGTGGCAGCGACCCCAACAAGGCGCTGACCTACGAGGCGCTGACCTGGGTGCTGCTGATCCGGGACGGCTGCCTGCTGGTGCTGGTGGCACTGATCGTGCGCGAGATCCGGCGGCCGGAGCTGGACCCGGTGCGCTCGCCCGCCGAAGCCGACCCCGGGGCCGGGTTGTTCGCCGGAACGCCCGACCGGGTGCTGGCCACCGGCCGGCGCTCCCCGCCGCCCGGCGATTAATCCCGCGAGGCCGACGACCCTGCTTGGGTAACCTTGCCCGGTCGGCTCCCGCTCGGGTGCCGGGCTCGTCCCCCGGACGCGTCCGGCCGGTGCCGCCGGCGTCCAGTGACGATCTTGGGAGTTCTCGTGCTGTTGCGGATGTCCACGCTGTTCCTGCGCACCCTGCGCGACGATCCCGCCGATGCGGAGGTGCCCAGCCACCGGTTGCTGGTGCGCGGCGGCTACGTCCGGCGGGTGGCGCCGGGGATCTACTCGTGGCTGCCGCTGGGCATGTTGGTGCTGGCCAACATCGAGCGGGTGGTGCGCGAGGAGATGGCCTCGATCGGGGCCCAGGAGGTGCACTTCCCGGCGCTGATCCCGCGCGAGATCTTCGAGGACAGCGGCCGGTGGTCGGCCTACGGCGACTCGCTGTTCCGGCTCACCGACCGCAAGGGCGGGGACTACCTGCTCGGCCCGACCCACGAGGAGCTGTTCACGCTGCTGGTCAAGGGCGAGTACTCCTCCTACAAGGACTACCCGCTGGCGCTGTACCAGATCCAGACCAAGTACCGCGACGAGGCCCGGCCCCGGGCCGGCGTGCTGCGCGGCCGGGAGTTCATCATGAAGGACTCCTACTCCTTCGACCTGACCGACGAGGGACAGCAGCGGGCCTACCAGGCACACCGGGACGCCTACGAGCGGGTGTTCCGCCGGCTCGGCTTCGACTACCGGATCGTGTTCGCGGTGTCCGGGGCGATGGGCGGCTCGGCGTCGGAGGAGTTCCTGGCGCCCACCCCGTCCGGTGAGGACACCTTCGTGCAGTGCACCAACTGCGACTACGCCGCCAATACCGAGGCGGTCGAGATCGCCGGTCCGCCTGCCGAAGAGGGAACCGCCCACCCGGCCAGCGTGCTGCTCGACACCCCGGACACCCCGACCATCGCGACGCTGGTGGACCGGCTCAACGAGCTGCCGGCGGCCGACTTCGGCCTGGCCGACGGCCGAGCCGAGGAGTTCGGTGCCGCCGACACCCTCAAGAACGTGGTGCTCAAGACCCGCCAGCCCGGCTCGGCGGACTGGGAGCTGCTGGTGGTCGGCGTCCCCGGCGACCGCGAGGTGGACATGAAGCGGCTGGCCGGCCAGCTGGAGCCGGTCGAGGTCGAGCAGGCCGGCCCGGAGTTGCTGGAGCGTCACCCGGAGCTGGTCAAGGGCTACATCGGCCCGCAGCAGCTGGCGGAGCTGAAGGTCCGCTACCTGGTCGACCCGCTGGTGGTGCCGGGCAGCGCCTGGGTGACCGGGGCGAACGAAGAGGGCAAGCACGCCGCCTTCGTGGTGCGCGGGCGCGATTTCGACCCGGCCGGTGAGGTCGGTGCGGTCGAGATCCGCGACGGTGACCGGTGTGCCCGGTGCGGCTCGGCGCTGGAGATCGCCCGCGGCATCGAGCTGGGCCACGTCTTCGCGCTGGGCCGCGTCTATGCCGAGAAATTCGGTCTGACCGCGCTCGGCCCGGACGGCAAGCCGGTCACGGTGACGATGGGCTCCTACGGCATCGGCATCACCCGGGCGGTCGCCGCGCTGGCCGAGCAGACCCACGACCAGGCCGGGCTGGTCTGGCCGCGGGTGGCAGCGCCCGCCGACGTGCACCTGGTGCCCACCGGCAAGGACGCGGCGGCAGCCGAGCAGGCCGAGCGGATCGCCGCCGAACTGGTGGCGCTCGGCGTGCGGGTGCTGCTGGACGACCGGAAGGCCTCGCCCGGGGTGAAGTTCGCCGACGCCGAACTGCTCGGGGTGCCGACCATCCTGGTGGTCGGGCGGGGCCTGGCCGACGGCGTGGTGGAACTGCGCGACCGCCGCAGCGGCGAGCGGCGGGACGTGCCGGTGGCCGACGCGGTGACCGCCGTGCATGCCGAGGTGTCGGGCGGCTGATCCGTTCCTGGCCGGCTGGTTCTGCGCCAGCCGGCCGGACCGGTCTTGAGGCTGAGCGGGGTCAGCCGGCCTTGTTGCGCAGGTAGTCGATGTCGTCGGCCTGCCCGTCGGCCGGGGTCTCGACCAGCACGTCGCAGCCGGCGGCCCGCACCACCGCCGCGATCGCCTCCGGCTCGATGAACCCGGTGCCGAAGTTGGCGTGCCGGTCGGCGCCGGAGTCGAAGGCGTCCCGGCTGTCGTTGGCGTGCACCAGGTCGATCCGGCCGGTGATGGCCCTGACCCGGTCGACGATGCCGGTCAGGTCCTCGCCGCCGGCGTGCGCGTGGCAGGTGTCGAGGCAGAAGCCGGGCCCGTACTCGCCGATCGCGTCCCACAGCTGGGCGATCCGGTCCAGGTGCCGGGCGATCGCCGCGGTGCCGCCGGCGGTGTTCTCGATCAGGATCGGCAGCGGGAAGCCGCCGGCCTCGGCCTGGTAGGCGAAGGTCTTGCGCCAGTTGTCGATGCCGACGGCCGGGTCGTCCTTGGCGCCGACGTGCCCGCCGTGCACGATCAGCGCCTTGGCACCGATCGCGGCGGCCGCGGCGGCGTGCTGGCCGAGGATCTTGCGGCTCGGGACCCGGATCCGGTTGTTCGTGGTGGCCACGTTGATCACGTACGGCGCGTGCACGTAGACCGTGAGGTCGCTGGCGCGCAGCGCCTCGGCCTGCGGGTGCTCCTTCGGCGCCTTCCAGTCCTGCGGGTCGGACAGGAAGAACTGGACCGCCGCGGCGTCGACCCGGGCGGCGTGGGCCAGCGGGTCGTCGGAGTGGACGTGCGCACCGATGACGAGGGAGTCGGACATGCGCCCAGATTACGTCCGGGCGCTGACAGCTTGGTCAGCCGGCCGGCTGCTGGGAGCCGGTGCCGCCGTAGACAACCGGGTGCACCTGCGGGTCGCACACCATCGACTGGTTGTCGAACCTCGAGGTGACGGTCAGGCCCGGTGGGGTCGTCACCACGCTTGCCAGGGAGTAGCACGCGGTGGCGCCCTGCTCGACCGTGCTCCACTCGACCACGGCCGAGCTGACGGTCGAGCCGAACAGCACCACCCTGGCCGGGTCGCCACCGGCCAGGCCGCCGAGGGGTCCGGACGGCGTCTGGGCTGCCTCGGCCCGCGGCTGGGCGGTCGCGAGCACGGCCGCCCCCGGGTAGCCGGTCAGCGAGCAGGGCTCGTCACCGGTGTTGGCGTAGGTCAGCAACACGCCCTCGCTGGTGCCGTCCTGGCTGGCGTCGTGCGTGCCGGTGATCATCAGCTGGCCGTCTGTGCAGGGCTGCACCGCGTCCTGCTGCGGGCCGGCCACGAACCGGCCGGATTGCCAGCTGTAGGTCTGGGTGAAGCGCAGGCTTCGGCTCGACTGCGGGTCCCGCTCGGTGTCATGGCCGCTTTCGCCGAGGGTGACGGCGCCGGAGCCGACGTTGATCCTGGTGACCGCGATCGAGCGGGGGTCGCCGGCCTGGTAGGCCAGCGTCTGCACCAGTTGCGGGCCGTCCGCGGTGGAGCGGAACACCTCGACCGGCCGTGGCGCGTCGCCGGCGCCGGCGCAGGTCACCGGCACCAGCCAGAGCGGCTTCGGCTCGCCGGCCACCGAGATGGAAGGCGCACCCATCCCGGCGACGTTGTCGACCGCCTGGCCGGCCGGGCAGAGCCCGGCGGTGTGCGGCAGCGTGGTGGCGTCCACGCCGAAGAACCAGTCGCCCGGGGTCGGGCCCGCCGCCGTGCTGTGACTGGCGGAGTGCTGGGCCGGGCGCCCCGCGGCGGTGCTGTGGGTCGGCGTGCTGCTGGCGCTGGCCGTGGGGCTGGCGCTGGGCGTGCTCCTGGCGCTGGCGGTGCTCGGGGCGCCGCTCGGCGTCGGGCTGCCCGGCCCGGGGCGGACGCTGCCGGCCGGCGGGGTGGGTGCCTGGTCGGCCCGCAGTGCCTGGCCGGCGGCGGCCAGGCCGAACGCGAGCAGTACCGCTGCGGCGGCCAGCAGCGGGACCGTCCAGGCCCGCAGGCCGCGCGAGGACGGCAGGGCGCCGGAGTCCACCGCCTCGGCGGCGAGCAGCACCCGGCGCCGGACCGGGCCGGCATCCGGCGCTCCACGAGCGGCGAACCGCAACTCCTGCCGGATGGCGGTGTCGAGCTCGTCGGGCGTCATCGGAGGTCTCCCTGGTGGTCGGGGCGGTCGGCGGCACCGGAGGTGGCGCGCAGCGTGCTCAGCGCCCGGCTGATCAGGCTGCGCACCGTGGTGGCACGGCAGCCCAGCTCGTCGGCGACCTGTTGGTCGGACAGGTCGTGGAAATAGCGAAGCACCACGGCGGCGCGTTGCCGGGGCGGCAGCGTGGCGAGCACCCGGCGAAGCTGGTCGCGGTCGTCGACGCGGCATGCGAAGTCCGGCGGCGCCTGCCGCTCGGGCAGCAGTTCGCTGATCCGCTCGGCCACCGAGGCGCGCCGCTGCTGGTTGAGGTAGCGGTTGATCAGGGACCTGCGGACGTAGGCGATCGGCGACTGCGCCTCAGCCACCTTCGGCCACAGCGGGTACAGGGCCACCAGGGTGTCCTGCACCAGCTCCTCGGCCGCCTGCCGGTCGCGGGTGAGCAGGAAGGCGGTGCCGAGCAGCGAGGAGGTGCCGTCCTCGACGAAGCGCGCGAAGTCGACAGCCACTCGCGCGACGACCTCCATGCCCGCAAGACAACTCGGCCGGGCAGAACATTGCACGCGGATGGCAAATTTTTCATCCTTCTGGGACGTGCGGGCGACGCGCGCCGGACGCGAGCCCAGCCGCCGGTAGCCGGGGGTGCGTGACCGATCGGGCCCGGCCTCGTTGAGCCCTGTGACGACCGCCGGCGGGCTGCGCCGGCGAAAGCCGACGGCGCCGCACCGGAGCGGACGCGCTAACATGGTTCAATTCCGGACGTTTGCGCACTGACGGAGGGGTGGATGAGCCTACGACGCATCGCCGGCGCTGTGGCCGCTGCGGCTGTGGCCTCCGGCGCCGGCCTCCTGCTGGTGAGCGGTCCCAGTGCGGCCGCGCCACCACCGCCGACGCCGGTCACCCTGGACGCGACCGGCATGTCCTCCGCGTCCTGCCCGCTGCCGCTGAACGGTTCGATCGCGCTGGTGCCGGGCACCGCGGTGCAGTTCAAGCCCGGCGTGCTCAGCGCCCTGTCGAGTGAGAAGCTGACCATCAAGCCGGCTCCCAACTCCACCGACCCGAACAGTTCCACCACCGTCGGCGTGCCGGCCACCGGCACCACCCCGATCACCTTCACCCGGGCCACCAGCTACGCGCTGACCTGGCAGATCAAGACCCTGAACGTGCTGGGGATCGTTGTCGGCCTGAACGACTACAAGGGCAAGCTGGCCATTTCCGGCACCGTCTCCAACTGTCAACTGGCGGTCCAGGTGCCGGTGCCCAGCGTGTCCGCCCCGGTGGTGCCGAGCCCGATCATCAGCGCCGTCAACGGCGCGGTCAGCAGCGCGGTGAGCGGCGTCAACGGCGTGCTCAGCCCGGTCAACAGCGCACTGCCACCGATCCCCACGGTGCCCGCGGTACCCGGCCTGCCCGGTCTGCCGGGCACCGGTGGAACACCTGGGGCCAGCCCGTCGCCCGGCACGCAGGTGCCCGGCACCAATTACCACCCGCACGGCCCGACGGTGGCCGACCGGACGGTGCCCGACGGCTACGGCAGCGGCAGCGGCCAGGGCGGCGTCTACGTACCCGTCACCGGCGGTTCGGGCACCGGCGGCTCGGTCGTCGGGCAGCCGGCCACCGGCAACAACGCCGGCAGCCGGCCCGCCTCGCCCGCGGTCAAGTCCGGGGGCTCACCGCGCACCGTCGAACTCGCCACCAGCCGGCCCCGTTCGGCGCTCGGCGCGCTGCCTACGTTGACGGTGATCCTGGCCGTGCTGGCGTTGTCCGGGGCGACCGCCTCCTATGCCCGCGCCTTCCTGCTGCAGCCGGTCGGCGCGGCGGCCAAGGGCGCGGCCAAGCCTCGCGGCTGACCGGTCCGGACGGGGTAGCCGGCGGTGACGATTTCTCCTGCACGCCGCCAGCCGGTAGCCTGGACAGGTTGCAGTCTGGGCGTGGGACGTCAGGTGTTCCGCACCCGCCGGTCTCCGATGACGGGGTACCGAACAGATCGCTTCACCCTCCTGCCACGGACCGTCCGTGGCCGCATGAGTCCACAGGAGGCTGGGTTACTCCCATGCGCCATTACGAAGTCATGGTCATCCTCGACCCCGAGCTGGACGAGCGGACCATCGCTCCGTCCCTGGACACCTTCCTCTCCGTCATCAAGAAGGACGGCGGAACCGTGGACAAGGTCGACATCTGGGGCCGCCGCCGGCTGGCATTCGAGATCAACAAGAAGGCCGAGGGCATCTACGCCGTCATCGACCTGTCCGCCGAGCCCGCGTCGGTGATCGAGCTGGACCGGCAGCTGAACCTCAACGAGTCGGTGCTGCGCACCAAGGTGCTGCGGCCGACCGGGCAGAAGGCCCGCCCGGCCAAGTCCGACAGCAAGCCCGAAGCCAGGCGTCCCGAGAAGAAGACGGCCTGATGGCCGGCGAGACCGTCATCACCGTCGTGGGCAACCTGACGGCCGACCCGGAGCTGCGGTTCACCCCGTCCGGTGCCGCGGTGGCCTCGTTCACGGTCGCCTCCACCCCGCGCAACTTCGACCGCCAGACCAACGAGTGGAAGGACGGCGAGGCGCTGTTCCTGCGCTGCTCGATCTGGCGGCAGGCCGCGGAGAACGTCGCGGAGTCGCTGCAGCGCGGCATGCGGGTGGTCGTCACCGGCCGGCTCAAGCAGCGCTCGTTCGAGACCCGCGAGGGTGAGAAGCGCACCGTCATCGAGCTCGACGTCGACGAGGTCGGCCCGTCGCTGCGCTACGCCACCGCCAAGGTCAACCGCACCCAGCGGGGCTCCTCCGGCGGCGGCTTCGGCGGCGGCGACTCCGGTCCGTCGATGCCGGCCGACGACCCGTGGGCCTCCTCGGCCCCGGCCTCGTCCGGTGGCTTCTCCGACGAACCGCCCTTCTAGCGCTCCGCGCCCTTTCCAGCCTGATTCCAGCCTGATCCCATACGGAGTTTGTTTCCCATGGCAAAGCCACCGCTTCGCAAGCCCAAGAAGAAGTCCAACCCGCTCAAGACCTCGCGCATCGAGGCGATCGACTACAAGGACACCGCCCTGTTGCGCAAGTTCATCTCCGACCGGGGCAAGATCCGCGCCCGGCGGGTGACCGGCGTGAGCACCCAACAGCAGCGCGAGATCGCCAAGGCGGTCAAGAACGCCCGCGAGATGGCGCTGCTGCCCTACACCTCGACCGCGCGCTAAGGCAGGCCGGACATGAAGATCATCCTGACTCGTGAGGTGACCGGCCTCGGCATGCCCGGCGACATCGTCGATGTGGCCGACGGCTACGGCCGCAACTACCTGGTGCCGCGTGGCTCGGCGATCGCCTGGACCAAGGGTGCCGAGAAGCAGATCACCCAGATCCGGCGGGCCCAGAACTCGCGGGAGATCCGCGGCCTGGACCACGCCAACGAGGTCAAGGCCCAGCTCGAGGGCCTGGCCGTGACCCTCAAGGCCCGCGCCGGCGACGGCGGCCGGCTGTTCGGCTCGGTCACCCAGTCCGACGTGGCCAGCGCGGTCAAGGCCGCCGGCGGACCCACGGTGGACAAGAAGTGGGTGCACCTGCCCGGGCACATCAAGACCACGGGATCGCACACCGTCACCATCGAGCTGCACCCCGACGTGGTGGCCACCGTGCCGGTCACCGTCACCGGCAGCTAGCCGGCCTGCCCGGTCGCCCCGCGCGGCCCGCTCCGGCCGGCCTGCGCGGGGTGTGGAGGCTGCCTCCTGCTTCGTCGAAGACCCGGTACTCGCGTGAGCGAGGACCGGGCTTTCGGCGTGTTCGGAGTGCTGGTGGGGCGGGGGCGTCTGGTTGCTGCCGACTCGGCCGCACTGCCCGGAACCGCCTGCCTGGGCGAGGTGTCCAGATTCTGGGATCCGGTTCGCGCAGCCTGTGGATATGTGGTAGCTCCGCGTAAGTGCCGTGTTACCGAACGGCTTCGGTTCGGTGTGGTAGTAAACCGGGCGCTCACAGCAACTCGGGTCCCGACTTCTTCGAAATTACTTTTCCTCCACAGGCTGAGTACGAGCCAGCCCAGCGATCACGGGCTTTGTAACCGCTTGCTGTGAGTTATTCACAGCGCCGTCCCCAACTCGTGAACATCGGCACCCGGCGTTGCCCACACTGTCGTCCACAACTGGGTACACAGGTCACGTTGCCCACCCGGGCCGGGCTCTCTAACGTCAGCGCCGACCCGGATGCGGCGCCCCACCTGATATCGAATTACAAGAGATGTCAGTACCTAGGTGTATCTCTGGCCTCATGGCTGAACCGCTGTCCTATAAGCCCCAGACGATTGGCAACGGTGTGACTTCTGGTCCAGGGCTTCGCGCGATCGGCGACGCAGGCACCCCGGACACCTCCGGCCCGAAGTTCGATCGCACCCCGCCGCAGGACGTCGAGGCCGAGCAGTCGGTGCTGGGCGGCATGCTGCTGTCCAAGGACGCCATCGCCGACGTGGTCGAGGTGTTGCGCGGCAGCGACTTCTACCGGCCGGCCCACCAGTTGGTCTACGACGCGATCCTCGACCTGTACGGCCGGGGCGAGCCGGCCGACGCGGTCACGGTCGCCGCCGAGCTGACCCGGACCGGCCTGATCGGGCGGGTCGGCGGCCACCAGTACCTGCACACCCTGATCGCCGGGGTGCCGACGGCCGCCAACGCCGGCTACTACGCCGAGATCGTCGCCGAGCGCTCCATCCTGCGGCGGCTGGTGGAGGCCGGCACCCGGATCGTGCAGATGGGCTACGGGGCGGCCAGCGGCGAGGGGATGGCCGGCACCGTCGACGACGTGGTGGACCGGGCGCAGGCCGAGATCTACGAGGTGACCGAGCGGCGCGCCAGCGAGGACTACGTCCGGATCGAGGACCTGCTCGAGGGCACCCTCGACGAGATGGACCGGATGACCTCCAACGGCGGGGTGGGCACCGGCATCAAGACCGGCTTCGAGCACCTGGACGAGATCACCCACGGCCTGCACCCGGGGCAGATGGTCGTGGTGGCCGGCCGTCCCGGGTCGGGCAAGTCGACGCTGGCGATGGACTTCGCCCGGTCGGCGGCGATCAAGCAGCACGCCTCGACGGTGATCTTCTCCCTCGAGATGAGCAAGCAGGACATCATGATGCGGCTGTTCTCCGCCGAGGCCCGGGTGAAGCTCAACGACATCCGCTCCGGCCGGATGACCGACGAGGACTGGCGCAAGATCGCGCTGCGGTCCTCCGAGCTCGCCGAGGCACCGCTGTTCATCGACGACTCGCCGAACCTGACCATGATGGAGATCCGGGCCAAGTCGCGCCGGCTCAAGCAGCGCCACGACCTCAAGCTGATCGTGATCGACTACATGCAGCTGATGACCTCGGGCAAGCGGGTGGAGTCCCGGCAGCAGGAGGTCTCGGAGTTCTCCCGGGCGATGAAGCTGATCGCCAAGGAGCTCGAGGTGCCGGTGGTGGCGCTGTCCCAGCTCAACCGTGGGCCCGAGCAGCGCACCGACAAGAAGCCGATGCTGTCGGACCTGCGCGAGTCGGGCTCGATCGAGCAGGACGCCGACGTGGTGCTGCTCGTGCACCGCGAGGACATGTACGAGCGGGAGTCACCGCGCGCCGGTGAGGCCGACATCATCATCGCCAAGCACCGCAACGGCCCGACCGGCCAGGCCACCGTGGCCTTCCAGGGCCACCTGTCCCGCTTCGTGGACATGCCCTCATGAGCCGTGCCCGGCCGCACTCGGCCGAGAACCGTGCCCTGCCGCGCGGCAGTTACCCAGCGCCCGGGCAGACCGGCCCCCCGGCGCCGCGCGGCGGCACCCGGCGCGCCAGGTAGTCGTGCCACACAAGCATTGTTGCAATGGTGCGCAGAGGCGCCCACCGCTGAGCTAATGCCGAAACCTCGTCCGCCGACGCGGACCGCGGCAGGTTCACCAGGTGCTTGACCCCGTTGACGGCTGCCAGATCACCGCGGGGAAAGACGTCCGTCCGGTGCAGGACCATGATCAGATAGACGTCTGCCGTCCAGTTGCCTATGCCCTTGATCTGCGTCAGGGTTCTTCTGACGTCGGCGTCAGGCATGGTCTCCAAGGCCGCGAGGTCGAGCACGCCTTCGGTCATCGCCGCGGCCAGAGCCCGAGCGTAGGAGGCCTTCTGCCTGCTGAACGACACGGCACGCAGCTCATCGCCCGTCAGGTCGAGGACGGTCTGCGGGGAAATCGTGCCCACCAGCGCGCGGAGCTTTTCCAGGGCGGCTCGCGCGGAGGCCAGGGAGACCTGCTGCTCCAGGATGAACCACACCACCGATTCGAAGGTGTTCGGGCGGCTCCAGAACGGCGGGTAGCCGAACGTGTCCACGACCCGTCGCAGTTCCCGATCGCGAACTGCCAGCGCGTCGCACAAGGCGGGCAGGTCAGACTCCGTGAAGGTGGCTGGTCCGGTCTCAGGATCGCTCATCGCTGCGTCAGACACTAGCTCCCACTGCTGCGTGAGGCTCTTGAGCTGGTCGCCCACACCAACTTCGATCAGGCTCATCTCGCTACCGAACTACGCTGGCGCACCAGCCACATCGCCGAGGTCTTGGGGGAGACAGACGTCCGACCCGCGCTGCGCGTCGTGCGGTAGCTGCGGCCGGCACCTGCAGACGCCGTCACGGAGCAGTCGCGCGGGCGCGGTATCGATCTGGGCTGAACGTTTCGCTGTAGGCCTGGTGCATCGTCGCGAGCGGATCAGCCAGCGGCGAGGTCCGCGGCGATGCTCTTGAGGCGGCGTAGCAGGCGGACCGGCTCGGTGCCCGGGATAGGGGCGAACCCGTACTTCTCGTAGAAGCGGGCTGCGCCTTGGTCGATCGCGTCGACCACCACGAATCGCGAGGCGACCAGTTCGCCGGCTCGTACGCAACGTGTCAGAGCGTCGAGCAGCAGTTCCCCGCCGAGCCCCTGGCCATGCAGACTGGCGTCCAGCGCGAGTTTGGCCAACAGGATGGCTGGCACGTCAGCCGGCAGCGAGCTGGCCTGCCGCTTGGAAAGGCTGTCGCGGTGCAGGGCGTGGCCGGTGAGTGTGTAGTAGGCGACCACCTCGCCATCGCCGGCATGCCACACGAAGGTGCGGCCGGTGTCCTGCGCTTGGCCACGCCCGGCCGACTGCCGGAGCCAGCGGTCCAGCGGCTCCTTCCCACTGACGAACGATGCGAGAATGTGGGACTCGTTGAGTGGTTCGGAGACGAGGTCCACGCCGCGCTACGCCTGCCGCACGCGGCGTGGCCGCCGCGCAACTGCACGCAGCGCCTCATTCGGCGTGACAGGCGCGTCGAGAGCCGCGATCACCCGATCGAAGTAGTCCACCGGAACCAGGGTGCGCGACGCGAGTACCTCCTCCGCCCGCTCTTCGGCCGCGGAGATGACGAAATCGGTCAGCGACTGGCCGGTAGCCGCAGCCGCAGCGCGTAGCCGGTGCTCGGTGTCCGGCCGAACGCGAAAGTTGAGCCTGGCGACGATCGCCATCTACGGCACCTCCGGTGTATGTACTTTGTACGTACATATTACTGGCGCGTTTCGTGCCGAGGCAAGCGCAACCGGGGGAAGCGGGGACAGCAGGGTTCGGGTTATCGCCCACAGGAAAGTGAATGTGGTTTAGGTTAAGTGGTACTGCCAGAATGCTGACGCTGGGGAGAAGAAGTGACGTCGTTGCGGAAAACCTTGGCCGGCCTCGGAGCCGCCGCCCTCACCCTCGGCCTGGGCGTCGCCGTCAGCTCGCTGTCCGCACAGCCGGCAGCCGCGGCCATTTCCTGCTCGACCACGGCCAGCAGTGGCGACGGCCCCTTCTACTCCGGCCCCGACGCCTCGATCGCCTACGACCGGGCGTTCAGTCGCAGCTTCCGGATGCCCGACCTGAGCACCCACATCCCGCAGGGGCTTGCCACCTGGCGGAACTGGGACGGCAACGGCCACAACATCTTTCTGATGGTTTCCTACCATCCCGGTCAGCGCGCCCGCATCTACGGCATCACGCCCGGCGGCGACCTGGTCGGTGCGTTGGAGATTGCCGGCACCCATGCTGGTGGCATCGCGGTGGTCGGCAACTGGGTCTACGTCGAGAACACCTCGACCAGCATCCGCAAGTACCGAGCCGCCGACATCCGGGTCGGCCTGCGCCATCGTCGCGGCTACCTCTACGTGGCGGCGACCGGTGCCCCTCGAAACGTCTACGGCGCATCCTTCATGACCGCCTATGGCGGCTACCTGTTCAGCGGCAAGTTCAACGACAGCGCCCGCGACCGGATGTATGCCTACAAGGTGAACAGCGACGGTTCGCTGACCACCCGGCCCGGTGGGTACGAGGTGCCGATGAAGACCCAGGGTCTCGCGGTGCTCGGTGATCGGTTCATCTTCAGCACCAGCCTGCACACCACCGACCGCGGCAACATCTACGTGGTCAAGCGGGGTTACTCCAGTCTCGACAGTGCCAAGCTCCGGTGCTTCCGGGCGCCGAGCATGAACGAGGGCCTCGCGATCTACGGCAACTACGTCTACGTGGTCTTCGAAGGCGGCTCGTACGCCTATCGCAACGCGGCACGCAACCCGATCGTCTACGCCCACCGAGGAGATCTCAGCAAGCTGACGATCTGAGGCCCCTGGCCGATGGCCCGCGGAACGGTAGCGGACCATTGCCTGCGTGGACGTCTGTGAGCCGATGCAGCGAACGTTGCGTACCAACCGACTCGTCCTGGTGCCGCTGGCCGAGGAGCACCTGGAGCACGAGGTCGAACTCGACTCCGACCCGCAGGTGATGCGCTACCTGGGTAACGGGACGGCCCGTACCCGGGCGGAGGTGGAGCGCTACCACGGCTACCGGCTGGCCGCGGCCGAGCAGGTGCCCGGCCTCGGCTTCTGGGTCGGCTTCGCGGCCGGGCAGTTCGTCGGCTGGTGGATCCTCGAACCACCGCAGCGTGCCGATCAGGGACCGGTCGAGGGCCAGGCCGAGCTCGGCTACCGGCTGCTGCGCCGGTACTGGCGGCAGGGCCTGGCCAGCGAGGGCGCCCGCGAACTGCTCCGGCACGGCTTCACCGACCTGAACCTGCACCGGATCTTCGCCGAGACGATGGCGGTCAACGAGGCGTCCCGGGCCACCATGGCCGCGGTCGGGCTGCGCTACGTGCGCACCTTCACCGCCGACTGGGACGAGCCGATCCCCGGCGCCGAGCACGGCGAGGTCGAGTACGCGATCACCCGCGAGGAATGGCTCGCCCTGCCCCGGTGAGCCCGGCGGGTAGCCGGGTACTAAGACCAAGGTCGTATCGCGCGCCGGATGCGCCGTCCTTACAGTGATCGCACCCAGGTGATCGGGTTTTGCCTGGAAATGTCAGCACATTCGCATCCGTTCACCTCACCCCGATACAGGAGTACCCCCATGCCCAACCCGCCCGCTTTCCGCACCGTCTCCATGGCGGCCCTGGTGGCCGCCGCCACGATCGGCCAGGCGCTGCTGGCCGGCCCGTCCGGCGCCGTCACCGCCAGCAAGACCCAGCTGACCGGAGGCCAACTGCGCCTGGAAGGCCAGGCCGCCCCCGGCCAGTTCGTGATCGCCGAGTCGACCACCAGCGCGGCCGGTGCCCGTGCCGACCTGAAGGGGCAGTACAAGATCCAGGCCACCGGCTTCACCGCTCCCGACTGCAAGGTCACCATCCGGGACGGCAGCACGCCGACCGCCACCGTGACCCTGTCCGGCTGCACCCCGTCGATCGTCCCGGTGCCGGCGGTCCCGGCGCCGCCCACCGGCTCCTGCGTGATCACGCCCGTGGCGCCGGCCACCCTGGCCGCCGGCACCGCGACCTCGGTCTGGTTCCAGACCACCGGCTGCGACACCACCACCAACAGCGGCGCCACCCCGACCCCGGTGCAGTGGAAGGTCGTTGCGGGCGTCATCCCCACCGGGATGACCGGCCCGAACTTCCAGGGCAGCACGGGCGGCAACATCATCGGCACCCCCAGCGTCGCGGGCACCTACCGGTTCACCCTGCAGGTGACCGACCAGATCGGCGCCACCGACCAGGAGAACGTCACCGTCACCGTGGCATAGCCGGCCGGATCGCGGTATGGGTGACGGGGCGAAACGATCTGGTCTGATGCGCCCCGGCCGAAGCGGGACGGCAACCGATAACGCCTGACCGCCGGCCGGGCCGCCGTTAGGATGCCGGCGTGGAGCCGGCGGATCGGATGGGTCTGGCAGAGCCGACCGTCCCGGCCGACCTGGCCTGGCCGCTCCTGGGGCTGACCGACGAGCACGGCCGGGACATCGGCTGGTGCGGGCTGGTCGGGCCGGTATGCGACGAGCCGGGACTCCGCCGGCTCGAAGCACTCACCCGGACCCGGCGACTGGTCGGGTTCACCGCGTTCCTCCGTTTCCCGTCCTGGCCGTCGGTGAGCGGGCCGGCTCCGGACGCCTGGGCACACTGCTTCCGCTCACCGGAGGCGCTGCTGCCCGCGGCGGCGCCGTGCGCGTTCCTGCCGCTGTCGGACTTCACCGACCCGCTGCTGGTCTCGCCGGACCGGGTCGGCGCGGCAACCGGCAAGCGGTACGACTTCGTCTACGTCTGCCAGTCGGGACCGGCCTCCGAGCAGGTCAAGGGCTGGGACCTGGCCCGGCGCTGCCTGCCGGTCCTGGTGCGCGGACTCGGGCTGCGCGGCCTGCTGGTCGGCCGGGCCGCGATCGCCGGCCTGGACGAGCTCGGCTGCGCCGACCGGCTGGAGGTGGTCGGCGAGCTGCCGTGGCCGGAGCTGATGCGCCGCGTCGCCGCCAGCCGCCTGCTCTTCGTCCCGAACGGGCTCGACCCCTCGCCCCGGATCATCGCCGAGGCCCTGCTGATGGGCACACCCGTGCTGGTCAACCGACACATCCTGGGCGGCTGGCACCAGGTGAACCCCTTCACCGGCGCGTTCTTCGAATCCGAGGCCGACGTGGCCGCGGGTGCACGGTGCTGCCTGACCGAATGGACCAGCCCGCGCCGCTGGTTCGCCTCGCATCTGGGACCGCTACGCTCCGGCACGGTGCTGGCCGGCCTGCTGCGCGGCATCGACCCGCGGCTGCGCCCGGTGCGGCGGGTGCACCTGAGCCACTCCGTCGCGGGCCCGGTCCCGGTGGCAGCGGGATGAGTGCCCCGGCGCGCGGCGGTACCGGCGTCAGCCTGGCGGCGCTGAGCAGCGCGGGCCTGTTCGTGCTGCCGGGTTTCCTGCCCGAGGCCGGCTGCGCCGAACTTCGCTCGGCCATGCGCAGCGGCGCGACGGTCACGGCGACCATCGCCCGCGGCGGCCGGGACCAGGTGCTGGATACCCGGATTCGCCGCACCAGCGGCGCGTTCGTGCCGGAGCAGCTGCTGCGCCCGGTCCAGGCAGGCCTGGCGGCGCTGCGTCCGCGGCTGGCCGACCATTTCGGGGCCGCGCTGGCCGACCCCGAGCAACCGCAGTTCCTCGCGTACGGAAAGGGTGACTTCTTCCGAGCCCACCAGGACAACAGCAAGGACCCAGCGCTGCCGGAGTTCATCCGGCGCCGCCAGATCTCGGTGGTGCTCTTTCTCGCCCGGCAGACCCGGTTGCCCGAGCCGGACAGCTACTGCGGCGGCGAGTTGACCTTCTTCCGGTTGCCCGGCCTACCGGGCGAGGACGGCATCCGGGCCCGGCTGTGGGGCCGACCGGGGCTGCTGGTCGCATTCGACAGCGGGCAGTTGCACGAGGTGGCACCGGTCACCCATGGCTTCCGGGCGAGCATGGTCACCTGGTTCCCGGAGTGTTGACCGGCCGGGACGACCCGGTGGTCGTCGTTGGACGGCCACGCTCCGGCACCCGCCTGGTCGCAGGGATCCTGCACCGGGCCGGCTACTTCCTGGGCGCCGACCTGGGCGGCTGGCAACTGGACTCGCTGAGCTGGTACCAGCGCTTCGTGGTGCCGCTGGTGACCAGCCGGTTCTTTCCCGGCTGGCCGGCCGACCCCCAGCTCGACCCGCTCCGCCGCGAGCGGCTGCGCGACACCTGGCCCCGGTATCTCGGTGACCGGCCGGTGCCGCGCCGCTGGGGTTGGAAGTATCCGGAGACCGTGTTCACGCTGCCGTTGCTGCTGCCCGAGTTCCCCCGGCTGCGGGTGATCCAGGTGATCCGCGACGGCCGGGACGTCTGCCTGAGCCGGGGCGGGTTCTTCCAGGCGGCCGGGCCGCCGGCCGACCCGCCGGGCTGGGATCCGCCGGAGCTGCCGGCGACGGCCCGCCGCCCGGGAGCGAGCCCATCGCCCCCGAGCTACCGGGAGTTCAGCGCAGCGGTGACGTTCGGCGACGCGGACACAACCAGCTGGCAGGGGATCGAGCTGGCCGATCCGGTCGCGCGGGCCCGCAACCGGTTCCTGATCGGCATGCAGGCCTGGGCCCTCACCGTGCGGACCGGCCAGGCATATGGCGCGGCGCTGGGAGCGCGGTATCGCGAGGTCCGCTACGAACAGCTGTGTGCCGACCCCACGGCAACGGCTGCCGAGTTGCTCGGGTGGCTCGCCGCGCCCGCGCCGCCCGTGGCGGGCGAACCGGCACCGGCAGTGGGGTGCGAGCCGGCTGTGGCCGGGGTGGACGTGCGCACCGACCGGGCCGGCGCGTGGCGACGCGCGAACCTGACGGCCGCCGAGCGGCGGGACTTCGATGCCGCGACCGCCTTCGGCGAGGAGCTGCTGCTGTCGCTGGGCTACCGGTGAGGGCGACCTTCGTCGTCGCCCATCCCGACGACGAGACCATCTTCTTCGGTGGCCTCATCAGGCGGCTGGCGCGCGCCGGGGTGGCGGTCGAGGTGGTCTGCGTGACCTCCGTCTTCGCGACCGGTGCGCTGACCTCGATTCGCCGGCAGGAGTTCCGCCGGGCGTGCTGGGCCCTGGGCGCGCGTGCTCGGCTGCTGCCGTTGGCGGATGTGGCCGGCCGGCTCGATGAGGGTGAGCTGGCCGCCGGGCTGCACCGAGCGGGCCTGGCCCGCGGCGGCCTGTTGTTCACCCATGGGGTCTGGGGCGAGTACGGGCATGCCCACCACGTCCAGCTCTCCCGCGCGGTGCATCGGCTGGCGCCCGCGGTGTGGTCACTCGCCGGCCCGTTCGCGACCCGGGCCGGGCACCGGCTCGGGCCGGCCGAGCTGGCGGCCAAGCGCGCGCTGGCGGCGAGCAGCTACCCCAGCCAGCCCTTCGCCGCCGGCTGGTGCACCGAGGAGGAGCGGCTCATGCGCTGGTCGCCCGCGCAGGCGGACTGGCTGGCCGGCCTGGCACTGGGTGAACGCCCGGCCTACCCCGGCGGGCCGGTGCCCCGGGTTGCCGACGAGGTCTTTGCCGAGGTGGCCCGCATCCCGCCGGCGCTCTGGCTGCCCGGGCACGCCGAACGCTGCCGCCGGTTGGCCGACAGCCTCACCAGGGTGCCGGGTCGCCACTGATCGACTTGGCGAACGTTCGCGGCTCGGCCGGGCACATCCGGCAGATCGGTTCATCCTGCCGTGCCACGAACCTGCGGATCGCCTCGTCGTCGGCCGCCAGCTCGAGCGGCCGGTAGGACAGGTAGGGCTGCCACGGGCCGTCCGGGTCGAGCCCGTGCCGGGCGGCCACGCTCGGCAGGTGCGCGATCGGCGGGCACTTCCACAGGGCGTTGTCACGCAGGGTCAGGCAATGCTTCGTCTGGCAGGCCGACCAGCTCCGGCGCGGATCCTGCGTGGCGTGCGGCCGCATCTGCGGGCCGACCCCGAGGTAGAGCTTGTACCAGCCCCTCACGCAGTCGCGTACCTCCAGCCGGACGCCGAACTCGGCCGCGCGGCTCTCGGCCAGCCGCAGTGCTGGCGCGAACCGCGCCAGGTACCCGGCGTCGCCGGAGTGCCGGGAGATGGTCAGCACGGCGCCACTGCTAGCCAGCGCCGGCCAGAGTTCGGGATGGCGGGGCAGCAGCAGGGCGTTGCTGACCAGCCGCAGTTCGGTGCGCGGCCACGTCTGGCGCACGACGGCCAAGAAACCGGCCAGTTCGGGGTGCAGCAGGGGCTCGCCGCCGAGCAGGCTGAACCGCACCGGGGTGACCCGCCGTCCCCAGCCGGTGACCCAGGCCCGGCCGGTGTCGAGTTCGAGCGTGCCGCGCAGGCCATGGTCGGCGTAGTGGGTGCATCCGGTGCAGCGCAGGTTGCAGGCGTCGGTGACGTGCATCTCCAGCTTAGGAATGCTGATCACCGGCGCCGTCCCTCCGGTGCCGGCCGCCGGCACCTTGCCCTGCGACGGAGGAGTCTTCGCCGAGCCCGACCACCCGTCAACTGTCCGAGGCCGTCCACGCGTCGCAAGGCCGGCCCGCCGGGGAGCCGCAACGGCTCGGCCAGACAGGGACAGAACATTCCGTACGGATGGATTTCCGCTACGCTCGGCGTGCTGGCGCCGTCGGAGGGATGCGACATGGAGATCGAGCCCGGTTTTCACGATCAGCTCAACGATGTCGTGCGGATCGACCGCATCGAAGAGGCGGACTCCCACCTCGGCGTGGCGATGATGAGTTTCTTCCGGCGGCTGGGCATCGCCCACCTGTATCCCGAACGCGTCGCCCCCACGCTGGAGGGTGGCGACTCGCAGATCTACCTCGCTGCCCGGGACCGCCCGTGGCCGCCGTGGGGTTTGGGCGCCCGGACCATCGGGGCGCTGTGCCAGGTGCACCCGGTGGGCAAGGACAGCTACGCCATCTCGCCCGTCTACACCGCGGACGAGGACGCGACGAACGTCGGCCTGGTCGCCGCCGTCTACAAGGAGGCGCTGGAGGACCTCAGCCGGAGCAAGGGCACCGAGGTGAACTACCTGGTGGTGCAGGGCTCGCGGTTCGCCGACCGGCTGCTGCGCGGCGTGGGATTCTCCCCGAGCGACGACCTGCAGGTGACCGACCAGGCGAAGTACCGCTTCTACCGCATGGAGGCTGCCAAGCTGGCACAGGTCCTCGGCCTGGACAAGATCAGCGTTCCGGAACTGCTCGCACACAAGATCGACGATCAGACGCTGGACCGCCTGTCCGGGTACTTCGCCGGCCTGCACCTGGCGACCGGCCAGGGCCGGTTCACCGACCGGACCGTGCACGAGATCCTCTGGATCGACGGCGGCCTGTTCGACGCCGGCCTGCCCGGTGGCGTGCCGCCGAGCCCGCCCACCGCGCTGCCGGGCGTCTTCGAGCCACCGGGCGACATCGAGCCGGGCGTCTTCGAGCGACCCGGCGGGTTCCGGCCCGGGTTCGCCCCACCTGGCGAGATCCCCGGCCGGCCGAACTTCGCACCGCCGGGTGGCCCGCCGGACGACCTCGCCCGGCCGGGTGAGGACCCCGGCTCCGACTAGTCCCGGTCCGGCCGAGCACGCATGCCCGCGGTTCGAGCCGCGCCGGCGCCGCGCTACTCCTGTTTCCTGAGCGCGGCTGCCGCCGACTCCGGCCCTGCTGGCCTACGGGTGAGCGGCGGCGTGGAGGTGCAACTCGGCTCGGCTCCCTCGCACCGGCTGATGCGTGCGGCTCCGCACCGAGCCCGTTTCCTCGGCGGGTATCCACTGGTCTGGGTAAGCCAACCGGTGACCGGGTTCGCCGCGCCGTACTGGGCGCCCCGGTCCTGGGGCGCCGCCCTGGCCCAGCTCAGGCCGGGCAGGCCCGCACCGGGATCGCCGATGGTGCCCGCCCTGCAGGCGGTGGGCGCGCTGACCGATCCGGCCGCGCCGAACGACCCGGGTCAGCGGCAGGCCCTTGACGCGGCGGCCGAGTCCTTCCGGGCCTTCTCCTACGCCGCGGTGTCCGGCCTGGTGCCGCGGGCCCACCTGCTGGCGCTGGCCGGCTACCAGCGAGCGCTGGTCGAGCTGGGCGAGGTGCCGCTCGGCGACGAGCAGTGCCGGCGGCGCTACGGCATGCACAACGAGCCGATGGCGCGCTTCGTCATGCACCAGTTGGCAGCGGCCGTGTCGCGTGTCGTCGGCCGGCCGGTGACACCGGCCTACTCGTACTCCATGACCTACCAGGCAGGTGCGGAGCTGGCGCCGCACATCGACCGCGAGCAGTGCGAGTACACCGTCAGCCTGTTCCTCGAGGGCACCGCCGAGCAGGCCTGGCAGCCCTGGCCCCTGTGGTTGCGGGTGAACGGCGACCCGGTGGCGGTGCGCCAGCTGCCCGGCGACGCGCTGGTGTTCGCCGGCCGCCGGTTGTCGCACTGGCGGGAACGGCTACCGGACGGCTGCACCTCCACCTCGCTGCTGCTGCACTACGTCGACGAGACGTTCACCGGGAGTCTGCGCTGACCGGGAACAGCACGGTGCTCGGCGCGGCGGCCGGGGGGAAGCGGACGGCTGCCAGCTCGCCGGTCATCCGCGCGATCGCCACTCCCGGCCCGAGCGCACGAGGGGCGGTGGCAACGAGCGTGCCGGCCAGCGGTCGCGGGTGGGCCTGCCCGTCCGGATCGATCTCGACCTGCCACACCGCGATGCCGGTCAGCGGGCCGGTTTCCCGGTTGATCCGCTCCCAGCGGTCGTTCAGCAGGTCGGCGGGCTCGGCGATTTGGGCTGCCCCGAGGCTCCCGCGAACCGTCAGGGTGGGCGGGCGGAACCAGCCGTGCAGGACGACCCGGCTGCGTAACGGGTCGGCGGTGCCCTCGACCCGGCTGACCCCGTGCGGCACCCGGGCGTCGAAGACCAGCAACTGGTCGAAGCGGTTGGGGACGCGGTGCAGCAGGTCGTCGCGTTCGAGCGGCCGGTCGGCGTCGAAACCGGCCCAGTAGTCGAGGACCTCGTCGCGCAGCAGCAGGGTCTCGCCCCCGGTGAAGCCGGCGTCCCGGGTGAGGGAGTACACGAAGGACCAGGGCCCCTGGGGCACGTCGGCGTGCAGTTCCTGCCGCCCGCCGTCGATGTAGTAGCTCAGCCACGGTTCGCTCACGGCCGCGCAGCCGAGCGTGGCGGTGCCCCAGGCCCGGATACCGGCCAGCAACCGGCCGTACAGCGGGGCGGAGAAGAACCGGCGGGCCGGGGTGCGCAGGTAGCTGTACTGTCCCGGGACGTGCCAGTAGTCCCACACGAACCGGCCCGGGTCGGTGGTGCGGCTCGGCCCGACCCGCCGCTCGAACTCGGCGCGCAGCGCGGCCGCCTCGGCGAAGAAGGGACTGATCAGGAGCGGATCGATGGCCGCCCCCACCAGGATCCGGTCTGCGACGTGATCATCCGTAGTTACTACCGTGATTTCGGTTGGCTCCGCCAGTGCCTGGCCTCGATGCGGCGCTGGACCACCGGGTTCCGCCGGACCGTCCTGGTGCTGCCGCGCTCGAGTCTGAGCCGCTGGAGCCACTTCGCCGCGGACCTGCCGGAGCTGCCCGACGTCGAGGTGGTCGGGTGCCCGGACTACCCGGATGACTATCTGGGCCAGCAGATCACGAAGCTGTACGCCGACGAGCTGACCGACGCCGGCTACCTGTGGCACGTCGACGCCGACTGCATCTTCCGCCGCCCGGTCGCGCCCGGTGAGCTGCTGCCGCAGGGCCGCCCGGTCCAGCTGATGGAGCCGTACGCCGCGTTGAGCCGGCACCTGCCCTGGCGTGAACTCACCGAGGACTTCCTCGGGCTGGCCATGCCGTACGAGTTCATGCGGCAGCCACCGTATGTGTTCCCGCGCTGGCTCTACCCCGAGCTGCGCGCGTTCTGCCTGGCCCGGCACGGCCGGTCGCTCCACGACTACGTCCTGGCCCGGCCGCCACGGGGTTTCTCCGAGTTCAACGCCCTGTCCGGCTACGCCTGGCACTTCCACCGCGAGGCGTTCGCCTGGCAGGACCTGTCCGTCGAGCCGCTGGTCGACCCGATGTGCCGGGTCTTCTGGAGCCGAGCCGGCCTGGACGCGGCCAGCCGGGCTGAGATCGCGCGGCTGCTGGTGTGAGGCGTGCCCCGGGCCGGCAGGCGCTACCCTCGCCGCCATGACCGGCGGTGAGCGGCTCATCAGGCCGGCTGTCAGCTCAGACGCGGCGGCTTGCGCGGCGATCTACGCGCCGTACGTGAGCGACACCGCGATCTCGTTCGAGACCGAGCCGCCGACCCCGGAGGAGATGGCCGGCCGGATCGCCGCCGCCACCCGCACGCACGCCTGGCTGGTGCTCGAGGAGGACGGCCGGGTGGTCGGCTACGCCTACGCCGGCCCGTTCAACCCGCGTGCGGCCTACCGGTGGTCGGCCCAGGTGAGCGTCTACCTCGAAACCGGCCGGCGGCGCGGTGGCGACGGCCGGGCGCTGTACCAGGCGTTGCTGTCTCGGCTCGCCGAGCGGGGCTTTCGCACCGCGCTGGCCGGCATGACGCTGCCCAACGACGCCAGCGAGGGGCTGCACCGGGCGATGGGGTTCACGCCGGTCGGAACATACCGTCAGGTCGGTTTCAAGCACGGCCGCTGGCACGACGTGGCCTGGGTGCAGCGCGCCATCGGTGAGGCGCCCGGCGACCCGCCGGCCGAGCCGCGTTAGCGGATCTGGCGTGATCTTGGCGGCGGGCGTCCGGTGTCGATCTCGTGCCGGCCCGGCCGGCTGCGGCAGGGTGGTGCCATGACAGCGCAGCAGTTCCGGGCCGAGTTCGACGCGACGGTGACCTTCGCCAACGGCGGCGGGCTGCGGGCCGAGCGATTCCGGGTGGACGTGCCCGGCCCCGACACCGGTGAGCGGCAGGTCGCCGAGCTGTTCCTCGCCTCGCTGAGCCTGCTGATGGTCGAGCGGGTGGAGCTGGCGGGGCTGAGGCTGTTCGCCGAACCGCACAAGGGCACCCGCGGCGGCCCCAGCGACGTCGCATCCCCCGCCCCGGCGACCGGGGACGGCACCCTGGTGGAGCTCAGCCACCCGATCGAAGCCGGCATGGTCACCTACCCCGGGCTGCCGGCGCCGGAGATCGTGCCGCACCTGACCCGCGAGGCGTCCCGCGAGCTGTACCCGCCGGGCACCGAGTTCGCGATGGACCGGATCAGCATGATCGGCAACACCGGCACCTACCTGGACAGCCCGTACCACCGCTACCCGGACGGGGCGGACCTGGCCGGCCTGCCGCTGACCGCGCTGGCCGACCTGCCCGCCGTGCTGGTGCGCACCGCCGGCAGTTCCGTCCGGGCCGTCGGCGTCGGCGCGCTGGCCGCCGTGGAGGTCCGCGACCGGGCGGTGCTGCTGCACACCGGCGGCGACCGGCACTGGGGCACCCCCGACTACGTCCGGGACGCGCCGTACCTCACCGAAGCGGGCGCCCGCTGGCTGGTCGAGCACGGCGCCCGGCTGGTCGGCATCGACGCGGTGAACATCGACGAGGCGGTCGCCGGCGGCCCGCGCCCGGCGCACACCCTGCTGCTGGCGGCCGGCATCCCGATCGTGGAGCACCTCACCGGCTTGGCGCAGCTGCCGCCCACCGGCGCCCGATTCACCGCGGCGCCGCCCCGGATCGCCGGGTTCGGCACCTTCCCGGTGCGCGCCTACGCCTGGGTCCCGGCCGGGAAGTAGCCGCCGGCCGCAGCTGACGGCGCCGGAACCCAGGCGACAGGGTGGGCGTTCCAGACCCTAGCAGTATTCGAACAGGCGTGCGATTATTTCTGGGTGCGCGAGACGGCAGCCATCCTGCATGCCGACCTGGACTCCTTCTATGCCTCGGTCGAGCAGCGCGACGATCCCCGGCTGCGCGGCCGTCCGGTGATCGTCGGCGCCGGGGTGGTGCTGGCTGCCAGCTACCAGGCCAAGGCATTCGGGGTCCGGACCGCGATGAACGGCCGGCAGGCCCGCCAGCTCTGCCCGGACGCGGTCGTGGTGCCGCCCCGGATGGGTGCCTATTCGGCCGCCAGCAAGGCGGTGTTCGCGGTGTTCGGCGACACCACGCCGGTGGTGGAACCGATGTCGATCGACGAGGCCTTCCTCGACGTGGGCGGGCTGCACCGGATCGCCGGTTCCCCCGTCGACATCGCGGCCCGGCTGCGGCAGCGGGTGCGCGAGGAGGTCGGCCTGCCGATCACGGTCGGGGTGGCGCGCACCAAGTTCCTGGCCAAGGTCGCCAGCGCGGTGGCCAAACCCGACGGCCTGCTGCTGGTACCGGCCGACGGTGAGCTGGCGTTCCTGCACCCGCTGCCGGTGGAGCGGCTGTGGGGCGTCGGCCGGGTCACCGCCGAGAAGCTGCGCGCCCGCGGCATCCGCACCGTCGCCGAGCTCGCCGCGGTGGACGAGCGGTCGCTGCGGGCGATGCTGGGCGGGGCGTCCGGGCGGCACCTGCACGCGCTCGCGCACAACCGCGACCCGCGCCCGGTCACCGTCGGACGGCGGCGGCACTCGATCGGCGCGCAGTGCGCGCTGGGCCGGCGCCGGCTGACACCGGCCGAGCTGGACGGCCGGCTGATGGTGCTGGTCGACCGGGTCTGCCGGCGGCTGCGCACCGCCGGCCGGCTGTGCCGGACCGTGGTGCTGCGGCTGCGCTTCGACGATTTCGGCCGCGCCACCCGCTCGCACACGCTGCCCGCCGCCACCGACGACACCGCCGCCGTGCTGGCCGCGCTGCGCCAGTTGCTGCGGGCCAACGCCGGCCTGCTGCGTGAGCGGGGCATCACCCTGATCGGGGTGACACTGGCCAACCTGGACAGCGCCGAGGCCGTCCAGCTGGAACTGCCGTTCAGCCGGCGCAGCCCGCTCGACCTGGACTCGGCGGTGGACCGGGTGCGCGACCGTTACGGCAGCGCGGCGATCACCCGGGGTGCGCTGCTGCACGCCGACCCCGGCCTCGCCGTGCCGTTGCTGCCCGACTAGAAGTTCGGTCGGTCGCCAGAAGCGGTTGTTCAGTGAGCCGGTCCTCACGACGCCTGGAATACCTCGTCTAGGTGCCACTCCAGAAATTCCACATTGGGACGATCCTGCCGTTGAGCGGGCAAATTAATCGCGTGTCCGGCGCGGGCGTAGAACTGCTCCCCGTTCCCGAATTCCTCTCGTAAGCGGCGACTCACTAGGAGGCGGTACTTGGGGTCGATGCCGAGGTACCCCTTGTCGAAGAGAGTGTGTACGTCTGATCGAAGTAGCAGACCATTGTCCAGCCGGTGTTCGCCGCCGGCAGGCAGCGGTCGAATGTGGGCGGCTTGTAGGACCGGTTTGATTTTGTCCCCCGTTACCGAACAGCGGCGTGAGTAGGCTGCCAATACCCTCGCTTTGAAGGCGTTCTGCCCGAGTCGGTATGGAGCCAGCCGAGGGTCGCCATATACCGGCCCCGGCCGGTGCCATGGCTGGAGGGTCTCTACCTGCGCGGGCTGGTCAAGCAGCCTCATCAATATCTGCTCGAAATAGCCTTCCACCGAGGAAGACGCAAGATCGTACGTCTTGCCCTGAACGATGTTCGACGCGAACTCGGGTGGTGATTCGGCCGTGTCCTCGGCAGCGAAGAAGCGAACGTCACGGATGAAGATGCACCCGATCAGTGGGTCTTCTCGGGAAGCGATGGGTTGGGAGCGGTACCTGCCGACGTAGAACCGCATCGCCCGCAGGTCCGGCACGCCGTTCTCTTCGCCGAACAGGTCCCATGCCTCAGAGAGGGTTAATGCGGCGAAGCCGCTGAAGAAACCGCCTCCTACTACCCGATTATGGGGGTGATGGGTTTTGAAAAGAAATAGCTCTCCGGGCTTGAGCGCGGCGAAGCGACGGCTGCCACCGGGGCGCCAGAAATTGACCTCGTCAAGGTGAGGACGCGCCGCCAGGTACCGGTGCCAGTCAGTATCGGTCACCCCGACGTAAGCCCGCACGGCTTTGATTGTGGCGCTACGTCGAGCGGCAGGCCACAAGATTCGAAACACAGCAGTCGGCTACGCAGGCGTGGCGTTTATTCGCAGCCGATGCCGTCGCCGTCTCGGTCTAGGTCGTACGGGTCGTCGCCGGTCACGTCGACCGGTCCCTGGACGTAGCGCGGACCGTTGCCCTTGCCGCCGGCGCAGTCGATGTCGCCGTAGCCGAGCGGGATGCACGGGCTGTAGCCCGGCTCGCACCCTGACCCCTGAGAGGCCGGGGCGGCCGACAGGCGGCCGACCGGGCTGCCGCGGCCGACCGGGCTGCGGCGGCTGACCGGGAAGCGGCGGCCGAACGTAGCGCGGCGACCGTGCGGGAGGCAGCAGCGCTGGCGGCGGATCGTGATGCGGCAGCTGACCGGGACGCGGCGGCAGAGCGAGCGGCAGCGGAACTGGCAGCGGCAGCGGACCGTGATGCCTGCTCGGCCGACGCCGCCCGGCTCGCGGCGGCAGCCGATGCCGCGCCGCTGCTACCGGCAGCCGGTGCTGGGGAACTGAGCGGCGCCGCGTGCAGCCGGGCCGGAGCGGTCCGGGCATCGGAGGACTCCGGACGGGGAAGCGCGGCGATGACCAGCACGACGGCAACCAGCGCGCCCAGCACCCAGAACCGGACGGACCGCCGGGCGGCCCAGGCCTGCAGGCCGGAGAGCTTCACGAGCGGAGTCCCTCCAAGCGATGCCGGCACTAGATAACGACAATCCAAGCTAACCGGTCTCGGTCCCGATCGGACGGCTGTCTTAACAAAGATGTTATCTCCGTGTCGGGTCAGGGCACGGGCCGCTCACCCGGGCGACGGGCGGCATAGCCTCGAGACGCTGGTGCGGTCCTGGACGCTGACCGTCAACGGATGTACGGCCCGACCCGCACGGACGAAGGGACTGCCAGGTGTCAGAGCGCTGGTACAAGGAAGCTGTCATCTACTGCGTCGAGGTCGACACCTTCGCCGACTCCGACGGAGACGGCTGCGGTGACCTGCCGGGCCTGACCAGCCGGCTGGACTACCTGGCCCGGCTCGGGGTGACCTGCCTGTGGCTCAACCCGATCCACCCCTCGCCGCAGCGCGACGGCGGTTACGACGTCAGCGACTACTACGGCATCGACCCGCGGCTGGGCAGCCTCGGTGACTTCGTCGAGCTCGCCAGCCAGGCCCGCTCGCGCGGCATCCGGCTGCTGCTCGACCTGGTGGTCAACCACACCTCCGACCAGCACCCGTGGTTCCAGGCGGCGCGCCGCGACCCGGACTCGCCGTTCCGCGACTTCTACGTCTGGAGCGTCGACGAGCCGCCGGACCGCCGGCAGGGCATCGTCTTCCCCGGCGAGCAGACCGAGACCTGGACCAAGGACAAGGTCGCCAAGCTCTGGTACTACCACCGCTTCTACGACTTCCAGCCCGACCTGAACTGGGCCAACCCGGCGGTGCGGGCGGAGATCAGGAAGGTGATGGGCTTCTGGCTGCAGCTGGGGGCCTCCGGGTTCCGGATCGACGCCGCGCCGTTCGTGCTCGAGCAGGTCAGCGCCGGGGTGGACCCCGGCCCGATGGACTGGGCCATCCTCGACGACTGGCGCCAGGACGTGCAGTGGCGCACCCCCGACGCGGTGCTGCTGTGCGAGGCCAACGTCGGCGCCGAGGACATCGGCAAGTACTGCGCGGCCGCGCCGGAGGGCCCCAACGACCGGGCGCACATGATGTTCGCCTTCGGGCTCAACGCCCGGCTGTGGCTGGCGCTGGCCCGCTGCGACGCCGAGCCGCTGATCGAGGCGCTGGGCACCCTGCCGAAACTGCCGGCGATGGCGCAGTGGGCCACCTTCCTGCGCAACCACGACGAGCTCGACCTGAGCAAGCTGACCGACGAGCAGCGCGGCGACGTGATGGCCGCCTTCGCGCCGAAGCCGGGCATGCACCTCTACGGCCGGGGCATCCGCCGCCGGCTGGCGTCGATGATGAACGGCGACCAGGCCCGGATCCGGCTGGCCTACTCGCTGCAGTTCACCATGCCCGGCACCCCGGTGCTGCGCTACGGCGAGGAGATCGGGATGGGCGAGGATCTCGCGCTGCCCGGCCGGGAGGCGATCCGGACCCCGATGCAGTGGGACGCCAGCCGGTCCGGCGGCTTCTCCACCGCCCCGGCCCAGCAGCTGGTCCGGCCGCTGCCGTCGCGCGGCACCTTCACCGCCCGGCGGGTGAACGTGGAGGACCAGCGCACCGACCGGCACTCGCTGCTGCGCTGGTTCGAAGAGATGATCAGGGTGCTGCGCGAGTGCCCGGAGGTCGGGGTGGGCCGGCTCAGCGTGGTCGACGTGGCGCTGCCCCGGTCGGTACTGGTGCACCGCTACGACGCCCCCGAAGGCGCCATCCTGCTGCTGCACAACCTGGCCGACAACCCGGTCACGCTGGATCTGAGCAAGGCCGACCTGGGCATCGACCGGGCCGGCAAGCAGCCGTACGAGGTGTTCTCCGACGACGAGTACGAGGCGCCGGACAAGAACCTGGGACGGTTGGAGCTCAACGGCTTCGGGTATCGCTGGATCAGGCTGCGCCGCGGGGCGGCAGCCTGACCCAGCGGGCTAGGAACCCAGTGGGCGTCAGCCGGCCGACGCGGCCAGGCCGGCCTTGATCGCGGTGGCGAACCGGACCACCCGGCGGCCCTGGTACGCGCCGGCGTTGCGGGCGGTGTCGTCCACCGGCAGGTCACCCTGGCCGGCGACGTGGCTGGTGCCGTAGGGGTTGCCGTCGGCGAACTTGACCGGGTCGGTGTAGCCGGGGGCGACCACGATGCCGCCGAAGTGGTGGATGGTGTTGTAGAGCGCGAGCAGGGTCGACTCCTGGCCGCCGTGCAGGGTCGAGGTGGCGGTGAACCCGCTGTAGACCTTGTCGGCGAGCTGCCCCTGTGCCCACAGCGGGCCGAGGCTGTCCAGGAACTGCTTGAGCTGTGAGGCGACGTTGCCGAACCGGGTCGGCGAGCCGAGGATCACCGCGTCGGCCCACAGGACGTCCTCGCCGCTGGCTTCCGGCACGTCCTGCGTCTCGGCCGCGTGGCTGGCCCAGCCGGCGTTGGCGGCGATCGCCTCGGCCGGGGCGAGCTCGGCCACCTTGCGCAACCGGACCTCGGCGCCTGCCTTCTCCGCTCCCTCGACGATGGCCTTCGCCAGTTCGTACACGGTGCCGGTCGAGGAGTAGTAGATGACGGCGACCTTGGTGGGTTCGGACATGGGGATCTGCCTTCCGGTGCTGGGTGGGTGAACAGCCGCTTGAACGTTCAATCAATGCGGCGGCATTCCCCTTCCTGGCAGGCAATCCCGCGCTGGGTATCACAGGGCCCGGCGATCCCACCTGCTTGGCGAGCGCTCCTCGTACCGGTTCGCGGCGAGTTTCGTTGGGTTCTGCAACACATCGACGGCTCAGGCGTCTTGGTTTCAGAGCACGCGACGAGGTGGACCCTTGATGGACACGACGGCAGTCTGGCTGGCCGCGGACCGGCAGCCGCTCGAACCGGTGGACGACCGGCGCTTCGCCACGCTCTACCGGGCCCAGTGGTGGCCGATGCTCCGGCTGGCCCAGGGCCTGGTCGACGACGTCAGCTCCGCCGAGGACGTGGTGCAGGACGCCTTCGCCGGGCTGTACCGCAACTACAACTGCGCCCACCTGATCGCCGACAGCCCGGCGGCGGTCCGGTACCTGCGGGTGAGCGTGGTCAACGGCGCCCGGTCCGCGCTGCGCCGGCGCCGGACGGTGCGGACCTGGCTGTCGTCCGTGCGCGGCGCCGGTGAGCACGCTCCGCCGGCGGACGAGCCGGCGCTGCGGTCGGCCGAGATGGAGCTGGCCCGCCGGGCGCTGGCCGCGCTGCCCCGCCGGCAACGCGAGGTGCTTACCCTGCGCTTCCTCGCCGACCTCAGCGACGCCGAGATCGCCGACGCGACCGGCATGACGCCGGGGCATGTCCGATCGGCCGCCAGCCGGGGCATGGCCAGCCTGCGCGCGCTCCGGGAGGAACTGTCGTGACCGACCTAGACACCACCATCAAGAACCTGATCAACTCCGCGGTCGACGCCGAACTGGCCGGCCACCGGGTAGCTCCGCCGTTCCGGCAGGCGGACCCGCACCGATCACGACCGGCCGGCTGGGTGGCCCCGCTGCTGGCCGCCGTGGTGGCGGCACTGGTGGCGCTGGGCTCGGTGGCGGTCGTGGTCGGTGGAGGGCACCTCCCGTCCGGTCGCCGATCCGCCAACCGGCCTGCCCCGTCTGTCGGCAACTCGGCGCCGCCTGGCGCGACATCCGCGGAGCCGACGAAGAACGGAGCACCGGTCCTGGCGGATCCGCAGGCGGCGGAACGCGCCGCCTACCTCCGGCTGGCAGCTATCTCTCCGGAGGCGACCGTGGCGGCAGGGGTGCAGGTCGACCCGGTGCGGACCGCGCCCGTGCCCCGGGACAGCGAGTTGGTCACCATGTTCAGCCTGCCCTCGCTGCTGACGCCGAGCCCGACCATCACGCTGCCCCCGGAGCTGGTGTCCGACGCGCCGGGCCAGGCCGGCGTCCTGTCGTTCCGGTTCGTCAACTCCGACGGCACCGTCGGCAGGTGCCCGGGCTCGTTCCTGGTCAGCCCGCACCACACCTACCTGATCACCTGCTCGATGACGCCCCGCAAAGCCGCCGCGGTCGCCACGTTCACCGTGACGCTGCGGACGCCCACCGCGTCCTGGGAGTACGCCTACGACCTGCCGCCGACCTGAGCCGTGGCCCGCGGGCGGGACGGCCGCACCGGCCGGCCGCGCTAGGGCGTCGGGATGTCGGCGGCCCGCAGCGCCAGCGCCATGAACGCGTCGGCCCGGCGCTGGTCGCTGGTGCGCGGCTCGAAGCGGCCCCGGGCCATCGCGTCGGCGTCCATCAGGATCAGCTCGGCCTCGACCCGCATCAGCGCCCGGATCAGCGGGCAGTTGGCGGGCAGGTGCATGGTCAGCCGCACGACGCCGTCGGTGGCCGGCGACAGCTGGGCCTCCACGAGCGCGTCGAGCAGCTCGTCGCGTCGCTCGCCGGCCACGAGGTCGGCGCCGTAGTCGTGCATGCCGGGCAGCCTAGGCGGCCAGCCGCGCGATGTGCAGGAAATGGCAGACTTCGACCGCCCGGTATCGAACAGGCAGCGGATCAGTGCAGGCAGAACTCGTTGCCCTCCGGGTCGGCCAGCACGATGGCATAGTGCGCCAGGCCCTCCTGGTCGATCTCGGACAGCCGGCGGGCGCCGGCCCGCTCCAGCCGCTCGGCCTCGGTCTGGATCCGGCGCCGGCGCTCGGGCAGCGGGGCCAAGTGGCCGCCGCCGATCTCCAGGTCCAGGTGCAGCCGGTTCTTGATCGCTTTGGCCTCGGGAACCTTCTGGAACCAGAGCCGGGGGCCGAGGCCGTTCGGGTCGACCACCGAGTCGCACAGGTCGTCGTCGGTGATCTCGTCCTCGGGCACCCCGATGCTGCGCAGGAAGTCGAACCAGTTGTCGAAGCCGTCCGGCGGTGGCTCGGGCACGTAGCCGAGTGCCTCGCACCAGAACCGAACCAGCAGGGCCGGGTCCCGGCAGTCGACGGAGACCTGGAACCGGGTTGCCATGGCGCTAGATCCTGCCCGATTCCCCGGCGCCGGTCGAGCGGGCTAGCTCTGCTCGATGTGCGCGCAGCTGGGCAGCCCGTAGTCGTTGAGGTAGGCCTGCACCGCGTCGCTGTGGTCGGGCACCGCCTCCAGGTCGAGAACGGCTTCCTGGACCTTGCCGTCGTCGTGGGCGGCGAGGGCGTCGAGCAGTGCCTGGCCGGCCGGCCGGAAGGCCGCGAAGTCGGCGCGCACCACATCCAGCCAGTTCTTCTCGAGCTGGGCGTGCTCGGCCGTCCGGGCGACCAGCGCCTGCGCGTGCGAGAGGTAGATCGGCAGGATCCGCAGCACGCCGGTCGCGTAGACCTTCATGCTGGCGTCGTCGGACGGGGCTGGCAGCGCCTGCAGCTGGGCGTCGACCGCGGAACACATCGCGTTCGCGTCGATCAGGAAGTCGGGCTTGGAGATGACCTCGCGCGGCGAGCCCGCCGAGGTGGAGGCAAAGGCCGGCGCGGACGGGCCGATGACACTGCTCGACGTCGGCGCCGAGGGGCTCGAACCGGAACCGGCCGGTGTGCCGGAGCGGGCGGCCGACGGTGTGGACGAGCTGGAGCAGCCGGTCAGGGCGAGGCCCAGCAGCAGCACCGGCGCGAGCCAGCTCCTCGTTCGGGTCATGCGCCTTCTCCTGTCTGCGAGCAAGGTCCCATTCTGCACCCGTGCCCGTGACGGTCGCCTGCTGGCGAAGGCCTACCCGCTGACCGGCCCGGCCAGGTCCCAGCCGGGCACGTTCATCCGGCGGTGGACGTCGCGGCGGTGCACCCGCTCGCCGCAGGTGTCACAGGTCCAGGACGCGCTCAGCTCGTGGTCGTGGTGCAGCAGGGTGATCGGGGGCGGCGAATCGACGGCCCAGGCGTCGCCCCACTCCAGCAGCGCCTGCAGCACCGGGGCGAGGGCCGAGCCGGCGGCGGTGAGGTGATAGTCCGAGCGCGGCGGTGCGTCCTGGTACTGGCGTCGCTCGAGCACGCCGGCCTCCACCAGCACCTTGAGCCGGGCGGCCAGCCGGTCGCGCGGCGCGCCGGTGTTGCGGGCGATCTCGCTGAAGCGCCGGTTGCCGAACATCACCTCGCGGACCGCCAGCAGGGACCACCGGTCCCCGACCAGTTCCAGCGCGGCGGCGGCCGAGCAGGGCCGTCCGGGCAGGTCGGTCGGGTGGATGCGGGAGGTCGGGACGGCGTTCACAACCTAAAGGTTGGCATATCAAACCATCGACCGCTAGTGTCTCCGGCCATGACGGTAGGAAAGTCAAACTCAAGGCTCGCCGACCGGCGCCTCGTGATGGCCGTGGTGGTCACCGCGGTCTTCGTGACCAACCTGGACCTCTGGATCGTCAACGTCGCGCTGCCGGCCATCGGCGCCGGCTTCTCCTCCGGCAGCCGGGGCGCCCCGACCGACCTGGCCGACCTTTCCTGGGTGCTCAACGGCTACGCGGTGGGCCTGGCCGCACTGCTGGTGGCAGCGGGCCGGCTCGGCGACCGGATCTCCCACCGCCGGGTCTTCCTCGGCGGCGTGGTGATCTTCACGGTGTCCTCCGGGCTCTGTGCGCTGGCGCCGAACCTGCCGGTGTTGATCGCCGCCCGGGTGCTGCAGTCGGTGGGCGCGGCGGCCCAGCTGCCCACCTCGTTGGCATTGCTGATGGTGGTGTTCCCGCCGGAGCGCCGGATCGCGGCTGCCCGGGCCTGGTCGGCGGTCGGCGCGCTGGCCGCCGCGACCGGGCCGGCGCTCGGCGGGCTGCTGGTGGAGCACAGCTGGCGCTGGGTGTTCCTGGTGAACCTGCCGATCGGGCTGCTGTCGCTGCTGGCCGGGTTGCGGGTGCTGCCGCATCCGCCGGCCCGAGAGCGGGAGCCGTGGCCCGACCTGACCGGGGCCGCGCTGGTGACGGTGGCGGTCGGCAGCCTCGCCGGCGCGTTGGTGCAGGCACCGGCCTGGGGCTGGTCTTCGGCGGCCACCGTCGCCCTGCTGGCGCTGGCGGTCCTCGCCGCGGCGGCGTTCCTGCGCCGGTGCGCGGTGCACCGGTCTCCGCTGTTCGAGCTGAGCCTGTTCCGGGTGCCGGGTTTCGGGCTGGCCAACGCCGCGACCGTCGTGTTCGGGGTCGGCTTCTCGATCATGCTGCTGTCGGACGTGCTGTGGTGCCAGGAGATCTGGGGTTACTCGCCGCTGCGCACCGGGCTCGCCCTGGCGCCCGGGCCGGCCATGGTGCCGGTGGTGACGGTGCTGTCCAGCCGGGCGGTGCACCGGCGCGGCAGCGCCCCGGTGGTCGCGCTCGGCTCGGCGCTGTTCGCGCTCGCCATGCTGTTGCAGGCCGGCCGGGTGCAGACCGCCCCGTCCTACCTGGCCGACCTGTTGCCCACCCTGCTCATCGGTGGCGCCGGGGTGGGGCTGGCGGTGAGCACCCTGATCGCGGCCGGGGTCACCGCACTGCCGCCGCAGCGCTCGGCCACCGGCTCGGCGATGATCAACGCCGGCCGCCAGGTCGCCAGTGCGGTCGGGGTCGCGGTGCTGGTCACCCTGGTCGGCGTGCACGTCGACGCCTCGGGCCGGGACGAGTTCCGGCTGGCCTGGCTGGTCGCGGCCCTGCTCGGCGCGGTCACCGGGGTGCTGGCGCTGGGCCTGCCCGGCCCGCACCGGTCCGGCGCGGGCGCCGTCGGACCGGGAACCTCCCCGGTTGCCGTTACCGGCCGGCCCGCACCGGACGAGCCGGTCGGGGCCTAAGCTGGCAGCCATCATGACCGCCGCCGGATTCGCCCTGTTCGACACCGCGATCGGGTACTGCGCGCTGGGCTGGACCGAGGCCGGCATCGTCGACGTGAACCTGCCCGAGGCCAGCCCCGACACCACCCGGCGCCGGATCGCCCACCGGCTGGCCGGCAGCCGCGAGCAGCCGCCACCGCCGGCGATCGGTCAGGTGATCGAGCGGATCGTCGCGCTCTTCGACGGCTCGCCGGCCGGCGCCCGGGACGACCTCGCCGACGTCGAGCTCGACCTGTCCGGGGTACCCGACTTCCACCGCGCCGTCTACCGGGTGACCCGCACCATCCGGCCCGGCAGCACGCTGTCCTACGGGGCGATCGCCACCGAGCTGCAGCTGCCGGGCGCGGCCCGGGCGGTCGGCCGGGCGCTGGGACACAACCCGTGCCCGATCATCGTGCCGTGCCACCGGGTGCTGGCCGCCGACGGCTCGATGCACGGCTTCTCCGCGCACGGCGGGGTGGCCGCCAAGCGCCGGATGCTGCAACTGGAAGGCGCGTTGCCGCCCGACGAGCCGACCCTGTTCTGAGGCCGGACGATGATTGAGCGAGTGCTGCTGATCTGCGGCAGCGTCCGGTCCGGGTCCAGCAATGCCGCGGTGCTGCGGACCGCCGGACTGCTGGCACCGGCCAGCGTCGCGGTTGCCTCCTACGACGAGCTGGCCGAGCTGCCGCACTTCAACCCCGACGACGACGGCGATCGGCTGCCGGACGCGGTGGCGCGGTTGCGCCGGCAGCTGGGCGAGGCCGGCGCGCTGCTGTTCAGCACCCCGGAGTACGCCGGCGCCCTGCCGGGGTCGTTGAAGAACCTGCTGGACTGGTCGATCGGCGGCGGGGAGCTGTCCGGCAAGCCGGTGGGGTGGATCAACTGCGCCTGGGGTGGTCCCACCAGGGCGGCCGGCGCCTACGCCGAGCTGCGCACGGTGCTGACCTACGCCGACGCGGTGATCGTCGAGCAGGCCTGCGCGCAGGTCGCGGTGACCCGTGCCGAGGTCGGCCCGGACGGCCTGGTGGCCGACCCCGCGATCCGGGACCAGCTGGCCGCCGCGGTGGCGGCGCTGGCCACGGCGGCCCGCTCCGGCTGAGCGGGCAGTGCGAGGGCGTGGCCCACTACGCCGAGCGCTGCATCTCACCAGGCGCAGGAATCTATACCGATATGGTGGTTTTGTAGGGCGAATGCCCGCCGGGCGGCCAGGTTCGAACTCATATCTGAGATATCGTGCCTGGCATGGTCGAAGATGTCGGTGCCGCCAAGGACTACGCCCGCCGGATCGGGACGCTGATCCGCGACTCCCGCCGCAACCGCGGCTGGACGCAGGCCCAGCTCGCCGAGTCGCTGGGCACCTCGCAGAGCGCGATCAACCGCATCGAGCAGGGCAACCAGAACCTCAGCCTGGACCTGCTGACCCGGATCAGCGAGGCGCTGGACTCCGAGATCGTCTCCATCGGCCGGTCCCGCCCGCCGCACCTGCGGGTCAGGGTGGCCGCCAGCTGTCGGGCAGCATCGACGTCA
The DNA here is from genome assembly GCA_963796905.1 of uncultured Actinomycetota bacterium. Lineage (GTDB taxonomy): Bacteria > Actinomycetota > Actinomycetes > Mycobacteriales > Jatrophihabitantaceae > Jatrophihabitans_A. The sequence goes on along the minus strand of CAWCNK010000005.1, from coordinate 112,880 downwards.
AGACCAGCAAGAACGCCGGGGTAGCCCTGCTGTGTGCCTCCTTGCTCAATCAGGGCCGGACCGTGCTGCGCAAGGTCGCCCGGATCGAAGAGGTGAACCGGATCCTCGAGGTGCTCACCAGCATCGGCGTGCGCACCCGGTGGCTCAACACCGACAACGATCTGGAGATCGTGCCGCCGGAGCGGCTGAACCTGGCCGGCATGGACCTGGAGGCGGCCCGCCGGACCCGCAGCATCATCATGTTCCTGGCCCCGCTGATGCACCACGAGGAGACCTTCGAGCTGCCCTACGCCGGCGGCTGCGCGCTCGGCACCCGGACCGTCGAGCCGCACATGACGGCGCTGCGCCCGTTCGGGGTGCAGGTCGAGGCGGCGGCTGGTGCCTACCACGTCAAGGTGGACTGCTCGGTGTCGCCGGCCCGGCCGATCGTGTTGACCGAGCGCGGCGACACGGTGACCGAGAACGCGCTGATGGCCGCCGCCCGCCGGGTCGGGGTGACCGTGATCCGCAACGCCAGCCCGAACTACATGGTGCAGGACCTGTGCTTCTTCCTCACCGAGCTCGGGGTGCGGGTGGACGGCATCGGCACCACCACCCTCACCGTGCACGGGGTGGCCGAGATTCGCCGGGACGTGGACTACTCCCCGTCGGAGGACCCGATCGAGGCGATGAGCCTGGTGACCGCAGCGATCGTGACGTCCTCGGAGATCACGGTCAACCGGGTGCCGATCGAGTTCCTCGAGATCGAGCTGGCGCTGCTGGAGGAGATGGGCCTGCGCTACCTGCGCAGCCCTGAGTACCCCGCGGCCAACGGGCGTACCCGGCTGGTCGACCTGACGGTGCTGCCCTCGGAGTTGCACGCCCCGCTGGACAAGATCCACCCGATGCCGTTCCCCGGCCTGAACATCGACAACCTGCCGTTCTTCGCGCTGATCGCCGCCACCGCGCAGGGCTCGACCCTGATCCACGACTGGGTGTACGACAACCGGGCGCTGTACCTGACCGAGCTCACCAAGCTGGGCGCCAAGGTCACGCTGATGGACCCGCATCGGATCTACGTCGAGGGGCCCACCCACTGGTCGGGCACCGAGGTGATCTGCCCGCCGGCGCTGCGGCCGGCGGTGGTGGTGCTGCTGGCGATGCTGGCGGCCAAGGGCACCTCGCTGCTGCGCAACGTCTACGTCATCGACCGGGGGTACGAGCAACTGGCCGAGCGGCTGAACCTGCTCGGCGCCAGCATCTCCCCGTTCAGGGACTTCTAGACCTCTCCGGTCAGCTTCCGGCCGGGGCCGGACGGGATGGCCCTTACCCGGCAAAGGCATTCACATCTTGGCCACATCCAGGCGGCTGTGAGCCGGCGCCGCCGGCTCCGGCGAAGGTCAAGTTTTGGTAACACCGTTCCCTGGGCTAACCATTCGTATTGTGCGACCCCCCGGCGGTGTGAATAGTCGGTCAGGTGTGTCGCGGCGGCTAGCGCCGCGTCTTTTCTGTCCAGGGGGCAACGCAGCCAATGACCGTCAAGAAACCCAGGTCACTCTTCATAGCGGCGGTGGTGGGCGCGACAGCGCTCGGCACCGCCTGCCAGTTCGTCGGAGCACTGCCGGCCCTTGCGGCGCCGGTGGCAGCGGGTTCGGCGCCGGAGTCGGTGATCGTGCTGCTGCACGACCAACTCTCCGCCACGCCGGCCGACCGCGCACACGTCGGTGCCCGCCGCGCGCGGGCGACCAGTTCCCAGGACGCCGTCCTGAGCCGGCTCGCCCAGCGGGGCGGCACCAAGCCGACCAGGGTCCGGCACTACACCGCGGCCAACGCGCTCTCGCTCACCGCCACCCCCGACCAGGTCGCGGCGCTGACCGCCGACCCGGCGGTGGCCGCGGTCATTCCGGACAGCCAGGTCGCGATCCCGGTGCGCACCAAGGCCGGCGCGGACGGCGCGAGCACCAACGCGCCGCGGCTCGGCACGCCGCCGTCCACGGCGGTCTGCCCGACGGACCCCAGTAAGCCGCTGCTGGAGCCGGAGGCGTTGCAGGACACCAACACCGCCTCCGATGACCCGCAGGCCAAGACCGCCCAGCAGCTCACCGACGGCTCGGGCACCAAGGTCGCCTTCATCGCCGACGCGATCAACCCCGACAACCCCGACTTCATCCGGGCCGACGGTTCGCACGTGATCGTCGACTACAAGGCGTTCTCCCCCGACGGCCCGACCCCGGACGAGGGTGGCGCCGAGGCCTACGGCGACGCTTCCGCGATCGCGGCCCAGGGCCTGGTCTCGCACGACCTGTCGACCTTCGTCAACCCGGCCTACCCGCTGCCGGCCGGCTGCAACATCCGCATCCTGGGCATGGCGCCCGGCGCCGACGTGGTCGCCCTGAAGATCGACTTCTACACCACCTCGATCGTGCAGGCCATCGACTACGCGGTCAGCACCGACCACGTCGACGTGATCAACGAGTCCTTCGGCGGCAACCCGATTCCGGACGCCGCGGCCCGTAGCGCCATCTCGCTGTTCAACGACATGGCCGTCGCCGCCGGTACCACCGTCACCGTCTCATCCGGCGACGCGGGCACCACCAGCACGATCGGCAACCCGTCCACCGACCCGCACGTCATCTCGGTGGCGGCCAACACCAACAACCGGACCTACGCCCAGACCGGCTACGCCGGCGCACGGTACTTCGGCAACGGCAAGTGGGTCAACGACGAGATCTCCTCGCTGTCCTCCGGCGGCTACACCCAGAGCGGCGGCACGGTCGACATCACCGCACCAGGTGAGTCCGGCTGGGCGGCGTGCGACGCCGGCGCGTCCGAGTGCACCAACTTCCGCGGCGGTCACTCCGACGTCCAGCCCTTCGGCGGTACCAGCCAGTCGGCTCCGCTGACCGCGGGCGCCGCGGCACTGGTGATCTCGGCCTACCGGTCCAGCCACGGTGGCGCCTCGCCGTCGCCGGTCCTGGTCAAGAAGCTGCTCACCAGCACCGCGACAGACCTGGGCGTGCCGACCTTCGAACAGGGCGCGGGCCTGCTCAACGCCCGGGCCGCCGTCGAGGCAGCACTGACCTACCCGGGCAGCAGCACGCCGGCGCCCGCCGGCGTCAGCTCGAACATCGTGCTGTCGACCAGCCAGATCGACTTCTCCGGCACGCCGGGCAGCTCGCACACGTCCACCATCGGCGTGCGCAACGTCGGCACCAAGCCGCTGACGGTCGCCACGGCCACCCGTGATTTCCGCACGACGAACGTGCAGACGCACACCACCACGATCAACCCCGCCAGCGACCCCACCTTCCCGTACCCGACCACGGGTGCTCCGTGGGCGTACAAGAAGATGACCTTCACGGTGCCGGCCGGAACCGACTACCTGGCCGCGCAGATGATCTGGCAGGGCGCGCCGAAGCAGGTCGGCACCGCCACCGTCACCCCGGTGGTTCGGCTGTCGATCTTCGGCCCCAACGGTGAGTTCGTCACCAACAGCCGTCCGCAGGGCGGCGCCGTCTCGGCCAACTACGCCAACGTCGACCTCCGCAAGCCGGCCGCCGGCACGTACACCGCGGTGATCTACACGCTGGCAAGCGCGTCCGGTTACTCCGGCACGGTCAGCCTGCGCACCACCTCGCAGCAGGCGGTGGCGATCGGCCGGGTCAGCCCGCCGGTCCTCTACCTGGCTCCCGGGCAGTCCAAGAACGTGCAGGTCACGCTCCAGACCCCGACCGCCGGTGGCGACACCTCCTACGCGATCACGGTCGCCAGCTCCGACGGTCACCAGACCGCGGTGGCAGTGGTGGCCCGCACCGTGCTGCAGGTGGTGGGCAACCGCGCCACCTTCACCGGCAACATCACCGGCGGTAACGCTCGGGCCGGCTCGGCGGCGCAGACGCTCACCTACGCCTTCAACGTGTCCAAGGGCATCCGGGACATCGGTGTGGGCATCAAGCTCGCCGACAACCCGGCCTACCAGCTCGAGGCCGTCCTGGTCGACCCGAACGACGAGACCCAGGCGGTGGACAGCAACCTGCTCTCCACCGACCCGTTCACCCTGGGAACGCAGGGCAAGAACCTGCAGCTCAACACCGCCAACCCGATCCCGGGCCGGTGGCGGGTGGTCATCGCCGTCGTCAACCCGGTTCCGGGTACCTCCTTCGACGAGGCGATCACCGGCCTGATCCGCTTCAACCAGCAGCGCATCAGCACCCAGGGCCTGCCGAACTCGACGCACACCGTGCTCAAGGCCGGCAAGGCGGTGACCGCCAAGGTCAACGTCACCAACACCGGCATCGCCCCGATCAACGTCCAGGTGGACCCGCGGACGGCGAAGCTGCAGACCCTGCAGCTGGTCTCGCCGTTCGGGTCGCAGTCCTTCCAGTTGCCCGAGCACGGCGCACCGACCTTCCTGGTACCGCCGAGCACCACGAGCCTGACCGCGGCGGCCGTCTCTGACGTCCCGGCGCTCGTCGAGCTCACCCCGGGCCTGCAGGGCATCGACGTGGTCGGCAACCTGAAGTCGGCCCAGAACGGCAGCACCATCTCGGTGGCCACCGTTCAGGAGAACCCGGGCACGGTCTCGACCGGCATCTGGTACACCGACGTCGAGGAGGTCGGCGCCTTCGGCCCCGAAGGTGCTCCGACGGCCGACTCGACGGTCAACCTGAGTGCGCGGACGCTGGGCTTCGACCACAGCGTCACGTCCTCGACGGGTGACTTCTGGGCGGTTGCCACCGACCCGGACGCCGACCTCGGCAACGCCGTCACCATCCAGCCGGGCGAGACCAAGACCATCACGGTCACCATCACGCCCACCGCGAAGAAGGGCACCACGGTGAGCGGCGTGCTCAACATCTACACCCCGCCGTCGTTCGCCTACGCCACCTTCAACACCACCGGTGACACCCTGGCCCAGATCCCCTACAGCTACACCGTGGGTTCCTGAGCCGGGTCTAGCCGGTGATCTAACCGAATAGCTGTACACCGGCAGGGCGCCGCGGACCTCGAGGTCCGCGGCGCCCTGTCGTGCTGGGACCAGGTCTGCGTCACGGCGGACCCCGGTCCGGAGGCGGACGTCCCGCCGGAAACGCTGGAGGGTGATGCGTTCCGGCGGGACGCCCGGGTTCAGGAAGCGATCTTGATGGTCGCGCTGTTGTTCTCCTCGCCGCAGAAGTAGTACGAGCAGCCGTCGATATCGGCGGCGACGTAGGCACTCCCCTTGCTGAACGCCGTGGCCGAGCTGGCAGATACCGTCACGGTGTTCTGCTGGCGCGAGCCGGTGCACCCGACGGTGGCGTACCCGGTGCCGGTGGCCACCTTCTTGCCGACCCGTTCGGTGACGGTGACCCGGACGTAGGCCTGGCCGCTGTTGCAGGTGGTGGTGATCGGGACCGTGACGGCGGCACCGCGCGCCACCAGGTGTGCCGGCGACTGGATCGAGATGTCCAGGTACAGCGGCGGTGAGGAGTAGGCCGCCGCCGGCGAGCTGGGGCTGAGCAGGGCCAGGCCACCGCCGGCCAGCAGCGCGGTGGCGCCGGCGCCGACCTTGAGCAGGGCAGTATTGATCATCGAAACGCCTTTCTTGATAAGAGGATCAGAGGTTGGAGGTACTGCTACCGCGCAGCCGGACTGCCGGCTCCGCGCAACCGACCAGTGCTGCTGCAGTCAGCACGATGGCCGGAAAATGCCAGGTGAAATCGAACACCGCCGAGGTGCACAGCACGGCCAGCCCGGCGATCGCGGCAGCGCTCGCCTCGCCGCCGGCCGATCGCGGCCGGTATCGGAGCAGGACTCGCAGCACCGCCGCCAGGCCGGCCAGCAGCAGCGCCAGCCCGATCGCTCCGAGCTCGGCCAGTACCTGCAGGTATTCGTCGTGTGCGTAGGCGAAAACCAGCACGCCGCCGTGCGGGTCGGCCCAGCTGAAGGTGCGCAGCCCGGGGCCGGCGCCGGTGAGCGGGTGGCGGGCGGCGATCCCGGTCACCGCCTGCCAGGCGGCGAGCCGGTCGGTGGAGGACCAGGTGAACCGGGCCTGCCGCAGGGTGGGCAGCACCGAGCCGGCGCCCGTTGCGGCCAGCACGGCGCCGGCACCGGCGAGCAGGATGCTGAGGCAACCGAGAAATGTCAGGGCGGCATGCGTGATTCTCGATCGGAGCTGGTGCAGCGCGGTGGCCGCCCCGGCACCGGTGACCAACCCGGCGACCAGCGCTCCGGCAGCCAGGACGGGCCGCGGCGTGCTGGTGCTCGCCAGCCCGGGCAGCAGCCCGGCCAGGGCGAGAGCAGCACCCAGCGCCGGCGCCCACAGCGCGGCCAGCAGCCGCCGGAGGCCGAACAGCGCCGCCAGCACGGCCAGGCCCGCGACCAGGGCGAGCAGGCCGCCCCGGCTGAGCGTGGCACCGAGCCCGGCCAGCAGGGCGGTAGCCGCCAGCGCGGTCGGCCAGCGCGCCGCAGCGTGCCGGACCTGCCGGCAGATCGCGCCGAGGAGCACCAGCGCCAGGAACGCGGCCGTGGCGTTGGGGTATCCGAGCGTCCCCATGGCACGCCAGAGGCCTTGCCCGGTCAGGGCGAACGCCGTGGAGTGGCTCGCGACGCCGTACCAGCCGAGTAGCGCGGTGAGGCAGCCCAGCAGCCCGATGCCGGTGGCGAGCCGGGCCCGTTGGTCCGGTGACAGCCAGCGGCACAGGGCGATCACCGTGCCGGTTGCGATCACCAGCAGCGCCGGTCGCACACCGGAACCCGGCGCGCCGTGCAGCCAGCCGTCGGAGAAAGCCCAGCCCGCACAGGCCAATCCGGCGACGGCCGGCAGCGCCCAGTGACCGAGCGCCGGCTCGGCCGGCCGGGCCGGCGCCGCCACCGACCAGAGCGCGACGACGACCGCGGCGCCCAGCCCGGCAGCCAGCACCCGCTGGGCACCGGTGGGGAAGCCTCCCTGGTCCAGTACCGCACCGGCCAGCGCGGCCAGCAGCAACCAGGTCACCGCCTCCGCGCGCCACTGTCGCCCGTCCGGCGCGAGCTGGCCGGAAGCACCGGGCAGCGGGCCGGCGGTCGCCCGCCCCGCGGGCTCTGGCTCGACTGACAGCTGCTGGCTTGACGACATGGCCGTTCCCCCGTGCTGACCGTTCTGGCCGGTGCGTACCGAACACGACAGAAGACTCCTGTCGGGTGGTATGCGTTGCTCGCCGGGACCGCAGTGTTACCTAGTCGTAATGCATGCGCACCGGGCCTGGCCGCGGGCGGCGGCCGGGTCCGGGGTTCGCGTCCGGCCGGCATCGGTGACAGGATCTTGACCGTGCTGCTGCCGATGTCACCGACGGACTCGGTGTTCCTGACCGTCGAGTCCGCGCAGACGCCGATGCACGTGGGCGGCCTGGAGCTGTTCGAACCGCCCGCCGACTTCGCCGGTCCCGAGGAGCTGTTCTCCCGGCTCACCACCGGCGCGGCGGCCTCCGATGTCGCCCCGCTGTTCCGCAAGCGCGCCCACCGCTCGCTCGGTACCGCCGGCCAGTGGGCCTGGGAGGAGGACCGGGACTTCGACCTGCGCCACCACGTCCGGCACAACTCGCTGCCCCAGCCGGGCCGGGTGCTGGAACTGCTGGCGCTGTGCTCGCGGCTGCACGGCACCCTGCTGGACCGGGAGCGCCCGCTGTGGGAGCTGCACGTCATCGAGGGGCTCGCCGACGGCCGGTTCGCGCTCTACCTCAAGGTGCACCACGCGCTGCTGGACGGGGTCTCGGCGCAGCGGCTGCTGCAGCGGGTGCTGACCAAGGACCCGGCCGACCGCGACCTGCCGCCGCCGTGGGCCAACCGGCCGGCGGCCAAGGCCGGCACGGTGGCCGCCACGGCCGGTGCTGCCGGTGCGGCCGGCCCAGCCGGCACGTCCGGTCAGGGCGGGGTGACGGCGCAGGCGGCCGGGCCGCCGCCGAGCCCGGAGGAGGTGGTGGCCAACCTGCTGCGCGCCGCCCGGGACATCGCCACCGACGTGGCCGGCATCCCGGCGGCGCTGGTGCGCACCCTCAACCGCGGCCTGCAGGCGCAGAGCGCACCGATCTCGTTCGCCGCCCCGCGGTCGATGTTCAACGTCCCGATCTCCGGCTCGCGCCGGTTCGCCGCCCAGTCCTGGCCGATGCAGCGCATCAACGGGATCCGCCGCCGGGCCGGCTGCACCGTCAACGACGTGGTGCTCGCCGCCTGCTCGGGGGCGTTGCGGTCCTACCTGCTGAGCTTCGACGCGCTGCCCGATTCCTCGCTGATCGCGATGGTGCCGGTGGCGCTGAAGGTCCGCGACCGCAACCGGGAGTCCGGCAACGCCGTCGGCGCGGTGATGTGCGCGCTCGGCACCCAGCTCGCCGACCCGCTGGACCGGCTGGACAGCGTGCGGCACTCGATGAAGGAGGGCAAGCAGGCCCTCGCCGAGCTGACCCCGCTGCAGATCGTCGCGATGACCGGCCTGGGGATGAGCCCATTGATGCTGCAGTCGATACCCGGCTACGCCGAGCTGGCCCGGCCGCCGTTCAACCTGATCATCTCCAACGTGCCCGGCCCGCGCACGCCGCTCTACCTCAACGGCGCCCGGCTGGACGGCATCTACCCGCTGTCCATCCCGTACCACGGGCAGGCGCTGAACATCACCTGCACCAGCTACGCCGGCGAGCTGTCCTTCGGCCTGACCGGCTGCCGGCGCACGGTGCCGCACCTGCAGCGGATGCTCGGCTACCTCGACGACGAGGTGACCGCGCTGGAGCAGGCGGTCGGCTGAGGCCCTCGGCTCAGCCCGCCGGATCGGGCTCGGGGTCGGTGGGCAGCCGCGACCAGACCTGGGTGTCCACCCGCATGCCCTGCTTGAAGTAGGCCGAGCGCAGCACCCCCTCCAGCGTGTAGCCGGCCCGGACGGCGACCCGCTGGGACGCCACGTTGGCCACGTCGATGGCCAGGCTCGCCCGCAGCACGCCGTGCTCGGTGAACGCCCAGCTGGTCAGCTGGCGCAGCATCTCACCGGCCACCCCACGGCCCCGGGCCGCCGGGGCGACCATGTAGCCCAGCTCCATCTCCAGGCTCTCGCCGTCGATGTGCGGGGCCAGCGCGACGCCGAGGAAGCTGCCGTCGGGATCGACCGCCGCGAACGCCTCGCCGCGTCCCTCGGTGCGGGCGGTGCGGTAGCGGGCGATCCACTCGCTGGCGTAGCCGGGCACCGGCGGGTCGGGCAGCCGGGTGAAGCGCAGCACGTCCGCGTCGGCGAGCAGTTGCTCGACGGCGGCCTGGTGGGACTCGGTCAGCGGTTGCAGGCAGAGCGTGGTCACGCCGGGCATTGTGTCGCACCGCCGATGAAGCCGGCCAACAGCGCGGCGAACCGTTCCGGCTCGGCCAGGTGCGGGAAGTGCCCGGCGCGCTGGAAGATCTCGACCTGGCAGCCGGGGAAGCCGGCCTGGGCGTTGACGGCGTGCCAGGACGGGATGATGCGGTCGCGCGCACCCCAGACCAGCAGGGTGGGCACGGTGTCGGCCATCGGCAGGTGGCCCCAGGCGGTCACCGTCTGCCCACCCGGATCGATCACCGAGCGGACCGTGGCCAGGAAGGCCCGCCGGCCCTCGGCGTCCAGGTCGCCGAGCCCCCGCCAGGCCTCGGCCAGGTCGGTGCCGGGACGGATGCCCAGCCGGCTCAGGCCACCGGCCACCGAGGCGGCCTGCCGGTGCAGCCAGCGCGAGGCGATCACCGGCAGCACCAGCTCCGCGCCGGGCAACGCGGCGGCCCGCAGCAGCGGGCTCAGCTCACGTCCCAGGCCGCCGCTGCTGACCAGCACCAGCCGGTCCACCCGGTCCGGGAACAGGTAACCGAACTGCATCGCGATGCCGCCGCCGAGCGAGTGCCCGACCAGCGTCACCCGGTCCACCGCCAGCCGGTCGAGCAGGTCTCGCAGGGTGGCGGCGTGCGCGCCCAGGGAGTAGTCGCCGACCGGCTTGGCCGAGGCGCCGTGCCCGAACAGGTCCGGCGCGATCAGCCGGCGGTCGGCCGCGAGCGCGTGCATCAGCCGCGTCCAGTGCCGGTGCGAGCCGAGCAGGCCGTGCACGAACAGCACCGCCGAGCCGGTACCGATGTCGGCGTAGCTCAGCGGCTGGCCGTGCAGTTCCATCGTGCGGGGAAGCACCGCGGTCATGTCGTCCCCTCCTGGCGAGGCTAAGTTACTGATGCGTAACCTACGGTAGCGTAAGTTCTGCGGACGGCCAGGATCGACGGCCGAAGAGGTTGTCACACGGCTGTCGCACGGTCCTGCCTCGGGCCGCCGGCCGACACGCCAGCCGGCAAATCCTGTCGGCGGCTGCCTCTACTATCGGGCTCATGCCCAGCATCGATGCCGCATTCCTCGCCCTGCCCGCCGCCGCGCTCGCCGACGCCGCGCTGAGCCGGGCCCGCGAGCTCGGTGCCTCGCACGCCGACTTCCGGCTCGAGCGCAACCGCACGCGGGTCGCTGCGGCTGCGGGACGGCCAGCTCGACGCCGCCACCGACGACGAGGATCTCGGCCTGGCGGTCCGGGTGGTGCACGAGGGCGCCTGGGGCTTCGCCAGCGGCATCGACCGCACTCCGGAGGCCGCGGCCCGGCTGGCCGAGCAGGCCGTCGCCACCGCCAAGCTCAGCCAGGTGCTCAGCTCGGACCCGGTGGAGCTGGCCGACGAGCCGGTGCACGCCGCCGCGAGTTGGGTGTCGGCCTACGACGTCAACCCCTTCGAGGTGCCGGCCGCCGACCGGTTGGCGCGGCTGTCCGAACTGGCCGAGGTGCTGCGCGGCGCGCCCGGCGTCGACCACGTCGACGCCCACCTGCTGCAGGTGCTGGAGAACAAGTACTACGCCGACACCGCAGGCACCGTGACCACCCAGCAGCGGGTCCGGATGCATCCGGAGTTCACCGCGGTCTCCGTCGACCGGGCCAACGGCGGGTTCTCCTCGATGCGCAGCCTCGCGCCACCGGCCGGCCGCGGCTGGGAGTACCTGACCGGCACGGGCTGGGACTTCGACGCCGAACTGGCCGAGCTACCCGAGCTGCTGGCCGAGCACGTCGCCGCGCCGTCGGTGCAGGCCGGCCGCTACGACCTGGTGATCCACCCGTCCAACCTCTGGCTGACCATCCACGAGTCGATCGGCCACGCCACCGAGCTCGACCGGGCGCTGGGCTACGAGGCGGCCTACGCCGGCACCTCGTTCGCGACCTTCGACAAGCTCGGCAGCCTGCGCTACGGCAGCGAGGTCATGAACGTGACCGGTGACCGCGTCGTCGAGCACGGCCTGTCCAGCATCGGCTACGACGACGAGGGGGTGGCCACCACCAGCTTCGACATCGTCTCCGACGGCGTGCTGGTCGGCTACCAGCTCAACCGGCAGATGGCGGCGGCCAAGGGCCTGGGCAGGTCCAACGGCTGCGCCTACGCCGACTCCCCGGGCCACATCCCGCTGCAGCGGATGGCGAACGTGTCCCTGCAACCGAGCCCGGACGCCCGCTCGATCGACGACCTGATCGGCGGCGTGGAACGGGGCATCTACGTGCTCGGCGACAAGTCCTGGTCGATCGACATGCAGCGCTACAACTTCCAGTTCACCGGTCAGCGGTTCTACCGGATCGTCAACGGCCAGCTGGCCGGCCAGCTGCGCGACGTCGCCTACCAGGCCACCACCACCGACTTCTGGGGTTCCATGGCCGCGGTCGGCGGCCCGGAGACCTACGTGCTGGGCGGTGCCTTCAACTGCGGCAAGGGCCAGCCCGGCCAGGTGGCGGCGGTCTCGCACGGCTGCCCGGCCGCGCTGTTCTCCCATGTCAACGTGCTCAACACCGTGACCGAAGGCGGCCGATGATGACCAGCACCACCAGCACGGACGTCCGGATCCAGGATCTGGTCGAGCAGGCGCTGGCGCTGTCCACCGCGTCCGGCTGCCTGGTGATCGGCGAGGAGCTGACCACCGCGAACCTGCGCTGGGCGGGCAACAGCCTCACCACCAACGGCCAGGCGCACTCCCGCAAGCTCGTCGTGATCTCCATCGTGGACGGTGAGCAGGGCGTCTCGTCCGGGGTGGTGTCGCGGGCAGTGACCGGCGCGGAGGACCTGGCCGCCCTGGTGACCGCCAGCGAGGAGGCCGCCCGGTCGGCCTCGCCGGCAGACGACGCCTCGCCGCTGGTCGAGCCGTACGAGTCCTCCGACGACTGGGACGCACCCGCGGCGCGTACCGGCATCGAGGTGTTCGGTGACTTCGCGCCCGCGCTGGGCCGTGCCTTCGCCGAGGCGGAGAAGGCCGACCGGTTGCTCTACGGCTTCGCCGAGCAGCTGATGGCCTCGACCTTCCTGGCCTCGTCCACCGGCCTGCGCCGCCGCCACGACCAGCCGACCGGCCGGTTGGAGCTCAACGCCAAGTCCCGCGACCTGACCAGCACCGCCTGGGCGGGCGCGCAGACCCGGGACTGGACCGACATCGACGTCGAGGCGATGGCCGCCGACCTGGGCACCCGGCTGGACTGGTCGAGCACCCGGATCGACCTGCCGGCCGGCCGGTACGAGACGCTGCTGCCGCCCTCGGCGGTGGCCGACCTGATGATCTACCTGTACTGGACGGCTACCGCCCGCGACGCCGAAGAGGGCCGCAGCGTCTTCGCCGGCGGTGAGGGCCGCAGCCGGATCGGGGAGTCGCTGTCCCAGCTGGGCATCACGCTGCGCTCCGATCCCGCCGAGCCGGCCATGCCGGCCAGGCCCTTCCAGCTGGTCGTCGAGGGCGGCGAGGAGTCGATCTTCGACAATGGCGCGCCGGTAGCGGCCACCCGCTGGATCGACAACGGCGTGCTGACCAACCTGCAGCGCACCCGCAACTGGGCCGCGCGCACCGACCAGCCGTTCGTGCCCTTCGTCGACAACCTGATCATGGCCGGGCCCGAGGGCGCCGACGGCAGTGGTGCAGCCAGTGCCAAGAGCCTCGCGGAGATGATCGCCGGTACCGAGCGCGGGTTGCTGCTGACCTGCCTGTGGTACATCCGCACCGTCGACCCGCAGACCCTGCTGGTCACCGGCCTGACCCGCGACGGCGTCTACCTGATCGAGGACGGCCAGGTGCGCGGTGTGGTCAACAACTTCCGGTTCAACGAGTCCCCGGTGGACCTGCTCGGCCGGATCACCGAGGTGGGCCGTACGGAGCGGACGCTGCCCCGGGAGTGGAGTGACTACTTCACCCGGACCGCCATGCCCACCCTGCGGGTTGCCGATTTCAACTTCTCCACTGTGAGCCAGGCCTCATAGCCACCGGTGTGAGCTAGGCCATGCGGCCCCGGGGCGGGCGAGCTCAGAGGCCCGATACGCCGGGAATTTCCGGAAAGCTTTGTCCGGTTCTGCGCAGTTGTGACCCGGGCCGCAAGGCTCGGACGGGCTTGTAAGCGCTGCCGCTCGTTACGCTTTGATCACTGACCGCCAGGACCGGGGCGCGAAGCCCTCGCCCGTCCCGCGGCACCGCCAGTCACCGTCGACTGACAAGGAGTTCTGACCATGACGAGCACCGCCGTCCGCCTCGATACCGCCCCCACCGACCACGCCGCGCTGCTGCGCTGGGTGCGTGAAACCGCTGAACTGACCGAACCGGACGAGATCGTGTGGTGCGACGGCTCCGACGCGGAATGGACCCGGCTCACCGAGCAACTGGTGGCCGCCGGCACCCTGGTCCGGCTCAACGACGAGAAGAAGCCCAACTCGTTCTACTGCGCCTCCGACCCCTCCGACGTCGCCCGGGTCGAGGACCGGACGTTCATCTGCTCGCAGAGCCCGGACGACTGCGGTCCCACCAACAACTGGATGGACCCGGGCGATATGAAGGCGCTGCTGTCCGAGCGCTTCCGCGGCTCGATGCGCGGTCGCACCATGTACGTCATCCCGTACTGCATGGGCCCGCTGGGTGCCGCCAAGCCGATGCTCGGCGTCGAGGTCACCGACTCGGCCTACGTGGTGATCTCGATGCACATCATGACCCGGATGGGTAGCAAGGCCCTCGACCTGTTCCTCAAGGACGGCGTGGAGCAGCCCTTCGTCGCCGGCCTGCACTCGCTCGGCGCGCCGCTGGCACCCGGCCAGGCCGACGTGGTCTGGCCGTGCAACGAGACCAAGTACATCGTGCACTTCCCCGAAGAGCGCCTGATCTGGTCCTACGGATCGGGTTACGGCGGCAACGCGCTGCTCGGCAAGAAGTGCCACTCGCTGCGGATCGCCTCCGCCCAGGCCCACGACGAGGGCTGGCTGGCCGAGCACATGCTGATCCTCAAGCTCACCAGCCCGGAGCAGAAGTCCTACTTCGTCGCCGCGGCTTTCCCCTCGGCGTGCGGCAAGACCAACCTGGCAATGCTGCAGCCCAGCCTGCCCGGCTGGAAGGTGGAGACCGTCGGCGACGACATCGCCTGGATCCGGTTCGGCGAGGACGGCCGGATGTATGCCGTCAACCCCGAGAACGGCTTCTTCGGGGTGGCGCCGGGCACCGACTATCACACCAACCCGAACGCGATGCGCACCATCGGCAAGGGCAACTCGCTGTTCACCAACGTCGCGCTCACCGACGACGGCGACGTGTGGTGGGACGGCATGAGCGAGCCGCCAGCCCACCTGACCGACTGGAAGGGCCGGGACTGGGAGCCGGGTTCGGCCGAGAAGGCCGCGCATCCCAACTCCCGCTACTGCACGCCGATGTACCAGTGCGACACCAAGGCGCCGGAGTGGGACGACCCGCGCGGCGTGCCGCTGGACGCGATCTTCTTCGGCGGCCGGCGCAAGGACACCGTTCCGCTGGTGGCCGAGGCGCACGACTGGCAGCACGGGGTGTTCCTCGGCTCCACCCTGTCGTCGGAGACCACCGCCGCCGCCACCGGCAAGGTGGGCGTGGTGCGCCGCGACCCGATGGCGATGCTGCCGTTCATGGGCTACCACGCCGGTGACTACCTGGGCCACTGGATCGAGGTCGGCAAGAGCGGTGACGCCGCCAAGCTGCCCCGGATCTTCTACGTGAACTGGTTCCGCCGCGGCGAGGACGGGTCGTTCCTGTGGCCCGGCTTCGGGGAGAACATCCGGGTGCTCAAGTGGGCGATCGAGCGGATCGAGGGGCAGGCCGACGCGGTCGACACCCCGATCGGCTGGGTGCCCACCCCGGACGCGCTGGACACCGAAGGTCTCGAGCTGACTGACCAGCAGCTGAGCCAGGCGCTGTCCGTCGAGCCCGAGGAGTGGCGCGCCGAGCTTCCGCTGATCGAGGAATGGTTCGCCAAGATCGGCGAGAAGGTGCCGTCCTCGCTGCATGACGAGCTGGCCTCGCTCAAGCTCCGGCTGGGTTGAGTCACAGCTCGCTGACACACGACGACGCCCGAGGAGTCCGGCTCCTCGGGCGTCGCTGTCTGTCCGGCAGAAGGAACAGCCGTTCTCAGGGGCGCTGGGGGAAGATGCCCTGCAACGCGATGATGTAGGTGACGACCAGGTACGGGGGCATGTTGTTGTGCGGCTGGCTGCCGCCGGTCGGCAACACGGCCTGGGGGGCCATCATCAGGTTGGGTTGCGCACCGACCGAGTAGAGCGGGTCGCCCGATCGGCTGGTACGCGCCTGCGCCCAGGTGTTGTTGGCCGGGGTGGTGTTGTCGCCGCCGGCGTCGACGGCCAGGGCGGTGTGGGTGTGCATCGCCATCTCGGAGTTGATCAGGGTGACGTAGGGGACACCGCCGAGCTCGCCCAGGTAGCGCTGCGACAGGCCCGGCCCCTGACCCTGCTGCATCGGGGTGCTGCCCTGCAGGTTCGGCAGCGCGAAGGTCACCCTGCCGTCGCCGCCGTAGGTGGTTCCCAGCAGTGAGAACAGTGCGGTGTTCTGCGAGATAGCCATGAGCTGCCCGTTGCACAATGCCCAGCCCCGGGGCGCGAAGGTGCCACCGAACATCCGGATCTCGGCGAGGAATGGATCGGTCACGATATTCGCTCCGTAGCTAGTTCTGGCTCGGGAAGATGCCTACCAGGGCGATGATGAAGTTCAGCACCAGGTAGGGCGGCATGTTCTCGTGCGGCTGGCTGCCGCCGGTGTTGGCGATCGCCGCGGGGTTCAGGTTCGCGTTGGGCGCGGCGGCGAAAGCCTCGCTCGGGGCGTTGGCCCAGATCGCACCGGCCGGGCTCATCCCCGGGGTGGACGCGGTCGACTGGCCGACCGGTGGGTGCAGGTGGGCGGGAAGCTCGTTGATGGTCAGGGTGTGCGAGGTCTCGCCACCGACCTGGCCGACGTTGTAGTTGCCCTGGTTGTTGCCCTGGTGCAGCGGCACCCGGCTCTGCAGGTTGGGCAGCGCGAAGGTGGTCTGCCCGTTGCCGCCGTACATGGTTCCCAGGATCGAGAACAGCGCCTGGTTCTGGTTGATCGGCAGCAGCTGCCCGTTGCAGAACGCCCACCCCTTGGGTGGGAAGTTGAAGGAGATCACCTTGATCTCGCCGATGAAAGGGTCGCTCATGTCAAGTCCACTCCGGTCTCGAGGTGGGTCAGCTGGGTGAGGGGTAGATGCCCTCGGTGGCGATGATGAAGTTGATCGCGAGGTAGGGCGACATGTTCTCGTGCGGCTGGTTGCCGCCGGACGGGCTCAGGGCGTTCGGCGCCATCGGTGTCGCCGGAGCCGAGCTGCTGTACATCGTGTTGGCGTACTTGGCCCAGTACTGGTTGCTCGGCGACGGCCCGTTCGCGCCGGTGTTGTTCCCGACCGGGGTGTGGGTGTGCACCGGCAGCTGGTTGGTGTTCAGGGTCACCGTCTCGACCCCACCCGTCTGCCCCAGCGTGAAGCCCGACCCCTGGTGCACCGGCAGCCGGCTGGCCAGGTTGGGCAGCGCGAAGGTGTTCTGGCCGTCTCCGCCGTAGGTGGTGCCGATCAGGTTGAACAGCACGTCGTAATCGGAGATGGACAGCAGCTGCCCCTGGCAGAGCAGCCAGCCGACCGGCGCGAAGTTGCCGCCGAACATCCGGATCTCACCGATGTAGGGAGTACTCATAGCACATTCTCATCCTCCGTCAGTGGGTTGAAGACGGCATGGAAATCCAGGCCATCCGCTAGCGCTCGCACCGGCACCAGAAAGATCGCTGCCGGTGGAAAGTCCTCTCGGGTGAGCAGGTAGTTGCCCTGCTCGCGGGGTGCGTCCGGTCCGGCCCGGAAGGTCAGGTCGAAGGAACGCGAGGCGCCCGGCACGGTGCTGCGGATGCACTCGGTCAACTCGACCTCGCAGGACCCATCGGCATCTTCGCCGTCGGGTTGAACGGAGAAGCGCATGGTGAACCGCTGCCCCACCCGGGCGCTGAAGTCGGCGAAGCTCAGTGCTCGGTCCGACATCACGCGCCGGCTCGAAGCCGAGGTGCGCGGTCGGGTGCGAACTGCAGTTCCAGGTAGCCGTTGCCCACGCCCTCCTCGCCGGCACCGGCGGTGGTGAACCCGAGGGCGCGGTACAGCTCGCGGGCGGCGAGGTTCTGGTGCCATACCGACAGACCGACGGGCTTGCCGGCCGCCGCGGACCGCTCGCAGAGCCGGCCGAGCACCGCGCGGGCGATGCCGCGACGGCGGTGCTCGCGCAGCACCGCGATATCGAGTACCCGGAGCTGCTCGGGCGCGTCGTCGAGCCAGCAACTTCCGACCGGGCTGCCGTCGTCGGCGACGAGCAGGTACTCGACGGCATCCGGGTGCAGGGACCGGTACTGGGCCTGCCGGGCTCGGTACTGCATTCCGACCAGCCCGGCCAGCGCGGCGGGCTCCAGCCCCAGCAGGTCGAGCTCGGCGCAGTGTGACTCGGTGAAGACCCGCATCAGAACCGACCGGTCCGAATCATCGGCGGGTCGCAGCGATGCCCAGCCACACGGGTCGGGTCGCGGTATCTGATCGGTCATCCGGCGACTCCTAGGCTCGGTGAACTGGATCGAATACCGGGTACAACACCGGCCCCGCGAAAGTGGCGGCAGCAGTGCAGCAGCTTTATAACACAAAGATCACCCGATGGACGGGACATTTTTTGTAGCGATTTGCCAGGGAATGCTAGGGTCTGGCGTTAAAGTTCTGTAGCCGTTCGGGTTTCATTAGGTCGTCCGACTAGCTACAGTTCCTTTGCTCCTTGTTTTCTGCCGCACTATGCGCTATTCGCGCGCACTTTGCTCAGTCACACCACTTCTGTCAGATCTTTATAGCGGGAGAACCTCCCGCTACGGGGGCCTTAAGGACATGTCGATGCTCAAGACTCGTTCGTCGCTACCGCGGCTACTCCCACGTGCCGGCCTGGCGCTGGTGCTGGCATTGGCCGGCCAAGCGGTGTTCCTGCCCTCGGTCTCGGCGGCCACGCTGAGCGTGACCTCGACCGCAGACGTCGCCGCCAACTTCGGTGCGTGTGGCAACGCCGGCCTGACCACCTCCAGTGGCAGCCTGCGCGAGGCGATCTGCGCCGCCAACAACGCGGGTGCCTCCTCCTCCACCATCACGGTGGCGCCCGGCACCTACACCCTGAGCAACGGCGAACTGCAGATGGGCAAGGTGGCGGGTAGCAACATCACCCTCACCGGTGCCGGCGCGGCCAGCACGATCATCAACGGCAACAACGCCAGCCGGGTGTTCAACCTCGACCCCAACCTGGTCGGCGGAGTGATCACCAGCATCTCCGGTGTGACCATCACCAACGGCAGCGACAGCACCTTCGGCGGGGCGGGCATCATCGCCGGTGCCACCGCCCAGCCCACCGGCGACACCCTGACCATCAACAACACGACGTTCAGCAACAACCACGCCAGTGGTGGCAGCAACGTCGGTGGTGCCCTGGCCTTCGCCGGCGGCAACCTGTCGATCAGCAACTCGACTTTCAGCACCAACACCTCCAACGGTGCCGGCGGGTCGGCGATGTGGTACCGCGCCGAGGGCACCGCCAGCGGTGAGGGTCTGACCATCAACAACACGACGTTCAGCGGCAACGCCGTCAGCACGGGAAGCGTCAAGGCCGGCGGTGCGCTCGACGTCGAGATCGCGCGGAGCTCGCCGGCGGTCTTCAACGTCACCAACTCGCGGTTCACCGGAAACACCGTCACCGGCAGCGGCGCCGGCATCCCGGTGGGCGCGGCGATCTACGCCCCCAGCGGCACCCTGAACGTGACGGAGTCGACCTTCACCGGCAACTCGGTGTCCGGCGGAACCACCCCGGCCGGCGGCGCCATCGCCTCGAACGGCGCGACGACCACGCTGCACTACAACCGGTTCACCGGCAACACCGCTGCGAGCGGCTCGGCCGTCTCCACCAGCGCCGGCACGGTGAATGCGACCGACAACTGGTGGGGCTGCAACACCGGTCCGGGCACGGCCGGCTGCGACACGGTGGCCGGCGGCCCGACGGTCTCGCCGCGGCTGCAGTTGACCGCCAGCGCGAGCCCGGCCACCGTGGTCGGTCCGAACGCGAACTCGACCATCTCCGCCGCGCTCACCACCGACTCCCTCGGGGGCGCGATCGGCGCTGCCAACCTGGACGCCTTCGCCGGCCTGCCGATCGCCTTCAGCGATCCGCTGCCCAGCGGCGCCTCGCTGACCCAGTCCTCGGTGAACCTGGCCTCCGGCTCGGCCAGCACCACCTACAACTCGCAGCTCAGCAGCGGGCCCGGCCACGTCATCGCAACCCTGGACAACGGCAGCGACACCGCGACCGTCACCGTCAACCGGCCGCCGGCTATCACCAGCACGAACACGGTGTCGTTCACGGTCGGCACCGCCGCGTCGTTCTCGGTGACCACCACCGGCTACCCGGTTCCCGCGATCTCTAAGACTGGCACGGTGCCGCCGGGGATGACCTTCGTCGACAACGGCAACGGCACGGCCACCCTGGCCGGCACGCCGACCACCGGTGGCGCCTACTCGCTCAACCTGACCGCCAACAACGGGGTCAACCCGAACGCGACCCAGACGTTGAACATCACCGTCACCCAGGCGCCGACCTTCACCAGTGCCGCCAGCACCACCTTCACGGTGGGTACGGCGGGCAGCTTCACGATCACGACCAACGCCACCGCGTACCCGACGCCGGCCATCACCAGGACCGGCACGCTGCCCTCGGGCGTGACCTTCGTCGACAACGGCAATGGCACGGCGACCCTGGCCGGCACCCCGGCGGCCGGCACCGGTGGGGTGTACCCGCTGAGTCTGACCGCGAACAACGGGGTGAACCCGAACGGCACCCAGTCGTTCACGCTGACGGTCAACCAGGCGCCGGCGGTCACCCTCAACCCGTCGAACCAGACGGTGAACTCGGGTAACTCGGTGAGCTTCAGCGCGGCGGCGTCGGGCTTCCCGGCCCCGACCGTGCAGTGGCAGCGCTCCACCGACGGCGGTGGCAGCTTCTCCAACATCGCCGGTGCGACCAGCACGACCTACACCTTCACGGCGGCCTCGGCTGACAACGGCAACAAGTACCGGGCGGTGTTCACCAACTCGACCGGTTCGGCGACCAGCACCGCGGCCACCCTGACGGTCAACACCGCGCCGACCATCTCCAGCGCCAACTCCACCAGCTTCACGGTGGGCACGGCGGGCACCTTCACGGTCACCACGACCGGGTTCCCGAACGCGACGCTGACCACCACCGGCACCCTGCCGGCCTGGTTGTCCTTCACCGACAACGGCAACGGCACCGCCACCCTGGCCGGCACCCCGCCGGCTGGTAGCGGTGGGCTGTACAGCTTCACCATCAACGCCGACAACGGCACCGCCCCGGCCGACCACCAGGCGTTCACCTTGACGGTCAACGAGTCGCCGACCATCACCAGCGCCGACCACACCACCTTCCAGGTCGGTTCGGTGGGCAGCTTCACGGTGACCACCCAGGCCGGTTTCCCGGTGGCGACCGCGCTGAGCAAGACCGGCACGCTGCCCTCGGGGGTGACCTTCACCGACAACGGCAACGGCACCGCCACCCTGGCCGGCACTCCGGCGTCCGGGACCGCGGGCAGCTACCCGATCACCATCACCGCCAGCAACGGGGCGAGCAGCCCGGCGACCCAGTCGTTCACGCTGACGGTCACCGAGTCGCCGGTGTTCACCAGCGCCGACCACGCCACCTTCACGGTGGGTACGGCGGGCAACTTCACGGTGACCACCTCCGGCGGTGCGGGCCCGGTCTCGATCAGCGAGACCGGCACGTTGCCCTCGGGTGTGACCTTCACCGACAACGGCAACGGCACCGCGACGCTGGCCGGCACCCCGGCGGCCGGCACCGGTGGCAGCTACTCGATCACCTTCACCGCCAGTGACGGGATCACCCCGAACGCCACCCAGCTGTTCACCCTGACGGTCAACCAGCCGCCGAGCATCACCAGTGTTGACCACGCGACCTTCACCGTCGGTGTGGCGGACTCGTTCACGGTGACCACCGCGCCGGGTGTTCCGGCGGCGACCACGATCACCGAGACCGGTGCGCTGCCGGCCGGGGTGTCGTTCACCGACAACGGTGACGGCACCGCCACCCTGGCCGGCACGCCCGACCGCGAGCGGGTCGTTCCCGATCACCATCAAGGCCAGCAACGGCGTCGCCCCGGACGACACCCAGTCGTTCACGCTGACGGTGCAGCCGGCGAACGCCCCGCCGGTGATCACCAGCGCCGACCACGCCACGTTCGCGCTCAACACGGCGGGTTCGTTCACGGTGACCACCACCGCGGGCTACCCGACCGCGACCACGATCACCGAGACCGGCACGCTGCCGGCCGGGGTGACCTTCACCGACAACGGTGACGGCACCGCGACGTTGGCCGGCACCCCGACCGCGGCCGGCGGCCTTCCCGATCACCATCACGGCCAGCAACGGCGTGGCCCCCGACGCGACCCAGACCTTCACGCTGACGGTCACCAAGCTGCCGGCCATCACCAGCCCCGACCACACCACGTTCGTCGTCGGCACGGCGGGCTCGTTCACGGTGACCACCACGGCCGGTTACCCGACCGCGACCACGATCACCGAGACCGGTGCGCTGCCGGCGGGTGTGTCGTTCACCGACAACGGTGACGGCACCGCGACGTTGGCGGGCACCCCGGCCTCGGGCACCGACGGCAGCTACCCGCTGACGATCTCGGCCAGCAACTCGGCCGGCACCAGCCAGCAGTCGTTCACGCTGACGGTGCAGCCGGCGAACGCGTCGCCGGTGATCACCAGCGCCGACCACACGACGTTCGCCTACGGCACGGCGGGCTCGTTCACGGTGACCACCACCGCGGGCTACCCGACGGCGACCACGATCACCGAGACCGGTTCGCTGCCGGCGGGTGTGACGTTCACCGACAACGGTGACGGCACGGCCACCATCGCAGGCACTCCGACCGTGTCCGGGCCCTTCTCGTTCACCATCAAGGCCAGCAACGGTGCGGCTCCGGACGCGACCCAGCTGTTCACGTTGACCGTCACCAAGCTGCCTACCATCACCAGCCCCGACCACACCGGGTTCATCATCGGCACGGCCGGCAACTTCACCGTGACCACCACCCCGGGCTACCCGACCGCGACCACGATCACCGAGACCGGCAGCCTGCCGGCCGGTGTGTCGTTCACCGACAACGGTGACGGCACCGCGACGTTGGCGGGCACGCCGGCGGCCGGTACTGCCGGGTCCTACCCGCTGACGATCTCGGCGGCCAACTCGGCCGGCACCGGCCAGCAGGCGTTCACCCTGACCGTGACCGAGGCGCCGGTGATCACCAGCGCCGACCACGCCACGTTCACTTCTGGCAGTGCGGGCAGCTTCACGGTGACCACCAGCCCGGCGGCGAGCACCATCACCAAGACCGGCAACCTGCCGGCCGGGGTGAGCTTCACCGACAATCACAACGGCACCGCCACGATCGCGGGCACGCCGGCTGCCGGTACCGGCGGCACCTACGGGCTGACCATCTCGGCGACCAACCCGTCCGGGACCGGGACCCAGTCTTTCACCCTGACGGTCAACGAGTTGGCGACCTTCACCAGCGGCAACAGCACCACCTTCGTCATCGGAAGCGCGAACTCGTTCCCGGTGACGACCGTGGCGGGGTACCCGACCGCGACCACGCTGACCGAGACCGGTGCGCTGCCGTCCGGGGTGAGCTTCACCGACAACGGCAACGGCACCGCGACCCTGTCGGGCAACCCGGCATCGGGCACCACCGGGGCCTACCCGCTGACGTTCTCGGCGACCAACACCACCGGGACCCGCCAGCAGTCGTTCACGCTGACGGTGCAGCCGGCTGCCGTGGCACCGGTGATCACCAGCGCTGACCACGCCACCTTCGCCAAGGGCAGCGCGGGCTCGTTCACGGTGACCACTACCGGGTTCCCGGCGGCGACCATCACCAAGACCAGTGGCTCGCTGCCGTCCGGGGTGACGCTCACCAACAACGGCAACGGGACGGCGACCATCGCCGGCACCCCGTCGGCGTCCGGAGCCTTCACGATCACCATCACGGCCAGCAACGGTGTCCCGCCGAGCGCGACCCAGACCTTCACGCTGAAGGTGACGGCGGCACCGGTGTTCACCAGCGCCAACCACGCGAGCTTCGTCGCCCAGGTCAGCGGGCAGTCGTTCACGGTGACCACGAGCGGTTACCCGGCGGCGACCATCACCAAGACCAGTGGCTCGCTGCCGTCCGGGATGACGTTCACCAACAACGGCAACGGAACGGCGACCATCGCCGGCACCCCGTCGGCGTCGGCCGCCGGCAGCTACACGCTCAAGTTCAAGGCCTCCAACGGGATCTCGCCGGACGCGACCCAGACCTTCACGCTGACCGTGACCACGGTCTCCGCGGTACCGCTGCCGACCAAGCCGCCGCTGCCCAACGGCTTGCTGTGCGGTGTGCCGTTGAAGACCACGCCCGGAAAGGCGCTGACGGTCAGCGGCGCCGGCTTCAAGCCGGGGGCACCGATCGAGATCGGCTGGTACCTGCCGCGCACCGTGTTCGGCCACACCTACGCTGACGCCGCCGGCAAGTTCTCGACCGCGGTGGTGGTGCCGAACCAGCTCGGGGTCAAGGCGGTCTACGCGGCCGGCCTCGGCTCCAACGGCAAGGCCCGCTACCTCGCGGCTCCGACCCTGGTGGTCAAGGCTGGCGGCGGAAGCAGTAGTTCGATCTCGCCGGCCACCGGCAGTCGGACCGGCCAGGAGCCAGGGCTCGCCAACACCGGCCTGACCGACCCGCGGATCTCGGCCGCCTCGGCGGGGGCGCTCGCCCTCACCGGCTTCGCGCTGATGCTGGTCGGCCGGCGTCGCCGCCGCGACGACGAGCAGTAGGCCGGACGGTTTGGCCGGTAGCGCAACCACCGGCTGAACCAGCCTGAACAGCACGGGTAATCGACCCGGCCCGCACCGAGCGGGCCGGGTCGATCCCGTTGCGGCTCGGCGCATCCGCCGGTGGGATAAATAAGTTGCGGGAAGGGTCTAGCGTTGACAAATCGTGAGTGACGATCCGCTACTGCTGGCCGAACGGACCCACCTACGACAGTCGCTGGCCTGCCTGGAGCAGATGCGCGAGGCCGCCGAGAGAATCGCCGACTACGGCGTGGACGCGCTGGCCAGCGAAAGCCTTGGTCGGCTGCGGGCCGAGCGGCTCACGCAGCTGGCCGACAGTTCCGCACCGCCGTTCTTCGGCCGGATCGACCGGGACCCGGACGGCCAGCACCCGGCCGGCGAGGTGTTCCACGTCGGCCGCCGGCACATCCGCGACGACTACGGCGACCCGATGGTGATCGACTGGCGGGCGCCGATCGCCCGGCCGTTCTACCGCGCCAGCACTGCCGACCGGCAGGGGGTGCGGCTGCGCCGCCGGTTCGGCTTCGCCGACGGCCAGCTGACCTCCTTCGAGGACGAGCACCTCGACGCCGGGGAGGAACTGGGGCTGGCCTCGCAGTTGCTGCGCACCGAGATCGAACGGCCGCGGGTGGGGCCGATGCGCGACATCGTGGCCACCATCCAGCCCGACCAGGACGACCTGGTGCGGGCCGACCTGGACACCTCGCTGTGCATCCAGGGCGCCCCCGGCACCGGCAAGACGGCGGTGGGACTGCACCGGGCCGCCTACCTGCTCTACAGCTACCCCGAGCGGCTGCGCCGGTCCGGCGTGCTGGTGGTGGGCCCGAACTCGGCGTTCCTGCGCTACATCGCCCAGGTGCTGCCGGCACTCGGCGAGAGCGGCATCCAGCAGAGCACCGTCGACGAGCTGGTGTCGCGCACGCCTCCCGACCGGCACGACCCGGTGCCGGTTGCGGTCCTCAAGGGCGATGCCCGGATGGCCGACCTGCTGCGCCGGGCGGTGTTCAGCCACGTCGTGAAGCCGGCCGAGGACGTGGTGCCGATCGTGGGCAACCGCCGGTACCGGATCCAGGTGGAGCGGGTGCGCCGCTACGTCGATGACGTGCGGCGCAGCATGACCGCCGGCGAGCTGCACTGGGACAGCGCCCGGGAGCGGCTGCGGCAGCTGCTCGCCCAGGACGTCCGGCGGCAGCGCGAGGACGCCGGCGGCGCGCCGTCGGACGCCGAGACCGCCAAGGTGGCCCGCTCGGCGCAGGTGCGCGAGTTCCTCGACGCGGTCTGGCCGGCGCTCGACCCGCGGGTGGTGCTGCTCCGGCTGCTGTCCGACGAGGACTTCGCCCGCCGCTGCGCCGGCAACTGGTTCAGCGACGACGAGCTGGCCCTGCTGCGCCGGACGCCGCCGTTCCGTCCGGTGCCGGCCAGCAGGGCGGCGTTCTCGGCGGCCGACCTGGTGCTGCTGGACGAGCTGACCGGGCTGATCACCGGCGTCGAGGGCTACGTGCACGTGGTGGTGGACGAGGCCCAGGACCTGTCGCCGATGCAGTGCCGGGCGGTGGCCCGCCGTTGCCCGCTCGGGTCGCTGACCGTGCTGGGCGACCAGGCCCAGGCCACCGCCCCGTGGGCGGCCGGCTCCTGGCAGCAGGCCCTGACCCATCTCGGCCATCCGTCCGCCGAGATCAGGCCGTTGACCACTGGCTACCGGGTGCCCGGCGAGGTGCTCGCTGTGGCCAACCGGCTGCTGCCGCACATCGCCGCCGACGTGCCACCGGCGTCCTCGGTCCGGGCCGGACAGGACGCGCTCAGCTACGGCAGCGACCTCGTCGCCGCGGTGCGGCGCTGCCTGGCCGCCGAGGGTTCGATCGCGGTCATCGCCGCGGACGAGCGAATGGACGCCGTGCTCGCCGAACTGGCGGCGGCCGGCGTGGCCGCCGCGTCACTGGCCGACGAGGTGGCTCAGGACCGGGATTTCCGGATCACCGTGGTGCCGGCGACGGCGGCCAAGGGCCTGGAGTTCGACTCGGTGGTGCTGCTGGAACCGGCCGGCATCGTGGCCGGCGAGCCGGACCGGCTGGCCGGCCTGCGCCGCCTCTACGTCTGCTGGACCAGGGCGGTGTCCCGGCTGGCGGTGGTGCACACCGAGCCGCTGCCGGCCGAACTGGCCGGCTGACCGGAACATCGCCGGCCGAGCTGGCCGGCTGAGGCCGAACGACGATGCCCCGGGTGTGACGCCTCGAACCGGTCCAGCGCCTCGGCTCACTGGTGGACGAGGGTGACGGTTCCGGTCAGGGAGCGGTGGTCGGAGCAGGATCCGGCGAGGTATACGCCGGGCTTGGCGGGGATGCCGGTGCATGTGGTGGGGATGTCGTGGGCGTCGGCGCTGTAGGCACCTTGGAGGTCAGACCTGACGGCGAAGATCATGTCGATCTTGGCGCATCCGGTGTGGTCGGTAGGGGTGCAGGTGGTAGAGCCCCCGCTGCAGGCCGGTGCGGTGCCGGGCGGCCCGGTTGCTGTCCATTCGCCACTGCCGAGGCAGTGGTCGGGGTCGTTGTCGTCGAGCTCGCGGTAGTGGGTGTGCCAGGCGGCGAGGTTGCTGTAGTCGGGTTGGCTGTTGAGGTCGCCGGCGATCAGGACGGTGTCACCGGCGGCACGGTAGCCGTCCAGCTTGCCGAGCACGTAGTCGAGCTGGGCGGCCTTGTAGGCCACCACGGTGGTGATGTGCGTCGTGCAGAAGCGGACATGAGCGGTGCGTTGCAACGGAGCGCACAGCAGGGTCTTGGTTTCGGCGCGCCCGTCGGCCGGCAGGGCGTAGGAGCTGGCCGCTGCCAGCGGCGCCGCGCTGAAGATGGCGTTGCCGAAAGCGGTCCCCGCGCACAGGCCCGGGCTGGCCGGCAGGCTCTCGGAGAAGCGGGCGAAGTTCTGCGGGTCGGCCGGCCAGCCCGCGTCCCGCAGCCCCGCGATGACCGCGTTGTACTGGGAACGGCAGATCTCGTTGAAGGCCACGAAGTCGGCATCGCGGTTGACGATGGAGGAGACGGCGGCCGACACCATGCCATCCGTCGTCGACCCGTGGTGCATCGCGTCGCCGGCGACGTTCCAGAGCCAGACGTTGTAGGCGTTCGTCGTGCTCGCCTGCGCAGCGGGCCCGGCGGCCAGCGACAGCCCGGCCAGCACCAGCAGCGAGCAGGCGCAGCTCACCAGGCGGGTGATCCGGTTGTGCCTGCGGCGGTTCATGAATGCCCCGGCGCGGTGCAGGTGGAACCGGGCACCCCGGGCTGGATGGTCTGGCGGTAGGTCTGCCCGTTCAGCGTGGTGGGCAGGGCCGCGAGGGCGTAGAAGTTGGACTGGAACGCATCGACGATGCTGTCGTCTCGGACAGCGAGCAGGGTCTCGTCGTTGGTGCGGCGCGCTCCGTCGGTGTAGTTGTAGCTGCCGGTCCACACCTCTCGCTGGTTGGCCTTGCCGTAGTAGTTGCCGTCGATGACCAGGTACTTGGAGTGGATGTAGTCCTGCCCGGGCTGGCCGGCGACCAGGTCCTGGGTGATGCCGTTGCGCTTCTCGCAGGTCAGCAGGATGTGGTCGACCGACGTGTACCGCTCGTCCGGCGGATTGGTGTCCCGGTTCCGGATCACGTGCACGACGCAGCCGTCGGTGTCCATCTGCAGCAGTTTCCGGGCGATGTCCTCGTCGTCCCACTGCGACTGCACGACGTGGATCGAGGTGTAGTGGTTGGGCCCCCACCCGCCGGTGGTGTTCTTGGCCGTGCAGTCGACGTTGCCGAGGATGCCCAGCAGGGTGGCCTGGTCGGCGTCCTGCGGAAAGAAGTAGCCCTTGGTGAAGGTGTCGGGCGCCGAGGCATAGGCAACCTTGTGCTGAGCGAGGTTGGCCTTGAAACGGGCCAGGTAGCCCTGGTAGAGCGCGTCCTGGTCGGTGATGATGACGGCGTTGTTGAACGCCATCACCCCGCTGTTCGGCGCGTCGGTGTGGTTGTTCTCGTTCTCCGAGGTCTCGAAGACCACGTTGTCGGCGCCCTCGGTGCTGCTGAACAACGCGAACTTCGAATGGTGGATGCCGCTGCCGTTGCATCCGGTGGAGGTGCCGTTGCCGCATTGCACGAAGGTCGAGGTGTCACCGGTGAAGGCGCGCGCACCGTTGAGGTCATCCCACACCGCCTTGAACGTGGCGTGGGTGCTGTTGTATGCGTAATTGCCGTCGATGATGGCCTGCACGTTGACGTGGCGGGTGCGGTGGGCAGTGATCAGCGCGTCCCGCAGCCCCGTTGACTGGAAGTACAGGAAATTGATGCGAATCGTCGATCCGCTGGGCGCGCCGTTGACCAGGCCGATGATGGTGTTCTCGATCCGGTACCGAGGATTGGACGGATCCGAAGCCGTTCCCGTGTCGGTGAACGGATCGTTGAACACGGCCGTGTCACTGAGCGTGGCCACCACAGGCTGAGCGGCAGTGGTAGCGAACGAGCTACTCCTGGCGCCCTCGGCCGCCGAACTACCCGCAACCACACCGGCTGCTGCGCCCAACGCGAGCACGACCGCAGCGCCCAACGCTGCCTCGGTGAACCGTCGCATCATGATCCTCTCTCCGATATGTCTTCTGCGATAACGGAGCCTAGGTGGGCAGGCGGCAGTTGGAACCGGCGATTCAACCGGCAACTTGACGACCCTGAGCCCGGCCCCTCGGCGCTGGCCGACCGGGCCTGGAGCCCGCAGGTTCAGCCTCTGGTCCATGGTGGCCACGCGCTGCGACCGCCTGAGAGCGGCGGTGGGTTGCCGGTGACATCGTGAACGGTAGGTGGCTAGTCTGCGCCGATGGCGGTTTCTTCGGCGGCGTCGGCACTTCGCGAACTTCGGATGAGCGCGAGGCTGAGTCAGAAGGACCTGGCCGCGGCAAGTGCGGTCAGCGTGCGCACGATCCGAGGGCTCGAGCGTGGTCAGATCGTCGGACCGCGGCAGTCGACGCTGCGGCCATCGCCGGGCCGCTCGGTCTGGTCGGCAACGACCTGAGGACGTTCCTGCACGTGTGGCAGGTATCGGATCGGGAACCGGTCAGCTTGGCCGAACTCCTGCAGCAGGAGCATGTCGCCGGTGAGTTTCTGGAGGCGCTGGCCGCCCAGCGTGAGCGGCTGCGCGATGTGATGACGGTGTGCGAGACCGTGATCGACGCAGACGGCCTACAGGCCCGACTGATCACCCGTCGGACCTGCGAGGCGTTGGTCGACGGACTCGACCGGGTTCTGTGGATCGAAGACGCCGCAGGTCTGGACCCTTCGGGAATCCAGGTTACCGGGGAGACGAACTGTCGAGCCGGCTCCACGGTCTGCCTGAGCGGTGCGGCGCTCGGGCATGAGATGGTCCTGGACCTGCGGCCACGAGCCGGGCAGTTGTTCATGATCACTTATATGACCGACTACCGGTCGGCCCACCGGGACACCGGACCGGCCCGTCGCGAGAAGGAAGCAATTACGGCGACCCGGCCCGGAACGACCCTCCATGTCGAGCAGGTCACGTTCACCCCACCGTGCCTGCCGGCTCGGATATGGCAGGTCTCCCAACGATCCCTGGTGGGACAGGACCCGCCCGGCCCCCGTGTGCAACTCGGCCCCGGTCAGGTGGCTCAAACAGTCTTCGAACGACCGCACCCCGGAGCGCACGGCTTGCGCTGGGCCTGGTGAGGCGAGTGCGGCTCAGCCGCGGGTGATGTAGGACTCCAGTTGGCCGCGGGTCTGCTCCAGGTCGGCGATCCGGGCCGCCACCACGTCGCCGATGGTCACGATGCCGGCCAGCTCGCCGCCGGCCAGCACCGGCATGTGCCGGATCCGCCGCTCGGTCATGGCGGCACCGATCTCGTCCACGCTGTCGCCCGGCTCGCAGCTGATCACGTCGGCGGTCATCAGCTCCGACACCGGCAGCTCCAGCACCCCGGCGCCCACCCGGTGCAGCCGGCGCACCACGTCCCGCTCGGAAACGATCCCGACCGTCCGGCCGTCGGAGACCACCACCAACGCGCCGATCTTGTGCTCGGCGAGCTTGGCGATCAGCTCCGGGACGGTCGCGTCGGACCCGATGGTGACGACGTCGGACCCCTTACGCCGCAAGATGTCCGAAATCAGCATCTGGCCTCCTGAGGTTGGCAGTGGCGGCCCCGTTCGGTCAGACGCTAGTGGAGTACCGGCAGCGTCGAAAGGGTGTGCTTGCCCGGCCGGCGGCCGGCCAGCGGCACGCCGATGCCGTGACCGCTGTCTGTGAGCAGAATTACCGCCGCGCAACGACCGGGTTAGTGCCGAGTACCGCCCGCTGGCAACGGGCGTCGATCAACTCATGCGACTATGGGGTGCCGAGTCGCGGCCCCGCTCGCCATCCCTGAGCCGGAGCGCCACTCGCGGGAGAACTTCATACCGAGAGAGAGTTCATTTTCGTCGGACTGGCAGAGCCGCCTCGGCCAGCACAGCAAGCCTGACGGCACCCGCACGGTGATCCCGCAGCGGTGCCCGATACGCGAGGAGACCTGATGTCGCTGCACGGACATGTCCCCCCGGAGCCTGATCTCATCCAGCTCCTGACCCCCGAGGGCACCCGGGTGTCGCATCCGGACTTTCCGCTGGAGATCAGCGACGACGAGATCAAGTCCCTGTACCGCGACCTGGTGCTGGTCCGCCGTTTCGACGGCGAGGCGACCGCGCTGCAGCGGCAGGGCGAGCTGGGGCTGTGGGCGTCCTGCCTCGGCCAGGAGGCCGCCCAGGTCGGCGTCGGCCGGGCGCTGCGCCAGCAGGACATGTCCTTCCCGACCTACCGCGAGCACGGGGTGGCCTGGTGCCACGACGTCGACCCGGTGACCCTGCTCGGCATGTTCCGGGGGGTCAGCCTCGGCGGCTGGAACCCGAACGAGAACAACTTCAACCTGTACACGATCGTCCTCGGCGCCCAGACGTTGCACGCGGTCGGCTACGCGATGGGCGTGGTGCGCGACGGCGCGATGGGAACCGGCGACCCGGACCGCGACACCGCGGTGCTGGCCTTCTTCGGCGACGGCGCCTCCAGCCAGGGCGACGTGAACGAGTCCTTCATCTGGGCGGCCGCGGCGAACCTGCCGGTGGTCTTCTACTGCCAGAACAACCAGTGGGCGATCTCGGAGGCGGTCGAGCGGCAGAGCCGGGTGCCGCTGTTCCAGCGGGCGTCCGGCTTCGGCTTCCCCGGCATCCGGGTGGACGGCAACGACGTGCTGGCGTGCCTGGCGGTCAGCCGGCTGGCCCTGGACGAGGCCCGCTCCGGGCAGGGCCCGACCCTGATCGAGGCCTACACCTACCGGATGGGCGCGCACACCACCTCCGACGACCCGACCCGCTACCGGCTCTCCGACGAGCTGGAGACCTGGCGGCTGCGCGACCCGATCGAGCGGGTCCGGGCCTACCTGGTGCGCGAGGCCGGGGTGGACCAGGACTTCTTCGACGCGCTGGACGCCGAGTCCGAGGCGCTGGCCGAACGCATCCGGGAGGCCTGCCGCAACCTGGAGGACCCGGGCCCGCTGTCGCCGTTCGACCACGTCTACGCCGAGGCCACCGACGAGCTGGCCGAGCAGCGGGCCGGCTACGCCGAGTACCTGAACTCCTTCGAAGGGGCGGGTCACTGATGAGCGAGCATCGCAGCGAGCGCCAGCGGGCGAGGAGCGGAGCGAAGGTAGCGATGAGCGCTTGCGCGAAGAGCGGAGAAGCCTGATGTCCACCATGAGCATGGCGGCGGCGCTGAACGCGGCGCTGCGCAACCGGATGGAAGCCGACCCCAAGGTGCTCATGATGGGCCTGGACGTCGGCAAGCTGGGCGGCGTCTTCCGGATCACCGACGGCCTGCAGAAGGACTTCGGCGAGGACCGGGTGATCGACACCCCGCTCGGCGAGTCCGGCATCGTCGGCTCGGCGGTCGGGTTGGCGATCCGCGGCTACCGGCCGGTGTGCGAGATCCAGTTCGACGGCTTCGTCTACCCCGCCTTCGACCAGATCGTGTGCCAGATCGCCAAGTTCCACAACCGGTCCCTCGGCCAGGTCCGGATGCCGATCACCATCCGGATCCCGTACGGCGGTGGCATCGGCGCGGTCGAGCACCACTCCGAGTCGCCGGAGGCCTACTTCGCGCACACCCCCGGGTTGAAGGTGGTGACCTGCTCCAACCCGTCCGACGCCTACTGGATGCTGCGGCAGTCCATCGACTCCGACGACCCGGTGATCTTCTTCGAGCCCAAGCGCCGGTACTGGGCCAAGGGCGATGTCGACACCGACGCGAGCCCGGCGCCGCTGCACAAGGCGCACGTGGTCCGGCCGGGCCGCGATGCCACCGTGGTCGCCTACGGCCCGATGGTGGCCACCGCACTGGACGCGGCGCGGGCCGCGGCGGAGGACGGCTCGGAACTCGAGGTCGTCGACCTGCGCTCGCTGTCGCCGATCGACACCGACACGGTGGTCGCGTCCGTGCAGAAGACCGGCCGGCTGGTGGTGGTGCACGAGGCGTCGGTGTCGCTGGGCATGGGGGCCGAGATCGCGGCCCGGGTGCAGGAGCGTGCCTTCTACTCCCTGGAGGCGCCGATCCTGCGGGTCGGCGGCTTCGACACCCCGTACCCGCCCAGCCGGGTCGAGGAGGAATGGCTGCCCGACGTCGACCGGATCCTCGACGCCGTGGACCGGGTGCTGGCCCACTAGCCCGCTTCCCTACCATGGCGAGCGAGTGCCGCCGGTCGGTTCGTGCCGGCCCAGCGCGCTCGCGAGCCCGAATTCTCAGGAGACAGCACCGTGGCTGAGCTGAAGCAGTTCAAACTGCCCGACGTGGGTGAGGGCCTGACCGAGGCCGACATCCTGCGCTGGGATGTCAAGGTCGGCGACTCGGTGGTCGTCAACCAGGTGCTGGTCGAGGTGGAGACCGCCAAGGCGGCAGTCGAGCTGCCGTCCCCGTACGCGGGCGTGGTGCACGAGATCCACTACGACGAGGGCGCCACGGTCGACGTCGGCCAGCCGATCATCACGCTCAAGGTGGGCACCGGCGAGCTCGCCGGCGGCACCGGACCGGCTCCGGCCGGCCCGCCCGCCGCCCAGCCGCCCGCCGCCCAGCCGGTCGCCGAGACGCCGGTCGGCGGTGCGGCCGAGGACCTGATCCCGACCCCGCCACCAGGCGGTGGGACGAACGGCTCGGCCGGCGGCCGGGAGGCGGTGCTGGTGGGCTACGGCGTGTCCGGCGAGCGGGGCCGGCGGCGCAAGCGCGCGCACCCGTCGACCGATCTCCCGGCGCCGACCGCGAACGAGGCGTTCAACCTGACCACCCCGGCTGCCGGAGCCGCGACCGCTCTGGTCAGCCCCGGCCGCACGGTGCTGGCCAAGCCGCCGGTGCGCAAGCTCGCCAAGACCCTGGGCGTCGACCTGAGCACGGTGGTGGCCACCGGCCCGAACGGCACCATCTCCCGCGACGACGTCCAGCAGGCGCTCAGCACGCCGGTCGCCGCGGTCGCGGCACCGGCCCGGGATGCCGAGACCCGGATCCCGATCAAGGGGGTGCGCAAGCACACCGCCGCGGCCATGGTGTCCTCGGCGTTCACCGCACCGCACGTCACCGAGTTCATCACCGTCGACGTCACCGAGATGATGGAGTTGCGCAAGCGGGTCGGCGCCCGCCGCGAGTTCGGCGGCGTCAAGGTCTCGCCGCTGCTGTTCGTGGCCCGGGCGGTGCTGTGGGCGGCCGGGCGCACCCCGATCATCAACTCCACCTGGGACGAGGCGGCCGGCGAGATCGTGGTCAAGCACTACGTCAACCTGGGCATCGCGGCGGCGACCGACCGCGGCCTGATCGTGCCGAACATCAAGGGCGCGGAGTCGATGTCGCTGCTCGAACTGGCCGGCGCCATCGGCACCCTGACCGACACCGCCCGGTCCGGCAGGACGTCACCGGCCGACATGAGCGGCGGCACCATCACCATCACCAATGTCGGGGTGTTCGGCGTCGACACCGGAACCCCGATCCTCAACCCGGGCGAGGCCGCGATCCTGGCCTTCGGCGCGGTCCGCCGGCAGCCGTGGGTGGTCGGCACCGGGGACGACGAGCGGATCGAGCCGCGCTGGGTCACCCAGCTCGCGGTGTCCTTCGACCACCGCTCGGTGGACGGCCAGCAGGGCTCGGAGTTCCTGGCCGACGTGGCTGCGGTGCTGCGCGACCCGGGGCTCGCGCTGCTCTGATCCAGCGCCGGCTCAGCGTGGCCTCGAGCCGGCGCGCCGGACGTGCCCGTCAGGGCCAGGGCGGGATCGCCCGCGGCTGAGCGCTGGGCGCCTCAGGCCGGTAGCGCGGCCTCGATCGCCGAGACCACCTCGTCGGACTCGGGCTCGACCTGCGGGTCGAACCGGGCGACCACCGTGCCCGACGGACCGACGAGGAACTTCTCGAAGTTCCACCGGATGTCGCCGGTGTAGCCCTTGGCGTCCGGGACCTCGACCAGTTCGGCGTACAGCGGGTGCCGGCCGGGACCGTTGACCTCGACCTTCTCGGTGAGCGGGAAGCTCACGCCGTAGTTCGTCGAGCAGAACTGCGCGATCTCGGAGCTGCTCCCCGGCTCCTGGCCGCCGAACTGGTTGCACGGCACACCGAGCACGGTGAAGCCGCGGTCGCCGTAGCGCTTCTGCAGCCGCTCGAGCCCTTCGTACTGCGGGGTCAGCCCGCATTCGGAGGCGACGTTGACGACGAGGGTGGCTACGCCGGGTCGCGGGGCGAGGCTGGCCGGCCCCGAGCCGGTGCCTTCGGCGATGAGCGGGGCGATCTGCACATCCGAGAGTGACATGCGTCCAAGCCTAGCCACACCCACCCGCCACGCAGCGTGCCGGACAGGCCCCTCCGGAATACTTGCAGGCAAGGCTATGTTAGGCCAGATGTGGTTATCGAACTTGCTTTATTAAGGAAGTCGGGTAAGATAACTAACAGATCGAGGCAGCAAGACCAAGCTGAACGAACGAAGCGGATTTCCGAGTCGCCCGAACAGCCAGGCCCCAGCCCCGATGAACAAGACCGACGTCACTCATCAGGCCGACAGGCAGTAGGGAGCTCGAAAATGGACATCAAGCGCAAGATCCGCGCCCGGCGGGCTTACAAGCAGTACGAGCGTGCGCTGCTGAGCGCCTCCCCGGCGATGCGCAGCGAGCTGCTCGCGATGGCAGCCCACCAGAACTACCACGCGATGCCGCACTTCAACCGCTGACAGCGCGCGAACCCGCTGACGCGAATGCGACAAGCGGCGTCGCGACGGTCCGCG
This sequence comes from uncultured Actinomycetota bacterium, assembly GCA_963796905.1. Lineage (GTDB taxonomy): Bacteria > Actinomycetota > Actinomycetes > Mycobacteriales > Jatrophihabitantaceae > Jatrophihabitans_A. The sequence continues at coordinate 77,317 of CAWCNK010000005.1, read as the reverse complement.
GTGCGGCGCAACCGCACCACGATCACGGCCCGCCCGGCCAGCGATGACCGGGCGGGCCGTTTCGCTTCCACCCGAGGTCCAGCGGCCGAAACGGGCCCGATGACGAGACCAGCAGCAGACGCGGCCGGCGCCGAAGCGCTCAGACCAGCACGGCCGGGTCGCCGACCCGGACGGTGCCCGGTCGCACTACCTCGGCCATGACGCCCAGCAGCAGGTCGTGCTCGCTGGCCAGCAGTTTGAGGATCCGGCCGTCCGCGCCGAGCAGGCCCTGGGCCATGTCCACCATCACGCACCGGGGCATGCCGGCGCCGAGTCGCAGCACCACGTCGTCGCCGAGTCGCAACTCGCGGCCGGTCCAGCCGTCCTCGGCGAAGCCGGTGCCCGGAACCTCCAGAAGCAGGTTCGGGCGGAACCGGTCGATGTCCACCGGCTCGCCGAGCAACTGGCCGAGTGCCCGCAGCGCCGCGGTGCTGACCAGGTGCAGCGGCGAGGCGTCCTTGTGGGGAACCTCGCCCTCGCGGTCCACCCGCAACGGCCGGCCCAGCTGGGCGCTGAGTTGCTCGGCCGCCTGCGGGTCGTCGGCCCGCCAGCGTTCGCCGGCCGGCGACTCGACCAGCGGAACCGCTCCGGCCGAAGCATCGTCCAGGCTGGCCCGGTAGCCGAGCAGCCCGTCCACCCGGCGGAACCGGTGGCTGGTCTTGCCGCTGCCGATGCCGCCGTCCGGGGTGTAGACCGCCCACTGCCGGTCCCCGGCAACGCCCTGCGGACCCAGCTCGGCACGGTCCAACCGCTCGCCACGCATCGACTTCACCGGGTAGCGCGCCAGCATCGCCACGGTGCCGACCTGGTCGGTCACAGCACTGCCCGCCGGCCGGTGGTCGATCCCATGCCCTCAGGGTGCCGCACCCGCGAGGCCGGCGCGTCGCGGGGGTATCGGCAGCGTGGCGGGCCCTACTCGTGGATGCCGGCCGGTGGGCCCTCCTGCGCGCCCAGCAGCGGTTCGAAGCTGGTCCGGTACCGCTCGAAGCGCGGTGCCCAGTCCGCTCCGGCGCTGCCGTCCACCAGGCGCTCCAGGCAGACCTCCCAGCCGGCCGCATTGCGGGCCGCCGCGCCGGCGCTGAGCTCCTCGGTCAGCACGAACCGGGTGCCGCCCTCGACGGCGGACAGCTCGAAGCCGATGGTGTCCTCGCCCCAGGTGAACACCAGCCGCGACGGCGGCCGGCACTCCAGAACCGTGCCGGGCAGCGGGCCGAAGGGCTGGTCGTCGAAGTGGTGAGTGAGGGTGGCCCCGGCCTCCCAGCGATCGATCTCGATCCGGGTCGGGAACCAGGCCCGTAGCTCGACCGGGTCGGTGACCGCGCGCCAGACCGCATCGACGGGGCGCGGCAGGAACCGCTCGAAACGCAGGACCGGCTTGCTGCCGGTCGAGATCAGGGTTGCTTCAGTCATCGGATTCCCCTTCGCTCAGGTGTGCCTCGAGGCGGTCCAGGCTGGCGCGCCACAGCTGGCGGTACGGCTCGAGCCAGGCGTCGAGTTCGGCCAGCGGTTCCGGTTGCAGCCGGTACAGCCGTCGCTGCCCCGCCACCCGCACGTCCACCAGGTGCGCCTCCCGCAACACCCGCAGGTGCTTGGAAACCAGCGGCTGGCTGCTGCCGAGCTCGTCGACCAGTTCCCCGACCGACGTCTCACCCCGGCGCAGGACGTCGAGAATGCGGCGACGGTGGGGTTCGGCGAGAACCGTGAGCACCTCGGGCATCTTCATAGCATGCCTTGAAGGTTATATGTCTGTCAACGCATATACTGCTGCCCAGGCGCCTGGGAACAGTGGCGCAGGCGGCACGGTTCGGCATGCTGTGGGCATGACAACGGCGAGGCAGGCCCGGGTCCGGGCTCCGGAGTTCCCCGACGGCAGCTGGTTCAACGTGGCGGCACCGCTGAGCCTGCGCGAACTGCGCGGCAAGATCGTGCTGCTGGACTTCTGGACGTTCTGCTGCGTCAACTGCCTGCACGTGATCGACGAGCTGCGGGCGCTGGAGCGTGACTTCGGCGACGAGCTGGTGATCGTCGGCGTCCATTCGCCGAAGTTCGAGCACGAGAAGTCCGATCGGGCGGTGGCCGCGGCCACCGAGCGCTACGGGGTGGCGCACCCGGTGTTCAACGACCCGGAGCTGCACCTGTGGCAGCAGTACGCCGTCCGGGCCTGGCCGACGCTGGTGCTGATCGACCCGGACGGCTACCTGGTCGCCCAGGCGGCAGGCGAGGGGCAGGCCAGCGGGCTGGCCCGGATGATCTCGGAACTGATCGCCAAGCACGACGCGAACGGCTCGCTGCGCCGGGGCGAGAACCCCTACCGGGCCGCGCCGCCGGAACCGGGCGAGCTGAGCTTCCCGGCCAGGGCGATCCGGCTGGGCGACTGCCTGCTGATCGCCGACAGCGGCCATCACCAGCTGGTCGAGACCGAGCTGGACGGCGCCACGGTGCGTCGCCGGATCGGTTCCGGAGAGCGCGGCGCGGGCGGCCAGCGGCTGGCCGAGCCGAACGGCCTCACCCGGCTGCCGGCCGATCTCGCCGCCGAGCTGGGCTTCGACATCGTGGTGGCCGACACCGCCAACCACCAGTTGCGCGGCGTCCGGTCGGCCGACGGCCAGATCGTGCACACCGTGGACCTGGTCGCCGGGCTGGCCGGCACCAGCACCGTGACCGGGCCGGTGCCGCCGGTGCTCTCGCCCTGGGACGTGGCCTGGTGGCCGGCCATCGACCAGGTGGTGGTCGCGGCGGCCGGCGTGCACCTGCTGCTGGGCTGGCAGCCGCGCACCGGGACGGTCGGCATCCTCGCCGGGACCACGGTCGAGGGCCTGAAGGACGGCCCGGCCGCCGACGGCTGGCTGGCCCAACCGTCCGGGCTCGCCGTGCAGGACGACCGGGTGTGGTTCGCCGACTCGGAGAACTCCGCGCTGCGCTACCTCGACGCCGCCGGCCAGCTGCACACCGTCATCGGGGAGGGCCTGTTCGACTTCGGCCACCGCGACGGCCCGGCCGGGCAGGCCCGGTTGCAGCACCCGCTGGGCCTGGCGGTGCTGGACGACGGCTCGATCGCGATCGCCGACACCTACAACGGCGCGATCCGCCGCTACGACCCGGCCACCGGCGAGGTCAGCACGCTGGCCGGCGAGCTGGCCGAGCCGTCCGGGCTGCTGGCGGTCGACGGCGAGCTGCTGGTGGTGGAGTCGGCCGCGCACCGGATCGTCCGGCCGGTCACCGCCGGCCGGCTTGAGCAGGTGCTCGGCGCCGCGCTGCAGACCCGCCGGCCGGTCACCGAGCTCGCGGCCGGGAAGGTGGAGCTGGCTGTGCCGTTCGTCCCGCCGCCGGGCCGCAAGCTGGACGAGCGGTACGGGCCCTCGACCCGGTTGACTATCAGCGCCTCGCCACCGGAGCTGCTGGCCGACGGGACGGGCTCCGGCGCCGAGCTGGCCCGGACGCTGGTGCTGGCCGGAGCCCCAGGTGCTGAGGGAGTGCTGCACGTGACCGCCCAGGCCGCCTCCTGCGACGACGATCCGGCCGAGGAGCACCCGGCCTGCCACCTGTCCCGGCAGGACTGGGGCGTGCCGATCCGCATCACCGAGGCCGGTGCCGCCGAGCTGGCGCTGATGCTGCTCGGCTAGTCGCCGGCGGACGCCCGAGTGGCTGTCGGCCGGTCGCGGTCGCTCAGCCCGCCGTCCGTCGCCGAGCAGGGTGGCGCGCAGCCGTCCGGTGTCGGCGTCGGTCCAGCCGTGCCGGGCAAGCCAGGCCGGCACCCCGCCGAGGTCGGCGTCGATCGCGGAGAGCACCGCGAGCATCAGCACGGCCGAGGCCGGCGGGATCTTGTCCGGCTGGCCGACCTCGAAGCCGTACAGGTCGCTGCGTGCCAGGTGATCGACGATGGCCGCGATCTGGCTCTGGGTGAGGGCGTAGTCGGCCGCGATCACCTCGGCCGGCACGCCGGCGACCGTCAGGGCGAGTGCCACCACCATGCCGGTGCGGTCCTTGCCGGCCGCGCAGTGCACCAGGGTGGCGCCGTCCGGCTCGGCGATGGCGCGCAGCGCGGCCACCACCGAGTCCGGCCGCTGTTCCAGGTAGCGCAGGTAGGCCGCCACCACCGGCCCGTGGTCGGTGGCCAGCCGCTCACCCTGCCAGGGCAGCGGCTCCGCCGTGGCCGACTGATCCACCCGCGGCCCGGGCGGCAGCTCGGCCCGGTCGCTGACGCCGAGCGAGTCGGGGTACAGCGACAGGTGGTGGATCACCACGTCCGGCTGGTCGGCCAGCGCGCCGGGCCCGTCCCGGTCGACCTCGATGTCGGTGCGCAGGTCCACCACCCGGCGCACGCCCAGGCCGCCGACCAGGTGCCGGATGTCGGCCTCGGTGAGGTGACCGAGGTTCGCCGAGCGGATCAGCACGCCGGTCCGGATCGCCCGCCCGTCCGAGGTGGGCAGGCCGCCGACGTCGCGGGCGTTGACCCCGCCCTGCAGCTGGATCCAGTTCGCCTCGTCGACCGTCATGGTCCAACCCTAGCCAACCGGCCGGAACCGCCCGGCCGGCCGCAGGCACCTGCTGCCGAGGGTCAGAAGACCTCTTCGGCGACGTCCATGATCGCGTTGTCGGTGGACTCGACCACCTTGCGGCGGGCGACCAGCTCGGGCAGCACGGTGGTGGCGAAGAACCGGGCGACCGCCAGCTTGCCCTCGTAGAAGGCCCGGTCCGCCGCGCCGGAAGGCCCGCTGAAGTCATTGCCGTCGAGCGCGGCGAGGGCCACCGTGGCCTGGCGCAGCAGCAGCCAGCCGATCCCCAGGTCACCGCAGGACATCAGCAGCCGGGTGGTGTTCAGCCCGACCTTGTAGACGTTGCGGACCTCCTCACGGGCCGAGGTGAGCTGGGTGATCATGGCGCCGACCATGGTGCCCACCTCGGTCAGCGCCTGGGCGACGGCCTCGCGCTCGACCTTGAGCCGGCCCTCCTCGGCGATCGAGTCGAGGAAGCCCTGGATCTCGCTCGACAGCGCGCCGAGGCCGACCCCCTTGTCCCGGACGATCTTGCGGAAGAAGAAGTCCTGGCCCTGGATGGCGGTGGTGCCCTCGTACAGCGAGTCGATCTTGTTGTCCCGGATGTACTGCTCCAGCGGGTAGTCCTGCAGGTAGCCGGAGCCGCCGAAGACCTGCAGCGCCTGGCCGAGCTGCTCGTAGGAGCGCTCGGAGCCCACGCCCTTGACGATCGGCAGCAGCAGGTCGTTGAGCCGCTCGTCGACGCTGGGCTCCGCCCGCTTGGTCGAGCGGCGCGGGCCGCCGTCGGCCAGGCCGCCGGCCGGCACGCTCCAGGCCGGCCTCGTCGACTCGGCGACCTGGATCCGGTCCTGGACGCTGGCGGTGTAGAGCGCGAGCGCGCGCAGCCCCTCGGCGTAGGCCTTCTGCAGCATCAGCTGCCGGCGCACGTCCGGGTGGTGGATGATCGTCACCCGCGGCGCGCTCTTGTCGGCGGCCCGGGTCAGGTCGGCCGACTGCACCCGGGTCTTGGCGTAGTCCAGGGCGGCCAGGTAGCCGGCGGACAGCTCGGAGTAGGCCTTGGTGCCGACCATCATCCGGGCGTGCTCGATGACCTTGAACATCTGGGCGATGCCGTCGTGCACCTCGCCGAGCAGCCAGCCGCGGGCCGGTGCCTGCTCGCCGAAGGTGACCTCGCAGGTGGTCGAGGCCTTGCAGTCCCATCTTGTGCTCGACGCCGGTGACCAGCACGCCGTTGCGCTCGCCCAGCTCGCCGGTGTCCCAGTCGAAGTCGAACTTCGGCACCAGGAACAGCGACAGGCCCTTGGTGCCGGGGCCGGCGCCCTCCGGGCGGGCCAGCACGTAATGGATGATGTTGTCGGCCATGTCGTGCTCGGCCGAGGTGATGAAGCGCTTGACGCCCTCGATGTGCCAGCTGCCGTCGTCCTGCCGGATGGCCTTGGTGCGGCCGGCGCCGACGTCGGAGCCGGCGTCCGGCTCGGTCAGCACCATGGTGGCGCCCCAGCGCCTGTCGATGATCAGCTGCGCGATCTTGCGCTGCTCGGCGGTGCCGAGCTGGTCGATGATGTTGGCGAACGCCGGGCCGCAGTTGTACATCCAGATCGCCGGGTTGGCGCCCAGCACCATCTCGGCGATCGACCAGATCAGCGACCGGGGGGCCAGGGTGCCGCCCAGCGTCGGGAAGGTCTCCAGCCGCCACCACTCGGCGTCCTGCCAGACGGCGTAGGACTTCTTGAACGACTCGGGCATGGCAACCGAGTGGGCGGCCGGGTCGAACACCGGCGGGTTGCGGTCGGCGTCGGCGTAGGAGGCGGCCAGCGGACCCTCGGCGAGCGTGCGTACCTCGGCCAGGATGCCCCGGACGGTGTCGGCATCGAGGTCGGCTGAACGGCCCGCTGCCCAACCGCTCGCCGGTTCCGAGCACCTCGAACAGGTTGAACTCGATGTCACGCAGGTTGCTCTTGTAGTGGCCCATTGCGGCAAATCTCCTTGTTACCGGTCAGTAGGTTTCCAGCTTATTACTCGCGAGTAGGTGTCGCAACAGTCTGATCGCGACAGCGCCCGACTCCTTCTCGGCCGTTGCCGTCGCCGATCGAGCTGCCGGCACGGCCGGACGCCACACGGGCCATCTTGCCCAGATCACATCGGATTGACACGAATGTTGACCATGGTCGGGCCGGGCACTACCGACCACGGACCATTTTCGGAACAAGGGGGATGGCTTTATGGCTAACAGATCTCGTTCGGGCGGCGCTTGGCGCGGCGAGCCTGCTCGCCGGTGGCATCGTCTCCGTCGCGACCGCTGGGCCGGCATCGGCAACGCCGACGAGTTGCTACCTGACGCGGGCGTCGCACTCGGCCTCTTCGGTATGCACCGGCGGTACCGGGCAGCAACGAGTGTTCGCAACCTGCCAAGATCCGCAACACGGCACGGAATACACCTACTACGGGGCCTGGGTAGGGGTGGGCTCGACCTCCGTCGTCAACTGCCCGAAGCTCGGCGGTTACACCTGGTACGTCGTCGCGGCTGGTATCCAAAAGCGCTGACCTGTTCGCGGCAGCCCCGGTCCGGGGGGCAGCAGGCGCGCCGTGCGGCCAGCAGTGGTGCATCCGAGGCGGGCTTGCTGCCCCATCGCGTGCGAGCGCGAAACTCAGCGACGTCAGACCAGGACGCGCAGCCGGATCGTCTCGGGCATCGCCCGGATCTCGTTCACGATGGCCTGGGTGGTGCCGCTGACGCTGTCGGTGACCAGGTAGCCGACGTCGCCGCGGGTGCCCAGCAGCTGGGCCTCCACATTGACCTGGTGCTCGGCCAGGATGCCGTTGACGTGCGCCAGCACGCCGGGCACGTTGCGGTGCAGGTGCACCAGCCGCAGGGTGTCCTTGCGGCGCGGCAGGCCCAGCGCGGGCATGTTCACCGACAGCGCGGTGGAGCCCTCGGTGACGAAGTCGAGGAACTTGTTCGCCACGAACTGGCCGATGTCCTGCTGGGCCTCCTCGGTGGAGCCGCCGATGTGCGGGGTCAGGATCACGTTCGCCAGCCCGCGCAGCTCGGAGACGAACTCGTCGCCGCGACCCTTCGGCTCGACCGGGAAGACGTCCACCGCGGCGCCGGCGATATGGCCGCTCTCGATGGCCTCGCGCAATGCCGCGTAGTCGACGACGACGCCGCGGGACAGGTTGAGGAACAGGCTGCCGTCGCGCATCGCGGCGAACTCGGCGGCGCCGAAGATGTTGCGGTTCTCCGGCCGCCCGTCCACGTGCAGGGTCACCACGTCCGCGTCGTGCAGCAGCTCCTTGAGGGTCTCGCACCGGCGGGCGTTGCCCAGCGCCAGCCGGTCGGCGGTGTCGTAGAACAGCACCCGCATCCCGAGGTTCTCGGCCAGCACCGACAGCTGGGTGCCGATGTTGCCGTAGCCGACGATGCCCAACGTCCGGCCGCGGACCTCGTGCGCGCCGGTGGCGGACTTGTCCCAGATGCCGCCGTGCATCAGCTCGTTCTTCTCGGTCAGCCGGCGGGTCAGCGCGATCAGCTCGGCGATCACCAGCTCCACCACGCTGCGGGTGTTGGAGAACGGCGCGTTGAACACGGTCACCCCGTGCTCGGTGGCCGAGTGCAGGTCGATCTGGTTGGTGCCGATGCAGAACGCGCCGACGGCCAGCAGCTGCGGGGCCGCGCTGAACACCTGCTCGGTGACCTGGGTCTTGGACCGCACCCCGAGCAGGTGCATGCCGGCGATCGCGTCGATCAGTTCTGCCTCGTCCAGCGCCCGGTCCAGGCTGGTCACCTCGAACCCGGCCGACTGCAACCGCTCGACAGCCTCCGGATGGATCTGTTCGAGCAGCAGGGCACGGATCGGGCTGGCATGCACCCGGACGAGTCTAACGGCCGGTCCGGCTCTGGTGGCAGCTGCTCGATGGCCGGTGAGAACAGGCAGAGCTCCGGAGCGGCGGCTAAGGTGAGGTGAGGCCCGGCTGCCGAGCGGACACCGGATGGGGGACATGACCGAACCGCGCTGGCTCAGCGCCGAGGAGCAGGCAGCCTGGCGACCCTTCGTGGACGGCGTCCGCGCACTGATGGACGTGCTCGACCGCCAGCTGCAGGCCGACAGCAACCTGCCGCACAGCTACTTCGAGGTACTCATCCCGCTGTCGGAGGCCGAGCACCGGACGCTGCGGATGAGCGAGCTCGCCCAGGCCACCCGGTCCTCGCGCAGCCGGCTCTCGCACGCGGTGGCCCGGTTGGAGGAACGCGGCTGGGTGCGCCGGCTGGAGTGCCCCACCGACCGGCGCGGCCAGCTCGCCCAGCTCACCGACGCCGGGTTCGCCGTCGTCGAGGCGGCCGCCCCGGGGCATGTGGCGGCGGTCCGCAAGTACCTGATCGACCGGCTCAGCCCGGAGCAGCTGGCGGTGCTGGCCGAGATCGGGCAGACGATGCTGGCCAGCACCCGCGACACCGACCTGCCGCCCCGTCCGGTCTGAGCGCCGGCCGGGTGCGCCGGCCTGGGCAGCGGCGCACAGCACCCGGTCGTCGTGCCCCGCTCGCGACACGATCGTGGACTATCGGCCAATCTCGGGTTCGGCCTAGACAACCGGATACGGTCCGAGCCATGGATCCGGTGCGCAATCCCTACGCCCCCGGGGCAGGCCAGCGCCCGCCGGAACTGGCCGGCCGGGACGCCGAACTGCTCGCCTTCGACGTGGTGCTGGAACGGGTGGCGCGGGGCCGGGCGGAGCGCTCCATCGTGCTGACCGGGCTGCGTGGCGTCGGCAAGACGGTGCTGCTCAACGCGCTGCGCTCGGCGGCGGTCCGGGGTGGCTGGGGCACCGGCAAGCTGGAGGCCCGTCCCGACCAGCCGATCCGCCGGCCGCTGGCGGCGGCGCTGCACGTGGCGATCCGGGAACTGGGCGCCGGCCCCGCGGCCGGCACCGACCACGTGCTCGGGGTGCTGCGCTCCTTCGCGCAGAAGGACGTCCCCGGGGCGAAGTTGCGGGAGCGCTGGCAACCCGGCATCGAGGTGGCCGCGGTGCCCGGCCGGGCCGACTCCGGGGACATCGAGATCGACCTGGTGGAGCTGTTCGGCGACGTGGCCGGCCTGGCCGCCGATGCCGGGCGCGGTATCGCCGTCTTCCTCGACGAGATGCAGGACCTCGGGCCCGCCGACGTCTCGGCCCTGTGCGCCGCCTGCCACGAGCTGAGCCAGAACGGGCTGCCGCTGGTGGTGGTCGGCGCCGGCCTGCCGCACCTGCCCGCGGTGCTGTCGGCCAGCAAGTCCTACAGCGAGCGGCTGTTCCGCTACGCCCGCATCGACCGGCTGGACCGGGCCGCGGCCGACCAGGCGCTGCAGGCCCCGGCCCGCGACGAGGGCGCGGAGTTCACCGACGAGGGCCTGGCCGCGATGTACGCGATCACCGCGGGCTACCCGTACTTCCTGCAGGCCTACGGCAAGGCGGTGTGGGACGTCGCGCCGGGCTCGCCGATCACCGCTGCCGACGTCCGGGTGGCGGCGCCGCTGGCCGAGGCCGAACTCGCGGTGGGCTTCTTCGGCTCCCGGTTCGACCGGGCCACGCCGGCCGAGCGGGAGTACCTGCACGGCATGGCGGCCACCGCCCGGTCCGGCCCGCCCGGGGCCGGCAGCGCCGGGTCGGGCGAGCCCGAGTCGGTGCCCACCGCCGCGGTGGCGGAGTACCTGGGCCGCAAACCGCAGTCGCTGTCGCCGGCCCGGGACGCGCTGCTGAAGAAGGGGCTGATCTACTCCGGGGCCCGTGGCCGGATCGCCTTCACGGTGCCGCACTTCGGGCGCTACCTCCGAGCCCAGCAGCTCGACTGACGGTCCGCGCGCGATTGCCGTTTCTTGCGGTATCTACACTAAGGGCTAGATAGCGCTAGCGAGGGTTAGCTGGATGGCCGGGCAGTGGCCGGCGCCCGAACCCGGGGCGGCGGGCGGGTTGCATTGTCGCCGACTGGTCACGCCTAGGTTGCAGTTCGAACTCGGTGCTTTTACTCCCCCGGTGGGGCGTCCGAAGGTGGAGGGGTGACACTCAGCGCTGCCTCCTGGCGAGCCCGCCGGCTGCCCCGTACGACTGCCGGACGTGGCCCGGGCGAGGCCGCGGTCCAGCCGGCCCCGATCGGTGCCTCGGCCCGCCAGCAACGCCGCCTCGCCCGTGCCGAGCGGGCCGGGTCCGCCGCGGCGGCCAGCGACCGCTTCCTCGACTTCGTCGTGCTGGTGTCGGCGGTGGTGTTCGTGGTGCTGGCGGCTGGGGTGGGCGCCCTCGTCCTGCAGGCCGCGCTGCGCCACTGACGGGCCGCGCTGCGCCACTGACGGCCGCGCTGCGCCACTGACCCGGGCGTAGGCCGGCTCGCCCGGGCTGCCGCCCGCTAGGCTCTCCCCGCGTCCGCGCCGCCTGCCGAACGGGGGAGAGCAGTTGGTACAGCCACCGCCGTACGGCGGGTTCCCGCCGGTCAACCCGTACTACCGCGCAATGGCCCCCAAGCCCGGCTGCATCCCGCTGCGACCGCTGGACGTCAGCGAGATCCTCGGCGGCGCCGTAGCCGCGATCCGGCGCAACGCCCGTACCGTCCTCGGGCTCTCGGCCGGGGCGGCGGCCGTCCAGGCGGTGATCGCGCTGATCGTCCAGCGCTATGCCGACCTGCACGGCGCGCAGGCCATCGACCAGAGCGACCCCGAGCACCCGGTGGTGCACTGGGACCAGCTGGCAAGGATCCTCGGCAGCGCCGGCGGCCTGTCGCTGCTGGGTAGCCTGTTCGCCGCCGTGCTCACCGGGATGGTCGTGGTGGTGGTCACCGAGGACGTGGTGGGCCGGACCGCCGGGCTGGAGCTGATCTGGTCGAAGGTGCGGTCCCGGATCTGGCGGCTGGTCGCGCTGTCGATCCTGATCGGGGTGCTGGAGGTGCTGGGCCTGGCGCTGTGCCTGGCGCCGGGCATCTGGCTGTGGGGGATCTGGGCGGTCGCGGTGCCGGCACTGATCATCGAGAACCGCAGCATCGCTGGCGCGCTGGGCCGCTCGCGCGACCTGGTCCGCGGCACCTTCTGGCGGGTCTGGGGTATCCGGGCGCTCGGCTTCGGCATCTCGGGAGTGCTTACCGCGGTAGTGGGCTCGGCGATGGGCGTGGTCGCCGCCGCCGTGACCGGTGACCGGCCGACCGGCATGCTCGGCGTCGGCGACGGGTCGCTGTCGTGGGCCTACCTGGTGATCTCCGCCGTCGGCACCGGGGTGGCGGCGACCTTCGCCGCTCCGTTCCAGGCCAGCCTGGACTCGCTGCTCTACGTCGACCTGCGGATGCGCAAGGAGCAGCTCGCCGCGGAGCTGCAGCAGGCAGCGGCCGGCAGTCGACAGCCGCCCGGGTACTCGCGATAACGTTCGGAAATGACAACTTCCGCCGCCTCTGCCGTTCGCATCGGTGTCCAGCTCCAGCCGCAGCACGCCGACTATGCCGAGATCAGAAGGGCGGTCGCCGAAGCCGAGCAGCTCGGCGTCGACATCGCCTTCAACTGGGACCACTTCTACCCCCTCTACGGCGAGCCGGAGGGCAAGCACTTCGAGTGCTGGACCATGCTGGGCGCCTGGGCCGAGCAGACCTCGCGCATCGAGATCGGCGCGCTGGTCACCTGCAACAGCTACCGCAACCCCGACCTGCTGGCTGACATGGCGCGCACCGTCGATCACGTCAGCGACGGGCGGTTGATCCTCGGGATCGGCTCGGGCTGGTTCGAGAAGGACTACCAGTCCTACGGCTACGACTTCGGCACCGCCGGCTCCCGGCTGGACCAGCTGGCCGAGGCGCTGCCCCGGATCGAGCAGCGCTGGGCGCAGCTCAACCCGGCGCCGACCCGCAAGATCCCGGTGCTGATCGGTGGCGGCGGCGAGCGCAAGACGCTGCGGATGGTCGCGCGGCATGCCGACATCTGGCACTCGTTCTCCGACCTGGACACCTTCACCCGCAAGTCCGAGGTGCTGGCCGGCTGGTGCACCGAGCTGGGCCGGGACTTCTCCGAGATCGAGCGTTCGGTGGGCGTGCCGACCGGGGCGCCGGACGAGGTGGGCCCGGCCTTCGTGGACGCGGGCGCACGGCTGTTCACGGTCGGCCTGACCGGGCCCTCCTACGACCTGGGCGCGGTCCGTGACTGGGTGGCCTGGCGCGACAGCCTGTAGGCCGGTTGGATGTGATCGGGTGCGGGGCGTGCCCGACGGCAGCGGTGAGGAGGTGGAGCGGGTGACGGGAATCGAACCCGCGCCGTCTGCTTGGGAAGCAGAAACTCTGCCATTGAGCTACACCCGCATGCGCGCTACCGACGCAACTTCTCCACCATGGTAGCGAACGCCGCACCGCGGCCCACCCGGTCAGGCACTATGACTGAGCTGCATCCAGTCGGCGTCGGTGTCCGGGGCGAACAGCACCCCGGGGCCACAGTCGAAGACCCGCTCGATAGCACGCGCGGTGGCCAGCGAACAGGTGGTCCGCCGGCCCGTGAACAGGTGGTTGACGGTGGCGTGCCCCAGGCCGGCGGCCCGGGCCAGCTGGCGCTCGGACAGGCCTGCGGCCTCGAGGAAGTCGATCAGAGTCTGGCGGCTGCGCAGTTGCATCGCGCGCTCACCAAGGCCGCAGGTAGAACGTGGACGACGTGGTCATGATGGTGTCCCCTCGTGCAGTGTTGGGCAGCGCCACCCTTGGGGCTGCCTGCAGTCAACGATGCAGTCATGTCTTGAGAGGTCGGTACGACAATGATCAAAACGGCTAGGCAACCTGTCTAACCCCGGTCTATACTGTCTATTGTCGCTAGCGACCAGCGACATGATCGTAATCAGGACAACTTGCACAGGCAAGAGCTGTTCTTTGTTAAGGGCGCCCTCTACGCTGACGCTTGCCGTCTCGGCTTAGGCACCGAAGGACCACCGTATTGAGCACGCTGTCGGAATACCTCAACGAACACCTCCCTGAAGGCTGGCAGAAGCCCCAACTGGTAGAGGCGCTCAGCGGCACGCTTGATCGTGCGACCGTATACCGATATCTGGCAGGCAGCCACCCGAGAAGCCCTGCCGAGAACGTGCTCGAAGCGTTCGCCGCCGTGCTGCCCGGAGTGACCGTGGTCGAGCTGCGCGCCGCGGCCAACCTGTCCACCGGTGCCGAGGAGCCGTGGGTGCCGCCGGTCGAGGCGAACCGGCTGAACTACCCGCAGCGGCGAGCGCTGGAGGCGTTCATCAAGGCGACGGTGAGCCCGGTCGACGAGGACGAGGAGCCGTCGGTTATCGAGCCGGAACCGGTCTCGATGGACCTGCGGCCCGGCCAGTCGCCGCTGAGCGAGGCCGAACGGGCCGAGGTGCACAGCTACGTCCAGCGGCTCTACGCCTCCGGCCGCAAGGACCTGGCTGACCGGGTGGCCGCCTCGCTGGTGAACCAGCCGGCCGAGCAGCCGGGCAAGCAGGCGATCGCCAAGGCGGCCGGCAAGCCGACCGACGGCCCGGGCTGATCGCAGGCCTGAGTATTAGCCGGGCTGACCGGACGCGGGTCGCTCGGACACGGCGTGATCGGGTGCGGGATTTCCCCGGGCGTTGACCCGGAAATCGCGCCGCCACAGGTCGGCCAGTGCCAGGTCGCCGCGCAGGCTGACCTCGTCGGTGCCGGCCCGGTTCCATGCCCAGCAGTACAGGTCGCTGGCCAAGCCGAACACGCTCAGGTCCGCGTCGTCGACGGCCTGCGGACGGCAGCTGAGCAACTGCGGGCCGACCAGCAGCGTCCAGGACGCGTTGGAGTCCAGCGGGGTCACCGCGATGGTCCGCTCACCGGGCAGCCGGCTGCGGTCGAAGCGGGCGGCGCCCGAGCCGGTGAACAGCTCCTCGATCCCGTCGACGGCGAAGGCCGGTTCGAAGCCGGCCACACCGAAGCCGGCCGCCAGCTGGGCATCGACCCGGTGGATGGCGGTCTCGTGCGCCAGCCGGCGGGCCCAGAACAGTTTCGCCGAGGTGGCCGGCTGGATGGTCCAGATCGGCGCCCGGTCCGGGGTCGCGCGCAGCTGGTCGAGCAGCTGGGCCAAGCCCTCGTCGTAGACCTCGAACAGCTCGTCGCCGGTCTCGGGCGGGGAGAACTGGAAGCCGTCCGGCTTGCCGCCGCGCAGGATGTCCGTCGCCCACCGGTGCACCCTGGTCACGTGCCCGAGCAGCCGCGTCACCGTCCAGCCCGGGCAGGACGGCACGGCGGCCGACAGCGGGCACTGCTGGGCCGAGGACCGCAGCAGCAACCCCTGCCGCCGCAACTCATCGAGGAAGCCTCCGGTGTCCACCTCAGGTGAGCCGGTGCATCCAGCCGTGCGGGTCGGCGGCCTTGCCGGTCTGCAGGTCCAGCAGCGCCTTGCGCAACTGCATGGTCACCGGGCCGGGGCCGCCGTCGCCGACGGACCACTCGGCAGCCGCGCTCTTGACGTGCCCGACCGGCGTGATGATGGCGCCGGTACCGCAGGCGAAGACCTCGGTCAGCTCGCCGCTGGCGTTGCCGGCCTGCCACTCGTCGACGCTGACCATGCTCTCCTCGGCACCGTAACCGAGATCCCGGGCCAGGATGAGCAGCGATTCCCGGGTGATGCCGGGCAGCAGCGAGCCGGTCAGCTTCGGCGTGACCAGCCGGGCGTCCGGACCGCTGCCGTAGACGAAGCACAGGTTCATGGCGCCCATCTCCTCGACGTAGCGGTGCTCCACCGCGTCGAGCCAGACCACCTGGTCGCAGCCCTGCTCCTGGGCCTGGGCCTGGGCGATCATGGAGGCGGCGTAGTTGCCGGCGCACTTGGCGTCCCCGGTGCCGCCCGGTGCCGCCCGGGTGAACTCCGTCGACAGCCACACCGTCACCGGCTTCACCCCGCTGCGGAAGTACGGCCCGACCGGCGAGGCGATGAGCAGGTAGGTGTAGCTGTTGGACGGGCGGACGCCCAGCCCCACCTCGGTGCCGATCATCGTCGGGCGCAGGTAGAGCGCGGCCTCAGGCTTGGAGTCCACCCAGTCCTGGTCGATCTCCACCAGCGCTCGGACGGATTCCAGGAACAGCTCGGCCGGCAGCTGCGGCATGCCCAGCCGCTGGGCCGAGCGGGCCATCCGGGCGGCGTTGGCGTCGGGCCGGAAGGTGGCGACCGAGCCGTCCGGCTGGCGGTAGGCCTTGAGGCCCTCGAAGATCAGCTGGCCGTAGTGCAGGGCGCTGGTGGCCGGGTCGAGCGAGAGCGGCCCGTAGGGCAGCACCGCGCCGGAGTTCCAGCCGCCGTCCGCGGTCCACTCGATCGAGACCAGGTGGTCGGTGAAGACCTGTCCGAAGCCGGGGTCGACCAGCGCGGCGGACCGCTCGGCCTCCGAGCGCGGATGGGGGTTGCGCTGCACAGAAAGGGCCATGGACGGACATTCTAGTTACCGTGCAGCCAATCGGTAGGGGTTGCTTTCTGCCGTCCGGTGCTTCTTGCTGTGGCGGCCAGGCCTCGGTGGGCCGGCTGGTCGAGGAGGTCCTACGCTCGGCGGGTGACCGACGCCGGGACCGCGCCCCGACCCGTCGCGCTGCCCGACCACGTGGCGGTGCTGATCGTGGGCGCCGGCTTCGGCGGGCTGGGTGCCGCGATCGCGCTGGACGCCGATGGTGAGCAGGACTTCCTGTGCATCGACCGGGGCGTCGAGGTGGGCGGCACCTGGCGGGACAACACCTACCCGGGGGCGACCTGTGACGTGCCGTCCCAGCTGTACTCCTTCTCCTTCGCGTTGAACCCGCACTGGTCCCGGTCCTTCTCCGCCCAGCCGGAGATCCAGGACTACCTGCGCTCGGTGGCGGCCCGCTCCGGCGTGCTGGACCGGTTCCGGTTCGGCGTGGAGTTCCTCGGTGCCCGCTGGGACGCCGAGCAGGCGCGGTGGCGGATCGAGACGTCCGCCGGCCCGGTCACGGCGACGCTGCTCGTCTCGGCGGCCGGGGTGCTGTCCGAGCCGAAGCTGCCCGAGCTGCCGGGTCTGGCGGGTTTCACCGGTGCGGTGTTCCACTCGGCACGCTGGGACCACCGGCAGCAGCTGGTCGGCTGCCGGGTGGCGGTGATCGGCACCGGGGCCTCGGCGATCCAGATCGTGCCGGCGATCGCCGGCCAGGTGTCCCACCTCGACGTCTACCAGCGCACCGCACCCTGGGTGCTGCCCCGCCGGGACCGCCGCTACCGGGCCTGGCAGCGGCTGGCGATGCGCCGGGTGCCCGGCCTGCAGCGGCTGCTGCGCGGCCTGATCTACCTGGCCCGGGAGACCATGGTGCCGATGTTCGTCGCGGCGCCCCGGCTGGGAGCGCCGGCCCGCCGGCTGGCGCTGGCCTCGATCGGCCGGGCGATCGCCGACCCGGTGCTGCGGGACAAGGTGCGCCCGCGCTTCGCGCTCGGCTGCAAGCGGGTGCTGATCAGCAGCGACTGGTACCCGGCGCTGGCCCGCGACAACGTCGAGCTGGTGACCGAGCCGATCTCGCACCTGACCGCCGGCGCCGTGGTCACCGCCGACGGAACGGCCCGGCCGGTCGACGTGGTGATCGTGGCCACCGGCTTCGCCGCCACCGAGCAGCCGATCGCCCGGCTGATCACCGGGGCCGCCGGCCAGACGCTGGCCGAGGCCTGGGCCGAGCGCGGCATGCAGGGCTACAAGGGCGCCACGGTGCGCGGATTTCCCAACCTGTTCCTGATCGTCGGGCCGAACACCGGCCTGGGGCACTCCTCGATGATCTACATGATCGAGTCGCAGGTGGCCTACCTGGTCGACGCCTGGCGGCGGATGCGCCGTGACGGGCTGGCCGCGGTGGAGGTGACCCCCGCCGCCGAGCAGGCCTGGAACACCGACCTGCAGCGGCGGATGCGGCGCACGGTCTGGAGCACCGGGTGCCGGAGCTGGTACCTCGACGCCGCCGGCCGGAACGTGGCGCTGTGGCCACGGACCAGCTACGCCTTCCGCCGGCTCACCGCGCGCTTCGACCTGTCGGCGTACCGGACCTATCCGAACGCACCGGTGGACGGCGCATCGGCAGGTGGCTGATGCCGTCCTCGACGAACTCGGGCCCGGCCGGTTCGAAGCCGAACCTGCGGTACCAGCCGGCCAGCGGGGTCTGGGCGTCCAGCACCACCTCGGCCGGCTCCTCGTCCAGTACCCGCAGGGCGTGCCGGACCAGGTCGGCGGCGAGCCCGGCACCCCGGGACTGCCGGGCGGTGGCCACCCGGCCGATCCGGGCGCTGCCATCGGGCTCGCGCAGGACGCGCAGGGTGGCCAGCACGGCCGGATCCGTGCCGGTGGTGGCCCACAGCCAGCGGGTGCCCGGCTCCAGGTCACGCCCGTCCAGCTCGGGGTAGGGGCACCGCTGCTCGACCACGAACACCTCGACCCGCAGCTGCAGGACGCGGTAGAGGGTGGCGGCATCCAGCTCGGCCGGCCTGGCCAGGTGCAGCTCGACGCTCACCCGGTCAGCCTAGAACCTGCCCGTCCGGCGGTCGGAGGGTCGCCATCTCGAACACAACCCTGACATTGCCCTGCCCGGGGGTGAACCTTGACCAGGCACCGTCGTCAGGGTCCACTTCTTTCCAGCGCGGATGAGGAGATCGTCATGAAGAACAAGATCGTGTACGCGGCCACCGCCGCGGCCGTGGTGCTCGGCGCCGGCACCGCGGCGCTGGCTGCCTCCGGCGGCGGCGTCTTGCCGGCGTCCAGCGGCCCCGGCGCCCCGGCCGCGTTGCTGGCGGCCGGCTCCGGCCACTCCGGCACCGGCTACTCCGCAGGCTCCCGGTCGCGCGGGTCACGGCCCGAAGCTGGGCCACCCTGCGCTGCGGGCGATGGAGCGGGCCCTGCACGCGCAGTGGGTCACCCGCAAGGCGGGCAGCCCGGGCACCTTCGTCACCCACGACGCGATCCGCGGCGAGGTGACCGCGGTGTCGGCCAGCTCGATCACCGTCAAGGCGGCGGACGGGGTGTCGCAGACCTACGCGGTCACCGGCTCCACCAAGGTGCACCTGCGCAAGGCCACGCCCGGCAAGCCCCGCGCCGGGACGACCGGGACGATCGGCGACGTGCACACCGGCGACCAGGTCGCGGTGGCCGGCACCGGCACCAGCAGCCTGACCGCCGAGCAGGTCGTGGACCGGGCCGAGTAGCGCGCTCCTGGTCCGGTCCCTGGTGCCGGGTCAGGCCCGGCCGGCCGGTAGCCGCACCGTGAAGCGGGCCCCGCCCTCCGGAGCGCGGCCCGCCTGCACCGAGCCACCGAGCCGGCCGGCCAGTCCCGCCACGATGGCCAGCCCGAGCCCGGTGCCGACCTGCCGCACGCCCCGGTAGCGGTCGTAGAGCGCCGAGCGCTGGAAGGCCACCGCGAGGTCGTCCTCGGTCAGGCCCGGCCCGCCGTCGCGCACCTCGGCCACCGCCAGCAGGTGGCCGTCCGGGCCGGGCTCGGGACGGCCGGCCAGCACGATCGGGGCGCCGGCCGGGGTCACCCGCAGCGCGTTCTCCAGCAGGCCGTCGAGCACCTGCCGCAGCCGTCCCGGGTCGGTCCGGACCGGGATCGGTGCGCCCGGCAGCTCCAGGCCGAACCGGACGCCGACCGCCGCGCACCGGCCGGACCACACCAGGCCGGCGTCCCGGCACAGCTGCCCGAGGTCGACGTCGATCGGCTCGATCCGGAACTCCTGGGCGTCCAGCCGGGCCAGGTCCAGCAGGTCGGCCACCAGCCGGTCCAGCCGGCGGGACTCGGTGAGCATCACCGCGCCCACCTCGGCCGCCTGCTCCGGTGCCACCACCCCGTCGGCCAGCGACTCGGCGTAGCCGGTGATCGCGGTGAGCGGGGTGCGCAGCTCGTGCGAGACCGACAGCAGGAACTCCCGCTGGCGGGCTTCGGAGTGCGAGAGCGCGGCGGCCAGGGTGTTCACCGCCGCCCCCACCTCGGCCACCTCGGCGGGACCCTCGGCCAGCACCGCCACGTCGCGGCGGCCGTCGGCCAGCGCGTGCGCGGCCTCGGCGGTCCGGCGCAGCGGCCGGGAGATCCGGATCGCGACCAGCAGGCCGAGCACCGCGGCGATGCCCACCGCGATCAGCAACGCCCAGACGATCCGCCGGACGGCGCGATCCGCCGCGGCGGTGGCATCCGAGCGCCGCTGGGCCAGCGCGATGCCGCCGGTCCGGGTGCCGCGGGCCTCGATCAGCACCCGGTGACCGTCGACCCGCCGCTGCACCGACAGCGAGCCGGTGGCCAGCAGCGCCTGGACGTCCGCCGGGCTCAGCATGCCGCGCAGCAGTGGGCTCGCCGTGTTGACCTGGCCGGTGCTGTCGATGGTGGCCGAGGAGATGCCGAGGCGGCGCAGCATCGCGCGGGCCCGCTGCTGCCCGGCCTGCGCGTTCGGGCCCTGGTCGGCGGCGGCCTGGGCCACATCGGCGAGGTTGCCCAGGGTGTCGCGCGCGGTCGCGGTATTGGCCCGGTGCACCAGGTTCACCGCCAGCACGCCGGCCAGCACCGCGGTGATCATCGCTACCCCGACGGCCAGCGCCGAGATCCGCTGGGCGAGCGTGCCGGCCGGCAGCCTCATCTGGCCTCGGCCTGGGTCTGGTCCGGTGCCGCAGCACCCGGACGGCTCGGCTCGACGGCGTAGCCGACGCCGCGGACGGTACGGATCGGGCTGGCCGGTCCCAGCTTGGCCCGGACCTGCGCGACGTGCACGTCGACGGTGCGGGCGCCGGCCACGGCGGAGTAGCCCCAGACCTCGCTGAGCAACTGCTCGCGCCCGAACACCCGGCCGGGCCGGCGCATCAGGTAGGCGAGCAGGTCGAACTCGGTCGCGGTCAGGCCGACCTCCCGGTCGCCGGCGCAGCACCCGCCGGGTCGGCCGGGTCCAGCCGGACCGACCCGACCTGCAGGGCCGCCGGACCGGCTGCCGGCCCCTGGCTGCGGCGCAGCACCGAACTCACCCGGGCGACCAGTTCGCGCGGCGAGAACGGCTTGGTGACGTAGTCGTCGGCGCCGAGCTCCAGCCCGACGATCCGGTCCACCTCGTCGTCGCGAGCGGTCACGAACAGCACCGGCGTCCAGGCCGCGCCGTCCTCGCCGGCCCGCAGCCGCCGGCACACCTCGATGCCGTCGATGCCGGGCAGCCCGACGTCCAGGATCACGGCCGCCGGGCGGTCCTGCCGGATCGCCGCCAACCCGGCCTCGCCGTCCCGTTCGATCCGGACTCCGTAGCCGGCGCCGGCGAGGTGCAACCTGACCAGTTCGGCGATCGCCGGTTCGTCCTCGACGATGAGGATCAGGCCGCGGTTCGGCGGGCGGCTGGCGGCATCGCTCGGCACAGCCGAACTGTACGAGACTGTCCGTGCCGGCGGGCCTCGCCGAGGTCACCGGAAGATCAGGATCAGGTACGAGCCGTGCTCGGGACCCGGGCCGGCCGCGAGGTCAGGACTCGTCGGCGGGCACCGGGTCCAGCACCACGACCGGGATCGGCCGGGCGGTCTTGGTCTGGTACTCCTGGTACGCGGGCCAGATCTGGCGCATCAGCTCCCAGAGCGCCGGCTTCTCCGCGTCGTCGGCGGTCCGGGCGGTGGCCACGAAATCCTCCGCGCCGACCTGCACCGCCACCTGGGGGTTCTCGGCCAGGTTCAGGTACCAGGCCGGGTGGTTGTCGTCACCACCCTTGGAGGCGACCACGACGTAGGAGGAGCCGGACTGGCCGTAGATCAGCGCGGTGCGGCGCAGCTTGCCGCTCTTGCGGCCGGTGGTGGTCAGCAGCAGGGTCGGCACCCCGTTCCAGACGTGCCCCTGCTGGCCGCCGGTCTCGACGTACTGCTGGATGTGCTCGGAGACCCAACCCTCGGGACTGTCGTAGACGTGCGCGTCGTTGGTGGTCATGAACCCACCGTACAAACTCAGCCCAGCGCGGTGAAGAACTTCCTGGCCAGCGGCACCGCACCGGTGCCGGAGTTCTCGCCGCCGTAGACGAACACCGCGATGGCGATATCGGGAGTGTCGCCACGCACGCCGGCGAACCAGGAATGGCTCTTGGGCGGGGTGTCGGTGCCGAACTCCGCGGTGCCGGTCTTGCCGCGAATACCGCCGGGCAGGTCGTGCAGTTCGGCGTACCCGGTGCCGCCCGGCATGGCGACGGCGGCCCGCATCAGCTCGTTGAGGGTGCTGGTCACCCGGCCGTCCAGCGCCGGTCCGGGATCGGCCTGCTTGCCGGCCACCAGCGACGGCGCGACCGGCCGGCCGGTCGCCGCGGCACCGGCCATCGAGGCCATCAGCAACGGGCTGACCAGCACCTTGCCCTGGCCGATCGCCTCGGCGGCCTGCTCGGTGCCCGACGCGGTGGCCGGCAGCGAGCCGGAGAAGGCCGGCACCGGCAGCGTCCAGTCCGCACCCAGACCGAGGTCGGCGGCGGCGCCGGCCAGCGCGCCGGCCGGCAGCCGGGTGCCGACGGAGATGGCGGTGGTGTTGCAGGAGTAGCCGAAGGCGGCCGACAGCGGGATCTCGCCGTGGGCGAACCGGTTCTCGTTCTCGAAGGTCCGGCCGTCCACGGTGACGGTGGCCGGGCAGTCCACGCTGGTGCCCGCGGCCAGCTTCGGGTCGTTCTGCAAGGCCGCCGCGTAGGTGGCGATCTTGAAGGTGGAGCCGGCCGGGTACTGGCCGGTCAGCGCGATGTCACCCGGCGCGGTGGCGCTGTTGGCGACCGCCAGGATCTTGCCGGTGGACGGTTGCACCGCCACCACCGCCGCCGGCAGGGGCTCGTCCGCCAGGGTGGCGTCGGCGGCGGTCTGGACGGCGGTGTCCAGGGTGAGCCGGACCGGCGTGCCGGCTGCCGGCGAGGTCACCGTGCCGAGCTTGGCGCCCGGGGTGCCGTCGGCGTCGGTGGCGGCGTACACCGCGACGCCGGGCGTCCCGCGCAGCTGGGCGTCCAGCGCCTGCTGCAGGCCGGACAGGCCCACCGTGTCGCCGGCCACGACCTTTCCCCCGGAGCCGTCGACGATCTCGGCGGTGGCCGGCCCGATGCTGCCCAGCAGCGGCCGGGCGAAGTCCGAGGTGGGCGGCAGCAGCCGGCTCTCGGACTGGAACTGGGTGCCGGGCAGCGAATAGATCTGGGCCTTGATCTGCTCGTAGGCCGGCCGGCGCAGGGTGATGACCGGGACGAACTGGTCCTTGCCGGCGGCCTTGACGGCGCTGGTGATCTCGCTCGCGGAGGTCTGCAGCGCCGGCACCGCGGCCAGCCGGGCGGCCAGGCCCGGCAGGTCCCGGACCGCTGCCGGGTTGATGCCGACGGTCACCACCGGAGTGGGCGTGAACAGCGGCTTGCCGGCGCTGTCGGTCAGGGCGGCCCGGGCCGGCTGGCTGCGCTTGAGCGCCAGGTGCGACCCGTCGGCCAGCTGCGGGTGGACGTCGGCGGTGGCCCAGCCGACCCGCCAGCCGTCGGCCTGCTTCACCACCGGAAGCGTTCCGGTATAGCGCCACGGGGTACTGATCCCGGGTAACTGCCAGCTGGCCTGGTAGTTCGCGGTGGCGGCAGCCGGCTGCCGTCCGGTCAGGCCGGTGACCCGCAGGCTGCCCTTCACCCCGTCGCCGAGCCCGGTCAGGCTCCGGGTGATCGCGGCCGTCGCTGCGGTCGGGTCGGTGGTGCGCTGCCCGGCGGTGGCACTGTCAGCGGCGCCGAGGGCGTCCAGGTAGGCCTGGGCCGCCACCTGCTCGGCCGGGGTCTTCTTGGCGTGCCCGCATGCGGTGAGGGCCAGGACCGCCAGCGCCGAGGCCAGCACGGCGGCCAGCCGCCGGTTTTGTGGAGCAGTACGAACCATGATCACGATTCAATCAAAGCCGCCTGTGAGCCGACGCCGGCCCGGCGCAGGGCCGGCGTCAGCCGGTGGCCGGACGGCTGCGGATACGGTGACCGGGTGACAGGGATCGGGGCTGCCGGCCTGGTGGCGCTGGCCGGCGTCGCCGCCGGGACCATGAACACCGTGGTGGGGTCGGGCACCCTGATCACCTTCCCGGTGCTGCTGTCGCTGGGGGTTCCGCCGGTGACCGCCAACGTCAGCAACACCATCGGCCTGGTGCCCGGGACGTTCAGTGGGGCCTACGGCTACCGGCGGGAACTGGCCGGCCAGCGGGATCGATTGCTGCGGTTGGGGTCGGCGTCCCTGCTCGGCGGGATCGTCGGCGCGGTGCTGCTGCTGGTGCTGCCGGCCGGGGTGTTCCGGGCGGTGGTCCCGGTGCTGATCGTGCTGGCGCTGGCCCTGGTGATCGCCCAGCCCCGGCTGTCGCGGCGCTTCGTCGGCCTCGACCCCGCTGGCCGGCACAGCTCGCAGGGCCGGCATCCGGTGCTGCTGTGGGGGCTGGTGGGCCTGACCGGGGTGTACGGCGGCTATTTCGGCGCCGCGCAGGGCGTGCTGCTGGTCGCGATCATGGGTGCGCTGCTCGACCGCGACCTGCAACGGGTCAACGGCCTCAAGAACGTGCTGTCCGGCGTGGTGAACGCGGTCGCCGGGCTGCTGTTCGTGCTGCTGTCGCACCCGAACTGGCTGTACGTGGCGCTGATCGCGGTCGGCTCCACCGTCGGTGGCCAGCTGGGCGCGGTGGTGGGACGGCGGCTGTCGCCGACCGTGCTGCGCGCGGTCATCGTGGTGGTCGGGCTGGCCGCGCTGACCAAGTTCCTGTTCTTGAGCTAGGCCAGGGCGCTCAGTCGGCCGGCGTCGGCGCCGGCTCGGCGACCGCCGCGGGGCCGCGCATCGACTGCTGCAGGATCTGGGCGACGTCGAGCACCTGGACGTGGTCGGCGGCGCTGCCGTCGGCCTTCTTGGCCGTCACCGCGTCGGACAGCATCACCATGCAGAACGGGCAGGCGGTGGAGATCAGGTCCGGGTCCAGGCCGAGCGCCTCCTCGGTGCGCTCGACGTTGATCCGCTTGCCGATCTTCTCCTCCATCCAGAACCGGGCACCGCCGGCGCCGCAGCAGAAGCCGCGGTCCTTGCAGCGGTGCATCTCCTGCGAGCGCAGCTGCGGGATGGCGCCGAGCACCTCCCGCGGCGGGGTGTAGACCTTGTTGTGCCGGCCGAGATAGCAGGGGTCGTGGTAGGTGACCTTCTTGTCGACCGGCTCGACCGGGGTGAGCCGCCCGTCGGCGACTAGGGTGCCGAGCAGCTGGGTGTGGTGCACCACCTCGTACTCGCCACCGATCTGCGGGTACTCGTTGGACAGGGTGTTGAAGCAGTGCGGGCAGGTGGCCACGATCCTCAGCGGCCGGCCGTCCGGCTTGATCGAGTTGAGCTTCTCGACGTTCTCCGCGCCGAGGGTCTGGAAGACGAACTCGTTGCCGAGCCGGCGGGCCGGGTCGCCGCTGCAGGTCTCTTCCTTGCCGAGGATCGCGAACTCGACCCCGGCGACGTGCAGCAGCTCGGCGAAGGCACGGGTGACCTTCTTGGACCGGTCCTCCAGGGCGCCGGCACAGCCGACCCAGAACAGGTACTCGACCTCGGCGGGCAGCGCTTGGCCGGGGGAGACCCGGCGGACGTCGAAGCCCAGCCCCTCGGTCCACTCCTCCCGGTTGCGTACCGGCAGGCCCCACGGGTTGCCCTTGTTCTCCAGGTTGCGCAGCATCGAGCCCGCCTCGGACGGGAACGAGGACTCGATCAGCACCTGGTAGCGGCGCATGTCGACGATGTGGTCGATGTGCTCGATGTCCACCGGGCACTGCTCGACGCAGGCGCCGCAGGTGGTGCAGGACCACAGCACGTCCGGGTCGATCACGCCGTGCGAGGCCAGGTCGCCGACCAGCGGCCGGCTGTACTGGGCGGCGTTGGTGCCGGTGACCCGGCCGAAGCCCGATTCGGGCACCCCGTGCGGGTGCGCCTGGCCGTCGGCGCCGGCCTCGCCGGTGTCACCGGCGGTCACGGTGCCGCCGTCCGGCACCGCCTTGCCGCCGATCAGGTACGGGGCCTTGGCGAACAGGTGGTCGCGCAGGTCCATGATCACCAGCTTGGGCGACAGCGGCTTGCCGGTGTTCCAGGCCGGGCACTGCGACTGGCAGCGACCGCACTCGGTGCAGGTGGCGAAGTCCAGGTAGGCCTTCCAGCTGAAGTCCTCGACCTTGCCCTTGCCGAACACGGTGTCCTCGGACAGGTTCTCCACGTCCATGAAGTCGATGGGCTTGCCAGTGGCGTCGGCGACCGGCGGCAGCGCGCCGAGCGCCCTGGGCAGCCGCTTGAAGTAGACGTTGATCGGCGCGGTGGCGATGTGCAGGTGCTTGGAGTAGGTGACGATGACCAGGAACACCAGCACGACCGCCACCTGCAGCAGCAGGAACAGCGTCGCCAGGCCGGTGTTGTAGTCGCCGGTGCCGAGCGCCTTGGCCACCAGGTACGAGGCGAAGGTCCACTTCGAGCGGCCGTACGGGAACTCGCCGGCGTTGAGCTGGGCGCCGCGCAGCAGCAGCAGGGTGAGGACGACCAGGCTGATCATGCCGAGGATCACCCAGGCCGGCCCGGTGTGCGAACCGTAGAAGCGGGAGTCCCGCTGCTTGCGCTGCGGAGCGTTGCGCAGCCGCAGCACCGCGAAGGTGGCCAGGCCCACCAGCACCGCGACCGCCATCAGGTCCTCGACGAAGCCGAGCGCCTGCCACTTTCCGACCAGCGGGATGTGGAAGTCGCGGTCGATCAGCAGTGCGCCGTAGGCCTCCAGGATCGTCAGGTTCAGGATGACGAAGCCCCAGAACGTGAAGAAGTGCGCCAGGCCCGGGACGGACCACTTGAGCAGCCGGGTCTGGCCCAGCACCTCCTCGGCGTCGTTGACGACCCGGCCGGCGGCGTCCTTGCCGCGGCCGGGCGCGGCGGTGCCGGAGCGGATCAGCCGCACCAGCCAGAAGATCCGCCGGCCCGCGATCGCCGCGGTGACCGCGGTCATCAGCAGGGTGAGGATGATGCGCAGTGCCACTGCGGCCTCCAGCGTCGGTCAGCTCTGATCGTCGGGCGGGTGGCCTTGAGGATACCCAGGGTTACCCACCAGTAACCCTGGGGGAGGACTGGATCACACTCGCCGGGTCGCCCGTTCGGCGCCGCTCGGCTCGTCGGCGTCCCCGAGGTGGCGGCTGACCCTGCGGCCTGGGTGGGCGAAGGAGAAGACCAGCACGCCGACCACGGTGACCGCCAGCATGACCAGCAGGGTGATCCAGTCCAGGTTGAAGTAGCCGCGCGGACTGCTCAGCCCGGTCGGCAGCACCACGTTGAGCAGCATCAGGCCGAGATAGGCAGCGGCGGCCAGGGTGACCGGCCAGGCCCAGCGGCCGAGCCGGAACGAACCCTCGGCGACCCAGCCGCGCCGGCGCGCGACGACGGCACCGATCACGGTAAGCAGGAAGGACAGGTAGATACCGCTCACCCCGAAGGACACCAGCGACACCAGCACGTTGGTGTTGGCCGGGTAGGTGATGAAGCCGAACTTCACGTCATGGTCGGGGGAGGCGAACACCAGCAGCACGAACAGCGCCGTGACCACCGAACCCGCGACCAGCGCGTTCACCGGGGTGCGGAACCTGCGGTGCACCGCGGACAGGAACGCCGAGCCGGGCAGCGCGCCGTCGCGGGCGTAGGAGAAGGCCAGCCGGCTGCCGGCACCCTGCACCGAGGTTCCGCAGGAGAAGAACGCGAAGATGATCAGCAGCAACAGCAGGTCCTGCAGCCAGCTGGGCAGTTGGCCGAGGATGAACGGCACCCCGCCGCCGTCGACGGTCTGGCCGACCGGGTTCTTTCCGGACGGCATCGCCAGCAGCAGCGACGCGATCAACAGGAACGAGCTGACACCGCCCCAGATCAGCGCCCAGCGCATCGCGCGCGGTACCTGGCGGCCGGCGTCCCTGGTCTCTTCGGAGATGTCACCGGCCGACTCGAAGCCGTAGAAGATGTAGACCGGCGCCAGCACCGCGATCAGCGCCGCGCCGGTCAGCCAGTGGCCGCCGAAGTCCAGGCCGAGCGGGTTGCTGGCGGCGTGCTGGACCTGCTGGGTGGAGAACAGGAAGCCCAGGCCGTGGTGGAAGCCGTGGATCGCCAGGATGATCGCGATGCCCAGGGTGCCGACGATCTCGACGTACACCCCGAACTGGGCGACCCGTCCCATCACGGTGGCGCCGGTGATGTTGAGCGTGGTCTGGATCAGCAGCAGGCCGACGGTGATCACCAGGATGGTCAGGTGGTCGGTCGCGTCGAAGCTCCAGCCGAACCAGTTGTGGCCGAGCGCGGTGACGTAGCTGACCACCCCGGTGTCCACCGCGGCCACCGTGATCAACAGCGCGATGCCGTAGAACCACCCGACGAACCAGCCGTAGCGCGGTCCGACCGAGAACTTGCTGTACTGGTAGAGCGCGCCGGCGACCGGGTAGTGGCTGGCCAGCTCGCCGAAGACCAGCGCCACCAGCAGCATGCCGGCCACCGGAATCCAGGTCAGCCAGACGTAGGCCGGGCCGCCGGTGCCCACGCCCAGCACGAACAGCGAGTAGATGCCCACCATCGGGGACAGGTAGGTGAACGCGACGGCGAAGTTGGCGAACAGGCCGAGCACCCGGTTCAGCTGGGGTTGGTAGCCCAGGGCGGCCAGCCGGTCGTCGTCGGTGGTGGTCGGCACGTTCGCCGCGGTGCTGGACATCGGACCTCCCGCTTGCCTGTGGCATGGGCGCCGCCGGTGCGCGTGGCGCTGCCATGGGTCGGCACCGTTCCGGCCTCGGCCGCGGGCGACCGGTGATCACGGTCCCACGCCGGCGGCGTCCGGTACAGAGGTCTTTCCCGACGGTCGGCCGGCAGCGGTCAGGGGGCTTGGCGGTCGGGCGGTCAGCGGGCTGGCGGTCGGCCGTGGTCGAGCGGCGGTGTCGGCGGGTGGCCGTCAGCCGCGGAACAGCCCGCCGATGATGTCGCTGGCCCCGCCGCCGATGCCCTCGCGCGGGTTGTTGTTGGGGATCATCGACGAGACCCACTGGGCGAACGCGTCCGGGTTGCGGGTCTGCAGCAGCACCCGGCCCGGGCCGGCGAAGTCGAACACCCAGCCCTCGCCGGTCTTCAGGCTCTGGATGCTGCGGCCGTCCACCGCCCGGCGCATCCGGAACTGGATGCCGAGGTCGTAGGCGACCACGTGCCCGGTGTCGACGGTGACCGACTCGCCGGGCCGCAGGTCGAGGTAGTCGATGGCGCCGTAGACGTTGACGATCGCCTCGCCCTGCCCGCTGGCCCGGAAGCCGAAGCCGCCCTCGCCGCCGAACAGGTTGGCCATGCCGCCCCACTGGGTGTCGATCTGGACGCCGTGGGAGTTGGCGATCCAGCTGCCCCGGGTGATGTAGAACGGCCGGTCCGGGGTGATCGGCAGGTAGGTGACGTCGCCGGGTAGCACGCCCGCCACGTCCACCCAGCCACCCTCGGGCGGTGCGGTGTAGGTGGTGACGAAGAACGAGCCACCGCCGAGTGCGGCGCGCTTGAGCCCCTTGAGCAGTCCGCCCTCGGCCTTGGCCTCCAGACGGACCCCGGCGCTGTGCGCGATCATCGCGCCGCCCTCGACCCGCATCGGCTCACCTCCGGCCAGCAGGCACCGGGCGACGGTGAACGACGGGTTGTGCCGGAGCTGGATCTGCATGGGTCCTCCCTGCTGAGCGGGCCGTGCCGTCAGGCGGCGGGTGTGGTGCGCAGTACTTCCTCGACGTGGTCGGCGACGGCCAGCAACCAGTCACGGTGAGAGGTCCAGCCGTCGAACTGAATCCGGTACACCAGGCCCAGCCTGCAGCAGTTGCACCTTGAGGTCTGCGTCCGAGCCGAACAGCCTGAGTATCTCCTCGATCTCAGATCGCAGCGCGGATGCGTGGTCGGGTTCAGCGTGCGCGAATTCGTCAATCGCGTCTCGAGCGGTCGGGTAGTCGTCGGCCCAGTCCTCGTGGAGGTAGCCGCCGAGCAACTGTCTCCAGCGCTTCGTAGTCAGTCAATGGTCACCATCGCCGTATGGATGCGAAAACCTATGCCCAATGCCGGGCTCCGTCTGATCAGTAATCGTATGCCTTTGCCGCTTTGAGGTTCGGTCGACTCCTCCGAGATCACGACGCCGACGGGTTTCTTGGTGCGGGTACTGAGGGCGAGTTCCCTCTTGGACGTCGCCAGCCAGGCGGAGATCTTTCCTCGGTTGTCGTGAAGCACGGCCGAGATGGCGCTCTCCGCTACCTCGCGGTCGTAGAACGTCGAAGCGGCGGTGATGTTCGGCTCGGTGGCCAGCCGGTGGCGGAGGAACTCCGGGCTCTTGCCGACGTGCTTGGCCAGCGTGTGGCCGCCTTCGACCCCCTCGTGTGCCAGCAGGCCGCCGCCCGGCACCAGGTGCACCACCTCGTCGGCGGTTCGCAGAGCCCGTGCGGCCCCGCCACCGATCGGGATCGCCGCGGCCAGTTCCATGGCCAGCCCGGCATTGCTGACCTGCTCGCCGTGTGTTCGCCGGTCCGCGTCCACCGCCAGCCGGGCGGCGCCCAGCACCGCGGCCGTGAGCAGGCAGGCGGTCGCGGCCGGTGGGCAGATCAGCAGCAGCCCGAGGCCCAACACCGACAGATCGGTGTTGAGGGTGCCGAGGCAGTCCGACAGGTTGCGCAGCGTCGGGTGCAGCACTGCCCGCTCGAACGGGCTCAGTTGCTGGTGTGCCACGGCGGCCAGCTGGTGCCCGAACGCCCGTAACCCGTGCCGGTCCCGGGTCGGGTCGGCGTGGTCGGCCTGCCGCAACGCCAGCAGGCAGCGGTCCAGGGCGTCGGCCCATCGGTCGTAGCAGGCCTTGAAGTCACTGACCAGCGGCAGCAGCTCCGCCGCGGCGTCCGGCCGGGCCCCAACCACCGCCGCGCCGAGCCCGGACGAGGACGCCAGCTCCTGCGCGAAGCCGTGCGGCGCCAGTTCCTGCCACCGCTGGCTCAGCCGGCTGCGGGTCGCGGTGAGCCGGGGTTTGGTCTCCTCCAGGGCAGCCGCATACGCGTCGAGCAGCTCGGCGTAGTGCTCGTAACGGTCGGCGGTGGCCGACACCAGCGGGGCGTGCGTGCTGATCTGCTCGGCGAACGCCCGGTGGGCAGGCCCCCTCCACAGGGTGGAGTCGACGGTGGCGAGCAAGGCGGCGGTGGTCCGGCGCAGCTCCTGAGCGGTGCCACCGGCGCGCCGAGCGGCAGACCGGAGCTGACCCGGGTCGCCGGCCGGCATCCGCTGGTCGAGGCAGAGCCGCGCCACGAGCATCGGGTCGGCGGGCAGTACGAACCGCTCAGTGGTCATGGCAGCCACCGAACGAAACGGGCTCTGTTCGCATGCGGCCCGACCCTAGGGATTCCTCAGCGAACGTGCTCCGAGTTATCCACAGGCCGATTCAGCACTCGCAGGCCAACCAACTCTGTGACGCAGGCAACACCTGGGACGGGAACTTGAGCGTAGGAGACTCAGTTATTTTGACAGCGGGCGGATGCAGCTAGCACTATGCGGAGAGCCGGGTCGATCGGCCTGAGCATCCGCCCAGCCCTGTAACCAGCACACACAGCACGGATAACCGCACACACAGCACGGATAACCGGACTACACCAGCTACACCTTCCACAGCACCAAGAGGAGTTCACCATGGCACGCGCGGTCGGAATCGATCTCGGCACCACCAACTCCGTTGTCGCCGTCCTGACCGGTGGCGAGCCGGAGGTCATCGCAAACGCGGAGGGCTCGCGGACCACCCCGTCCGTCGTCGCCTTCGCCAAGAACGGAGAGGTCCTGGTCGGCGAGGTCGCCAAGCGCCAGGCCGTCACCAACATCGACCGGACGATCCGGTCGGTCAAGCGGCACATGGGCACCGACTGGTCGGTCGCCATCGACGACAAGTCCTACACCGCGCAGGAGATCAGCGCCCGCGTCCTGCAGAAGCTCAAGCGGGACGCCGAGGCCTACCTGGGCGAGACCATCACCGACGCGGTGATCACCGTGCCCGCCTACTTCAACGACGCCCAGCGGCAGGCCACCAAGGAGGCCGGCACCATCGCCGGCATGAACGTGCTGCGGATCGTCAACGAGCCGACCGCGGCGGCGCTGGCCTACGGCCTGGACAAGGGCGAGAAGGAGCAGACCATCCTGGTCTTCGACCTCGGTGGTGGCACCTTCGACGTCTCGCTGCTCGAGATCGGCGACGGCGTCATCGAGGTCAAGGCCACCAACGGCGACAACCACCTCGGTGGCGACGACTGGGACCAGAAGGTCATCGACTGGCTGGTCGACAAGTTCAAGGCCGCGCACGGCATCGACCTGACCAAGGACAAGATGGCCATGCAGCGGCTGCGGGAGGCCGCCGAGAAGGCCAAGATCGAGCTGTCCGCCTCGCAGCAGACCTCGATCAACCTGCCCTACATCACCGTGGACGCGGAGAAGAACCCGCTGTTCCTGGACGAGCAGCTGAGCCGGTCGGAGTTCCAGCGGATCACCGCCGACCTGCTCGAGCGCACCAAGGTGCCGTTCCAGAACGTCATCCGCGACGCCGGCATCGCCCTGGACAAGATCGACCACGTGGTGCTGGTGGGCGGGTCCACCCGGATGCCGGCCGTGGTCGAGCTGGTCAAGCAGCTGACCGGCGGCAAGGAGCCGAACAAGGGCGTCAACCCGGACGAAGTAGTGGCAGTCGGAGCGGCCTTGCAGGCCGGCGTGCTCAAGGGCGAGGTGAAGGACGTCCTGCTGCTCGACGTGACCCCGCTGTCGCTGGGCATCGAGGTCAAGGGCGGCATCATGACCAAGCTGATCGAGCGCAACACCACCATCCCGACCAAGCGCTCGGAGATCTTCACCACCGCCGACGACAACCAGTCCAGCGTGCAGATCCAGGTCTACCAGGGCGAGCGGGAGATCGCGGCCTACAACAAGAAGCTCGGCGTCTTCGAGCTGACCGGCATCCCGCCGGCACCGCGGGGCGTGCCGCAGGTCGAGGTGACCTTCGACATCGACGCCAACGGCATCGTGCACGTCTCGGCCAAGGACCTGGCCTCGGGCAACTCCCAGGGCATGACCATCACCGGCGGCTCGGGCCTGTCCAAGGACGAGATCGACCGGATGATGAAGGACGCCGAGGCGCACGCCGCCGAGGACAAGGCCCGCCGCGAGACGGCCGAGATCCGCAACTCCGCCGAGCAGCTGGTGTACCAGACCGAGAAGTTCATCGCCGACTCCGGTGAGAAGATCCCGGCCGAGTCCAAGACCGAGCTGGAGTCGGCGCTGGCCGAGCTGAAGAGCACGCTGGCCGACGCCAGCGCCAGCAACGAGCAGATCCAGGCCAAGACCACCGCCCTCAACGAGGTCAGCGGCAAGGCCGCCAGCGCGGTCTACGCCTCCCAGCAGGCCGAGCAGGCATCGTCCGCGCCGGACGGCGACAGCCCGCAGGGCGGCGGCCAGGCCGGCGATGCCGACGACGTGGTCGACGCCGAGGTCATCGACGAGCAGAACTAGCCCGCGATGACCGAGTCCGACCCTGTCGACGCAGAGCAGGAGCAGGAGCCCGACATGACACCGCCGAGTCCGGCCCCGCCGGAGCGGGCTGGGGAGCCGAGTCCCGGCTTCACCTTTGCCGACAAGCGAAAGATCACCCCGGACGGCTCAGCGGTGCCGGCGGGCGGGGGCAGCACCCCGCCCGCCGGCGCCACCGACGCGGCCGCTGAGGCCGGTACGGCCGAGCCGGACCCCAACGAGCGGCTGGCCGCCGAGCGGCTGGCCGACCTGCAGCGGCTGCAGGCCGAGTACGCCAACTACCGCAAGCGGGTCGACCGGGACCGGGCCACCGCCCGGGACCTGGCGATCGCCTCGGTCGTCGAGTCGCTGCTGCCGGTGCTCGACGACATCCACCTGGCCCGCCAGCACGGCGACCTGGAGGCCGGTCCGCTGGCCGGCATCGCCGACAAGCTGGAGGGCACCCTGGCCAAGTACGGGGTGCAGCGCTTCGGCGAGCCGGGTGCCGCCTTCGACCCGGCGGTGCACGACGCGCTGATGCATGTCGAGGAGGAACTCGCCGAAGGTACCGAGGTGACCACCGTGGTCGGCGTGCTCCAGCCGGGCTACCGGATCGGGGACCGGGTGGTGCGCCCGGCCCGGGTGTCGGTGGCCGACCCGCGATAGCCGATGCCATGCGGGCACCAGCAGGCAGACCAGCAACAGTGAAGGAGGGATGACGTCATGGCCAACCAGGACTGGTTCGACAGGGACTTCTACAAGGCCCTGGGCGTCGCCTCCGACGCGTCGGACTCCGAGATCAAGAAGGCCTACCGCAAGCTGGCCAAGGACCTGCACCCGGACAAGAACCCCGGCGACGCCCGGGCCGAGGCGCGGTTCAAGGACGTCAGCGAGGCGTACTCGGTGCTGTCGGACCCCACCCAGCGCAAGGAGTACGACGCGGTCCGGGCGATGGCCGGCGGCCGGGCCCGGTTCACGGCGGGCAGCGGTCCGGCCGGCGGCTTCTCCGACGACGTGTTCTCCGGCTTCTTCAGCCGGCAGTCCGGCCGCACCCCCGGCGCCGGCTACGGCGGTTCCAGCAGCATCAACATCGAGGACCTGCTGGGCGGCATGTTCGCCGGTGGCGGGGGAGCGGGCGGCTTCTCCCAGGCCCCGCGGACCGGCAGCGACGTCGAGGCGACCACCACGCTGACCTTCCGGCAGGCCGTCGAGGGCGACACGGTCAGCCTGCGCCGCGCCGACGGCTCCACCGTCACCACCCGGGTGCCCGTGGGGGTCAAGGACGGCCAGAAGATCCGGCTGCGCGGCAAGGGCAACCCCGGCCCGGGCGGCAACGGTGACCTGCTGCTGACCGTGACGGTCGAGCCGCATCCGCTGTTCGGCCGGTCCGGCGACGACCTGACCGTGACGGTCCCGGTGACCTTCGCCGAGGCCGCGCTGGGCGCCCAGATCGCGGTGCCCACCTTCGACGGCGCCACCGTCACCGTGAAGCTGCCGCCGGGCACCCCGTCCGGCCGGGTGCTGCGGGTCCGGGGCAAGGGGGTCGCCCGCAAGGACGGCTCCGCCGGTGACCTGCTGGTCAGCGTCTCGGTGGCCGTCCCGCAGAAGCTGGACGGCGCTGCCCGGGAGGCCGTCGAGGCCTACGCCGCGGCCACCGCCGACGACGATCCGCGGGCCGGGCTGATGGCGCAGGCGCGGTCGGCATGAGCGCCCCGCGCGTCCCGCACTCGGCCGCGGTCTTCGTGATCTCGGTGGCGGCCGAGCTTGCCGGGATGCACCCGCAGACCCTGCGGCAGTACGACCGGCTGGGCCTGGTGTCCCCGCACCGCACTCCCGGCCGGGGCCGGCGCTACTCCTCCCGCGACATCGAGCAGCTGCGCGAGGTGCAGCGGCTCTCGCAGGAGGAGGGCGTCAACCTGGCCGGCATCAAGCGCATCCTGGAGCTGGAGAACGAGGTGCACGAGCTGCGCGGCCGGCTGGCCCAGGCGGAGGAGGACCGCCGCCGGGCCGGCCGGCCGGCCGCGCTGCGCCGCCGGTTGTTCGCCGCCGGCCCGGCCGGCGACATCGTCTCGGTGCCGATGGGCCGGGCGTACTCCGACCCGGGCACCGCGCTGGTGCTGTGGCGGCCGCGCGGCTGATCGGCCCGGGGCTACGGCAGCGAGAATCCGACGTAGATGTGGGTGCTCAGCGCGGGCATCCCGTCCAGCGGCGCACCCGGATCGGTGGACGCGACGCCGGCCGCCGCGATCCGGTCCAGCGTCCGCAGCCCGACCGGCAGGATCCGGCCGAAGATGGTGTAGTTCGGCCGCAACTTCGAGTCCTTGTAGACCAGGAAGAACTGGCTGCCGTTGGTGTCCGGCCCGGCGTTGGCCATCGCCAGGGTGCCGCGGGCGTAGACCCGGCCCGGGCTGCCGGCCGGATCGCCCGGCCAGGTCGGCAGGTCGGTCGGCAGCTCGTCGCGGAACTGGTAGCCCGGCCCGCCCTCGCCGGTGCCGCTCGGGTCGCCGCACTGCAGCACCGACAGCGTCGGGTAGGTGGTCAGCCGATGGCAGATGGTGTCGTTGTAGAACCGGGACCGCAGCAGGTGCAGGAAGCTCTGCACCGTGCACGGCGCCTCGGCCCGGTCCAGCAGCATCGGGATCAGTCCCCGGTTGGTGACGAAGGTGGCCAGCACCTTGCCGTGGTCGGGGGTGTGCCGCGGATCGGGCGGCAGCGAGACCGGCCGGACCGCGGGGTCGTCCGGGGTCGGGGTGTACTGGCACGGCCCCTGGGTGGGGCCGGTCGCCGGGGCGCTGCCGACCGCGTTCGCGGTGGCGGGAGCCAGGGCCAGCACCAGGGTGGCGGCGGCGATCAGGCCGGCGAGGCGGCGAGGGGGTGGCAGGAGTGGCATGACGGGGTCTCCTTCGCGGGAGGGGCTGCCTGGATTCTGGCAGCCGGCGCCCCTCCTGGATAGCCGGAGGTACGGCGTGGATCACTCCGGAACGGGCCGCAGCAGCATCATCATGAGGTAAAGTTGAGCGGAACAGACTCAACCTTCCCGCCGTTGTCCTGAGCAGAGGCCGCGGCCGGTAAGCGGCTCCAGAACCCACCAGTCGAGTAGCAACACGAGGTAGAGACAGCTATGGATCTGACCACCCGAAGCCAGCAGGCGGTGTCCGCGGCCGTGCGGACGGCTGCCGAGAAGGGCAACCCCGCCGTCGAGCCCGCCCACCTCGCCGCCGCCCTGCTCAGCGACGAGCAGGGCCTGGCCCGGCCGATGGTGCAGGCGGTCGGCGTCGACCCAGCCACGCTCGGCCGCGAGATCGCATCCGTGGTGAACGCGCTGCCCGCCGCCGCCGGCTCCACCGTGTCCGCGCCGCAGACCTCGCGCAACCTGCTCAACGTGCTGGCCGCCGCCGAGCGGATCGCCAAGGACGCCGGCGACGAGTACGTCTCCGGCGAGCACCTGCTGATCGCGCTGGCCGAGGTGCCGTCCGAGGTGGCGACCGCACTGGCACGGCTCGGCGCCAACCCCACCGCGCTGCGGGCCGCGCTCAGCCAGGTGCGTGGCTCCGCCCGGGTCACCAGCCCGGACCCGGAGGGCACCTACCAGGCGCTGGAGAAGTACGGCGTCGACCTGACCGCCGCCGCCCGCGAGGGCAAGCTGGACCCGGTGATCGGCCGGGACTCCGAGATCCGCCGGGTGATCCAGGTGCTGTCCCGGCGCACCAAGAACAACCCGGTGCTGATCGGCGAGCCCGGTGTCGGCAAGACCGCCGTGGTCGAGGGGTTGGCCCAGCGGATCGTCGCCGGCGACGTGCCCGAGTCCCTGCAGGGCAAGCGGCTGGTCTCACTCGACCTCGGCGCGATGGTGGCCGGCGCGAAGTACCGCGGCGAGTTCGAGGAGCGGCTCAAGGCGGTGCTGACCGAGATCAAGGACTCGGCCGGGCAGGTGCTGACCTTCATCGACGAGCTGCACACCGTCGTCGGCGCGGGCGCCACCGGTGAGGGCGCGATGGACGCCGGCAACATGCTCAAGCCGATGCTGGCCCGTGGCGAGCTGCACATGGTCGGTGCCACCACGCTGGATGAGTACCGCGAGCACATCGAGAAGGACCCGGCCCTGGAGCGCCGGTTCCAGCAGGTACTGGTCGGCGAGCCGTCCGTCGAGGACACCGTCGGCATCCTGCGGGGGTTGGCCGGCCGCTACGAGGCGCACCACAAGGTGCAGATCTCCGACAGCGCGCTGGTGGCCGCCGCCACCCTGTCCGACCGCTACATCACCTCCCGGTTCCTGCCCGACAAGGCGATCGACCTGATCGACGAGGCGGCCTCCCGGCTGCGGATGGAGATCGACTCCCGTCCGGTCGAGATCGACGAGCTGCAGCGCTCGGTCGACCGGCTGAAGATGGAGGAGCTGGCGCTGTCGAAGGAGACCGACCCGGCCTCGGTGGCCCGGCTGGAGGCGCTGCGCGCCGAACTCGCCGACCGCACCGAGGCGCTGGATGCGCTCAACGCCCGCTGGGAGCGGGAGAAGTCCGGCCTCAACCGGGTGGGTGAGTTGAAGGAGAAGCTGGACGAGCTGCGCACCGCCGCCGAGCGCGCCCAGCGCGAGGGCGACTTCGAGACTGCGTCCCGGCTGATGTACGGCCAGATCCCGCAGACCGAGAAGGAGCTGGCCGAGGCTGCCGCCGCCGAGCAACCGGCCGACGTGATGGTCAAGGAGGAGGTCACCGCCGACGACATCGCCGAGGTGGTCAGCGCCTGGACCGGCATCCCGGCCGGCCGGCTGATGGAGGGCGAGACCGCCAAGCTGCTGCGGATGGAAGAGGCGCTGGGGCAGCGGGTGAAGGGCCAGAAGCAGGCCGTGCAGGCGGTGTCGGACGCGGTCCGGCGGGCCCGGGCCGGCATCAGCGACCCCAACCGGCCGACCGGCTCGTTCCTGTTCCTCGGCCCGACCGGCGTCGGCAAGACCGAACTGGCCAAGGCGCTGGCCGCGTTCCTGTTCGACGACGAGCGGGCGATGGTGCGCATCGACATGAGCGAGTACTCCGAGAAGCACTCGGTGGCTCGGCTGGTCGGTGCGCCGCCCGGCTACGTCGGCTACGACGAGGGCGGCCAGCTGACCGAGGCGGTGCGCCGCCGGCCGTACTCGGTGGTGCTCTTCGACGAGGTGGAGAAGGCCCACTCGGACGTCTTCGACATCCTGCTGCAGGTGCTCGACGACGGCCGGCTGACCGACGGCCAGGGCCGCACGGTGGACTTCCGCAACGTGATCCTGGTGCTGACCTCCAACCTCGGCTCGCACATCCTGGTCTCCGAGCTCGACGAGCAGCTGAAGAAGGACGCGGTGCTGGATGCGGTCCGGTCGCACTTCAAGCCGGAGTTCCTCAACCGGCTCGACGACATCGTGGTGTTCGACCCGCTGACCACCGCCGAGCTGACCGGCATCGTCGACGTCCAGCTGGGCCTGCTGCAGACCCGGCTGGCCGGCCGCCGGCTGGTGCTGGAGGTCAGCGACGCCGCCCGCGAGTGGCTGGCGATCAACGGTTTCGACCCGCTCTACGGCGCCCGGCCGCTGCGCCGGCTGATCCAGACCGCGATCGGCGACCGGCTGGCCAAGGCCCTGATCGCCGGCGAGATCGCCGACGGCGACCAGGTCTCGATCGACGTCACGGACGACCGGTCGGCCCTCACTGTCGGCGCCAACCGTCCGGTGATCGCCGCCGTCTGAGGCGACGTTGCGAGGAGGACCGGTCCCGGGTGGGGCCGGTCCTCCTCGTCGTCCCGGGGCTCGGGAGGCGGTTTATTCGGGCTGGGCGGCCGGCAGCACGCCGAGCCAGCGCGTGACGCTGGCCTGGTAGCTCAGCACCAGCATCGCCAGGCTGAGCAGCCCGAGGATGAGCGGCACCAGGACCTCGACCGAGGCCTGCAACCACCAGAAGCCGCAGAGCGCCAGGACCGTCCAGCCTGCCGCGGTGACGGCCACCCGGCCGATCAGCCGGCCGGTCAGCAACGAGATGCCGCCGACCACCAGGCACGCTCCGAGCGCGAAGTTCAGCAACGCCAGCAGCAGGTAGCTGGAGTCGCTGCCCCGGTAGAACGAGCGGTCCGGTGCGCCGTACTCGTCCTGCAGGCTGATGATGGCCAGCAGCAACATCCCGAACAGCCCCACCACCGCGCCGATGCCGATCGCGAGGATGCCGCCCAGCACCGCGGGGCCGGGCGTCCGGTTACTGGCCGGCGGTCGCTGGCGCGTCCCCGTCGACTCGGCGGCCGGTTCGCCGCGCGTGAGCCGGCCGGACCGGGTGGGCTCGGCGGGGCGTGCTGCTTCGGTTTGGCCTGGATCGGCCGGGCGCACCGGGTGGATGAAGGGATCGGTCAGCGCGCCCCGGTACGGGTTCGGCGGCGGGGTGGTGGCGAGTTCGCGGGCGTCCCGGCGCGCCCTGCGGTCGCCGGCCGTCGTCATAGCTACCCACGCTAGCGGCCCATCCGGGCGACGGTGCGGTCCGGCTGGCAAATGTGGCGATAGGTTCTCGGCAGGGCAGGATAGGCCGATACGGAGGTCACACCTGTCGGGACCGGCGGTTAGCTCGCCGTTCCGATAGGCCGCGGCTACCGTCTAGCACTAACTCGTCCGACAGGGGAACGCCATGACGCAGTGGGGCAACAATCCGGGTGGAGAGGCGGGCGACGGGCAACCGGCCCAGCCTGATCCGTGGGCGGCGCCGCCGCAGGGTGGCCAGCAACCGGGTGGCCAGCAGCCTGATCCGTGGGCGGCGCCGCCGCAGGGTGGCCAGCAGCCGGATCCGTGGGGACACGCGCCGGGGGCCGCGCAGCCGGGCTATGGCCAGCCGGGCCAGCAGCCGGGTGGCGCGCCGGGTTACGGCCAGTCCGACCCGTGGGCGCAGCCCGGAACGCAGCCCGGGTACAGCACACCGCCGCCCGGCTCTGGCCAGCCCGGCTATGGCCAGCCGCAGCCGGGCTACGGGCAACCGGGCTACCAGCAACCGGGCTATGGCCAGCAGCCGCCCGGCTACGGCCAGCCGGGGTATGGCCAGCAGCCGCCCGGCTATGGCCAGCCGCCGCCCGGATACGGGCAGCCCCAGGGCTATGGCCAACCGCCCGGCTACTACCCGCCGGCACCCGGCTACAACCCGCCGGTCGCGATGGGCGGCCCCGGTTCGGTGGCCGGCATGGGCTCCCGGTTCGGTGCCTTCGTCATCGACGTGATCATCCTGGCGGTGGTCGACGTGATCCTGCGGCTGCTCTTCTCCGGCTCCGACAGCGGCCAGGCGTTCAGCGGCCTGCTGCAGCTCGTCCTCGGCTTCGGCTACTTCGGTTACTTCATCGGGGTCCGGCAGCAGACCCTCGGGATGCGGGTGGTCAACATCCGGGTGGTCGACGCCAACACCGGCGCCGCGATCGGCGTCGGTCGCGCGCTGCTGCGCTACCTGGTGCAGAGCCTCACCGGCCTGCTGTGCCTGGTCGGTTACTTCTCCCCGTTCTTCGACGGGACCAAGCGCAACCAGGGCTGGCACGACAAGGCCGCCAGCGACCTGGTCGTCAACACGAGGTAGCGGAAACACGAGGTAGCCGGATGCCGTCCGCGGTGCTCACCGACCGGTTGCGTGCCAGAGCCGCCCCCGCGCTGGCCGCGGGGGCGGCCCTGCTCGTGGGCGGCGTGCTGTGGCTCGTCGATCCGAGCCGTCATCGCATCCCGCTCTGCCCGCTGCACGCGATGACGGACCTGTGGTGCCCGTTGTGCGGCTCCACCCGGGCGGTCCACGCGCTGCTGCACGCCGACCTGGCCACCGCCGTCGCCGACAACGCGCTGTTCGTACTGGCGCTGCCGGTGCTGGCCGGGCTCTGGTGGTGGCGGCGTAGCTCCGGCCGTGGGTTGCCCCGTCCGGTCTGGTGGGCCGGCATCGTCGTCGTGCTGGCGTTCGGCGTGTTCCGCAACCTGCCAGCAGGCAGCTGGCTGGCGCCGCCCGGCTGAGGCCGCCGGTACGCTCGGGCAGATGGAGACCATGCCTGCACCGGAGGCCGACCAGGCCGCTCCGGGCGTCCGGCCGCGCAGCGTCGACCTGGCGGTGGGCGCCATCCTGCTCCGCTGCGTGCTGGCCCTGGCCGCGGCCTTCGCGCTGTTCGGGGCCAAGGACGAGCTGCGGCGCGAGGCCGCCAAGCTGCACCCGGAATGGTCGCCCGCCACCCTGACCGACCGGCTGAACAGCGAGCTGCGCTCGAACGTGGTGCTCACCCTGGTCTACATCGGGCTGGTGCTGGTGCTCGCGAAGTTCGTCCGCGACGGCCGCAACTGGGCCCGCTGGCTCTATGCCTTCTTCGCCGTGCTGGTCGCCGGCGACGTGCTGCGGGTGACCGGGTTCTTCACCGGCGAGAACGTGCTGTTCCGGTTGCTGTCCGGCCTGACCGGGGTGGCCGCCGCGGCGGCCATCGTGCTGCTGTTCTCCCCGTCGGCCGGTGCCTACTTCCGGCCGGCCGGCTCGGCCTCGGTCTCCCCGCTCCGCACGCTGTTCGGCGGCCGGGCGGCGCTGGCGGCCGAGCGGATGGCGGCCCGGCAGAACGGTGCTCGCCCTGCCGCCGACGAGGCCGTGACGCCGGTGTCGCTGGACAAGGCCGGACGGCGATCGGACGGGGCGGAGACCGGCGAGCCTTCCGCGGCGACCCAGCCTTCCACGGCTACCGGACCTACCAGCGGCCCGGCGCCCGGCCGGCCTGCCCGCGCGCGGCCGGCACCGCGGGCGAAGTCCCGCAAGCAGGCCACCGAATGAGCGACCCGGCGCCGGCCCTGCCGGGCTGGGCGGTGGTCACCGGCGCCACCGCGGGCCTGGGCGCCGCCTTCGCCCGCCGGCTGGCTGCCGAGGGACGGGACCTGGTGCTGGTGGCGCGCACCTCCGACCGGCTGGAGAGCATGGCCGCCGAGCTGCGCGACCGGTACCCGGTGCGGGTCGAGGTGCTGGTCGCCGACCTGAGCACGGCAGCGGGATGTGAGGCGGTGGCGGCCCGGGTGGCCGAGCCGGAGCAGCCGGTCGACACCCTGGTCAACAATGCCGGCATCGGGTTGTACCGGCGGTTCGGCACCGCCCCGCTGGCCGACGAGCTGCGGATGCTCGACCTCAACGTCCGGTCGGTGCTGACCCTCAGCCACGCCGCGGTCGGCGCGATGACGGCCCGCGGGCGCGGCGAGATCATCAACGTCTCGTCGGTGGCGGGATTCGTCCCGCGCGGCGCGTCCACCACCTATGCGGCGGGCAAGGCCTGGGTCACCTCGTTCAGCGAGGGGCTGGCGTTGCTGATGGCAGGCACCGGCGTCCGGGTCACCGCGATCTGCCCGGGCTTCACCCGCACCGAGTTCCACGCCCGGGCCAAGGCCGACATGAGCGGCACCCCGGCCTGGATGTGGCTGGACGCCGACCGGGTGGTGGCCGAGGGCCTGGCCGACGCCCGGTCCGGCGCGGTGATCAGCGTCCCGACCAAGCGGTACAAGGGCCTGTTGCTGCTGGTCAAGGTGCTGCCCCGCTCCGTCGTCCGGCGGGCGGTGAGCCGGGGCAGTCGCCGAGCCTAGCCGGCCGCGCTGACCCGGCATCCGCGCCGCTGAGCCGTCTCCATTGCTGAGCCGTCGATAGGGTGACCGCATGAGCGACCGCGACGAACTGCTGAAGCTGATCTCCGAACTGGCCGTGGTGCACGGCGCGGTGACCCTGTCGTCCGGGCAGCAGGCCGACTACTACATCGACCTGCGCCGGATCACCCTGCACCGCCGGGCCGCACCGCTGGTAGGGCGGGTGTTGCGGGAGCTGACCGCGGACTGGTCCTACGAGGCGGCCGGCGGGCTGACGCTGGGGGCGGACCCGGTCGGCACCGCGATCCTGCATGCCAGCGCCGGGGCGCTGGACAGCTTCGTGGTGCGCAAGGCGGAGAAGCAGCACGGCATGCAGCAGCGGATCGAGGGGCCGTCGGTGGCCGGCCGCCGGGTGCTGGTGGTGGAGGACGTCTCGACCACCGGGTCGAGCCCGCTGACCGCGGTCGAGGCGCTGCGCGAAGCCGGCGCCGAGGTGGTCGGGGTGGCGCTGGTCATCGACCGCGGTGCCGGACCGGTCATCGAGGCCGCCGGCCTGCCCTGCCGGGCGGTGTACTCACTGGCCGACCTGGGCCTCGGCTAGGCGCTGGTGGAGTTCGCGCCGGAGGGGCCGGACGGGTTGGACGGGCCGGTCGGATTGGACGGGTTGGCGGCCGGCGACGCGACGCCCGATCTGGCGGTCGGCGTCGGGCCGCATCCCCGGCCGTGGCCGACCGGCCCGCGCTACGACCCGGTATTGCTGGAGCACGGCGACCGCCGCAACGTCAGCGACCGGTACCGGTACTGGAACGTGGCGGCGATCGTGGCCGACCTCGACACCCGCCGGCACGAGTTCACGGTGGCGATCGAGAACTGGCAGCACGACGCGAACATCGGCACCGTGGTCCGGACGGCGAATGCGTTCCTGGCCCGCGAGGTCCTGATCGTCGGCCGCCGGCGGTGGAACCGGCGCGGCGCGATGGTGACCGATCGCTACCAGCACCTGCGGCACCTGCCGACGATCGCCGACCTGGTGGCGTGGGCGGCCGAGCGGGCCTGCCCGATCGTGGCGATCGACAACACACCGGGGGCCGTCCCGATCGAGACGGCCGACCTGCCACGCAACGCGGTGTTCCTGTTCGGGCAGGAGGGCCCGGGGCTGACCCCGCAGGCGCAGGCCGGTGCGTCGATGACGCTGTCGATCGCCCAGTTCGGCTCCACCCGCTCGATCAACGCCGGGGTGGCGGCCGGCATCGCGATGCACTGCTGGATCCGGCAGCACGCTGTGTCGGGCTATGCCTGACGGCGGTTTGGCTGTTTCGGGCCGTTGGTATGCCTTACCGAGCGGTGCAGGTTCGTGGGATGGTTCTTCTCATGCCTATCGAGTTACAGGGCCTGCGCACCGTCATCTACCCGGTTGCCGACCTCGACGCGGCGAAGCTCTGGTGGACCACCCTGCTCGGCCACGAGCCGTACTTCGATCAGCCGTTCTACGTCGGGTTCGAGGTGGCAGGCTACGAACTCGGCCTGTTACCTGAGGCGAGCCCGACGGACGGGGCGCTGACCTACTGGGGTGTGGAGTCGGTGCAGGACGCGATGGATGCGGCCATCGAGGTCGGCGCGATGGAGCACACGGCGGCCACCGAGGTGGGCGAGGGGATCGTCACCGGCTCGGTGCTGACCACCCTCGGCAGCGTGGTGGGCTTCATCCACAACCCGCACTTCCACCTGCCGGCCTAGGCGAATCCCGTCGGGGCTCACACAGGATTATCGAGTGTGATCCGCGCGGACAACGGC
The DNA here is from genome assembly GCA_963796905.1 of uncultured Actinomycetota bacterium. Taxonomy (GTDB): domain Bacteria; phylum Actinomycetota; class Actinomycetes; order Mycobacteriales; family Jatrophihabitantaceae; genus Jatrophihabitans_A. The sequence goes on along the minus strand of CAWCNK010000005.1, from coordinate 32,971 downwards.
GCGATCGGGGTCGTGCTAACCGGCCAGCTCGGCCGTGATCTGCGGCCGAATCAGGCGGCCGGCGACTTGTGCAGGAGTTCGTCGACTCGATCCGCGACAGCGAGCAGCCAATCGCCGTAGCTGTTCCAGCCGTCGTTGGTAGCGGCGTAGCCCAGCCCCCACCTGCTCATGACATTTTCAAGGTCTCGATCGGAAGCACACCGGGGCATGAGCCACGCAACGTCGGCATGGAGGTGTGGCGCGTAGTCGGGCTCCCACTGCACGAATCTTTCAACCGCTGCCCACGGATCGTCGTGCTCCTCCGGCCAATCCTCGTTCAGGTATCCGCCGATGAGCGTGCTCAATGCCTTGAGATCCGTCATTCGATCACCGTCGCCCAAGCCAGTTCCGGTCAGGCTGCCGGCGACGTACGGATGATCGACTCGACCCGGTCCGCCACGGCGAGCAGCCAGGATCGATAGCTCTGCCATCCATCCGCGGAGGGAAGATAGTTAAGGCCCAGTTCGGTAACCGTTGCTTCCAGGCCAGACTCGGACTGGCACGAATTTAGTAGTTCGGTGATCTGATGACGCAGCTGCGGGGCAACTTCGATTTGATCGTGGGCGTAGTCCTCAACGGCACCCCAGGCGCTGCCGTGAACGAGCATGAAGTCCTCGTGGAGGTAGTCCCCCAGCAGGCGTTCCAAAGCGTCCCGGGAAGTCATTCGATCACCATCGCCGTAAATAGTAGGTAATTGCTCCCCAGTTTGCGATCGCGCTTGAGGATGATCTTAATGCCGTGAGCGGCCCGGGGCGCGATTGACCCGCGAGGTATCACCACACCCAGAGGGGCAGCGTTCCTTCCATTGAGGATAAGTACCCGCTCATGCCCATATCTCCAGCGTTCGATCTCCTGACGGTTTTCCTTCATCAGAGAAGCGATCGCACCCTCCGCGACTTCTCGGTCATAGAAGGTGGAGGCTGCTGAGATGTGTGGATCGGTCGCCAAGCGATGACGTAGGTATGACTCCGGCTTGCCGACGTGCTTGGCCAGGGTGTGACCGCCGGCGGCCTCGTGGGCGGCCAGCCCACCGCCGGGCACCAGGTGGACGACATCGTCGGCCACCTTGAGCGAGCGCAGCGCGTTACCGCCGAGCGGGATCGCCGCCGCCAGCTCGAAGCCCAGGCTGGCATTGCTGACCTGCTCGCCGTGCGCCCGCCGGGCGCTGTCCACCGCCAGCTGCGCCACCGCGAGCACGGTGGCGACCGCCAGGCAGGCGGCGCCGGCCGGCGGGTAGATGAACAGCAACCCCAGGCCGAGCACCGACAGTCCAGCGTTGAGTTCGCCGAGGCAGGCCGAGACGTTGGCCAGCGACGGGTGCAGGATTGCGCGCTCGACGGTGCCGACGGCAGCTGTCGCGGCGTGGCTCAGATGATGGCTGAACGCCTGCCAGCCGTGCAGGTCCCGCGTCGGATCGCGGTCTCCGACTCGCAATACCGCCCGGGTGCAGCGATCCAGCGCGTCGGCCCACTGGTCGTATCGAGCTTTGAAGGCCCGTGCCAGCGGCAGCAACCCGGCGGCCGAATCAGGCCGTCCGGCCAGCTCGTCGCTGCCCTGCTGCAACTGCCGGCGCAGCGTACCGAGCGGCGGAGCGACCTCGTCGAGGGCACCGGCATAACCGGCCAGCGCGGCGGCGTAGCCGTCGTACCGGTCGGCGGTGGCGGTCAACGAAGGCGCATGGGTGCGGAGCTGCTCGGTGAACGCCTGGTGTGCCGGCCCGCGCCACAGGTCGGTGTCGGCCGCGGCCAGTAACACCGCGGCACTGTGCCGGATCTGCGTGGCGAATGCGCCGGACCGGTGCGCCGCGGCGCGCAACCGGACCGGATCACCGGCCGGCATGCGCTGGGCCAGGCAGAGCCGGGCGGCGGCCAGCCCGTCGTCCGGCAGGGCGAACCGAGCAGGTGTCATGGGTGGTCTTGCCTCACGCGCATGGGGGAGCACATTAGGCACGATCCGGCGCTACCCGCAGAAGTTATCCACAGGGGTAGGCGATATCGGCGCTGCGCGGGTCGGTATCCACAGGGAGTAAATCGCGGACGAGGGACGTCTCACCCACGTGGTAGACCGGTGGGAACACAAGCGAAGGAGCGTCCGGTCCGTGCCCGAACTGACGAAGCGTCGCCGGCTGCTGGTGCTGGCGATCTGCTGCATGAGCCTGCTGATCGTCGGCATGGACAACACCATCGTCAACGTCGCGCTGCCCTCCATCCGCACCGATCTGGACGCCTCCGTCGAGGGCCTGCAGTGGACCATCGACGGCTACACCCTGGTGCTGGCCAGCCTGCTGGTGCTGGCCGGTTCGACGGCCGACCGGTTCGGCCGGCGCCGGACGTTCCAGACCGGCCTGGTGCTGTTCACCCTCGGCTCGCTGCTGTGCAGCCTGGCACCCGGCCTCGGCTGGCTGATCGCCTTCCGGATGGTGCAGGCCATCGGCGGCTCGATGCTCAACCCGGTCGCCATGTCGATCATCACCAACGTCTTCACCGAGCCGCGCGAGCGGGCCCGCGCCATCGGGGTGTGGGGCGGCGTGGTCGGCATCAGCCTGGGCGTCGGCCCGGTCGTCGGCGGCCTGCTCACCGAAACAGTCGGCTGGCGCTCGATCTTCTGGATCAACGTGCCGATCGGGCTGGCCGCCGTGCTGCTGGCAGCCCTGTTCGTCCCGGAGTCGCGGGCACCGCGCGCCCGAAGGGTCGACCCGGCCGGGCAGCTGCTGGTGCTGGCCCTGCTCGCCTCGGTCACCTACGCGATCATCAACGGCCCGCGAGCCGGCTGGGCATCGGCGCAGACCGCCCTGCTGTTCGCGGCCGGCGCCGCCGCGGTGCTGGGCCTGCTGGTCTACGAGCCACGCCGGGCCGACCCGCTGATCGAGCTCCGGTTCTTCCGCAGCGTGCCGTTCTCGGCCGCCACGGTCATCGCCGTCTGCGCGTTCGGCGCCTTCGGCGGCTTCCTGTTCCTCAACACCCTCTACCTGCAGGACGTCCGGCACCTGTCAGCGCTGCAGGCCGGGCTGTTCCTGCTGCCGATGGCCGTCGTCACCTCGCTGCTGGCGCCGATCTCCGGACGCGTCGTCGGCGCCCGCGGCCCGCGGCTGCCGCTGCTGGTCGCCGGGGTCGCCATGTGCGCCGCCGGCCTGCTGCTGGTCGGGCTGAGCCGGACCACCGGCTACGGCTGGCTGGTCGCCATCTACTCGCTGTTCGCGGTCGGCTTCGGCACCGTCAACGCCCCGGTCACCAACACCGCCGTCTCGGGCATGCCCCGGTCCCAGGCCGGCGTGGCAGCCGCGATCGCCTCCACCAGCAGGCAGGTCGGCGCCGCGCTGGGAGTGGCCGTGATCGGCTCGGTGATCAACACCGGCTCGCACGGTGCGATGGCCGCCGACCTGGTGGCGGCAAGCCGGCCCGGTTGGTGGATCATCGCCGGCGCGGGTGCCTGCGTCCTGGTGCTCGGGCTGGCCAGTACCACCCGGCGCGCCGAGCGCAGCGCCGACCGGGCCGCCCGCCTGTTCGCCGCCGAGCAGGCCGCGGACCCCCGGCCCACAGCCGAACCGGCCCCGGTGACCTGAGCGAACCTGACCCGAGCAGCAGCGGGGAGTCGTGCCCGGACGCCGGCCGGAGCAACCAGGCCGCCCTCAGCCGAGCGTCGCGACGGCGCGTCCGGCCACCCGTCCGGAGAACAGGCAGCCACCGAGGAAGCTGCCTTCCAGCGACCGATAGCCGTGCATGCCGCCGCCGCCGAACCCGCTGGCCTCGCCGGCGGCGAACAGGCCCGGCATCGGCTGCCCGCCGGGCCGGAGCACCCGCCCGTCCAGGTCGGTCTCCAGACCACCGAGACTCTTGCGGGTCAGCACGTTGAGCCGGACGGCGACCAGCGGACCCGCCGCCGGGTCGAGCAACCGGTGCGGCCTGGCCACCCGGATCAGCCGGTCCCCGAGGTAGTTGCGGGCACCCCGGATCGCGGTGACCTGCAGGTCCTTGCTGAACGGGTTGCCGATCTCCCGATCGCGCGCCTCGACCTGCCGCTGCACCTCGGCCAGTTCCAGCAGGTCGGTGCCGGCCAGCGCGTTCATGCCGGCAACCAGCTCGCGCAGCGTCACCGCGGTGACGAAGTCAGCACCGTGCCGCTGGAACGCGGCCACCGGCGCCGGCGCGCCGCCGCGTCCCCGGCCGAGCACCTGCCGCACCGACCGTCCGGTCAGGTCGGGGTTCTGCTCCGAGCCGGACAGGGTGAACTCCTTGGCCAGGATGCGCTGGTTCAGCACGAACCAGCTGTAGTCGTAGCCGGTGCGCATCAGGTGGGTCAGGGTGCCCAGGGTGTCGAAGCCGGGGAACAGCGGCACCGGCAACCGCTGCCCGCGGGCGTCCAACCACAGCGAGGACGGCCCGGGCAGGATCCGGATGCCGTGGTTGTCCCAGATCGGGTTCCAGTTCTGCAGCCCCTCGGTGTAGTGCCACATCCGGTCCGGGTTGATCACGCTGGCGCCGGCGGCCTGGGCAATCCCGAGCATCCTGCCGTCGACGTGGGCGGGTACCCCGGCCACCATCCGGGCCGGCGGCTGCCCCAGCCGGGCCGGCCAGTTGCGCCGGACCAGGTCGTGGTCGCCGCCGATGCCGCCGGAGGTGACGATCACCGACGGAGCGTGCAGCTCGAACTCGCCGACCGGGGAGCGCGAACTCGGCCGGCCGCGTTCGACCGCGCTCGGTTCCAGCACCGTTCCGTGTACCCCGTCGACCGCCCCGCCGGTGCCGGTCAGCCCGTCCACCCGGTGCCGGAACCGGATCGACACCAGCCCGTCCGTCTCGGCCTGCCGGACCCGGCGCACGAACGGTTCGAGCACGCCCGGACCGGTACCCCAGGTGACATGGAAGCGGGGCACCGAGTTGCCGTGCCCGGTGGCCAGGTAGCCGCCGCGCTCGGCCCAGCCCACCACCGGGAAGAACCGGATGCCCTGCGCGTGCAGCCAGGCCCGCTTCTCACCGGCGGCCCAGTCGACGTAGGCCTCGGCCCAGCGACGCGGCCAGTAGTCGGAGTCCCGGTCGAAGCCGGCGGTGCCCAACCAGTCCTGCATCGCCAGCTCGGCCGAGTCGCGGATCCGCAGCCGTCGTTGCTCGGGCGTATTCGACTAAGAACAGCCCGCCGAAGGACCAGAACGCCTGCCCGCCGAGGGACTGCTCGGGCTCCTGGTCGAGCAGGATCACCCGGCGACCGGCATCGGCCAACTCGGCGGTGGCGACCAAGCCGGCCAGGCCGGCTCCGATCACGATGACGTCCGCGTCGGTCATCGGCCCAGGCTATCGGCCGGCAGGGCAGGAAGACGGCTCGAGCCGGTGGCGTGAGCGGCAGGCGTGGTAGGACTGGTGCGGTGATGACCACCCGTCCCGAGTTGCAGGGCAGTTTCGGCATGGTCGCCAGCACCCACTGGCTGGCCTCGGCCGCCGGCATGAGCGTGCTGGAACGCGGCGGCAACGCCTTCGACGCCGCGGTGGCCGCCGGATTCGTGCTGCAGGTCGTCGAACCGCACCTCAACGGCCCGGGCGGTGACCTGCCGGTGGTGCTGTGGAGCGCCGCCGACGACCAGGCGCACGTGGTCTGCGGCCAGGGGACCGCGCCGGCCGCCGCGTCCCTGGAACACTTCGCCGAGCTGGGACTCACCCTGGTGCCGGGCAGCGGCCCGCTGGCGGCGGTGGTGCCCGGCGCGTTCGGTGCCTGGACGCTGATGCTGGAACGCTGGGGCACCTGGGAACTGGCCGACGTGCTGGCCTTCGCGCTGCACTACGCCGAGTCCGGCTTTCCGGTGCTGCCCGCGATCAGCCGGACGGTGGCCGCGGTCCAGCAGCTGTTCAGCGAGCACTGGCGGCCCTCCGCCGACGCCTGGCTGGACGGCTCGCGACCGCCGCAACCGGGTGGCTGGTGGCGCAGCCCCGCGGTGGCGGCCACCTACCGGCGGATCCTGCGCGAGGCGACCGGCGCCTCCCGCGAGCAGCGGATCGCCGCCGCCCGCAACGCCTGGTACTCGGGCTTCGTAGCCGAGGAGGTCGAGGCGTTCTGCCGGACGGCCTGGCGCGACACCTCCGGCCGCGACCATGCCGGCCTGCTCACCGCCGAGGACCTGGCCCGCTGGCAGCCGACCGTCGAGCAGCCGGTGGCCACCCCGTACGCCGGCCGGTACCAGCTACTCAAGACCGGCCCGTGGGGGCAGGGCCCGGTGGTCGGCCAGCAGCTGCGGATGCTGGACGTCCTGGGCCTGGCTGCCGAAACCCCACTGTCCGCACGCTGGATCCACCTGATCACCGAGGCCGCCAAGCTCGGCTACGCCGACCGGGAGGCCTGGTACGGCGACCCGCTGACCAGCGACCTCCCGCTCGACACCCTGCTGTCGGCCGGCTACGCAGCCGAGCGGGCGGCCCTGGTAGGCGAGCGGGCCGACCTGGCGCTGCGCCCGGGCTCACCGGACGGCCGGCAGCCGCGACTGGCCGCCCTGCCTGAGGCCGGCAGCCCGGCGCCCGGCATCGGCGAACCGACCATGGCCAGCAGCGCGCCGGCCGCCGGCGAGGCAGACAGCGCCGAGCCACGAGGCAGCGAGCCACGCGTCGGCCGGCTCGGCGAGAACCGCGGCGACACCTGCCACCTGGACGTTGCCGACCGGTGGGGCAACCTGGTCTCGGCCACCCCCAGCGGCGGCTGGTTGCAGAGTTCGCCGGTGATCGCGGCGCTGGGCTTTCCGCTGGGCACCCGGGGCCAGATGTTCTACCTCGAGCCCGACCTGCCGAACTCGCTGCGGCCGGGCGCGCGACCCCGGACCACCCTGTCGCCGTCCCTGGCGCTGCGCGACGGCGAACCCTGGCTGGCGTTCGGCACGCCGGGCGGTGACCAGCAGGACCAGTGGCAGCTGGCGTTCTTCACCGCCCTGGTCGCGGCCGGCGACGGCGCGGACCTGCAGCAGCTGATCGACGCGCCGATGTTCCACACCACCCACTTCCCGTCCTCGTTCTACCCGCGGGAGGCGCACCCGGGCGAGCTGGTGATCGAGGACCGCATTCCCCCAGCCGTGCTGGCCGAACTGCGCGAGCGCGGCCACCGGGTGACGCCGGCCGGCGGCTGGACGCTCGGCCGGCTCAGCGCGGTGGCACGGGAGGGGAACACCCTGAAGGCAGCAGCCAACCCGCGTGGCGCCCAGGGCTACGCGGCCGGCCGCTGACCACCGGATCGTGCCGAGGACAAGAGGGCCCGAGGAAGGCCCAGTGAAGGGATGACCGTGGATCTCGACATCATCGAGCAGTTGCTGGGCAGCCCGCCGGACGCGCCGCTGTGGCAGGTGGCGGCGACGGCGAACCGCAAGAAGGTGCTGGCCAGCTGGCTGTCCACGGTCGTGGCTCGAGACATCCCCATCTCGGACGGGGCGCGGGAGTATCTCGACAGGGTGCGACGTCGGGTGGCGACCCTGCACGACGTCGGCGCGCAGCTGGGCGATCGCACCGGTGTGACGGTCATCAAGGGTGAGCGGATCGCCCGGCATATGCCACCGTGGCTGCTGCGCAACTCCGGCGACGCCGACCTGGTCGCCGACGACGAGCAGATGCTGTGGCGGGCGGTGACCGACCTGCGCGACACCTACGGCGCGATAGCGCAGAGCGTCAGCGTGCTGCGGACCAGCACCGAACAGCACTTCGTCATCGCGATGAAGTGGCCGGCGGAGGAGCCGTTGCTCGACAAGCCGCTCGGCGCCGACGTCGCGACCTGCGCGTTCTGCGGGGACGTCGCATCAGGTGCCCCGCCGCGCACCATGCTGTCCGACGACGAGGACATCCGCGGACTGCACACCGTCGCCGAGGAACGGTTCCAGCGGAAATTCTCGGTCAAGGACATGCTGGACTTCCTGGTGCTCAGCCGGCGGCTGGACCGGCGGCTCGACCGCCGGCTCGCGGACCGGATCGTGGCCGAGACGGTAGCGGTACGGCGGGCGCCGGAGCTGCTGAACCTGATTGCCAAGACCGGCTCCTGGGTCGAGCTCGGCGGCCACTGGGCCGGCATCGAGCAGGCACTGACCACGGCAGCCGCGGCGGAGAAGGCCAGCCGGGCCGCGCGGTCGGAGGAGTTGCCGACCGTCTACTACGGCTATCCGTTGGACAGCACGCCCGGAGCGGGAGAGGTCGCCGAGTTTCACCGGATCGAGGATCTCGATGTCGTCAGCACGCCGATCGGCACCTGCCTGCTGCTGTCCGGCGAGGAACTCACGATGGCAGAACTGGAGCGCGCGCAACGGATAGCCGCGTCGCTAGCCGGGCGGTGAAAACGAAACGGCGGGCCCGGGCGCCAGCCCAGGCCCGCCGATCGGTCATTCGGACTTCGGGGATGGACGGCGAACCTTGAACGTCGCGGTCACGCTGTGGCTCGGGGCAGTGGGAACCATGAGTACCTCCCTCCGAGGAACGGGCGGGCAACCCGCCGTGGCATAAGCCGATTTCGTGGGATGCGAGCGTTCTGAGGTTACGGCGCACGATCAGGCCCGGTCAACGATCAAGCCCCGGCTCACCCCGGGGCAGCCGCCGACGGCCGGCTGGCGGCGGTACCCGAGATGTCGTCCCGGGCGTGGCGCAAGGGTGAGGCCAGCAGCCAGCCGCTGGACAACGTCACACCGACGGCCGCGATCCACAGGGTCGCGCGTACTCCGATGGATCCAGCGATAGCGCCGGCCGCGAAGCTTCCTACCGGCAGGGTGGAGAACACCACGACCCGGTTGGACGCGTTCATCCGGCCGAGCAACTCGGGTGGGCACATCGACTGGCGCAGCGTGACCTGGGCGATGTTGTAGACGGTCCCGCCGAAGCTGGCGGCGCCCATCCCGATGGCGAAGAAGGCGGATCGCCAACCCTGTTCCGTCATGGGCACCAGGAGCGTCAGCGGCTGGGTGAGCAGCAGCACCAGCCAGGTCGTGCGGGCTCGTCCGACCCGTCGGGCGATCCGATGACCGGCCAGCGCGCCGAGCACCGCCCCGATGCCGGAGCAGGCGATCAACAGGCCGACGACGGTGCCGGACAGGCCGATCAGCCGAGTCAGCAGCAGCAGGTTCAGGCTGATGAACATGGACTGGAACAGGTTGCTCCAGGCCGTGCACAGGGCGATCCCGCGGAGCACGGGGTGCCCGAAGACGAGCCGCAGACCCTCGGCGATCTGCTGCGGCAGGGACGTCCCGGCCGGCCGGCCGGGTACCGTCTCTGCTGTGCGGATGCGCACGATCATCAGGCCGGACAAGGCGAAACCCGCCGCCGTGACCCATACCGCGCCGGACGTCCCGAGCACCGACACCAGCACGCCGCCGATCGCCGGGCCGGCGATCAGTGCCACCGACTGCGCGGACTGGACTCGCGCGTTCGCCTCGAGCAACTCGTCCGGGGTCACCAGGCCGGGCAGCAGTGACAGCTGCGCGACGTCGAAGAACACGGTCGCGAATCCGCCGAGCAGGACCACGGCAAGCAGCTGCGGGTAGCTGAGCCAACCGAACACGCCGAGCAGCGCGATGCTGCCGAACAGGACCGCGCGCACCGCGTCGGCGGCGAACATGATGGGACGGCGGCGCATCCGGTCGACCCACACCCCGACCGGAAGTCCGATCAGCAGCAGGCCGACGTACTGCACCGCGTTCAGTGCGCCGATCGCGAACGGCGACGCGTGCAGGGTTTCGATCGCCACCAGCGGCACGGCCAGGCTGCCGACCCGCACCCCGAGCTGGCTGGCCAGATTCGCCGACCAGAGCGAGCGAAAGGCGGCGTTGTCGCGCAGCAGCGACATCGTCACCAACAGACCGGCAGCACGGCAGGTCCTCGCACCGTCAGGCCGGACCGCCACACGACGGGTTGGTCGGGGTCCAGTCGCAGGTCGGGCAGCGCGGTCAGCAGGGTGCGCAGCGCGATCGTCAGCTCGGACCTTGCCAGGGCCGCGCCGATGCAGTGGTGCGCCCCGTGGCCGAAGGCGAGATGCCGTGACCCGGCCCGGTCCAGGCGTACCTCGTCCGGCTCGGCGAAGACCGCCGGGTCGCGGTTGGCCGACGGCAACGACGCGAAGACCGCCTCGCCGCGCCGTATGGCGGTGCCGGCGATGACGAGATCCTCGGTGGCGATCCGGGCATGGGTGACGCCGACCGTCACCGGCACCAGGCGCAGGAACTCCTCGACCGCGGCGGGGATCACCTCGGGCGCCTGCCGCAACTCGGTGGCCAGCTCCGGCCGGGCCATCAGCAGGTAGCTGCAGCTGCCGATCGCGTTGGCGACGTTCTCGAAACCGGCGGCCAGCAGGGTGGCGCACAGCGTGAGCACCTCGTCGTCGTCCAGCCGGTCGCCGTCCTCCTGCGCCTGCACCAGGACGCCGATCAGGTCGTCCTCGCCGGGCTGTGCCCGGCGTCGTTCGACCAGGTCCCACAGGTAGTCCGACATCTCATCCACCGCACGCTGCACCTCTTCCCGGCTGTAGGCCGTCGAGGACAGGAAGATCCCGGCAGCCGTGGAGAACCGTTCGCGGTCGGCGTAGGGAACCCCGAGCAGCTCGCAGATCACTCGCATCGGCAGCGCCAGGGCGAAGCCGCTGACCAGATCGGCCGGTGGGCCGCCACGGATCAGGTCGGCGACCAACTCGTCGGCGATCTCGGCGATCCGCGGGCCGAGCTCCAGCACCCGCCGCGAGCCGAGCGCCCGGACGGCATAGCCGCGCAGCCGGCCGTGCTCGGGTGGGTCGAGCAACGTCAGCGAGGAACCGCCCGGCGGGATCACCACGGTGCGCGGGACGTCCTCACCGACCGCCTCGGCGCGGCTGAACCGGCGGTCGCCGAGCAGCGCGAGGTTGTCGGCGTAGCGCAGGACCAGCCAGCCCGCACCGCCGAACGGCAGCCGGATCCGGACGACGGGCTGGCGCTCGGAGAGCGCGGCGAACGCCGGATCGAGCTCGATCGTCACGGGTGGCCCGAACGGAAAGTCCACCGGCTCGGAGGGAAGATCCCCCGCCGCGGTGCTGTCGGTACCGGCGGGTCCGAGCCCGGACGGCCCGGGCGCGGTGGGCATGGCCATCCGGCAACTCTAGGGCCACCCGGCCGGCCGCTGGCCGGCAGCGATCAGGGGTTGCCGCCGCACGGCACGGAGGCGGCGGTCTGGGACACGGTTGCGCCGGCCGAGTCCCGCACGGTGAAGGTGATGCCCCCGCTGCTGCTGCCGACCGGGCAGCCCACCGTGATGGTCGACCCGGTGGCGTAGTCGCTGCGAGTACGAGTGGCCTTGCTCCAGGTGAAGGTGTACGAGCCGGTACCGCCGCTGGCCCAGCCGTCACACAGGTAGCCGACCGGCCGGCTCTCGCAGCTGAGCGAGGTGATGGTCAGGGCGGTGGCGTACGCGGGGGCCGCGCTGGTGATCAGGCCGGCGGTACCGGCAACGGCCAGCGCGGCGGCGGAGATCGATCGACTGCGGTGCGAGATGCCCATGGTGGTTTCTCCAAGGTCCGGGGGGTGAGCAGGGTGCTGCACACCGTAGGGACTGCGCAGGCACAGAACAAGGGGAGTACGCCGGATCAGGCCCAGACCAGGGGTGTCAGACGTGGAAGCATTTCACGATGCGAACTGCCTCCACAGTGCTGCCACTGCTGTCGGTGGCGGTGACGAAGACTTGGTCGGAGTCGCCGTAGCACGGAACCGCTGCCTTCGTATGGTCGGGGTAGTCGGTGTGCCGGTTGGTCCCGTACCACTGGTACGTGTACCCGCCGGTGCCACCGCTGAAGTACACGTCGCACAGTGAGGTGTCGCGTCTGGGCTCGCAGGTGAACGAGGCGACGGCGAGGGGGTCGGCCGACGCCGGCGGTGCACTGCTGATCATGCCGGCGATGGCGAGGCCGACGGTGACGGCGAGGGTGGACGATCGGGCAACGTGAGCAGACGGCATGGCAGCTCTCCTATGAGTCGGATGTGCCGACCATAAGGAACGTTACGGTTTAAAACAAGACATATTTCCTAAGCCCAGAGGGCTAGCTGGCCAGGGTCAGGATCTCCGCGCCGTCCTCGGTGATGTGCAGCGTGTGCTCCCACTGCGCCACCCAGGACCCGTCCAGGGTGACCACGGTCCAGCCGTCGTCCCACATCCGCCAGCCGTGCCCGCCCAGCGTCAGCATCGGCTCGACGGTGAAGGTCATGCCGGCCTCGATCAGGCCGGACGCCCGGGGCTCGTCGTAGGCGAAGATGGTCGGCTTGGTGTGGAAGGACGGGCCCACCCCGTGGCCGGTGAAGTCCCGGATCACCCCGTAGCCGAACCGTTTGGCGTAGGACTCGATGACCCGGCCGATGACGCTGATCGGCCGGCCCGGCCGGGCCGCCCGGACGCCGCGCAGCATCGCCTCCTGGGTGCGCTCGGACAGCAGCCGCACCTCCTCGCGCGGCTGGCCGGCGAAGAACGTCGCGCAGGTGTCGCCGTGCACCCCGTCCAGGTAGGCGGTGACGTCGATCTTGACCACGTCGCCCTCGGCCAGTGGCCGGTCGTCCGGGATGCCGTGGCAGATCACCTCGTTCACCGACGAGCACAGCGACTTCGGAAAGCCCTTGTAGCCCAAGGTGGACGGGAACGCCCCGTGGTCGAGCAGGAACTCGTGCCCGATCCGGTCCAGCTGGTCGGTGGTGACGCCGGGCGCCACGTGCCGGCCCACCTCGTCGCGGGCCAGGGCCGCGATCCGGCCGGCGGCGCGCATCCGCCGCACCGTGTCGGCGTCCTTCACCGGCGGGTCGTCCCGGTCCCACGGCGCCCCGGTGGGGCGGCCGGCGTTGTCGACGTACTCCGGCGGGACGATGCCGGCCGGCGTGCCGCGCATCGGTGAGATCCGGCCGGGCCGGACCGGCGTGCCCATCAAGCTCATGAGTCAGACCTCGATCACGGTCGGCATCAGCATCGGCCGGCGCCGGAAGGTCTTGTCCACCCAGCGTCCGACGGTCCGGCGCATGATGTGCTCCAGCGCGTCGGCGTCGCGCACCCCGTCGGCCAGCGCCCCCTCCACGGTGGTGATCAGCTCGAGCCGGATCGGGTCCAGGGCGTCGGGGTCGTCGGTGAAGCCCTTCGCGGTGACCTCGGGCCCGTAGACCACCTTCGCCGCCCGCAGGTCCACCGCGACCAGGATCGAGACGAAGCCCTCGTCGCCGAGGATCTGGCGCTGCCGGATCACCGCGTCGCCGATGTCGCCGACCTGCAGGCCGTCGACGTAGACGTTGCCGATCTCGATCTGCCCGACCACCTCGGCCGCGCCCTGCCGCAGGTCCACCACCACGCCGTTCTCGGCGAGCAGGATGTGCTCGTCGGCCAGGCCCGCCGACTGCGCGATGGCCGCGTGTGCCCGCAGGTGGCGCCACTCGCCGTGCACCGGCATCAGGTTCTTCGGCCGCACCGCGTTCAGCAGGTAGCGCAGTTCGCCGGCCGGCGCGTGGCCGGAGACGTGCACCAGCGCGGTGGACTTGTGCACCACCGTCGCGCCCAGCCGGGACAGCCCGTTGATCACCGTGAACACCGAGTTCTCGTTGCCCGGGATCAGCGAGGACGCCAGCAGGATGGTGTCGTCGGGCACGATCCGGATCACCGGGTGCTCCCGGTTGGCCATCCGGCTCAGCGCCGACAGCGGCTCGCCCTGGGATCCGGTGCAGACCAGCAGCACCCGGTTGGACGGCAGCTGCTCGGCGTCCTTGAGGTCGACCAGCACGCCGTCGGGGACCTTGAGCAGCCCCAGGTCGCGGGCGATCTGCATGTTGCGCACCATCGAGCGCCCGACCAGCGCGACGTGCCGGCCGGACTCCACCGCGGCGTCGAGCACCTGCTGCACCCGGTGCACGTGGCTGGCGAAGCAGGCCACGATGATCCGCCCGGTGGCCCGGGTGATCACGTCGGCGACCACCTTGCCGACCTCGCGCTCGCTGGGGATGAAGCCGGGCACCTCGGCGTTGGTGGAGTCGGCCAGCAGCAGGTCCACGCCCTCGTCGCCGAGCCGGGAGAAGCCGGGCAGGTCGGTGAGCCGGCCGTCCAGCGGGGTCTGGTCCATCTTGAAGTCCCCGGTGTGCAGCACGGTGCCGCCGGAGGTGCGTACCGCCACCGCGAGCGCGTCCGGGATCGAGTGGTTGACGGCGTAGAACTGCAGGTCCCACTCGCCGACGGTGAGCCGGTCGCCCTCCCGGACGGTCCGCAGGTCCGGACGCAGCCGGTGCTGCTCCAGCTTGGCGGCCACCAGGGCCAGGGTCAGCCGGGAGCCGACCAGCGGGATGTCGGGCCGCGAGCGCAGCAGGTAGGGCAGCGCGCCGATGTGGTCCTCGTGGCCGTGGGTCAGCACGATCGCGTCGATGTCGTTGAGCCGGTCGGCGTAGGCCGACCAGTCCGGCAGCCCCAGGTCTACCCCGGGCGCGTTGGTCTTGCCCAGCAGCATCCCGCAGTCCACCACCAGCAGCCGGGACCCGCCCCGCCTCCGCCCGGTCCTGGCGGCCGGCTGGTCGGTACCGGGCACCGCCGGCGAGCGGCTCTCGAACATCGTCATGTTCCGGCCGATCTCGCTGATGCCGCCGAGCGCGACGATCCGCAAGGTCCCGTCCCGCAGCTTCGGGGGGTTGGCAAGCGCTCGTTCTGGGGTGCTCACGTGGCTGATCTCCTGAGCTGTCTGCCGGCAGGTGGTGGGCCGGTCGGCCGGCCGTCGAGGGGCCGGGTGTCTGTCAGCGAGTTTAGCCAGCGGCTGGGCCACCAGAAATTCGCCGAGTGGTCCTTGCGCCGCGCGCGGACGGCGAGCAGGTGACCGGCTGTCTAGCTGAGCCAGTCGCTGACACCCTTGTGATTGTGCTTGGGCACCGACGGTCCCTCCGAGGCTTGCACCACGACGAACCCGTCGCCCTCGAAGCTGAGTTGAAACGCCTCCCCCGATCCGCGCCCGATCAGCGCGCTCGCCTTGGCGCTGCGGACCAGCCTGGTGCTCAGGGTGGACGACCAGGCGACGGCGGACTGCAGGTCGGCATACGTCCGTCCACGCGAGGCGTCCAGGACGACCGGTGTCCCCCAGGCTGCCAGCACCATCCGTCCGGTGCCGGTGAGGGTCATGTTGAACTGGTCGCCCGACATGAGGGTCGCGCCGTCGACCTTGCGGATGTCCCAGCTCAGCGACGGGTCGAAGGCCAGCACGTTGGCACCGTTGACCGACAGGGACTCCCCGGCGAGATCGATCAGGTGCAGCTCGTAGGCGTTGTGCGCAAGGTAGACATCACCCGATCCGCTGCATCGCATGAGCGAGACGCCTTCGCCGGTGAACGCCTTCTTGAGGACTTTCTTCACTCCGCCGGCACCCTCGAAGGCGAAGTCCACCGCACCCTGATAGGCAACCATCGAGCCCTGCCGGGCGAGGACGTCGTTGTCGTTCAGGGCGACCCTCAGCAGTCGCGGGTTCGCCAGGGACATCCGGTGGCCGGCCTTGCCGAGCGGCTCGGCGTCGAACAGGTCGCTTCGCATGGTCGACAGTCTGCACCGGCCATGGGACACCGGAGACGAGTTCTGTTGGCGCGCCGAGGAGCGCGTGACGTTCCGACGACCCGACTCAGGACTATCGTGACCGGCCATGAGCTCAGCCCCCGCTCCGGTGCTCGACGCGCTCGACAGCAACCAGGTGCAGAACCTGGGGCTGGGCGCGATCGTGGTGATCGTGCTGCTCGGCCTGCTGATCGCCCGGCTGGTCACCAAGATGATCACCCGGGTGATCGTGCTGGTGCTCGCCGTCGTGCTCGCGGTGGTGGTCTACCAGCAACGCGACCGGGTTTCCAACGCGATCTCCGACGCCGGCAAGCGGTGCGAGGCGACCTTCTTCGGGATCCACGTCCAGCCGGACGACCCGACCATCCGCAAGGCCTGCGAGCGCGCGGGCAAGTAGCGGGCCCACCGGTCAGCTGGGGTCGGATACCCGTAGTCAGGCGGCGTCGGGGGCCGGGGTCAGCACCCAGCGGATGCCGCGGACCAGCCCCTCACCGGCCAGCCGCACCACGGTGGCCTCGGCCAGCGGCAGGTACGGCAGGCGCAGCGGGCGGCGGGCCCAGCGCGGCAGGCTGGCCACCGCGGCGGCGGCCAGCGCGCCGTACGGTGCCCGGGCGGCCAGCGGCAACGGCGGCGTGAGCAGTAGGAAGCGCGCCGCGTCCCGGGCCTGCGGGGTGCCACCGAGTTCGGGACGGTAGGCCTCGATGCCGGCCCGGACGCCCGCCTCGGTGGTGGGCGGGTCGAGCACGCCGAGGGCGGCGGCCACCCGCGCGGTGTCGGCGACGTAGCCGTCCCGGCCGGCCTGGTCGAGCGGGTTCGCGCCGTAGCGCTGGTAGGTGGTGAGGAAGCTGTCCACCTCGGCCAGGTGCACCCAGCGCAGCAGGTGCTCATCGGAGGCGGCGTACGGCCGGCCGTCCGGCGCGATGCCCCGCACCCGTTCGTGGACGGCCTGGATCCTGGCGATCATCGCCTGCGCGTCGGCCTCGATCCCGAAGGTGGTCACCGCCAGGAAGTGGCTGGTGCGGTGCAGCCGTCCCCACGGGTCACCGCGGTAGCCGGAGTGCGCGGCCACCCCCGCCATCGCCAGCGGGTGCAGCGACTGCAGCAGCAGCGCCCGCAGCCCGCCGACGAACATCGCCGCGTCGCCGTGCACCTGCCGGATCGGCCGGCCCTCGTCGAACCAGCGCGGGCCGGTGGCGTGGTGTATCCGTTCCCGCCGCTGCGGCCCGTTGCTGCCGGCGACCTGCTCGAACAGTGCCGACCCCAGTCGTTCGCGGACTGCCGACAGCAACGGAGGAGTCATTCCATCGACTCTACGACGGCGCCGCCACCGGGTGCCGCGATAAGGCGCCGCTACCGGGTGGTGCCACGAGCTGTCGCTACAAGCGCGGCTACAGCGTGCCCAGCCCGGTCTCCACCTGCGCCGTCCGCACCGGGGTCCGGCCGCTGGTGCGCCGCTGCCGTCCCTCGACGTAGCTGGCCAGGCCGGACAGCAGCGAGTTGATCGCGATGTAGATGATCGCCACGGCCAGGTAGAGCTGCAGCGGGTTGTGCAGCACCTGCACCAGCTGGCCGCCGGTCCGCAGCAGCTCGGCGTAGCCGATCACGAAGCCCAGCGAGGTGTCCTTGAGCAGCACCACCAGCTGGCTGATCAGTGCCGGCAGCATCACCCGGACCGCCTGCGGCAGCAGCACCAGCCGCAGCGTCTGGCCGCGGCTCAGCCCGATCGCCGAGGCCGCCTCGGTCTGGCCCTTCGGGATGGACAGCACGCCGGCCCGGACGATCTCGGCGATCACCGCGCCGTTGTAGAGGGTCAGGGCCAGCACCAGCGCCCAGAGTGCGGGCAGGTTGGTGTGCACCACCCGCGGCCAGGCCAGGAACAGCGCGAAGATCAGCAGCAGCAGCGGGACGCCGCGGAAGAACTCGATGACCGCGACCGCCGGCAGCCGGATCCAGGCCCGCCGGGACAGCCGTCCGAAGGCCAGCAGCACGCCCAGCACCGCGGCCAGCACCATCGCCAGCAGCGCGGCGTGCAGGGTGTTGCGCAACCCCTCCCACAGCCGCTGGTACAGCTGCGGCTCGGTGACGAACGGCTTGTACTTGTCGTAGTCGAACTGCTCGTTGACGGCCAGCCGGCGGGCGGCCAGTGCCAGCACCGCCAGCAGCAGCAGCCCGCCGACGATGCTGGCGACCAGCACCCGGCGCCGGGCCTTCGGGCCCTGGACGTCGTAGAGCACCGGGGTGCTCATCGGCCGGCCGATACGGCGCGCTCGAGCAGGTTGAACAGGAGGGCGCTGATCAGGGCCAGCACCAGGTAGGCCAGCGCCGCGGCAGCGATGATCGACAGCACCGCGTCACCGTGGGCGTTGATCAGCTGGTTCATCGACTGCACGCCCTCGAAGACGAAGAACGCCGAGGCGATCGAGGTGTTCTTCAACAACGCGATGAACACGCTGGCCAGCGGCGGCACGATGTTGGCGAACGCCTGCGGCAACACCACCAGCCGCAACGTCTGGGAGAAGGTCATCCCGATCGAGCGGGACGCCTCGGCCTGGCCGGGCGGCACCGAGTTGATGCCCGAGCGCACCGCCTCGGCCACGAACGCCGCGGTGTAGATGGTCAGCGCCAGCACCGCGAACCGGAAGAACGGCAGCTTGATGTCCACCTCGGGCAGCCCGAAGACCACCAGGAAGAACACCACGGTCAGCGGGGTGTTGCGCACCAGCCGGACGTAGGCCGCCCCGGCCCAGCGCAGCGGCGGCACCGGCGAGACCCGCATCGCGGCGATCAGGGTGCCCAGTAGCAGCGCCCCGATCGCCGCGAGCAGCGTCAGCGAGACCGTCGTCCGGAATCCCCGGTAGAACACGTCGAGGTTGTCGAGGACGTCCTTCATCGCGAACCCGTCCGGTCAGCGGATCCGGTCAGTTGCTGCAGCCGCGCGGCTCGGGCAGCGTGGGCACGGTGTCGATCACCTTGCCGGCGGTCGCCTTGAAGGCCTTCTCATAGCTGCCGTCGGTGACCGCTTCTTTCAGCGTCTTGTTGATCCAGTCGCAGAACGGCTCCTGGCCCTCGGGAATGCCGATCCCGTACGGCTCGGAGGTGAAGGTCTTGCCGAGCAGCTCGAACTTGTCCGACGCCTCGCTGACGTAGCCGGACAGGATCACGTTGTCGGTGGTCACCGCGTCCACCTGGCCGTTGGACAGCGCGTCCCGGCACTTGGAGTAGGCGTCGACCAGCACCAGGTCGCTGGTGGTCAGCCCGTACTTGTCCTGAACGGTGGCGGCTGGGGTTGACCCGCTCACCGAGCAGGTCTTCTTGCCCTTGAGCGACTCCGGGCCGGTGATGTTCTTCGGATTGCCCTTGGCGACCAGGATGTCCTGGCCGGCAAGGAAGTACGGCCCGGCGAAGTCCACCACCTTGTCGCGCTTGTCGTTGATGGTGTACGTCGCCACCACCATGTCGACCTTCTTCTGCTGCAGGAACGGCTCGCGGTTGGCCGACACCGACTCGACGAAGGTGATCTTGTCCTCGGCGATGCCGAGCTTGGCGGCGATGATCTTTGCGATCTCGACGTCGAAGCCCTCCGGCTTGCCGGACAGGCCCTTGAGCCCGAACAGCGGCTGGTCGAACTTGGTGCCGACGGTGATCTTGCCGGCCGCGGCCAGGTCGGCCATCCGGGAACCGGCCTCGAAGCTCGGCTTGGCGACCGGCGGGACGATGGTGTCGTCGTTCTTGTCGCTGCCGCACGCGGTCAGGCCGAGGACCAGCGCGACGGCCGGCAGGGCGGTGATCAGGGACAGGGGGCGCATGGCGGGGGGTCCTTACCTGTTCGGGACGCGGTGGGTCGTCAAGGGCGTCAGGGGCGTCAGTGGCTGAGGATCTTGGACAGGAAGTCCTGGGTACGGGCGGATTCGGGGGAGGTGAAGAACGTCTCCGGCGGGGCCTGCTCGATGATCCGGCCGTCGTCCATGAACACCACCCGGTGGGCCGCCCGCCGGGCGAAGCCCATCTCGTGGGTGACCACGACCATCGTCATGCCGGACTCGGCCAGCGAGGTCATCACGTCGAGCACCTCGTTGATCATCTCCGGGTCCAGCGCCGAGGTCGGCTCGTCGAAGAGCATCACCGTCGGGTCCATGGCCAGCGCCCGGGCGATCGCGACCCGCTGCTGCTGGCCGCCGGACAGCTGTGCCGGGTACTTGTCGGCCTGGTTGCCGATGCCGACCCGGTCCAGCAGCTCCCGGCCGCGGCTCTCGGCGGCGGCCCGCTTGACGCCCTTGACCTTGACCGGGCCGAGCAGCACGTTCTGGATCACCGTCTTGTGGGCGAACAGGTTGAACGACTGGAACACCATGCCGACCTTGGCGCGCAGCTGGGCCAGTTCCCTGCCCTCGGCCGGCAACGGCTTGCCGTCGATGGTGATGGTGCCGGAGTCGATGGTCTCGAGCCGGTTGATGGTGCGGCACAGCGTCGACTTGCCCGACCCGGACGGGCCGATGACGACCACCACCTCGCCGCGGTCGATGGCCAGGTCGATGTCCTTGAGCACGTGCAACTGCCCGAAGTGCTTGTTGACGCCCGACAGCACGACCAGCGGGCTGCCCGCGGCGGCCGACGCTTTCATCTGACTCTCACGAGAGTCACACTATCGCGCTGACGGCCAGGCGCGGCAGCGCGGGCCGGGCGTCAGCGGGCGATCGTGACCCGACCGTTGTCCGGTTCGTGCCGAAGTCGGTGGGTCAGTCGCGCACCTTGCTGGGCCGGCTGCGCCACCAGTGCACCGCGGTCGGCAGCAGCGAGAGCACCACCACGGTGACCAGGATCAGGTCGATCTTCGGCGCCACCGTGTCGCGGACGAACTTGACGTGGCCGAGTGCCCGGCCCAGCAGCAGGACGCCGTCGGTCCACAGGATGCCGCCGATCACCGAGTACAGCGCGTAGAGCGAGAACCGCATCCGGCCGACCCCGGCCATCACGGTGGCCACCGTGCGGACCACCGGCACGAACCGGGCCAGGATCACCGTGGCCCGGCCGTAGCGGTCGAAGAAGGCCTGCGAGCGGGTGACGTAGGACGGTTTGAACAGCCGGGACCGCGGTCGGTCGAACACCTTGGGGCCGGCCTGGTAGCCGATCCAGTAGCCGACCAGGTTGCCGGCGATCGCCGCGATCGGCAGCGCGATGAGCATCACCGGCAGGCCCGGCAGGTCGATCGAGGGATCGTCGATGGCGATCAGCAGCCCGGCGGAGAACAGCAGGGTGTCGCCGGGCAGGAAGAAGCCCACCAGCAGGCCGCACTCGGCGAACAGGACGATCAGCAGGCCGATCAGCCCGTAGCTGCCGAGCAGGTGCTTCGGCGAGATCGGGTTGGCCAGCAGTTGGGTCGCCAGGTCACGGGTCATACCGCAAGGGTACGGAGGGCAGCCTTGGTCTCAGGGCACCCGTCCGGGTCAAGTCCCTCGCACAGCAGGTCTACAGCAGGCTCGAAGCCGCACCGCAGGACCAGCCCGCAGGGTGGTGCCATGACCACTACCGCAGCAGTCCAGACCGGCCGGATCAGGGCGGCGATCGCCGCCATCGCCACCGCCTGCGCGGCGCTCCTGTACGGCAGCTACCTTCCGCACCCGCAGGCGGGCGCCTCGGTGGTCAGCACCGCGGCCGGGCCCACCACCGGGGGCGCCGTCAGCGGCCAGCGCTGGAGCACCACCGAGCGTTAGGCCCGCCAGGGCAGGGGCACTGCCGGGCGTTGGGCCCGCCAGGGCAGGGGCACTGCCGAGCGTTGGCCCGCCAGGGGCCTGGGGTACCGCCCGAGCGTCAGCCCTGCCAGCCGGCCAGCAGTTCGCGCTCCCGCTCCGGGGCCAGGCCCGGCGTGCGCTCCGCGGGCTGCCAGCCGCCCTCGATGCCGCGCATCCAGTCCCAGGTGTCGAGCAGGGTGTCCCGGACCGGCCGGCAGGCCAGCCCCGCGGCCTCGGCGGCGGTGGTGTCGGAGTCCCACACACCGGGCGCCTCGGCCGCCGGTATCCACAACGGCAGCTCGGTCCAGCCCTGCACCCCGGCCTGGACGAGGTAGTCCTCGGCCACCCAGACGAACTCGGCGTCCGAGCCGGTGATCTCACGGGCCTCGGCGAGCAGCTGGCCGCGGCTGATCTGGTGCGCCGGCCCGGTGATCTCGAAGGTGCCCGCCGCCAGCAGCAGCGCGAACTCGGCGATGTCGCGGGCGTCGATCAGCCGCAGCTCGTCGGTGGCCGCTCCCGGGGCCAGCGTCCGCCCGCCCCGGGACACCCGGTGCAGCCACCACGGCAGCCGGCCGACCCGGTCGTTCGGGCCGACGATCAGCCCGGCCCGCAGCAGCGAGCACCGGTCCTCGCCGAAGGCCCGCAGCACGGCCCGTTCGGCACCCACCTTGCGCCAGCCGTACTCGCCGCCCTCGGGCAGGCCGTCCGGCACCTGCTCGCCGACCGCGTCCGGGTCGCCGTCGTAGCTGCCCTGCTGCCGGTAGTCCGCACCTGGCCAGCCGGAGTAGGCGTTGATCGAGGAGGTGAAGGCGTAGTGCCCGGCGTTCGGGGCCAGCAGCTCGGCACTCGTCCGGACCACCTCGGGCAGGTAGCCGGTGTCGAAGACCAGGTCGTAGCTGGTGCCGGCCAGCGCCGCCAGGTCGTCCGGATCGGTCCGGTCACCGGTGATCGCCCGGGCGCCGGCCACCGGCGGACCGGACGAGCCGCGGTTGAAGGTGGTGACGTTGTGGCCGCGGGCCACGCCGAGCTCGGCGACCGCTCGGGACAGGAACACCGTTCCGCCGAATACCAGGATCTCCATGCCGCCAGCCGACCAGACCGCCGTCCGGGCAGGCAATGGATGTTCGCCCCCAGCGCAGTGGAATACTTTTGTCCACGCAGCGCCCGCCGCTGCCAGCAGTTCCAGCCCGCGCGAACCGAGGGAGATCCCGATGCCCATCGCCACCCCCGAGGTCTACAACGAGATGCTCGACCGCGCCAAGGCGGGCGGCTACGCCTACCCGGCGATCAACTGCACCTCGTCCGAGACCGTCAACGCGGCCCTGAAGGGCTTCGCCGACGCGGGCAGCGACGGCATCATCCAGTTCTCCACCGGCGGCGCGGAGTTCGGCTCCGGCACCGGCGTCAAGGACATGGTGACCGGCGCGGTGGCCCTCGCCGAGTTCGCGCACGTGGTGGCCGCCAAGTACCCGATCAACGTGGCGCTGCACACCGACCACTGCCCCAAGGACAAGCTGGACGGCTACGTCCGGCCGCTGCTGGCGATCTCGGCCGAGCGGGTCCGAGCGGGCCACAACCCGCTGTTCGGCTCGCACATGTGGGACGGCTCGGCGGTGCCGCTGGAGGAGAACCTGCAGATCGCCGCGGAGCTGCTGAAGCTGACGTCGGCGGCCCGGATCGTGCTCGAGGTCGAGATCGGCGTGGTCGGCGGCGAGGAGGACGGCGTCGCCAACGAGATCAACGACAAGCTCTACACCAGCGACGAGGACTACGCCGCCACCTTAGAAGCACTGGGCGCTGGCGAAAATGGCCGGTACCTGCTGGCGGCCACCTTCGGCAACGTGCACGGGGTGTACAAGCCGGGCAACGTCAAGCTCCGCCCGGTCGTGCTCAAGGGTGGCCAGCAGGTCGCCGCCCGCAAGCTCGGCCTGCCCGAGGGGTCCAAGCCGTTCGACCTGGTCTTCCACGGCGGCTCGGGGTCCTCGCTGGAGGAGATCCGCGAGGCGGTGTCCTACGGCGTGGTCAAGATGAACGTCGACACCGACACCCAGTACGCCTTCACCCGGCCGATCGCCGCGCACATGTTCTCCAACTACGACGGGGTGCTCAAGGTCGACGGCGAGGTGGGCAACAAGAAGGCCTACGACCCGCGCAGCTACCTCAAGGCCGCCGAGGGCGGCATGGCGGCCCGGGTGGTGCGGGCCTGCGAGGACCTGCAGTCGGCCGGCCACGCGATCAGCGGTTCGTGATGGACCTGCTCGCGCCCCGTACCCTGCTGCCGGTCGACCCGGCCAGCGCCGAACTCGCCGCCGGCACCGACCCGGTCGCGGTGGCCACCGCACATCCGACCTCCTCGGCCGCCTGGGCCGCGCTCGCCGAGCGGGCGCTGGGCCGCGGTGCCACCGTCGAGGGCTACGCCTATGCCCGCACCGGCTACCACCGCGGCCTGGACGCGCTGCGCCGGGCCGGCTGGCGGGGCACCGGGCCGGTGCCGTGGTCGCACGAGCCCAACCAGGGCTTCCTGCGGGCGCTGCATGCCCTGGCCGTGGCCGCCGACGCGATCTCCGAGACCGACGAGGCGGCCCGCTGCTCGCAGTTCCTCACCGACTGCGACCCGGCCGCCGCGGCGGCGCTCGGCTGAACCTCAGCGGCGCCGGCGGTCGCGCTGGCCTCGCCCGGCAGACCGGCTCAGCCGGCCGTTCCGGTGCGCCGCATCGCGTGGTCGCGGTAGCGGTTCATCAGCTCCACCAGGTCATCCGGTGAGATGCCGCGGAAGTGGGCCTGCAGGTTGGCGTCCGCGCCACCGGTCAGGGCTCGGTTCATCCCGCGCATCCCCTTGTGGTCCGTCCGGCTGGTGGCGAACACCATGATCCGGGTCCGGCTCACCGTGACGAGCCGGAACGGGCCGCACTCGGCCCAGGTATGGGACCGGGGCGAGTGCGGCGGGACGACGTAGTCGAAGCCATCCGGGGTGAGCACCAGCCGGTAGGGGCGGATCAGGAACAGCAGGCAGGCCAGGCCACCCAGGCCGAAGAAAACCACCGCTATCCAGCCGAGAACCGAACCGCTCGCCGCCATGGCGGCACCCAGCACCACGAAGACCAGGGACAGCGCGACCAGGACGGCCATTCGCCTGCGGCTCGCCACCAGCACCCGGTTCGGCGGCGGACACTCGGCCGGATGCTTGCGCAACCGGTCGGGGCCGGCCGACCGCGGTGACTCGTCGTCCTCAGGCACAGCCGGAGAGTCTGGCATACGGCGCAGCCCAGCGGCCCGAACAGGTCAGCTCATCAGCAGGGTGTGCAGCCGCCGGGTGGTCACCCACAACCCGACCGCGGCCAGCCCCGCGAAGTACAGCAGGTGCCCGGCCAACCCGGCGGTGATGTTGCCGTAGGTGAGCGCCCGCATCACGGCGATCCCGTGGTGCAGCGGCAGGCACTGCACCAGCACCCGCAGCCACACCGGGTAGGTGGACAGGCTGTAGAAGGTTCCGGAGAACAGGAACATCGGCAGGATGAGCAGCGTCACCAGCTCGATGTCCTGCCAGTTGCGCACGAAGGTGGTCACGGCCATGCCGACCGCGGCGAAGCCGAAGCCGATCAGCAACGCGGCCGGCACCAGCAGCAACGCCCACGGCGAGAGCAGCAGGCCCATCGCCAGCATCACCAGCACGAACGCGATCGAGTACAGGCCACCGCGGGTGAGCGCCCAGCCCATCTCGCCGAGCGCGATGTCCATCGGCGCCAGCGAGGTGGCCAGCATCCCGTCGTAGAGCTTGGCGTACTTGAGCTTGAAGAACACGTTCATCATCGAGTCGTTGAGCGCACCGTTCATCGCCGAGGAGGCCAGCAGGGCCGGGGCGATGTACTGGGCGTAGGTCAGCGACTGGCCGTGCGAGCCGGTCACCCCGCCGACCAGGGTGCCCAGCCCCGTCCCGAACGACAGCAGGTAGAACAGCGGCTCGAAGAAGCCGGAGACGATGATCAGCCAGGCCCGGCGGTAGACCCGCGCCGAGCGCTCCATCATCACGATGGCCCGGCCGGCGTACACGCTCGGCGGCAGGACGCGCAGCAACAGCCCGCGCCGGGCCGGGTACCCAGCCCGCTGCCGGCGCCGGCGGGCTGGCCAGCTCCACCCTGGTCATTTGCTCAACCTGACCTGGAACCGCCAGCGGGTCAGCAGCACCCCGGACACCGTCAGCACGGTCAGGAACGCCAGGTGCCCGACCAGCGCGGCGGCGCTCACCTGGCCGACCCCGGAGTGACAGGTGCAGCGGCCCGAGCGCGGCCCACCGGGCGAGCTCGGTGGCATGCCAGAGCGGTGAGAGCCAGGCCAGCGCCTGGCCCCACCCCGGCAGCGCGCTGACCGGGAAGAAGGTGCCCGAGAACAGGAACATCGGCATCACCAGGAACCGCAAGATCGCCGCGAAGCCACCGCGTTCGGTCTCGACGGTGGCCGAGTAGACCGCGATCGGTGCCGCCAGCGCCATCGCGCCGAGGGCGGCGATCGGGACGCACAGCACGACGCCGATGTTCCGCGCACCGCCGAAGCAGGCCACCACCGCCAGGTACAGCACGGACGAGACGGCCGACCGGGCCGCGATCCAGGCCAGCACGCCGTCGGCGATCTGCTGCGGGCGCAGCGGGGTGGCGTTCATCCCGTAGTAGATCCGCTGGAACTTGAAGCCGCCGAACAGGATCGGGTACATCGCCTGCCCCACCGCCACCTGCAGCGCGGTGGCCACGATCAGCGCCGGGGCGAGGAAGCTGAGGTAGGAGGTGCCCAGGCTCTGGCCGCCGGAGCGCCCGTTGACGATGCTGCCCAGGCCGATGCCCAGCGAGAGCAGGTAGAGCAGCGGCGCCCCGATCTGGGACAGCGCGGCGATCTTGAAGTACGGCCGGGTGGTGGCGAGCATGTAGGTCCACAGCGCGGCCATGCCACCGCCGTGCGGGCGCACCAGGTGCCGGGTCGGGGTATGCCGGCCGGCCAGTGGCGGGCTGACCGGAGCGGTGTCAGTCGACAAGGCTGCGTCCCGTCAGGCGCAGGAAGACGTCTTCGAGGCTCGCCCGGCGGACCAGGCTGGACACCGGCTGCAGGCCGCGCTCGTGCACCCGGCGCAGCACGCCAGCAGTGTTTGGTGAATCACCAGGCGAGCGTCAGGTATTGCGCGCGGGGGATCCCGTGCAGCCGCAGCGTCGTCTTCGTCCGGGTCGCCGGGTTGACCAGGTAGGCCGTGGGGTCGCTTTTCCCGCCTGGCTCGAACGAGCCCAGGTCCCAGATGAGCAGCCTGCGGCCGGCAGGCGTGAGCGCCGTCAGGCGGCCGCTGTCCCAGGTCGCTATCGTGCGGGGCGATGCCTTGCCGGCCGTACTGTACGCGGTCACTCTGGTCACGGTCTTGCCGCTGGCCGAGGTGGCCGCCGTGCAGAGATAGAGCGTACTGGCGTCCGGGCTGATCACCGCCGACTCCAGAATCGTCATGGCATGCCCGGCACCGCCGGTGTGGGTGTGGTCATACACCTGTCTTGCCCTGGCCGTGAGGCTGCCGGGCCCGGAGTCAGTGGGCAGGACCCACGCTGTGTCTTCGGCGCCGCCTTTGGCCAGGCCACTGGTGGTGAACGCGATCATGTCCCCGTCGCTGGACACCGAGACGTCCCAGATTCCCGCGATCACTCCCGCGGGCACACTCCACTGCCGCGTCCTGCCGCCGGTGATCACGCCGGCCTCGTAAGCGGCGCCTCGGCCGGACGTCGTCCAGGCGACCGTGCTGCCATCTGCGCTGGCCGCCATCGAGGTAAGCTCCCCGGGCAGCGTCGGGACGGCCAGCGGAGCCAGCCGGGTGACCGTGCCGCGCGCCAACAGCGTCAGCGTGTACAGCCGGGTCGGGGCGTACGGCGAGGCCAGGGGCTCGGCGGCCACGATGAACCTCGTCGTGTCCGCGGTCGCGGAGACATCCAGCCACATGGCGCCATGCCACGGCGGGGCGAGTTTGCTCACCACGTGCCCGGTTGCCGCCGATTCCACCAGCAGCATCGACTTGCGGTTGCTGTCGTTGACTGTCACCACGACCTGGAACGGCGGGTAAGGCCCGGGCCCGGCCGCGCTGGTCCCCTGGACTGCCGGGTTCGGGGAAGAGCCGGTAGTGCCGGTCAGCAGACGCGGCAGGGCCACGCTGACGACGATGGCGACGATCACGGCCACGGCCGCCGCAATCGGCACGAACGCGGTCATCCGGCGCGGGCGCGTCACTGGTCCGGCGGTATGCAGCGGAGAGGTCCTCTTGAGGGTCTGCGGCTGAACGGTCTGTGCCGCGGACTGATAAGCGTCGCGGACACGGTCTTCCAGATCGCCCGGCAGGTCGTCGGTCACTGATCCTCCCGGAGCTGACGGGCGACAGCGGCCAGGGCACGGGCCCCGGTCGCGGACACCGTGCCGCGGCTGACCCGCATGATCGCCGCTACTTCGTGCTCGCTGAGATCGAGGTAGTACTTCAGCGCGAGCACCTCACGCTGACGCTGCGGCAGCCTGGCGATCGCGGCCAGGACGGCACGACGGTCCTCGCCGTCCATGGCCGCCGCCTCCGCCGACCAGACCGGCGGGTCATGCGGCACCCGCAGCAGCCGCGCCCGGCCGCGGCTGCGGTGAACCGAACGGGCGCCGTTCACCACCGCGGTGCGCAGGTACCCGAGCACGGCGTCCGGATCCCGCAGCCGGTCCCAGGCCCGGTACAAGCCGAGGAATGCTTCCTGCACGACGTCCTCGGCGGTGGCCTGGTCGCCGACCAGCATAAGCGCGAAACGTACCAGGCCGATGGCATGAACCCGGAACAGGTCATCGACAGCTACCCTCGCCGCATGCCGATAAGGATCGGGCTGTGGCCCCGTGCCAGCCCGATATACGGGGACCGTCATGTCCATAGGACGCCAGACGCCCCGGAATGTTGATTCCGACCGCAAGAAATCAGGCAGAGCCGACGGGACTAGGCGATCAGGGTGTCCGCCGAGGCCCGGCCCCGAAGTCCTCCTCGCGGTAGCCGCGCTCATCCCGCGGATCGGGCCGTTAGCCCAGGACGAGAAGGTCGCTGGTGTTGTTCATAGGCTGTAGCGGGGTCCCGGCGAGCACGGCGGCATCGAGCGCGGCGAAGCCCTGTGCGGTTTCCTGCTCGGTGAGGTGCTCAAACGTTGAGATAGCGCGCAGACGCAACCGCGCTGCGCTTTCGGCCAGGCTGCCGGTGAAACGCTCGCAGAGGGTGTCCAGGGTCAGGGCCCGCAGCCCGGTGACGGAGAAGGCCGCTGTTACCTCGTCGACGGCGGGAAACATCTGCTTCTCGATCTCAACCGCGCGGGGGAAGAACTGATGCCACCACAGATCAGGCATGCGGTCGGAGAAGGTGCTGCGCATCAGCACCCGGCCGCCGGGCCGCAGCACCCGGCTGATCTCCGCCGCTGCCGCCATCCGGTCCGCCACATGATGAAATACCAGGAACATCAGGACAACATCACAGCTGGCCGCCGGGAGCGGTATGTCCTCCGCGCAGCCGGCGAGGTAGGTCACCGCCGGGTGCGCCGATGACCGGATGGCGACCTCCCGCATCCGCCGGGAGGGCTCCACCCCGTAGACCGGGCCGCCGAACGTCCCGGCGAGGGCAGCAGTGAACCGCCCGGTGCCAGAGCCCAGATCCAGCACCGCCAGCGGGCGCCGGGGCGGGGCGTGGCCAGCGAACACCTTCATCCACCTGGCAAGCACCGCCGGGGTGAGCGCCCGTCCCCGCGCATAGACCGCGAACTGGCGGTCGTCATAGTCAACCTTGCCCACCATCGCCAGACCCTCTCGCCAGCCAGCGCGACTCCAACCGCTACGCCAGCAGCCATCGCCCTCCCCAGGGATACCCAGCTGCGCGCCGCCGGATACGCCCGGCGGCCTGCGCTGTCGATCGGGCTTATCGCCGTTCGTGTAGGCGGTAGAGGGCCAGGCCTGAGACCGGCGCGCCGGGAGGAGAGGAGCGTTATGCCTGAACCGAGGGTTCTGCTGGGCGGGCTGGGGATTCCTGAGTCGCCGCGGTGGCATGAGGGCAGGCTGTGGTTCTGCAACTGGATCGACCGGCAGGTCGTGGCGGTCGACATGGACGGCACGGCGGAGGTCATGCTCACCCGCGACCCGGCCAGCCATCCGATGGGGTACTCCATCGACTGGCTGCCCGACGGCAGGCTGCTGACCACCGGCGCCAAGTCCGGCGCGCCAGGAGCCTGACGGGTCTGGCCGATATCTCGAGCAAGGTTATCCGCGGGCGCGCATTGAGGCGTTGTTCGGCATACGAATTGGTCGCACTGGATCAGATGAAGGGGGCCGAGCCGGGACCAGGGAGGGTTGAGCCAGCCGCGCCCTCAGCAGCTATAAGCCCGCCAACGTCAAGGCACCATGTCTGTCACGTCATATCGGCTCCAATAGCTCCGCCGTCAGGGGCGGTCTTAACTGCGTCGGTGAGATCCCGAGGACTGATCCGGCTCCGGCCAGGGGAGGCGGGGATGCGCCAGCCGGCGGTGATGCTGCTTGGTGGTACCGTCGGCGACGTCGGGGGCCAGGACAAGGAGGGCAACGATGACCGCACCGCTCCAGGTGATCGCCTTGAGCTTCAGCCGCGATGCGGGTTCGGAGGACAGGATCCTGGCTGAGGTAGATCGTCTGCGCGGCCGGGGAGTTCTCCGCCTGCTCGACATGGTCTTCGTGGCCAAAAGCCAGGACGGCACGATCGAACGGCTGACCATCGGTGATGACGAGGACTTCGGCTCGCTCCTGGCGGCGGTGGTTCCCGTCGCGAACGGCGATCGTCCGGCGGTGCCGGCGTCAGCTGACGGTTCCGCGGCCTTTGACCGGGCCGATGCGCGGGCTCTGGCGGATTCTCTCGAGCCGGGGACTGCCCTGGCCTTCCTGCTCGTCGAGCACTACTGGGCCGCCCCGCTTTTTGACGCCATCGCCGAGACCGGCGGCACGCTGATCGGCGAGGGCTTCTTGACCTCCGAGACCGGGCTGGTGGTGGGAGCCGAGGTCGCCGCCATGGAGGAGGCAGCTGAGGTGATCGCCCAGGCGCAGGCTGAAGAGGCCGTCGCCGTGCTTGCCGCGGCCGCGGCCCAGGCCGAGGCGGCCCAGGCAGTGGCCGATTCGCAGCGGATCCAGTCTGCCGCTGCCGCCGACGCCGTCCGGGCGCTGATCACAGCCGGGCTGGTGGAAGAGGCGGCCGCCCACGAGGCGGTCACGGCGCTGACCGCCGCCGGCCTCATCGTGGCCGCCGCCGACCAGGCCGCCGCTGACGCCGTAGCCGAAGACATCGCCACCGTAGAAGCCGCCGACGAGGTGGCCGCCGAGTCCGTGGCGGAGTCCCTCATCACCATTGCCGCCGCCGACGAGATAACCGCCGAAGCGACCAGCCAAGCCGGGGCACGGGTCAGGGCGGCGTCGATCACCATGGCCGAGGCCCAGGTCCTGCGGTACCTCCCCACCCCGCTCCCCTTCGCCGTTATCGCCGGCAAACTAGGCATCTCCCGGTCCGCGGCCAAGGAGCGAGCGGCACGCCTGTACAACAGGCTCGGCGTCCACAGCCGGGACGAGGCGGTCAGCCGGGCCCGCTCCCTGGGCCTCATCAGCGCCCGGTAATCCGGGCGCGGACGCTCCGCTGCTACCGTCGTGATCAGTGACCGCGATCAACTAGTCCCGGCCTCCTTAGTTTGCCGTCAGCGTCATCGCTGACCGCCGGATTCCGATGCCACACATAGCGGATATCTCTTAATGCTGAGCACGGTCGCATACACAACGCGGAGAGCAGACGGCAACTACCGAATTGATGCGCTGACCGTGCGTACTCTTCTGTCGCGATACGTGAACGCGGCTCAGGGGTGATGGGACAGTTCAGCAGACCGGGCCGCTGCTCGCCGCGACAGCGGTGAGCATCGAATGGACAACGGTGAAGTCGACCGCGGCAGGGCTGCGGTACCGGATGCATCCCTTACCGACATCGAGGCCGGAAAGCTGTCCGCGATGAGCGTTCAGGACATCGGCGCGCATGACATACAAGGAGATGTAGCGCTTCTGGCTGGCCCAGGCGATCTCGGCGGTGCCGTCACGGCTATAGGTAGGCATCCCGTAGCTCATGGACTCGGCAAAGCCCGCCAGCAGCCTCCGGCACGCATCGCGTATCTCGGTCAGGACCGCGCGCCGTCCCTCGGGCACCTGCGTGAGATAGCTGTCGACGTCGATGGCATCGCTTTGCATAATCCCATCGTAAGGACGTCCGCGCGGGCAGGCGGGCAGCAGCCACGACGTCCCGAAGCCATCCTCAACTGCACCCTGTGGCCGCACTTTTCTGCCGCGGACCGGGCTTTTTCGGCATCCCGCGTTTCCGCGCAGCGCGCTCATGGTGCGGGTGGACAGCGCGAATCGGTGATAGGCGTGCCCCGGGCGCTGCCAGGCCAGGGGCGGGCAGCGACAAGACGGGCTCCTCGCGTAGATCGGGACCGTTCGAGTGCAAGCCGGCGGCGGTGAGCTGTCTTGTCCGTGGATTACCCGGGCAGTCGGGCGAAGGCGCGCACAGGGATGGTCCCGAGTTTTTCGATGCGCAACGGCACAGCGGTAAACCAGGCACCGGTCGGTGGCAGTTGCTCAAGGCCGGTCAGATGCTCGACGACGGGGATGCCGGCGGCAAGCAGCAGTGTGTGCGCGGGCCGCTGACGGTCGGCGGTGTCGTCGATGTTGAGCGCATCGATGCCGACGAGTGCGGCGTCATGATCAGCGAGCCAGGCTGCGCCCGCCCGGGTCAGGAAGTGCCGGCCTTCGGCGTAGGCCGGCGAGCCGAACCGTGCGTCGTCGCCGGTGTGCAGCAGCACTGCCCGCCCGGCCACGTCGAGTGCTGCCAGGGCGCCGACATCGATGCCGGGCTGGTGCGCGCCGGTTACCCGGACCACCACGGCCGGCAGATCGGCGGTCTGGGCCAGGGGTATGCCGCTCAGATCCGCCCCGTCGGGGTACCGGTGATAGGGGGCGTCGAGATAGGTGCCGGTGTTGCCGAGCAAGGTAAGCCGGTCAATCGCGAATTCGGTGTCCGGGGCGTAGTGTTCACGCGAGGCATCCCTGGTCAGGTACGGGGTGATCTCCGGAGCAGGAAGCCCTGGATAGGTGACCATCCCGGCGCGGATGACATGGCTGAGTTCGACAAGCCGGCTGCCTGCGGGCGGCCTGTCGCGGCTGTGATCTGACGGCCCTCCCCGCGTTCCCTTGTGCGGTTCGGCAAAGATCTCCACATTGGCGAGCGTGACCGAGTCCGTCATCAGCAAGCCGAGCGAGGCAACGAACAGCGCGGCAATGTCGTCCTCGTCCATGTCGGGCGAGGGAACATCGACACGGAATCCATGAGCCGTCAGGTCGCCGCCGTTGCTGAACTTTATGGTCGCGTCGAATGACGCACGGTGTTCAGTCATCGGGCTCCGTTCGGCATGAGGGTGAGAGCTACTCGGTACCTGCCACCTCATAGTGATTCACGGTGAGGTCCCGCTCGATGAGGAACTGCTCGTCGTCTGGATAGAAGACGGCAGTCCCGATGTCCTGCCCGGCGAAGGCCTCAATCGCTGCCCGGGACTCCCACAAGCTCACCGTGACAAACTCGGCACGGTCCCCCTCGACCCGCCAGAGCAGCCAGGCCCCGCGGTTGCCCGG